>CAWEIG010000001.1:0-11817 GCA_963809135.1 uncultured Actinomycetes bacterium
CAGCTGAACGCCCACGGCGACGGAGGCGGACGATCTACTCCGGACGTTGGAGGCTCTGAAGGAAGGCTATTGCCGCCCCGATCTCGTCGGCGGTCAAGTCTGAGGTCGGCTTGCCACCGTTCCTGACGATGGTCACGAAGTCCTCGCGCAAGGCGGCCCCGTACTTCACTACATAGTGCTTCAAGTGATGGCGCCACACATAGGTGCCATGGTGTGGTGGCTGCCGGTCAACCCGAGGATCGAGCCGTCCAACAGATCCTCGTCATATCCGGGGACGGCGGACATGACTGCGCCGCCATCGAGGTAACTGGCCATCAGCAGGCGATCCTGCTAGCCCAGCACTCCACGGCTTTCGCGCAGGGGAGCCTTTCTGCCGTCGCCGAACTCTTGAAAGTAGTCGAGTTTGACCAAGGTCACCTCCGCGTTCACCGGATTAGGCAACGTACCGGCTACCGACAAATCCATCGGCAAATCGGCAAATGATCGAGTTGGGGGGCATGGGCGTTTGCGCCGACCGGGCAGCTCGCCTCGACTTCGCCCTGTCTCATGTGTCTTGGGACCCGGACACGCGCTGCCCTGATGGGGCTCGGCTGGAGATCTTGGGGAATTCCCAGGAATCCTCCAGGTTTCTCCCAGCCTTTGTGCAGCCTTCGGCGGCAGAGTATGGCCTATCTGAAGGGTGGAGCTTGTGGCTATGAACACGGTCCCCGGCCGGCATCGGGTGCTGGTCGTCGATGACGAGCCGAGCATTTCCGATCTGGTCGCCACCGCTTTGCGGTTCGAAGGATTCGAGGTCAGCACCGCCAGCACCGGTAACGGGGCTCTCGAGGCGGTCGAAGCGTCGCGGCCCGACCTGGTCGTGCTCGACGTGATGCTCCCCGACTTCGACGGCTTCGAGGTCGCTCGCCGACTGGCCGCCAAGGGAAAGAGCGTGCCTGTGCTGTTCCTGACCGCGCGCGACGCGACAGACGACAAGGTGCTTGGGCTGAACGTCGGCGGCGACGACTACGTGACGAAGCCGTTCTCGCTCGCGGAGCTGGTAGCTCGCGTGCATGCCGTATTGCGTCGCAGCCACGGCAACGGTCATGGCACCCGCATCTCGTTCGCCGATCTTGAGATGGACGACGACACCCGCGAGGTCTTTCGCGGCGGCCGGTTGATCGAACTCACCGCTACCGAATATCGCCTGCTGCACTACCTACTCGTGAACGCACGCAAGGTTCTCAGCCGCGCGCAGCTTCTCGATCACGTGTGGGACTACGACTTCGGCGGCGATTCTGGCGTGCTCGAGACCTACATCAGCTACTTGCGCAAGAAGGTCGACGTCGATGCCCCGCCGCTCATTCACACTGTCCGCGGCGTCGGGTACACGATCCGGCTGTCCAATCGACCAGCCGACGCCGCGGCTGCCCCGGCAGTGGCGCGCCCGAGCTAACGGCTTACGCGAGGTAGCGGGCGAACCAGTCGAGGGTCTTGGTCCAGGCGTCCTGAGCGGCGCCTTGCGTTGTAAACGTCAGGGCGCGCGTCGCAATGAAACCCGTGACCCGCTTCGGCGTAGCGGACCACCGTCGTCGGAACCTGCGCCGCCGCTGCGGCAACCCGCAGTGCCTCGACTTCGCCGACCGGGATGCTCGGGTCGAGGTCGCCGTACAACCCCAGCCACGGCGAGCGAAGCTTCGGGGCGAGTTCGCCGAGTGGTCGAAAGCCGAACCGCCCCTCGACGATGCCGCGGCCGTAGAACGTGACGGCTGCGCCGTACGGCTCCTCCGATGCCGCGATGAGCGCGATCGAACCTCCCATGCAGAACCCGACGATGCCCGTCGCCGACATCGCAAATCCCTGTGCCGCAAGGTGTCCGCGCGAAGCTTCAAGGTCGGCGCGGATTCCGTCGGCAGTCAACGCCGCCATGTGGGGGAGCGCGAGCTCGATCTGGTACGGGATCGCGTTGACGCCCTCGCGATGGAACAGGTGCGGCGCGATCGTCCAGTAGCCCTCGGCCGCGAACCGGCGGCACACATCGACGATGTGGTCGTTCACCCCGAATGCTTCCTGGACGACGATCAGCGCGCCGCGCACCACGGCGTCCGGTATCACTTCGTCGGCAGGAACAGGCCCATCGGGGCCGGTCAGCAGCAGGCTGTGGTGGTCCATGGCCGCACAGTATCGGCTCGGGTAGCGTTGCGGTCTCCCATCGGAAAGGCTCGGGTGTCACCTTCGCTGTCAGATTCGGCGCGATCCGCCGTCGTGTCGAAGCTTCGCGCCGCGGGTTGCGTTTTCGCCGAGGACGAAGCGCGGTTGCTCATCACGGCAGCACGCAGCGGCGCGCCGAGCTCGACGCATGGTGGCGCGGCGAGTCAGTGGCGAGCCGATCGAGTACGTGCTCGGATTTGCCGAGTTCTGCGGCATCCGCATCGCGGTCGAGCCGGGCGTGTTCGTGCCGCGCCGACGCAGCGAATTCCTGGTTGCTCAGGCCGCTGATGGCGTTGGGCCCGGTGCGGTTGTCGTCGACATGTGCTGTGGCTCCGGCGCGATCGGCGTGGCCGTCGTCGCGCAATTGCAACGCGCCGAGCTGCATGCCGTCGACGTCGACCCGGTTGCGGTGCGGTGTGCGCGCCGCAACGTGACGGCTGACGGCGCGCACGTATACGAAGGTGACTTGTTCGAGCCGCTGCCGATCACCTTGCGCGGACGCGTCGACGTCCTCGTAGCAAACGCTCCCTACGTGCCCACCGACGAGATCGAACTACTCCCCGCCGAAGCACGGGTGTACGAGGCACGGATCGCGCTCGACGGTGGTGTCGATGGGCTCGATATCCAACGGCGAGTCAGTGCAGCGGCACCCCAGTGGCTCGCTTTGGGTGGCCGGTTGTTGATCGAGACGAGTGAGCGCCAAGCGACCGCGACCGCCGCGATGGTCACCCGCGCCGGGCTCATCGCGCGCGTGGCAACATCGGACGACTTCGATGCGACCGTCGTCATCGGGTACAACGTCACGGTTGGGAGGGCTCTCTCAGGGCAGATTTAGAATGCTGTGGCACGTTTGATCTACGTCCCCGGAGTGCGGCAGAACGTGCAGAGACGGACCAATTCATGATCGAAGTACGGGGTCTCACCAAGCGCTACGGGCGCCGCACGGTCGTCGACGATCTATCGTTCGAGGTCAAGCCAGGTGTCGTCACCGGTTTTCTCGGGCCAAACGGCAGCGGCAAGACGACGACGGCGCGGATGATTCTCGGCCTGACCAAGAGCGACGCGGGCGTCGCGACGATCAACGGCCGTTCTTACCACGACCTGAAGCGGCCACTCCGCGAGCTCGGTGCGTTGATCGACTCGGGCGGGATGAACCCGAGCCGAACAGCGGTCGAACACTTGCGGTGGCTCGCGGTGGCGAACGACATTCCGCGAATCACGGGCCGACGACGTGCTCGAGACCGTCGGCCTCGACGACGTCGCGAATCGCAAGGTCGGCGGATTCTCCCTGGGCATGCGGCAGCGGCTCGGGATCGCGGCGGCGCTCATCGGCGACCCGCCGGTGCTGATCCTCGACGAACCGATCAACGGTCTCGATCCCGAGGGAATTCGCTGGATCCGCGGATTCATGCAGGAGCTAGCCGCTGATGGCCGCACGGTCTTTGTTGCGAGCCACCTGATGAGCGAGATGGCGTTGACCGCGAGTGCGCTCGTGGTGATCGGCGCCGGCCGGTTGATCGCCGCCGAGAGCGTGATCGACTTCACCGAGCGTGCGGTGAGTTCGGTGCGGGTGCGAAGCCCGCAACTCGACGAGATCGCCCTCGCGCTGTCGATCGACGGCGTGACGTCGTGGCGCCACGAGGACGTCCTGGAGATCGTTGGCGTCGACATCGAACATGTCGGCGCCACCGCTGCCAGCATCGGTGCGACGCTCTTCGAGCTCTCACCACAACGCGCGTCGTTGGAAGACGCCTTCATGCAACTGACGTGCGACGCGGCCGAGTTCGCCACGCGCCTGCGCGCGAGCTGAGCCTGACGTGCGGGCCGCGCTGGCCATGGAGTGGGAGAAGCTCCGACCGGTACACAAGACCTCGCGCACGATCGCGCTGGCGATCGGTCTCGCCGTCACCGTCAGCGCACTCGTCGCGCTGGCGGTCGCCTCGTCGGCGTCGACGATGTCGGTGCAAGACCGGCACACGTTCGACTCCGTCGGCATTTCGCTCGAGGGCGTGAATGCGGCAGTGCTTGCGGTGGCCGCGTTCGGCATCTTGTCGATCACTCGCGAGTACGCCACCGGCATGATGGTGGTGACGTTTCTCGCGCAGCCTGCGCGGCTGCGGGTGCTCGCCGCAAAACTCCTCACGCATGCTGGCGTTGCTGGGCTCGCGGGCGCAGGTGCGTGCGTCGCTGCCTTCGCTGTCGGGCAAACGTTGCTCAGCACCGGCGGCCTCGCCACCGGATGGTCGGCGCCGCAATTGCCCTCAGCGCTCGGCGGGGGAGTCGTGTACTTGATGCTCGTGTGCGTGTGGGGTATCGCCCTCGGCGCATTGGTCCGGACTTCGGCCGCTGCTATCACGACGAGTGCATTCCTGCTGGTGGTCGCGCCGATCTTGGTGCAGGTGCTTCCCGAGAGCATGGTGCAGCAGGCATCGAGGTGGCTGCCGTCGCAAATCGGCGTCCAGGCAATGTCGGCGCATCACGACACGCACGCGTTCGCGCCCTGGACGGGTCTCGCAGTCCTTGCCGGCTACGTCGCGATCACGCTCATCGCGGGCGCTGTGCGGATGGTTCGCCGCGACCCGTGAGTCAGCGCTCGCCGAGGCTGGCGGCGAGGTGGTCGAGCACCGAGGTCTGCAGGATCGGAGCCTGACCGCCGACGACATCGCGTTCGACGATCTCGAGCACCACGAGCTTCGAGCTTGAGATGGCCTGCACCAGCGACGGGAACGCGCTTCCGGCCGCCGAGGAGTTGATGAATCCGGCCGCTTCGAAGAACGGGTTGATCGCGAACCGTGCGGATTCGGTGAACGAGTCGCTGATGAAGAGCGTGGGATCGGTCACGAGCGGCGCGTCGGTGGTGGTGTTCGCGATCCGGAAGTCGCCGTTCACTGTTTGGACGACGCCGGGCCGGGTGACCTTGAACAGCGGGGCCTGCTCAGGGGTTCGCAGACCAAGCAGCGCCTCAAGGTCGGTGTTGGCATTGCTCTCGCCGGCCGGAGTCACGGTTGTGGTCTGCCACAGCGTCGGATCGAGGCCGTCGGCAAGCACGTGTCCGTAGATCAGTGCACCTCTGCCGTTCCAGTGCGTGTCGAGCTTGCGGTAGAGCAAGGTGCCCGGCGCCTGCGCCTTCGCTGCCAGGATCGCCCCGTGCAGGTCGAGGTAACCGGCCGGCGGGTGCGCCGCGAGAGCTGCCCACAGGGCCGCCTGCGCTTTCGACGTGCAGGTCACCCCTTGATCGGCGACCGGCAGGTATTCGGGATAGATGTCGCTCTTGTCAGGGGCGATCACCATGACGAACTTCTTGCCTGCGCGCTGGATGATCTGCGAAAGCCGTCCGAGTTGCGCGGCGATGACCGGAGCCGTCAGCACCGGGTTGCACGCATCGCGGAAATCGGTGCCGTAGTACAACCATCCGTCGATGCCGGTCACCACGGTCGGGAAGTCGGTGACCGCATTCGCAGGTGGTGCCGAAGGTTGTGGCGCCGATATGCCAGCAACGCCGGTCGCCGTTGTCGTGGTCGCCGTGCCGTTCGCACCGTAGTCGGGGTTCTCACCGAACACGTCGCGCTCGACGGTCGTGTTCGCCTTGATCGCATCGTTGCGCAGCGGCAGGTGGTCGGTCGCCCACGTGTCGAAGATCCCGAACGACTTCCAGCCGTCGCTCGCACTCGGCAGTCGACCGAGCTTGTGGTTCTCGATCGCGGGAGTGCGCACGCCGGCCGCCGCAGCAAGCGCCGGGCCGAAGAAGAACGCAAGCGCCAGGCCCGCGATGGCGAGGCGAACCGGACGTTGCGGCGCGCGCGCGGGATCGGTCGACGCGGGCGCGACCGGCGGATCTACCATCGTCGACTCCTCTCCTAGAACTGGTAGTACAGGAACGGGCTGAACGTGCCGACTGCGACGAGCGCGGCGGCGATCGGTGCCAACACGATGACGTACGCGAACTTGGTCGCGATCGCCGCCCGGCCGGTACCGAACTCGACGAAGCGGCCCATGACGAAGTTGCGCGGTATCAAGAACACGAGCAGCGCCACCGCGAATATCAACAGCGTGCGGTGGGTCAATGCCGTCGACACGGTCGCCGAGAGACCGTGACCGGTCGGAACGAACATCGCGCCGAGGATGTGGCCCGCGCGCGTCAAGCTGTCGGAGCGGAAGATCACCCAGCCGATGACGACGAGAAGCTGAGTGACGGCCCGCTTGAGCGGCATCAGGCGGGTCTCGTCGGCGCCCCACCCCGTGACGCGTTCGATCACGAGCAGCGTGCCGTGGTAGAGCCCCCACACCAGGAACGTCCAGTTCGCGCCGTGCCAGAACCCGGTGAGCGCGAAGACGATGTAGAGGTTGCGGTAGGTCTTCCACTTCCCGCCTCTGTTGCCACCGAGCGGGATGTAGAGATAGTCGCGAAACCAGCGCGAGAGCGACATGTGCCAGCGTCGCCAGAAATCTGTGATCGACGACGCGGAGTACGGCCGGTTGAAGTTCTCGGGAAGCTGGAACCCGAACATCCGGCCGAGCCCGATGGCCATGTCGGAGTAACCGGAGAAGTCGAAGTAGAGCTGCACGGTGTAGGCGAGCGCGCCGAGCCACGCGTTCTCTGTCGTCAGTTGGCTCGTGTGCAGCGCGAAGACGCTGTTGACGACCGGCGCGACGCTGTCGGCGACGAGGACCTTCTTCGACAGTCCGAGTGCGAATCTCGGAAAGCCCGCAGCGAAGTCACCGACGCGATCCTGCGATGGCTTGTCGAGCTGGTCGGCAATCTCGTGGAACCGAACGATCGGCCCGGCGATGAGTTGCGGGAACATCAAGATGTAGGTCATGAACGTCAGCGGATTCCGCAACGGCTTGCGGGTGCCGCGGTAGACGTCGACGACGTAGCTCAGGTGGTGGAACGTGAAGAAGGAAATGCCGATCGGCAACACGAAGTGCAGCACGTGACTGCCGTGGCCGCCGAAGTCGTGCACCAGCGCGTTCACCTGGCGCGAAGCGAAGTCGGCGTACTTCCACACCGCGAGTGCGCCGACGTCGACGACGATGGCGATCACCAGCGCCGTCCGCCGATGTCTTTGCAGGAACGGTGTCGATGAATCGAGCGCGATCCCGGTGGCGAAGTTGACGGCGACGCAGCCGAGCAGCAAGAAGACGAATGCGTGCCCGCCCCAGGTGTAGAACACCAGGCTGGCTACTGCGAGAACGCCGTTGCGCGCGCCGCGAGGAAGCACCCAGTAGACGGCGAGCGTCAGGGGCATGAAGAACCACAGGAAGGTCGGCGTCGCGAACGACATCCGGGTCCTCCTGAATCTGAAGGGCTGGTGCAGGCTGGTCAGGGTCGGGGGAAGCTACCAGGGCAGCGGTGCTGCGGGCCGAAGGTCAGGATCGGCTATGCGAAACGACCGCACTCGACCGGGTGGGGTGTGGCGGGTCTCGAATCGCACGGTGACCCAGCCTGCGCCGGACCCTTGCACCCACCCATGACCCCATGTCGGGTGGCTCACGTCGCGACCCGCGACCCACGACCGATCGGGGCGAGCCGGCGGCGCGCGCTCGAGCGGCTCGCCGCCGCTGGGTCGGGGTCGTCGTGTGGATCGGCCGCGATCAGTTCGCCGAACAGGTCGTCTTGGGTCCAGTCGGCGAGCCCGCTGACACCGACGCCGAGCGAGCCGTAAGCCGCCGCTCACGTCGACCTCGCTCAGTAACTGGCGGGCGATGCGCACGACGACCCGCGACGTCGTCGGTCGGAGCCGGCAGGGTCGCTGAGCGGGTCAAGGTCGTGAAGTCGTGCAGTCGGACCTTGACCGAAATCGTGCGGCCGGAAAGCCGCGCGCCGCGCAGCCGCTCGACGACCCGGCGCGCCATGTCGTCGACGACCGCGATCAAGCGCGCGACGTCGGCGATGTCGTGCTCGAAGGTGTCCTCGACGCTGACCGACTTCGATTCGCGTTCGGGGGTGACCTCGCGGTCGTCGAGGCCGTGCGCGAGCAGCCACAACCCGCGACCCTGGCTGTTGCCCAGTGCCCGGACGAGCTCGGCTTCGGGCAGGTCGGCGAGGTCGGCGATCGAGCTCACGCCGATAGCCCGGAGCTTCGCGGCTGTCGCCGGCCCCACCCCGGGCAGCCGGCCCACCGGCAGCGGCCGCAGCACCTCGGCCTCGGCGCCCGGCTCGACCACCATCAACCCGTCGGGCTTCTCCAGGTCGGACGCGATCTTGGCGACCAGCTTCGAACTGCCGATGCCGACCGACAACGTGAGGCCGGTCGTAGCAAACACCGACGCCTTGAGACTCTCGGCGACCCGACGCACACCAGGTGCTGACAAGTCATCGGCCACGTCGCCGGTGCCGGCTTCGAGATCGACGTACGCCTCGTCGAGAGACAGCGGCTCGATCAACGGCGACAGCTCGTGCAAGAGGCCCATGACGATCACGCTCGCCGCGCGGTAGGCCTCGAACCGCGGCGCGAGGAACGCTGCTTTCGGGCAGCGGCCGCGGGCTTCCATCGTCGACATCGCTGATCGGACGCCGTGAACGCGAGCCTCGTAGCTCGCGGTGGCGACGACGCCACGCAGGCCCAAGCCGCTGACGACGACCGGCTTTCCGCGCAGCGACGGCTTGTCGATCTGCTCGACGGATGCATAGAACGCGTCGAGATCGGCGTG
This sequence comes from uncultured Actinomycetes bacterium, assembly GCA_963809135.1. GTDB lineage: Bacteria > Actinomycetota > Actinomycetes > Acidothermales > Acidothermaceae > PALSA-607. Next base: position 8,845 of record CAWEIG010000001.1, read on the forward strand.
CATGATCGTGGCGCGTGAGCGAGCCTGGGGCAGCGGAAGGTGGCTCACCGCGGCGTCCGGCCTGCTTGCTTCACAGCCTCATCTTCGACCGTCGCGCCGACACGGCGCCGGGCGGTTCCAAGATCAAGGGTGGGTGCACGCTGATTCGCACTGATTCGTTCATCGCGACGCGGCGAAATGGACGCATTCGCTATGCCATCCGTGGATATGGTTTGGGGAAACTCGCATTTGCGACGCGGCCTTCGGAGGTGGGACGCCGGTGAGCAAGGGTACGGTCGATCCCATGGCAGCTGCTCTGTTCACCTACGCGCTGCGACTCGGCGATGACGCGCTGATCTTGTCGCAGCGGCTTTCGGAGTGGGCATCGCGAGCTCCTGAGATCGAAGAAGACATCGCGCTGACGAATATCGCCCTCGACCTGCTCGGGCAGGCTCGCGCGTTGCTCGACTACGCCGCGGTTGTCGAGGGCGGCACGCGCGACGAGGACGATCTCGCGTACGTGCGCACCGAACGCGAGTTCTGCAATGTGCACCTCGTCGAGCAGGAGAACGGCGACTTCGCGCACACCATTGCACGCCAAGTGTTCTTCTCGACCTATCAACTATTCCTCTACGAAGAGCTCATCAACTCGTCCGACGACCTGCTCGCCAGTGTTGCCGCGAAGGGTGTCAAAGAAGCTGCGTACCACCACGATCACGCGCTTCAGTGGATCGTGCGCCTCGGCGACGGAACGCACGACAGCCGCCGCCGCATGCAGGCTGCGGTCGACCGCCTCTGGCCTTTCACCGCCGAGTTGTTCGATGCCGACGAGGTCGAGCGCGGCCTCGCTGCGCGTGGCGTGGCGATCGATCCATCAACGCTGCGCCCACGGTGGGATCTCGCGATCAAAGACACATTCGCTACAGCGACGTTGACGGTTCCATCAACAATGTGGACGTCGCATGGTGGCCGTCGCGGCGTCCACACGGAGTGCTTCGGTTATCTCCTGGCGGAGATGCAATACCTGCACCGACTGCACCCCGGATCGTCCTGGTAGCAGGGTCAGATTCGCTCGAGGCAGAACCACGCCGCTCGGCGCAGTGAGCCGCGGAACTCGATCAATGCCTGGCCGAGGTAGCGACCGTCCTCGATCATCACCAGTTCGTCGAGGATCTTGCGCACCGGCCACGACGGGTTCTCGGGGACGTCGCGGTAGTCGATCCGCAGCACTTCGACACCGGGCGTGAACGCACTCGGGCCCGATCGAGGTGATGAACCGGAACGCACTGCATCACCGCCGGGCTCGTCGATCGTCTGGTAGGTCGGCAACGTCACGCGCATTAACCGGCGAGCGCCCGAGGTGAACAGGTTGCGGCCCTCCGCGGCGTCCGCGTCGAAGGTCTTGCCCTTCCAGGGCAACCACACCGCGGTGAGCGCCTCGAACGCCGGATCGAGGTGGTGGCCCATGGTGCTGGCCAGGAAGCGGCCGCGCATCGGGCCGCGCAACCCGCGTGCGGCACGCCGCCGCGGCGAAGACCGACTCGAGCGCGGCGAGACCCGCCGGCCGCTCGAGGCGCAGCATCGCGACGGCACGCCAAAAGTCGCGGGGATTCCACGGGCACAGTCTGTATCACGGCTGGCCGTTGCTGCATCCTGTCCGGTGAACGATCCGAGCCCAAAGCAGACAGGAGGTCACCATGGCTGACGGCGATGTCATCGATCTGGCAGAAACAGCAGTAGCAGGACGCCGATTGGGTCGCCACGTCGAGCACGATGCGCGCAGTCGCAACTACCCTGCGGCGGTAGCGCCGATCGCGGACGTGAAGCACGTCCGGCACGGGAAGCCGTTTGACCAGGGCGACCTCGGGTCGTGCACCGGCAACGCCATGGCCGGCGCGTTGATGACCGCGCCGTACTACACGGCGAGCCGCGTGCTGACCGAACCAAACGCGGTGTCGCTGTACGAGCAGGCCACTCACCTCGACCGCGTGACGGGCAGCTACCCACCCGACGACACCGGATCGACCGGTCTCGCGGTGGCGAAGGCGGCCAAGCGCGACGGCTACATCTCTGCGTACAGCCACGCGTTCGGGCTGCAGCATGCGCTCGGCGCGCTCACGCTCGCGCCGGCGATCACGGGCATCCACTGGTACACCAGCTTCGACACTCCGCTGCCGACCGGCGAGTGCCCGCTGACGGCTCGACGCGACCGTGCGCGGCGGCCACGAGGTCGAACTGTTCGGGCTCGACGTCGAGAATCAGCAGATCTGGGCCTACCAGTCGTGGGGTCCGACCTGGGGCGGACTCGGCAACGGCACGTTCTGGTTCTCGTACGCCACGTTCGAGCGATTACTCGCCGAGAAGGGCGACGTGACTGCCTTCACGGCGTGAACCGCTGTGCGGTGAGACCGCATATGGTGACGCAGCTGCGCTGCGTCGGTAACGGGGCTCACCATATGGTGACCGCATGTCCGACGCCGATGCCGACGCCGTATCGAGCTGGCCGGCGACCCGGACCGGCATCCTTCGCGACGCGGCCGGCGTCGGGCTCGCGACCGGCGCCTACGGTTTGTCGTTCGGTGCCATCTCGAGCGCGGCCGGTCTGAGCGTGCTGCAGACCTGCGTGCTCTCGCTCGTGATGTTCACCGGCGGCAGCCAGTTCGCGATGGTCGGCGTCATCGGCGGCGGCGGCGCCGCGATGACGGGTGCCGCGACCGCGATCATGCTTGGCGTGCGCAACGCGTTCTACGCCGTGCGGATGGCGCGCTTCCTCGATGTGCACGGCTGGCGGCGTCCGGTCGCCGCGCAGCTCGTCATCGACGAGAGCACGGCGATGGCGGTGGCCCGGACGACGACGCGCTCCGGCCGGCTCGCGTTTTGGGCCACCGGTGCGTCGGTGTACGTCTTCTGGAACCTGGCCACGCTCATCGGCGCGCTGAGTGCGCACGCGCTGTCGAACCCGCGGGTGCTCGGTCTCGACGCGGCCGCTCCCGC
>CAWEIG010000002.1:0-56086 GCA_963809135.1 uncultured Actinomycetes bacterium
ATCGGGGCTTCCCGCGACAAGTCGCGTGTCCAGGACAGATACTGGAAGCAATGAACAGGTCCACGCCGTGATCCGGCGTCCGCTGCCCGGAAGTCCCTTCAACGTGACGACGGTTGCGCGACCGGTCGAGGTGTTCGCGCTCAACGATCGCGTCAGCCACGACCGCTACGGGCTCGGATGTGTCATTGGCGTCGAACCCGACGTCGCGGTGCTGGTCGACTTCGGTCCCCGCCAGGAGCGCTTGGTCGCGCCGTACCCGCGACTCACTAAGCTCTAGTTTTGCGGACGAAACCACGCCCAGCGTCGGACCGCGTCAGCCCGGACGAGTAGGCCGATCGGAGACCACCATGGCGATTGCTTCCACGAACCCGGCGACCGGCGAGGTCATCAAAGCGTTCGACGCGATGACCGACGCCGAGGTCGACGTCCTGCTCGAGAAGGCCCAGCGCGGGTTCGAGGTGTTGCGGCGCACGACGTATGAGCAGCGAGCGACCTGGATGCGCGCCGCAGCCGACATCCTCGACGCCGAGGCCGACGAGATCGGCCGCATCATGACGCTGGAGATGGGCAAGACCCTCGCGAGCGCCAAGGGCGAGGCCGCGAAGTGCGCCGTCGGGTGCCGTTACTACGCCGACCACGCCGAAGAATTCCTCGCCGACGAAATCGTCGAGGCCATCTCAGGTCGCAGCAACGCGTGCGTACGTGCGGTACGAGCCCATCGGCCCGGTGCTCGCGGTCATGCCGTGGAATTTCCCTTTGTGGCAAGCAATTCGGTTCGCTGCACCGGCACTCATGGCGGGCAACGTCGGGCTGCTCAAGCACGCGAGCAACGTGCCGCAGTCGGCGATCTTCCTCGAAGACCTCTTCCGCCGCGCCGGATTCCCCGAGGGCTCGTTCCAGACCCTGCTGATCGGTTCCCGCGAGGTCGAGCGCGTCATCGCCGATCATCGGGTGCGTGCGGTCACGCTGACCGGCAGCGAGGGCGCCGGTCGCGCGGTTGCGGCTGTCGCTGGACGCGAGCTGAAGAAGTCGGTTCTCGAGCTCGGCGGCAGCGACCCGTTCGTCGTCATGCCGTCGGCCGACATCGCGAAGGCCGCCGCGGTCGCCACCACGGCCCGCTGCCAGAACAACGGTCAGTCGTGCATCGCGGCGAAGCGTTTCATCGTGCACACCGACATTTACGACGCGTTCGCTGCGGCCTTCGTCGAACACATGTCGGCGCTGCGCGTCGGTGATCCGATGCTTCCCGGCATCGACGTCGGGCCTCTAGCAACAGAGCAGGGCAGGGCGGACGTCGAGGAGCAGGTCCGCGACGCCGTGGCCAAGGGTGCTTCGGTGCTGTGCGGAGGCGCCCGCCTCGATCAACCCGGATGGTGGTACCTCCCGACCGTTGTCGGCGATCTCACGCCTGACATGGCGATGTACGCCGAAGAGGTTTTCGGTCCTGTTGCTGGGCTTTACCGGGCCTCGTCGCGCGAGGAAGCCCTCGAAATCGCCAACGGCACCGAGTTCGGCCTCGGGTCGAACGCCTGGACCAACGATCCGGCCGAACAGGAATTCTTCATCGCCGGCCTCGACGCCGGAGCCGTGTTCGTCAACGGCATGACGACGTCGTTCGCGCAATTACCGTTCGGTGGCGTGCGCAATTCCGGGTACGGACGCGAGCTGTCGAGCCACGGCATCAAGGAGTTCTGCAACATCAAGACCGTCTGGATCAGCGACGGCTCGCCCGCTACGAGCAACACCAGCAGTGCCGGCGACCACAGCGAATAGCGCGCGTTCTAGCGCGATCAGCGCGATCTGCTAGCTGACGGGCGTCGGTTGCTCTAGGTGCCTGATCGGCGGCGGTCGCAGTTGCAGATGTCCGAGCAGGTGTTCGGTCGCTGCCGCGATCTCGGCGACTGCTTCGTCGAACGCTTGCTGGTTGGCCGTCGACGGCTTGCGCATGCCAGCGACCTTGCGCACGTACTGGAGTGCTGCGGCCGTGACGTCTTCTGAGGTCGCCTCGTCGACGTAGGGCGGGCGGAGCGTCTTGATGCTTCGGCACATGACGCCCAGCCTACGACTGCGGCCCACCCCTCGGCGTCCGCCATCGTCGTTCTTCAGCGCTTGCTCGTTCTTAGGCTCTGACGCCTACGTCGTGCAGGTGTCCCATGGCGAGCCGGTACGAGCCGTACAGCGACGCCTCGGCGTAGGGGAGTCCGTGGCTCTCGCAGAACTCGCGCACGATCGGCACCGCGCGCCGCAGGTTCGGGCCGTGGCATCGACGGAAACAGGTGGTGCTCGATCTGCCAGTTCAGGCCACCGAGCAGCATGCCGACCGGAACGCCACCCGTGACGTTGCGCGAGGTCAGGACCTGCCTGCGCAGGAAGTCCATCTCCTCGTCCTTGCTCAGCATCTTCATGCCCTTGTGATTGGGCGCGAACGAGCAGCCGAGATAGATACCAAACAAAGCTTGATGGACGCCGAGGAACGCGAGCGCCTGCAATGGCGACATCGTGAGCAGCAACAGCGCGATGTACCCGGCGAGATGCACGAAGAGCAGAACGGCTTCGACGCCGCGGTTGCGTGCACCCGTCGTGGCGACGGCGCGAACGCTCGCGATCTTCAGGTTGAGGGCTTCGAGCGTGAGCAACGGGAAGAAGTAGTACGACTGCCAGCGGGCCGCGAACCGGCCGAAGCGGCCGCGGGTCGCCGCGGCTTCACGGCTGAAGGCGAAGGCGCCGGTGCCGATGTCGGGGTCGAGTTCGGCCTGGTTGGGGTTGCGGTGGTGACGATTGTGCTTGTCGACCCACCAGTCGTAGCTCATGCCGATCAGCAGGTTGCCATGCAGGTAGCCGGCCAACTCGTTTGCCTGGCGAGTGCGGAACATCTGCCGATGGCCGGCCTCGTGCCCGGTGAACGCGAGTTGGGTCGAGACGATCGCCCAATACACGGCGACGAGAAGCACCCACCAGGTGTGGTTCGCGAGGTAGAGCGCGAAGCCGGCGGAGGCGACCATGACGACGTTGAGTGCGATGCGGGCCCAGTAGTAGAGCTTGCGGCGCTCGAGGAGCCCCGCATCCTTGACGATCCGCGACAGCTTGGCGTAATCGCTCGCGCGACGAGTGTCGTCGACAGACTGAGTGGTCAAGGCAATTCCGTTCCAGGCGCACGCGCGCGCCGAGGTATCGCCACGGGGTCTGGATGGCGGATATGGGTTCGGGGAGCCACTGCTCCGCCTGCCCGAAGTGTCTCACGAGGGGGGTGGGCCACGTCCAGATCCGTCAGACCTGCTCTGGCGCGTCTCGTAGACTGGATCGGGTGAAGCTGCGGAGCCTGTTCAACCTGAGGCGCGATCTGGTGATCGCGCTCGCCGTCCCTGTCGCCGGCAAGCTGATGTCGGTCGCTGCCGAGCAGTTGCGCGCGCGTCGGGGGCCCAGCCAGGTCGCCGACCGCCTCGACCAGGCGAGCCAGCTCGTCCGCAAGGTCAGCCGCCTCGTCTGAGGGCGTCTTGGCGGCGGGGGAGCGCTGCCCGTGGGTGCCGGGGCTGTGGGTGCTCGTGAGGTGCAGCGTGCTAGGGTGGCTAGCGGTTGCAGTTGCAGTACTCCTCGAACGTTCATGACGCCCGCGGATTCTCGCAGCGGGCGTCTTTTGTTTGGGCAAGATCGTGCATCGCGAAGCGTTTGCGCGCTCAAACTCCCGGCAACTATGACGTGGCAGCCCGAGTCCGCCGATGTGGCTGGCTCGTAGCACACCTAATGAGGAGTACCCCAGATGGCGCAAGGCACCGTGAAGTGGTTCAACGCGGAAAAGGGCTTCGGTTTCATCAGCCCCGACGGCGGCGACGCGGACGTATTCGTCCACCACTCGCAGATCCAGACGAACGGCTACCGCAGCCTCGACGAGAACCAGCGCGTTGAGTTTGAGGTCACGCAGGGCCCGAAGGGCCCGCAGGCGGAGCAAGTCCGCCCAGTCTAATCTTGAAGTAGTAGCGATTAGCAGGGACTAGCAGGACAGCGGTGGTGCTCGGCGGAAACGCCGGCACCGCCGCTGTTTCTATGTCCCTAAGATGTCGGGGACCCGCCGCGGTCCCACTAGGCGAACCGTTACTTCAATAGGTGCGCCCACCTTTTGAGGGACCCGGACACCCCCCTTACGTGATCAACCGACAAAAGGGCCGGGCCGGGTGGCGGTCCCTAGATGTCGGGGACGCCGTGCGGGTGGCTGAACAGCGCGGCCGACGACGACTCGCCGAACTCTTCGCGGGCGATCCCCGCCTCGACCATCTCGCGGCGCAAGCCTGGCGTCGGCGGCTCGAGGTGGGCGTGCTTGCTTTCCGCTAGCTCCTGCGCCTGCTTCCACGAACCCACGGTGCCGGCACTGCCGTCGTTCTCGCCCTCGATCCACACGCTCCAGACGTCACCGCGTTGTCCTGACCGGCGGTTCTCTTGGACATGCATAACAGGGCTCGGCTCAGACATTCGATGTCCCTCTCATCTCGCCGAAGGCGAGGATCACACGGACGGAGCGTTCAACGCCCGTCCCGTCTCACTCACGCTAGACCCCTGCCGAGCCGGACGCGAACCGAACCCGGATCAACACCCCGGTCCCCAGCATGATCAACACCGTGATCAGCAGCCTGCTGAAGCGGTTCGCGGGCCGGCGATGAGAGGGTTTGCGCTATGGCGAAACAGGTCACCTACGGCTCCCGTGCGGGCCGCTGGGTGCTGCTCGCGACGATCCTCGCGAGCGGGATCGCCCAGCTCGACGCGACCGTCGTCAACGTGGCGTTGCCACGCATCGGGCACAACCTGCACGTCGGCCTGACCAGCCTTCAGTGGACCGTCAACGCCTACACGCTGACGCTGTCGGGCCTCTTGCTTCTCGGCGGCTCGCTCGGCGACCGGCTCGGACGCCGGCGGATCTTCGTCGTCGGTGTGATCTGGTTCACGGCGGCGTCGCTGGGCTGCGCGCTCGCGCCGACCGCCGGAGTCCTCATCGCCATGCGCGCCGTGCAGGGCGTCGGTGGCGCCATGCTCACGCCCGGCTCACTCGCGATCCTCCAGGCGGTGTTCGCACCGGATGACCGTGCGCCAGCCGTGGGTGCGTGGTCGGGTCTGACCGGCGTGGCGTCGGCTCTCGGCCCCATCGTCGGCGGCGTCCTCGTGGGGGTCGCGCCATGGGGATGGCGACTTGTTTTCTTGATCAACCTTCCGCTCGCGGTCCTGGTGGTGTTCGCGGCGCGCCACATTCCGGAGACGCGCGACGACTCGGTCGATGGGCGCATCGACTTCCTGGGCGCCGCATTTGCCGCCGCCGGGCTGGCGGCAGTCATCTACGGCCTCACCGAGGGTTCGAGCTTCGGCTGGGGTGCGCGGCAACTTGGCGCGACGGCGTTAGGCGTTGCGCTTCTCGCCGTTTTCGCGGCAGTCGAGTTGCGTGAGCGGACGCCGATGTTGCCGATGCGCCTGTTCCGCTCACATCAGTTCAGTGCAGCAAATGCGGTGACCATCGTCGTGTACGGCGCACTTGGTGGCGTGTTCTTCCTGGTGCCCGTCGAACTGCAGCAAGGCGCCGGGTTCTCTCCTGTCGAGGCGGGCGCATCGCTCCTGCCCGTCACCGCGATGCTGTTGCTGCTCTCGGCGCGCATGGGGCGCGTTGCGTCGCGTCGCGGACCCAGGTTGCAGATGGCCGTTGGCCCGATCATCGCGGGCACCGGAGTCGCTTTGCTCACCAGGATTCATCCGGGAGTGAGCTACCTCCCGGCGGTTCTGCCCGGCGTCCTCGTCTTCGGACTTGGCATGGCGGTGACAGTTGCGCCGCTCACAGCCACGGTCATGGCCGCGGCACCACCCGGTGACGTCGGCGTCGCGTCTGCGGTGAACAACGATCTCGCGCGCACCGCAGCGCTCTTTGCGGTCGCCGTCTTGCCGTCACTGGCGGGAATCACCGCGACCGCCTACAAGTCACCGACCGCGCTGTCGAACGGCTTCCATAACGCGGCGTGGATTGCCGCCACGCTGTGCGCCCTCGGGGGCGTACTCGCCGGCATCCTTATCCGCAACGACGTACTAGCAGGGACGGCGAGGGGTGCCGCTCCTGATCAGGCTGGCGACGGTTCGACTCCTGGATTGCCCGAAGCGTCTGCTTCCTGACCTGCTTCGCGCGCGTCGGCATTGGTGCGCTCGAGCGCTTCCTTCGCGTCGGCCTGCTGGGCCTGGATCCCCGACATCGTGCGCAGCGGCAACTCCTCGACGCGGAGCAACAGCAAGAATCCGATCAGCATCACTGCCGCGGCGAGCAGGAAGATCACGTCCATCGAGTTCGAGAACCCTACGAAGAATGGGTGCGCGAGGTGCTTGTTCGCGTGCTTCAAGAACGAGGTGTCGTTCAGGCTCGATGACGATAGTTTCTGGCCCTGCAAGATCGAGAGCAGCGGCTTGTTCGCCGCCGCGCCGGTGACGTTGGGATCAGTGGTGAGAGCCTGGAAGGAGGCCGACTTCGCGGCGTTCTTGTAGGCGTGCGCGATGTTCCCGCCGGCCGTACTGAAGAGCACTGAAAGGAAGACGGCGACACCGAGCGTGCCGCCCATCTGACGGAAGAACGTGGCCGATGATGTTGCGACGCCGATGTCGCGTGCGGGCATCGCATTTTGGGTCGCGAGAGTGATCGGCTGCATGATGTTGCCGATGCCGACCCCGAAGAGCAAGCCGTAGAGGTCCGTCTGCCACAGCGGGGTGTCGGCGCCGATGAACGACATCAGCACGAGCGCGATGACGCAGAGCAGCGAGCCGACGACGGGGAAGATTTTGTAGCGCCCGGTGCGCGAGATCATCTGCCCGGAGATGATCGCGCCGACCATGAGGCCGGCCGTCAACGGGATCAGGAGCAGACCGGCCTCGGTGGGCGAGACACCCCGCACGATCTGCAGGTAAAGGGGCAGTACGGAGATGCCGCCGAACAATCCCATGCCGACGAGCACTCCGACGATCGAGGTGAGGCTGAACACCCGGTTCTGGAAGAAGCGCAGCGGAATCAGCGCGTCGTCGCCCATCCGGTGCTCGGCGAGAATGAACAACGCCAACCCGGCGATGCCGAGTGCGTAGCACGCAAGCGACGTCCCTGACCCCCAGCCCCACTTCTGACCCTGCTCGGCAACGACCAGCAGCGGCACCAGGCACACGAACAGCGACGCGACGCCGACCCAGTCGATACGCGCAGGGCGGTGGGTGTTGGGCAGGTTCAACGTGCGCCACACGACGTAGAGCGCGACAATGCCGACCGGCACGTTGACCAGGAAGACCCAGCGCCAGCCGGTAATCGTCAGGATCGAACTCGAGCCGGCGAAGAAGCCGCCGAGCACTGGCCCCAACACGCTCGCCGTACCGAAGACGGCGAGGAAGTAACCCTGATACTTGGCGCGGTCACGCGGCGAGACGATGTCGCCGATGATGGCCAGCGCGAGTGAGAACAGGCCGCCGGCGCCAAGACCCTGGTAGGCGCGGAAGGCGGCCAGCATGTACATCGACGTCGAGAACGCGCACGCGGCAGAGCCGGTGATGAAGATCGTGATCGCGATCAGGAAGAACGGCTTGCGACCGTAGAGGTCAGACAGCTTGCCGTACAGCGGCGTCGAGACCGTTGATGTAATCAGATACGCGGTAGTCACCCACGCTTGCACCGAGAGGCCGTGCAGGTCGTCGCCGATCGTGCGGATCGCGGTCGCGACGATGTTCTGGTCGAGGGCGGCGAGGAACATGCCGAGCATCAGGCCGGTGAGGATCGTCAGGACTTGCCGGTGGGTGAACCCGCCGGTACTTGGGGTTGCTGCTGCCTCGCTCGGCACCGATGTGGACGTAGCTCCGCTCATGCATCTCCCTCAGGTGTGCGGGTCAGCCTCGTCGTCTAGGGGCGCCGCTCGACCTCACGCTACTTCGTCGGCGAGCTCGGCCGCGAGGCGGTTACGCCAAGATTCGCTGGGCAGTACCCGTGCGCGACCACGAACTGCCGCACCGCCGCCTCGGTGGCGGTCGTGGCCGTCGGGTCGCTCAAATCGCTGACGCGCCCGAGGTGCCACTGCTGGTCGACGAAGTCCCACGCGCTGGTCGCCTCGCCGGCAACGCATTCATCGGCGAGGTACCCGGTGAGGAAGCCGAGCTTCTCCGGCTCCGTCGGGTCGTTGTATGCCGCCAGAAAGCTCTGTGCGTCGTCGCGCACCACGTCGAGATGACGCCGGGTGACATCGGCGAACGCGGTGCCGGTCCAGCTGATCAGCTGAACGGGCGGACCCGAGCCGGCGAACGAGGTGAACTGGTAGGCGAAGGCGTTGTCGGCGGTCACGAGCACAGGCACGGTCGTGGGCCCATTCGACACGTTGCGGAACCACGGACCGTAGTTGCCGAAGTCACGATCGAGCGCCGCTCCGCCGTCAGCCGGCACGGCACGCACGGTGATGCAGCAATGCGCGCCACCAGTGGTCAAGGCGATCAGCGCGACCGGCGCCGCGCCGTCACCGAACCTGACGAGACATAGCGAGCCCGCAGTTTCGTCGTCCGGGCTCGCATGTTCGCTTTGTGTCTCGAGGATGAACAGATCGACTATCGGCGAGCTGGCGGGCGCGGTGATCGGCAGTGTCACCGCCGGGTGGCCCGATCTGGTGATCGTGAGCACGCCCCCGCGAAGCTCGGTGGGTTCGACGCCGTCGCTCGCGCTGGTGCCGCTTAAGATCTGCTGTCGTGTCACCCAGCGTGACGTGCTGGTCGACCGTGGAGTCGACGGGCTGGGTGAACAGGTGAGCCGTGCTGCAGGCGTAACCGGCCGGAGCTGGTGCGGGGCTCGAAGCGGCAGCGCGGGCCGAGCTGGAGGATTGTTGCGACGCGCAGCCGGTGATCAAGGCAACGGCCGCAGCAAGCAAGGCAAGGGGAAATCGAACGCGCGGCACGTGCCATAGACGCGTGGCAGTCGCAGCCGGTTGCCCGAAGGCCAGTGATTGCCCGAAATCCACACACGCTGAACGCTACGACCACAGCCCGGTGATCTCTGACAGATCGGCGAGCTGAAACGCGAGCCATTTGCCGACGTCGTTCGCGCGCACGATGTCGGCTGCTGCTTCGCGCAACTCGCGTCGTCGTGTCGGTGCCATCGTCAAGGCCTCGTAAAGTCCGTCTGCTTGTTGCTGAATATCGAATGGATACAGGGTCACCGCGAACGCGCCGAGCTCCTCGTGCGCGCCAGTGTTCTCCGAGAGCGCGAGCACGGCGTTGCGCCTCGACACCGACACTGCCTCTTTGGCGACCAGGTTCATGCCGTCGGCGAGTGAGTTGACCATGACGACGTCGCAGATCGTGTAGGCGGCCACCGCGGTGGGGAAGTCCTCGTGCAGACGAAGATCGATCGGCGCCTCGCCCCGGCTCGTATATCGAGCGTTGACGCGGGCCACGACTGAGCCGATGTCGGCCACGTACTGCGCATATTCCGGGACGTCGAGCCGGCTCGGCTGAAGGAATGCCAAGAACCGGACCTTGCCGACGAGCTCCGGATGATCATCGAGCAGCTTCTCGAACGCGAGGAAGCCCCTGATGATGTTCTTCGAAGGGTCGGTGCGGTCGACGCGCACGATCAGTTTCGCGTCGTCGGCGACCAGCCACTGCTCGAGGTCGTCGAGCCGGTTGCGTACGGCCTTGCTCGCGGCCGTCTCGACCAAGCGCGGCGACGTCGATCGAGATCGGATAGGTGCGCGCGGTCACCGTGCGCGGACCGAACTCGACCGTCATGCGATCGAGATCGATCGTCAGCCCTAGCAACTCCTGTGCGCACAGCAAGAAGTTGCGAGCGAAACGTTCGGTGTGGAACGCGACGACATCGTTGCCGAGCAACCCGTAGAACAAGCGCTCGCGGATGTCGGGTGGCAACACCCGCCACGCGTCGGGTCCTGGCCACGGGATGTGCACGAAGTGGGAGAGAACCACGTCGGGGCAGCGCTGCCTGACCAGGTCGGCCACCAGGTAGAAGTGGTAGTCGTGCAGCATCACAACCGCACGACCGCCGCGCTGCTCGACTTCGTGAACGACCGCATCGGCGAACGTTTCGTTGACGCTTACGTAGCCGTCCTCGAACGCGTCACGCTCCAGCTGCCCGATGTTCGGCGAGTAGCTCAGGTCGTACAGCCCGTGCTGGACGAACCACAGCAGGGGGTTGGAGATCACGGCGTAGAAGTCCTCGTGGGCAACGGGATCGACCTCGACCAAACGGATCTCAAGGCTGCCCTCGGCGTCCGGCTCGGTGATCGAAGGTTTCTCCGTCATCGCGATGTGCAACGCAGCGTCCTTGTGTTCGCGGGCCACCGCGATGTCTTCGTCGGTGCTCGCCGCGCATACCCACACCGAGTCGTTGAGCTGGGCGGCCAGGCCCACCAGCGCCGTCACGAGTCCGCCCGCGCCACGACGCGCCAGGCGCTGACCGCCCTCTTCGTAGAACGCGACCGGCGCCCGATGGGAGAGCACGACGACCGGCACCCCCAAATCCCTGAACTCGCGAGGGTCGATCGGGTGGCGGTCAGCGGGGCGCTCGTCCTCTATTTCCGTCACGGCAGCCTTCCTACCCTGGGTCATCGCCGGTTAGCGTGCCGGCCGGTTAAATGTCCTGGCCGCGAATGTCTGACCCAGGTGGCAGGCTCGATCCATGCCGCGCGAACCGGTCTACCTCGAGCTTGGCACGACGCGGGTTTTTGCGTGTTCGCTCGACTGGCCCGGCTGGTGCCGCCGCGCAAAGACGGAGGAGGAGGCGCTCGACGTCCTGGCCGACTACGCGCCGCGCTACGCCGCCGTTGCAAAGCGGGCCGGGCTGCGGTTCGCACCGAAAGCACTCCCACGTTCGATGTCGTCGAGCGCATTGCAGAGCATGAACAGCAGGGGGGTAAGGCGTTCTCGCACGTCGACTTCGGTGCGATCGGCACCGCCGCCGCGCGCGACAGTGAGCCGCTGACAGCAGCTCAGGCCAAGCGCTCGCGGCCATTCTCGAAGCCGCGTGGGCCTACCTCGACGAGGTCGTCGCGGCCGCGCCTGACGCAGTTGCGCAAGGGTCCGCGTGGTGGCGGCCGTGACCGCGACGGGGTCTTCGACCACGTGATCGGCGCAGAGACCGCCTACGCCCGCAAACTCGGCGTCCGGCATAAAGCACCGCACGATCGCGAAGGGATCGAGGCGGTCCGCGCCGGCATCATCGAGGCAATCTCGGGTGCTCGTGCCGGCGAGCCTGCGATCGACAAGGGTTGGTTGCCCAGGTTCGCTGCCCGCCGCATCGCCTGGCACGTGCTCGATCACGCGTGGGAGATCGAAGACCGCAGCTGACCCAAGACGTCCACGATCTTCGCTGGTTAGGGTGAGGCCCATGACTCAGGCTTTCGAGGAATTCGCGGCGGCGACGGTCGAAGACATCCTGGTGCGACAGCCGGTGCTCGCCAGCTCGTTGGGTGACCACCGCTTCGACGGTCGGCTCGACGACATGCGGCCCGCTGCGCTCGACGAGGAGCGGCGGGTCATGGCCGCGCGTCTCGAAGAGCTGCATCAGTGGGATGACGCCGACTTGCCGGTCGGTCATCGGGTCGATGCCGAGGTGCTAAGCGTGCGATTGCGCGACCGGCTTTTCGACATCGAGGAAGATGGCGAACACACCTGGAACCCGCTCGTCGCGAACCCCGGCACCGCGCTGTACCTGCTGCTCGCGCGCGACTTCGCGCCATTGCCCGAGCGGCTGCGCAGCGCCGGCTCGCGGCTGCGCGAGATCCCCGAGCAGCTTGACGCGGCGCGGGCCACGCTGCACGACATGCCGCGCGTTCACGTCGAGACCGCGATCGTCGCAGTTCAGCGGCACGCTCCGCCTGCTCGACGACATCGACCGCGACGTCGCCGAGCTGCCCGACCTGCGCGCGGAGGTCGAGCCCTCGGTGGCTGCTGCGCGCACGGCGCTCACGAAGCACGTCGAGTGGCTGAACGCAGAACTGCCCAGTGCCGACGGCGATCCGCGCCTGGGGCCAGAGCGTTTCGCCCGCAAGCTCAGTCTCGTGCTCGACGTCGACATGACACCCGAGCAGGTTCTTCAGGCCGCAGTCGACGAGCTCGCAGTGCTCGAAGACAGGCTCGCCGAGATCGCGGCCACTCTTGGCGGCACTCCGCGCGAGGTGCTCGATCGGCTCGCAGGCGACGCGCCGACGAACGACACGGTCGTGGGTCTTGCAAAAGACGCGATGACGGAGACGACCGACTTCGTGAGCGAGCACGACCTGATCACCCTGTACGACGATCCGGTCGAGATCATCGTGATGCCGGAGATCCACCGCGGGGTGGCGGTCGCCTACTGCGATCCGCCGGGGCCTCTCGACCCGCCCGGCACGTCGACCTTCTTCGCGATCTCGCCGACGCCCGCCGACTGGCCGGCGGAGCGCGTCGCGTCCTTCTTCCGCGAATGCAACGTGCATGCGCTGCGCAACCTGGTGATCCACGAGGCGATGCCGGGCCACGTGGTGCAACTCGCACACGGCCGGCGCGGGCCGGTACCGACGAAGGTTCACCAGACCTACTGGAGCGGACCGTTCGTCGAGGGCTGGGCGATGTACGCCGAGGCCGAGATGGTGCGGCAGGGATACGGCGGCCCGACGGTCGCGATGCAGCAACTGAAGATGCGCATGCGCGCCACGATCAACGCGGTGCTCGACGTCCGCGTGCATTGCGACGGACTTACCGAAGCCGAGGCGATGGCGCTCATGACAGGGCGCGGTCATCAAGAAGAGGGCGAGGCCACGGGCAAGTGGCGGCGGGCGTTGCTGACCAGCGCCCAGCTCTCGACCTACTTCGTCGGCGGCAAGCAGATGGCGGACGTCGTGGGGCGGCTGCGACTCGCACAGCCGACGTGGTCCGACCGCAGGATTCACGACACCGTGCTCGGCCACGGCAATCCGCCGCCGCGCCACCTGCCGGCGCTGCTCGGGCTGTAGGCGTGCCGGGAATGATTGCGTGTGCAACAGTGTTTGCTGAATGAAGACCGCTGTTCGGCACGATGAAGGTGGCCAAGACGGGCCACCGATCGAGGAGGATCCGATGCCTGCTGTGACCGTTGAAAATCCGCTGACGCTGCCGCGGGTGCCGCTCACCGATCCGGCCGTCGACCGTGACCGTCCGGTCGAGTCGGTCACCACTGCGCCGTCCGGCCTCGAGGGTGAAGGCTTCCCGGTCCGCCGCGCGTTCCACGGTGTCGACCTGCGCGCCCTCGACCCGTTCATTCACATGGACCAGATGGGCGAGGTCGAATACGCGCCCGGTGAGCCCAAGGGCACTCCGTGGCACCCGCATCGTGGTTTCGAGACCGTCACGTACATGATCGACGGCCTGTTCGAGCACCACGACTCCAACGGTGGCGGTGGCCTCATCACCAACGGCGACACGCAGTGGATGACCGCAGGCGCGGGCATCTTGCACATCGAGACGCCGCCCGAGCACCTCGTGGCGAGTGGCGGCCTCTTCCACGGTTTCCAGCTGTGGGTGAATCTTCCGAAGGCGATGAAGTTCGCGGCGCCGCGCTACCAGGACATTCGCGCAAGTGAGGTGTCACTGCTTGCTTCGCCGGACGGCGGGGTGTTGCTGCGGGTGATTGCCGGAAAGGTCGCCGGACACGATGGCCCCGGCATCACGCACACTCCGATTGCGCTTGTGCACGCGACGCTTTCGCCGGGTGCGTCGCTGACGTTGCCGTGGAACCCCGAGTACAACGCCCTTGTGTACACGTTGGCCGGCCGTGGCTCGGTCGGCACTGGTCGGCGTCCGATCTCGATGGGTCAACTCGCGGTCTTCGGCCCCGGCGACACCATCACGATCGCAGCCGATCAGACGCAGGAGACGCGCAGTCCGACGATGGATGTGCTGATCCTGGGTGGCAAGCCGATCCAGGAGCCGGTGGCGATGTACGGGCCGTTCGTGATGAACACCAAGGCCGAGGTCATGCAGGCGTTCGAGGACTACCAGGCCGGCCGGCTCGGCACGATTCCGGCGGCGCATGCAGGTGTCGCAGGTTCGACGCCCGACGCTTGAGCTCAGCTGGTCTTTTTCAGTTGGCCGTTTCGCTGGCGGGAGCCCGTTGATCGGGGATCGATAGGTCGATCACGGTTCCGGGTTCCCGCGTCGCGGCTCGCACGCAGTCGCGACCGGCTGCCTTCGCGGCGTACAACGCGGTGTCGGCGGCATCGAGAAGTTGGCGTAGGTCGCCGCCGGTCACCGACAACTCGCTGACACCAACTGAGACGGTCACGCCGATCCACTCGCCGCTGTCGGCGCGCACCCGCACGTCGCGCACCTGACTGCGTAAGCGCTCGGCGGCACCTTCGGCGTCGAGAAGGTTCAAGCCGCTCAGCACCGCGCCGAACTCCTCGCCACCCAGTCGACCCACGAGGTCGCGCGGTCGCAATGCTTGAGCGACCGTTCGCGCGACAGCAGACAGAACTTCGTCGCCGGCCAGGTGGCCATGCTTGTCGTTCACGGCCTTGAAGTGATCGATGTCGACCATCAGGATCGCCAGGTGGTCACCGCTTGACGCGGCGCGTTCGACTTCGCGGCCCGCGACCTCACGCCAGTACTGCGGGTTCGCGACGTCGGTCAACAGGTCGGTGCGCACCGCTTGTCGCAGCCCGCTGAACAACTGGTGTTGCAACAGCAGGACCGGTGGTACCAACAAGACGGCGAACCACGGGTCGGTCGACCAGACGACAGCGGCCAAGGTGCCGACGCATGCTGCGACGACATCGACGACGAGACCTTCGCGGTCCTTCAAGAAGTTGCCCAGCGCCTCTTTGCCCGCAGTAAGCACCACGACGGCGTTGATCAAGACACCGTTGATGACCCAGTACGTCGCCAGACCGACCGCGAGCGCCGTGGCCGCACGGGCGCTGTCGGTGAACTGTGCCGGAGTCAGTCGAGCCTGGTCCGCCGCGTGAAGCAATTCGCGGTGCACCTGCGAAGCGGCGCCGTAGGCGAGTCCGAGCACAGCGGCCGAGTACACCCGCTTGATCGGCTGGCCGCGCCACACCCGGGTGTACAGATGCACGCTCGGACCGATCACCGCGATCATGACGTAGGCGGGTGGGAGCAGCAGGGCGATCGGGAGCAGCCACGCCGACGTCAGATCGCGAGATACTCGGTCTTGGCGGGTGCGCGGCCAGGCCATCCGCATCGACACGTCGCCACTGACTACGGCCGCGCCGACGAACACGCACGTCAGGACTACTTGCGAGACGTAGGCACCGGCGTCCTGCCCGGAGGTGCTCAGCAGCTGCCACAAGCTTGCGGCGAGCGCGACCGAATAGCCCGTAATGACGCAAAGTACGAGAATCCGGGCAGCGAGCGGCAACCCCCACACCGCCCAATGCCGGATCCGGGTCATTGCGCCGGTCAGCCTCCAGAGATGGTCGCCCATCACGCCCACGAGGCGAAGAATCGGACGTCCTGCCCTCGGAACATTACGGGGTCGGATCGTCCGTGTCATCGGGCAAGTCCCTGTGGATCCGGTCAGAATATGGGGGATCGCACACATTGCGGTCGGCTTGTGCTGATGGGGCGGTGATCGACCCCTGGCGTGAATTGCCCTAGGGGTCGATGAATGCTGTCGAGGAGGTGGGCAAGCCATGCGCGATATGCACTGGACCTAAGCCGACAACGTTGACGGCCCAGTCGGTGGCCGCATCAACGCAACCAAACCCAACTCAACGCTCTTGGATGGTCGGAGCTGGCCTGCCGACGTCCGGCCATCCAAGAGCCCAAACGCTGCGCCCGCCCCGCTGTGAGCGGTCGGAATCCGCAACACTGTCCCCATGACGCAGACCCTTGGTGTGACCGTCACTCTCGGGCGGCGCCCGCTCGAGCCGGCCCAGGTCGTTGCGGTCGCACGAGACGGTGTTCACGTCGCCCTTGCTCCCGATGCCCTCGAGCGGGTCGCAGCGGCGCGGGCCCACATCGAGGCGCTGGCCGCATCAGGTGAACCGGTCTACGGCGTCTCGACCGGATTCGGCGCGCTCGCGACGCGCCACATCGCACCCGACCTGCGTGCCCAACTTCAGCGATCGCTTGTCCGCTCGCACGCCGCTGGCAGCGGTCCCGAGGTCGAGCGTGAGGTTGTGCGGGCGATGATGCTGCTGCGGTTGCAGACGCTCATGACCGCGCGCACCGGCGTCCGGCCGGTCATCGCCGAAGGTTACGTCGCGATGCTGAACGCCGGCATCACTCCCGTGGTGCGCGAGTTCGGATCGCTGGGCTGTTCGGGTGATCTCGCGCCGCTCGCGCACTGCGCGCTCGCGTTGATGGGCGAAGGCGAGGTCCGCGATGGCACTGGCTCCCTTCTGACCGCGGCGGATGCGTTACGTGCCGCAGGCATCGAGCCCGTGGTTCTCGGCCGCCAAGGAAGGTCTCGCCCTTATCAACGGCACCGACGGCATGCTCGGCATGCTGCTGCTCGCCTGTCATGACCTGTCGATGCTCGCCAAGAATGCCGACATCTCAGCTGCGATGAGCGTCGAGGCGATCCTCGGTACCGACGCGGTTTTCGCCGCTGACCTGCAAGCGCTGCGGCCGCACCCCGGTCAGGCCGCATCGGCGGCGAACCTGCGATCGATGCTCGCGGGCTCGCCGATTGTCGAGTCGCATCGCGTCGATTGCACCCTCGTGCAGGACGCGTACTCGTTGCGTTGTGCGCCGCAGGTGGCGGGTGCTTTCCGCGACACGATCGCGCATGCGCTGACCGTTGCAGGGCGCGAGCTGGCGAGCGCGATCGACAATCCGGTGGTGCTTGCTGACGGCCGGGTCGAGTCGAACGGGAACTTCCACGGTGCACCGCTTGGGTACGTGCTCGACTTTCTCGCGATCGCGGCCGCCGACCTCGCCTCGATGTCAGAGCGCCGCACCGACCGGCTGCTCGACGTCGCCCGCTCGCACGGACTTCCCGCATTCCTGGCGAACGACCCCGGAGTCGATTCGGGTCACATGATCGCGCAGTACACCCAAGCCGCGATCGTGAGTGAGATGAAGCGGCTGGCGGCGCCCGCGAGTGTCGACTCGATCCCGTCGTCGGCGATGCAGGAGGATCACGTGTCGATGGGGTGGTCGGCCGGGCGCAAGTTGCTGAAGGCGGTCGACGGCCTCACGCGCGTGATCGCGATCGAGATTCTCACCGCAGCGAGGGCGCTCGACATGCGCGCACCGCTGCTCCCCGCACCTGGCTCAGCCGCCGTCGTCCGCGCCTTGCGTACTCGCGTTGCAGGGCCGGACGTCGACCGGTGGCTGTCACCGGAAATCGAAGCCGCCGTCGACCTGACCCGCGCAGGGTCTTTCGTCGACGCAGCAGAGGCAGTTGTCGGAACACTTCTCTGAGGAGCACGTCGTGAGTGGACCTCGCCCGGTACGCGCCCCACGCGGTACCGCGTTGTCATGTCAGGGCTGGCCGCAAGAGGCCGCACTTCGCATGCTGATGAACAATCTCGATCCCGAGGTTGCCGAGCGGCCCGACGATCTCGTTGTCTACGGCGGTACCGGCAAGGCGGCGCGCGACTGGAATTCCTTCGACGCGATCGTGCGCACGCTGCAGTCGCTGAAGGACGACGAGACGATGCTCGTGCAGTCGGGCCGGCCGGTTGGTGTGATGCGCACGCATGAGTGGGCGCCGCGGGTGTTGATCGCGAATTCGAATCTCGTCGGCGATTGGGCCACCTGGCCTGAGTTTCGGCGCCTCGAGCATCTTGGCCTCACGATGTACGGGCAGATGACGGCCGGATCGTGGATCTACATCGGTACGCAGGGCATCTTGCAAGGCACCTACGAGACGTTCGCCGCGGTTGCTGCCAAACGGTTCGGGGGCACCCTCGCCGGAACGCTGACACTTACCGGTGGCTGCGGCGGCATGGGCGGCGCACAACCGCTGGCCGTGACGATGAACGGCGGCGCGGTGATCGTGGTCGACGTCGACCCCGCGCGGTTGCAGCGACGTGTCGAGCAGCGTTATCTCGACGAGTGGTTCGACGATCTCGACGTCGCCGTTGATCGTGCGTTGATGGCAAAGCGTGAAAGGCGTGCACTTTCCGTCGGCGTCGTGGGCAATGCGGCCTGGGTGTTCCCCGAACTGCTACGCCGCGGTATCGCCATCGACATCGTCACCGATCAGACGTCCGCGCACGACCCGCTTTCCTACCTGCCCGAGGGGATCGATCTCGGCGACTGGCACGACTACGCCGAGGCGAAGCCTGAGGAGTTCACCGATCGGGCTCGCTACATCGATGGCCGCGCACGTCGAAGCGATGGTCGGTTTCATGGACGCCGGCGCAGAGGTCTTCGACTACGGCAACTCGATCCGCGGTGAAGCACAACTCGCCGGCTACGACCGCGCGTTCGCCTTCCCCGGCTTCGTTCCCGCCTACATCAGGCCGTTGTTCTGCGAAGGCAAAGGGCCGTTTCGCTGGGCCGCACTGTCGGGCGACCCTGCCGATATCGCTGCGACCGATCGCGCCGTGCTCGACCTGTTTCCCGAGAACGAACCGCTGGCGCGCTGGATTCGCAACGCCCAGGAGAAAGTCGCGTTCCAAGGGCTGCCCGCGCGCATTTGCTGGCTCGGTTACGGCGAGCGGCACCTCGCGGGTCTGCGCTTCAACGAACTCGTCGCCGACGGTCGCATCAGCGCGCCGATCGTCATCGGGCGCGATCATCTCGACTGCGGTTCGGTCGCCTCGCCCTACCGCGAGACCGAGGCGATGGCCGACGGATCCGATGCAATCGCCGACTGGCCGCTGCTCAACGCGCTCGTGAACACGGCGTCTGGTGCGTCGTGGGTGTCGATTCACCACGGCGGCGGGGTCGGTATCGGGCGCTCGATTCACGCCGGTCAGGTGAGTGTCGCCGACGGCACTGCTTTAGCTGCGCAAAAGCTCGAGCGGGTGCTGACGAACGACCCCGGTATGGGCGTGATCAGGCACGTCGACGCCGGATACGAGCTGGCAGGCGAGGTGGCGGTGCAACGCGACGTCCGGATTCCGATGCACGAATCCGCCAACGCGTGAGCGCTGCTGCTGGCGAGTCTTTCGACCTCTTGTGGTCGCAGTTACTGCCTATTGGCCGGACGCCGGGGCGGTCTGGGGGGTATCGCCGCTTCGCGTGGAATGACGCTGACCTCGAAGCCCGTGCGTGGTTCACGTCGGCCGCGGTCGCGCGCGGTCTCGACGTGCAGACCGACCGCAACGGGAACCTGTGGGCATGGTGGCTGCCACCGGGTGGCTGGGGGAGCCGCGCGACGCGTTCGTGACAGGCTCGCATCTCGACTCGGTGCCCGACGGTGGCGCGTTTGACGGCCCCCTTGGCGTGGTCTCGGCGTTGTGCGCGATCGACCTGGTGCGAAGCCGTGGGGTCGAGCCGACCAAGCCTGTCGCTGTTGTCGTCTTCGCTGACGAAGAGGGTGCTCGGTTCGGGGTCGCGTGTGCCGGCTCGCGGCTCGCGGTTGGGGCGTTGCCGCCGGACGCCGCGCGCAGCGTTGACCGATATCGACGGCGTCACACTCGACGCCGCGATGAAGGCAGCCGGCATCGATACCCGCTTGTTAGGCCGTGACGAGGAAGCCCTCGCAGCGAGTGGGTGTCTTCGTCGAGTTGCACATCGAGCAGGGCCGCTCATTGGTGGATCTCGATGCAGCCGTAGGCATCGGCACCGGCATCTGGCCGCACGGTCGGTGGCGATTCACCTTCACTGGTCAGGCAAATCACGCCGGCACCACCCGGCTGGTCGACCGGCACGATCCGATGCTGCCGTTTGCGGCAGCGGCGCTGGCTGCTCGCGTCGAGGCGACGCGTCATGGCGGGGTCGCGACGTTCGGGCGGTTGCACGTCGAGCCGAACGGCACGAACGCGGTGCCGTCGCGAGTGACGGCCTGGCTCGACGCGCGCGCGCCGCGAGACGAGGCGGTCGAGGCGATCGTGCACGGGGTCGAGCTCATTGCACGTGAGCGTTCAGTTAGCGAAGGCGTTGAGCTGACCGTCACTCCAGAGTCGATCTCACCGGTCGTCGATTTCTCCGCTGATGCCTTGTCGAGGTTGCGCGACGTGCTCGGACCGCTACCCGAACTTGGCACCGGCGCTGGCCACGACGCAGGGGTGCTGTCGCCTGCTTTGCCGAGCGCGATGTTGTTCGTTCGCAATCCGACCGGCGTCTCGCATTCGCCCGAGGAGTTCGCTTCACGAGCCGATTGCCTAGCTGGCATCGAAGCACTGGCTGCCGTGATGGCCGACTGGATCTCGGCATGACCGATTGGTGGTGTGAGCACGCGTGGCTGCCACCAGGGCAGGTTGCTGCGCGCGTGCTCATCACCGTCGTCGACGGCCGCATCACCGGTATCGAGACCGGCGTCGACCGACCGGCTTCGGCGCAATTGCTTCGAGGCCTGGTGATTCCCGGTTTCGCGAACACGCACTCGCACGCCTTTCACCGCGCACTGCGCGGCCGCACGCAGTCTGGGCGTGGCGACTTCTGGAGCTGGCGTGAGCAGATGTATGCGGTCGCTCAATCGGCTGACACCGGAGTCGTATCTCGCGCTTGCGCGCGCGACGTATGCCGAGATGGCACTTGCCGGCATCACGTGCGTGGGGGAGTTCCACTACGTGCATCACCAGCCCGGCGGCACTCCTTACGACGATCCCAACACATGGGTGCCGCGCTGATCGAGGCAGCCGAACAGGCCGGCGTCCGGCTTGACTTTGCTTGATACCTGTTATCTGGCAGGCGGATTCGACGAGCCGCTGAGCGAGCCGCAATTGCGGTTCGGCGACGGTTCCGCCGATGGCTGGGCGCAGCGAGTCGATGCGCTCGACGGTCGTGCGGCACACGTGCAAATCGGGGCGGCGATCCATTCGGTGCGCGCTGTTCCGACCGAGCAGATCGGCGTCGTCGCCGAGTGGGTTCGCGAGCGTGACGTACCGCTGCATTTTCATCTTTCCGAACAGCAGGCCGAGAACGAGGCCTGTTTTGCTCGTCACGGCGTTACGCCAACCCAGCTGCTCGCATCGTCGGGTGCGCTTGGGCCGGTCGCGACCGCTGTCCATGCGACCCACCTTCGCAGCGGCGATATCACGCTACTTGCCGGAACTTCGACCGGTGTTTGTTTCTGCCCCACCACCGAGCGCGATCTCGCCGACGGCATCGGGCCAGCTGGTGCGTTGGCAGCCAGTGGCGTCGCGCTGTCTCTTGGATCAGATGGCCACTCCGTGATCGATCTCTTCGAGGAAGCGAGGGCGCTCGAACTCGACGAGCGGTTGGCGACTCATGTGCGCGGAACCTTTGGCCCCGTTCGGTTGCTCGAGACAGCGACGCTTGCCGGACATCGCGCGCTCGGGTGGGCCGACGCCGGCCAACTCGCGGTGGGCATGAGGGCCGATCTGGTCGCCGTCGACCTGAAATCTCGTCGCACGGCTGGCGGCCTCGTCGATGCCGCAACTGTGGTCTTCGCAGCTTCAGCGTCCGATGTCACCGATGTGATCGTCGACGGGATCGCAGTCGTTTCAGATCGACAGCACGTGCGGGTCGACGACGTTGGGTTGGCGCTGCGCGACGCCATCGACGCGGTGACGCTCTGATGGCGACAACGCGGTTCGACAACATCGCGATGCTGGTCACCAACGACCCCGCGAACGACGCGGGTGACGCGTCCGCCCTCGGCGTGATCCACGACGCATCGTTGGTGATCGACGGCGATCAAGTGGCGTGGGTAGGACATCAAAGCGATGCGCCGGACGCCGATATGCGGGTCGATCTCGATGGGCAGACCGTGATTCCGGGGTTCGTCGACAGCCACAGCCACCTGATCTTCGGCGGTGATCGCGCTGAGGAATTCGCTGCACGCATGTCGGGAACTCCTTACTCCGCAGGCGGCATTGCGACCACGGTCGCGGCAACACGCGCCGCCGACAGCGCGGCGCTGCGCGCGAACGCTCGACGGTTGGTGGCCGAGATGGCCGCGTCGGGTACGACGACTATTGAGATCAAGGGTGGCTACGGACTCACGACCCACGACGAGGTGCGCTCTCAATCGATCGCACGCGAGTTGACCTCTGAGTCGACCTTCATGGGAGCACACGTCGTCCCGGCTGAATTTCGCGACTGTCGTGACGACTACGTTGCGCTTGTCGCAGGAGAGATGCTCGACGCGTGTGCTCCGAACGCACGCTGGATCGATGTGTTCTGCGACATCGGCGCGTTCGACGTTGACGAGGCTCGGTCGATTTTGGAGGCAGGCGTCGCAAAGGGCTTGCTGCCGCGGTTGCACGCGCATCAGCTTTCGCATACCGGAGCGGTCGAGCTCGCCATCGCACTCGACGCGGCGTCGGTCGACCACTGCAACGAGATGAACGCCGACGATCTCGATGTGCTCGCCGGGTCTTCGACGGTCGCGACAGTGTTGCCCGGCGCCGACTTCTCCACCCGCAGCCGGTACGCAGAGGCCCGCCGGATGATCGACGCGGGGGTCGTCGTCGCGATCGCGACCGACTGCAACCCCGGCACCTCGTACACGACGAGCATGCCGTTCTGTATCGCCGTGGCGGTGCGCGAGATGCGTCTGACCCCCGCCGAGGCCTTGTGGTCGGCGACAGCAGCGGGCGCGCGCGCGTTGCGACGCGACGACATCGGCGTGCTGGCTGTCGGCAAGCAGGCAGACTTCGCAGTTATCGCAGCGGCTTCGTATGTGCACCTCGCCTACCGGCCCGGGGTCGCGCTCGTGAGCGCCACCTGGAAGTCGGGCTCGCAGATCACGCGTGCGGCACCATGAGGTCACGTCGGAGCGTGGTGTGCGCCATCTGTCTCGTCACGCTTGCGGTATGTGTTGCTGCTGGCTGCACAAGCTCGCCCCGCCGAACACCGACAGCCACGGCATCCACCGCGGTTCTCACAAGCGCTGCATCTGCTGGCGTCAGCGGGGCGCATGTGCGCGTCCTCGGCCTCTGGAGCGGTCCGGAATTCGACAGCTTCGAGACGGTCAAATCGAGCTGGGAGAAAGACACCGGGGGGATCGTTGACTGGCAAGGGACACAGGATCTGCCGGGCGCGCTGGCTGCCGATGTGCAGGCCGGCACTCCGCCGGATATCGCGATCCTGCCGAATCTGGGTCTGCTGCAACAGCTGGCCCGGCAAGGGACGCTGGTGTCGCTCAACTCGGTTCTCGACATGAACCAAGTCAACAAGGACTACTCGCCGGCATGGACCGACCTGGGTAGCTACAACGGCAAGCTGTACGGAATCTTCTACAAGGTGGCCAACAAGGCCACGGTTTGGTACGACCCGGCGACGTTCGCGGCGGCGAACTATGACGCTCCAACGAACTGGGGCGAACTGACTGCGTTGGCCGACAAGATGGTCGCGGCTGGCCGCACTCCCTTCTCCATCGTGGCCGCGAGCGGTCCGGCGAGCGGCTGGGCGCTCACCGATTGGATTTCAGAGATCGTGCTCAACAACTGCGGCCCCGATCTTTACGACAAGTGGGTCGCTGCACAGATTCCCTGGACAGATGCGTGCATCAGGAAGTCCTTCGACCTGTTCGACAACCTGGTTCAGACGCCGGGATACGTGCTCGGAGGTAGTCAGGGCATTCTTACGACCACTGACTCCGATGGAGCAAACCCGCTGTATACCCAACCGCCAAAGGCCTACATGTACTACCTTGCCTCGTTCGCTCAGGCCTTCATCGCCTCGCAGTATCCGAATCTGAATCCGGGTCATGACTACAACTTCTTCACGTTCCCGACGATCAACGCCCAGTACGCCGGGGACATCACGATCGGCGCAGACGTCCTTGTCATGGTGACGAACACACCCGCCGCGCGTTCGTTGATGACCTACCTCGCGGGCGCCCCGGCACAGGAGGCTTGGATCAAGCTCGGCGGGTTCACCTCTGTGAACCGCAGTGTGGCACCGGGCACCTACCCCGATCCCGTGGCGCAAGCAGTGGCCGCAGGGTTGACCAACGCAAAGGCCGTCCGCTTCGGCGCTGGCGACATGATGCCCTCGTCATTGCAGCGCGCTTGGTGGGCGGGAATGCTGGAGCTTGTCAAGGATCCGAGCACGCTGGATTCGATGCTTGACTCATTGACCCAAATCGCGCGCTCCGCGACGCCGTCATGACGCGGCTGCCTGTTGTCGTTCGGGGTCTCGGTTACCGTCGCGGTTCGACCGCGGCGATGTTGACGATCGCGGCCGTCGGCTGCGCAGCTGCGGCGCTTGCCCCCACCTACGACGCAGCAGCCAAGACCTCGATCATGAGAGACACGGTCAGTTCGGCCTCAGTGATCCAGCGCGGATTCGAGGTTCGCGAGCAGGGTTCATTGGCGCACATCCTCGACCCGTTGTCGGCGACGGTCGACCGGATCGTGGCATCGGCCGCGCCATCGCCAGGTCGGCCCTTGTTCGGCTCGAAGGTCGAAGCCATCGAGGCGACGGCGTATTTCAGTGAGCAGGATCAAAGCGCGCCCTTGATCTATCGATCAGATCTGTGTGCGCACCTGACGATGCTCGCCGGCCACTGCGAACTGAGCACCGGCGTCGTAATGGTGAGTGAGTCTCTTGCCAAGCTGAACGGTTGGCGGGTCCTTCAACGGATTACCCCGAGTGGCTGGAGCACCTTCACGATCGGCGGGATTTATCACACACCCGACCCGTCGGCCGCGTACTGGTTCGACCAGGGCAACTTGTACTTCCCCGTGGAGTATCCGGCGTCGATCAATGATGTCCCGCCGATCGATGCGATATTCACGTCGCAGGACACGATCGAGTCGGCGACCGGATATCACAGCGCAGTCGACACGATCGACGAGTTGATCAACCAGTCGACGCTGCGCACCACCGACCTACCGAAGCTCACCGCAACGGTGGCTGCATTGTCTAATTCGCGAGACTTGATCCAGGTAGATGCGTCGGCAGAAAGCAGCGTGCAGGCGACCGTTGATCAGGTCAGGTCAAGCTGGCACTCGCTCTCAGTGCCGGTCGTGCTCATCACCGCGCAGACGTTGCTGCTGGTCTGGCTGCTGCTTGTTCGTGATTGTCACCGAGGCCATCGATGCACGTGGGCGTGACATCGCGCTCGCCAAGTTGCGCGGATACGGCCGGCGTCGTGTTCTCGGGGTTGCTGTGTCAGAACCGGCGGTCGTGCTCGTGCTTGCGTGGCCGCTCGGGCTGGTGCTTGCGTGGTTCGTGAGTCGGTTCCTGGTCGCCGACCTCTTGCGGGCCGGCACGCCGATCGGTCTCACCGCACTCAGTTGGTTGATCGCCCTGCTCGGCATCGTGGGCGGAGTCGCGGCGGTGAGCGTCGGAGGACGGCGGGCGGTGCGGCGACCGATCGTGGAGGAGTGGCGACGGGTCGGCCAGGAAACGACGCGCCGCGGTTGGGTTGTCGACTCGGTCGCGCTCACCGCTGCGGCGGCGGCCTTGCTCGAGCTGCGACTTGGTGGCAACGGAACGCCGAACAAGTCCCTTGTGTTGTTGGTGCCGGGGTTGCTCGGAGTTGCCGTCGCTGTCGTCGGCTCGCGCCTCCTTCCTTTGGTGTGCCGGGCTTTGTTCGAGCTCACTGCGCGCGCAGGATCGCTGGCCGTATTCCTCGCCGTCCGCCATGTCGCACGACGACCGACCGGACTGCGAGCTGTCACCGCGATGGCCGCGGCTTTCACGCTGACCAGCTTCGGGCTCGCGTCGTATGCCACGGGCCATGCGAATCGAGCGTTGGTCGCCGAGGTAACCAACGGCGCCCCTGCTGTGATGACGGTCGATGCGAAGGCGGGTTCCAACCTCGGCACGGTCGTAGCCGGGCTCGATCCGAGCCGCAAGCAGGCCATGGTGGTCGACGAATACTTGAACCCGACCGGCAGTGGCCGGGTGCTGCTCGGTGTCGATCCGCAGCCGTTCGCCAAGATCGCCAGCTGGCGATCGAGCTTCGCGGCCAAGCCGCTCGCTGACGTGGTCAGTGCCCTCGACCCGAGCGCGCCGCCACCGGTGATCGTCGACGGTGATGCGCTGCGGGTGCGGCTTGATGTGAGAAGTGAGTCGCAGCCGCTCGCGCTCGCCGCCGATCTCACGGTCGCCGACCAGCTAGCGCCCATCTACGCGAATCTCGGCACGATCACGCAAACCGGCGCGCAGACCAGTATCGCCGCGACACTTACGGGATGTCCGTGCCAGTTGCTCGATCTGACAGTTAGCACCACCGTAGGTCCGGGTCGCGGAACGCCCGTGCCCGTGCAGGCCGACATCGCCGTCACCGGTCTGGACGAACGCAAAGCAGGCACGTGGGTGCCGATTGCTGCGGGCACCGACGATGCGCATCGATGGCACACGACGGTTGGCGACCATGCTCCGGTGGCGGTTTCTGCAAGTTCGCAGGGGTTGCAATGGTCGGCGGGATTCCTGTCGAACCAGATTGCGCTGCTACAGCCCATCGACCGGCCCGATCCCATCCCGGTCGTGATCGGCAGTTCGGGTGCAGCCGCGACGTCAGGGACCGGACAGCTCACCGGCTTGAACGGCAGGCCGCTCTCCGTTGTGGCTGTCGCGACTGCGGTGGTGCTTCCGGGCGCGCCGACCGGTGGCGTGCTCATCGACCGGGCATACGCGGAGAGTGCGGCAGGTGGCAATCTCACGGCTGTGCAACAACAAGTGTGGACGACGGGGGCAGCGGCTGGTCGGATCCATTCCGGTCTCGTGGCTGCGGGCTTTCACGTCGGTGACATCACGCGGGCGGCGGCGCAGACACGAGTGCTTGCAGCGGCAAGGCCCAGGTCTCTGCGAGCATCTTGTTTCTCGGCGACTCGGTTGCGGCAGCAGTTCTTGCGGCCGGTGTTGCGATCGCGGGATTGGCGTTCGCGACTCGCCGCCGACGATACGAGTACGCGGCACTGGAAGCCGTCGGCGAACGCCGATCACGCTTGTTCCTCGGTCTTTTCCTTGAGCAGTCGATGGTCTTGCTCTTCGGGGCGCTGATCGGCATCGGGGCCGGTCTCGTCGCGGCCCGAGTCGTGTCATCGTCGATTCCGGAGTTCGTGACCAAGCCGCCGGGCGTCCCACTGTCGTACTCAGCCAGCCTCGGGGCGTTGACGCCGACGCTGCTCGGCGCCGTTGCGCTGCTGCTGTGCGTCGCCGCGCTGACGAGTTGGCGGTTGCTCGCAGGGGTTCGCCCCGACCAGTTGCGAGAGGCGGCAAGCTGATGAACGAAACGCTCACCACCCCGGCGTCCGCCCCGCTGTTGCGTTGCGACAACCTCGTGCACGTCTACGAATCGTCGGGATCGCGGGTTGCGGCGCTGCGGGGGATCGATCTCGTCGTCGAACGCGGCGAGACCGTGGCGCTGCTTGGCCCTTCTGGGTCGGGCAAGTCGACGCTGCTGTGGCATTTCGCCGGACTCCTAGCGCCCACTGCGGGCACGGTCGAACTGAACGGCCGGAACCTAGCGTCGATGTCGCTGCGTGAGCTCGACGCCGTGCGCGTGCGCGAGGTTGGCGTCATGCTGCAAAACGGCAGCCGCAACCTGATGCCCTACATCAGCGCGACCGAGAACCTGATCTTCGCGCAGCGGCCGACGCAGAAGACGACGAAAGCGTAAGCAGTCGCGAGCGAGGTTCCTGCTGGAAGCCGTCGGCTTGCAGAACACCGCACGCCGGCCTGCGGGCGGCTTGTCGGGGGGCGAGCAGCAGCGGCTTGCCTTGGCAGTGGCGCTCGCCAACGGTCCGCAACTGTTGCTGGCCGACGAACCGACGAGCCAACTCGATGACGTCACCGCAGCGAGCATCGTCGAGCTCATCAAGACGGCGAACGCCGAGTTGGGCACGGCCGTGGTCGTGGTGACGCACGACGAGAATGTCAGCGCGGCGCTCGGTCGCACCATCACGATTCGCGACGGTCGCATCGGCGAGGAATCCCACGCGGGTGAGAGCTATCTCGTCGTGGGCAAGGACGGCGCGATGCATCTGCCGCCGGAACTTCTCGAGGTCTTGCCCCCGGGCAGCCTCGCGCGAGCGACCGCGGTCGATGACGGCGTGCACCTGCAACGGGTCGAACGCGATCGACCCGGGAGCGGCACATGACGACGGTCGAGGCGCGAGATCTCGGGTACGTCATCGACGGGCGCACGCATCTTCGACGGCGTTAGCTTTCGCGTCAGCTCGGGTGAGGCGATCGCGATCCTTGGCCGTTCAGGCGCTGGGAAGACGAGCCTCCTGGCGATCCTCGCCGGGCTGGCGCAACCGACGTCCGGCCAAGTTGTGGTCGACGGCGAGCCGTTGCGTAGTGCGCTGCCGAGGGGTTTCGTGCTGGTGCTCCAGGGCTACGGGCTGATGTCGTTGCTGACGGCGCGCGAGAACGTCGAGGTGGCGCTGCGGGCCCAGGGTCGCTCGCCGTCCTTAGCGCGGGCTGCGGCGACAACCTGGCTCGCCGAACTCGGCTTGCAAGAGCATGGTGGCCACCTCGTCGAGGATCTAAGCGGCGGTCAGCAACAACGAGTGGCGGTGGCGCGGGCGCTCGCACTCGAGCCGGTCGTGGTGATTGCCGACGAACCCACGGCCGAACAAGACTCGGTCGCGCGAGCTCTGGTGATGCGCAAACTGCTCGACGTGACCGCGCATGGAGGCATTCTGGTGCTCGCCACCCATGACGCCGCGGTCGCCGAGTTGTGCACGAGTTCGGTGCGGCTGCACGGCGTCAATCGTTAGCGATCGGCAGATGTCCTCCGTAGGAAGAGACGAGTGCCGTCGCCACGACTGCGGCGTCGGCGTCGGCCACGCGGGCGGGTACTCAGGCAGTAGGTCGTCCCACACGACCATCCACGACCCGTACAGCTGAGCCTGTCCTTCGGGCCGGGCGAAGAACCACACGTGCAGGTGCGCGCCGCCGTCGCCGATGCGATAGACGTGAGCGCGCGCAATGTTGGGGAGGGCTTGTATATGGCGCGCAACGTGGGTGGTGAGTACGCCGAGTTCGGCCGCGAGTTCATCAGGTAGGTCGGTCAGGTCGTAGTGGTCTCGAGGGTGCAGCATCAAAACGAGCGGCACCCCCGCGCCGGCTATCCGGCTCAGCCGCCAGCGATCGTCGAGCCAGATCCCGTCGTCGCGGCTACGGCAGGACCGACAGTCGGTCGGGTCCTCCCCTTGCCGCGCAAGCTCGGGCATCACGGGCGGCCGCAGCGGCGCGACGCGCAGCCCTTCTTGCTCGAACGGACTGATCTCCCACCCGGTCATACGAGACAGAGGGAGTCGACCCTCGCCGTCAGCGGCGGCGAGTGCATGTTCATAGAACTCGTCGGGTCGCAAAGCCATAGCGAGAGCGTAGGTTGCGAGCGCCCGGACGTCCTAATACATCATCGACGCGAGCAGCCAAACGAACGTGAGCCCTTGCGCTCCGACCAGCGACGCAAACACCTTGTTTCGGCGTCGATTTCTCACAAGCACGAGGAAGGCCGCGAGCGCGACGACGGCGAACGCCAGACCAACAAAGCCCGCCACGATCCCTGAATTCTCGACCGCCACGCGGTCGGGGCTGACGGTGCCGTCGCCGCCGAACCCATCGGGACCGAAACCGACCGCGATGCCAAGCATGAAGAAGTCACAGAAGGCGAGCAGACCGCACAGGCACAGGAGCGGTATTGCGGCCAGCTGGCGCCGACGAGCGGGGGCGAAAGCCATACGACGATTGTCGGCCGCAGTCGAATGACGCTGAAGCTGCGATCCGGTAAATCCATTCGGCTCGACTGGTTCGGCAATGCCATTCAACGAATACAGTCGGGTCATGACAAAGTCACCGAGATGTTGGGTTGGTCTGCACGCGTGGCATGTTTACCACGATCAGACGGTCGAAGTGCTCGACACAAAACTGATCGAATGCACGCGCTGTGGTAAGCGCTCATCGAAATCGTCGAACACTGCCGCGCGTATTGGGTGGCCAGGGCACGCAGGCTCGTAGTTAGTTTGAGGCGCCCTCCTCGCACCGCCCTAGTTGAGACTGAGCGGCTGGAAGCTTCCGATCCGTGCGATGTCGGCGTCTGGCAACCCGATGCCGCCGTCCAGCCCATACCCCAGAGCAGGGTCGTAGTCGAAGTCGATCGTGCTGACCGTGGGTGCCGGGGTGAAGGTTTCGGACGACGGTCTTGGCTCGCTGTGGCCGCCGGACGGAAAGCGCCCGCGGATGATCACGACGATGACCCGCGCGGCAGCGGCTGTCGGATCGCCGAGGCTTCCTTCGCCGCTACGGGCGAGGTAGCCGCCGCGCGTGCACGCGATCCAGGTGGCGCTCGGCCCGCCGGGCGGAATGTTGCTCGCGGCTGCGGCGATTGCGAGCTTCCGCACGGCGGCCAACTCAGCCGACGTTGGTGTCCAGTGCCCGCAGTCTGGTGACGTTGTTGCAGTCGCCGGGCTCGCGTTCGAAAGCTGCGGGTCGCCAGACACGCTGCTGACCGATGACACTGCATCGGAAGCGCGACCCGCCGCCACCTGGGCACGGGCGCATCCGGTCGCGCCTCCGGTCGCGCAGCAGACCGCGACCAGACTGAGAACTAGAGCACGCACGCAGCCAAGTATGGTCCCGCCGACGAGGACCGCCTGCCAGTTGTTGGTCCCCGCCGACAGTCATGAGTCGCGACGTACGGTCAGTCGAAGTCGGGCTCTTTCAAGTCGAAGAACGTCAGGTCGCCTTCGATCGTGGCGCGCAACCGCTGATTCAGCTCGGAGTCGTTCTCCATCGCTTTCTCGCCAGCGCGAGCCGCTTCCTCGGAGCTGAAGTAGATGGCCTGCGTGAACCCACCGTCACCGTGGAACGCGACGACGACGCCAAGGATGTCGGGACGCAATGCATGCAACTCGTCTTGAATCTCGCGGCCGGTTTTGCGCATCTGCGCCTGGTCGTTGGTGCGGCCCTGAAGCACCTGCACGAAGCCCGCGTCGTCGCTGCCGCCACCGAGAATCGATTCGACCTCGGTGCAGTTGTGGAAGGTCACGTCGTCGCCGAACGCCTTCGACGCCTCGTTCCACCAGGCGCCTTGCTCGGCGCGATCGCTGTTGGCTTGCGCGTCAGCCTCGGACTCGAAGCGAACCATCGTGATGCCCCGGCCGTCGGGGGTGACTCCGCCGGTGGAGCCCAAGTAACCGCGCGCGCCAGGCTTGATCTCCTTGCGCCACCGAGCCACTGATCGCTGTAGGGCGTCAGCATCGGTCACCGTGCCTTGGATGATCTGGATAAACATGTGCGCCGCCTTTCAGAGGGTGAGTCGAGATTATGGGTTACCCGCGCGGCGCACTAGGGGTCAGGTACAAGGGGTCAGATGCATATCACGACGGCTAGCCTGGCCCGGTGACTACAAGGCGGGCGCCGGTGCCCTTTGAGGTCTATCAACCTGGCGTTTACCTGCACGGCACGAAGGCAGAACTCGCGATTGGCGAGTTGCTGCGGCCAGGCCGGGAGTCGAACTTCGAGCGTGGTCGGGTGATGAACTACATCTACTTCACCGCGACGCTCGACGCGGCGACCTGGGGTGCGGAACTGGCTGCTGGCGACGGCCAAGGGCACATTTACCTCGTCGAGCCAACGGGCGATTTTGAGGACGATCCGAACGTGACCGACAAGAAGTTCCCCGGCAATCCGACGCAGTCGTTCCGCAGCCTCGAGCCGATCCGAGTTGTCGGCGAGCTACTCGACTGGGTCGGGCATCCGCCGGAGACCTTGACTGCGATGCGTGAGCGCGTCGCCGCCGCCATGTCTCAGGGCACCAGCGCGATCATCGACTGAGCTGCCACGCCGGAGACCGTTGAGTTAGCCCTCCGGGTGCGGTACACGGGAACCTGCCCACCGTTTGGTGCATCGTAGGTGCGTGTCTATCGAGCGCGGCTCGCGATTGTGCGCGGTGATGGTGCTGGCCGCGGTGGCTCTGACGGGTTGCCGGTCAGCCCGGCACGCTTCGACGTCCGCTCCGCAGCCACCCTCGAGCTCGGCCTCCTCGGAAGTGTCGTCGATTCCGGCCCTGGCGACGTGTGGTGTGGTCCCAAAATCTGATGGGCCACTGGCCTCCCAAGTCGACGTGCAGATCATCGCGCGAGCAACCGCTGTGAGTGGATCAACGTTCGGCGCGGCGATCCAGCTCCGCAGCAAGACCGCGACCACGGTTTCAGTTCAATCCGTCAGCATCGTCAACCTGTTGATCACCCAAGATGGCCGGATCGTCGGCCGGCAGTTGGGCGCGTCAGTCGGTACCGGAGCCGGGTTCGATGTCACCGCGTCGTCGTCGGCGCAGTTGACCACTGAAGTTGCGGTAGCCGGGTGCGGCGATTACAAGCCCGGCGAATCACTCCCCGACGCGACCGACCGATTCACCGGACGCTACCCGTGCACCGCTACCGGCCGGCGGGTACACCGTCTACGCCGTCGTCGAAGACGACACGTACGGTGAGGAGAACCCGCGCAACCTCGTCAGCGCGCCGTTCGCGCTGCGAGTCACCCCCGCACCGACAACACCCAGCGCGCCGGCCACCGCAACAACGCCAGCAGCACTCGACCGCACGTTTGCGGGCGACGGCGGCTCGTTCGGCTACCCGTCGGCGTGGACCTTGTCCCAGTTCCCCGACGATGTGAGCAGCTTCTACATGCTGCTTGCCGTGATCAGCAACCAGCCCGTGCACGACCCGTGCGTGAGCAGTGCGAACAGCATCACCTGCGACCAACCGCTAGACGGCCTCGACAGCGGCGGTGTGCTCATCAAGTGGAGCGAGCAAAGCGGGCTCGGCACTCTTTTCGCTAACCCGTCAGGAAGTCCGACCACGATCGACGGCAAATCAGCAATCGTCACCACCAACCCGACCACCGATCCCCAATGCGCGGACATCCCCGACACCGTCTACGAACTCGACGCCTACATCCCGCAGTCAGCCGGCAACGGCTGGGCCATGACCGCGTGCCTGGCCGTACCGATAGATCCGCAGACGCTCCCCACAATCACAACCATGCTGCACAGCCGTCGGTTCGACAGACGACGCGTACGCGACGGCCGCGATGTCAGCTGGCGAGTTGTCGGCGTTCGGCTAGGACGCTGATCGCATACGGGCGGTCGAGTCGTTGTCCGTCCCAGTGGGGGGTGGCGGCGTCGGGGGCGATGTCGGCGTGCTCGTCTTCCAGGGGCGCGGTGTCCGTGCTTGCGGTGTTTCGACGCGTGCGCTGAGGTTGCGACCGTCGGAGCTGACGAACCGGAACTTGCCCGCACCGAGCGTTGGATTTCGAACTGCCCGTCGTGATGGGCCACGTGGTGGCGTTCGCATAGCAGCAGCAGGTTGTCCAGGTCGGTGCGGCCGCCGTGGATCCAGTGGATGCGGTGATGGGCGTGCAGGTTTTTGGTGTTGGGGCAGCCGGGGTGGGCGCAGTGGTGGTGGTGGCGGGCCAGCAGGGCGCGGTATTGGCGGTCGGTGACCAGGCGGTGGGAGCGTCCGACATCGAGCACGGTGGATGGACTCGTTGGATGTGCTGTCGTGGATGACGGTGCGGATCCGGCCGTCGCAGAGCAGCCGTTGCACCACCCGGTCGGGAAGCCCCGGCCCACCCGCCACCCGCGCATACGGCCGGGCAACGATCGGCGGATCGCCTGAGTCACGTTCAGCTGAACGCGGCTCGGTCGAGTCATCGTCGGGGTCGGGTTCAGCTGAACGCGCCGGCACCTCGTGAGCCGGTACCCGCGCGGCGTCGAGGTGGATGACGACGGCGGCGTGTTCGTCCCCGCGCAGGTCCCGCGGCGGGTTGCCCGCATCGGCCAGGCTCGCGAGGCAGATCTGGGCGAGGCGTTCCAGCGCCTGCGCTGGGGTGCAGCCGTCGCGTTGGGCGATGGCGTCGATCGCCGCGCCCACCACCGCACCCCGCTCCGGGTCCAGGCGGGCGGCCAGTTGCCAGCGGCTGTCGGAGGTCCACGACTGCTTGACGTACTCACCGGGGTCGGTGGCGTGCTCGTTGTGGTCGACGGTGCGTAACCCGCGCACCACCACCTCCAACTGGGCGACCGTGCCGTGCCGGGCGACCTGGATCAGATCCGCCACCAGCTGATGCTCCCCGGGTGCGCGAGGCGGCTGATCGCGCGGACCTGCGAAAACGACAACCGGCCCGCGCCCATCTCCTGGGCTAGCCGCGGGAACTGCGCAAGCGACCGGCGACGCGGACATGCTCGACCGCGGTGCGCTGCGCGATCCCACACGCATGCGTCAACCACTGCGCCGTCGACGCCAACCCGAACGACAGATACCCCTGCCGCGCGTCGAACTCGGCGACCATGCAGCAGCCACCGCAGGTCGTCGCCGCGATCCGCCCCGCGTGATCGACGATGCGCGCACCCAGCTCATCAACCGACAACTCACCCGGAGCAGCGCCTACAGAAGATGACGAAGCGTGTACAGAAGAACGCGAAGCGTCTACAGCAGAAGACGAAGGAGAAGCAGCAGAAGCAGCAGCATCAATGAGTTCCATGCCCGCACGCTACCCACACCCACCGACACTTTCGCGTCGGCCCAATTCCGCGTTGCCGCGTTCACGTGAACGTGATGACGCGACGGAACGCGATACCCCACGCTGCGTTCCCGCGTTCAGCTGAACGCGTCGCCCCCCGTCGCGTTCACGTGAACCCAAATGAACGCTGCGGTCGAGCGAGCGTCAGAGCCACTACTGCGAAGGGAGTTCGAGCTGCCATTCGCGCCATCGCTCGACCGCTCGAAATCCCATCGCCTCGTTGATCGAGACCATGTGGTCGTTGATCGCCGCGTTCCATGTGTTGACCATCGACACCCGCGGTCTGCTGCGTCGCAGGAATTCGAGGTTGGCGAGTTTCACTCGCATGCCCAACCGATGTCCGCGATGCTCCGGAAGCACGATCGTCGACCACTGGTAACCGCTGTCGGGCAGCGCGTGAGCGACGCCGATATCAGTCAACGCGACGATCTGACCTGATGCATCGTGGCGCGCAGCCGTCGAAAACCGCTGCTGACCACTGACGACGATGCGCTTCTCCTGCTCCCGATATCGCTCCGCGCTCCACTGCTCTGGCTCCCAGTCCAGTTCTTCCAGTGGCGCGTCGATCGACATGCGCGAATACAAGACCGCGAGGTCGTCGACGACTTCGGCCGGCGCCGGACCGTCCCACTGCATGAGCGAGTAGCCCTGCGAATGCGCGACGGCGTCGTCGCGCAACCGCGTCAGCTCATCGTCGTCCAACTCGGCGATTCGAAGTACTCGCCTGACCTCTGTCGTCACGGGCTTCGCGCCGGCCGCGGTCGCAAACGCGACGCCCGGAATCGTCATCGGAACATCGGTAAGCGCTTCGCAGACCTCGCCGATCAGGCGGCTGCGGTCGTTTGCTCGTGCCCGCTCGATGATGTGCTCGAGCATTGCGGTGCCATACCCGCGACGGCGAAACGCGGGGTGCGTGGTGACCTCGACGACCGCGTTCGACACGTTGTCGAGGAGGGGCAGCTCGATCTGGCCAAGGACTACTGGCTCGCCAGCCACGCAACCCAGCAGCAGCTCGTAGCGCTCATCGGCACGACCCGACTCGATGTGTTCGTACACCGCTTGTAACGGATCGGCCGGCAACTCGAAATAGTCAGCCTCGGCACAGATCTGCGAGAGGCGTTGCCAACGGTCGGCTGTGCGGGTGGTTACTCGTTCGATGAGAAGACTCACGGTCTGTCTCTAGCAGAAGGCGCGCTCGATGGCAGCGAGTGAGTTTCCGGGCTCGCGCCCCCCTCGTGATTCACGTTTGGCATTATCGGAGGCATGGAGATTCCAGCTGCGCATCTGGCGCCGACCGCGGCCGAGCAGGCGCACGGCCAGGTCAGGGTCGAGCCGGGTCAGAAGCGGGTCCGTGCTTATCTCGGCGGCGGGTTGGTAGTCGACACGTTGAAGCCGTTGCTGGTGTGGGAGCGACCGTTCTATCCGGCCTATTACCTGCCGCTCGCGGACGTGCGAGCGAAGTTGGTACCGACTGGCGCGACGGAGCATTCGCCGAGTCGGGGCAACGCGCAGGTATCCGACGTCGTCGTGGGCGAAGCCGTCGCACCGTCGGCGGCGTTGCAGTACCTCGACTCCCCATTTGTCGAACTGCGCGATCACGTGCGCTTCACCTGGGACGCGCTCGACGAGTGGTTCGAGGAGGACGAACTCGTCTACACGCACCCGCGAGATCCGTACACGCGCGTTGACATTCTGCGCAGCTCGCGGCATGTGCGCATCGAGATCGACGGCGTCACCGTAGCCGAGTCACGCCAGCCGACCATGTTGTTCGAAACCAGGTTGCCGCCGCGTTTCTACCTGCCACTGACCGACGTCCGCGTTGATTTGCTTCGGCCTTCTGTCGACCGAGACCCACTGCCCGTATAAAGGGATGGCGACCTACTGGTCGATCAACATTGGCGGCAAGATCTACGCCGACTACGTCTGGATTTACCGGTCCCCGTTTCCTGAGAGCCAGAAGATCGCGGGGCTCGTCGCCTTCTACAACGAGAAGGTCGACATCTACCTCGACGGCGAACTTGCAAGTGCGCCCACACACGCATTTCAGTTAGCACGCGAGACGGCGGCTCAGTGCTCGGCCGGCGGGCTGATGAACGGTCCGAGTACCGGCACCTCGCTCGGGCTGAGTGATCCGAACCCGACTTCTGGCATGTCCCCGAGGTAGACAGGCGACACGATGACCGTGCCGCCGGCGCAGGCGCCGTCGAAGAGCACCCACGGCAGTTCCGTCGGCAGCGAGCCGCCCGGCGGGGTGATCGCCCACCAGCCGGGCTTGCCGCATTCGTCATTCGAGCTTCCGGGTGGGGCGATGAGGTCGATCGCCGCCGCGGCGCTGCTCCCCGGGGGCACGACGACGCGAGTGACCTGCACCACGAATCCGGTGGTGACGGTTGCGTATTGGATCGTGGTCTTCAGGCCTGGCGTCGCGATCGTCGGCCAGCCGATCATCGAGCACGGCCGCGAACCGACGTTGCGGAAGACGATCGCGACCGTCGCCACGCCCATCCCGCCGTCCGGTGGTCCTTCCCACGCATCGGTGATCTGCAAGTCCTTCTCTTGGCACCTGACTACGACAGCCACGGCAGGCGAGGCGGTGGTTTCCGAGGGCGTGATGATCGGTTGCACGGCAATAGGGGACGGCGAGGCGGTGACGTTCGAGGTCCGCAAGACGCCGCAGCCGGCCAGGGCGAGCGCCCCACCCACGACGCCGCTCACGGCGAGCAGCGCGCGAGCCGGACGCCGACATGACCGGTCTTTGACACGTGAAGTGCGTATCACGATTTTGTGACGGCCCGGTCGGCCCACGCGGTGGGAACGGATTCGCTCGCCATCCGAGCTCTCTCCGCCTGAATTCGCCGCTTCGAGTGCACACGCGCAACGGATTCCGCGCTATCGTGCGTGCCTGGTCGCAGTCGTGAACGCGAAGGATTCTGCGAGGTGCGCATGGCGGCGGTGGCGCCCGAGACACGCGCCCCTGCGCTCCCGGCCATCCGCCTGCGCGGGCTCCGCAAGGTGTTCGGATCCGTCGTCGCGGTCGACCATGTCGATCTTGACGTGAACGACGGCGAGTTCCTGACTCTGCTCGGCCCATCGGGGTCTGGGAAGACGACCGTGCTCCGCATGATCGCCGGCTTCGAGCTTCCGACCGCCGGCCGAGTCGAACTGGGCGGGGTCGACGTCACCAACCGGCCGCCGTTCGATCGTGACGTCAACACCGTCTTTCAGGACTACGCACTGTTCCCCCACATGTCGGTGCAAGACAACGTCGAGTACGGCCTGCGAGTGCGGGGCGTCGATCGCGCGCAACGTCGTCGGCGGGCTGGCGAGGCGCTCGAAAGCGTCCGGCTGAGCGGCTACGGCGAGCGGCGTCCGAGCGAGCTTTCCGGTGGTCAGCGGCAGCGGGTCGCTCTGGCCCGAGCCCTCGTCAACAAGCCGAAGGTGCTGCTGCTCGACGAGCCGCTCGGCGCACTCGATCTGAAGCTGCGCGAGCAGATGCAGGTCGAGCTGAAGGGCATCCAGCGCGAGGTCGGCATCACGTTCGTCTTCGTGACGCACGACCAGCAGGAAGCCCTCACGATGTCTGATCGCATCGCGGTTTTCCACGCCGGCCGGCTCGAACAGGTCGGACCGCCGGCCGAGGTCTACGAGCGTCCGCAAACGGAGTTCGTTGCCGGGTTCGTCGGCACGTCGAACCTCCTGCGCGGAGAGGCTGCACAAGCCGTCCTGGGCCGCGACGGCGTCTGGAGTGTGCGTCCGGAGAAGATTCGCGTGCTCGATCCGGCGGCAGCGGTCGGTGCTGGCGAGCGGACGGCGGCGGGCGTGGTCCGCGAGGTGGTGTACGTCGGCGACGTCACTCGGTTCGTGGTCGAGCTCGACGCCGGCGGCGAACTTGTCGCGCTCCAGCAAAATCTCGAGACCTCGTCGTCCGACGTACTCGCATTTCGCGGACGGCGAGTGGGTCTGGCGTGGCGTCCGGATCACGAGTTCGCAGTGTTGGATTCCGCGGGCATCCCGCCCGCGGGTGGCGTTTGAGTCGATTAGGGAGTACCCATGCGGCACACGAAGGCGTTCAGCGTCACCGCGCTCGCGGCGACTGCTGTGTTGCTCATCAGCTCGTGCAGCTCGTCGAAGTCGAGCTCGAGCGCGGCCGCCGGGAGCGGCTCGCGAGCCGCACCGCCGAAGGAGTCGATGCTGCAATCGCTCGGCAAGGGCGAGGGCGCATTGAACATCATCGTGTGGGCCGGCTACGCCGAAGACGGTTCTGATGACAAGACCGTCGACTGGGTGCACCCGTTCGAGCAGACGACCGGCTGCAAGGTGAACGCGAAGGTCGGCAACACGTCCGACGAGATGGTCACCTTGATGAAGACCGGGCAGTACGACGGGGTGTCTGCATCGGGCGACGCCACGCTGCGACTCATCTACGGCGGCGACGTCGCGCCGGTGAACACGTCGCTGGTGCCGAACTACGCGACGATCTCGACGTTCCTGAAGGACCAGCCGTGGAACTCGGTCAACGGCCAGATGTACGGCATCCCGCACGGTTGGGGCGCCAACGTGTTGATGTGGAACCCGAAGGTCGTGACAGACCGCCCCGACGTCGTGGAGTTCGGTCTTCGACCCGAGCTCGCCGTACAAGGGCAAGATCACCGCGTACGACTCACCGATCTACATCGCTGACGCTGCCCTCTACCTGGAGAAGACGCAGCCGAACCTGAAGATCACCAACCCGTACGCGCTCGACCAGACCCAGTTCAACGCGGCGATCTCGTTGCTGAAGACGATGAAGGCGAACTGGAGCCGGCCGTGGGCGGCCTACACCGACGAGGTTCAAGACTTCGAGAGTGGCGCGACGGCGATCGGTACGGCGTGGCAGATCAATGCCAACCTGATCAACGGCGACAAGAAGGTGACGGTCGACACGACCGTGCCGGCTGAGGGCGCGACCGGCTGGTCAGACACCTGGATGGTCTCGTCGAAGGCAGCGCACCCGAACTGCATGTACGAGTGGATGAACTGGATCACCTCACCCGAGACCAACGCCGCTGTTGCTCAGTGGTTCGGTGAGGCGCCGGCGCAGACGAAGGCGTGCGCGATCGCGGCGGCCGGCTTCTGCGACCAGTTCCACGCCCTCGACGCCGCCTACGCGTCGAAGATCTCGTACTGGACGACGCCGACCACGCAATGCCTCGACGGTCGCGGCAACATCTGCGTCGACTACTCGAAGTGGACGCAGGCCTGGACGACGATCAAGGGGTGACCGCTCCTTCTACACGGACGGCGGGAGCGCCGGCAGCCAGAAGGCTGTCGGCGTTCCTGTACCGCCACGAACGGTTGCGGCTTGCGGGCCTGTTGACTCCGCCGGTGCTGTGGCTGGTGGTCCTGTATCTCGGATCGCTCGGCGTCATGCTCGTGAGTTCGCTCTGGAGCGTCGACAGTTTCACCGGCGACCTCGTGAAGAAGACGTCGTTCGCGAACTACCACATCTTGTTCACCCAAAGCGTGTACCGCACGGTCGCGATCCGCACGGTCGGCATCGCCGTCGGGGTCACGCTCATCGACCTGGTGCTGGCGTTGCCGCTCGCGTTCTTCATCTCGAAGATCGTGCGCAGCAGGCGCTGGCGCTATGCGCTGCTCATCATGGTCACGATGCCGCTGTGGGCCTCGTACCTGGTGAAGGGGTACGCGTGGCGCATCATGTTCGACAAGGGCGGCGCGATCGACTGGGTGCTTTCTCCGATCGGTGCGCACGGCCCGGGTCTCGGCCTGACGGCGACGGTGGTCGCACTTGCCTACCTCTGGCTGCCCTACATGGTGTTGCCGGTGTACGCCGGCCTCGAGCGGTTGCCCGAGTCGCTGCTCGAGGCGTCTGCTGACCTCGGTGCATCGTCGATGCGGACCCTGCGATCGGTCGTGCTGCCGCTGCTGATTCCCTCGATCGTCGCGGGCTCGATCTTCACGTTCTCGCTGACGCTCGGCGACTACATCATGGTGAAGATCGTCGGCGGCACGACGCAGATGTTCGCCAACATCGTCTACGACAACGTGGGCGTCGCGGGCAACCTGCCGTTCGCGGCCGCCGCAGCGGTGTTCCCGATTGTCGTGGTGGTCGCGTACCTCGTTGCCGTGCGCCGCACGGGCGCACTCGAGAACCTGTAAGCACGATGACGTTCAGCCGCCGCGCCAAGGTGATGTTCGGTTCGGTCGCGGGTGTCGCGTTGGCGTTCATCTATGCGCCACTGATCGTCGTCCTGGTCAATTCTTTCAATGTTTCCAAGGTTTTCTCGTGGCCACCGCGCGGCTGGACGCTGTCGTGG
Organism: uncultured Actinomycetes bacterium; assembly: GCA_963809135.1. Classification (GTDB taxonomy): domain Bacteria; phylum Actinomycetota; class Actinomycetes; order Acidothermales; family Acidothermaceae; genus PALSA-607. Next base: position 40,860 of record CAWEIG010000002.1, read on the forward strand.
TGGCACAAGGCGCTGGTGAACGACGGCGTGCGAACGGCGGTGCTGACCAGCGTGAAAGCGGGTCTTGGTGCGACCGCGATCGCCCTCGTGCTCGGCTCGATGTTCTCGGCTGCGGTGGTGCGCTATCGGTGGTTCGGCCGCGACGCGTTGAGCCTCGTCGTCATCTTGCCGATCGCGCTGCCGGGCATCGTCACGGGTATCGCGTTGAACTCCGCCTTTCGCACGGTGCTGCAGCCCCTCGGCATCTCGTTCGGGCTGCTCACCGTCGTGCTCGGGCACGCCACGTTCTGCATCGTCGTCGTGTTCAACAACGTTGCCGCGCGACTGCGGCGGACCGGCCAGTCGTTGCAAGAGGCGTCGATGGATCTCGGCGCATCGAGTTGGCAGACGTTTCGGTTCGTGACGTTCCCGGCGGTGCGTTCGGCGCTCGTCGCTGGCGCGTTGCTGTCGTTCGCGCTGTCGTTCGACGAGATCGTGGTCACCTCGTTCACGGCCGGTCCCGGCATCCAGACGCTGCCGCAGTGGATCTTCAACAACCTGTTCCGGCCGAACCAGGCGCCGATCGTCAACGCGGTCGCGGCGGCCCTCGTGGTGCTGTTCATCATCCCGGTCTACCTCGCGCAGCGGCTGTCGGACGGCGGCTCCGGGCGGCCGGATCTGACGGCTCTCACCAGAAGTTCACCGAAATGATCGGAATCAGATGGTGTTCGATACGTTGAGGATGGGCAGGTGTCGGAAGGCAGTTCAGACCACGAACATCGAACGAGACGGGATGTCCAGCATATGCGGTATCGCAAGATCGGACGAGGAGTCGACACGCTCACGGTCAGCGCGATCGGTCTCGGTGAGATGCCCTTGTCGGTTTCCGGGCGACCGGACGAGCGCCAGGCGGTCGCCACCATCCACGCCGCGCTCGACGCGGGCATGACCCTCATCGACACGGCCGACTCCTACTGCCTAACGTCAGCCGATGTCGGCCACGGCGAGCGGCTGGTCGCCACCGCGCTCGCCTCGTACGGCGGCGACACGACCGACATCCTGGTGGCGACCAAGGGCGGCCACACGCGCGGCCCCGACGGATCGTGGAGCGTCGACGGGCGGCCCGAGTACCTCAAGCGAGCGGCCGAGCAGTCGCTGAAGGCACTCGGCGTCGAGGCCATCGGCCTCTACCAGTTCCACCGCCCCGACCCGCGGGTGCCGTACGCCGACAGCATCGGCGCGATCCGCGACTTGCTCGACGAGGGCAAGATCCTGCTCGCCGGCATTTCGAACGCGAACGACACCCAGATCGACGCAGGCGGACCAGATTCTCGATGGGCGGCTGGCCGTCGTGCAGAATCAGTTCGCACCGAACTTCCGGTCGTCCGAGGGTGAGTTGAACTACTGCCGCGAGCTCGGCATCGCGTTCCTGCCGTGGAGCCCGCTCGGTGGCATCGGCAACGCGAGCGGCATCGAGCGGAGGTACCCGGCGTTCGTCAAGGTCGCTGCAGAACGCGGCATCACCGCCCAGCAGGCGACGCTTGCGTGGATGCTCGCCAAGGGCGAGAACGTGATCCCGATCCCCGGTTCAAGCCGGCCCGAGACGGCGGACGCGTCAGCCGCCGCCGCTGACATCGAGTTGACCGTCGAAGAGGTGGCCTGGCTGGATGCCGGATGAGCGTGCGGGCAGCCCGCCTGGTCGAGCACGGCAAGCCGCTCGAGCTCCAAGAGATCGAACTGCCCAAGCCGCGGGACGGCGAGGTGCTGGTCGAGCTGTCCTACGCCGGCGTGAATCCGGTTGACCGGTACAACGCCCTCGGCAAGGTCGCGCTCGACGGTCCGATGCCTCGCACGCTTGGCGGCGGAGGCGTCGGGCTACGTCGACGGCGTGCCGGTCGTCGTGTCTGGCGAGGGCCTCGGCGCGGTGCGCGACGGCGTCTTCGCCGAAGCGATCGTGGTGCCGGCCACCATGGTCGTCGAGATTCCCGACGGGGTATCGCTTCGCGAGGCTGCCGCGATGGGAATCGCTGGTCTCACGGCGTGGCAGGTGGTCGAGATCGGCGAGATCGGCGCTGACGACCGGGTGCTGGTGCTCGGCGGCAGCGGCGGCGTCGGATTGCCGGCGATCTCCTACGCGGTGTCGAAGGGTGCCGAGGTCTGGGGTCAGACGTCGAACGAGGGCAAGTCGGCGGCCATCACCGAGATGGGCGCGCGCAAGGCGGTCGTCGCTGCCGACGGCGCGGGATTGGCCGACGCGGTGAGTGATTTCAAGCCGACTGTCGTGCTCGATTCACTCGGCGGCGAGTTCACGGCGTCCGTCTTGACGGTGATGGCACAGCGGGGCCGGCTGGTGCTGTTCGGGGCGAGTGCTGGGCCGACGGCGACGATCGACCTGCTGTCGCTGTACCGCAACCGGCGTCGGATCCTGACGTACGGCGGCCTCATCGCGACCCTTGACGAGCGGCGTCACGGTCTGGCGCACGCGCTCGAGGCAGTCGCCGAGGGCAGGCTCCGGCTGCCCATCGGGGCCGAACTGAACCTCGACGACGTCAACGACGCGTTCGATCTCATCGCCGACCGTTCGGTGACCGGAAAGGTCATCCTCAAGGTCCGCTGATTCCGGAGGCTTCTGATGTGCCGATCGCCTTGCGGCAGGTGGTGCTCGACACCACCGACGCCCGTGGGCTCGCGGAGTTCTACCGCGAACTGCTCGGTCTTCAGTACCGACCCGGGCGACGAGCCGCCTGCTGACGGCGAGCCCGACGTGAACGGAGCGGACTGGCTGGTGCTGCGCGATGGGGAGCGACGGGTATTGGCTTTTCAGCAGGTCGCCGAGCTGCCCGAGCCGACCTGGCCTGAAGGTCCGCGCCCGCAGATGATGCACCTCGACATCCAGGTGGATTCGGCGGCCGAGCTTGAAAGCGAGCACGCCCGAGCCGTCGAACTCGGAGCTCGGCTGCTGCTCGACCGGTTCGACGATCCCGAAGAGCCGCTGCGCGTTTACGCCGATCCCGCCGGGCATCCGTTCTGCATCTTCGTGGCGTAACTCTCGCGCGGGCTCGGGTGCCGGTGCCGGCGGGCATGGGGGATTATGGCGTGTGCCCAACGTCGCCCTGAGCTGGCAAGCCGCCGCTCTGATCGGTGCTGCCTGCATCGCCGCCGCGACGATCGTCGGGCGGGTGGCACGCGACGACGGGCGGTGGTGGCTGAAGGTCGCGCCGTTCGGCCGCGAGGTCGGCATCATCCTCGGCCTGTATGCGCTTTGGCAGATCGCCGGAGGCTACTCACTCGGGCACACCGGCGAAGCGGTGAAGCGTGGCGTCTGGCTTTGGCAACACGAGCGCTCGTGGCACTTTCCGAATGAGGTCGCGGTGCAGCGGCCGATTCTCGGTCACCCGTTGATCGTGCAGGTCTGCAACATCTATTACGCGACGATGCATTTCGGGATGCTGCTCGCCGTCCTGCTATGGCTCTATATCCGTCATCGCGACGCGTACGTACGCACCCGCACCCTCATCGTGTTGACGACGACTGCGTGCCTGCTCGTCGGTCTCGTGCCCGTCGCGCCGCCGCGACTCGTCCACGTCGGCATGGTCGACACCGCCGCTCTGTACGGACAGTCGGTGTACGCAGTCACCGGGCGGCTCGGCGCCGATCAGTACTCCGCGATGCCGTCGGTGCATGTGGCGTGGGCGTTCCTGGTTGCGGTCGCGGTCATCATGGCGACGCGCAGCCGCTGGCGTTGGCTGATCCTCGTGCACACCGCGCTGACCATGTACGTCGTCGTCGCGACCGCGAATCACTTCTGGCTCGACGGCGTCGTGGCGGTCGCGTTACTCGCAGTTTCCCTTGTGGTGCAGGTGGTTTCGCGACGGCTCTACCTCCGGTGGCGGCGTCCGATCATCGAACAGGTGGACGCCGAGGAGCTGGTCGCCTCCCGCGAGCTAACCGCCCGGCTAGCCGCCAGTCGACGAGAAGTGCTGGTAGTCGGGCGCGCTCCAACGGCCGCCCCATTGCCAGCCGACCGCCGCGAACGCCTCGACAAGCTGCCCGCCCGGCACCGCCATGCCCGGCCGGTACGGCGACCGCACCTTGTAGGCCGCGGCGTTTGCCGGCAGCACCTGGCCGTTGAAGACGTACGGATTCTCGACCGTGTTGACGTCGATCGCCTCACCGTACGCATGCGCCGACCATTGCGGCGGCCCGTTCGCGACCGCGTACCGACAGTTGAAGCCGGCGGTGTTGTCGGCCGCCGTCGATGCCGGATCGCTCGCGCCGAACGCGGCGATCGGGATCATCGTGCGAATCGGGAAATGCTCAGCGAACAATGTGCTGAACACCTTCGTGACGGCCGGCACGACCGATGCGTTCACGACGAGCGCGCCCTGGTGCGGCTTCGCGTCGAATCCCCAGTAGGTCAAGCTCAAGGTGCGCAACTGGGCAGGCCCGACCGGGCATCCCGCGTGCCAGCTCTTGGCGAGCGTCGCCGCCGTGACTGATGAGGCGCTTGCGACAAAAACATCGGGGACGACGGGGGCGATCGCCGTTGGGTTGGGCGTCGGGCCTGGCGTCTGGGTCGGCGCTGACTGGCCGGGTGTCGGCGGACGCGTCGGCGGATGTGTCGCCGTCGGGGTGAGGGTCCCCGGAGTCGGCGTGGCAACGGCCGGGCTCAAGGTGGGCGTGGGGGTGGGCGTCGTGGCGGGGGTCGATTCAGCTGGCGGGCTCGATGCGGGTTGGCTCGGGGCGGGACTCGGAGCGGGAGCAGGGTTCGAGGCGGGGTTGGAAGCAGCCGCCGCACTCGCCGCTGGGGCCGTGCTTCCGGCCGCCTTCGGGTGCCCGCTCGTGCACCCGGCTACCAGGGCAAGGCACGCCACTGCGCCAACCGCGCACCGAGAGGGTGTCATCTGGTCAGGCTAGCCCGCGGAATTCTGCGCAAGCGCCGCAAGTGCGACAGAATCGATGCCGTGAACCACGAGCACGATCTGGTCGACACGATCGAGATGTACCTGCGCACGATCTTCGAGCTCGAGGAAGAAGGCGCGGTCCCCTTGCGTGCGCGGATCGCCGAGCGGCTCATGCAGAGCGTCCCGACGGTGTCGCAAACCGTCGCCCGCATGGAGCGCGACGGGCTGGTCACCGTCGAGGGTGACCGTCGGCTCGAACTCACCCCGGCCGGCCGCTCGCTGGCAACGCGGGTCATGCGCAAGCATCGCCTCGCCGAGTGCCTGCTCGTCGACGTGATCGGCCTCGAGTGGGAACTCGTTCACGAAGAGGCATGCCGCTGGGAGCACGTCATGAGCGAGGCGGTCGAACGCCGGCTTGTCGACGTCCTCGGGCATCCGCAGGAGTCGCCCTACGGCAATCCGATCCCGGGCCTCGCTGAGCTCGGCGAGGGCACTGGTGACGTCGAGTTCCGTGAGGGCCTCGTTGCGCTGAGCACCGTCACCGATATGACGCAAAGTGTCATCGTGCGGCGCATCGGCGAGCCGTTGCAGTCCGACACCGCGTTGATGTCGCGGCTGCGACGAGCCGGCATCAGACCCAACTGCCGGTGCGCATCTCACGGGTCGACGGCCGGTTGCTCGTCGGCCGCGACGGTGACGCTGCCGAACTCGACGATGCGGTCGCGTCGCATGTTTTTGTTTCAACTGCACCCGTGGTCGCCACCGCGTCGTGACGGGTTCTACTAGCTGAGCGGCCCTTCCCATGGCGTCGGCGGCAGCCCGTCGATCTGGCGAAGGAACTCGCGGTTGAACCAACGACTGAACGCGACCATCGCCGCATCGCGCGGCAACGTCAGCAGCTTCTCCTGCCGGCAGAATTCGTCGGCGTCATCTAGCAACTCGGTGCTCACCACGAGCTCGGCGGCAAGGTGGCTTCGCACCTGATAGGTCAAGTCGACCGTCGTATCGCCACGTTCGACAGCGGCCTGCAGCTCGATGTCGGCCCGTGACGTAGTCGCGTCGAACCGGCGTCCGAGAATGTCGATCAACTCGCGAAGCCGGGCCGGCAAAACGGTGCGCGCCCTCGACCCGACATCGGTTGCGCTCTCACGGATCGCCATCAGCGTGAACTCTCTGACGAGCTCGTCGTGGTGCTCTTGGGTACGCAAGAAAAGCGCGACAGGCACACCCGTGATGCGGACGACGCGTTGCTCGCGGGCAACGGATCCTGCTCGGGATCGTTGCCCGAGGATCGGCTGCCTGGCGGCCGGCGACGTCACGTGCCCCATAATTGCGCATGCCAGCTGTGGATTCATGCAGCAGGGCCGCGACATGCGGGAGGGCCGGATCGCTCCGGCCCTCCCGCGTGTGGATTCCTACTTGAAGGCGTCCTTGACTTTCTCGCCGGCCTGCTTCAACGATCCGCCCGTTTTGTCGGCTTGTCCTTCGGCCTCGAGTCGCGGGTTGTTGGTGGCCTGTCCGGCAGCCTTCTTCATGTCACCCTTCGCCGACTGCGCGGCGTTCTTCACCTTGTCCGTAGCACCCATGTGAATCAACCTCCTTGTTGCCTTACTTGAGCGTGCGTCAGGCCATCTACCCGCCCTCCTGCGATCTATGCACGGATCACAAACGGCTCAACACGTCCCGCCCACGGAAGGTCGCGACACGATCTTGGGCGCGCGCCGCGCCTCCCCCCAACGTCCGGGCTCGCGCGACACCATCGGCGAAGCGACTGCCCCCGCGGATTACGGTGGTCGTGCCCAGGCACCGCTGGAAGCGGCGGGTGCCGTGACGACGGGATGGCTGCATGAGCCTCGTTTCAGCCGACGCGCACGCCGATCACGAGAACTTCGAAGATGCCGGGGAGCACGAGCCTGAAACGGCCGCGAAGGGCGAGGTGGTGGCGCATCCTGGTAACAGGGAGGTCATCATCGCCAAGATCGTCGTGCTCGACACGTCGGCTCTGATGTCAGATCCGGAAGGGATTTTCGACGCGTTTCCGGGCGCCGACATGGTCATTCCGCTCACCGTGGTGCAAGAACTCGACGGCCTGAAGAAGCGGCTCGATCCCGGCAGGAGGGGCAGCACGCGACGTCCTGCGTCGGATTGAGCAGTTGCGACTAGCCGCGGGCGGCGACCTGCGCAAGCCGTTGGAGCGGCCGTTCGGTGGCACCGTCCGGATGCAGGTCAACGGTGTGTCGACGGCGCTGCTGCAGGAGCAAGGCCTGCCCGCTGACACCCCCGACAACAGGATCGTCGGCACCGCGCTCGGGCTCGCGAACGCGTCTCCCGACGACGGCCCGGTGCTCGTGGTGTCGAACGACACCGCGTTGCGGCTGACGGCCGCAGCTGTCGGGCTCGCCGCCGATCGAGCACAACCCACTCGATCGTGGTGCCGGCGCATGCGCGCCCGGAGGGATGGATCGCACTCGACGCGCAGACGCAGGTCGTCGATGCGTTGTTCGACACGCACCAAGTGTCCGGTCGACGACGTCGTCGGCGCGAGTGACCTGGCGGAGAACACGTTCGCCGTGTTGCGGTCTGGCACGAGCTCGGCGCTCGCGCGGGTGCGAGCAGGACAGTTGAATCTGCTCGAGAACTCTCGCGCCCGTATGGGGGCTCAAGGCCGCCAACAAAGAGCAGCGCTTCGCACTCGACCTGTTGTTGGACGACGAGGTCAAAGTCATCGTGCTCGACGGTCCGGCCGGCACCGGAAAGACGTTGTGTGCGGTCGCCGCCGGCTTGCACATGGTCGTCGAGCAGCACAGGTTCGAGCGGCTGTCGGTCTACCGTCCGGTGATTCCGGTCGGTCATGCAGATCTCGGCTACTTGCCGGGCACGCTCGACGAAAAGATCGACCCGTGGATGGCAGCGATCACCGACGCCGTTGCTGCGTTGTCCGGTGACGGCGCTGCGGATCGCCGTCGTCGTCAAGACGGCGGGCGCGGGAAGGTCGCGCAGGACTCACTCGACTACATCAAGGCGCAGGGATTGCTCACGATGGAGTCGGTGACGCACTTGCGCGGGCGCACGTTGCACTCGACGTTCGTGCTTGGTCGACGAGGCGATGAACCTGTCGCCGCAAGTCGGAAAGACACTGCTGACGCGCATCGGTGCCGACTCCAAGATCGTGCTCACCGGCGACACGTCGCAGATCGACGCTCCGTTCTTGTCGGAGCAGACGAACGCGCTGACCGCAGTGGTGTCGGCGTTCAGCGGACAGGCCTGTTTCGGCCACGTCCGGTTGACCCGAGGCGAGCGCTCGCCGGTCGCCGAACTGGCCGCCCGCCTGATGTAGCCGACGCCGGCTCGACCAACGCCCGCAAACCGCCGTCCACCCAACTTCGCGCGCCCGCAGTTGATCTTGGTGCGCGTCCCGCTAGGCGAACCATCACTTCAACAGGTGCGCCCACCTGTTGAAGTGACCCGTAGCCCCCCTTACGTGATCAACCGCGCGTCGGTTGGAGGTGCGGTTTAGGGAGCTTGCCCGCCGATGGGCCGGGTGGGCTCAGGTTGCTGCTCCGAATGGCCGAACACCTAGGTCGAAAGGCCTAACAGTGTGACGCCTGTCGTCTCGCGTGAAATTACAACGGTGTGGTTCAGCGTGAGCGTCAGTCGGCCGCTCGAAATGTCTGCTGTGACTGCTGTTACGGGTGGGACTTCGAAGTTATCGTCGGCCCGGAGCAGTGGCCGCTGCGGCGTCTGCAAACCCGACACGTGCCACCCGAGAATTGCCCATCAGTCGCGGAGGTTGGAGTGCAGCGTCTGCGCTACCTCCGTCGCGTCGCTATCGGGCTGACGACACTTGCCGTCGTCGCGTTCACCCTCGGCAGCACCGCACTTCCGGCCGCGGCTGCGAAGAAGCCGGTGATCCCGAGCCAGTCGCAGGTCGACAAGGCCAACGCCGACGCGCAAGCGAAGGCGACGCAGATCGGCCAGACCGAGGCGCAGCTGGCTGCGGCGAACGCGAGCCTGCTCAAGCTCAACGACCAGGTCGAGACGCTCGTCGAGGCATATGACGGCGCAAATGCCAAGGTGGACGCCGCGCAGCAACAACTAGCCGATAGCGCAGAGCGACCTGGCGGCTGCGGTAAAAGCGCGAGCCAACGCGCAGATTCAGATGAACGTGTTCGCCGCCGACAGCTACCGCGGCGCGAGCGGGCTCGACAAGCTCAGTGCGCTGATGACCTCTGACTCACCGAGCTCGTTTCTTACCCGCGCGGCAACGCTGTCTGCGTTGGCTCGCCACCAGCAATCCGTCATCGCGTTGATGACGAGCACGCAGAACACGCAGGCGGCCGCGCAGAACGCTGCGAACGATGCACTGTCGCAGCAACAAGCGGTGCTTGCAGTCGGCCGCCAAAGCGAAGGACGCCGCGATCGCGGCGGTCAACTCGCAAGCCGGTCAGGTTGCCGCGATCAACGCGACACAACTTGAGTTGCAAGCACAGCTCGCCGTTCTTCGCGGTACCGCGAAAGACCTCGCGACTGCGCGCGCAGCGGGACTGAAGCGGCACGCCGAAGAAGCCGCCGCCGCAGCGAAGGCAGCCGCAGCTGCACGGGCCGCAGCTCGAGCAGCAGCAGCCGCGGCGGCAGCGAGGGCCGCCGCTCTTGCAGCCCAACAGCGGCAGGAAGAAGAGGCCGCGGCTGCCGCAGCAGCAGCTAGCGGGACATCGAACGGTGGCGGCGCCGCGGGTGCAGCGAGCGGCGGGATCGTTCCGCCGGGCGGCCACTCGATCTCGACGCCGCGCAACGCCAGACGGCCATCGCGTTCGCGCGAGGGGCAGGTCGGCATCTGGTACCGATGGGCGGGCGCCGGCGAGGTCGGTCCGACGGTCACCGCAAACGGCACGCAGAACGTCGCGGGCTACGACTGTTCGGGACTCACGATGCGCGCCTACCAAGCCGCCGGCATCTCACTCACTCACTACACGGGCGCGCAGTGGGACGACGGCCTCCACGTGTCGCGCGATCAACTCCAGCCCGGCGACCTGGTCTTCTTTGCCACGAACACGAACGACCCGAACACGATTCATCACGTGGGCATCTACATCGGCAACGGTCAGATGATCGACGCTCCGGCGACTGGTGAGCAGGTCGGCGTCCACAATGCATTTCGACCCGACTACATCGGTGCCGTGCAGCTCTAACGCAGACGAGCTAGTGGCGAGCCCCAGACGCCTGAGTTCTCCAGCGTTCACGTGACGCCAGGATCTCGAGCTCGGCTTCGGCGCGGTCGGTCCACGTCGCGCCCTCGACGGACTTTCCTGGCTCGAGATCCTTGTAGACCTCGAAGAAGTGCTGTATCTCCAGGCGGTCGAACGGCGGCACGTCGTTGATGTCGCTTCAGGTGGCCATGCCGCGGATCCGTCGCCGGCACGCAGAGCACCTTGTCGTCGCCGCCCTTCTCGTCGGTCATCCGGAACATGCCGATCGCGCGGCACTTGATGAGACAACCGGGAAAGGTCGGTTCGTCGAGCAGCACGAGCGCGTCGAGTGGGTCGCCGTCGTTGCCGAGGGTGTCGTCGATGAATCCGTAGTCGGACGGATAGCGGGTCGCCGTGAACAGCATGCGGTCGAGCCGGATCCGCCCGGTCTCGTGATCGAACTCGTACTTGTTGCGATGCCCCTTGGGAATCTCGATCGTGACGTCGAACTCCATCGCACTCCCCGCTCGCGCCGACCGTTCAGACCTGGTGCTTCGTTAGTGTCGCGTATCGCGGCGATGCGAGGCGAAAGAGGGTGACGCGATGACTCGACCCCGGCGGGTTCTGTTCGCCGTCGCCCTGGTCGCGGTGGCTGCGACGGTCGGCAGCGTTGCCCTCTACGCATCGACGACAGACGACACGAGCGGGACGCCGAAAGCTGGGGCCGCGCCGGCCCTGACCTCCGCGACGGCTGATGCGCCACGGCCTCCTCGCATGCCGCGCCGACAAGCAGCCCTGCCCCCGTGTCGCCCCCAGTTCCTGCGCTGTGGCAACAACCGATCGCCTCGGCGTCCCCGCTCCTGATGCCCGAACCTGTGGTGAACGACGCAGCCGATGCTCCGACCGTCGCGGGGCTCGCACGGGTTCTCAACCTCACCGACCCTGCCTCTAGCGGGCGACCACGTTGCGATGGTCGTCACCGATGCCGCGAGCGGGAAGGTGCTGTTCGATCACGACGGCGATGATGCCGTTGCGCCGGCGTCGACCGCCAAGCTCGCGGTCGCCGTGGCGGCATTGACGACTCGGGCCAGACCATCGCTTCTACACCGTCGGTGAGGCAGGGCTCCCGGCCCGGCGAGATTGTGTTGGTCGGTGGCGGCGATCCGACGCTCGCCGGGCCCAAAGCGGTGGGCGCGCAAGACCCGGGCTACCCGACCCCGGCCAGCTTGACCGAGCTCGCGGCCCAAACGGCGTCGCAGTTGCATAAGCAGGGGACCACCACGGTCAGCCTCGGCTACGACGCGTCGTTGTTCGTCGGACCGCGTTGGCACCTGGCTGGAAGCCGGTCTATCAAACCGAGGGTGACGTCGCGCCGGTGTCGGCACTCGAAGTCGACGAGGGCAGCCAAGACCTCACGAAACCGGGCCGAGCCGCAGATCCGGCGTCGGCTGCGGCGGGCCAGTTCGCCGCGTTGCTGACCGGTCTACGGCATCACGGTTACCGGAGTACCGCGACCCGACAAGGCGCCAGCGACGCCGGTGACTCTCGCGGCGCGTCGCATCGCCGCCGCTCTACGAGCTGGTGAGCGCATGTTGGGGCGAAGCGACAACGACCTTGCTGAGGCACTTGCCCGTCAGGTCGCGATCGCGACCGGGCAGCCCGGCGAGCTTTGCCGGCGGCGCGAACGCGGTGAAGGCAGCGCTGATCGCCTGGGGCATCGAGCCCACCGGCTTCTCGATGGTCGACGCGAGCGGGCTCTCGCCACTCGACCGGCTCACGCCGACGCTGCTCGCGCAACTGCTGCGCATCGCCTCGTGCCGCAGCCCGACCGGACCGACCTCTCCGCGATCGTCACGGGCCTGCCGATCGCCGGGTTCTACGGCACGCTGGGCGGCCGCTTCAAAGGTCCGGCCGCCGCGGGCGCGGGAGTGATCAGGGCAAAGACCGGCACCTTGAACGGCGTCGTCTCCTTGGCGGGCTATCTGCCTGACGCGAGCGGCGCGACGTTGGTGTTCGCGGTCGTCGTGAACGGCGTCAAGCCGAACGCGGCCGACGGTCACCGAGGTCGCGCTCGACGCGATATTGGCGAGTCTCCCCGGCTGCGGCTGCCACTAACTGCGCCGTACGGTAGGGCCATGACCGAGACGCTGCGGCTGATCGACTGGGACCTCGCGACCTCGACCGGCGTGCAGGCTCGCCCCGGGCGGCCCGAGTGTGACAAGGGACGAAGCCTTCGACGCTGTCCGCCGACTGCGCGCTCTTGCAGTCGAGGCCGAGGATCACGTCGCGGCGTTCACCGGGCATGGCCGGCCCGCACGCCCACGGGCCGGCGTTCGTCGACCGACCGCACCGGCTGGATCAAGGGCAACGTCGGCGGCTTCCAGGTCGTCATGAAGCCGCTGCTCGACAAGATGGCCGCGAAGCAGGCAGGCAAGGTCGCGGCGCCCGTCGTGACCGCGTGTCGGTTCGCGCGTCACCGGCGTGCAGGTCGGCCTGCTGCTCGCCTACCTGTCGGGCAAGGTGCTCGGCCAGTACGAGCTGTTCCTGCCACCGGTCGACGGCCACCCGCAGACCGGTCGACTCACGCTGGTCGCTCCCAACATCGTGGCGGCCGAACGGCAACTCGACGTCGATCCGCGCGATTTCCGGCTCTGGGTCTGCGTGCACGAGGTGACGCATCGCACGCAGTTCACCGCGGTGCCGTGGTTGCGCTCGCATCTGCACGACGAGATCAGCGCGTTCCTGCTGGCCAGTGACCTCGACCCGGCGGCGATGCTCGGCCGGCTGCGCGATGTCGCCGACAGCGTGCGCGACAACATGCGCGGCAAGACGCTCCGACACACGACGGCGGCATGAGCCTGCTCGAGGCCGTGCAGAACCCCGAGCAGCGCGCCGTGCTCAACCGGCTCACCGCCGTGATGACCTTGCTCGAAGGGCACGGCGAGTACGTCATGAACGGGGTCGGCCCGGTCTCACGGTCAACAGCTTTGCCTCGGTCTCGCTGGAGCCGCCTTTGGTGCTCTGGTGCATCGACCGGCGCTCGCGCCGCTACCCGGCTATTTCGCCGGGGCGCCAGGCTTCACCGTTTCCATTTTGGCCAGCCGGACACAAGGCGGTGTCGGCGAGACTTGCGGGCGCAGGCGAACATAGCCTGGACGGGATCGCGCTGGTGCCGACCGAGCTGGGACCGCCGGCGCTGGCCGATTCCTGGCGGTGTTCGAATGCGCCCGCGAGAGCGTGCAGGACGCCGGCGACCACGCGATTCTGATCGGCCGGGTGCTGCGCTTCCTGGCGAACGACGGGGCGGGCGCGCCGCTGGTCTATTTCCGCGGCCGCTATGGCGCGCTGGCGCAGGGTCAGCCTCCCGAAGGTACCCCGGGGCGCCGCGCCACCGACGTCGAATAGCCGCCACCCGTCTGCGGCGGGTTTTCCCGGCGTCATTTCCTTGAAATATGCGAGCTCATTCCATGCCTGGGCGACATAAGCCCAGGCTGCCGCATTGAAGTCTGACGACGGGCTCGCGGCAAAAAGCTGCGCGATGCAGGCATGCGTGCGGCAGTAGCGCGGATCAACGCGCTTGCGGCCGGTGGAATAGAGATAATCCATGACGGCGCCCCGACAGCGATGGCGCATTTTCCCACTCCTGCCTCGGATTGACAATTGCAACCTGCAGATCGGCTGCAGCCGCCCAGGTTGGGATTTCTCAACCTCGCCCACGCGGGCAGCGCAACGTTGACAGCCGGGATGCCGGCATCACCAATGTACAGCCGCTGCTTCGCATGAGACCGCCGATGACGGACCATGACGATCCCCGTCCACCCCGCAACGGCTGGCGCACTCTGGTGATTGTCGTTGTCCTGGCGCTTGTGGTGCTGGCGGCAGGCTTCTATTTCATCAAGTTGCCTGGCTTTTCGGTGGCGCGGCAGGAGCCGTCGAAGCTGGAAGTCAGTGTCGCTCGCTTTCTGCTGAAGCACAGCGTGCCGGCCGAGCAGGCGGCGATGAAAAACCCGCTCGCCGCCCATCCCGATGCGGCCGACATCACCGCGGGCCGGGCGCTTTACACCGCCAAATGCGAGGCCTGTCACGCCTATGACGGCGGCGGCAGGACCGAAATCGGCGGCAGCGTGTTCCCGCGCCCGCCGGTGCTGAAGGCCGCGGTCCAATATCTGTCCGACGGCGAGATTTTCTATCATGTGCGCAACGGCATCCGGAACACGGCCATGCCGGCCTGGAATTTCCCCGACCGGAAGATGTGGCAGCTGGTGAGCTATCTGCGCCATCTGCCCATCGTGGCGGCGAAGGAGCCGCAGGATATCTCCGCCCGGCAGGCCGCGGCGGTGAAAGGCGCGCACTATGTCGGCTCCAAGGCCTGCCAGAGCTGCCACCAGGAGACCTATGCGCGCTGGTCCAGGACGGCGATGGCCAATGTGCTGCGCGATCCGAAGACCCATCCCGACGCCTTCGCCGCCGACCCCGCCACCGCGCCCGATGATCTGAAGTTCAGCAAGGACGAGGTTGCCTTCGTCTATGGCAGCAAATGGAAGCAGCGCTTCTGGAAGAAGGCGGGCGACAGCTATATCGTGATGCCCGTCCAGTACAATATCGCCACCAAAAAGTGGTCGAAATTCCATGTCGCCGACAATCAGGACTGGTGGGCGATCCACTATCCCGATCCCAAGGGCGACAATTCCACCCGGCCCACCGCGCCGCTGTGCGACGGTTGCCATTCGGTGAACTTCAACATCGACACCAGGCAGCCGGACACGGAATGGAATGTCGGCTGCGAGCAGTGTCACGGCGCGGGCTCGGCCCATGTCGCCCAACCCACCAAGCTCAACATCCTCAATCCGGCGCGGCAGAATTTCGTGCAGGCCAACGACACCTGCATCCAGTGCCACAGCCAGGGCCAGCCGCTGACCAATCCCATCAAGGGCCAGTATTACGACTGGGCGGTGGGCTATCACGCCGGCCTGAAGCTGTCGGATTTCTGGAAGCTGGAGCCGCACAAGCTGGGCGAAACCAGCTTCACCCATTTCCCGGACGGCACCGCGCACAAGAACCGCATGCAGGGCAACGATTTCGTGCAGAGCGTGATGTACAATCGCGGCGTCACCTGCTTTTCCTGTCACGATCCGCACGGCACCGATAACGATGCCAT
>CAWEIG010000003.1:0-106452 GCA_963809135.1 uncultured Actinomycetes bacterium
CGGCGCTTTCCCGTCCGACATGGCACTGTCGACCAAGACCGGGTTGCTCGAGGAACAACGATTGTTCTACGTCGCAGTCACTCGGGCGCGTGACCGCTTGTCGATCTACACCCCGCTGCGCATGCCGCACCATCGCCATGCACGTGACGACCTGCATAGCTATGCGCTCGGGAGCCGATTTCTCGACGATGGGGCGATGGCCGCCCTCGACGTCCGCGAAAGTGTTCTGAACAGGCCGTCGATGGTGGCTCTGCCGGCGAACGCACGGGTTCGCCATGCCGGCGCTCGACGAGCTTTGGACCTAGTGCGGCAACTCGCTGAGCGGCGCGACGAGAGTGCGGGATTGCCGGGTGTAACAGTGCGATCCGCACGTCACGCAGGTGAAGCCTCTTGATCCTCGACGCCGGGTGATCCGCAGTCGAAGCACGACATCGGGCCGCGCGGCATTGAGGGAAGAGCGTCGGCGTCTGTGCGCGGGCCGACGAGCTGACGCATGACCTCGTCGAGTGCTTGCGCCACCGCGATCTCGCAATCGGAGCAGCGTGCGCGTGGCACGGTGACCCCGCCGCCAGCAGGAGTCGGCGTGTCGCGACCGCACGAATCGCAGGGCACAGTCGGCTCGGAATGGGGCTCGGTCGCGGGGGTTTGGATACTCACGCTCTTGGTATCGGCACGATCGCCGAGCCGGTGAACGGCCACCTGCGCCATCATACGCGCCCGAAGGGTGGACTGTTTGGCCCAACAGGCGACGCGCAGATCGGACATACCGAAGATCCTTTGCACAGAACGCCCAGGATGGGACAATGCCCATGAGGCGCCTGGTTTCTGCTCCCAGGTAGTGCCAGGCGCCGCTACTCCGCACCGCCCGCGTGCTCCGCGCGAAAATGCGATGGCGGACGCCGATAGCGTGAAGACTCCGGATCAGCGGCCGAGAGAGTGCGCCGAACGATGACGATTCCACGTTTCACGCCACGCGTTGATGCGCGGCCGGTCGACACGACCTGGCCACGGCTGCAATGGCCGCCCGCCGCCGACCTGCGACTGCGCGGTCGCCATGTCGAGCTGAGCCAGGCCGACGCCGACGCGCGACGCCGACGAGTTGTTTGTCGCCCTCGACCACGACACTGTGTGGCGGCACATTGCAGGTCGGCCTGCAGACGCGGCCGGCTACGCAAAGTTGCTCGACGATGGCTACGCCGCTGGTCGGTTGCCGTGGATCGTGCGCTTGACGGTTCCGTACGCAGATCTTCCAGCGGATGCGGTGGTCGGCACGTCGTCGTACCTTGACATCTCGGCGTCCGACGCTCGGCTCGAGATTGGCTTCACCGCCTACACGCCGGCGACCTGGGCCGGCGTCGTGAATCCGGAAACCAAGTTGCTGTTGCTCGGTTACGCCTTCGACGTGCTCGGTGCAGGTCGGGTGCAGCTGAAGACCGACGTGCGCAATGCGCGGTCGCAGCAGGCAATCGCACGGCTCGGTGCCCAATACGAGGGCGTGCTGCGCCGCTACCAGCGCAGGGCCGACGACACCGTGCGCGACACCGTGCTCTTCTCGATCTTGGCTGAGGAGTGGCCCGACGTGCGCGCGGGCCTGAACGCCCGCCTCGACAACGCCTAGCGAGGGAAACACGACGCGAGATCGGAGTGCTGGGGTTGCTCCGACGACCCCACGGCTCCGATCATCAGCGGTAGCCGGTGAAGTCGGCGAACCTTTGGAGCTTCTGTGTCGCTATAGCGACTGCAGACCACCGAAGGGTTCGCAGATCACACTGAGAATGGGGCAACTGGGAACGGAGGAGAACTCACTCCTTCCACTCTTAACGTATAGCGCACCCGGGGGCTTGCGGCAAGACCGGGGTCGTGCCGCAGAATCGCCGACCGAGGCCACGAACCTCGGATAGGAGATGACGTGAACCCCTTGACTACCAGCGCTTTTGCCCTTCCCGACCACCTCAGCCACAAAGACGACCCGGCGCTGATCGCCGGCGACGACGCAACACTTCGCGGCGCTCGCGGAAAGCCTCGAGCAGTCCATCGCGGATCTGTCTGACCGCCTCGACGGCCTGCGCAAGACGCCGGGCGGCATCGGCCAGGAGGCGATGGACCGGGACCTGGAAATCCACCGAGTGACCGCTCGCCTGCGCACGCTGCGCCGCTTCGGGTTGGACTTGTGTCTCGGACACATCGTGAGCACGGGCGACCCCGAGCCCGTGTACATCGGGCGCCTCGGCCTCACCGACAGGGCCGGACGTCGGCCTGCTGCTCGACTGGCGCTCCCCCGCCGCTGAGCCGTTCTTCGGCGCGACGCATGCCAACCCGATGGGTCTGGCGAGCCGTCGCAGGTACCGCTGGACCCTCGGCCGGATCAGCGACTACTGGGACGAGGTGTTCACCGCCGACGGGTTCGAGGGGCATGCCGCCGCGCTCGACGACCAGTCGGCGTTCATCGCGAGCCTCGGCAGCAGCCGGTCGCCGCGGATGCGCGACGTGCTCGCCACGATCGCGGCCGACCAGGACGCGATCATCCGCGCGGGATCGCCCGGCGCTCTCGTCGTCGACGGCGGTCCGGGCACCGGCAAGACCGTCGTCGCGTTGCACCGCGCCGCCTACCTGCTCTACGCCGACCCGCGCCTCGGTCACCACAGGGGCGGCGTGCTGTTCATCGGCCCGCACCAGCCTTACCTGGCCTACGTGGCCGACGTCCTGCCGAGTCTTGGAGAGGAAGGCGTGCAGACCTGCACGCTGCGCGACCTCGTCGCCGAGGGGGCATCAGCGCGCAGCCCGAGACCGACCCGAACGTGGCTCGGCTGAAGTCGTCCGTGAATCTGGTGCACGCGATCGAGACCGCGGTCAAGTTCTACGAAGACCCACCGAGAAAGGGCATGACGATCTCGACCGACGAGTCGGACCTTTGGCTGAGCGCCGACGACTGGGCCGAGGCGTTTGACTCACCGGATCCTGGTACGCCGCACAACGAAGCGCGCGACCAGATCTGGGACGAGTTGGTCACGATCCTGATGGACAAGGACGACGGCGAATCGCCCGACCTGCTGCGCAGATCGTTGCTACGCAACGACGAATTGCTCACGACGTTCAACAGAGCATGGCCGCTGATCGAAGCGACCGACCTCGTCGCAGATCTTTGGTCGGTACCGGCGTACCTGCGCAAGTGCGCGCCATGGCTGCACCCCGACGAGGTTCGCGAGCTGCAACGCGCAGACGCGCAGGCCTGGACAGTCTCCGACCTGCCGCTGCTCGACGCGGCGCGGCAGCGGCTCGGCGACCCGGAGTCGTCGCGACGCAAACGTCGGCACGAGGCCACCGTCACTGCCCAACGCGAGCAGATGGCACAGGTCGTCGATGACCTGATGGAGGTCGTCGGTGACGAGTACGGCACTGGTCTCGTGTCGATGCTGCGCGTCGAGGACTTCCATGACGCGCTGGTCGACGAGGCCGCGCTGCCGACCATCGCGCCCGATCTGCTCGCCGGTCCGTTCGCGCACATCGTCGTCGACGAGGCGCAAGAGTTGACGGACGCCGAGTGGCAGATGTTGCTGCTCCGCTGCCCGTCGCGCAGCTTCACCATCGTCGGCGACCGTGCGCAGGCCCGCCACGGGTTCACCGAGTCGTGGCAGGAACGGCTCGTCCGCATCGGGCTCGACCAGATCAACCTGGCTTCGTTGAACATCAATTACCGGACGCCGGAAGCAGTCATGGCGGCAGCCGAACCGATCATCCGGGCAGTTCTTCCGGACGCCAATGTGCCGACGTCTATCCGCAGCACCGACGTCCCCGTCGTCCATGCAGCTATTTCGGATTTGAGCTCGATCGTCGAGACCTGGCTTGCCGCGCACGCGGAGGGGATCGCGTGCATCATCGGCGACCCCACATATCCGGCAGGGGTGGTCGGGCCGCGCGTCCGATCACTTACTCCGGAGCTGTCGAAGGGCCTCGAGTTCGACCTCGTCGTGCTCGTCGACCCGGAGAAGTTCGGCGACGGTATCGAAGGAGCGGTCGACCGTTACGTCGCGATGACGCGAGCGACGCAGCAACTCGTGATCCTCACTGAAGTGGGTGGCCGCGCATAAACGGATCGACATCGCCGTACCCGGCCGTACAAGATCAGTATGAGCTGGCAGTTCACCGACGACGCCGAAGTTTTCGCCCGCCACGCGCATCAGCTGCTCATAGGCGAGCCGGTCGAGAACACCATCACGTTGACTGTTCTCGAGAACATCCGCGCGGGAACACGTCGAGCCGATCTCTGTTCGGCTGGCACGACGACGGCTCTGTTCTCGGCGCTGTCAGCCTCACCCCGCCACATGAGCTGGTGCTGTCGGTCGTGCCGACGGACAGCATCGAGTCGTTGGTCGACGCACTGCGGAGCCAGTCGGTCGACATCCCCGGTGTTCGAGGAGAGCACCTCATCGCCGAGCTGTTCGCCATGAGTTGGGCGAAAGCGACTGGCGTGAGCTGGCAGACCGATGTCCGGCAGCGGCTGTACGAACTCGACTCGCTGGTGCCTCCTGAAGGTGTGCCCGGCCACGCTCGAAAGGCCTCGACGGCAGACCTCACGATCGGTACCCAGTTCTTCGCGGCGTTCCAGGCGGAGTGCCACGACTCCGGTGACAATCCCGAAACGGTGATCCGCGACCGCATCGACGCAGGGCTGCTCTGGCTCTGGGAGGACGGCGAGGTCACCTCGATGGCAGCACGCAACCGCATCGCCGCAGGGGTCGCTCGCGTCGGGCCGGTCTACACGCCACCGGAGCATCGCCGCCGTGGGTACGCCGCGGCCGTGACCGCCGCGTGTTCGGCAGAGGCGCGACAGGCAGGCGCGGCGCGGGTGGCGTTGTTCACCGACCTTGCCAATCCGACCTCAAATGCGATCTACCAGCGGCTCGGCTACCGGGCGATCCGCGACGAGGTGATCATCGCGTTCGGTTAGGTCAGTTCTGGGACGACGACCGGCTCGGCAGCAGGTGCCGCCGGCGCGCGATTGGCGAAGTCGCGGCCACGCACGAGAGTGGCGCCAGCGAGCGCGCCGAGGGCGACGACCACCGCGCCGATCACGAGGATCAGCCTGAACCCGGAGAGGAATGCCCCGTGCGCGGCGACGGCAATGCCCGGCGTCGAGGAGCCTGCAGCTACCGCTGCGCGAACGCCCGCCGACGCCACGACCCTGGCGAGCTGCGGAGCCGGATGCCCGAGGTTGGCCGCCAGTGACGTGGTGACCTTCTGCTGGAAGATCGCGCCCAGCGCGGCGACGCCCGTCGCGAGGCCACCGATCCGGAAGGTGTTGTTGATCCCTGACGCCATGCCGCTGCGGGCTGGTGCGACGACCCCGAGGGCGATTCTGGCGATCATCGGGTTCGCGATGCCGATGCCGAGCCCGGTCAGGAGCAACCCGGGGATCAGCGCTGTCCAGCTCGAGCTTGTCGTGACCACGGTCATCGCAGCGAGACCCGCGGCGGTGATAGCGAGTCCAGCGGCGAGCAACAGCCGCGGCGACAGCTTCTCGGCGGTCGAACGGATAGCGAGGGGGACGATGAAGCAGAGCAGGGTGCTTGGAAGCAGCCGGAGTCCGCCTTGCATCGGGGAGTATCCGAGGTCGTTCTGTAGATAGAACGTGATGTAGGGAAACATTGCGAACATGCCGGCGCCGATGGCGAACGTGCCAATCGAAACACCAGTGAAGGACGGCTTTCGGAACAGCGACAGATCGAGCAACGGGTGGTCTTGGTGTAGCTCGGCGAACACGAACAGCGCCATCAGCACGGCCGCAGCGGCGAAAAGCGACAAGATTGTCGAGCTCGTCCAGCCGTCTGCATTGGCCCGGATCAAGCCGAAGACCAGAAGGAACATCGAGCTCGAGAACGTGGCGAGACCGGCTAGGTCGAGACGGATCGTGCCGGAGTCGCTGACATTGACCATGCGCGTCAGGGCGAGCCACCCGGTGAGCGCGCCGATCGGCACGTTGACGAAGAAGATCGATCGCCAACCGAATCCGCTGGTCAGCGCGCCGCCGATGAGCGGGCCCACAGCGACCGCACCACCGACCGTCGCGCCCCACGCTGCGATCGCCTGGCCTCGCTCACGGCCGGAGAACTCTTGCCCGATCAACGCGAGCCCGGTGGCGAACAACGCGGAGCCGCCGATGCCCTGCAAGGCGCGCGACCAGATGAGCATCGGTGCGCTCGTCGCGACCCCGCACAGCAGCGACGCGAGGGTGAAAACGCCGAGACCGGTTACGAAAACACGCTTGCGACCGAAGCGGTCAGCCGACGATCCCCACACCAAGATGAGGGTCGCCATCGCCAACGCGTAGGCGTCGATCACCCACTGCAAGTCACTGAAGCTGGCGTGCAGGCGATGCTCGATCGTCGGGAGCGCCACCTGCACGATCGTGATGTCGACCAGCAGCATGAACGTCGCCCCGCAGACGGCGATCAGCGTCAACCACCGACGCTCGATGCCCAACCAGGTCCCCGCCGCTACTTGATGATCGCTCACGCTCGACGGTCTCCCACTTGGCTACGGCGCTACGGTGACCTCGAACCTATCGCCTGCGGGTTGCACACGACTACGAGGCCTACGCGAGCCAAATCTGCTCCCCCTCGGGCCGGGAATGCGCAAGCCCCCTGCGCTGCGCATACCTTCGCCATGTTCGGCGAATGCTCGCGGCGATGCGGCCATCGACCTCGCGTCTGGCCTGTGCCCGCGCAAGGCGTGCTACCGCTTCGGAGGCAGGTTCGGCCGAGCGCTCCGGCGCCTCGGCGGCACGGACCCCACGATTTCCTCGCATAGCGCCGATGCACCCCGTTTCGCAGGTTAGAAACTCGGTACAAACCCATCGGATACGTCGTGCCAAGACTGTAGGAATATCGGAGCACGATATTCTTGCGGTGCGGCTCGGTCACGAACCGTCAGGCTTGGACCCCTCGACCAAGGCCTGCAGGACCGGGGCCAGCGACCTCAACTCCCGCACGTGGACTTCGGTGAGCGCGCGAATCCGGTTCTCACCCTCCGCAGTCAGCCTCAACCGGACGATGCGACCGTCGTCCTCGTCTTGGCACCGCTTAAGAAACCCGAGTGCTTCCACCCGGCTCGCCAGTTCAACGACGCTGTGATGACGAACCAGCAGGTACTCGGCGGCGTCACTGATCGTCGGCCCCCGCGGATCGGCGTGCCCCTTAATCGCCAGCAGCAACTGGTGCTGGATGTGAGTCAGCCCGACAAGTCCGGCCTGCTCCTCGCTCCATCGGTTGAACCGGCGCAACGCAGTGCGAAAGCGCAAGAGCGCAGCAAAGTCCAGCTCCGCGTCGGCCGCGGTCCCAGAGCCGGGATCGGACGCCACTGTGCGCTTGGATGCCATCGATCAGGACCCTACGCGCTCAGCCACGAATCCCATCGAAAGACACAGGAGCGCGCATCAGGGAGAAGAAGCTGCCGGGATCGACACTGGCCGGGGTGACACAAGGAGTTGGTTGTAGTCAGACATCACAAGCGGCCGGCTCACCAGCGTGCCATCGGTGAGCGGCACATCGGCGGGTACGCCGTCGAGACTGATGCCGACCGCATCGATTCCTGGATAACCGAGTGCGGTCATGACGACTTGGGCAGTGGCGAGAATCTGCTCCTGCCCGCGGATGTCGCCGAACGTACTCGCGAGGTCGATATTGGCGATCGACCCGCTGAAGGTGACCCCGTTCAGGACCGGGTTCGTGTTAATCGCCGTCACAATTCCTGCCTGCGTCTCAGCATCGGTTGGACCTTGCAGCAAGCTGCGCAGCAGCGCCGGCAGGCTCGCATCGGCAGGTCGATGCACCGCGACAAGTACTCCGTTATGCACGAGATAGATCGTGGACGTCGAAGCAGTTTGCGAGGCAGAAGGCGCTGGGGTATCTCTCGGCGAGAGCAACGCGGGCGGGATCGCTCGACTTGGAATCGACGTTGCGTGTTCTTGAGTGCCGACTCCACAGGCCGCGATCAACAGCGTGACCAACCCGGCGGCAACAACGAGCCTTCTCATGAGTTCTGCGCCGGCAGCTCGATCGCGAAACGCGAGCCGCCCCCGGGTCGTTCCTCGACGGACACCGTTCCTCCGTGCAGCGCAACGTGGTCGGCGACTAGAGCGAGTCCAAGCCCAACTCCACTGCCTTCGGCTCGCCGACCGCCGCTGCCTCGACTGAAGCGATCGAAGATCCGGGTTTGGTCGGAGGCAGGAATGCCTGGCCCGGCGTCGTCGACCTCGAAGCGGACAGTCCCCCGAGCGGAACGGCATAAACCGAGCCGAATAACTCCTCCCGCATAGCGATTCGCGTTCTCGACCAAGTTGGAGAACACGCGCTCCATCCGTCTCTTGTCGATTCCGACGTGGACCGACGCGGCGTCGGCAGAGATGTCGAGCGGGGTTGCCGGACACAGCGCCGCACCCAACCGTGACAGGAACTCGGCGGCAAGCACGTCGTCGACAACCAGAGTCGTCGCGTCGGCGCGGGAGATCTCGAGCAGATCCTCAACTAGCTTGTGGAAGGACTTCATTTCCGAGCGCATGAGGTCGAGGGCCTGCCGCTGGGACGACGTCCAGCCTTCGGTATTGCGTTCGAGAACGCTCAGCGAGGTCGCCAAGGTAGTGAGGGGAGTCCGCAGTTCGTGGCTGACGTCGGAGGCGAAGCGCGCGTCTCGGGCGATTCGCACTTGGACCGCGTCGACCATCGCGTTGAAAGCTGCAGCGAGGCGCGCGAGTTCTCTGTCCTCGGTTGCACGCAGCCGGGTGTCGAGTTTGCCTCCGGCGATCTCCCCAGCAGCCAAGGCGACATCACGCACCGGCTGAAGCGCGCGCTTACTCGCCCAGCTTCCGAGTAGTGCTCCGGCGGCGGTAGTAATGAGCGCCGCCACAGCAAGCGAAGCAGAGAGAATGCGCAGGGTCGAATTGAGTTCGCTGAGCGAGAAGACTTGGACGTAGACAGCATCGACCGCGCGCACGGGGACGCTGACCGCGATGGCGGTCGTCCCGCCGTAGCGGAATCGTTGACTCGCGGCAGCGCCGGCCAGCGCTTTGGCGGTCAGATCAGGAGGGAGTTGCGTTGGGCCGACGCCGACTGAACTCCCGAACCAACTGCCGTGCCGGTAGATAAGGGAATCCGACTCGGCGCCTGAGGGGAGCGTGCCGAGGAATGTAGTGATGTCGACGTTGCTCGACCTTAGTTCGGACCTTACAAGGAGCGCGTTGGCGAAGGTCTGATGCTGCGCAGAGGCTTCGCGTTCTCGCAGCAGATAGTTGCGTGCCAAGCCCAATGCGAGAATCGCCATGGTTGCCGCGAGCAGGAAGGCGCCCACACTGAAGACCAGCGTGACTCTTGACCGCAGGCCGAGTCGGCGGGGAAAGCGTTGCGAGGTCACGGCTGCAGCTTGTAGCCGAGCCCTCGAACTGTCACCAGCAACGCGGGCTCGGATGGATCGACCTCGATCTTCGTTCGCAGACGACGCACGTGGACGTCGACGATACGGCCATCGCCGAAGTAGTCATATCCCCAGATGCGTTCCAGGAGGACCTCCCGACTGAACACGCGCGAAGGCGCAGCAGCGAGTTCGCACAACAGCCGGAATTCGGTGCGGGTCAAGTGAATCTCCGTACCGGCGCGCAGCAACACACCTTCGTCGGGACGAAGCTCGAGGTCGCGCACTTCGATCACGCTTGCGGGGGCGGAACTCGCGGGCCGGGTGCGGCGACGCAATGCGCGGATGCGGGCGGCGAGTTCTTTCATGACGAACGGCTTCGTCACGTAGTCGTCAGCACCAGCCTCCAGCCCTGCCACAACCTCGTGGGTGTCCGCCCGCGCCGTCACGATAATGATCGGGACGTCGCTGCTGCGGCGTAGCTGACGGCAGCACTCGAAACCGTCGATGTCGGGAAGCATCACGTCGACCAACACGACGTCGGCACCGTCGCTGCCGAAGAGTCCCAGCCCCTGCATGCCGGTTTCGGCCTCGACGACGATGTGTCCTTCGTCTTCCAGCGCCAACCGCATGGAGGCTCGGATCCGATCGTCGTCCTCAATGACCAAGATGCGAGACATGAGCCTCCATCACAACCCAGCCCATCCCTAGGAATCGCAGCAGCTTACGGCGGGTCCCACGTCCGGGTCGGCCACCGTCCTGACGTGCTGATTTTCATCCAGTTGGTCGCACGAAACCCCCGTGCGCAACCGTGCGGACCGGATTGTCATGGAACTGCAAAGAACCGGACAGGGTATTCGACACATCGGGCGCTCAAGCTCAAGGAGATCGCAGGTTCGAGCTCGACACCTGGAGGTACCCGATATGCAGAACTCGATCATGAACCGGTCCGACGTGGTCTTCCAATTCGACGTCGAACGCGATGCTGAGCGGGTGACAGTGCACTTGTCCGGCGAAATCGACATTGCCAACGTATGGCGCCTACGTGAGTCGCTGGTCGCACTCGACGACGAAGCAGTCCACGAGGTTCTGATCGACCTTTCCGACGTGACATTCATAGGCTCATGCGGTCTCGCTGTTCTTGTGGCGACATCGAGGCGGTGCCAAGTGCACCGTCGCGACTTCATCCTGCGTGCGCCAAGTCGAGCGGTCGTCCAAGCACTTGCTTCGAGCGGACTGCTGCGGACCTTTCGCTATGACGCCGATTCACTCGACGCCCACGAGCTTTGGCCGACCCGTCTACCTGCTGCCAGGAGCGCCAATCGACCGGTACGACCCGCGAGCACGCCGAAGCTCAGGGACTGTCGGCTTCGGGCGGCGATAGCGAGGGTCGCCAACTTCCCAGCGAGCGTCGCACGACCCCACGGGTAATTCGCACCTGATCGGGTATGGCGCGAACGTGACGCACCGCGGCGACAGATGCACATCTCGAGGGCAGCGTGCGACGACGCCGGCAATGATGTTGGCGCTTCTGCGAGGGATCTGGGGCGTCGTCTTGATCGCGGCACCCCGAAAGCTTCTCGCCGCCTCTGGTCCGGCCACCGCGAGGGAGTTTCCAACCCAGGTTGTGCGGATCCTTGGCGTGCGACACGCGCTTCAGGCTATGGCCACGTTTGCGTTGCCGACTGAAGCGGTAGCTAAGACCGGGGCCGGAGCCGACGCTTTGCATGCGCTGACCGCTTTCGGGCTAGCCACGACGTCTCACGCTTGGAGGCGCGCGGCGATCGCGGACGGCGTTCTAGCCTGCGCCTTCGGCGGGGCGGGCTGGCTGCTGCGGCCCGCGCACGCCACCTGTCAGACCGCACGTTGGAGGAATGTACGAGATGAGTGAGCGCAGAGTTGCTGTCGTCACGGGCGGTTCCGCCGGAGTAGGCCGCGCCGTCGTCCGTGAGCTAGCCGACCACGGCTGGGACGTTGCCGTGCTGGCCCGCGGAGAGGCCGGCCTGGATGGCGCGGTCGCGGACGCGCAGGAGCGCGGCGGCCGCGGCCTCGGGATCGCCACCGACGTGGCCGCGTTGGACCAGGTTCGGTCCGCGGCGGCTCAGATCGAAAGCGAGCTCGGACCGATCGAGCTATGGGTCAACGTCGCGTTCTCCGGCTCCCTACGGTTCTTCTGGGACACCGACGACGCAGTGTTTCGTCGGATCACTGAGGTGACCTATCTCGGTATGGTGAATGGCACCCGCGTGGCATTGGAGTACATGCGTCCGCGGAACAAGGGCGTGATCGTTCAGACCGGCTCGGCCCTTGCCTACCGGGGAATTCCTTTGCAGTCCGCATACTGCGGAGCCAAGCACGCCCTCGTCGGATTCACCGAGAGCGTCATCACCGAACTCAAACACGAAAAGAGC
The DNA here is from genome assembly GCA_963809135.1 of uncultured Actinomycetes bacterium. GTDB lineage: Bacteria > Actinomycetota > Actinomycetes > Acidothermales > Acidothermaceae > PALSA-607. Next base: position 11,814 of record CAWEIG010000003.1, read on the forward strand.
GCGGTGCGCGTCTGCATGGTGCAGCTGCCAGCAGTCAACACCGTCCAGTTCGACTGGAACGACAGCGAGTTCGACGAGCACCCAATGCCAGTGCCGCCGATCTTCCAGCCTGAGGTGCCTGCGCGCGCGGTGCGCTACCTGGCCGACCACCCGCGGCGCAACTTGTGGGTTGGCGCGTCGACCGCGGGCACCATCGTCGGCAACCGGCTGGCACCCGGACTACTGGATTGGTACCTCGGCCGGACCGGGGTCAAGAGTCAGACCACCAAGCAAGCCGGCCCACGGTACGGCTCCAACGTGTTTGACCCAAAGGACGAAGAGCATGATCGCGGATCGCACGGGATGTTCGACGAACGGGCGCACGCCAACGATCCGTGGTCGGCTATGTCGATGCGCCGGACGCCGATCGCCGCCGGGCTCGTCGGCATCGCCGTCGGAGGTCTGTTCGCGGTGGCGCGGCGAGCGAGGTGAGTCCGCGCCGCGTCGACGGGTGGGCGCCGATCGCCGACTATGGGTTGCTGAGCAACGGCCACACCGTCGCCATGGTTGCAACCGACGGGCAGATCGACTGGTGGCCACTGCCGGCACTAGATGATGCGCCGGCGTTCGCGGCCATCCTCGACCCCATCAACGGCGGCCACGTTGAGATGCGGCCCGTCGACGATTTCACAGTGACGCGGCGTTACGTCGGCGAGTCCAACGTTCTCGAGACGACGTTCCGCACCAGTACGGGCACGGCACGACTCACCGACGCGCTGACCATCGGCCGGGCGGGTGTACCGCTGCCGTGGGGCGAACTGGTCAGGCGGGTCGAGTGCGTCGACGGGCAGGTCGCGATGCGCTGGGCTGTGCACCCCGGCACCAGATTCGGCACCACCGACCCGTGGACGCAGCAACGCGGCGGCGACATCGTCGTGCACTGCGGCGACCAGCACCTGGCGGTGCGGTCCTTCGACGTCGGCGAACCCATCGTTGCCGAACGACAGGTCAGCGGCACATTCAGCACCTCGGCGGCGACCAGCGGGTTGCTCGCGGTAACCGCGAGCGACGACGCCCCTATCTACCTGCCGGGCCGGGTGGCTCTCGAGTCCCGGCTGGACGACACCCTCCGCAACTGGCATCAATGGTCCGCCGCCATGACGTACGACGGCCGGTGGTCCCAGGCGGTGCGCAGGTCTGGTCTGGTGCTCAAGCTGTTGCTTCACACCCCGACGGGTGCGATCGCCGCGGCGGCGACCACGTCATTGCCCGAGCGGATCGGCGGGGACAAGAACTGGGACTACCGCTACATGTGGATCCGCGACACCTCCTACGCCGTCGATGCGTGCATCCAACTCGGGCTTGAGGAAGAGGTACAAGGCGCGATAGTGGCGCTGCTCCGATCGGTTCGCTCGACCCTTCCCGGACTTAGCGTGTTTTACCGGCTCAACGGAGAGCCGCCCTCCAGCGAGCACGAGCTCGACGCGCCCGGTTATCGAGATAGCCGGCCGGTTCGAGCCGGCAACGGGGCAGTGTCACAAACTCAGCTCGGCACCTTCGGGGACTTGTTTGACTCGCTGTGGCGCTACGTCCAGGACGGTCACCTGCTCGACCCCGCCACTGCGCAGATGCTCGCCGAGCTGGCCGACCGTTGCTGCGAAACCTGGCGCTCCGAAGACTCCGGCATCTGGGAGCTGTATGAACCGAGGCACTACACCATCTCCAAGATCGGCTGCTGGGTGGCACTCGATCGGGTCGTGCAGCTAGCTGAGCACGGGCACGTCCCCGCCGACCACGCAGATCGGTGGCGAGACGAACGGGTGGCGATCAAAGCCTGGGTCGATGAGCACTGCTGGTCAGATGCCAAGTGCAGTTACACGTTCTTCGCCGGCACGGAGCGAGCTCGATGCGGCCGTCCTGTTGGCCGGGATGAATGGGTTCGATCGAGGAGAACGGCTAGCCGGCACCGTCGAGGCCGTGCAGCGCGAGCTCTCGGTAGGACCGCTGATCTACCGATACAGCGGCATGTGCCAGGAAGAGGGCGCGTTTCTCGCGTGCAGCTTCTGGATGGTTTCAGCCCTGGCTGCCCTTGATCGACTCGACGAGGCGATGAACCTGATGGATGAGTGCGTGGAGCTGAGCAACGACCTCGACCTGATGGCAGAGCAGATGGATCCTGCAGTCGCGGGAGATGCTCGGCAACGTCCCGCAAGGACTCAGCCACCTGGCCCTGGTCAACGCCGCTTTCGCGATCGACCATGCTAGGCAACGCCTGCGTTGAGACGTACTACTTGACGCGGTACTGCGCGGCGTCCGCAGTCTTCAGCGTGTAGCCGTTGCCGGGCGCATCGGACGGCGTGAGGGTGCCGTCGTCGGGGTTGGATGATGCCGTCGAACAGCAAGTTCTCGATGCGCACGTGGTCGTGGAAGTACTCAAGATGGCGAAGGTTGGGTGGCACGGTTGCTGCGTGCAGATGGATCGCCGGTCCGCAGTGACCGGAGAACGGCACGTGGTTGGCAGCGGCCAGCGCGGCAACGCGCAGCCATTCGGTGATTCCGCCGCACCGCCCGACGTCGGCCTGCAAGACGTCGACGGCGCCGGCCGCGAGCATGGCGCGAAAGTAGTCGAGGTCGTAGCCGTACTCGCCTGCTGCGACATCGAGAGGCAGTGCTTCGACGAGGCCGTGCAGCCCGGCGAGATCGTCGGAACTGACCGGCTCCTCAAACCAGGTGACGCCGAGGTCGTGCGGCGAACTGCGCGCCGAGTCGGCGGGCCTGTACCCGGTCGTAGCCCCCGTTCGCATCGACGAACAGCTCGGCGTCGTCCCCGATGGCGTTGCGCACGGCGGCGATCCGAGTCGACGTCGTCGCGCCACGACACGCCCCAGTCGGTGCCGATCTTCATCTTCACTCGCGGAATGCCTTCGTTCACCCAACCCGCCAGCTGAGTGAGCAGCTCGTCCATCGTGTAGGTGGTGAAGCCGCCGCTCCCGTAGATGGGAACGGCGTTTCGGATCGCGCCGAGCACGCGATGGAGCGGTTGTTCGAACACCCTTGCCTTGGCGTCCCACAACGCCAGATCGACCGCGGAGATGGCCATCGATGCGATGCCGGGCCGGCCGAGGTTGCGAATCGAGCGCACCATGGCCGACCACGCGGCGCCGGTGTCGCGCACGTCGAGGCCGACGATCTTCGGTACGAGCGTTTCGGTCGATGACGTCGACCATCGCGGTATGCCCGTAGGCGAAGCCGAGGCCGCGCACGCCCGCGCGCGTCTCGACATCGACGACGACAACCGTCGTCTTGTCCCAGGCGAGTGTGCCGTCGGCCTCGGGCAGCTCGGTCGGGATCGTGTACGCCGACACGTCGACCGAGACGACGTCGAACTCTCCACCAACGGCGACTCAGCCACGAGGTGCCCCGACAGATGGTCTGCCACCCGTGCGGCGAGCGCCATGATCGTCAGAGCGGGATTGGCCGATCCTTGCGTCGGCAGCACGCTGCCATCGGTGAGGTAGAGGTTCGGTACCGCGAAGGTGCGCTGGTTGGCGTCGACCACGCCGTCCTTCTCCGACTTCGCCATCCGGCAACCACCCACCAGGTGGGCGAACCGCTGGATCGTCATCGTCTCGGTCGCGCCGGCCGCGCGCAGGATCTGTTCCATCTTCGATCTGGGCGGCTTCGATGAGCTGCTTGTCGTTGTCGCACATCGAGTAGCTGAAGTTCGCAACCGGCAGGCCGTGCTTGTCGACCTCGGAGGCGAGCGTGACGCCGTTCTCGTACAACGGCAGCAGCTCGCACAGCGATCCGAGTGACGACCAATGCACGTAGTCGCGCATGTACTCGCGCAGCGCCTCACCCCAGTGTCCTTGGGCGATCACGTGCTCGGCGAAGGTGATCGGCAGCGGCGACACGTTCTGAATGGAGAAACCTCGGCGGTACGGCGCGGCTGGGTCGGTCTCGTAGAACTCCTCGGAGCTCACTTCGGGCGGCGGCCCCTTGTACATTCGCACTTCGGAGTCGAAGCGACCCGCGGTCTGCGGAGCGCCTTGCACCATGACGTAGTGGCCGACCTGGCCCTCGTCGTTGCAGAGACCGTCCTTGAATCGCTTCGATGTCGACAGCAGCAGCAGGCGTGGGGTTTCGATCGAGTACGCCAGCGATGGCGACCATGCGCGCACGCTGCCGTCGCTCGACGCCGTCCTTGAAATAGGTGACGCCGGTCGCCAGGCCGCTGCTGCTCGTCGACGAGCACACTGCTGACGTGGGAGTGGGCGCGGATCTCGGCACCGTGGGCGAGCGCATCGGGAACGTGCGTGATCAGCGGTGACGCCTTGGCGTTGACCTTGCATCCCTGCAAGCAAAAGCCCCGGTAGATGCAATGCGGCCGGTTGCCGAAGCGGCCGTTGGCAATGGCCACCGGACCGACCCGCACGGGGATCCCGAGGCGTTCGCATCCGCTGATGAACACGTCGCCGTTGCCCGATACCGGCTGGGCCTGGAACGGGTAGCTGTGCGGGTCGCCCCACGGCCAATGGCTGACCGGCGACTGGCAGTTCGTGCTCGATCTGCTCGTAGTACGGCCGCAGTTCGTCGTAGCGAGATGGGCCAGTCGGCGCCCACTCCGTCGTTGGTGAAGGTGGCGAAGTCGGACGGATGAAAGCGCGGCGTGTAGCCGGCGTAGTGCACCATCGATCCGCCGACGCCGCGCCCGGAGTTGTTCGAACCCAACGGCACCGGATTCGCGCCGCTGATCAGTCGCGGATCGGTCCAGTAGAGCGAGTGCGAACCGCGCTCGTCGCTCACCCAGTCGGTTTCCGGATCCCAGAACGGGCCCGCGTCGAAGCGCGACGACTCTCCAGCCTGCGCGGGCCAGCCGCTGCGCCAGCGTGGCGCCGCCCGCACCGCAGCCGACGATCACGATGTCGACCTCGTCGGATTCGTCGTAGCGCCGCATGTCGTCGCGCAACCTGATGCGGAAATCCGGGTGCCTTCGGTAGCAGCCACGCCGACTCGTTGCGCGATCGCACGTCGCGGTACAGCGAGAGGCTGCCGCGGGCGGTCATCGCCGGATGCCCTTCGCGAGCAAACGCGTCATGTCGCCAGACTGCTGATCGGGTCGGAGTTCACCGCATCGGCGACCTCGAACGGCTCGCGCTTGTCGAGCCCCATGTTCTTGTAGCCGCGCGGGTACGCGGGGCCCGGAAACCCCATCTCGTTCCACGCCCACGGATGCGAGTAGAACGCCGTACATGCGTACCTCGTCCACAACGACCACACCTGGTTCGCCGGCAGGCCGTGCCATTGCTGAGTGTCGAGGTCTTGGATCGCCTGCACGATGCCCGCCTGTTGGGACTTCGTCAGCTGGCCAAAGGCGGTGCCGTACATGCGCGACGCGTCGTCATCGAGGAACGCCAACGTCTGCCGCCACGCCTCGCCGTCCTCTGGCATGTCGGCGTAGTGCCATCCGTCCGTTTCACCCCTTGCAAGACGGACGTCGATCAGTGCCGCAACAGGCACCCGCGGCTCGTCGTGCTGCGCAAGCAATTGATCGCACAACGCCTCGGCAGTGGCCTGTTCGACGCCGGTGAAGAAGGACAACTCAGGGGACGGCGTGAGCCGCGCCAGTACGACGCCTGCCGTCACGGCGTCCCATCGGTCGACTTCGTCGAGGACGTCGAACCCGGGAAAGCGCGACGGCCGCGAACCGGGGGTGCGACCGCGAAAGCTGTCGGCGATGGAGACCACGGCTCACTCGCCTTCGCGGCGAAGGACAGCCGCCAAAATGCCCATGCCGCCGACCAGACTCGCAAGCAGCGGCGCAAACACGGGCGGCCCCATCTCCGCGTTGTACAGGCGCATGCCTGCTCGCAGCCCTCCCGGCTTCTGGGAGATTCCGCGCAGATGCAAATAGGTGCCTTGCACACCGTTCAAGACCACGATCGTCGAGGCCAACGGCAGCACCGTCTTTGCCACTCGCTTGGAGAACACTCCGGCGATGCCCGCGGGAATGATCGTCGGCATGACGAACACCGGCACCCACATCATCTTGTTGCCGAAGCTCGCCGAGTCGTGCGACAGGTAGATCTCCCCGGTAGTCACCGCGGCACCCACTGCGGCGAGCGCAGACAGGGTCTTTTCGAAGTGGCCGGTGCGGACGTCGGCGATCAAGCGATCGATTCCCATCGGCTGTGCGCGCCTCACGATCTCAACTTCTCTATCGTGTCGGTCATCAGTGTCTTGACAATGTCCGCCCTGTGCGGCTGGCCGCGGGCGAATGCTTCCGCGAAACCCTTCGCTTGCTCACCGCTGACGACACCGGGCATCGGCGGCTCATTGGGGTTCACGTCGCAATCGACAAGTGCAGCTCCGTCGTGCGCCAGCGCCTCCTCCACCGCACTATCGAGATCGCCCGGTTTGGTGATTTTGATACCGAGACCACCGCACGACTCCGCCCAAGGCGCAAAGTCGGCGAATCCCTTGTGACGCACCCCGAACTCTGGGTAGCCCAACACCATCTGCTCCCACAAGATCTGCCCAAAGGAGCCGTTGTTGTTGATGAAAACCTTGACCGGCAACCCGTGATGCACTGCGGTCAAGAACTCCGCCATCAACATGGCGAACCCGCCGTCGCCCACGAACGCGATTACCTGCCGGCCGGGAAATGCGTGTTGTGCTGCGATGGCGTATGGCAGGCCAGGAGCCATCGTCGCCAAGTTCCCCGAGAGGTAGAACTCCCGATCACCTCTGATATCCCAGTGCCGGGCGGCCCACGTCGCGATCGTGCCGGAATCGCAGGTGAGGATCGCGTCGTCGGCCGCGTGTTTGTTGATGACCGACATCAAATACTGCGGAGCGATCGGATCACGGTCGGCATTTTCGAGGGCAGCCATATCCGCGCGCCATTTCGTCATTTCCTTCTGCACGTTGACCAGGAAGCTGTCGTCGTCCCGCTGAGCCAACACGGGTAACAGCGCGGCGAGCGTCTCCTTTGCGTCACCGATCACCGGCGCCTCGGTCGGGATTCGGTTTCCAGCTCTGACAGGGTCGGCCTCGATCTGCACCACGCGCACCTTGTCGCCCTGCGGGAGGTGCTTTGTATACGGGAAGTTCGTGCCCACCATCAGGAGCGTGTCGATCTGCTCCATGAGGTGCTCACTTGGCTTAGTACCGAGTAACCCGATGCCGCCCGTGGTGAACCGGGAGTCGTCGGGGACCGTCGCCTTGCCCGACAAGGTTTTGACGATCGGTGCCTGCAACCGCGCGGCGACTGCGAGCAATTCGCCCCGCGCGTGCAGCGCCCCGGCGCCAGCCAGAATGCCAATCTTGGTGCCGGCGTTCAAAACGTCCGCGAGTCTTTGCAAGTCGCTCGTCGCGCGGCTGTCCCGGCGCAGCGAAGTAGACCGGCGCAGTCTTCGGAGGCCCGGCGGGAGCGACGTGGCCGTACGGATCTTCGTCCGCGGGCGCGACCTGCAAATCGTTCGGGAAGGTGATATGGCTGACTGTCCGACGTGCGAGCGCGTGCCTTATTGCCAGGTCGACGAGTGTCGTCACTTGCAGCGGGATTGGTCACCATCACGTCGTATTCAGCGACGTTCTCGTAGAGTTTTTCGAGATGGACTTCCTGTTGGTAGCCAGTCCCGAGCAGGCCAGTCTCCTGCATGCCAGTGATGGCGAGCACCGGCTGGTGGTCGAGCTTTGCGTCGTACAGGCCGTTCAGCAGATGGACACCGCCCGGCCCAGACGTTGCGATGCAAACTCCGATCTTGCCGGTGGTCTTCGCATGCGCGCAGGCCATGAACGCGGCGGCCTCCTCGTGATGCACCAGGACGAGCGTGATCTTGTCCTGGTGTCGCCGCAACGCCTCGAAAAGACCGTTAATGCCGTCGCCCGGTAGCCCGTAAATCGTGTCGACACCCCACTCGATCAATCGGATGACCAGTGACTCCGCCGCGATCTGCTTCACTGCAGCCTCCTCAAAGCCCAATCCGTCGCTGCGCCAGCGACGCACCCGACATCCCCCGATGAAGCCCGTTCACACTTCCCACCACGGGGCTATTCGGCTGGTCTGCCGACCGACTGGGAACCGGTGCCATCTCGTCGCGCATCGCGTGTGTCACGCCACCCACACCTATCCCGACGACGACGGCGCCGAGCCCGGTCCAGAACAACCACGGCGCGGACATAATTAGACTGATGCCGCTGACGCACGTACCGGCGACGATTACCGCCACGACGACCCAAGCGATCGGGCGCCCACGCGCGTGCGTGCTGTGTTGATCAAAGCCGAGCCCGTAGGCGGACTGCTCGTTCCCTGCAGCAGTTGCCGCAGCCGGAGGCGCCGTGTCATGCAGACCGAGCTCAGGCGTGCTCGTGGGCTCGGGCAGATCGATTGGGTTACTCAGGGTCGGCACACCCGGCTCAGCTGGCGCCGCCGGTGATTCGGAGAACCGACGCACAGCAGCGCGATGGCGCCTCCCCCTCTGGAGCACAAGAGGAACGGCCGTCGATGTGGCAAGCGCGACCAGGCCGCTCACCACCGCCGCAGTTCGGCGATCCGCTCGCAGCCCGTTGGTGGGCCGCATGTGCAGAGTTCGCATCAGGTTCTCCTTGGCGGATGTCGCGCTCGCCTCGCTCGGCTCCCGCCCAGCATCCCCATGCATGCAGCATGCAAACGTTGCTGGAGCATCCGGTTCCATGAATCGGCCGGGTCGGTAGCTCCGGCAACGAGCGGCTGGCACCTCGAAGGCGCCGACGCGTCGGGGGCAGGCTGGAGTTGCGTTACCAGCCGAGCCGGGCCAGGGTTTCGGCGGCTTCGGGCTCGCCGGCGGCGTCGGCGAACGCCCGCAGCGCGTCGACCAGTTCGCTGCGTTCGCTTCGGCGGGCATTGCTTTGACGATGCGGGCGATCTCTGCGCGTCGGGTGTCGCTGACTTGTTGGACGAGCTGGCGGCCCTCGTCAGTGAGATCGAGCAGCACCTCGCGACGGTTGGCTGGGTTGTCCTGACGGGTGACCAGCTCGGCGGCGAGCAGCCGGTCGATCATCCGCATCGCGGTGGACGAGTTGACGCCGAGCAGGTCCGCGAGCCGGTTCAGGTTGATCATCCCGTGACTGTTCAGCACTACCAGGGTGCGGAACTGGGTCAGCGTCACGGTGTCTTCGACGTCGGCCAGTGACCGCGCGGAGACCCCGACCAGGACGCGCGACGCGGTAAGGATCGCGGTCACCACGTCGTCGAGCGTGGAGCCTGCGTCGTGCTCGGCCGGAGCGGCGCGGCAGGGCGCGCTGATCCGGTCACCGAGTCAACCTCCTTTGTATTGCATTATGCAACTGTTGCATACTGTACGTATGGCGATCGGAAGAAGCGACCTGCGGCGAACGACTCCGGTGGAGCCAACGTCTTGGTGTCGCGCGTCTCGCTGCCGCTCCAGCGGGGCCGCGCCCGACTGGTCACTGTATTGCGTGCGTCCAACACCGGACTGTTGGTGCTCGCGCTGCTGGTCGGCGCCGGTGCCGGCGGCGGTGCGGTGGCGTTCCGCTGGTTGATCAAGGTGTTCACCCTGGCGTTGTCGGGGCACCCGGACTACGCGGGGCTCGGGCACGTCGCCAACCCGCACGTGCCGGGACTGGGCCGCTACTTCGTGATCTTCGCACCGGTCGTCGCCGGGCTGCTGTACGGGCCGCTGGTGTACTTCTTCGCGAAGGAGGCCCGCGGGCACGGGGTGCCCGAGGTGATGTACGCGGTCGCCCGGCGCGGCGGCCGGATCGCCCCGCAGGTGGCCGCGGTCAAGGCGCTGGCGTCGGCGCTGTGCATCGGCGGCGGCGGATCGGTCGGCCGCGAAGGCCCGATCGTGCAGATCGGCTCGGCGCTTGGCTCCACGCTCGGCCGCGTCGTGCGGGTCAGCGAAGACCGGATGCGGGTGCTGGTGGCCTGCGGCGCGGCCGGCGGCATCGCCGCGACGTTCAACGCCCCGCTGGCCGGGGTGTTCTTCGCGATGGAACTGATCCTGCGCGACTTCAACACGGAGTCGTTCGGCATGGTGGTGATCGCCTCGGTCACCGCGAGCGTGATCGGCCGGGCCGCGTTCGGCAACGCAACCGTTCCTGCACCTGCCGTCGTTCACCGTCACCAACTTCAGCCAGTACCTGCTGTTCGCCGCGCTCGGGCTGCTCGCCGGCGTCGCCGGGGTCGGCTTTCACCCGGGTGCTGTACTGGATCGAGGACGCCTGCGACTGGGCCTGGCGCGGCCCGGAATGGCTGCGCCCCGCGGTCGGCGGGTTCCTGCTCGGCGGCCTGCTGCTGGTGCTGCCGGAGATGTACGGCGTCGGCTACCCGGTGCTCGGCAACGGCATCGCCGGCAAGTACGCGATCGGGTTCCTGCTCGTGCTGCTGGTCGGCAAGATGGTCGCGACCAGCCTGACGATCGGCATCGGCGGCTCCGGCGGGGTGTTCGCGCCCAGCCTGTTCATCGGCGCGATGCTCGGCTCCGCCTACGGCCAGATCGTGCACCACGTCGCACCCGGGGTCGCCGGGCCGGCCGGCGCCTACGCGCTGATCGGGATGGGCGCGGTGTTCGCCGGCGCCGCCCGCGCCCCGATCACCGCCGTGGTCATCATGTTCGAACTCACCGGCGAATACACCATCATCCTGCCGCTGATGACCGCGATCGTGCTCGCCACCGGCATCAGCCACCTGCTGACCCGCGACAGCATCTACACGCTGAAACTGCGCCGCCGCGGCGTCGACCTGGACGCCGCACCGAACGCGGCCACGATGAACACGGTGACCGTCGGCCAGGTGATGGAACCGGTCAACGCCTACATCGGCGAAGTCGACAACCTTGCTGGAGGCCGCGGACGTGCTCGCACATGCTCCGCACGCCCAACTGCCGGTGCTGGACATCGCCGGCCGCTACCGCGGCGTCGTCACCGCTCGGGGCGTGACCGAGGCGCTTTCGGACGGCGACCAAGACGACGCCACCGTCGCAACCGTTGTGGACGTGCCCGCCTCGGTGACCGTCACCGATCGCCTCGAACAGACCTTGGAGGCACTCGAAACCGCCCGCGGTCCGATCGCAGTGCTCGACGCAGACCACCTCAACGTCGTGGGCTGGCTCACCCACCAACGAGTGCTGCTCGCACTGCACCCGCCTCGCTCGACCTCACCGCGACTGCCCGCCGACGAGCCGTTGGTGTCGGGGCGACATGGCCTCTGACCTGCGGGGATGCTCCTGCGATAGGACTCGAACCTATAACCTGCCGGTTAACAGCCGGCTGCTCTGCCAATTGAGCTACGCAGGAATGACGGTCGGCGTACCGGCCGCTGGTGCCTCCGTAGGGTATCGCACGGCGGGACCTCGCTCAGGAGCCGCGGACCAGTCCTCGAGGCGCCCGCGATGCACCCTCGACGCACCCTCGCTCATCCGCCCGGGTCGGGATACGGTCGGAGTCTCGCGGGTATGCACCAGTGAGAACGACGTCTAACCCGAGGAGCGCGCAATGCGATACAAGGCCACTCTCGTCATCGGACTCGCCGCCGGATACGTCCTCGGCGCCCGCGCGGGTCGGCAGCGCTACGAGCAGATCAAGCGGCTGACCCAGACGGTGAAGAAGAACCCCGCCGTCCAAAATGCCGCGGGCAAGGTGCAGGCGCAGGCCACCCAGCTGAGCACCCAGGCCCGCCGCGTCGTGCAAGACAAGGCCGGCTCGGTCGGCCACGATCTCGTCGGCAAGGTGACCGGCCGTTTCGGCAGCCACACGATCGTGCTGGACGATGACGACCGCGCCTACTCGAACGGCACGCTGAGCTAGAGCGCGTCTACGCGACGCCGAGCGTGCCGTCGAGGTCGTCGCGCCGGCGCTTCTCCAGCATGACGAGATCGCCGAACGAGTCGGTTGTAGTCGGTCACGTGCTCGAGCGGGTTCAGCCGCTGCAGCCGCGACTTCACCTCCGCGATCTGCCGGTCGAGCGCGCGCACTCGTAGCTGCGCGAGTTGCGCGCGGGCGTACCGCTCGTCGGGATCGATCGCTGTCAGCACCGGCTCGACGACGAGCTCGGTGATCAGCGCCCGCACCCGATCGTCGACCGCAGCTTCGAGGACGGCGGTCACCCATGCGTCACCGCCTGCGGTCGACCCGGTGCCACCCGCCTTCGCAACCGCATCACGCACCTCGGCGTAGGCGAGATGAGTGAACGCCAGCGGGTCGAGCAGATCGAAGGCAGGACCAAGAAGAGCAGGGCGTTGGACGGCGAGTTTCAGCGCCTCGCGTTCGACCTGCAACGTCGGGTCGCGGGGATCTGGCCGGTCGGCCGCAGCGCTACGGGATTGCCGGCTGCTCGACGTCCCGGCAATGCGACGCACGCGCTCGAGGACGCCAAGTTCATCGGGGGCGCCGACCCAGCCGGCGAGGCGGCGCGCGTATTCGTCGCGCAACGACGTGTCTTTGATCGAGGCGACCAGCGGCATCGTGCGATCGAGCGCGCGCGACGCGGCCTTCGGAGGTCTCGAGGTCGAAGCCGGCGAGCACGCTGCGGACCGCGAACTCGAACAACGGCTGGCGACGCGCGACGAGGTCGCGCACAGCGGCGTCACCTTTGGCGATGCGCAGCTCGCAGGGGTCCATGTTGTCGGGGCTGATCGCGACGAACGTGTGCGTGACGAACTTCTGGTCGCTCTCGAATGCGCGCAACGCGGCCTTCTGCCCGGCGGAGTCGCCGTCGAAGGTGAAGATGACCTCGCCCGCGTATTCGGCGGAGTCGAGCAGCAGCCGCCGAAGCACGCGCACGTGCTCGTCGCCGAACGCGGTGCCGCAGGTGGCGACCGCGGTCGTGACGCCGGCGAGGTGGCAGGCCATGACGTCGGTGTAGCCCTCGACGACGACAGCTTGCCGCGCTTTCGCCATCTCGCGCTTCGCAAGGTCGATGCCGTAGAGCACCTGACTTTTCTTATATAGCGGGCTTTCTGGAGTGTTCAGGTACTTGGGGCCGTCATCGTCGTCGCGCAGCTTGCGCGCACCGAACCCGACGACGTCACCGGTGACGTCGCGGATCGGCCAGACGAGGCGGCCACGAAAGCGGTCGATGACGCCGCGCTGGCCGCGGCTGGCCAGCCCACCTGTTGCGAGTTCTTCGTCGGTGAAACCCCGACCGCGCAGGTGTTTGACGAGATGCTCCCAGCCGTTCGGTGCGTAGCCCGACCCCGAAGTGCGCGGCCGCCGTTGAGTCGAACCCGCGCTCGTCGAGAAAGGTGCGGCCGATGACGGCTTCGGCACTCGTCAACTGCTCGGCGTAGTACTCCGCAGCTGCCTTGTGGGCCTCGACGAGCCTGGCGCGCTGGCCTTGCTGCGCGCGCGGAGCCGACCCGCCCTGCTCGTAGTGCAGCTCGTAGCCGACCCGAGCCGCGAGGCGCTCGACAGCTTCGGTGAACGACAGGTGGTCGATCTTCTGCACGAAGCTGATGACGTCGCCGCCCTCGCCACAGCCGAAGCAGTGCCAGAAGCCGCGGGCCGGGGTGACGTTGAACGACGGCGATCGTTCGTCGTGGAACGGGCAGAGGCCCTTCATCGAGCCGCCGCCGGCGCTCTTCAAGCGTGACGTGCTCGCTGATCACGTCGGCGACCGGCGACAGCTCGCGCACCCGTGCGATGTCGCTGTCTGGAATCCGGCCCGGCCACGATCGATGAGTCTAAGTGGCTTCCAAGATCGCCACCGCGTACCCACCGACCCTGATGCGCGGATCGACGTCGTCCACATGCACGATCAGCAGGCTCGGCCGGCCCATGTCGACACCCTGATGAAGCGTGAGTGTGACGGGCGGTTCGATCTGCGCCGATTTCGCGCAGGTAGTGGCCGAGCGCCGCGGCGGCAGCGCCGGTGGCGGGATCTTCGACCACTCCCCCGGCCGCAAACGGGTCGCGGACGTGGAAGATCGTCGGCGCCTCACGCCAGACGAGCTGAATCGTCGTCCACCCTCTGCTGCTGTCATGAGGGTGCGGAGTGCGTCGAAGTCGTAGTCGAGATCGGCCAGGCGGGCGCGCGTCTTGCACCGCCAGCACCGGGTGCCAGATGCCTGCGTACGCGACCTTCGGCGGGAATGTCGGGTCGAGATCTTCGTCGGCCCAGCGCAGTGCGTCGAGCAAGCGCTTCGAGGTCGGCCGCGTCGAGATCTTTCAGGTCCGGCTCGACGGTCGTCAGCGTCGCGCGCATCCCGCCTTCCATCGCTGTCGACGTCGACCGGCACATCGCCGGATTTCGCGTGCAGCAGGAAACGGCCTTCGCCGAGTCGTTCGCCGAGGACGACGCCGGTCGCGATCGTCGCGTGCCCGCAGAACGGCACTTCGATGGACGGCGCGAAGTATCGGATGTCGAAGGTGCGACCGTCATCACCGGCCGGGGTAAGAAACGCCGTCTCGGAGTAGCCGACTTCTGCGGCGATCGCCTGCATCGTCGTGGCGTCGAGGCCGGTCGCGTCGAGCACGACACCGGCGGGGTTTCCACCGTTGGGAGTGTCGGTGAATGCGCGTGTACCTGCAGATCTCGGGCTCCGCTCATCCGACTCGCTTTCATAGGCGGATCTCCATGACAAAGTGCGGGCCGATCGACTCGACCTCGAATTCGTCGCTCACGATGGAAAATCCGATCCGTTCATAGAAGCCGACCGCACCTGTTCGGGCATTGCACCACAGCAGCGTGCCACCGCGCCTGCGTATTTCCGCGAGTCCATAGCGCAGAGCGGCAGCGCCGTAACCTTGGCCGCGCAGTTGCGGCGACGATGCCATCGCACGTAACCGCCAACGCGTTGTCCGCGGCTCTGTCGGGTGGCGGTTCGGGGTAGAACGTCGCGCAGGCCGCGACTTGATTGCGCGGACCGAAGGCGGCGACGTGGAACGTGTCGGGTTGGAAGTCATAGTCGTGCATGACTGCACTCAGAGGCTGCCCGGGCCTGAGCACGTCGCGCCTGAGCACATAGAGGATCTCGGGCCGCACGAACTCGACATCGATCGGTGCAGCTTGTCGGCGCTTGGATTGCTTTCGGTCATGGTCTGGTTGTCAACGGGCTGCTCGTCGATGCCAGATCACCGCCGATGTGTCGGTCAGCGAGGCGACCTGGTCGACAATCACCCGCAGTTTGGCCGCATCGTCAGAGGCGGCTGCCCACGCCGTCCGGAAAAGAGGTTCGAGGCCTTCGCCGTTCTGCGATGTCAGTTGGTCGACGAGTTCGAGCAGCAACGTGCGCTGTTTGCTGTGGATCGCGGCGACGCCCTCGCGATTCATGACGTAGTGCGCGGTGACGGCCTTGAGCAGGCCGCACTCGATGCGGCTGTCGCGCGGAACGATGAGGTCGGCGTCGTAACGCGTCAACGGTCCGCGACCGTAGGCCTCGCGAGTGGCCGCCTCGGCCGCCTGGCAGAACCGGCCGATGAGCTGGCTGGTGAGATTCTTCAATGCTGCAAGGGAATTCAGGCTGCCGTCGTGCGCTGTCGGCCAGTAGGGCAGCTCGATCAGAGTGCGGATGCCGGTGTCGAGCTCGGCCGGCTCGGCATCGGGAAGGTAGCTGCTCGCGGCTACAGCTTTGACGTCGGCCCAACCTTCGGCGTCGGCCAGGTGGTCGAGCTTGACGAGGCCGGCTTCGACGCCGTCTTCGAGGTCGTGCACGGAGTACGCGACGTCGTCGGCCCAGTCCATGACCTGCGCTTCGATGCATCGCCGCTCGTCGTTGACGCCGGCGCGCATCCAGGTGAAGACCTCGAGATCGTCGTCGTAGACGCCGAACTTGCTGTCGTCGGTTTGCGTCTCCTTCGGCCAGGGGTATTTCGTCGCTGCGTCGAGGCTCGCGCGAGTGAGGTTCAGTCCGGCGCTGCGACCGTCGTCGGCCACGGTCTTTGCTTCGAGCCTTGTGAGCAACCGAAATGATTGCGCGTTGCCTTCGAATCCGCCGATCGCTGCGGCCGCTTGATCGAGGGCCTGTTCGCCGTTGTGTCCGAAGGGTGGGTGCCCGAGGTCGTGCGCCAGGCACGCGGTCTCGACGAGGTCGGGATCGCAGCCGAGAGTCGCGCCGAGTTCACGGCCGACCTGCGCGCATTCGAGCGAGTGCGTGAGGCGGGTGCGCGGGAAGTCGCTCTCGACGTCGGCCGGACCGACGACCTGCGTCTTCGCGCCGAGCCGGCGCAGTGCCGAGCTGTGGACGACGCGGGCGCGGTCGCGCTCGAATGCGCTACGCCCCGCGCGCTTCGGCGGTTCGTCGACCCAGCGCGCACGGGCCGCCTCGTCATAGCGAGCCACGGAATCGTTCACGTCTCGACGCTACCCCGGCCCCTCGACGTCCGCCCAACACCTTGAGCTACACCGCCTTCGGCGTCCGCCCAAGCGTTCTCGCACCCCTGGGTGTCGCTGGATACCTCCCGTTAGGTACACCCAGGGGTGCGACGTAGGTCATTGCTGGAACAGCGGCGACGGATCCTTCGGCGCGTACTCGCTCGGGAAGAAGCCGACCACGTCGTGATCGTCGTAGGAGTAGCTGAACTTCGTCGTGTGATGCGGGCTGCGTGTGGTCGAACGTGATCGTCACGCGCGTCGTCGTCGGGGTGGTTGCAGTCGTAGAGGCGCAACGTCGTCGTGGTCGCGGTGTCGGTGTAGCCGTAGGCGAGCACCTGATGGTTCTGGCCGAGGTCCTGCGGGTGGGAGGAGTGCACGCACACGAGTCCGAGCGAGCAGGGGTGGCCGGCATCGATCGTCGCGCGGATCGCGGGCATCGAGTCGTCGATCGTGCGCCGCGAGGTGCCGCGCACGAAGAACTCGTCGCCAGTCGGCAGGTTCATCCACTCGTAGTACTTCGCGACTCCGGCGGGCAGGTCGAAGCTGTCGATGAGGCGGGTGGTGATGAAGTGAAACGCGGGCGAGGTCGATTGCGGGTTCGTCGTCTGCAGGTGGCGGGGCTTTGTGCGCTTCAAATAGATCGCGGACGGCGAAAGCCATCCCGCCGCACAGACCATGCTTCGCATCGCCGATGTTGACGTTGCCGAACGGGGTCGGGATCTCGACCACGGGTGCCGACGCCCACGAGTTCGGATAGTGCAGACCCTGCGCACTCGGGAGGAAATTCGGAAGATCGCCCATGAGTCGTCAGTATCTGCGCTTGGCGGGCGGGCGGCCACTGTCAACGCTCTAGCGGCCCCCGTCGACTGTGCCGCGCTGGTTCACTTGGCGGCCACCCCTCGCCGTCCCCGCTAGTGATCTTGCTCGCAGACGCGCGCCGAGGACAGGCGACCGATCCCCCGAGGACAGGCGCAGGTACCTGTCCTCAGGTGCCCGTATGACTCACCTTACGTGATCAACGACCGGACGGGCGGGCGGCCGGCCGTCAGCGGGTGTCGGAGCCGGCCGAGTCGAGTGCGGCGCGTCCGGCTTCGAGGCGGGCGACCGGGATCCGGAACGGCGAGCACGACACGTAGTCGAGGCCGACCTCGTTGCAGAAGTGGATCGAGTCGGGGTCGCCGCCGTGCTCGCCGCAGATGCCGATGCGCAGCTCGGGGTTGCTCGCGCGACCCTCTTCGACGGCGATGCGGACCAACCGGCCGATGCCGTCGCGGTCGAGGGTCTCGAACGGCGAGACACCGAAGATGCCGAGGTCCATGTAGCGACCGAAGAACGCACCTTCGACGTCGTCGCGCGAGAAGCCCCAGCCCATCTGGGTGAGGTCGTTCGTGCCGAAGCTGAAGAAGTCAGCCGCCTCGGCGATCTGCCCGGCCGTCAACGCCGCACGCGGAACCTCGATCATCGTGCCGATCAGCGTGTGCACCTCGACGCCCGTCTCCTTCGCGACGTCGGCAAGAATGCCCTCCGCTTCCTCGCGGATGATCTCGAGCTCCTGAACAGCACCGACGAGCGGCACCATGATCTCCGGAACCGGGTTCTTGCCGAGCTTCTTCAGATGCGCGGCCGCTTCGGCAATTGCCCTTACCTGCAAGGCAAAAAGCCCAGGAATGACAAGCCCAAGGCGGACGCCGCGCAGCCCCAGCATCGGGTTCTGCTCATGCAATCGGCGTACCGCTTCGAGAAGCACCCGATCGGTCTCTGAGACTGTCTCGCCCTTCGCCTCGGCAACCGCGATCTTGACCGTGAGCTCGGTGATGTCGGGCAGGAACTCGTGCAGCGGCGGGTCGATGAGACGCACGGTGACGGGCAGGCCGTCCATCGCGTCGAAGATGCCGATGAAGTCGGTGCGCTGCAAGCGGAAGTAGCTCGGCCAGGGCGGCCTTCTGCTCGTCTTCGCCGTTGGCCAGGATCAGCCGCTCGACGTTCTTGCGGCGCTCCCCCAAGAACATGTGCTCGGTGCGGCACAACCCGATGCCTTCGCCACCGAACCGACGCGCACGCTCGGCGTCCTCGGGAGTGTCGGCGTTGGCTTCGACGCCAAGGCGACGCTTTGCGTCTGCGTGTACGAGGATGCGGTGAACGGCGGCGACCAGCGGATCGGCGTCCGCCTTGATGGTGCCTTCGAAGTACTGCACGACCGGGCTCGGAACGACCGGCACCTCACCGAGGTAGACGACGCCGGACGTGCCGTCGATCGAGATGACGTCGCCCTCTTTGACGACCTCGCCGTTCGGGCCGGTGAACTGCGGCTCTTGAGGTCGACGCTGATCTGCTCGGCGCCCGACACGCAGGTCTTGCCCATGCCGCGCGCGACGACGGCGGCGTGCGAGGTCTTGCCGCCGCGCTCGGTCAGGATGCCCTTCGCGGCGATCATGCCCGGCAGGTCGTCGGGGTTGGTCTCGCGGCGAACGAGGATGACGTCCTCGCCACGCGCCGCCCACTCGGCCGCGACGACGGAGTCGAAGACGACCTTGCCGACCGCTGCACCAGGCGATGCGTTGACGGCCTTGGTGATCTTCTTCTTGGTCGGCGTCTTCGTCGAACTTCGGGAACATCAGCTGCGCGAGCTGCGCGCCGGTGACGCGCTTGAGCGCCTCGTCCATGTCGATGAGGCCCTCGTCGACGAGCTGCGTCGCGATGCGGAATGCGGCACCTGCCGTGCGCTTGCCGACGCGGGTCTGCAGCATCCAGAGCTTGTTGTTCTCGATGGTGAACTCGATGTCGCACAGGTCCTTGTAGTGCTTCTCGAGCTTGCTCATGATGCCGACGAGCTCGTCGTACGCGGGCTTGTCGATCGTCTCGAGATCGGCGAGCTGCACGGTGTTGCGGATGCCGGCGACGACGTCTTCGCCCTGCGCGTTCTCGAGGTAGTCGCCGTAGATGCCCTGGTCGCCCGAGCCCGGGTCGCGGGTGAACGCAACGCCGGTGCCGGAGTCGGCGCTGATGTTGCCGAACACCATCGCGACGATGTTGACGGCGGTGCCCAGATCGGCCGGAATTCGCTCCTGGCGACGGTAAAGGCGGGCACGGTCGCCGTTCCACGAATCGAAGACGGCGCGGACGGCGAGGTCGAGCTGTTCGCGGGAGTCCTGCGGGAACTCGCGGCCGGCGTGGTCGCGGATGATGCCCTTGTAGGTCTCGACGAGGGCCTGGAAGTCGGCGGCGTCGAGGTCGAGGTCGTTCTTCGTTCCGCGGCTCGTCTTCAGTTCGTCGAGGGCGTGCTCGAACAATTCGCCGTCCGCCCCTAGCACTGTCTTGCCGAACATCGAGAGCAGCCGACGGTAGGAATCCCAGGCGAACCGCTCGTTGCCGCCTTGCTTGGCGAGCCCGTTGACGCTCTGGTCGTTGAGGCCGATGTTGAGGACCGTGTCCATCATTCCGGGCATCGAGAATTTCGCGCCTGACCGCACCGAGACGAGCAGCGGGTCGTCGGCGTCGCCGAGCGTCTTGCCCATCGCCTTCTCGAGGCTCGCGAGGTGCTCGCTGATCTCGTCTTCCATCTCGGCC
Source organism: uncultured Actinomycetes bacterium (assembly GCA_963809135.1). GTDB lineage: Bacteria > Actinomycetota > Actinomycetes > Acidothermales > Acidothermaceae > PALSA-607. Next base: position 31,675 of record CAWEIG010000003.1, read on the forward strand.
GGCGCGCTGCCGCTCTGCGAGGTAGGTGCGGCACGCCTCGGTGGTGATGATGAAGCCGGGAGGCACCGGAAGCCCGATGTTGGTCATCTCGGCGAGGTTCGCGCCCTTGCCGCCGAGGAGGTCCTTCATGTCTCGGTTGCCTTCGCTGAAGTCGTACACGTACTTCGGCACTGGGAACGCTCCTCGCGGGTGATTTTTCGCTGGTCTTTGGTGTGGTCGGCAACTCTGATCCTACCGAGCACTGGGTTGTCCACAGGTCGCCGGTTCGCGGCCTCCTCGCGGGCTGATTCTGGCTAGCGTCGCGGGTGACTTCTTGGGGGGATTGCATGCCGGACGCATTTGCGGTTACGCCCGCCTCACTTGCTTTGCTCGCTTCGGCAGTTGGGCGGGTCCGCGACCAGCTCTCGCTCACGGCCGACCTCGGCGGGGACCTCGGCCCGGCGCTTGGGTCTGAGGTGGTGGCGGGTGCCTTGCACCACTTCGTCACGGGTTGGCACGACGGTCGTGCCCAGATCTGCGCGGACGTCGGGCAGTTCGCCGACCTGCTCTCGCAGGCGTCTGCGGTTTACGGCGCCACGGACGGCGACCTCGCGGCGGCGATGCAATGAAATCAGGCCGGACGACGAGGGGCGGGCGTCGCGTTCGCGTCCCGCGCTGAAGTCGGAGGTTGAGACGCCTGAGCTGGGCACGATGCCGCCGCGCGCGCTGATGCAGGCGAGCATCGTCACGCCGGGCGATTGGACCGAGCTCGACCTCGACCCGGCGACGCGGCACACGTCGATCCGCCGTGCAGTCCGGCGGGCGATCGTTCGCTCACGAGCTCTGGCACCCGACGCGGTCCCGCTCATCGCCTTGCTCGATCACATGACCAGTCGCGCTGACGACGCCGGCGCCTTCTACTGTGCGTCACGAGTTATCGAGGACACCGTCGGATGGCGTATTCGTTCGCAACCGTGCTGATGCAGATCTGTCAGTGGCGCTACCCAGGATGCACCGCTTCCGGACACGCTGAGCGCTGTCCGCAGCCCAACGAAGCGCCGCGCTGGCAGCGGAAATCAGCAATGACTCCGGAGTGGGTCGGCGCCGACGTGGCGTCGTGAAGCTGCCGTTCGTAGGTCCGGCAGTGCGACTGCGCATCGAAGACGGCGCGATCATCGTGCAATACATCGTGCCGTTAGTCGGACTACACAGATATCGTCGTGCGCACGTTCACGTGTCCGTGTCCGCCCTACGCGCAGTTAATGACGGAACTGTTCGACGCTATGGCGCAGAGCCTCGTCCTGCACTACGCGTGAGTTGTCCACAGGGCTCGCTTCTCCGCCCGCGCCGATCGTGTCGAAACGGCTAACTTCTCGCTGTGCCTGTTGACGTTCTCGACCCTGTTGTCGGGGACCCAATGGCTGTTTCAGCCGCCGGCCGCACCCTCGAGTCGATCGCGTTGGACGTCGCGAACATCGCCTCTCGACTGCGTGCCTTGGCGTCCGGAGACGAGTCATGGACGGGCGCGGCGGCGGTCGCGGCTCACGTCCGAACCGCGGCACTGCCGCCCAGTCTCGACAAAGCGAATGCTGTCGTACGCGGCAGCTGGAAGGCGCTCTTGGTTCGTACGCGCGCACGCTCGCTGATGCTCAGGACCAGTCGACGTCCGCGATCGCGGCGGCTGGCCGCGCGAGTGCTGAGCTCGCTTCGTTGGTCGCGGCACGAGCTGCCGCCGAGGCTCGCGATGCGTCGGCATCGGCAACCGCGCTTTCGGCGGGACTGCCACGTCCACCCGCGACTGCACCGCGCTATGAAGCGTCGATAGACGAGGCCCGCGCGATGTTGCGGCGTGCGGTCGCGGCGAACGACGAGGCCCACGAGCAACAACGGCAGGCGGCGCGGACGGCGTCCGCCGCGTTGGCGCAGGCGTCGCATGCCGGCATCCACAACCAGTCGTGGTTTCACCACGTCACGCACTCGGTCGGTCATTGGGCGTCGACGCATTGGACGGCGACGCTTCGCGAAGTCTCGAAGATCGGGACCGTTGTTTCGGCCTTGGCCGGGGCGGCCGCGCTCATTCTCGCGGTGGCCGGCGTCGCGTTTCCGCCGTTGGAAGCAGCCGCCGCGGCGTTGGAGACCGTGTCGCTCGTCAGCGCCGTGGCGGCCGGAATGGCAGACACCGCGCTCGCTGCGACAGGTAAGGCGTCATGGACCGCAGTCGGCGTCGACGCGTTGACGTTGGCGCCCGCAGGTCTCGGGAAACTCGTGACCAAAGCAGCACCAATGCTCCGCGAGTCGCGCCTGATCAAGCCGAGCACAGTCGTCCACGCCAGCGAACGGCGTTCACCCCGACGCGGTGAAGCTCCGGAGCCTCACCACGCTCGGGCATCCACCCGACGCCACGGCGAGCTGCGGGTCATTAACTGCAAGCCACGCCGAGGCTCCGACTGGGGCTTCAGCCCGGTCCACCTCGACAAACACTTCTTCGGTACGACCGCCTTTTCGCTGTCACGCATCGACCCAGGCGGTAACGACGAAACCTGGCTCGGTCACTTGCGCGAGCTCGCCACGCGGCCCGTGACCGCGCTCCGCAGCGACGGCATCCAGGACATCATGGGTAAGTTCCCGAAGGCTGACGGATCCGGCACGTTCAGACTCGGCCTGCGGTTATCGCCCAAGGAATGACGGAACGTTCGATTTCGTAACCGTGCTCACGGGCAGGGGAAGTAGCAGCATGTTCGAGTGCCCTGTGTGCCAGTTCGTAGGACTTCGTCAGCCCGCCGTATGCCATTTGGCCGCCGCCCGAAGGCCTCGCAATCACGCCGCCGTACATTGAATGGCTCGGACGAGGCAACCTATGAGGTCTGCCGATGTGCGAATTTGAGTTCGGCAACGACGACGATCCCGGGCGTCCGCGATCCGATGTCCTTCGCCGAGTACCGAGCCGACTGGGAATCCAGGGGCAGCCCGGTCGCGCGCCCGGAAGACGTCGCGCGGATCAACGCAAGCCCGACCTGGAGAGTGAACGGCGAACCTTCGGTGGATTCGTGTCGCTATAGCGACCGCAGATCACCGAAGGTTCGCCGCTCGGTTGCGCGCGGGGACGTGCGGCGGTCGCGCAGGGACGGCGGGCGGCACGCAGGGCGGCGGCGGGCGGCTGGCGATGACGAATACCCAGCTGACAGCGTGTGCGTTCACCTGCCCTGGAGGGCGGAAATGCACCGCTGTCCCCGTGGCGGCGGCGGGCGCGGGCGCGGCACTCGGCGGCGCGGCGCGGCGCCGAACCGATGACCTACAGGTCGACCAGGCGCTCGCTCAGGTAGGCGACCACCTGGTCGAGGCCGATCCGCTCCTGCTTCATCGTGTCGCGCTCGCGGATCGTGACCGCCTGATCCTCCAGCGTCTCGAAGTCGACGGTCACGCAGTACGGCGTCCCGATCTCGTCTTGGCGACGGTATCGACGTCCGATCGCTGATGCGTCGTCGAAGTCCACGTTCCACCTACGCCGTAGCTCAGAAGAGAGGTCGCGCGCCTTCGGCGAGAGGTCGGCGTTGCGCGACAGTGGCAGCACCGCGACCTTGACCGGCGCGAGCCGCGGGTCGATCCGCAACACCGTGCGCTTCTCCAGTTCGCCCTTCGCGTTGGGCGCCTCGTCCTCGGTGTATGCGTCGAGCAGGAACGTCAGCACGCAGCGATCGACACCCGCTGCCGGCTCGATCACGTACGGCGTCCACCGCTCGTTTGCTTCTTGATCGAAGTACGAGAGGTCAACTCCCGACGCAGCAGAGTGCACCGTCAGGTCGTAGTCGGTGCGGTTCGCGATGCCCTCGAGTTCGCCCCACTCGGATCCCTGGAAGCCGAAGCGGTATTCGATGTCGACCGTCCGCTTCGAATAGTGCGACAACTTCTCCTTCGGGTGCTCGAACAGGCGCAGCATCTCCGGACGAAGACCCAACCCCACGTACCAGGCGAGCCGTGTATCGATCCAGTACTGATGCCATTCCTCGTCGCTGCCCGGCTTGACGAAGAACTCCATCTCCATCTGCTCGAACTCGCGGGTGCGGAAGATGAAGTTGCCCGGCGTGATCTCGTTGCGGAAGCTCTTGCCCTGCTGCGCGATGCCGAACGGCGGCTTCTTGCGCGACGACTGCTGCACATTCAGGTAGTTGATGAAGATGCCCTGCGCGGTCTCGGGTCGCAGATAGGCAAGGCCCGATCTCGTCCTCGACCGGACCGAGGTAGGTCTTCAGCAATCCGTTGAACATCCGCGGCTCGGTGAACGCGCCCTTCGTTCCGCAGTTCGGGCAGTTCGATATCGGCCAATCCGTGCGCCGGCGGCTTGCCGTGCTTTTCGGCGTACGCCTCTTCGAGATGGTCCGCGCGAAAACGCTTGTGGCACGACTGGCACTCGGTCAACGGGTCGACGAACGCGGTGATGTGCCCGCTGGTCTGCCACACGATCGGATTCAGAATCACCGACGAGTCGAGGCCCACGATGTCGTCGCGGCCGTGCACCATCGACTTCCACCACTGGCGCTTGATGTTGTTCTTGAGCTCGACGCCGAGCGGTCCGTAATCCCACGCGGCACGAAGTCCGCCGTAAATCTCGCTACTCGGGAACACCAACCCGCGACGCTTGCTCAGGTTGACTATTGCATCGAGTCGGTCATCGGACTTCTTGGTCGAGGCCATGAACGCATCCATCCGGCTGGCGGTCGGTGAGATGGGACAGCGTATCGCCCTCGCGAGCTCGCCGACGCATCGGTTCCAAGAACACAGATCAGCCGGACGCCGATGTGTTCGGTCGTGCGCTGCCATACCGCCGATCGCGGCTGGCGTAAATCTCGACCGCCCTCCACAAATCGCGCCGATCGAAGTCGGGCCACAACGTGTCGAGGAAAACCATCTCCGCGTACGCCGATTGCCACGGCAAGAAGTTCGACGTTCGTTGTTCACCCGACGAACGCAGGAACAAATCGACGTCCGGCATTGAAGGCTCGTCGAGGTAACGCGCGAACACGCGCTCGTCGATGCGTTTGGGATCTACGACACCGGCCGCAACATCGAGGGCCAACGCACGCGCTGCGTCGGCGATCTCCGCACGTCCGCCGTAGTTCACGCACATCGTCAACGTCAGGACGTCGTTGTCGCGGGTGAGTTCCTCTGCGATCTCGAGTTCGCGAATCACGCTCGCCCACAAACGCGGCCGCCGCCCGGCCCAGCGAACGCGCACCCCGAGTGAATGCATGTAATCGCGCCGCCGCCGAATGACGTCGCGATTGAAGCCCATCAGGAACTTCACTTCGTCGGGCGAACGCTTCCAGTTCTCGGTCGAAAATGCGTACGCCGATATCCAGCGGACGCCGACCTCGATCGCGCCCTCCACCACGTCGAGCAACGCCGCCTCGCCGCGCTCGTGTCCGGCGGTTCGCGGCAGTCCACGCGCGCGCGCCCACCGCCCGTTGCCGTCCATCACGATCGCGACGTGCTTAGGGACCAATTCGAGCGGGACGGCGGGCGGCGCGGCGCCCGACGGGTGCGGTGCGGGCGGGTTCACGTCCCGGCGTCGAGCCGATCAGGGTCGAGCCATCAGGCGTGCTCGACCAGTCGCAGCGACCGAAGGCTGTGCTCGAGATGCCACTGCAGGTAGGCGGCGGTCAGCCCGCTCGCCTCGCGTTGATGACGCGACTCGCTGGCATCGGCGGCCGGCCAATCGCCGTCCAGCAAAGCTTCTAAAAGCAGTAAGGCCTCGGACGACGGGGTGGCTGAGCCCGAGGGTCGGCAATCGGCGCACACCGTGCCGCCGCCCTGCACGGAGAACCAGCGGTGCGGACCTTCGACGCCACACCGCGCGCACTCCCCCAACGCCGGCGAGTAGCCCGAGACCGCGAGGGCGCGCAACACGAACGCGTCGAGCACCAGCCGGGCGTCGTGCGTCTCTTCGGTCAGAGCACGCAGACCGCCGACGAGCAGCAGGTAGAGCCGAAGCGCGGGTTCGCGCTCTTCGGCCGTGAGCCGCTCGGCGGTCTCGAGCATCGCGGTGCCCGACGTGTAGCGCGGATAGTCCCCCGCGAGCCGGTCACCGAACGCGTCGTAGGTCTCGACCTGGGTCACGATGTCGAGCGAGCGCCCGACGTAGAGCTGGGCATCGACGTGCGAGAACGGTTCGAGCCGGCCGCCGAACTTCGACTTCGTGCGGCGCACGCCCTTGGCGACCGCGCGCACCCGGCCGGTGCGTCGAGTGAGCAGGGTGACGATGCGGTCGGCCTCGCCGAGCTTCTGGACGCGCAGCACGACGGCGTCGTCCCGATAGAGGGTCACGCCGCGCCGTCCCGCCGCCGTGTCATCGGGTCATTTCCCTGAACGTCGGTCCCGCCGCGACGCCCACCGCCGGTCATTGTCCCTGAACCGGCCACCATTCGGCGTCCTCGCCGCGGGCCGCACGGGTGCGAGCCAGTGGGCGGCGACGGGCGGAGAGGCGGAGCGAGCTGGGCGGCGGCGGCGGCGCGGTTGACCGCGCTCACCACGGCACGAAGCGACGCCGTCACGATGTTCGGGTCGACGCCGACCCCCCAGAGCACCTCGTGATCGACCACGCACTCGAGGTAGGCCGCCGCCCGCGCGTCGCCGCCCGCCGAGATGGCGTGCTCGGTGTAGTCGAGCACCCGGACGTCGATGCCGATGCCCGCCAGCGCGTCGAGGAACGCCGCGATCGGTCCGTTGCCGCTCCCTCGAGCATCCGCGTCTCGCCCTGGTAACGGACCTCGACCGAGAGCGCGTCCTTCTCGTCGATCGCCGCCGAGGTGTGGTGCGCGAGCAGCGTCAGCGGGGACGTCGGCGAGAGGTACTCCGACTCGAAGATCTCCCACATCTCGGACGGCGAGACCTCCCCGCCCGACGCATCTGTACGCGCCTGAATGACTCGGGAGAACTCGATCTGGAGCCGGCGTGGCAGCTCAAGAGAGTGCTCCGCCTTCATGACGTACGCCACGCCGCCCTTGCCCGACTGGCTGTTCACCCTGATGACGGCCTCGTACGAGCGCCCGACGTCCTTCGGGTCGATCGGCAGGTACGGCACCGCCCAGTCGATCTCGTCGACGGTCTTGCCGGCAGCGGTTGCGTCGGCAGCGAGCGCCTCGAAGCCCTTCTTGATCGCGTCCTGATGCGAGCCGGAGAACGCCGTGTACACCAGATCGCCGGCGTACGGGTGTCGCGGATGCACCGGCAGTTGCGTGCAGTACTCGACCGTGCGCCGAACCTCGTCGATCTGTGAGAAGTCGATCTGCGGATCGATGCCCTGGCTGAACAGGTTCATGCCCAGCGTGATCAGGTCGACGTTGCCGGTGCGCTCACCGTGACCGAACAGGCAGCCCTCGATCCGGTCGGCGCCCGCCATCACGCCGAGCTCCGACGCCGCCACTGCGCACCCGCGATCGTTGTGCGGGTGCAGCGACAGGCAGATGAATTCGCGGCGCGACAGGTGCCGGCCCATCCACTCGATCTGGTCGGCGTAGACGTTGGGCGTCGAACGTTCGATCGTCGCTGGCAGGTTCAAGATGATCTCGCGATCAGGCCCGGGCTGCCACACGTCCATCACGGCCTCGCAGATCTCAACCGCGAACTCGAGCTCGGTGTCGATGAAGATCTCCGGCGAGTACTCGTAGCCAAAGAAATCGGCCCCACTCAGCAGCCGCTCGGCGTGCTTCATGACGTGCCGAGTGCCGTCGGCCGCCAGCGCCACGGTCTCGGCGCGACTGTTGCGGAACACGACCCGCCGAAACAGCGGCGCGGTCGCGTTGTAGAGGTGCACGGTCGCGCGCGGCGCACCGACGAGCGACGAAACGGTGCGCTCGATGAGGTCTTCGCGGGCCTGCGTCAGTACCGAGATCGTGACGTCCGGCGGGATCTCACCGTTCTCGATGATGCGTCCGCACGAAATCAAAATCTGTCTGGGACGCCGAGGGGAACCCAACCTCGATTTCCTTGTACCCCATCCGGACCAGAAGCTGGAACATCGACAGCTTCCGAGCCGGGCTCATCGGGTCGATCAGGGCCTGGTTGCCGTCGCGCAGGTCGGTCGACAGCCAGCGCGGCGCCTTGGTGATGACGCGCGATGGCCAGGTGCGGTCGGGCAGGTCGACCGGCGTCCATGGCTTGTACTTGTGGATCGGCATTGTGGTCGAGCGCTGCGCATTTGTGTGCGCTGAGAAATCCTGATTGCTGCTCACTGCTGCTCCTCGAGTGGCGGGTGGCGGATTACGGCCGGCACGCAGCAATCCCGCGACGAGGAGACCGGCCTCTTAGAGGGTCTCGCCGCGGCAGCTAAGGAGCAGGAGCCTGGACATTGGGAGGAGCATACCCCGCCGCACCGCGCAACACGGAGACCAATCCCGAAAACGAGATGTCGGTGAACGACTCGACCAGCAGGTCGGCGGCGCCGAGCGGAAGCTGCGCCGTCACCGGGTTCGGGACGGCGACGCACATCAGTCCCGCCGCCTTGGCTGCGGTGATCCCGTTGGGTGAATCCTCGAACGCGATCGCGTTGTCGGCCGACGCCTTCAAGCCAGCAAGCGCCGCGAGGTAGATGTCGGGCGAAGGCTTGACCCGGCCGTTGTCGCGCGCGCACACGAGGTCGAAAAGCGGCCGGATACCGAGCCGGTCGAGGTGATCGTCGAGCCAGTCGCGGGTCGCGCTCGACGCGATCGCGAGGTGCGACCCCGCGGCGATGGCCTCGTCGAGAAACGCCGCGACGCCGGGCCGCAACGGCTCTACGCCGGCAATGGCGTTGTGCCGCTGGCGCCACTGCGCGCGCAGTTCGGCGTCCTCGAACTCGACCCCGCCCTCACGAACGGCGGCAAGCATCGCGTCCTGGCTCCCCTGCGACCCGATGTAGCGATGCCAGGTCTCAAGCGGAAAATCCAGTTCGTGGACGGCGAATTGCTCCCGCCACGCGCGAAGCGCAGTCGACTCGGTGTCGACGAGCAATCCGTCGAAGTCGAATATCAGGGCAGGGGCGTCGATCATCGATTCTCCTTGCGCCACACGAACTTGGCGCCCGACCAGTCGGTGTCGAATGCGGCGACCTTCACGTCGACGATGCCCGTCGGCAGCAGCACCGACCGCAGCAGGTTCTCGTTGACCTCACTCACGTGACCGCCCGCCTTGCGCGGCCAGGCGACCCAAAGCGCAGACGTCTTGGGCAGCGAGTCGACCAGCGACGTCACCCTGGCCACGTCGGCGGGGGTTCGGCAGAACACCAGCGCGACGTCGACCTCAGCAAGACCCGCGCCGCGACGCCGCGACGCCGACGTGACCCGCGTGACGTCGACTCCGCCGGGCAGTTCGGGCACCGACCATGACGCCGGCGCATCGAGCAACGCCAGCACCGCGTCGTCCCGGATACCGAGCTTCTTCGCACCAGCGGAGTGCCGGAGTAGCCCGCGAGTTCGGCCACATCAGAATCCGAGCTTGCGAAGCTGAGCGGGGTCGCGCTGCCAGTCCTTGGCCACCTTCACCCGCAGGTCGAGGTAGACGCGGGTGCCGAGCAGCGCCTCTGCTTGCTTGCGGGCCCGCGTGCCGACGTCGCGCAGGCGCGCACCGCCGGCTCCGATCACGATGGCCTTCTGGCTCGGCCGCTCGACGTACATGACGGCGAAGACGTCGATTAAATCCTTGCCCTCACGCGGTTTCATCTCCTCGACGACCACGGCGAGGCTGTGCGGCAACTCCTCGCGGACGCCGTCGAGCGCGGCCTCGCGGATGAGTTCGGCGATCATCACCATCTCGGGCTCGTCGGTCAGCTCGCCGTCGAGATACAGCGGTGGCCCAGCGGGTAGGCGGGCGATCAGCAGGTCGGCAAGCAACTCGACCTGCTCGCCGGCGACGGCAGAGACGGGCACGATCTCGGCCCAGTCGCCGAGCCTCGACAGCGCGAGCAGCTGGGTCGCGACCTCGGCGCGGTCGGCCGCATCTGTCTTGGTGAGCACGGCGATAACCGGGGTCTTGTCGAGCCGCGCGAGTTCGGCAGCGATGAACTTGTCGCCAGGCCCGACCTTCTCGTTCGCGGGCACGCAGAACACGATCACGTCGACCTCGGCGAGCGTGGTGCGCACGACGTCGTTCAGGCGTTCGCCGAGCAGGGTGCGCGGCTTGTGCAGGCCCGGTGTGTCGACGACGATCAGCTGCGCGTCGGGCCGATGCACGATGCCGCGCACGGCATGGCGAGTGGTCTGCGGACGGTCGCTGGTGATCGCGACCTTCTGGCCCGACGAGCGCGTTGAGCAGCGTCGACTTGCCGGCGTTCGGACGCCCGACGACGCAGGCGAATCCGGAGCGATGCTGAGGGGCCACCCCTGCAGTCTTGCCTATCGGCGCTGGCCGACCACGATCGTGAGCTCGATGCGCGCGTCAGAGCCGGGCGTAGTCGACGATGTCCTGCTCGAAGTCGTCGACCATCTGCCGGGTCAGGGTCGGGCGCGTCTCCGCGACTGCGCGCAGCAGGTCATCGGTGCCGGCGCTGGCCTCGTGGTGCTCCAGAACCGCCCGTTCGAACACGGCCTGCGCGGTGCGGCGCGACGCGAACTCGATGTCGGCGGGCGTGAAGATCTCCGATTGCTCGACCAGCGCATCCATGTCGATCTCGCCATGCGGAATTGTGCTCAAGTAGCGCTCCCAAATGGCCCGGCGGGCTTCGGCGTCAGGTGGTCCGACCGGAATCACGTAGTCAAAGCGGCCGTGTCGCAGCAGCGCCGCGTCGAGTGCGCGCACCGAGTTCGTCGCGCAGACGAGGAGCCGATTGTCACGTTCCCTGAACGCCGGAATGAGTTTGAGCAGCTCGTTGGTAAGACCCTGCGAAGGCGAGACTGCGTCGGCGTCACGCTTGCCTGCGATCTCTTCGACTTCATCGATGAACAGCACCAACTCGGCCAGTTCGTCGACCAACGCGAACGTCTCCCTCAACGCCGCGGCAGGGGCAGCCGTGGTGGTGGTGAGTCTTGATGGGAACAACTCCACGAAGGGCCAGCCCAACCGCGCCGCAACTCCCTTCGCGAAGGTCGTCTTCCCAGTGCCGGGCGGGCCGAACAGCACGATCGCTCGGGGCGGCACCAACCCCGACAGCACCGCCAGCTCTGGGCGGGCGAGCGGCAAGATCACCTGCCGCTCGATCAATCCCTTCTCCCTCGCCATGCCGCCAACTTCATCCCACCGGCCGGCCGGGATCAGCCGGGCACCGAGCTGGTCGAGAATGCCACGGTCGGCACCGGACGTACCGCCGTGCTTCTCGTACAGCACGACATCTCGGCGGACGGCGAAGCCGCGATGCTCAAGAGCTGCGTCGCCGACGTGCGACGCCTCGGGCAACGCGCACCTGATCCAGTGCGCGCCGGCGGCAAACAGTCGGCGCTCGAGTTCGGCGAGCAGCGCGCTCCCGATGCCGCGCTGCCGCCACGCTGTTGCCAAACCGACCCGCAAGATCCACGCCTGATCGCCATGCAGCGCCGCAACCGCCGTCCCGACGATCTCGTCACCGACGGTCGCGACGACGGTCGGCTGGCCGGCGCGCACGGCCGTTAAGAGCTCGGAGAGCCCGAAGACCGGCTCGAGCCCGCCCGTCTTCGGGTCATCCCAGATGCGGACAACCCCGTCGAGGTCGTCCTGCTGAAACTCGCGAACCCGCCAAAGCGTCATGGCGCATTGTGCTCGCTACGCGCGGCTGCGCCAACCTGGTTACGGGTAGGAGCCGATCACCCGATGCACCGAGCCGTCGAGCGCGGCGAGCATGATCGGCGCGCTCGGTGACAGGTCGGCGACAACGGCGAGATCTTCGGTGCGGGCGGACGCCTGCGAACCCACGATCGCGGCAGCCTCGATCGCGTCGGCGCCGCTCGCGACCGCGATCACGACGGCGGCCTGGAGCGCCGACAACGACAACGACGCCAGCTCGACGCTCGTGCCCACGTAGGTGCGTCCGGTGTCATCGCGGACGGCGGCACCTTCGGCCGCGTTGTTGCGTGCGCGTGCCGAGCGGGCGAGCGTCACCAGCTTCGCGTCGTCCGGGCTGATCTGGGGAACGTCGGCCATCAGCCCGTCCGCGACCCGTCGGGCGCGCGCACGGCCGGCTCGCCGCTGTCCGACAGACGCACTGCGGATTCGGCAGCCTCAGACGCCGTCGTGGCCATCGGCGCGACGCCGTTTTCGACGGCGCCGCCCGTCGCACCCTCAACCGAGGCAGTCGCCTCCTCGTCAGCTTCGCGGACCCGCCGTGACCTCGCGCGCGTTTCATCAGTAGGCCGGACGACGACACTCGCGATCGTGTTCCGGCGACCGCGCGCTCCCTCGGCGACAAGCACCAGCCCGGCCACTGTTGCCGTGGCGCCCGGAATCGGTACGCGCCCGAGTGCCTGCGCGAGCAAACCACCCACGGTCTCGACGTTGTCGTCGTCTTCGATCTCGACGTCGAACAACTCCCCCAGCTCGTCGACCGGCAACCGGGCCGTGACTCGCACGCTGCCGTCTGGAAGCTGCTCGATCCGCGGACCTTCGCGGTCATGCTCGTCGGTGATCTCGCCGACGATCTCCTCGAGGATGTCCTCGATGGTGGCGAGTCCCGCCGTCCCGCCGTATTCGTCTACGACAACGACCAGGTGGATGCGGGCAGCTTGCATCTCGCGCAGCAGGTCGTCGACCGGCTTGCTGTCGGGCACGAACGTCGCGGGCCGCATCAGCGAGGAGACGAGTTCGGTCGACTCCGACTCGCGGTACTCGTAGATGCGCCGGGCCAGGTCGCGCAGGTAGACCAGGCCGACGACGTCGTCTTCGTTCTCGCCGACAACCGGCACTCGCGAGAATCCACTGCGCAGCGCGAGTGACATCGCCTGCCGCAACGTCTTCGTCTGCTCGATGAAGACGATGTCGGTGCGCGGGACCATCACCTCGCGCACGATCGTGTTGCCGAGTTCGAAGACCGAGTGGATCATCTGCCGCTCGTCGTCCTCGATGACCTTGCTGGCCTCGGCCAGGTCGACCATGTCGCGCAACTCCGCCTCACTCGTGAACGGTCCGTCGCGAAAACCCTGACCGGGGGTGAGCGCGTTGCCGATCGCGATGAGGAGCTTCGGCAACGGCCCCAGAATGCCGGCGAGGCGCACGACCCACGGCGCCGCGAATAGCGCAACGCCGTCGGCGTGCTGGCGACCGAGAGTGCGTGGTGCTACGCCGACAACGACGTAGCTGACGACGACCATGGACGCCGCCGTGATAAGCACGGTGTCCCAGCTCTTGCCGAACCGTCCGATCGCCCAGACGGCGACCATGACGGCGGCCGTCATCTCAGCAGCGACGCGAAGCAGCAGCACCACGTTGAGATAGCGAGGCGGGTCGGCGATCACCCGGCGCAAGAAGTCGGCGCCACGACGGTTGTCCCTGAGGTAATCGTCGACGTGCACGCGCGAGACGCGGGACAACGCGGCGTCCGCTGCGGCACACAGACCTGCCACAAAGATAAGAACCACCACGCTGATCGGCAGCAGGATGTCGCCGGGATTCATTCGCCGTCTGCCTTCGGTGCTGGCGTCTGTGCGAGACGCTGCGAGCCCCAGGCGGTCAGCAGGTCGCGCTGGAGGCCGAACATTTCCTTCTCTTCGTCTGGTTCGGCGTGGTCGAAGCCGAGCAGATGCAAGATGCCGTGCGTGCAGAGAAGTTCGAGCTCGTCCTGCACTGAATGGCCCGCGGCGCGACCTTGCCGATCGGCCACCGCCGGGCACAGCACGACGTCGCCGAGCATTGCTGCCACGGCGTCGTCGTCGATATCGACATCAGTGTCGACTCGGCCGGGCCGTAGCTCGTCCATAGGGAACGACAGGACGTCGGTCGGGCCGGGCTCGTCCATCCACCGCTCGTGCAGGACCGCCATCTCGCCCTCGTCGACGAGCAGGATCGACAGCTCGGCGAGGGGGTGGATGCGCATCGCGTCGAGCACGTGACGGGCGACGCCGACCAGGCGCAGCTCATCGATGGCCACACCCGATTCGTTCGCCACCTCGACGCTCACGCGGCGACGCTCATTCAGCGGCCGCCGCGACGGCGAGCGGGCACCGGTCTCGGGCGAGGCGCATCTGCTTCGCTCGCCGCGTCGGCGCGCTCGTAGGCGTCGACGATCTCGCTGACCAGCTTGTGGCGCACGACATCGCCACTGCCGGTCGTTGAGAAGTGCACATCGGGGATGCCATCGAGGATGTCGCGCACCACGCGAAGCCCGCTCTGGGTGTTGCCCGGCAGGTCGATCTGGGTGATGTCGCCCGTGACGACCATCTTCGAACCGAACCCGAGCCTGGTGAGGAACATCTTCATCTGCTCGGGCGTGGTGTTCTGGGCCTCGTCGAGAATGATGAACGCGTCGTTGAGCGTGCGGCCGCGCATGTAGGCGAGCGGGGCGACCTCGATCGTGCCGCTCTGCATCAGCCGCGGGATCGAGTCGGGCTCGAGCATGTCGTGGAGTGCGTCGTACAGCGGCCGCAGGTAGGGGTCGATCTTCTCGTACAGCGTGCCCGGCAGGAATCCGAGGCGCTCGCCGGCCTCGACCGCCGGCCTGGTCAAGATGATGCGGTTGACCTGCTTGGCCTGAAGGGCCTGCACCGCCTTCGCGACCGCGAGGTACGTCTTGCCGGTACCGGCGGGACCGATCGAGAACACGATCGTGTGGCGATCGATCGCCTCGACGTAGCGCTTCTGGTTCACCGACTTCGGCCGGATCGTCTTGCCGCGCGACGAGACAATGTCGAGGGTCAGCACCTCGAGCGGTCGCTCGGGCGTCTTGCTCCGCAGCATCGTGACGCTTCGCTCGACCGCATCGGGGGTCAGCGTGGCGCCGCTGCCGAGCAACGCGATGAGCTCCTCGAACAGCGACGCGACGACAGCGTTCTCGCCACCCGGGCCGGTGATCGTGATCTCGTTCCCGCGCACGTGGATGTCGCTGTCGAAAGCCTTCTCGATGATGCGCAGCAGCTCATCGCGCGACCCGAGCAAACTCACCATCGAGTGCGCACCCGGCACGACGATGCGGGTCTGCGTCGGGGTTGGGTCGGCCGCGCCTGTAATCGGCTTATGGTTGGGCCCCGCAGTGGGCTCGGCCTGACTCGGTTCGCCTCGCATGGATCGGCCCTGGGGGCCTACTCGCGCCTGCTTTCAGTGCTCGGTGACGTGACCGCTCTATCGTACCCGCGCGCGTAGGGCTCGCCATGCGGTAAACCTCTGCGGTAAACCTAGGCATCCGGGTGCGCGTCGTATCCGTATGACTGCCGCCCTCTTGACCCGCCCGGGGAGCCGAACCTTGCTCGGCCAATTCGAGACAGCGACCGCCGACGAGGCAGTGGTTGAGCTGTACCGGGCGCACTACGCCGGGCTGGTCCGGCTCTCGACGATGTTGGTGGGCGACGTCGGCACGGCCGAGGAGGTCGTCCAGGACGCATTCGTCGCGGTGCACGGCAGCTGGAACCGGCTGCGCGACCCCGAGAAGGCACTCGCCTATCTGCGGCAGGCAGTCGTCAACCGCTCCCGCTCGACGTTGCGGCACCGGGTCGTGGTGGCGAAATATCCCCCCGAGCTGCCCCCCGACGTCCCGTCTGCTGAGCACTTTGCCGTCGCCGCTGGCGAGCGTGCGCAGATCATGGCAGCGATCCGCTCGCTGCCCCGCCGGCAGCGCGAGACGCTCCTGCTGCGCTACTACTCCGACCTGTCCGAAGCCCAGATCGCCGACACCCTCGGCATCAGTCAGGGCGCTGTGAAGAGTCACGCATCGCGCGGACTTGCCGCCTTACGTGGCCTGTTGGTAAGTGGGGAGAAGACGTCATGAGCCAGGGACCGTTCGAGCCTGAAGATCCCAGCGATTCGATGGACGACGACGCTGCCCGTCGGCTGCGCGACGTGCTGTCGCAGGAGGCGCGCGCCATCACGCCGTCCGCCGATGGCCTTTCGATGATTCGCGAGAAGATCCGCGCGCGACGTGGCGAGCGCCGGGGTTGGATTCGCACCTTTCAGATCGGTGGCGCCGGGCTCGCGACTGCCGCGATCGCGGTCATCGCGGTTATTGCGGTCCAGCACAACTCGTCGGGCTCGGGTAAGCACGCGTCGGTTGCGGTCGCCGCATCATCGTCACCCGCCGTTGTCGCGCCGGTAACGCCCCCGGCTACCGCAGCGGCGGTGTCGTCGGCAGAACCGGACTACCCGGTCCTGGTGTATTACGTCGACAAGCGCAAGGACCCGCAGCAGTTGTTGTTCCGCGAGACAACGGCATGGCCGTCGTCGCCGCAGCACACCTTCGTGAAGGACGCCGTCAACGCCATGCTGGCGACGCCCGCCCTCGACCCTGACTACGTCAGCTACTGGCCAACTGGCACGACCCTGATCTCGGCGAACATCGTCGACAACACGACCGCTGTCATCAACCTCTCGAGCGAGGCGGCCAACGGACCCGCTGGCGAGGGCGCCATCAGCGCGCAGCAACTGCTGTACACGATCATCGCGGCGGCACCGAAGATCGACGGCCTCCAGTTGCAGATCGCGGGCAGCCGGTGACGTCCCTGTGGGGCAGCCCGCTCGACCCGACGCTGGTGGCCCAGCCCGCCTGGCAGGTGTGGGGTCACGTGTGGATCACCCAGCCGCTGGAGAACGCGACGGTGGCTGCTTCCGTCGACATTAGCGGCGAGGCGAGCACCTTCGAGGGCACAGTGCATTGGCAGATCCTGCGCAACAGCGGGCTGCTGAAGCAGGGGTCTGTGACCGCAAGCCATGGCGCACCCGATCGCGGCACGTGGAGCGTGACCGTCGCCGGTCTCGCGCCCGGACCGTACGTGGTCAGGGCGTATGAGATCTCAGCGAAGGACGGCTCGGTCACCTACATGGACGACAAGATGTTCACCGTCGAGTAGGCAGATCATCCACGTCCGAAGACCACGACAAGATGCTCGATCAATCCGCCTCGTTCGGTGAAAAGCATGCGGCCGGTACCGCGCTTGCGTACTGCGACGGGCCCATGCCTAGTCTTTGGTGTGGACGTGTCCCGCGGTAGAGGCAGCTTCGACGAAACCCTCGCGGAGACACGCTCGCACGCACACGAGTTCGTCGGGTTGTCCGAGCTTCAGGCTCGGGATCTTGCCGAGAAGCTTGGCTATCAGCTGCGGGTCCGGTCCAAGGACGAGCCGATCACGGCGGACATGAGTGCCCGGCGTATGACCGTCGACCTGAGCACCGGTGTGGTGACCGACGCGTGGGGCGGGTAACGCGAAGGCTTGCACCCAACCTCGATCAATCCGTCGGTTTCGATGATCGCTCGATGGCGGCGATGACATTGGTTTCGGTGCGTGTCTTGTCGAGGCCGAGTCCGGTGAGGGTGCCGGACCCATCTTCGAGTTCGAGCAGGGCGAGCAGGATGTGTTCGGTGCCGACGTGGTTGTGGCCCAGGCGCAGGGCCTCGCGAAACGTCAGTTC
Organism: uncultured Actinomycetes bacterium; assembly: GCA_963809135.1. Taxonomy (GTDB): domain Bacteria; phylum Actinomycetota; class Actinomycetes; order Acidothermales; family Acidothermaceae; genus PALSA-607. The sequence continues at coordinate 49,138 of CAWEIG010000003.1, forward strand.
CAGGGCTTTCTTGGCGTGCCCATCGAAGGGGATGAGTTCGGGGACTTCGGACGCGGGCGGGGGCAGCGTCGCCGTCACGGTGCGCCGGATCGTCTCGAGCACCACGCCCTGAGCATGGAATTCTTTGACTGCAAGCCCGTCGTGCTCGCTGAGTAGGCCTAAGACGAGGTGCGGCACTCCGATCTCGTCGTTGCCGGCGGCCCGAGCTTCATTTTGGGCCGATGTGACGACGTTCCGGGCGCGCAGGGTGAACCGACTGAAGCCGTCGTTGGTGTCGATCCCGGCCGCCTCGCCTGGAACTCTCGGAACGAATCGCTTACGTGCCGCCTGCTTGGTGACACCGATGCTCGTGCCAATGTCCGTCCACGAAGCGCCGGAGCGCCGTGCCTGATCAACGAAGTGGCCGATGAGATGGTCGGCGACGTCGTCAAGGTGGTCGGCGGTAGCAACCGCTTCGGAAAGCTGGTCCAGGGTGTCGGAGTGTGCGTGTGTGATCGCCGCGATGAAGTCGTCGAGTCGGAGCGCGTTGGGCATGCGAACTGGTGTCATCATGCGACAACCTTAGGTTGTCGATTGTGACTACGTCAACCTAAGGTTGTCAGTATGCGAATTCCGGGCCTTTCGCGTCGCGAGCCGGACCGACGCCGACGTAGGTTTCACGTATGACCGAGACACAACGCGAGCGGGTTCCGCGCAACGACGGCGGCGAACTCGACACAGCAACAGCTTTCTTAGGATTCGCTCGCCACTGCCTCATCAAGAAGACGGAGGGTCTGGGCGATGAGCAGCTCCGGCGAGTGCTGGTCGACAGCGGCACGTCTCTGCTCGGCTTGATTCAGCACTCCGCGGTTGGCGAGCGGTATTGGTTCGGCTACCACCTTCTCGGCATCGGTGACGCCGACGACTTTGACTTCACCATGTTGGTGCCGCAGGAGAGATCTGCTGCCGACATCGTGCAGGACTACCGCGACGCGATTGACGAGAGCGATGCCGCCATTCGACGCATCGGTGATCCCGACGCCCTCAGTGCGCGGCCGGTTGGCGACGAACTGCTGAGCCTCAGATGGGTACTTGCGCACATGACGAGCGAGACAGCACGGCACGCCGGCCACGCCGACATCATCAGGGAACAGATCGACAACGTGACGGGTCGCTAGCTCCAGCGGGCCGAGTTTGCCATCACGATCGCAGCCGCAACGGTGCCCGCGGTCGACGTACGAAGCACGGTCGGGCCCAGCCGGTGGACGACGGCCCCGACCGCCTCGAACGCGGCGACTTCGTCGGGGGTGATGCCGCCCTCAGGGCCTACCACCAGCACGACCTCGCCTTGCTTCGGAATGACCAGCTCCGCGATCGGCCGGTCGGATTCTTCGTGCAGCACGACGGCGACACCTCCGCCTTGCACGACGGAATCTATCCGCGCGATGACGGCCTGCGTCGATTCAAGAGGCGGGACGTCGACCAGCCAAGCCCGTCGCGCCTGCTTAGCTGCTTCACGCGCGGTAGTTCGCCACCGCGTCACCGCCTTCTGCGCACGTGGCGAATCCCAGCGCACGATCGAGCGCGCAGCCTGCCAGGGAACGATGACGTCGACGCCAACCTCGGTCATGGTTTCGACCGCCCGCTCGTCACGGTCGCCCTTCGCCAAGGCCTGTACGACGGTGACCGTTACTGGCGGTCGCGGAACCTCGGTGCGGTCGAGCACGCGGGCTTGTAGTCCGTGAGTCAGGACAGCAGTAACTTCGGCGGAACACACCAGCCCCGCGCCGTCCGCCAGATCGAGCTTTTCACCTGCCACCAACCGCCGGACTGTGGCCGCGTGCCGGCCCTCGGCGCCACCGAGTTCGACGACGTCGCCGATGGCCGCGGCGCGCAACTGTGAGGCGTCCGCGAAAAACAGCGGGACGGTCACGAAAGGTCAGCGGCCGTTGAAGGCGTCGCGGATGCGGCCGAAGAGCCCGGGCGTCGCGGCCTTGAACGAGCCGTCGGGCGTCTCTTCGCCGCGCAGGCTCGCGAGTTTGCGCAGCAACTCTTCCTGCTCGTTGTCGAGCTTGGTCGGCGTCGAGACCTCAAGGTGCACGTGCAGGTCGCCGCGGCTGTTCGAGCGCAACCGCGGAACGCCGCGACCGCGCAACGGGATCACCGTGCCCGACTGCGTCCCGGGTTTGACGTCGATGTCGACCGGACCGTCGAGGGTCTCGAGTTTGAGCGAGGTTCCGAGCGCAGCGGCGGTCATCGGCACCGCGAGTGCGGCGTGCAGATCGGTGCCGTGCCGCTCGAACGTGGGGTGCTTGCGCTCCTCGATCTCGACGTAGAGGTCGCCGGGCGGTCCGCCACCAGGGCCGACCTCACCCTCACCCGTCAACCGCAAGCGCATGCCGTGCTCGACACCGGCCGGGATCGCGACCTCGATCGTGCGCCGCGCGCGCACCCGACCGTCGCCCGAGCATTCGGCGCACGGATGCCGGATCACCGTGCCGACACCGCCGCACTGTGGGCATGGCCGCGAGGTCATGACCTGACCCAAGAACGATCGAGTCACCTGGCTGATCTCGCCGCGCCCCTTGCAGACCTGGCAAGTGTCGGGATGAGTGCCCGGCGCAGTGCCGGCGCCGTTGCACGTCGCGCAGACGACCGCCGTCTCGATATTGAGCTCCCGCGTCGCGCCGAACACCGCCTCGATGAGGTCGATCTCGACGTGGATCAGCGCATCATTTCCCTTGCGCGTGCGGGTGCGCGGCCCTCGCGCGGCACCGCCCCCGAAGAACGCGTCCATGATGTCGCCGAGGCCACCGAATCCGGCGCCAAAACCACTATTGCCGGACGCCGACAGGGGGTCGCCGCCCATGTCGTACAGCTGTCGCTTGCTCGGATCCGAGAGCACCTCGTAGGCGGCGGTGATCTCCTTGAACCGCTCCTGCGTCTGCTGGTCGGGGTTCACGTCCGGATGCAGTTGCCGGGCTAGGCGCCGGTACGCGCGCTTGATCTCCTCGGGTGGTGCGTCTTTGCGCACGCCGAGGATCGCGTAGTGGTCGCGGGCCAACGAAAACTCCTAGCTTCGGCTTATGACTCGGCGAGGATGCGGCCGACGTAGCGCGCGACAGCGCCGACCGCGGCCATTGTGCCGGGGTAGTCCATCCGCATAGGGCCGAGCACACCGAGGCTCGCAAGGGCGCGGGTGCCAGACCCGTACGTCGCGCTCACGACCGACGTCGACCGAAGGCCCTCGTGCGAGTTCTCGTCACCGATCCTCACTGTCACCTCGGTCGGCCGGTTCACCTCGCCGAGCAAGCGGATCAGCACGACCTGTTCCTCGAGCGCTTCAAGAACCGGGTGCACGGAGTCGGGGAAATCCAGTGCCAGCCGGGTCAGGTTCGACGCCCCGCCGACGACGACGCGCTCCTCGCGGCGCTCGACCAGCGACGCAAGCAAGACCGCGACGACGGCCGACGCGGCGCCGCGCGTGGCGCTCGGCTCGGCCTCGGCAAGGTCGGCCAGTTCGATCGGGACGTCGTGGATCGCCTTACCGGCGATGCGGACGTTCAGCCGCGTGCGCAGCTCGCTGACGGTTCGCTCGTCGATCAGACCGGGCAGATCGACCTGCCGCTGCTCGACCCGGCCGGTGTCGGTGATCAGCACCAGCATCAGTCGGGTGTCGCTCAGCTTGATCAACTCGAGATGCCGCACCGACGAGCGGTCGAGGATCGGGTACTGCACGACAGCAACGTGACGCGTGAGCTGGGCGAGCAGCCGGACGGTCCGCGACACCATGTCGTCGAGGTCGAGCGAGCCGTCGAGAAACTGCTCGATCGCCCGCCGCTCGGCACCGCTCAACGGCTTGACGGTTGACAACCGGTCGACGAAAAGCCGGTAGCCCTTGTCAGTCGGCACCCGCCCCGCGCTGGTGTGCGGCTGGGCGATGTAGCCCTCTTCTTCGAGCGCCGCCATGTCGTTGCGGACGGTCGCGGGCGACACCCCGAGGTGGTGGCGTTCGACAAGGGCCTTCGAGCCCACGGGCTCGTTTGTCGACACGAAATCCTGGACGATGGCGCGCAGCACGTCGAGCTTGCGATCGTCGAGCATCCGGTCACCTCCGTCGGACGCCGCGTGGCGGGCCTCCAGCCGACAGGCTGGCACTCCGCCTCTCGGAGTGCCAGTGTACGGCGCAACGCGCCCAGGCATAGCGCACCACTTCGAAGGCATAGAACAGACGCGTCCTTGCGTCTAAGCAGGAAATGACTGTCTTAGCGCTCACGATCAAGGCGGGATGCCCGGTGGACGACGAGCTCGCCGATTTCGTGCGGGCGCGTTATCCCCAATTGTTGCGCCGCGCCTACCTGCTGACGGGCAACCAGTCGGCGGCCGAGGACCTCGTGCAAGAAGCCCTGGCGCGTTGCTGCGCGGCCTGGCGGCGGCACCCGATCGCCGAACCCGATGCCTACGTGCATCGCGTGATGGTCAACGTGTTGATCAGCCGGTCGCGACTACGACGGTTCCGCGAGTCGTCGACTGCCACGGTGCCGGAGATCGAAACGGTCGATGCAACGAGCCAACACGCTGATCGGGACGTCGTGTGGCGGGCGTTGTTGGCGACCCCGCCGCGGCAGCGGGCGGTGCTCGTCCTGCGGTTCTACGAAGACATGACCGAGTCCGAAATCGCGACCTGCCTGAACGTCACGGTCGGAACCGTGCGCAGCCAGACGGCGAAGGGACTCGCTCGACTGCGTCAGCTAGCGGCGATCGGGGATCGCATCGACATCCGGAATTCGGAGGGCCCGCGATGACCGACAACACGCCCGGCGACATGTCGGGCGACATGGAAGACCAGCTCCGGGCCGTCCTTCGTCAGCGCGCCACCGTGCCCTCGGCGACCGGCGATCCCGTTGCTGCGGTGCAGCATCGGATGCGGCGGCGCTCGGTGCGTCGCGGCGTTGCGGCAGCTGCGACAGCGGCCGTCTGCGTCGCCGGAATCGCCATCGGAGCGACCGCCCTTGCCGGCAACAACACGAAGCCACTACGTGTTGGCCCAGCGGTCGGTCCGAGCATCCCCGGACCAACCACACCGCACACTCCGCAACTCAGCTTGCCCGCGCTCCCGTCGGCGCCCGCGAGCTCGCCGGTCGCATCTGCCGCCGTCTCTCCCATCCCAGGCACCTCGACGATTTCGCTGCCGCCGAACGTCTCTGCGCTGGTCTTGCCCAGTGGGTATTCGTTTGGTGGTCTCGGCGTAGCGTCCGGGCAGTTGCTCGTCGTCGGCGCTGCGCTACCCGCGGCCGCTACGGATGCCGTAGCACCCGCGTGCGCGTCGGCTCGGATCAGCAGCGATCCGCTCGCGGCGAGCACGCCCACGACCACGATCAATCTCACCGAGCCCACCGGGAGCAGTTGCGCCGATCCTTCATCGGTCGGCGAACGGGTCTCGTTCGTGGTCATCAATCCCGACGGCGGCTCGCCCGCATTCACGTCCTCCATCGCGATCAACGTGACCGACCCGAATACGGGCGCACTGACGACTGGCCCCGTCGTCATGCGTTTCAGTGAGGTGTCAGACACCCAGCCGGTCGCGGCGTACGGCGGGGGCTCGCTGTGGATCTATGACGTCGCCACGAGTAACGGTCCAGAGGCGATTCGGGTATCGGCGATCACAGGGAAGGTCGAAGACGTCGTCCGCACCCCGTCACTCACACGCCCGGTCATCGCCGCGAATAGCGACGGACTTTGGCTGGGCAACTCGATCGAGGGTGGCCAGCTGGCGGGAACGCTGTACCACGTGGCGCCGGGATCACATGCCGTCACGACGGTGCTATCGAGCTCGGCCGATAACGACGTGGTCGACTGGATGGTCGCCGACAACGGCCACGTCTGGGCGGGCATCCGTCCGGCGGGCAGCGCGCTGCTGAATCTGCGGCGGTTCGACGGCCCGGCCGGGAAGGTCGCGCTCGACTTGCCGGAGCCGAGCCTCGAGGTCGGGCCTAACTTCGTGGTCGGCAACGCACAAGAAGGCCTCTGGCTGACGACACCTGATCCACCGTTCGGTGCCTCGACCGCCCCGACCGACAATCAACACTTCGACGTCGTGCGCCTCGACCCGAACACCGGGAAGCCGACGGTCGAAGCCCAGCTGCCGCCACTCGACCAACTCGCCGCAGAGTCCGGGACCACACCAGGAACAGCGGTGATCTTTGCGGGCAGTTACTTCCTCCTCCAATCGCCGCAGACCGGTGGCTACACCGGCTTCACCCAGTTGCTTCGCATCACCCCGCTGCCATAACGACACAGCACCCCCCGGCGTCCGCGATCAGCCGAGCAGGCGGCCGACGACGCCGTCGGCCAGAAGCCGGCCGCGCAACGTCAGCACCGCACGTTCTCGCTCGAATGCCTCCGCGTCGAGTAACCCGGCCGACACTTCGAGCTCAGCGGCGCGGCGTCCGGCCTCATCGAGCTCGGCGACGGAAAGACCTTCGGACAGCCGTAGCTGGAGCATGATCCGCTCGACCCGCCGCGTCGGGGTGTCGAGAAGTTCGCGCGCCTGACCCGGACTGACCCCGGCCGCCACCCGAGCCGCGTACGCGGTCGGGTGCTTGACGTTCCACCAGCGCACTCCCCCGACGTGGCTGTGCGCGCCAGGCCCGATGCCCCACCAGTCGTTGCTGCGCCAGTACGCCAGGTTGTGCCGACACTCGGCCCCCGATCGAGTAGCCCAGTTCGACACCTCGTACCAACCGAACCCCGCTGAAGCCAACACCGAGTCGGCGATCAGGTACCGGTCGGCCAGCACATCGTCGTCCGGTCGAGGTAACTCACCGCGCGCGACGCGACCCGCAAGCCGCGTGCCATCCTCGACGATCAGCGAGTACGCGCTGATGTGGTCCGGCTCGGCCGAGACCGCGGCGTCAAGCGAGGCCCGCCAATCGTCGTCCGACTCGCCCGGTGTGCCGTAGATCAGGTCGAGGCTGACGTGCTCGAACCCAGCCGCCCGAGCTTCGGCGACGCGTCGCAAAGGCGTGCCGGGTGTGTGCACCCGGTCGAGGACCGCGAGCACGTGCGGCCGCACCGACTGCATCCCGAAGCTGATCCGCGTGAACCCCGCCGCCCGCAACTCGGCCAACGGGCGGGCGTCGACTGATTCTGGGTTGGCCTCGGTGGTCACCTCGGCATCACGCGCCAGCCCGAACTCGGAGTCGATCGCCCGCAGCATGAGCGCAAGATCCGCAACCGGCAGCAGTGTCGGCGTCCCGCCCCCGAAGAAAACGGTCTGCACGGGCAGATCAACCGAGCCGAGCACCCGCCGCGCAAATGCGATCTCGCGGACTGCATCTGCCGCGTACGACGCCTGGCTCGCGCCGCCCCCGAGTTCAGACGCCGTGTAGGTGTTGAAATCGCAATAGCCGCAACGCGAAGCGCAGTACGGGACGTGGACGTAGAAACTGAACGGGCTACGAGGGCGGACGTCGGGGGGTAGCGCGCCGTCGGAGGGCATTGGGTCGCCGTCGGGCAGGGTCGAAGGCACAAGCCATTGTGACGGCCGCATCAATTTCTTGTTGCCGATGTACCGCGCAAAGGAGCACAATTGGGTCCGCCCTAGGAGGCAGCGGCCTGATGTTCTGGCTCGTCTTGTGGCTCAGCATCACGGTGGTGATCTGCGCGACCGCCGTCCTCCCCGTCGCGCGCACACCCCTTCACACCCGTGCGGCCGACGCGATTGTGAGCGGCTTCCGCCACTTCAAGCCGCGACCGCCGGTTGCTCTCGGGCCGTCGATCGAAGACATTGCCGCGAGCCTGCACCGTTGCCAGCACTGGCTCGACACGTACGCCGACCCGCGGCCGATTCCCGGCAAGGCGACCAAGCTCATTGCCGCTGCCGATGCGTACGACCGCGCCTTGGTTGCCGCGTGCCACGCGCTCGACGTCCCCGAAGATCTCGATCAGACCGAAGGACTCGACCGCGAAGCCGAGCGTCTGCGCATGCAGTCGGCGCTCGGTGAGGCAGGGTTCGTTCTGAGCGAACGCCGAGCAGCTCAGGCCTGACGCGACCGTTTACAAGTCGGCGGCGTGGCGAACGGCGAATTCGTAGTCGGCCGGCGGTAGGTCGTGCGCGTCGAGCATCCGCGGCGCCAGGCTGCGGTCGGTGGTCATCGCCCGGAAGACCAGGCCGATGGTCACCTCATGGTCAGGTCGGCTCTCGATCACGACGTCGTCACCGGCTGCTATTTCGCCTACTTCGAGCACCCGCAGATAAGCTCCCGGGCGGCCATCGTCGGTGAACCGCTTGACCCAATGCGCCTCGCCCAGCCAGTTCTGGAAAACGACGCACGGGAACCGCGGACGCGAAACCTGCAACAACGTGGTGCCGATCCGCCACGTCTCACCGATCAAAGCGCCGGTGACATCGACGCCGCGGGTCGAGAGGTTCTCGCCGAACTGGCCAGGTGTCAGCTCGCGGCCGAGCAGCGCAGCCCAGTGGTCGAGATCCTCGGTTGCGTAGGCGTAGACCGCCTGTTCGACGCCGCCGTGGTTCGCCTTGTCGGACTGGGTGTCGCCGGCAAGACCGAGCTCGGTTACCGCAACGCGGCCCTCGACGCCGCGCTTGTCTATCGCGCTGACGCCGGATTTTCCGGGCATCGGCTTGGCGCGGCCGACGTTGACCGACACAACCGTGGCCATGGTTCTACTCCTTGCCCGCGGTCGGGGACGTCGACAGGGCCGCGATGAAGGCCTCTTGCGGAACCTCGACGCGGCCGACCATCTTCATCCGCTTCTTGCCTTCCTTCTGCTTCTCCAGCAGCTTGCGCTTGCGGCTGATGTCGCCGCCATAGCATTTCGCGAGCACGTCCTTGCGGATCGCCCTGATGCTCTCGCGGGCGATGATGCGCGACCCGATCGCCGCCTGGATCGGTACCTCGAATTGCTGGCGCGGGATGAGTTCGCGCAGCTTCTTGGTCATCTCGACGCCGTATGCGTACGCCTTGTCCTTGTGCACGATCGCGCTGAACGCGTCGACCGCCTCGCCCTGGAGCAGGATGTCGACCTTCACCAGGTCGCCGACCTGCTCGCCCGTTGGCTCGTAGTCGAGGCTCGCGTACCCGCGGGTGCGTGACTTGAGCTGGTCGAAGAAGTCGAACGCGATCTCGGCCATCGGCATCGTGTAGCGCAGCTCGACCCGGTCAGCCGACAGGTAGTCCATGCCGAGCAGGTTGCCGCGCCTGCTCTGGCACAGCTCCATGATCGTGCCGACATAGTCGCTCGGCGACAGGACGGTCGCGCGCACGACCGGCTCGAACACCTCCATGATCTTGCCCTCGGGGTATTCGCTCGGGTTCGTGACCGTGATCTCTTTGCCGTCCTCGCGCACGACCCGGTACACCACGTTAGGCGCGGTCGAAATGAGGTCGAGGTTGAACTCGCGCTCGAGCCTCTCGCGCACGATCTCCAGGTGCAGCAGGCCGAGGAACCCGCAGCGGAATCCGAACCCGAGCGCGGCGCTGGTTTCCGGCTCGTACGCGAGTGCGGCGTCGTTGAGTTGCAAACGGTCGAGCGCGTCGCGCAGCAGCGGATAGTCGCTGCCGTCGATCGGATACAGGCCCGAGTAGACCATCGGTTTAGGCAGCGTGTACTCGGCCAGCGGCTCGGTAGCGGCCCGGCTCACGACGGTCACGGTGTCGCCGACCCGCGACTGGCGAACGTCCTTCACTCCGGTGATCAGGTAGCCGACCTCGCCGACTCCGAGCCCTTCGGTGGGGATCGGTTCTGGTGAGATGACGCCGACCTCAAGTAGCTCATGCGTCGTCCCGGTTGAAAGCATTTTGATGCGCTCACGACTCGACAGGTAGCCGTCGACGACCCGCACGTACGTGACGACCCCGCGGTACACGTCGTAGACGGAGTCGAAGATCAGCGCGCGCGGCGGTGCGTCAAAGTCGCCGATCGGGTGCGGGACGTGATGCACCACATGATCGAGCAGCTCGCGCACGCCGAAGCCGGTCTTCGCACTGACTCGCAGGACGTCGCCTGGCTCGCAGCCGATGACATGCGCGAGTTCTTCGGCGTACCGCTCGGGCTGGGCGGCGGGCAGGTCGATCTTGTTCAGCACCGGGATGATGTGCAGGTCGCTTTGGATCGCCAGGTACAGGTTGGCCAGAGTCTGCGCCTCGATCCCCTGAGCCGCGTCGACCAGAAGCACCGCGCCCTCACATGCGGCGAGTGACCGCGACACCTCGTAGGTGAAGTCGACATGGCCCGGCGTATCGATCATGTTCAAGACGTAGTCGGTGCGCTCGACCTTCCACGGCAGGCGCACGGCCTGGCTCTTGATCGTGATACCGCGCTCGCGCTCGATGTCCATCCGGTCGAGGTATTGGGCGCGCATCGACCGCTCGTCGACCACCCCGGTGAGCTGGAGCATGCGGTCGGCGAGCGTGGACTTGCCATGGTCGATGTGGGCGATGATGCAGAAGTTGCGGATCTTCGCCGGGTCGGTGCGTTCGGGCACGCGCTTCTCTCGGGTCGGGGATGCCCCACCATCGTCCCACGCGCGCTCAGGCGACCCCATCATCACGCGCCGCGAGGGGGTTCGGACGGGCACCTGCGCACGTTTAAGTCGGCGATCTTGACACCGATAAACAGATATCGCCGGTTCGGCGACGTTTGCTCATGCGCTTGTGGGCCTGTTGTGAAGGGGCGACCGTCATTAAGAATCCCCAGCTGCTTCTCTTTCCGATCGTGATCCTCGGCATGATCGTTTCAGGCATCGTGGGCTGGAGGAGGCACCAGAAGGAGGTCTCTCAGCTGCAACAGTTCGCAACGAAAATGGGCTGGAGCTACACCGCGCGCGACAACCGGTGGACGCAGATTTCGACTCGGACGCCGTTCGGTGGCCAGCCAATGTTCAATATCAGCAAAAACGTCGCAATCGGCATGTCGTCAACGGTTTCCAGCGCGACTGACATCGTTCAAGGGGCCTACGACCAGCGCCCCGCTGCTGCCTTCGACTACACGGTTCGCAAGCAACAGTCAGGCCAGAACGGATCCTCGGAGACGTACCGCTACGCGGTGTGCGTCATCACACTTCCTACGCTTTTGCCGTATCTCGAGATCGGCCACGAGAACGTTCTGGATCGGGTTGCCCAGAGCATGGGCGGGCACGACATCCAGATCGAAAGCGAAGGTTTCAACCGCGAGTTCAAGGTGCGCTCCGACGATCCAAAGTTCGCCTCGGACGTCCTGTCCCCGCAGCTCGCCGCGAGGTTGATGAGCCTGCCGCCAGAGCAATGGCGGATCGAGGGCAGCAACCTGATTTCGTGGCGGAAGGGCCGCCTCGACGTCAATGCACTGCCAGCCTGGCTGTCGATGCTGTCGATGGTCGTGTCGTCGATACCGACCTTCGTCTGGCACGACCATGGCGTGCAGGGATCGCAAGCCCCGCAGCCGGTTGCGCAGGTTGCCCCGCTGCCGGTTGCGCCGATTTACGCCCAACAGCAGCAGCCGACCGCAATGGCCTACCCGCTAGCGGCGTACGCCGGCACGCAGTACGCCCCGCCACCGCCGGCCCAGCCCGAATACGCACAGCAGCCGGCCCAGCCCGAATACGCACAACAGCCGGCCCAGCCCGAATACGCACAGCCGCCCGCGTCCGCATGGCCCAACCAGAACATCCTGCCCGGTAAGTAACCGCCGAAATCGGAGACCGTCTCGTGACCGCAATGTGGATTACCCTCGCCGTCGTCGTCCTCGTCGGAGTCGCCGCCGCCGCGTCGTATAACCGCTTCGTCAAGCAGCGCAATCTCGTGCAGGAGTCGTGGCGGCAGATCGACGTAGAGCTCACCCGCCGCCATGACCTGATTCCGAACTTGATCGCGACCGTGAAGGGATATGCGGCGCACGAAAGCTCGGTCATCGAGGCTGTCACCGCAGCGCGGACCGCGGCGCAGACCGCCGTTGGCAGTGCCGGTCCGGTCGGGCAGGCCCAGGCCGAGAGCGGGCTGACGCGCTCGCTCGGCGGCTTGTTCGCAGTCGCCGAGAACTACCCCACGCTCAAGGCAGACACGAACTTCCTCGCGCTCCAGCAGCAGCTGGCCGAGACGGAGGATCGGATCGCGGCTGCTCGGCGGTTCTACAACGGCAACGTACGTGCGCTCAACACGCGCATCGAGGCGTTCCCCTCGTCGGTCATCGCCGGCTTCGGACACTTCACGGAAGCCGAATACTTCGAGACGGACGACGCTGCGGTGCGGGCGCCGGTCACCGTCGACTTCGGTTCACTCGGGGCGGCCAACACCACGTCGGGCTGACCGGTTGGACGGGTGCCCTGCCGCCCCGGTACCCTGAACATTCGCGCTCAGGCCCAGTTGGCTCGGCGCTCCTGACCCCGAGCACACCTGAGGTTCCCGCGTGGCGAATATCAAGTCCCAGATCAAGCGCATCGGCACGAACGAGAAGGCACGGCTGCGCAACAAGGCCGTGAAGTCCTCGCTCAAGACCCATGTCCGCCGCTTCCGTGAAGCCGCCGACGCGGGGTCGCCCGACGCGCCCGAACTGTTGCGCGCCGCCAACCGTCAGCTCGACAAGGCCGCCAGCAAGGGCGTCATCCACGCCAACCAGGCCGCGAACCGCAAGTCTGCGCTGGCCAAGCGCGCCGCCGCACTCTAAGCCCGCCCCGCTCGATGTCCCTCGCCGACTGAAGGAATTCCGGGCACTTTCCGCGTCCAGACACCCCGAAATTCCTTCACTCGGCGACAAACTACGCCCGCGTCAGGCTGCGCCCCGCGCGGCCACGATCGCCAGCACGGCGTGCTCCAAGGCGTAGCCGGCATCAGTCCCGGCCCCTTTCACCTGCTCATCGGCCCGCGCGATCGCAGTGACCGCAGCCGCGACGCCCGCCGGGGTCCAGCCAGGTAGCTGGCGCTGCACCCGCTCGACCTTCCACGGCGGCATCTCCACATCGCGCGCGAGGTCTGCGCCGCGCAGACCCCGAGGCGCGCTCGCGACCTTCGCCAGCGCCCGGATCCCCTGGGCAAGTGCGCTGGTGATCAAGACCGGAGCGGTACCGACCGCCAACGCCCACCGCAGTTGCTCAAGAGCATCACCGAGCCGACCCTCGAGCGCGCGGTCGGAGACAGCGAACCCGTTCGCCTCTGCCCGACCGCGGTAGTAGCGAGCAACGTCCTCGGAATCGACCTGCCCGTCGGTGTCGGTGCACAGCTGAGCGCAGGCGGCCGCGAGGTCGCGCAACTCAGTGCCGACGGTCTCGATCAGCGCGCGTGCGCCGCTTTCGGAGATCGACCGGCCGGCGACCCGGAACTCGGCGCGCACGAAGTCGATGCGCTCGCCAAGCCTGGTCAGCTTCGCGCAATCGACCCGAGTGGCGCCTTCGGCGATCGCCGCATCGATCAGCTGCTTCCCCCGGGCACCACCCTTGTGGGTGAGCACGATCCCCAGCTCGTCGTCGGCCAGGCGCAGCGCCGCGCCGACCTCGTCGACCATCTCCTTAGCCAGCTGCTCGACGTCCCGCACGACAAGCACGCGGCGCTCGCCGAAAAGAGAGGGACTGGTGAGCTCGGCGAGCTGTCCTGGCTCGAGAGACGTCGCCAGCAGGTCGCGGACGTCGGTGTCGGCATCGGCGGCCCTCGCGCGGGCGATCACGGCGGCGACCGCCCGCTCGACGAGCAGCTCCTCATCGCCGACGGCAACGGTCACCTGATTCACAGCGGCTGGCACGAGGGCAGCATGCCACGTCGGAGCATTTCGGCGTCCGGCTTATCCACGCCGCTCAGGCTCGCGTGCGAAACGCCGAGAATCACCCCGATGACCAGCGACGAGCCCGCGGCGATCCTCGCCGTCTGCACGGGCAACCTGTGCCGCTCCCCCGTGGTGGAGCGGCTCTTCCGGCTGGGCTTCGCGACCCGGTGGCCGACGGCGGCGGCGCTGCTTCGGGTCGCGAGCGCGGGGACGCAAGCTGCGCTGGGTCACGCAACCCCCGAGTCCCTCACGTCGCGGCTGCGGGCGGTCGGCGCCGACGCTTCGCCGTTCACACCCCGGCAGGTCACTCCCGAGATGCTGGACGCCGCAGAGCTGGTCATCGCCCTCACGCGCGCGCACCGAGCCGCCGTCGTAGAGCTGCATCCGCGCGCAGTGCGCTACACCTTTACGTTGCGCGAGCTTGCTCGACTGGGCGCATCGCTGCCGCCCGGCGACCGAGCACCTCTCGAACCCATCGCCCGGTTGCGGGTCTTCGTAACGGCGGCCGCCGGCGCGCGCGGCGCTCACGGGCCGGGCGACCCGACCGACGACGACGTCCCGGATCCGTACGGCGGCAACGACGCGCGCTACGGCAAGGCGTTCGACAGCCTGCACGAAGCGACGTCGTCGATCCTGACCGCGCTGTGTCCATCGATCGGCCTGACCGTATTGCCGATGCGATGACCACGCACCTGAGTGCTCCCGCACTCTCGACCCCCGCCGGACCACGCCACGCAGGGCGTCGCGCGTCGCGCCGCGTTTTGGTTTTGCGCGCCGCGCTTGTTCTGTTCGTACTGCTGCTAGCGGGTGTCGGGTGGGTCGTCTACAACGGCATGCGGGCGAAGACCAACCTCCTCCGCGCTGCCGACGATGTTTCGGTGTTGCAACACCAGGCTGAGAGCGGGGACGTCGCGGGCGAACGCGTCACTCTGGCCAACCTGCAACAAGAAGCGCACTCGGCGCGAGCCGAGACGCACGGAACAATCTGGAAGCTCGCCCGATGGACGCCGATCGTCGGAGGCAACGCCACCGCGATCGCGACGGTCGCGTCGGCCGTCGACGACCTCGCTCAACATGCGCTGCCCTCACTCGTCGATGCCTCCGCAACGCTGGACCTGCAACAAATAGCGCCGCACGACGGCAGCATCGACATCGCGCCAATTCAACATGCAGCGCCGGCAATTGTCGGTGCTGCTTCGGCCGTGCAACGTGTGCGTGACCAAGTCGCCGGCATCTCGACGTCCGGCCTGTTGCCCGTTGTGCGTACGTCTGTGTCGCGACTGCAGAGCGATCTCGACAAAGCGGTGACCACGACGTCGGATGCAGCGCGCGCGGTGACACTGCTGCCGCCGATGCTGGGCACTGACGGTCCGCGGACGTACGCCTTGCTGTTCTTGAACAACGCTGAGGTACGCGCGACGGGTGGCATCGCGGGGTCGTGGGCGATCGTGCAGGTCGTGCACGGCAGCGTCGCGATCGTGAAGCAGGGTTCGGCCGGCGACGTCAACAGCCACCTCTCGGGCGCGCCGGTGCCGGTGCCGCCCGACGTCGCGGCGCTCTATACGAATCGACCGGGGACGTTCTTTCAGGACGTCGACATGTCGCCGTCGTTCCCGACTGACGCGGCCCTCGCGAGCGAGATGTTCCAGCAGGCGTACGGAATTCAGGTTGACGGCGTGATCTCGACCGATCCGGTTGCGCTCGCCGGGCTGCTGCAGGCGACGGGACCGGTGAAGCTGCCGCTCGGCGGATCGCTCACTGCTAGCAACGCAGTGTCGCTGCTGCTGTCGCAGGTGTACGCGAACATCCAGAACCCCGCGCTGGAGGACGCCTATTTCGCGCAAGCCGCGAACGCCGTATTCACTGCGCTGTCGGCTGGGCAAGGCGATGCGCGTGCGACGGTGAAAGCTTTGGCGGACGCCGCGGGAGCAGGCCGTCTGACGGTGTGGAGCCGGCATCCCGCTGAGGAGAAAGTGCTTGCGGGCACGGCACTTGAGGGCGCGCTGCCCTCTAGCGAGCCTGCTGGTGATCCGACCGTCGGTGTATTCCTCAACGACGGGACCGGCGCCAAGCTCGACTACTACCTGCGCGAAGACGTGGCCGTTGCACCGGCTGCGTCATGTCCGGCCGGACGGATCGCGTTCCACGTACGGGTGACTCTCACGTCGACAGTTCCGGCCGATGCAGCTTCTTTGCCGGCCTACGTGACTGCGGGGTCGAAGACGTCCGCGTCCTTGGGGACGATGCGTACACAGGTCGTCTTCGCCGCGCCGATGGACGGCTCCATCGTTTCGGCATCGATCGACGGCGTGCTCACGCCGATTGGCAGTGGGGTGGAGTCGGGCCGCTCGGAGGGAATCGTGCTCGTCGATCTTGCGCCAGGCGCGAAAAAGTCGATCGATGTCTCGTTGGTTACTACGCAGCTGCCCCACGACGTTCGCGCGCATGGTGTGACTCCGCAGGTGCGGTCGACTCCCTTGTCGACGCCCGCGTTACTCCATTTGCCACACATCTCCTGTCCGAACGACTAAGGGCCCGACAGGCGTAGTCAGTAAAGGCCAGCGCAACAGTGCCGAAGATAACGGCGTACCCATTTGTGGGGATGCCGGGAGGCCAAGAATGCTCCGACGTCGAATTGCCGGTCTGTTGGCCGGCGTCACTTTTGTCGTACTGGGCGCGGCCACCGCGGCTCCAGGCGCGGCAGTAGCTTCCTCACCGGCGGCGTCTCCGCCTGCGTCACCCGCTGACACGGGGGGTTATCCGGCGCAAGGTCCGATGCTGACCTTGTCGGCGGGCAGCGTGAACGTCGGCGGTTCCGTGATCGTGACGGGGCGCGGATTCCAAAGTGGCGAAGGCGTCGACATCTCCGTGACCTATCCCGCAGGCAGCCACGCACTCGGATCCGGCGGTCCCGCGGGGCCTAGTGCTCAACCCGCGGCTTTCTCGCTGCGACACAGCGTCGGGCGGACCGTGACTGCCGCGCACGCGCTCGCGACGCAGGACGGCCAGTTCTCGACGAAGATCACGCTGACCCAGACCGGACACGCGACCGTGACGGCGACTGGTGAGCAGTCGCACCTTAACCTCACCGCCGCCCTGATGGTGCTGTCGCCAACCAACGGGGCCGCTTCGAAGTCGACGAAGAGCAGTTTCCCGTTGTCGCGTATGGAGCTTCTGATCCTGTTGGTGGCACTCATCGCGTTGCTCGCTCCCGTTGTAGTCACCCGGTGGCGCCGGTCGCGCAAGCCAGCGGCCCTAGACCCCGTCTCCAGTGGCATAGGTCTGAGCTAGTGACCACCGGTGAACTGCTTCCGACCCGAGGATTCGGTCGGAGGCCAGATCAAAGCGTGCGGTCCAACGACAACATTGCCGTCTCGCACGCGGCAGTCGCGACGGAACCGGCCGCCGCCGCGTCGCCGTCCGTCATCACGACGCGTACGACGAAGGGCTGGGAGCGATCGGCGAAGCGCGTGCTCGACGTGGTCGGCAGTCTGGTCGGGCTCGTCACGCTGCTTCCCGTGATGCTCGTCGCAGCTCTGCTCGTGAAGGTGACGTCGTCGGGCCCAGCCATGTACCGGCAGGAGCGAGTCGGTCTGCACGGTCAGCGATTTCGGGTGTGGAAGTTCCGCTCGATGACGACCGGGTCAGATGATCGCGTGGCCGAACTCATGGCCGAACACGGCGGATACGTTCCGTACTACAAGATGCGCGAAGACCCGCGCATCACGCCGTTCGGGCGCTTCCTGCGCAGGTCGTCGATCGACGAGTTGCCGCAGCTCATCAACGTGCTCAAGGGTGAGATGAGCCTGATCGGACCGCGGCCGCACGTGCGGGCTGAGGTCGCCCAATACGCTCCCGAACATCACCGCCGGCTCTTCGTGAAGCCTGGCATCACTGGACTGTGGCAAGTCAGCGGCCGCTCCGACGTCCCTCGCTGCGAAGCAGTCTTGCTCGACTTGCAGTACGTCGACACCTGGTCGCTCGGTGGTGACCTGCGCATCCTGGTGAAGACCGCGAAGGCCGTAGCAACGGCCCGTGGCGCTTACTAACTGCGCACCCAGCCAAATCCGAATCGATGAGCAACCGGATCTATGCCGATCCGCACAAGACGGACGGTCATGGCCGCGTGCTATTGACGACGCTGGGCACCTCGGCGGACCTTGATCGCTACGGAATCCACCTCCAGGAAGGCATGCACCTCGACTTCTACACCGATGACGCGGACAACAATGGCGGCCACGATGACCTTCTGTTCGTCGGGGTTGTTCACTACAACGCAGAGTTGAAGGCCTGGGTCGCCATTATCGACTGGGATCGCTTGCACAACGCATCGGATCTGCCCGCCGATTGATCAGTTTGACGCCCTTAATCCAGAGACTTCGCAGGACGGAAGCGCTCGGCGAGCAAGCTGGATTCGGACGGATGGTGCAAGAGGACGCGACCGTTTAAACCGCCGTCAGTGGCGGGCGGCCTTGCGGGTGCGGCGGCCGTTGGCTAGCAGGATCGTGGGAGCGCCCGCAGAGTTGACGTCGGGAAACCAGTTGCCGGCCCCAACGAGGTCCTTCTGCTTGCTCCCGTCGTAGCCGTACGCGTAGTACGAGTACGCGTCTGGACCCTTGGTCGGCAGGAAGTTCAGGATCAGCCCGTGCACCGGCGCATCGACCGCTGCAAGCGTCTCGAGCGACCGACGCAACTGCTCGCGGCGAATCTTGCCGGAACCGACAACGACGATCGCGCCGCCCGCGATACGGCTGAGCACGGTCGCGTCCGTCACCGGCAACAGCGGCGGCGCATCGATCAGCACGTAGTCGTAGCTCGCTTCGAGTTGACGGATCACCGATTGCATCGCCTGCGAGCCGAGAAGCTCGCTCGGGTTCGGAGGCACGCGGCCCGCGGGCAGCACGTGTAGCTGCCCGTTGCCCCATGACTGCATGACGTCGGTGATGGTCGCTTGCCCGATCAGCACGGTGGTGAGTCCGACCGCACGCTCGAGCCCGAGGTAGTCGGCAACCTTCGGCCTGCGGAGGTCGCCCTCGACCAAGGCCACCCGACTGCCAGTGGCGGCGAGTGCGACCGCGAGGTTCGCGCACGTCGTGCTCTTGCCTTCGCCACCGACAGACGACGTGATGACGAACGACTTCGAGTCGTTCGTGATGTCGAGGAACTGCAGGTTCGTCCGCAGATGCCGGAAGGATTCGGCTCGACGCGATTGCGGATCGGCGTGCGTGATGAGCGGGCGCTTCGGCACCTCGGGGTCGTAGACGATCCCGCCGAGGAATGCCGACTTCGTGACCACGGCGAGGTCGGCCGTCGTCTTCACTGTCGTGTCGAGCGTGTCGCGCAGCACCGCGATGCCAACGCCCACTGCGAGCCCGACGAGCAACCCGAGCGCAATGTCGAGCTTCTTGTTCGGAGAGACCGGAGCACCAGGCACGCCGGCCTGCTTGACGGTCGTCACCTTGATGGGTGACGCACCACCGCTCGCCGGTTCCTCGAGCGATGCCACGACCGTGGAGAACGAGGTGCCGACCGCGTTGGCGATCTTTGCGGCCAACTGCGGGTCGGTGTCTGTGACGCTGACGTTGATCGAGCACGGTGTCGAGCGGCGCTGAGGCACTGACGTGCTGCGCAAGCTCGGCGTCGCTCTCCGGCAGTTTCAGCTGGGCGATGACCGGATCGAGAACCTTCGGGCTCGACATGATCGCGGCGTACGACTTCACTCGCTCCTGCGTGAACGTGTTGCCCTGCTGAAGCCCTGTCGTGTTGTCGCCGCCCGACGGCGTCGTGACGAAGAGCTGGGTGTGGGCCGCATAGACCGGCGTCGCGCGGAGTGCGATCGCCGCCGCGGCGGCACCACCGATGACGAAGACCGCGACGATGATCGGCCAACGCTTGCGGAGGATCCGCACGTAGTCCCGCAAGTCCACCGGTTCAGTCCCTTCGCTTCGCCCGCATGTTGCGGTTCATCGTGGAGTCTCGGCGGAAATCGGCCGAGCATGAGCCCGAATGGGCTAATGGTTCGGACGGCACGCCAACAGGTCGGAAACGAGCTCGCGCACCCGAC
Organism: uncultured Actinomycetes bacterium; assembly: GCA_963809135.1. Taxonomy (GTDB): domain Bacteria; phylum Actinomycetota; class Actinomycetes; order Acidothermales; family Acidothermaceae; genus PALSA-607. Next base: position 68,936 of record CAWEIG010000003.1, read on the forward strand.
GGGCGGCGGCCGCCGACGACAGGTGCTCTTCGGCGAATCTGGCGCCGGCTGCTGCCATGGACGCCGACCGCGCGGCGTCCACGGAAAGCTCTTCCATCGCACGAGCGAGCTCGACGGGCTGACCCGGAGCGACGATGTGTGCGGCGCCGTCGGTACGCGCGATCTCCTGCGCACACGCGCCGTCGCTGTGTGACGGCCGCGATCACCGGACGGCGGGCGGCGAAGTACGACGTGAGCTTGCTGGGCAGCGCCATGTCGCGCAGGCTCGCGCGCTCGTTCACGAGCAAGACGTCGGCGGCGTGCAGCAGGTCGGGATAGCGATCGCTCGACACCGGCTCGAGAAAGCTGACGTTGCCGAGGTCCGCGGCGAGGTCACGCAGTGCCTCCCGCTGGTTGCCGTCGCCGCACAGCACGATCCGGATCTTGGCGCGCCCTTCGAGCACGCGCGCGGCCTCGATGACGTTGCCGAGATCCTGCTTCAGGCCCATGTTGCCGGCGTGCAGGACGACGTACTCGTCGTCGCGCCAGCCGAGCTCGGCGCGCACTGTTGTCCGCTTTTCTTGCGGATGCGGCACGTGTGTCCAGTTCGGCAGCAGTCGGACCTTCGCGTCGTCGACGCGGTAACGAGCGATCTGATCGCGGTAGGCGTCACTTACGACGGCGACCGCGTCGGCGCGACGCAACGTCCAGCCTTCGACGCGGCCGACGACGTCGGCGACGGCTGCTCCCCCTGAGATCCCGCTCTGCAGCGCGGCTTGCCCGACGAGGTCCTGAATCACCACCCCGTACGGGGCTCGGTAGCGCTGCGCAAATCTCGCACCGAGAACCGCGCCGCCGAGGCTCGGCGTTGACGCGATGACGACGTGCGGCGGACGGCGAGGATGTGAGATAGCTACGTTTGCGACAAATGAGCCGTCCCATATCGCACGTCCGAATGCGGACTGTTTGCGAGGAACAAAATGCCTGAAATGCCGGACGTTGACCCCATTGCGATGCTCGCTTCTACGCAACCGCCACCGGTATTCAGGCTCGACCCGCCACGACGGATAGTGCGGCGCGCCGGCCAGCACCTCGACGTCCGCGAAGTCGGCAATCATCTCGGCCAAGCCCGCCGTGTAGGGCGCGCTTCCCGTTTGCTCCGGCGCGTAATTGATGCCGATCACGAGCACTCGTACCGGCGCGCCGTGGACGGTCGAGCTCGGCATCGGGAAGCCATGCCGCGCGCATTCGGGACGGCGATTGCTTGAGGTCGGTCACGCCCATCCGTGTCGGCGCATGTCGCAACCCACTGAAGCCGTCACAACCGGGTCGGTATTGGGCGGCGCGAGAACTTAGGCTCCGCGATCTTCCGGCCGATCACGACTCCGACTGACGCCTGTCGGTGCACGAACGAGCCGGAAGGGACACATGTGAGCGAGCACTCGATTGATCTGTCCGCTGCTCCGGGCGAGAGAGCCGCATGGGACCGACCGGCGCTCATCGTGTACCTGTGGTCCGCGTGCGAGTTGTTATTCGTGACGAACCCATGGCAGATCAGTTCGCGGCTGCGAGCCACGGTCTTACGCGCGTTCGGGGCGAAAATCGGACACTCCGTGTTGCTTCGGCCCCGATTGCGCGTCAAGTTCCCTTGGAAGCTCACCATTGGCGATCGCAGCTGGATTGGCGAAGGCGTTTGGTTCCACAATCAAGCTCAGGTGGACATCGGGGCGGACGTTGTCGTGTCACAGGACACGTTCATCACAACCGGCACGCACGCGTTTCGCGACGACATGGCACTCCAGACGCGACCAGTCATCATCGAGGACGGCGTGTGGTTGACCGCCCGTTGCGTCGTACTTGCCGGCAGCCGCATCGGTAGGAACGCTCTGATCACGCCAAACACCGTGGTTCGCGGCGCTGTGCCGCCGGACGTCATGTTCGGGTCTGCCGAGGGCCGCGTCCTGGGCCCACGCAAGGCGGAGGACCGCGCGGCGTGAACATCATCCAGCTCGCCGCGTCGACCGATCCGCGCTACGGCGGCCCGGCGACGGCAGTTCGAGGTATCGCAAAATCGTTGGCCGGTCGAGGACATGCGGTGACGGTTATCGCTGGCCATCAGAGGATCGGACGAGCAGGCTGGCAACGGCGCGGAAAACTACGAGACCGTGATGCTGCGCCGCGCGTGGCCACGAGGTTTCTTCCGCCTTCGTGGTCTTCGGGCCACGCTGAGGCGACGCCTTCCCGGTGCCGACGTCGTCCACATACACGGGTTGTATCTCCACTACCACCTACTCGCACGACGCGAGTGCCGGCGCGCGAACGTGCCGTACATCGTGAGACCGCACGGCATCTTGGAGCCGTACCAGCGCCGCCACAGTAGGTGGAAGAAATGGCCGTACGACCTCCTATTTGGTAGGCGCTACTTGCGCGACGCAGCCGCGTGTCATTTCACTCACGAATCCGAACGCGAACGCGCGCTCGACCTGGTCGACTACGAGCGGAGCTGGGTAGTCGGTCTCGGCGTGGACCTGCCAGATGAACTGAGCGCCGACGTGCGACCGGCGTGGTGGCCTGAGGGCGACGTCATCGCGTACATGAGTCGACTCGCACCGAAGAAGCGGGCTGAGCTGCTCATCCGGGCCTTGCCAGCCGTGCTCGAGCGCATCCCAACCGCGAGGCTCGTTCTTGCCGGGCCGAGTGAAGGGCGAGCGCTGGAGAGGCTCAGTGCTGAGGCACAACGCGTGGGAGTTCTAGACAGCGTTACGTTCCCCGGTCTCGTAACCGGAACGGCGAAGGAGTATTTGCTGGCGCACTCACGCGTCTTCTGCCTGCCGTCCGAGAACGAGAACTTCGGTCTCGCACTCGCCGAGGCTATGGCCAGCGGACTGCCGATCGTCACCACAACCGGGGTTGCGCTGCACGACTTGGTGGCGCAGTACAAGGCTGGGCGCGTCTTGGCCGATGTGACGCCCGCGACTCTCGCAAACGCGCTCACCGAGCTGCTCGCGGACGACGAGCTGATGGAAGACGCGGCGGCAGGGTCGCGAGCGGCGGCCAAGACACTCTCATGGGACGCCGTTGCCGCCCGCCTCGAAGACATGTACCTCTCGACATCACGCGGGGAGGCACGCGCATGGCTGGCTTGAGTCACGGCGCGACGCGCGGCCGACTGATCATCTCGGCTGGCGCACTGCTCGCCGCCGCACTCGCTGGGCTATTCGCTGGGCTCCGGCCTTCGGGTACTTGGGCTGTCACTTACGCGATGGCTGCGTCTTTCATCGCGGCAGGCATCTACGCCATCCGAACAGTCGTGCGTCGAACAGGTGACGCTCTCCACCCCTATGTCGCGGTCACCGCGTACTACATGCTTGGCTGGGCCGCAGGCGCGATCTATTTGGCCGCAGTTCCGAACACCGATCCCCGATTCGCAGTACACCCAAAGGGGCGTCCTCGCGGCGCTCACACTTGGGTTCGTCTCGTGGATGTGCTTCACAGCCGGGTACGCCGCGGGCTGGAAGCGGCGGCCGCCGTTGATCCGCCCAGCACCAAGCGCCACAGCGACTCCAGTGAGCGGACTTCTGCTCCCGCTGTACGCGATTGGATGGTTGGCCAGAGCATTTCTGGTGGGAAGCGGGCGCTACTGGCACATCTCCTCTTCCCAGACCGTCGCCGCCTCGTCAACTTCGTTCATCACCGCGGCGCTCGCATCGCTACCGACGCTCGTGCTCGTCATGTGGGGCATCGACAATCCCAAAAGGCTCCCACGCGTACGCCTGGCGGGCTTCCTCATCGAGCTTGCGTGGTACCTGCCAACCGGCGGTCGGGGACCGTTGGTCGGCATCGTCCTCGCCTACCTTGCGACGGAGTACTACGGTCGCGGCCGGTTGCCACGACGCCGAATCGTCGTTCTATCCTTGCTCGTCGTCGTCGTCGTGTTTCCGGCGGTACTGGCTTACCGCGGCCAAAACACGGACTACCAGCGGCGACGTGTCGTCGACCGGCGTGAGCGCAATCACCGCCACGTTGGACGCTGGGCCGCAACGGCTGGTTTCCAACGCGGCCGGAGCTACGCTTGGTCGGTTCGTTGACCCAAGATCCGCCGCCGTGGTGTTTCACGACGGACGAGTCGGGATCGAGAATTATCGTCCTGGCAGCACGTATGCGATGACGCTGACTTCTTTGCTACCGCGCGCCATCATTCCCTCAAAGCCCGACCCTGGCGTATTCGGAAACGCGTTCGGGCGTACGTACCACTTCACGGCACAGGACGATCTGCGCACGTCGGTCACGATCGGCCAACCGCTCGAGGCCTACTGGAACTACGGGCCCGTCGGCGTCATCGTGATCATGTCGATTGTCGGCGCCCTGTACGCGCGCCTGGTTCCACTTCTACTTCGCGCCGCGTCGCCCGTGCGGACCCGGGGCCTGTACGGGGCCAATCTCTTCCTGCTTGCGACGAGCCCCGGAACGATTCTGGCGGACGGATTCGCGACGTTCGCCAAGACGGTTCTCATACAAGCAATCGCAATCTGGATCGTGGCCGCGCTGCTCCCGCAGCGGCAGGAGGCACTATCGCGAACGTCCGTAGCGACGTATGCCTAGGCCCTACGCCGAGCGCTACGTGAGAAACGCATGGCACCGACGGAGACTCGAGATAGCACTAGGCGTCGTGCAGCTGTTCGGGCTCATCACATCGGTCGTTATCTCGCGCCGATTCGGCCCGACGGGCCGCGGAACGCTGACGGAGGTGACTATCTGGGTTCAGGTTCTCGGATTCGGCGCGACAATGTCACTCGACAAAGCGCTCGTGGTGACGAGCCGGTCAGCGAGCTCGGCGACAGCACGCCAAGAGATCACCGCCTACGTTCTGCGTCGGGCCTTCACGTACGCGTTGATCGTGGCCGGTGGAGGTGTCCTCCTCATAGGGCACGCCATTTGGAGGGATCCCGTTCTCTGGCTCGCCCTCGGCATCGGCTGCGTCGCTAGCACGGCGAACGAGGTGACGATGGGATTCCTGTTGATGGACTATCACGAGCCTCGGTACATCCGATGTCGGCTCGTCCAACCCGCTCTCCTGATGACCGGCACGGCAGTCGTGGCGTTCTATCCTCACCATCGCACCGTGTCGTTCAACGTGGCGTTGGTGGCTTGCTCCTGCCGGCGTCTCTGGCCGCAGTGCCGCTAACCATGTTCTGTCGCAACCGCAGGTCGATACTGCGCGCGTGGCGAACAAAAGTTGATCTCGACAACGCCCGCCGTGTGCGATCATTCGCGGTCAAGGCGCAGGTTGCGAACGGCTTCCAATACGTCAACCAACGTCTCGACCTCCTCGTCCTTCCGGTCCTTGTCTCACCCCGAGATGTGGGCGTCTACGCGGCGGCGACTGCCGCACCGCAAGTACTTGATCTTCCTCGGCTCGGCCGGTCTGGTCCGCGGACTCTCCGACAAGACGAGAACGGCCGACTCCGCCGCATTGGTCGGCGCGGCGGGGCGTCGCAGTCGCGATGTTCCTTGTGAGCTCCCAGTTGCTGACTGTCGTCTACGGTCACGCGTTCGAACGTGGCGCACCTGAGATGCGCATGTTGCTCGTCGGAGCGGTCGGCGGCTTTCTCCTGCAAGGAAATGTCGGTCGACTCTCGAGCGCAAACGGCCGGGATGGGTCGCGACGAGCCAGGCACTCGGAGCTCTCACGTTCGGCGTTGGTATCTACGCATCTCCGAGCCTCTTTGGCGCTGCGACGGCGTCCTGCGTCAGCTCGTGGGTCTCCGTCGCAGTTTCTGTGTGCGCGCTACGTGTGCGGTTGCTTCTGGCCCCTCGTTGACGAGCCAAGTGATCGCGCGCGGATATGCTTCTCGCACCAAGCATGGTTGGCGCCGGTGGCGTACAACAAGTGACTCGCGATCTTGCGGCGCCTTGGTGTCCATCACGACGTCAGAGTCGTGTCACCGCCGCGTTGCCGGTGACGGGCGCTCTCACTACTCCGATTGGTGCCGCCGCGTTTCGTATTCGCCTAACCTGCCGACCCGCCGCGATTCTTTGCCTGCACGTGAATCTCTCACCGCTCGCACGCCTCGTTGCGTTCGGTCGTCCATATGTGGTCGTGGCTCACGGTCGAGAAGTTTGGGGCGAGCTGAAGCGAGTTCGACTTGAAGCGCTGCAAGCGGCGGTGGTTATCTGGTCTGTCAGCACGTTCACAGACGACAGGCTGATCGACCATGGCATTGCTCGGCGTCAGCTGCGACGACTCCAATTGGGAGTCGATGTTGGAGGCACCCGAACCTGGGCGGTGCGAATCCACAGTCCCGAGATCCTGATCATCGCTCGTCTGACTGAGGACACCACTTACAAGGGAGCGGACTCTCTAATCGAGGCGTTCCCGCGTCTGCGTTGCCGAATTCCCCGATCTAAGGCTCCGCGTCGCGGGCTCGGGTAACGCAGTCTCTGCGCTCGAAAGTCTCGCGGACGCTCTTCAGGTGCGTCACATGGTCGACTTCCTGGGATATCGAACAGAAGATCAGCTCCGTTCACTCAGGGCATCGTGCTGGATCTTCGCCCTTCCTTGTCGTGCACGCGTATCCCCAGTTCCAGAAGGCGAGGGCCTCGGACTCGTCCTGCTGGAGGCTTCAGCCGCCGGCATGCCGGTTATTGCGGGGAATGCCGGCGGTGCCGTCGACGCGGTCGTCCCCGGCGTGACCGGCCTTCTCGTGGCACCAGGCGATATTGATGACCTCGCAGCAACACTGCGGACCTTGCTCGGCGATCGAGGAGCTGCGTGATCGGATGGGAGGCGCCGGCTACCGCTGGATACGCGCGCAGCGGAGTCGGGAATCAAGCAACGCCGCAGCGCTTGCGCTAACGGGAGAACTGATTGCCGAGCGAACTGACACCGTCGCCAAAGGCGATACCGCAATGGGTGAGGTCGATCCAGAATCCGACTTGTTGCTGCATTCGCCTGCAAACTAGGCCGGCGTTCGACGATGTTACTCGATGCGGAGAGATCAGCGTTGGCGTGCTACGTGCGGGCCGCGCGCGATGACCGACGATCGCGACATCACCGTGCTCGTCGGTGCGAACGACGCGACCTGCGGGACCGACGACGTCCGACAAGGTCTTCAATACGTCCGGCGACGGATCGTGGTGAGCGTTGCCGCGCCCGACCGAGACGATCGCGATCCGCGGATGCGCTGCCCTCAGGAATCCGACGTCCTGTGCAGCCCCATGATGCGGGACGACGAGGACGTCGGCGTTCAGTGAACGCACCTGGGAGACCAGTCCAGCCTCGTCGGCTGCGTCGAGGTCACCCGCAACGAGAGCGGTCAGACCAGCTACCGAAAGAACCACGACCCGAGCAGACGCGAACTCGGCGACCACCCGCCATCGCACATCTCCCACGACATGGACGGCGCCGGGAGCGTACAGCGCCGGCAACAACCCCCGCCGCCGATGCCCACCCCCTGATGCGAACGGCCGCGTCAGGGGCCAACTCGGCGCCGCCGTCGATATCTCCGACCGTGCGTGCATGAAGCGCACCCGGCAACCCACCGACAGCGGCTGCCGAACCACCCGTGAGCACGATCGACGCAAGCGAGTGGACGCCGAGTGCAGTCAGGCATTGGTCCAGCGCAGGCGGCGACGGGCCGGTGTCGACCAGAACCGCGGCACCCGGAGCCTGACCGAACGACGATGGCCTCGCCCTGGCCGACGTCGCACGCCGCCAGCACCCAGTCATGCGGTGGCCACGGGTGCGGCGAGAGCCGGTTGCCGATCGCGAAGCCGCCGGCAACGACACCCACGACGGTCACCAGCCGAACGGCCACGCCCAGCCATCGACGCGCGACACGCAATCTGCGGATCTCGAACGAGCACAGCGCCAAGCGACAATGAGCAGGGCGAGCGTGAGAGAACCACGTGCACCTCGCGGCCACGGAACCGCCGCACCCGGCAACCGTGCAAACGTCCGCGCGACGAACACCAACCACGCGCACGGAATACCGGCGACGCGCGCCACAACCTGCGCGGCTCCCATCGACACCTGGGCGAGACCGGCGGTCACCACACCGAGAATCGTTGCCGGCGCGACTGCGGGCTCGGCGAGAAGATTCGCCGGGATCGACGCGAGGCTCACCTGGCCTGAGATCGAGGCGATGAGCGGCGCACAGGCGATCGTCGCGGCGGTCGGGACGGCGAGTGCATCGGCCAGCCACCCAGGCATCCGCGTCGACATCCGCGTCGCGCAAAGGCGGAGCCAACACCAGCAGTGCTCCGGTCGCAACGACCGACAACGCGAACCCGACGCTGCGCGACAACGTCGGGTCGATATAGATCAGGCACAGCACCGCCGCACACAACGCCGGTAACGCCCGCCGACGGCGTCCGGTCGCAAGGGCAAGCACCGCGACGAGACCCATCGCTGCCGCGCGCAGCACACTCGCTTGCGGACGCGCAACGACGACAAACGCAACAATCGTGAGGACGCCGACCAGCGCCTGCGCGCGACGACGCGCGCCGAGTTGACGGGCAACGGCCAGAGCCGCACCGAGCACGATCGCCACGTTCGCACCGGAGACGGCAACGATGTGCGTGAGTCCGGTACGACGAAATGCCGCGACCAAGTCCGGCGACAGGCCGGACGTGTCTCCCTCGACAAGGCCGGGCAGCAAGCCGCGCGGTCCGCTCGGCAGCGGCGCAGCAGCGGCACGCAAGCCCGTTCTGATGTGGCCGGCGACCACCTCAGGCAGCGACGCGCGACCAATCGAAGTCGGCGGACCGCGTGCATCGAACACCGCCGTGACGAGCTCACCCGGCATCGGCACACTGAGCCTGCCTGCCGCGGTCACCCGCTGCGTCGGTTGCAGGTCGAGCCATCCACGCGCTGTCGTGAGTACGACGATTGGCGAGCTGATAGCGATCGAACCATCCGGCGTCGTGACAACGACAGCTCGCGCCGTCAAGACCACCAGTTGCTGGGTGAAGGTCGATGACCCCGCGGAGAGATGCGGATCGTTGGTGACGACGAGCACGAGTGTGACCGAAGTGTGCGCACGCGCGAGCTGCGGCAACGGGCCGCGTTGCACCGCCGCAACCCGCCACGCCGCGGCCGCCGCTGCACCGGCCGCACAGATCAAGGCAACGGCAAGAACGCGCGCACGAACGTGTCGCCGATCGCGATGCGTAATCCACGCAGTCACAAGCCCCGGTCGCGGCAAGGGCAACGCCCGCGAACAGTCCATCCGCTGCGGGTACAAGCAACGCAAGGCCTGCGGTCAGCCACGCAGTTGCAGCGGGAACGAGAAGCCGCAACTCGACCGGCTCGCCAGCGAGCAACGCGGGCTGGCCACCCATCACGGCCCGCGCATCGCGAGCAGGCGCGCCGACCCGAGCCGCCGGCAGTCGACGCGTCACACCTTCACCCGCCCGACGAAGCCCGGCGTACTTCGACGGACCGATGCCCGACACCTGCTGCAACTGGCTGACGCTCGCGAACCGACCATGTTGAGCACGCCAGTCGAGAATCTTCTGTGCTGTCACGGCGCCGACTCCGGGCAGCGTCTCGAGCTCTGCGAGCGTCGACGTGTTCAGGTCGACGACGGCCGATGCGGTACTGCCCCGAACAGCGCCGCCAGTGTTGTCGCCGACCACGCCGCCACCCGATTGCGCGGCAACACCTGACGGCGATGGGATTCCGACGAATATCTCTTCGCCGTCGACCAACTTGCTGGCGAGGTCGAGCGCGGTGAGATCGGTGCCCGGTAGTGCGCCGCCGGCAGCCGCGATCGCATCGACGATGCGCGAGTTTGTGGGCAGGGTGAAGACCCCAGGCCTGACAACCTTGCCGACGACGTCGACAACGACCGTCCCCGGCCACGATCAGCGGACGCCGAGGCGACGGCCGGCGAGCCAACGGTTGCGACGGGTGCGATAGAACTGTCCGGACCCGTCGAAGCGATTACCGAATCCGCACCGACCGCACCGTCGGTCGCCGCTGCAGCGTCGGTCGACGGCACGGCGTGCGGTGCCGCGTGCACGAAGTACCAGGCCCCTCCCCCAGCCCCACACAAAGCCAAAGCGGCGAGGACGGCGACCCCTCGGCGTCCCGGATCGAGTGCACGAGCTCGAAGGCTCGCCGGCAACGATCGCCGCGCAACCGACGGCCGAGCCGCATCATCGGAGGCGGCGACAGCGGACGCGGCAACAGCGGACGCAGCGGGAGCAGCATCTGCAAGCGGAGCCGCAGCGGGCGCCGACGGCAACCAGCCCGCCGAGGGAGGCACGACCTGCAAGCGTTCGAGTCGCTGCAGCACGCTCGCCATCTCGAGCGGATCGGGACCGCGGCGCAACATCGACACCAGTCGAAGCTAGGTGCCTGCGCCTACGATCAAAAGGCAGCCCGAGCCCAAGGTGTGCACAACAACACGCATTGTGGAAAGCGTCAGCGCTTGCAGACCACGACCGCCAGCATGCCGGGCCCAGCGTGAGCTCCGACAACGGCGCCGACCTCGGTCATGACGATGTCGTCGACCTTCGGGAGCATCTCGTCGAGTGCGACCGCAACCTGGTTCGCGCGCGCGGCCGCGTCGAGGTGGTGCACCGCAACGCTCACCGGATCGTCGCCGGCCAACGCGACCGCGAGTTCTTCGAGTCGCGCGATGGCCCGGTTCGACGTGCGTACTTGTTCGAGCGGTTCGATGCGCCCGTCACGCAAGCACAACAGCGGCTTTACCCCGAGTGCAGAGCCGACCAATGCGCGCGCCGCACCGATGCGGCCGCCGCGACGCAAGAACTCGAGCGTGTCGACGTAGAAGATCGCCTCGGTGGCAGCGAGCGTGCGCGTGACGGTGTCGATGACGGCCGACGCGTCGGCGCCAGCAGTCGCGGCATCGCACGCGGCAATCACCGCGAAGCCCATACCCATGCCGACCGAACGCGAATCGATAACTGTGATGTCGCCGCCGACATCGGCGGCAGCCAACCGAGCGGCATCAACCGTGCCCGACATCGCCCCGGACAAATGCACGGACACGATCGACGACGCGCCGCCCGCGAACGCGCGGTGGTACGCAGCCGCGAAAAGACTGGGCGATGGTCGCGACGTGCTCACCAGGTGCCCGCGATGCAAGACCGCGGCGACCTCACTCGGCCCGATCTCCTCGCCTTCCGCCCGCACGACACCACCGACGATGACCTGCAAAGGCACCACCTGGACGCCGAGGCGCTGGGCATATCCGGGCGGCAGATAAGCAGTGGAGTCGGTGACAACAGCCACCGTCGGCATCCCTTTGCGTGCTCGCGGCATGAGGGATTAGACCACGATGTTAACGAGTTTGGGAGCACGCACGATCACCGTGCGCACGGCTCGACCGTCGAGTGCCTTCACCACCGCTGGTGCCGAAAGCGCCAACTCGCGCAGCGCGACCTCTTCGACAGAAGGCGCGACAACGAGCCGGTCCCGCACCTTGCCGTTGATTTGCACCACACAGGTGACCGACTCTTCGACCAGTAGCTCTGGGTCAACAAGAGGCCAGCCGGCGTGGAACACCGTCGGCTGATGCCCGAGGCGCGACCACGCGTCTTCGGCCGTGTAGGGCGCGAACAGCGACAGCATGATGGCGACTGCCTCGACCGCCTCGCGAACCGCCGGGTCACCCGCACCTGGGCCAACGTCGATGGTCTTGCGGATAGCGTTGACCAGCTCCATGATGCGCGCGATAGCGACGTTGAATCGGAAGTGGTCGAGCAACTGCGTGATCTCGTGCACGGTGTGATGCGTGACGCGCCGCAGTGCGAGATCGCCAGCCGTAACGTCGACACCGACAGGGCTGGTCACCTCACCCGCCAATCGCCATGCGCGCGCAAGGAATTTCCCCAAGGCAGGCACGTTCATGTCAGCCCAGTCGATGTCTTCCTCGGGCGGACCGGCGAACACCATCGTCATGCGCACCGCGTCGACACCGAACGCGGCGAGTTGCTCACCCAGGTCGACGCCGTTGCCCAGAGACTTGCTCATTGACTTGCCGCCGTTGATGACCTGGCCCTGATTCAGCAACGCCTTGAACGGTTCGTCGAACTCGATGAGTCCCATGTCGTGCAGCACCTTGACGAAGAACCTGCTGTACAGCAGATGCAGGATCGCGTGCTCGACGCCGCCGACGTACTGATCGACCGGCATCCACTGCTTGACGTCGTCAGGGTCGAACACGACGTCGTCGCGATGCGGCGAGCAATACCGGAGGAAGTACCACGACGAGTCGACGAACGTGTCCATCGTGTCGGTGTCGCGCAGCGCAGGGCCGCCGCACTTCGGGCAGGTGGTGTTCACCCACTCGGTCGCGGCGGCAAGTGGTGAGACGCCCTTCGGCTGCAAATCAGCGCCGCGCAGGTCGGGTAACAACACCGGCAACTCGTCGTCCGGCACAGGAACTTCGCCATCGACTGGGCAATGCACGATCGGAATCGGCGCGCCCCAAAATCGTTGCCGTGACAGTAACCAATCGCGCAACCGATAGTTGATCGCGCCCTTGCCGACACCCTTCGCCTCGAGCTCCGCAACGATCTGCGAGATCGCGGCTTCCTTTTCGGTGCCGTCGAGAGAACCAGAATTCACGTGGACGCCGTCACCTGGCGTCGCAACGCCAGTCTCGCGCCGGATCGGGCTGATCCGTAGCGACGACGACTCGCACCGGGAGGTCGAATTTGCGCGCGAAATCGAGGTCGCGCTGATCGTGCGCCGGCACCGCCATGATCGCGCCGGTGCCGTAGTCAGCCAGCACATAGTCAGCGGCCCACACCGGTATCTGCTCACCGTTCACGGGATTAGTCGCGTGGCGGCCCAGGAACACACCGGTCTTGGGGCGCTCGGTCGACATGCGATCGATGTCGGAGAGCCGCCTGACCTGCTCGACATAGGCGTCGAAGGCAGCGCGCTGCTCAGGAGCACAGATCTCTGCGGCGAGCGGCGAATCGGCCGCGACGACGAAGAACGTCGCGCCGTACAACGTGTCGGGGCGCGTAGTGAACACCGTGATCGGCTCGGCCCGGCCGACGATTGCGAAGTCGACATGCGCGCCCTGCGAGCGGCCGATCCAGTTGCGCTGCATGGTCAGCACCCGCTCAGGCCACGAACCCTCGAGTTCGCGCATGTCGTCGAGCAACCGGTCGGCGTATTCGGTGATTTTGAAGTACCACTGGGTCAGCGTCTTCTTGGTGACCAACGTGCCGCAGCGTTCACAGTGGCCATTGATGACCTGCTCGTTCGCCAGCACGGTCTGGTCGTTCGGGCACCAGTTGACCGCCGACGCCTTGCGATACGCGAGGCCGCGTTCGAAGAAACGCAGGAACAACCATTGGGTCCAGTGGTAGTACTCGGGGTCGCACGTCTGGAGCCGGCGCGACCAGTCGAACGAGACCGCGTAGCGGCGAAACGACGCCGCCTGGGTCTCGATGTTCTTGTAGGTCCAGTCAGCCGGATGTTGGTTGCGCGCGATCGCCGCGTTCTCTGCCGGCAACCCGAACGCGTCCCACCCGATCGGGTGCAGCACGTCGTACCCGCGCTGCTGCCAGTAGCGCGCGACCACGTCGCCGAACGCGTACGCCTCTGCGTGACCCATGTGAAGGTCGCCCGACGGGTAGGGAAACATGTCGAGCATGTAGCGGCGCTCGCGGGCCTCGCCGTCAGGCGCCCGGACGACCGGTGCGGAAGGGGTCGAGGGCGTCCCAGACCGGCAGCCACCTGTCCTGGATGGCGGCGAAGTCGAACGTCTCGCTCATCGGTTCCTCACGTGGAAGCGGTCATGGCTGGCGGACACACAGTCGATTTCGGTCATACGGTCGATTTGACACAAAAAGACCCCTCGCGCACGAGGGGTCGCCGCGCCGACGGTGAGTCAGCGCGGCAAGGCAAGAAGCAGCTGCGACATGCGGGCGATTGTACGCCCGGCCCGCTCGATCCAGCTGCTAGCCACTGCTTACCCAGCTTGGGGTGAACTCAGACCATCTGGGCTGATATGTCGGAATGGTCACCTCGATGCGCCGAACGCCTGCGCAGACTCGGCAGATGCGCAGCGTGTTCTAACCGGATGGCTGGTACCGACCGGGACTCCGTTCACGCAAACTTTTAGTCGGTAGGTCGCCAGCTTGGGGGGTGCGACCTCCCACTGGGGGGCGCGGCGGTCCGGCTCTGCGTGGGGGATGCGCGAGCCGGACCGCCACTTCGCGACGAGCCCGTGTCACCCGGGGGGACAAGTGACCCGTCGTCGTCGCGCGGATTCAGAGTGCCCGATCGGTTTTCACTCGCGCACGCGGCGCGCCCGAAACCAAAAAAGAACCGATCCCTTACGGGTCGTTCCGGCTTAGTTTCGAGCAAGTTGGAGCGAAAATATCGCCCGGTCCGCCCAGGCTTGCGCTAATACCAGCGGGCATGACCGGATTGGGTGAACCGCCGTCGGTCACGCGCTGCCGGCATCCTCAAGACCGCTCCCCCGGCGTCGATGCCTTCATGGACGGCTTGGGGACAGCGAGCGTGAGGCGGCGGAGGTGGCATGACGACGGTCGTCGTATTGGTCCTGCTTGCGGCAGTCGCGCTCGTCGGCGTGACAGCCGAATACGCGCGTCGCCAGCAGGCCGCGCAGGCGGCTCTGCTCGATGCGCTACGTCCGGTCGCGAACGGCGATCTCACCACCAAGATCAACATTCCAGCGGGACGTCGAGGGGCTGAGGTCGCCGCCCTCGTGACCGCCATCGCCGACCGGCTGTCCCGGGTTCTGACCCAGGTCGAACACACCAAATCGCAACTCACCGCCGGCTGGCACGACGTCGACGAGATGGCCTGGAAGAGCCTCGACAACACCGAGACGACCGCCGCGCGGGTGGCGTCAGCCGCTCGATCGGCTGAGGACATCTCCGAACACCTGCACCTGATCGCGACCGCGACCGAAGAACTCGCGGCGACGATCCAGGAGATCGCGCGGCACGCCTCCGAAGCGTCCGGAGTTGCCGCCACAGCAACGTCAGAAGTCGGCATGGCCAACCAAACGGTCGGCGAGTTGGCGGCCGCATCTCGGCACATCGACGAGGTCCTTCATCTGATCGCGATGATCGCGACGCAGACCCACATGCTGTCGTTGAACGCGACCATCGAAGCCGCCCGCGCGGGTGCTGCGGGCAGTGGGTTCGCTGTGGTCGCGGGCGAGGTCAAGAAGTTGTCGCAACAGACGGGCGAGGCGACGACGAGCGTCAGCGCGTCGGTCGCATCGATTCAGGACGGCGTGGGGTTGGCCGCCGAGGCAATGGGCCGGGTAACAGCGACGATCACCCGGGTCAACGACAACCAGCAGGGAATCGCGGCGGCGGTTGACCAGCAAAGCCTGACGACGCGAGACATCGGTGCGAACGCGACGAAGGCAGCACGCGGAGCCACCGAACTTGCCGACGATGTCAGCGCGCTCGTCGCGAGTATTCGGCTTGCGGCGTATGCAGGCGCGCATGCGAGAACCGTGGCCGCCGAGTTGGCCGAACTCGACTCCGGGCTGGGTTCAATGCTCGAGCTGTACAAGTTCAACAGAGTGCACCTGGACGTGAGTACAGAAGTTGCCGACAGCGCTGGGGTTCGTCGCGTCGGCAACGTGACGACGATCCCGCATTACGTGACGGGGTCCGGGTTGAACGAGATCGAGTTCACGGAGAACTGGCGACAGTCGAAGGCCAACCTCGAAAGCGACAGCGGCGACGCCTACTGCGGCATGCCGGACGACGTCGCGACGGTGCGATTCGTCGGTACTCGGATCCGTTACTACGGCGCCCCGGAGTCGAATCGCGGCATGATCGCCATCTCGATCGACGGCGGACCAGAAGCGATCGTCGACCAGTACGGACTCACCCGCGACACGAAGATGTTCTGGCAGTCCGACGTTCTCCCGGCCGGTCAGCACACGCTGCGGGTACGCGTCACCGGTGAGCAAAACCCAGACTCTCGCTACATATGGGTCACACTCGAGCGTCTGGAGATCGACGGCTAGACAACGCACTCGCGGCCGTTCGCTACTTGCCCTTTTGCGTGGCTTTCGCGCTCGAACTGGCTGCCTTCGTCGCCTGGCCGGAAGACCCGCTCTTCTGTGTCTTTGCTTTCGTTGCCTTGGACGGCGTCGGCTTCGATGTGGGGCGACCCGGCGTTGCGACAGCCTTTGTTGTCGTCGGAATCGTGGTTGGGGTTGTGGTCGGTGTTGCGGTCGTCTTCGGGGTCGCCGATGGTCGCACGGCCCGCGGCGCGACATGCGCCGCGCCAGCTTGCGGCACTGGAACTCCGACCGGGGTGTGGTCAGGGACACTCGACGGCGAACTACTCGCAGACGTGATTGCCTCCGCTACGGCGGGAGCTGGACTCGTAGCCGTCGCAATTTGCGGGCTCGCCAATCCGGTCACGCCCGCGACCGCGACAACGCTCACGCCGATCGCCGCCTGGCTCGCGACTCCGGCCGCCGTCAATGACGGCGCCGCACCAAGCAACGGGGTTCCGACAAGCCACGACGTCGGACCCATCGCCCATCGCAGTCGAGGGGCGGACACCGCGAGCAGGGCACGCACGATGTCGGGGTCGAACTGGGTACCGCTGAAGCGCACAGTTTCCTCGAGTGCGGCTGCTCGGGTCATTGCCTTCTTGTAAGTGCGCGGACCGGTCATGACTTCGAACGAGTCGGCAACCGCGACGATCCGACCAGCAAGTGAGATGTCGCGACCGCTGAGCCCGAGCGGATACCCGGTGCCGTCGAATCGCTCGTGATGTTCGGCGATCGCGTTGCCCCACTCACCAAGCCACGGCAACAACGGCGCGGCAAGCTCGGCGCCAGCGAGGGGGTGCATTCGAATCGATGCCCACTCGGGTTCCGAGAGTTTCGAAGCCTTGTTCAACGTGGCAGCCGGCACTCGAAGCTTGCCGATGTCATGCAGCAGGGCCGCCCAGCGCAGCCGATCCACTGCGGCTGCTGGCAACCGGAGTTCGGCCGCGATCAGGTCGGTGTAGACGCGGACGCGCTCTGAGTGACCGCGGGTGTGCCGGTCGTGCGCGCGCAGCGATCCGACAAGAGCCAGGATCTGCTCGGCGGCCTCGCCAAGCCCGTTGCGCGCATTCACCTTGTCCGGGTTCTCGGTCAGCGCCTGAAGCTGGCGAAGATCGCCTGCGGTGCGGGCCACCTTCAATCGGGTCGGCGCGCGGCCCGGGAACAGCACGGCCATATCGAGCAGCGCAGCGAGCGGAGCAAGGCGACGAGCGGCGCGATCGACCAGCCACATAGCGGCAAGCGAGCCAGCCAGGATCGCGGCCCACCAGGCGACCCGAATGCCCACGCCAGCGTCCGCACTCGGGGAGCGAATGACGCGGCTCAGAATCGCCATCGCGGCGACGGAGGCAAGAATCGGACCTCCGACCATTGCCGCGCGCAGGCTGATCGCTGCTGTGCGGCGGCGATTCCACCGCTCCTCGACAGCTCGCCGTTGCGCGCCAACACCGCGGGCAGCCGGATCAGGCGCCCAGCGATCCTTGTACCCGACGCGCCGCGCCCGATCCTGTCCCATATCCCGCCACAGCCGCTGGTGCCCAATCGAACCCGGTAACTGAGAATCGGCACTTGCGCCGCTGACCTGCACGACCGAACGTCCACTGCGGCCTGGCGAATGCCTCGTGGCGGCCGATACGGGGGCTACGTGATTAGGACGGCAAGGGACCGAGGTAGCAAAACACCGCGAGCGGAGCTGGCTCACGAATCAGCGCGCTGTAGAGGTGGCGGGTGACGCCGTCCTCGTCGGGTATCGACACGTGTGCCGGGGGGAAACCGGTCGACTCGAAGTTGACCAGTGCAGTGGTGCCACCCACCGGGCCACCAACGAAAAACGCCTCGGTCAGTGGGGTATCACGCAGCTGAGTCGTATTCATACCTACTGTTCGATTTGCCACAAGATCATCCGAAGCAACCTCAGTCCCGTCTAACAGGGGCCAAAGTCCTCGATTCGGTTGTTGTACAGCCAGCTTCCAAGCAGCGGTCCACAGATCAGGGAGTGCTTCTAGGCGGGTTTAAGGGGATTTAGCCGCGCGTTCACTCTGCGGTTTCCCGAAGAAAACCTTCACTTCTTAGCGTCGTGGCTCGGAAGGATTCGCCGGCCGTTGACTGACCCGGACCCAGGAGGTTCATCGTGACCGCATCCCGACCTTTCGCCCCGTTAAGGACCCTCCGGGGCACCTTCATGGCTTTGACCTTGATGATCGGCGGTGGTGGTCTCGTTGCCATTGCGGGTCCGACAACCGGAGCCGCGGCTGCGCCGACGTCCGGCCCTAACTCCTGTCAGCTCGGCAATGGGGTGTCGCACGTCATCGACATCGTGTTCGACAACGTGCACTTCGCCAGGGACAACCCGAACGTTCCGTCTGACCTCGAGCAAATGCCGCACCTACTGAACTTCCTCGAACAGAACGGCACCGTGTTCTCGAACAGTCACACCCCGATCATCGCCCACACAGCCGACGACAGCCTCACGATCTACACCGGGTTGTACGGTGACCGCCACGGGCAACCACTGCACGAATAGTTACAAGGTCTACAACCAGGACGGGACGACGGACCCTGCGAGTTCGTTCGCGTACTGGACGAGTCCGGTCGACGACACCGCTGCGCATCCGACCGGCCAGGACACTGCGCCCTCCATGGCGTACTCATCGACCGTGCCGGCAACACAGGGCACGAACCTTCAGACGCCCGCACCGTGGGTGCCGTTCACGCGTGCCGGCTGTGACGTGGGCGACTTCTCCACCGCGAACATGGTGCTTGAGAACACCGGCGTCGACTTGCCCACCGTCTTCGGATCCGGCTCACCAGAGGTCGCGCAGTACAACGCCGACACCGACAGCTTCAAGGACGCCGAGGTCGCCGACTACGTCGGCGTCGCGGTCCATTGCGCCGCCGGCAACGCGGTCTGCACCTCCGCACAGGCGGTGAAGTTCGGGCAGACCAGCCCGTCGGCTAGTGCAGTCGCCGACAAGCTCCCGACTGAGCCCGGCGGCTACAACGGCTTCGACGGCCTGTTCGGCGCGCGGTACGTGGCACCGCAACTCGGGGCCGGCACGCCGAACGTCAGCCACAACGGGTACGAGGTCACCAACGCCGCAGGCAACCTCGTTGACCTGAGCGGTCAGCAAATCAACGGTGCCTTCTTGACCAACCACCCAGGCTTCCCTGGATTCAGCCCCACGGCATCGCAATCGCTCGCGTACATCGCGGACATGCAGGAAAGCGGCATCCCCGTGACCTACGGCTACATCTCCGACGTCCACGAACGTAAGGCCGGCGAGTCAGGCTGCACGACGGCTGCCGCAACCGGAACTGGTAAGCCGGTCGGACCAGGCGACAGCTGCTACGTGAGCACAGCGAAGTCGTACGACGACGCGTTCGCCACGTTCCTCATCCCGCCTGGCGGCTGATGGAATCACGCCGAACAACACCGAGTTCGTGATCAGCGCCGAGGAGAACGACCAGTTCGCTGGAGCCAACGTTGGACGCGCGGTGCAGCCCACTCCCGCCGGTTGCGACGGAGTGACCGTTCCGTGCAACTACGCCGCTAACACCGTTGGTGAGTTGCAGGCCAACATCAAGGGCCTGCTCTCGACGACCGCGAGCGCGAGCACTGCGTTCGACATCGAACCGCAAGGCGCGTCGATCTACGTGCACGGACAGCCCGCGGCCAGCGACCCGACTGTCCGCCAGCTCGAGAGGGATACGGCGGCGATGACGGGAGACAACCCCTATTCCGGTGTGACCGGTCAGAAGATCGCGCAATATCAGGCCAGCGCGCTTGAGGAACGCGCGCTACATATGCAGACCGCAGACCCACTTCGGCTGCCGACCTACACGCTCTTCCCGGTGCCTGACTACTTCTTCTCGACCACCGGGCCGAACGTGAGCATCAACAGCGGTTTTGCGTGGGACCACGGCTACTACAGTCCGAACATCGACGTCACATGGGCGGCGCTGGTCGGACCAGGTATCGCGCATCGTGGCGTCGACGGACCGCAGCCAGCCCAGAGCAACGAGGCGCAGGATCCGAACTCGACGAAGACCGTTCCGCAAGCGAGCACCGTCGGCACCTGGGTGGAGGAGGCCGACCTGCGGCCAACTCTGTTGCACCTAGTCGGGCTCACGGACGACTACGAGTCGGACGGCACGGTGATAACCGCAGCGTTGACGCACCCATCGATCGCGTTGACGTCGACCAGATTGCTCGCGTCCGTCTACAACCAACTGAACTCCAGCGTCGGCACGTTTGCCACCGATACGTTGCTGGCAGACACGCACGCGTTGGCGTCCGGCAGTTCCACGTCTGACAACACGTTCACCCGCGAGCAAGCAGCGCTTCTCCGCCTTGTGAACGACCGTGATCAGGCGGCCACTGCGATCAAGCAAACGCTGTCGAACGCAGCGGCGGGGCATGTGCCGTCGTTCTCAACGAATCTCACAGAAACGGCAACAGCGGTGGCGTTGCTGCTACGCGCAGCAGCTCTCCGCGCCACCGCGTAGTAACTCAGCTCTAGCGTCACAACCGACGAGCCGCCGAACGCCATTCGGCGGCTCGTCGGCGCACGGGGGATGCACGCCCGAACGCCGCGCAGCGGCAAGTTCGACGATTCCTGCAAAGACGGGCGTGCGGCTCGAGCTAGTCATGACGTGAGCAGTTCGCGCAATTCGCTGCTCGCGGCGATTGCCCCGTGCGGTAGACCTCCGCCGTAGGTCGGCACGGCCGCCCACTTCCGAATCGCCGCAGCGGCCGGCCCGTGGTCCTCACCCCAGTGGGCAAGCACGGCTGAAAGCAAGGGTGGCAATGCCCGCCCAGCCCCGTCGTCGAGCTTCGCTGCCATTGCGCGCCCGTCAGGGAGCGCGGCCGCCCAAACCCCTTCGGCCCCGTCCTTCGCGATCAGACCGGGAACGGATGAGATCAACTCCGTGACGGCTCGCCCCGTTCCCCCCAACAATCGCGGATGCTCGTGCATCGCCGAGGCAACGGACAACGCGGCACCATCACGTGATGTGGCGATCGCGGCGAACGCTCGCGCTAGGCCCACCAGAGGCACGCCGAACGCGGGCGCGCCGCACCCATCGACGGCGACTGCGGTCACCTCCGACTCGCAGAGGCCCTCGACTCGCGCTCTGATTGCGCGTTGCAACGGGTGAACCGGATCGCAATAGCTTTTCGTTGGCCAACCCGCCCCAAGGGAAGTCGCGAGCATTGCCGCGTGCTTCCCCGAACAGTTGTGACAGATCGGCGACGGCTGATTCCCGGCGGCAAGCCACTCGCGGGACGCTTCGACTCCCGCAGGTATGTCGGCTGGGCACTGCAGGTCGCTCTCGGAAAGGCCGACAGCGGTCAGCACTGCTGTAACCCCGTCGCGGTGTCTCCGTTCTCCGTCGTGGCTCGCTGTGGCAAGAGCCAGAGCCGCGGACGAGCCGTTGAATCCGTGCTCGACGAGAGCAACAGACTGAAGTGGTTTGAGTGAAGAACGGGGCAACACCGAGTCGTCGCAGTCGCCCAGGGCGTGAGCGATCGATCCGTCCTGTCGCAGCATCACCAATCGTCCCCGGTGCCACGATTCGAGAAGACCGTCTCGCCAGACCTCGACGAGCACTGGTGCGAGCACGCAACGACAGTATGCGATCAGTCCGAAGTTGAGCCCCACCGTTCTGGGTTTTCGGGTGCGCCGGGCGTCCCTCACAAGGAATGACGCCGCGACATCGCGGCCGCGCGACCCCGTTGCATGACATTTGCACGACACGCGGCCGGAAATCGGACCGCGGTGACTACGCATACCCCGTACGAGCTGCGGAAATTGGAGTGGAGCTTAGGGGACTCGAACCCCTGACCCCTTGCCTGCCAGGCAAGTGCTCTACCAGCTGAGCTAAAGCCCCGTCATGCCCTGACGGGCGTCGGGAAGTCTAGCGGACGGCGTCGGCGGGCCAGTCCTGAAGGCAACGCCCCGCACATCGACAGTCGCAGCCTCAGCGGTCGTCACCGACCACGGGCGCAGGCAGCGCGCCGGCGTTGTGGTCGAACAGCCGCCACCCCGTCTCGCCCTCCCCCATCAGCGACCAGCAGCAGTTCGCCAGTGACCCGAGCGCTCGCCACGACGCCGGCGCGAGGCCGATCATCGAGGCGACGATCGCCCGGCCTGCGGCGCCGTGGGTTGCGACGATCAGCGTGCCGCCGTCGTCAACGTCAACGAGCGCGTCCGACACCGCCGCGACCGCCCGGACACCGACCTCGACCAGGCTCTCGCCACCGCCGCGACGTCCCTCACCGCCGTCCCGCCATGCTGCCGCCTCGGCCGGAAACCGCTCGTACACCTCCTCGAACGTCAGCCCTGACCATGAGCCGACGTCGATCTCGCGCAGCCGCTTGTCGGTCGCGACCGGCAACCCGGTCAACTCGAGCGAGCGCCTGAGCCGTTTCGCGGGCGCGAACAAGATCAGACGAGACGATGGCGGACGGCGAGACGCCGGTCAGCAAGACAGCAGCTCGGGCGACCTGGGCTCGGCCGACATCATCGAGTTCGATGTCGAGCTGTCCTTGGAACCGACGCTGCGCGTTCCACGCCGTCTGCCCATGCCGCCAGACGACTACTTTGCGGTTCGCCACTCAGACGCTCAGAGGACCTAGGCGCACTCAGCGACCCGCGGCAGCAGCGCCGCGGGAGTCGAAGCTCTCGGCGTCCATCTCACGCAGCCCGTCGGTCACCGACGCCGGGAGCGGCACCTGTGGACAGTCTTTCCACAGGCGCTCAAGGCCGTAGAACGTGTGCTCCTCGGTGTGTTGCACGTGGATCACGACGTCGGAGTAGTCGAGCAGCACCCAGCGACCCTCGTGCTGACCCTCGCGGCTCGCGGGCTTCGCACCCATCTCGCGCAGTCGGTCTTCGACCGCGTCGACGATCGACTTCACCTGACGGTCGTTCGGCGCTGACGCCAGAACGAACACGTCGGTGATGACAAGTCGATCACTGACGTCGAACACCTGGATGTTGTGGGCCAACTTGTCGGCCGCGGCTTCGGCGGCGGCGACGGCGAGCTCGATCGCTCGGGGGGTCGCGGTCATTCGGTGACACCGTGCATACGGGGATGGACTCCTGTCGAAAGGTGGCCTGGAAAACGGCCGCTACCCCTCTATGGTCTCATCCCTTGTAGTCGGCCCCGAGTTTTACGACGATGTCGGCCACGCTGAACACCTGATCGCTGACTTTCACATCGGTAATCGGCAGGCCGAGCGCCCGCGCCACGGCGTCCCCTTGATTGATCTGCGCCGACGTCTGGCCGAAGATCACGACCACCGACGGAGCCGTCGCATTGGGCATGTCGTCGGTGTTTTCGCCCTGAAGGTAGACGAAGCCAGCCGCCTGGAGCTTCGACCGCGTCGATTCGCCGATGCCCGGCGTCCCTACCTGGTTCTGCACGTAGACCCGGTTGCCGCTGATCTTGCGAGCCGCCGGAACCGAGGTCGCGAGCTGGGAGCTGACCAGCTTCGCGGTGCCGGCGGAGTCGAGGGTGTAAGCGACCAGGTCGCTGCCGGTGTCGAGCTGCGTCACCGGCAGCAGCTGGTCGGTCATGGTGCTGGCCGCGTTGTCGGCCGCCAGCCCGGTCAAGAAGGTCGCGAGCCTCGCCGCCGGGAACGACGACGTCGAGCCGCTGCCCAGGCCCTGAAGCATCGCTGCGAGCTCGGCCTGGTTCTTCGGCAACCCGGCGAGGATCTGCTTCAGCACCGTGTCGAACCTGGCCAGGCGGGCCTGCTCGGTCTCTCCAGAGGCCTCGAACGTCGCGAATGCGACCGCGTTTGCTCCGCCGAGTTTCTCCGGACCAGCCGGCACGACGATCGCGGTCTGGCCGTTCGCGGCAGTGGTCGTCACATCCTGATCGACCGTGACCGAGATGCCGCCGACGCCATCAACGAGAGCAGCGAGCGCTTTCGGCGTGAGGCTCCACGACCCGTCGACCGTGATGCCCATGAGGTCAGACAGCGCTGACCTGGGCGCGTTCGGGTCGCCGACACTGAGCGCCTGTCCGAACGGCATCGAGCCGAAGCCCGGCACCTGCGCGACCACACTCGAAGGCACCAAGACGACCGCGCCGTCGTGCGTCGCGGTGTCGTGCGCGAGCAACGCGCTGTCGACCGCGGTCGACAGGTTGCCGCTGATCTGGATCAGCATCGTGGTCTGAGTCCGCCCCGCCGCAGCGACGACCGGCTTCTTCGACTTCGATCCAGAGCCGCCAAAAAGCAGCCACCCAATCAATCCAAGAACAACAACACCAGCGAGGACGGCGAGGAGCTGGCGCCGGCGACGACCCGTCTCGACCACACGCAGCGCGCTACGAGCACCGAGGCTGTCGGACGGCAGGATCTGCTCACCGACCACCGCCGCAACAGGTGCCGGCGCGGGTGCGTCGACAACACGCTCGACGATCGGTTCGGGCGCGGGTGCCTCGACAACGCGCTCGGCGACGTGCTCAACGACAGGCTCCGGCGGCGCCTCAACGACCGGCTCCGCGATGTGCTCAACGACCGGCCCGGCGACATGCTCGACGATCGGCTCCGCGACATGCTCAACGACCGGCTCGGGCGCCGACTCAACGACCTGCTCCGGCAGTGCCTCGTCGACGGGTTCCGGCGACGGTGCGACCAGGTACTCAAGAATCGGCGCCGGCGGCGCCTCAACGACCGGTTCAGCGACATGCTCGACGATCGGGTCTGGGGTCGCCTGAACGACCGGCTCGGGCGACGACTCGACTGCTGGCGGCGCCTCAACGACCTGCGGCGCGCCTGGCGTCAGCAGCGCGGCGAACTCGGGCAGGGGCGCGGTACGGATCGGGGGCAGCTCGGGTGGGGTCGGCGGGGTGCGCGGTGAAGCCGGCAGGTAGACGACTGTCGACGCGTGAACCGGGGCCACCTGAGTGGGGGCCTCGATGACCGACGCGCCCGCCTGGTGGGTGCGCTCAGAAGCGGCGCTGGACGGCTCTGAGTTGCGCCCCGGCTTGGCGCGGCCGTGCTTGCCGCTCACGCCTGGCTCCGGTACAAGCCGCGCTTGGAGATGTACTGAACAATTCCGTCTGGCACGAGGTACCAGATCGGCTGATTGTGCCCCACCCTTTCGCGACATTCGGTAGAAGAAATTGCCAGGGCGGGAATTTCTACGAGGCTTACGGCACCCTCGGGGAGCCCCGGGGGGTCGGCGAGCGGGTGACCGGGCCGCGACACTCCCACAAAATGGGCCAAATCGACGAGCAGTTCGGCCTTGTTCCAGGTCATGATCTGGGCGAGCGCGTCGGCTCCGGTGATGAAGAAGATCTCCGGCTCGGCACCCCTCGACTCAGCCAGTTCGCGCCGCAACTGGGTCAAGGTGTCGGTGGTGTAGGTCGGCCCTTGTCGGTCGATCTCGACCCTGCTCACCGAGAACCGCGGGTTCGACGCGGTCGCGATCACGGTCATCAGGTAGCGATCTTCGGCCGGGGAGACCTGCCGGTCGGACTTCTGCCAGGGCGCACCCGTCGGCACGAAGATCACTTCGTCCAGGCCGAACTTTGACGCCACCTCACTTGCCGCGACGAGGTGACCGTGATGGATCGGGTCGAACGTGCCGCCCATCACACCGATGCGCGGTCGCGGGCCGGGCGGGATCCCGTTCACCCGGTGGTGCTCACCGGACGTGCCCGTCGCCCACCACGACGTACTTCGTCGACGTCAATTCCGCGAGACCCATCGGGCCGCGCGCGTGCAACTTCTGCGTCGAAATGCCGATCTCGGCGCCGAACCCGAACTCGGACCCGTCGACGAATCGCGTCGACGCGTTCACCAACACTGCGGCCGCGTCGACCTGCGCGATGAACGTGCGAGCAGCGACCTGCGACGTCGTGACGATCGCTTCACTGTGGGCCGTGCCGTGTTCTCTGATGTGCGCGATCGCGGCGTCGAGCGACGGCACGATGGCGGCAGCGATGTCGAGTGAGAGGTACTCGGTATCCCAGTCGGCGTCAGTCGCCGGCACGACGGTCGGGTCGAGCGACGCGACCGCAGCGTCGCCATGCACAGTGACACCGGCGTCGCGTAGTGCGGTGAGTGCGCGTGGGAGAAATGCGTCGGCAACGGCGGCGTGCACGAGCACTGTCTCCGCGGTGTTGCACGTACTCGGCCGCGACGTCTTGGCGTTCAGCAGAATCGACACAGCCATGTCGAGGTCGGCATCGGCGTCGACATAGATATGGCAGTTGCCGACGCCCGTCTCGATCACCGGCACCGTCGATTCTTCGACCACGCTGCGAATCAAGTCGGCACCACCGCGCGGGATTAGCACGTCGACAAGTCCGCGCGCACGCATCAGATGCTTCGCCGGCTCGTGCCCCGCGCCCGGAACAAGTTGCACCGCATCAGCCGGCAGCCCGACCGACGAGATGGCATCCCGCAGGATCGCGACAAGCGCTTGGTTCGACATCAAGGCGGACGACGATCCGCGCAGCAACGCCGCATTGCCGCTCTTCAAACACAGTGCCGCCGCATCAACCGTCACGTTCGGCCGACCCTCGTAGATGATGCCGACGACGCCGAGCGGAACGCGGAGCTGGCGCAGCTCGAGACCGTTCGCCAGCACTCCCCCGCGCACGATTTCGCCAACCGGATCCGGCAGCCCGGCCGTCTTCACGACGTCGGCCGCGATCGCCTCGATCCGACGCAGATCAAGTCGCAACCGGTCGATGAACGACTCGCTCGCCCCCGCCGCGGCCGCTGCTTCGACGTCCACCTTGTTGGCTTGAAGAACTTCGTCAGCGCGCGCGATCAACGCGGCCGCAACGGCCTGGAGGGCATTGTCTTTGGTGGCGCGTGGTGCCGTGGCGAGCACGTTCGCGGCGACCCTGGCCCGTCGTGCGGTTGCGAGCACGTCAGCGGCACTGTCGCCGGACGGCGTGGTGCTGGTGGCGGTGCTCAACTGATCCTCCCGGGGGTGCAATGTCGACACTGCCCAGGATAGGGCGCGGCGGGCCTAGAACGGCCGCCAACCTCCGGCGGGCGCGATGAGCGACACGCCGCCTTCACCGCCACGGCGCTGAAAGATCTCACGGTCGACGACTTCGACGCCGAGCACCTGCCAGGCGGGTAGGCCCGCGCTCGCGCGATGCTCGCCCCACAGCCGCAACGCAAGCGCCGCGGCGTCGGCACACTCCGGTGCCTCTTCCCAGTACCGCACCTCGGCGCGGTCGCTGCCGTACCGGCCAGAAAGCAGGAACGGTTGCTCCCCCGACAATCGCTCGAGAGCCGCCTGCACTAAGTGCGTTTCCATCGACTCGCCGCCAACGGTGACAGTGACATGCCAAAGCTTCGCTTGCAGCCCGCTCACCCCACTCGGCCCTACTCGTCACGACTCGGCCCTCGTCCGAGTTGCCCATCAACGGCGACACATAGTTGACCAGTCCGCGGCCTTTGCCGGAGGCATTTTTCCTGAAGTCGGTACCTCCGGCCCGCCCCGCAACTACGCTTTTCCGTTGCGGCTCGGCCTAACCCTCATCGGGTCAACGATTCGTGAGCAGCACCAGGTCGTCGCGATGCACGACCTCGCGTTCGTACGCAGGGCCGAGCTTCGCTGCTAGCTCCCGCGTCGAGCGGCCCAGCAGTTCGGGCAACTCGGTCGCGTCGTAATTCACCAAGCCACGCGCAACCGCAAGCCCTGCGTTGTCGACGAGATCGACCGGGTCGCCGGCAGCGAACTCGCCCTCGACGGCGGTGATGCCCGCGGGCAGCAGCGAAAGCCGCCGGTCGACGACCGCCGCGATCGCACCAGGATCGAGAACGAGTCGACCTCGCGGCGTCGTCGCATGCGCGAGCCACAGCAGCCGACTCGCAACGCGAACGCCGGTCGGGTGAAACAGCGTTCCGGTGTGCTCGCCTGCAAGTGCGGCGACGACTTCACCAGCCGATGCGAGAACGACCGGAATTCCAGCTGACGTGGCGAGCCGCGCGGCCTCGACCTTGGTAATCATGCCGCCGGTGCCGATGCCCACGCGTCCGACGCCACCCAGATCGACATCGGCAAGATCCGCTTCGCCATGGACGTCGTCGAGCCGGCGCGATCCCGGACGGCTGGGCGGCGCGGTGTACAAAGCGTCGACGTCGGATAGCAGCACAAGCAGGTCGGCGCGCACTAGATGGGCGACGAGCGCCGCAAGCCGGTCGTTGTCACCGAAGCGAATCTCATCGGTCACGACGGTGTCGTTCTCGTTCACGACAGGCACAACGCCGAGTTCGAGCAGCTTGGTCAATGTGCGTTCGGCGTTGAGGTAATGCACACGTCGG
Organism: uncultured Actinomycetes bacterium; assembly: GCA_963809135.1. Taxonomy (GTDB): domain Bacteria; phylum Actinomycetota; class Actinomycetes; order Acidothermales; family Acidothermaceae; genus PALSA-607. The sequence continues at coordinate 97,268 of CAWEIG010000003.1, forward strand.
ATCATGTCGTCGGACGTCAGCAGCACCTGCCCCACGCGCACGTCGTGCCGACCGAACGCGCGCGCGTACGACTCGACCAGGAGACCCTGACCGACACTCGCGGCCGCCTGCTGCGTCGCGAGATCACGTGGGCGTGTGGTGAGTCCGAGCGGCCGCAGGCCGGCCGCAATGGCGCCCGACGACACCAGCACACACGCCGTCCCGTCGCCGAGACGCCCGACAAGGGCCGACGCGAGCGCATCGATGTTCGCCTGGTCGAGCCCGCCTTCTGGCCGGGTCAACGAAGACGATCCGATCTTGACGACGATGCGGCGCGCAGCCGTGACCGCCGGGCGTCGCACTGCCACTTCCGTCACCGACCGTCGAGGCGCGCGTCGGTGCCGCGCGGTCCGATCCGGGCTTCGGCGCCCGACAACATGCCGGGCTCCCAGTCGAACGCGACGTCGCCGATGACGACCTCGGCACCTTCAGCGGCGCCGGCCTTCGCAAGCTCCGCCTCGACACCGAGCCGGTTCAGCCGGTCGGCGAGGTACCCGACGGCTTCGTCGTTGGTGAAGTCGGTCTGCTTGATCCAGCGTTCGGGTCGCTCGCCGCGGACGACGAATGCGTCGCCCTCGCGGGTCACGGTGAATCCGCTGTCGTCGACCGCGCGCGGCCTCAACACAATGCGGGTCGACTCGTCGACGGGCCGTGCAGCGCGCGCCTGCTCGACGAGCTCGGCCATCGCGAACGACAGCTCACGCAACCCCTCTCGGGTAGCCGCCGACACGACGAACACCTTGATGCCGCGCGCCTCGATCTCGGCTCGCACCATTTCGGCGAGATCGCGAGCGTCAGGGACGTCGACCTTGTTCAGCGCCACGATGCGCGGTCTTTCATGCAGCGGGACGCCGCCCAGGTCGGTCTCGTCGTAGGCGGCCAGCTCTGCCTCGATCGCCTCGAGATCGCTGACTGGATCGCGGTCAGGCTCCATCGTGGCGCAGTCGATCACGTGCACGAGGGCGGTGCAGCGTTCGACGTGCCGCAGGAACTCGAGACCGAGCCCGCGGCCCTCGCTGGCGCCGCGCACGAGGCCAGGAACGTCGGCAACGGTGAACCTCGACTCCCCCGCTTGCACGACGCCGAGGTTCGGCACCAGCGTCGTGAACGGGTAGTCGGCGATCTTGGGGCGGGCGGCTGACAAAGCGGCGACCAGCGACGACTTGCCGGCGTTGGGGTAGCCGACCAGCGCGACGTCGGCGACGGTCTTGAGTTCGAGGACGACGTCTTCGACGGCACCGGGTTCGCCGAGCAGGGCGAAGCCGGGCGCCTTGCGCCGAGGTGAGGCGAGCGCGGCGTTTCCGAGGCCACCCCGGCCACCGCGCGCCACGACGTAGGTCGAGCCGGCGCCGACGAGGTCTGCCAGCACCGCGCCGTCCTGCGATTTCACGACCGTGCCGTCGGGGACGGGCAGGATCATGTCCTCGCCGTTGGCACCGTCGCGGTTACTGCCCTGGCCCGGCTTGCCGGACGTCGCCCGCCGGTGCGGGGCGTGATGGAGGGCCAGCAGCGTCGTGGTGTCGGGATCGACGACGAGTGCGACGTTGCCCCCGCGGCCGCCGGTGCCCCCGTCGGGCCCGCCGAGCGGCTTGTACTTCTCGCGGTGGATCGACGCGCAGCCGTTACCACCGTTGCCGGCGCTGGCATGCAAGATGACACGATCGACGAATGTCGGCATCGTGCCCTCCTGTCGAGGATCTGTAGAAACAACACGAGGGCGGACCGGAACCGGTTCGCCCTCGTTGCCATACGCGCGCAGTGACCGGGCTACGTCCCCGGAACGATGTTGACCACGCGACGGCCGCGGGCTGTACCGAATTCGACCCGACCCTGCGCGAGTGCGAAGAGCGTGTCGTCTTTGCCACGACCGACGTTCAAACCTGGGTGGTGATGCGTGCCGCGCTGCCGGATCAGGATCTCGCCCGCGTTCACGAGCTGACCGCCGTAGCGCTTGACACCGAGGAACTGGGCGTTGGAGTCGCGGCCGTTACGGCTGGACGACGCGCCTTTCTTGTGGGCCATGCCAGCAGTCTACTTTCCGGTCTCGATGCCGGTGACCTTGAGGCGGCTGTGGCGCTGACGGTGGCCTTGCCGCTTGCGGTACCCGGTCTTGTTCTTGTACTTGAGGATGTGGATCTTGGGACCCTTGGTGTGGTCGACCACTTCGGCCGTCACCTTGACGTTGCCGAGCGCCTTAGCGTCGCTGGTCACGGCGTCACCGTCGACCAGGAGAAGTGCGGCGAGCGTGACTGAGGTGCCCGGCTCGCCCTCGACCCGGTCGACCTCGACGACGTCGCCGACGGCCACCTTGTGCTGCCTGCCGCCGCTGCGAACGATCGCGTACACCGCGGAACTCCTGCCTACTCGCCTGACGACTCGGACTCACCGCGGACGCGCGACACCGACAGTGGATGCCAATGGACGCGTGGTGATAGGCGCATTTGAAGCGCGCCGACCCCCAAGAGTACGGACCAGCGCGGCAGGGGGTCAAACCGGGGCCGATCAGGGAAGATGACGCAGTGACGCCGAGACGGTTACTACGACGGGCGGCGGCCAGCCTGGTGCTCGCGCCCGTGCTCGTGACGGCGGCGTGCACCGCGGCCCACACTGGGCCGCTCTCGGCCTCGTTTTCGGCACCCGTGCCCGAGCCACCGACCGCGTTAGCCCACGTCAGCGCTAACGCCTCCGGGGGCCCACCGACCCCCTCGCCGCTGGTTCCCTCGCCATCCTCCGCGTCGGCTTCGACCGGCATCGCCCTCGACCGCGCCACCTACGCCCTCGCCATCCCCGTCGCGGTCCGGCGCGGCCGCTCGCGCTACCTCGTCAGCCAGCCCGGTCGCGAAGTCGGCCAGCCCCTCAGCAACGGCGAGCGGGACCGGAAAGCCCAGCCCCTCGACGTCCGGCACGCCTGTTGTTCATGGTTCTGACCCAGGACTGATGGTGCTGGCGAAGACCATCACCGGGCACCTCGACGAGAAGTCGGTCGACGCGTCGGGCACCGGGTTGTTCTTCGCGCAGAACATGATGTATCTGCACACGATCAACGTGTACAACGAGAGCTACCAGCTCGTGAAGATCATCCCTGACACGGTGAATCTGGCGGCTTTCGGATACCCGCAGTACCCCGGTTTGTACAAGGGCGCGCCCGTCGAGGCGGCGTTCACCCCCGACCACAAAGACGTCTACATCTCGAACTACTCGATGTACGGCGCGGCGCCGTTCACCCGCGAAGGGTCCGACACCTGCACGCTGGCCGACCACTATCCCGACAGCTTCGTCTACCGGATCAACCTGGCGACGCTGGCGATTGATCAGGTGATCGAGGTCGGCGCGGTGCCGAAATTCGTGGCTGTCACACCGAACGGCAAGTACCTGCTGGTGTCGAACTGGTGCTCGTACAACGAGAGCATCATCGACACGGCGACCGGGAAAATTGTGACGACGATCCCGCTCGGACCGTACCCGCGCGGGATCGCGATCGATCCGGTCAGCGGCACGGCGTACGTCGCCGTGATGGGCAGCACTCGCATCGCCGCGATCAACCTGGCGACGTTCGCGGTCAGCTGGATTAGCGGCGTCGGATCAGCGCCGCGGCACTTGGTGATGAGTCCCGACGGGCACTGGCTCTACGCGACGCTGAACGGTGAGGGCGACGTCGCGAAGGTCAGCCTCGTGTCGCGCACGGTGGTGGCCCGGGTGCGAACCGGTGACGCGCCGCGCAGCATGACGATGTCGCCCGACGGGGATTACCTCTACGTCGTCAACTACATGTCGAACACGATGAGCAAGGTGCGCACGAGCGACATGCACGTGGTGCAGACCGTGCCCACGAATCCCGACCCGATCGGCATCACCTACGACGCTGCGACGCATCACGTGTGGGTCGCGTGCTACAGCGGTTCGATCATGGTGTTCCGCGACGGGACGCCGTAGAGCTGCCGTCGGGCGTCAGCTCCGGTGACGTCGCAGCCCGCAGTGTCGCGATCGCGGCCAGTTCAGCAACACCCAGGGCTGCGACGGGCGACCATGGGCAACTTCACATCCCGTGTGGTTGCGAAAACCCGGGAATTGCGCCCTGTCGACGACCACACCGGATGTGAAGTTGCGGACGGCGGGTGGTTGCGGTCAAGCCAGCGGGACGGCGGGGAGCGGAGGCTCGTTAGCTGCCGGCGGGTCCGGGGTCGTGCGCAGCGGCTGTGTGGTCGGCACCGGCATTGGCCTTCGAGCCGCCACGACGGCGTCCGCCGCGACGTGAGCGGGAAGCGCCAGAGCCGGCCGCCTTCGGCGCCTTAGCCTCAGCGCCATCCGCGTCTGCAGTTACCTCAGCGCCACGGGTCAACTCAGCGCCATCTGCACCTTCGGCTTGCGGCGCGCCGGCGTTTTCGGCGGAGTCGTGGTCGGCCGATTCGATCGCGGCAACCGGCTCGCTGCCACCGTCGACCACCGGCACGTCGGTGTCGGCCGAAGCCGCCGCCGTCCCGGCACCCGGGCCTCGACCGCGTGACCCCTTGCCCCGCACCGCGGCGACAACCGCAGGCGTGGGCTTGGAGACCGCCAGTTGGCGCGGCGCGTGGTTGTGCTCGACCAGGTCGGTGTGCACGATCACGCCGCGCCCGTTGCAGACCTCGCAGATTTCGGAGAACGCTTCGAGCAGTCCGTTGCCGACCCGCTTGCGCGTCATCTGCACCAGACCAAGCGACGTGACTTCGGCGACCTGGTGCTTGGTGCGGTCGCGGCCAAGACATTCGACGAGGCGACGCAGTACGAGATCGCGGTTGCCCTCGAGCACCATGTCGATGAAGTCGATCACGATGATGCCGCCGATGTCGCGCAACCGCAGTTGGCGCACGATTTCTTCGGCTGCTTCGAGGTTGTTCTTCGTGACCGTCTCTTCGAGGTTGCCACCCTTGCCGATGAAACGGCCGGTGTTCACGTCGATCACGATCATGGCCTCTGTGCGGTCGATCACGAGATAGCCACCGCTGGGCAACCAGACCTTGCGGTCGAGCGCCTTCGCGATCTGCTCGTCGACCCGGTAGTGCGTAAAGATGTCTTCTTCCGACGTCCATTGCGAGAGCCGCGGCAGTAGGTCGGGCGCAACGTGCGTGACGTATGCCTCGACGGTCTCCCAATCGGAGTCGGCCGACACGATCAGCTGGTTGAAGTCTTCGTTGAAGACGTCGCGGATCACCCGGATCGTGAGATCGGGCTCGCTGTAGAGCAACGCAGGTGCGTTCGCCGTCTCGGCCTTCTTCTGGATGACTTCCCACTGCGCCGCGAGCCGCGCAACGTCGCGGGTGAGGTCCTCCTCGGAGGCGCCCTCGGCAGCCGTGCGCACGATCACGCCCGCACCTTCAGGTGTGACCTTCTTCAGGATCGCCTTCAACCGCGACCGCTCGACGTCCGGCAGTTTGCGACTGATGCCCATCATCGAACCCTCGGGCACGTAGACGAGATAACGGCCCGGCAGGCTCACCTGGCTCGTCAGCCGCGCGCCCTTTTGCCCGATCGGGTCTTTCGTTACTTGGACGACGACGGCCTGGCCAGGCTTCAACGCTGACTCAATCCGGCGCGGGCCGCCCTCGATACCTGACGTGTCGAAGTTGACCTCGCCTGCGTAGAGCACGGCGTTGCGGCCCTTGCCGATGTCGATGAACGCGGCCTCCATGCCGGAGAGCACGTTCTGCACGCGGCCGAGGTAGACGTTGCCGACCATGCGGTTGGTCGAGGCGGTGCTGACGTAGTGCTCGACCAGGATGCCGTCTTCGAGCACGCCGATCTGGGTGCGATCGCCGCGCTGGCGAACCGTCATGACGCGATCGACGGACTCGCGACGAGCTGAGAAATTCCGACTCGGTGATGACGATCCCGCGGCGGCCGTGCCTGCCCTGCTCGCGACCTTCGCGCCGGCGCTGCTTCTTGGCCTCGAGGCGGGTCGAGCCCTTGACGCCCTGGACGCCGCCGTGGCTGCCACTGTTGTCGTCGTGCTCGCGCGGCTCGCGGATGCGAACCACGGTGTTCGGCGGATCGTCGGGTGACCGAACCTCGCCCTCGCCAGCGCCGCGACTGCGGCGACGACGACGCCTGCGGCTCGAGGCCGACCCGTGGTCGTCGGGGCCGTCCTGCTCCTGATGGTCACGGTCGTCACTGCGGTCGTCGTCGTCCGACTGCGAGCCGTCGTCGGTTCTGGAGCCGGTCGTGTCGCGATCGGTCGAGCCGCCGTCGAACTCCCCCTGGGTGGCTTGGCTGCCTTGGCCGCCTGAGCCTCCGCGGCGGCCGCGACCGCCGCGCCGACGCCGGCGGGGAGCACCGGTGCCGTCAGAGCTGGAACCTGCGCCGTCACCTGCGACTCCTGCTCAGCCGAACTGTCGGCCACGTACTCGTCGCTACGGGTTTGGCTGCCTGCGTCACCGGCGGTGCTGTTCGCCTCGGGTGATCCGCTCGGCTGGCGCTGGCCCGAGCGGCGAGCACGGCTTGCCGGCACTGCGTTTTCGGCACTGGGCGGTTGGAAGAGCAGCGTCGGAACGGGCGCGGGCCGCGATGGCGCGCCGTCGGCGTCCGGGCTGTGCTGCTCGGAGACCGTCGTCGCCGCTGTGGTCTTGGCGGCCTTGCGAGGCGAACGCTTGGCGGCCTTCTTTGCGGCAGGAACGGCGGAATCCGCCGCCGACTCCGCGTGGGTCAAAACAGGCGCAGCAGCAGTCTTTTTCGCCGGGCGGCGGCCCTTGACCGGTACTGGCTTGGTCGCCGCAACCGCTACAGGGGCCGACTTCTTGGTGGTGGTGCGCTTGCGCCGGGGCGCTGCGCTGCCGGCGGATTCGCCGGCGGTTGAGTTGTCTGATGAATTTAGGCTCATTCTCGAGCATGCGGGCAGTTCTTCCCGTCGGGCTCCCGGGTGCCGCTCCATCTTTTGGGAGGAGCAGCGCCGCACAGGAGCAAGCGTGTGGTCGGTCACCGTGGCTGGCGGGCGGGCCCGCTAGGGCCTTGCTAGAACACGGCGCAAGTCTGGTCAACGATGTTCGAAGCGGGCCGGGCCTACCGCGTCGCGGAGATCTCCACTACCGGATTGGCTCCGGCGGCAGCGTCTCTGTCGGGCGCCAGCGGGTCAGCGAGCAAGCCATGTTCGTCGAGGTGCCCCTGCGCCAGCCGCTTCACCAACGGGGGAAGTGGCGGCGCCAGGTCACTCACCTGGCGAAGTCCGGCGAGAACGTCGTCTGGTCGAACAGCAGGTGTGAGGTGCCGAACAACCATGTCCAGTATCGCACAGCCTGTACCTCCCGGGTCGTCGACCACGCCGAGGTGGACTACCGGCAGGCGGGCGTCGAGCATCCGGCGACCGTCCTTGAGGACCCTTTCGACCGGGATCGACTCGGCCTGTAGGAAAGCCTCAACCGCGCGCAAAGCGGTCGCCGGATCGACCCCGTTGAGGGTGACCTGCCAGTGCGACGCATCGATCCGGTCGGGCAGCGATCCCCCGCGCGACTCCAGTACCTCGACGATGTCGAACCCCGGCGGCAGCGCGGCGTCGAGCTCGGCGCGCACCCGCTGCGGGTCGCACACCTGCGTAACCGCGATCTCGAGGTACTCCGCCTCACTGGCCGCGCCGGTTGAGGCCGCGCCGACGTAGGAGATCTTGGGGTGCGGTGAGAAGCCCGCGCTGAATGCGACAGGGATCTCGGCCCGCCGCACGGCTCGCTCGAACACCCGCTGGAAGTCGCGGTGACTCGTGAACCGCAGCCGCCCACGTTTCGCAAAATGAATACGCAATCGCTGGACGGCGGGGGCTACCTCGCGTGCTTCGGGCTGGCGCGCCACGTCACCGCTCCACGAGATCGAGTTCGAGAACGTTGTCGCTTCCGGCAAACCCAGCGCGCCGGTAGAGCTCGAACGATCGGCTGGACGGATGAACGGACAGGTAGTCGAGTCCGAGGGTCCGAGCATGCGCCACGACCTCAGAGACAAGCTCGGTTCCGACCCCTCCGCCCCGTGACTCGGGCTGAACGTAGACGCTCTGCACGGTCCCCGACAGTCGCAACCATCGGCCCGGCCCGGGGATACGGTCGATGACAACGAGCCAGGCCATCCCGATCGGGTCGCCGTCGACCTCGGCGACGAAGGCGTGGTGGGTTTCGACGCGAGCCAGCCACCAGGCCGAAAACGCTTCGATGAACTGAGCGACGTCTGCCGCTTGTTCGCCGCCCTCTTCCGTGCGCCACCGCCAGCGCAACCGAGCCAGTACGTCTGCCTCCGCCGCAGACGCACGGTGGACGCCGACTTCGCGCGGATTGGGAACGGCCACTAAGCCGGTCACGTCACGACGGTGAGCGGCAGCAGCGTGCGGCCGGTAGGCCCGACCTGGATGTCGGTACCCATCGTGTCGCAGACGCCGCAGTCGAAGCACGGCGTCCACCGGCAGTCTTCGACCTCGACGTCGGAGAGGGAGTCCTGCCAGTCCTGCCAGAGCCAGTCCTTGTCGAGGCCCGAGTCGAGGTGGTCCCACGGCAGCACCTCGGAGCGGTCGCGTTCACGTGTTGTGTACCAGTCGACGTCGACCGGCTCGTTGGCGAGAGCCGTGTCGGCTGCGCGCATCCACCTATCGAACGAGAAGTACTCACTCCACCCATCGAACCGGCCGCCGTCGAGCCACACCTGCTTGATGACACGGCCAACTCGGCGGTCGCCGCGCGAGAGCAGGCCTTCAACGATGCCGGGTTTCCCGTCGTGGTGACGGAATCCGATCGCCTTCCCGTACTGCCGGTCGGTGCGAATCGTGTCGCGCAACTTCAGTAGTCGCATGTCGGTGGTCTCGTGGTCGAGTTGCGCGGCCCATTGGAACGGGGTGTGCGGCTTGGGCACGAATCCGCCGATCGAAACGGTGCAGCCAATGTCGCGGCTGCCACTCGCCGTCCGGCCCGCCTGAATCACTTTGCGTGCCAGGTCGGCGATCTGGAGCACATCGTCATCGGTCTCGGTCGGCAATCCGCGACATGAAATAGAGCTTCACGCGCCGCCACCCTTGCGCGTAGGCGGTGGTCACCGTGCGGATCAAGTCTTCTTCGGTGACCATCTTGTTGATGACCTTGCGCATGCGCTCGCTGCCGCCTTCGGGCGCGAACGTGAGCCCCGAGCGGCGAACCGTTGCGGGAGAA
>CAWEIG010000004.1:0-27584 GCA_963809135.1 uncultured Actinomycetes bacterium
CCATGGAATCTATCCGCCCGTCGACGCGCTCGCGTCGTTGTCGCAACTAATGCGCAAGGGTGCGGGACAGGGGCGTACCCGCGACGATCACCTCGACGTTGCCGCCCAGCTGCTGGCATCGCTTTCGAGGTCTCAACAGGTGCGCGAGTTGGCGGAACTTGTCGGCGTCGAGGCTTTCAGTGCCGCCGATCTCGCTTTCGTAGATTTTGCGGGCCAGTTCGAGCGCAAGCTGCTCCAGCAACGTCCTGACGAAAGGCGAAGCCTTGCTCAAACCCTCGACCTGGCATGGTCTGTGGCGCTGACACTTCCCGACCGCGAGCTGACGATGCTGCCGTCGGCGATGCTGGCTGCGCATCGAGACTCGGCAGCGCTGGCGACGGTGCCGGAGGAGCGTCGCGACCCGCGACACGAACAAAGGGGACCTTAGGCCATGGCCCCGCACCGTGATTCGGGCGTTGTCTGCAACGAGAACTCCTATTTGTAGCAACACTGTCCGGGCCGATGATCTACCTGAATAGGGAGGTTGTCATGAGCGCCGAAATGGACCACCGCCCGATCGTCGTCGGAATCGACGGATCGGTTGGCAGCCGCGCTGCTCTTGGCTGGGCGATCGACGAGGCGACGCGCCGGAAAGTGCCGCTCGAGCTTGTGCATTCTTGGCGACCGATGTACCACACCGCTCGCGATCCCGCCGGAGACGCAGAGGCGGAACTGGTCGCCCGCGAGCACGGGCACGCACTGCTCACCGCCGCCGCCGCGACGGTTACCCGATCAACTCCGCATCCCACGGTCACAACCCGCCTGCTTAGGGGCCGTCCTAGCGCAGCCCTGCTCGATGCGGCCACTGACGCCCAACTGCTGGTCGTCGGCGCACGCGGGGTCGGCGGGATTCGCCGGCTTGTCACTGGGTTCGGTTTCCTTGCACGTCGTCACCTATTCGGCGTGTTCAGTCGTCATAGTGCGAAGTGCCCGCGAGGTAGGTCCGGTGATCGTGGCGATCGACGGATCGGCCGAATCGGGAGTGGTTCTGCGTGCCGCGTTGGACGAGGCCACCCTGCGCGCCACTTCATTGGTCGTCATGTCTGCGCTCTTTGTTCATTCACAGGCCGAGGGCGTTCTCGATCGCGAGGCGCATTCGCTGCCGCCAAGGCACACGCAAACTGGTCGCTGGAGCAACTGCTGCGTGACGTCTCGACCGAAAACGACGCGATCGAGATCACCCAAACGCTCCCGGTCGGCTACCCGGCCGAGGTCCTTGCAAAGGCGTCTCTAAACGCCCAACTGCTGGTAGTCGGATCCCACGGTGGGGGCGGATTTTCTGGGATGAAACTGGGGTCGACTGCACACGCGGTCGCGCACAACGCGCACTGCACAGTGATGGTCGTGCGCGACCGATCCAGCGCCCACTAAGGCCGCCCGATGGCCACTTCGGTACGAAGTCCAGCTGGTCGTGCCGGCCGGTTGTGGCTCCGCCACCGAATCGCGGTTGCCGACCGCGGCGCGAACGAACTAGAACGCAAGGTGCAACTTGTGAGCACGGAGGTGAGTCGGCGCAAGGCGCAGGTCGAACAAAGTCGAACACAGTGGCGACTCGCTTGCGAGGAAGCCGAACGGTGGATGCTGCGCGCTGGTTTCGTCGGTGGCATCGATGCGGTGAGACAGGCATGGGTGCCTCCGGTCGAGGTCACAGTGACGTGGACCACAACGATGGGTGTGCGTCATCCCGACGGCGCAACTATGGAGCCCGCAGCCACGCCGGCCATCGGGACGAGTGCGGCAGTCCAACAGGCTAGGCAGGCATTTGCGACGGCGCTCCGCGCATCGGTTGACGTCGCGATAGCGCAATCTGCGCTCGCCACTCTGGAATCGACCCTCGTCACGACGCGACGCCGCGCGCGGGTGCTGCGGCGCCACTGGTTGCCGCGATTGCAACTACAGCTGCACGACTTGGAAATCGTTCTCGAGCAAGCGGAGCAGGAAGATCAGGCGCGGCTACGGCGGGTGACCTCCTAGCCCAGGCAATCGAACGCCGGCATTTGGGCCGCAAGCACGGCCACGACGGGACCTAAGACCGTGCGGCCGCGGGCCGCGCTGGTGTCGACTCACAGGAGAGCCGCCAACGAGAACCCGAGCGCGGCACTTGGCGAAGCTGGAGGTCGTCCCCGTGAGCCAGATCAAGGACTCACTCGCCGTCGCACCCGAGATCACGCACGGGCCCGACGAAGTCGACGCGTCCACCGACGGTGGCGTAGCGCCGCGATCGACCGGTCGCACATGCTGCTGCTGCTCGGCGCCGCCTGCGTTCACGGTCATCATCACGAGCAAAATCCCGGCGCGCCATTCGGTTGACGTCTTGATGTGCGGACACCACTACCGGGAGTGCGCGCCGATGCTGACCCTCCTTACCCCGCTGGTGTTCGACCGTGCGGGGTACCTCGTCGCGCCCTCGCCGCGCTCATGGCTGCCGTGACTCGGGACGCCGAGGTGCTCGGCGGCGCCACTGGAGCCTTGCAGAGACAGTGCCAGCCGCAGACGCGACGACGAACACAGGGCTACTCGCGGATGCGGCCGGGTGCGGGCGATTAGGGAAGGATGTTGTCGTGATCGATCACCTATCTATCCAGTGCGGCGATGTCGCGGCGAGCGCACGGTTTTACGACCGGGTCCTCGCCGCAGTCGATGCTGAGCGAGCGATGGACTTCGGGGACGTGATTGGTTTCGGCACAGCCGGCAAACCAGTGTTCTGGATCGGGCCACGCTCGACCGGTGACGGATTCCGCGAAGTTCACATCGCGTTTGCGGCACCCAATAGGGCAGCCGTGTTGGCATTCTTCGATGCTGCAGTGACCGAGGGCGCCGAGGTGCTCCATGAGCCACGGCTCTGGCCGGAGTACCACCCGTCGTACTTCGGAGCGTTCGTCCGCGATCCCGATGGAAACAACGTCGAGGCTGTCTGTCACGAGCCGGAATAGCGTCTGCAACCTGCAACGCAGTACGCGAGACCCAAGGCTCACGCCTGTGGGTGGGCCTGTGGGTGGGCCTGTGGGTGGGCCTGTGCGGCTTCGGTTGATGCTTGACGTTTCTATGTCGGGTGATCCTTGACACTCCCGATGTGAATTTAGGTCCGTCGGCCGGTGCCGGCGGCGTGCTTCTTGCGAATCTCACCGGTGCTGGTGCGAGCAACAGTCTTTAGGAGTTCGTTACCGATCCACAGTTGCAGCAGTTGCGGGCCGACCAGCACATCACACCGCGCGCCGGCTCGGTGGATGCCGACGCTGACTTGCTGCCAGCCGACGGACACGACCCCGTTGCTCCCGACTTTGCGCGCCACCCATTGTTCCCCGGTCCGCTCTGGGGTCCGCTGCGCGGGGATCCCGACCGGGTCGCGGTGCGCCCGTAGCTGCGCGCCGAACCGGCTCGCCGGGGTCTCATCATTTAGTGACTGATGGGTGCGGGCGGTGTTGTAGTGGTCCACCCACGCATCCAGTTCGGCCTGCGCGGCCGGCAGGTCAGCAAAGATCCGGGTGGTGTCGAACTCGATGCGTAGCGTGCGGTGGAACCGCTCAATCTTCCCGGTCGTGGTCGGGGAGCGCGGCTGGGTCAACAAATGCTCGATCCCGTTCTCCCGGCAGATCCGATCGAACAACACCTCCACCGGCGGGTGCGTGAACCGGCCGGTGAACACCTTCCCGTTATCGGTGAGGATCTGCGCCGGCACCCCATGCGCGCGCAGCGCTGCGGCCAGTCCGTCACAGACCGCCTGGGTGCGTTCTTTGGGCATCAACGCCGCGGCCACACAAAACCTCGAGTGGTCATCGACCCCGGTCAACGCCTTCGCGCTCGTGCCATCAGCGAGCAGGAACCCCCCGACCACATCCATTTGCCACAACTCCATCGGCGAGCCCCGCTCCCACCGCTTCCAGGACTCCAACCGGCGACGCCGCCGCGCCGGCTCGATCACCCCAGCGCGCACCAAACACCGATAGACCGCCGACTCGCTCGGCAGCGGATCGACACCTTTACGCGCGAGCTCCAACACCAGCCGCCGAGGCCCCCAATACGGGCGCGAGCGGCGCAACCCCAACACCACATCGACGACGTCGGCGCCCAGTTGGTGCGGACAGCTCGCCGGCCGATGCGACCGATCCGCCAACCCCGAAAGCCCAGCCGCCTCATAACGAGCCAGCCAGGAGTGCACTGTTTGCCGCGACACCGACCACTGCCCCGCGACCTCAGACACCGTGCGCCCGTCGGCCAACACCGCGAGCACCGCTTGATACCGCTGCTCAACCACAGACATCTCCCTCATGGCCAGGGAGTGTCAAGGATCAGCCGAAGTAGGTGTCAACCATCAGCCGAAACACTGTCAAGCATCAACCGAAGCCGAACTGTCAAGCATCAGCCGGATTACTACACAGGTGGGTGGGCCGCCCGGGGGTCGAACCCGGAACCCGCGGATTAAAAGTCCGCTGCTCTGCCAGTTGAGCTAACGGCCCGGCATGTGTGAAAGAACGGTGGGAACAACCCCAGGAGCCTACCGGGGAGCACGTTTCGAAGCGGTAGCGTCGCCCAGTTCGGGCAAACCGAGCTGCAGCTTGCGCAGCAACCCGGCCAGCTGGCGCTGCTCAGCCTTCGTCAGATTCTCGAGTATTCGCTGCTCGTTCGCCACGTGGTCGACAACGGCCTTGTCGACCAACGCTCGCCCTCTGGGCGTCAAAGCGATCAAGACTCCGCGCCGATCATCGGGATCCGCCAGGCGTGTGATGAAACCAGCTTCCTGGAGGCGATCGAGGCGCTTTGTGGTTCCCGACGACGTCAGCATGAGGGTGTTCGCGAGATCCGTCGGACGCAACCGGAACGGCGGCCCGACCCGTCGCAACGTCGCAAGGACGTCGAACCATCCCCCATCGAGGCCGTGTTCTGCGTAGACAGGCTCGAGTCGCTGCTCGATCTCCCGTGCCAGGCGCGAGATCCGTCCGATGACTCCCATCGGCGACCTGTCGAGATCAGGCCGCTCGCGACGCCATTGCTCGAGGATTAGGTCAACCCCATCCCGTTCCACCATGCAGGGAGCCTAGCCGCCGCGTGTGACAACACCGGGGAATGAGATCCGATCGTTCCTGGTTTCCTAGGAAGTAACGTCCTAGGAAGGAACGTGAATGAAGCAGATCGCAGTACACCTAGCGCGCCGGTTCGTCCCGCGTGTAGCCGAATGGCATGGACGAACGGCGCAGGTAGTCCCGTGGATCCGCTGGTACTGAGTGACTACCTATCCGCCGTCGGAGCAACGAGACGGCGGACGGCGACGGCAACTGCCTCACGGGCACTTGACGTCTGCTCGTCTGCCGAAAGCCCCTCCATCGGTGGGCCCTGCTCGGCATGGATCACGGCCATCAACATCACGAAAAGCTGCGCCGGCGGCAGTGAGTCGTCGATCCGGCCGGCCGCCTGCTCGGCCGCGAGTGCACCGATCTTGCGCCGGATCGACGCACCCGCCATCGGCAGTTGCATGAGCATGCCCGGGCGCTCCAGCGCGTGCCATCGCGCGAGCCGGGCCAGATCGGGGTGCGCGAGGTTGAAGTCGAACAGCCGCCGCGCGTAGCCGGTCAGGTCAGAAGAATCGAACGGGACGCCGTCCAGCAAGGCTTCTAGATTTGCTTCGAGCGTCGCATCGAACAGGCCCTCCTTGCTAACGAAGTACGCATAGATCAGCTGCTTGTTCGCGCCCGCGTTCGCCGCGATCCGATCGACGCGGGCACCGGCGAGCCCGCGCTCGGCGAATTCCGCCGTCGCAGCCTTGAGGATGCGGGCCTTCGTCGCCGCCGAATCACGCGCCATGGTGAGGAGTGTACGAGCGATCCAACCAACTAGTTGACAAAGAAAACGCATCGACCTAACGTTCCAACTAACCAGTTAGATGACACGTAGTCATGAAACTTGGAAGCCCGTGGACGCTGTCTTGAGCGCCCACAGGCTTCCAAGCTTCGAGTGGGAGTCGAAGTGATGGCAACAACCAAGGTCGCGATCGTCACGGGCGCGTCGTCCGGCATCGGGCACGCGACCGCGCTGCGCCTGCACGCCGCGGGCTACACGGTCTACGCCGGAGCTCGCCGGCTCGAGCGCATGAGGGATCTCGCCGACGCCGGCATCCATGTCGTGGAGCTAGACGTCATCGACGACGCGTCGATGGTCGCTCTGGTCGACCAAGTGATGAACGAGGCGGGACGCATCGACGTCCTGGTCAACAACGCCGGCTACGGCTCGTTCGGGGCACTCGAAGACGTGCCGAACGAAGAGGGACGCCGGCAGTTCGACGTGAACGTGTTCGGACTCGCGCGCCTCACCCAACTCGTCCTGCCGCACATGCGGGCGCAGAAGAGCGGCCGCATCATCAACATGTCGTCGATGGGCGGCCGCATTTATGAACCTCTAGGCAGCTGGTACCACGCCACAAAGTTCGCGGTCGAAGGCATGAGCGACGCGCTGCGCCTTGAGGTCGCGCCGTTCGGCATCGACGTCGTGCTGATCGAGCCTGGCGGCATGAACACCGAGTGGGGCGCGATCGCCGCCGACAACCTGATCACGGCCTCGGCGCACACCGCGTATGCCGGCCAAGCGCCGGGCGTGGCCCGCATGCTGCGGTCGAGCGACCAGAAGCCGCGCCGAGCGTCGTCCCCTGATGTCATCGCCAAAGCCATCGTGCGTGCGGCGTCGGCCCGACGGCCGAAGACGCGCTACCTGCTCGGTCCTGGCGCGAAGCCGCTGGTCACCTTGCACACGTTGCTGCCCGACCGCGTCTTCGACGCCGTGCTCAAGCGCGTGTTCAGGTCGTAGAAACGGGCAGACTCCCGTGGAACCGTGGTGCGATGGGGTGCGTCGAACCCGTGAATGCTCACGCGGGTCTGGCCTGGAGGCGCAACGTGTTCGACATCTCAACCAAGCGCGTCACGACTGCTCTGGCGCTCGTCACCGCAGGCCTTCTCCTCGCGGGCTGCGCGAGCAAGGGATCGCCCGCCGCTAGCAGCGGCACGCCGCCCAAGTTGCTCATCGGTACCGGATCGTCAGGCGACGCAGCCGCCCCGATGATGGCCGCCGGCGCGGTTGCCCCCCAGAACGGCGCAGCTCTCGCACCGCAACCCGGCCGCATGGGAATCTTCGGCGGCTTCGTCCTGACTGGCACGTTGCCGACCACGCCCACCCACGCCCCGATCTACGTCTGGCAAGCCGGCGAGGCCGCGCAAGCCGACGTCGTCCGCCTTGCTACTGCTCTTGGTCTGACCGGCACACCTACCCGCCACGCGCACGGCTGGGAGCTGACCACGTCGAGCCGGTGATCTGCGGGTCCGCGACGGGTCTGGCGAGAACTGGTCGTACGAGCGCGCCGACACGCTCTCGTGCCCGAACTACCAGATCGACGTCGACAACCCCGACGGCGCTGAGACAGGCGTGGCGTGCGCGGTCTCGTCGGCGAACAACGAGGCGCCTCCGCAGGGTCCCGACGAAGCCACGACGAAGGCCGCCGCTGCGAGCCTGCTGTCCGCGATCGGTGTCAGCGGCGACGAGCAGTTCAACGTCGGTTCGCCGGCGTCGACTCTGACGGTCGCGCCGCAGGTTGACGGCATGCCAACGCAAGGCATCGAGACCAACGTGGACGTCGATGCGCGCGGCATCAAGGCTGCTTCAGGTCGACTCGACGCACCGAAGGCCGGCACCGACTACCCGCTGCAAACAGCGACGGCCGCGTTCAAGTCGCTCGCCAACAGGCCGGAGCCGATGATCGCGATGTACTGCGGACCCGTACTGCGCGGCGGCCCGATCCCGGCGCCGGGCGGACCGATCGCCAGCGGCGGACCGATCGTGAACGGACCAGTCGCGAGCGGGCCGACCGTGCCGCCGGCCGACGGGACCGAACGTCAAGTTCCCGCTCAACCCCGCGGCGTCGGCGTCCCCGAACACCGTGCTCGTCGCGTCACCGCCCCCGATCGGCGGCGGCGCCCGCGTCGGCCCCCGACATGCCGATCTCGTCCGGGCCCGCTGAGTCGCCGTACACGTGCCCGACTCCCGAGCCGCAGAAGATCACCGGAGCGGTGCTCGGACTTCAACTCGAGTACGACGCGACCGGTAGCGGGTCCGACATCATGGTCCCGACCTGGTTCTTCACCGTCGACGGCTCGACTT
This sequence comes from uncultured Actinomycetes bacterium, assembly GCA_963809135.1. Lineage (GTDB taxonomy): Bacteria > Actinomycetota > Actinomycetes > Acidothermales > Acidothermaceae > PALSA-607. Next base: position 8,179 of record CAWEIG010000004.1, read on the forward strand.
ACCCGACGACCGTGATCGCCGTCGACCCGTCCTTCCTCGGCGACCAGGCGATCCCGCCGGTCGGTGTGGCGTTCCGCGGTCAGCGGATCTGGCGGCGGGGCAGCCGGTTCTGCGGTGGCGGTCCCTCCGCAGCCGGTCAAGCTAACGGCGTCGGCGGAACCGCCGCAGCCGCCAAGCGGAGCCCCTCCGACCCCGGGCTCGGCCTCGTAGCGCAACCTCTAGCCAGGACTTGCACCGAACTGCGACACCTGCGAGCGCGGTAGCCGGTTCGAGCCCCGCAGGTTGCTGGCGCACAAGGGCGTGGTGTGGACTAAGACGGTGCAACTCAAATGGGACGCCGTCGCCAAGCGGTCAGTGCGGGCCGCGATCGTCATCCCCGGCCTGTTCGCCTTTGCCGACAAGGTCATCGGCAATCCGAACGTGGCAACGTTCGCGTCGATCGGCAGCTTCTCGGTGCTGCTGCTCGCCGACTTCGGCGGCCCGCTGCGTCGGCGGCTTGTCGCGTACGCCTCGCTGGCTGTCGTCGGCGCGGCGTTCATCACGATCGCGACGTTGTGCTCCCGGACGACCTGGCTCGCAGTGGTGGTCGCCGGTCTGGTGGCGGCCGCCTCGTGCTGTTCCTCGGAATCCTGAGCGGCTACGTCGCCAAGGCATCGACCGCGTGACTGCTCGTCTTGGTACTCCCACTCACGCTGCCGGCCAATGCCAGCGCGATACCGCCGCGGCTCGAAGGATGGGCACTCGCATCGGTCGTCGGAACGCTCGCGGTCTTCCTCGTGTGGCGTGATCCGCCGCAGGCCGGGCTCGGCACGCTGGCCGGCAATGCGCTGCAACGACTTGCCGATCATCTGCGCGCCACCCTCGACGGCGCACCTCCCGAGGACGGTCGGCCGCCGCGGTCAGGCGGCCGTTTCGAAGCTGCGCGCCGCCTATCTCGCGACGCCCTTTCGGCCGACCGGCGCGACGCTGTCAGAGCAGGCAATTGTCGCGCTGGTCGAGGAAATCGACTGGCTGCGAAACCCTGACCGCCAAGCACGACGACCTGCCCGCCGACGGGTACGCGCGCGCGGCAACGCGAGGATCGCGAGCTGCTGACATCGTCGGTCGCCGCGCTGCATGACGCGGGAACTGCACTCGTCGATGCCGACGCAGGCAGCACGGCACGGGTCGCGTGCAAGCCGTGCGACGAGCCCGCGCTGGTCGTCGACATCGAACGGCTCGGCGAGCTGCGCATGCAGGCTGCTGCCGCGACGTCGCAACGGGTTCGGGAGTGGTCAGCTGCAAACATCGAGGCGGACGCCGATGTGCTCGAGTGTGCTTTTCATGCTCGGTCAGTCGCTACCGCAACAGCCACTGCGTCGTCGTCCGCCCTTGTTGCGTCTGGCAATGCCGATCACGACGCGGTGCGCGCGGAACAGTCGCGGTGGTACGGCGCAGCCGAAGGATCCGCAATCGGGGATCGGCGAGATCGCCCAGCAGGCGCTCGCGCAGACCAGCCTGCGGTCGGTGTGGTTGCGCAACAGCCTGCGCGGTGCGATCGGCGTCGCGGTCGCGGTGTTGGTGGCGAAGGTAACCGGTGTGCAGCACGGCTTTTGGGTCGTGCTCGGAACGCTCGCGGTGTTGCGGTCGAACGCACTCGGCACCGGAGCCATCGCGCTACGCGCGATCGCCGGCACGTCACTCGGATTCATCGTCGGCGGCGCGCTTCTGGTCGCTATCGGCGACAACGACACGGCGTTGTGGATCGTGTTGCCGTTCGCCGTGCTGCTCGCCAGCTACGCGCCCTTGCGCATCTCGTTCCTTGCGGGTCAGGCCGCGTTCACGGTGCTGCTCGCCGTCTTGTTCAACATCGTGCAACCGACCGGCTGGCGGGTCGGGCTCGTGCGTGTCGAGGACGTCGCGATCGGCTGCGCGGTCAGCCTGGTCGCCGGGTTCCTGCTGTGGCCGCGCGGCGCCGGGCCCGGTCGTCTCGGTCGATCTCGCCGACGCGTACCGCACCGGCACGACGTACCTGTCGTCGGCGGTGCACTCGCTCATCGGCACAGCACGCGACGCTCGGCCAGGAGGCCGTCAGCGAGTCGGCCGCGGGCGATGCGACCGTTGCCTCGCGCCGGCTCGACGTCGCGTTTCGGGTCTACCTGGCCGAGCAGGGCACCAAGCTCGTGCACCGGGACGAGCTTGCCGCACTCGTCGGCGGCGCGAGCCGATTGCTCCTTACCGCGAATTCCCTTGCCACGTTGCCAATGCGGACGATGGGCGGCGACGACGCCGGACGACGAAGCTGTTTCTCGACGGCGAGTTGCACAAGCTCAGCGACCGCGTTCGCGTCGCATCGCCGACGACCTGTCATCAAGCAGCACACCCCCGGCGTCCGACCGGAGTGTGCACTACGGGGTCGCCGGAATCCGTCTGCGCTCGATGGATTCATCACCACCTGAGCCACCTGCAGGCCGGCGTCGATTCGCTCGCCGAGGCCTCCACCGTCGTCCGGTCAGGGGTGATGAAGAAGCACGCCGACCCGTGCCGCATCATCGCGACCCACTGGCGAGCCGTCGACTTCGGATCAGCGCAGGCCGGCTGCAGGACGGGCGGCTTACGTTCACAAGTGGCCAGCGATCCGAGGTCTTGGGACTTCCGGTTCGTAACACTTTGCCGCTACTCTCCGCGCCAACGCTGGTTACTGCCTAGTCCAGGAAGGCGCGCGCGTGACGACATTGGGTCGAACCGCAGACGAGATCGAGATCGTTGCCGAGGTCCGCGAAGGCGAATACGGCGGCAGTCTGGTCGCGGTCGAACCCGGCGGGGCGGAGTTCATCCCGCTGGAGGAACGCCACGGCAACCCACTCCAGCTGTTGTGGACCTGGACCTCGCCCAATCTCGAATTCGCCACCGTGTTCGTCGGCGTGCTCGGCGTCGCCGCGTTCGGGCTCTCGTTCTGGCAGGCGACCGCGGCACTGATCCTCGGCACGTTGCTGGGATCACTCACGCACGCTGTGCTGTCGGCACAGGGGCCGCTTCCGGCGTCCCGCAAATGATCTTGTCGCGCATTCCGTTCGGCTACCGCGGCAACTGGCTGCCGGCCGGTCTGAACTCGGTCACCGCGGGCATCGGCTGGTTCGCCGTCAACAGCGTGAGCGGCGCGTTCGCGCTGAACACGCTGACCCACATGCCGAAGTGGCTGTCGTTGCTGATCATCGTGGTCGTGCAGCTGACGATCGCGTTCTTCGGTCACAACTTGGCCCACGTCGTCGAGAAGTGGGCGCTGCCCGTTCTCGGGTTGGCGTTCCTGCTCGCCGCCATCTCCATCTTCAGCAAGGCCAACGCGAGCGCACCGCACGGGCCGAACGCGTCGTTCGGGCTCGGCGGAACGGGTGGCTTCATGCTGACGCTCGGCGGCGCGTTCGGGTACGCCGTCGGCTGGAATCCCTTCGCCTCCGACTACACCCGGTACATGAAGCCGTCGACGTCGAAGCGTGCTGTCGGGCTGTTCGCGGGTCTCGGCGTTTTCGTGTCGTGCGTGGTGCTCGAGATGATCGGCGCCGCGTCGGCGACCATCGGCAAGTCGACCGATGCGTTGAACAACCCGACGAGCGCCTTCACCGGACACATGAGCACGGCGCTGGCCGACTTCGTCCTGGTCGCGATCGCGATCGGTGCGGTCTGCGCGAACGTGCTGAACATCTACTCGGGCGCGATGTCGTTCCTGACTTGGGCTTCCGGTTGCCGCTCGCCTTGCGTCGCGCGATCGTGGCGGCGGTCGCTGGCAGTCATCGGCTTCATCGTTGCGCTGACCGGTCTGCACGACGCCGGCGAGAAGTACACCAACTTCCTGCTGGTCATCGCCTACTGGATCGCTCCGTGGCTCGGCGTCATGTTCTCCGACATGCTGATGCGCCGACGTGCTCGCGTCGACGGATTCCTGTTCGACACCAAGCACAATCCGTGGGCCGGCTGGGTGGCGATGGGCGTCGCGATGGTGGTCAGCATCTGGCTGTTCTCCGACCAGACCAAGTACCTCGCGCCGATCCCGAAGGCACACCCCGGGCTCGGCGACATCACCTTCGAGGTCGGCTTCGTCATCGCGGCGGTGCTGTACGCGGTCTTCTACAAGCTGCAGGGCGGCCGCAAGCATCCGAGACGTTGGTCGATCCCCGAGTACGGCGCCGGCGCCGACGAAGTAGCGCGCACCACTCGCAACGGTTCGAGGCGCCAGGCTACGGACGGAGGAAGGTCACTGGTTGTTCTTCGCCGTCCCAGGTCACGGTGGTCTGGGCGGGGCGGTACGAGCAACAACACGACCAGCGCGGACGACGAGGAGCCGGCGAACTCCGAGCCTGATCGCGTCGACGTCGGTCGGCGCATCGAAGACCACGAAGTCGGCGGGGTTTCCTTCGACGATGCCGTAGCCCTCGAGCCCAACGCGGCCGCGGGGTTCACGGTCACCATGTCGAGGAGCCGGTGCAACTCGTCGTCCCCGCTGTAGTGACCTAGGTGCACGAAGACGAACGCGGCCTGCACCGGATCGCCGTAGCCGAGCGGGATACCACGGGTCCATCACCGAGTCGTGCCCGATGCAGACGTTGACGCCGGCTTCTTGCAGTTGCTTCACGCGAGTGTGGCCGCGGCGGATCGGTCCGGTGTCGAAGCGGCCCTGCAACACCGCGTTGTCGAGCGGGTTCGTCACCATGTGCATGCCCGCGCGCTTGATGTTGTTGACGAGCCGGTACGCGTACGCCGCGTTGTAGGAGTGCATCGCCGTGGTGTGACTCGCCGTCACGCGACCAGACATGCCTCGGCGAATCGTCTCGGCGGCCATGACCTCGACGAAGCGCGAGTGGTCGTCGTCGGTCTCGTCGCAATGGATGTCGACGCGCAGCCCGAACTCCTCCGCTAGCGCAAAGGAGAACTGCACCGACTCGACGCCGTCTTCGCGGGTGAGTTCGTAGTGCGGGATGCCGCCGACGACGTCAGCACCGAGCTCGACCGCCTTTCGCATGAGTTCGCGGCCGCCGTCGAACGACATGATGCCGAGCTGGGGAAATGCGACGAGCTGCAGATCGATCTGACCGCGCGCTTCTTCGCGGATCTCGATAAGCGCCCGCAACGCGGTGAGATTCGGGATCGCACACGTCGACGTGACTCCGCACGTGCTGCACGCCGTTCGCCAGCTGCCAGCGCAACACCTCGCGCACGCGGCTCTTCACGTCGTCGACCGTGAGGTCCTTGACCCGCTCACTCCATACGGCGATGCCTTCGAACAGCGAGCCCGACTCTGTTCGGTCGCGGCTGGCCGACGGTCAGCACCGCGTCGAGGTGGATGTGCGGCTCGACCAGTGGCGGCGTGACGAGCGCGCCCGCGACGTCGATCGACGTCGCGCGCCTCCGCCTCGGGCGGCGCGAAGACTCCGTCGCGCACGCCGATGTCGGTCAGGCCGTCGGTGCCGCGCACCCGCGCGTTGCGCATCAGAAGGTCGAGCACGCGCCGAACCTATCAGCCGACGAAACGCCGAGCGCCGCTGTACTCGCTCGCGAACGGCTGCGCCGAAAGCGACGAATACTCGACCGGACTACCCGTCTGCAACGAACTCAGCATCGTGTCGTTGCCGACGTAAATCCCGACATGATGCACGACACCATTGGTCGCGAAGAACACCAGATCGCCCGGACGCAGATCGGCGCGGTCGACGGCTTCGCCGACCTTGGCCTGAGCGTCGGCGTCGCGCGGAATGATCAGGCCGCGCATCGCGAACACAAGGTGCGTGAGTCCTGAGCAGTCGAAGCCGAACCCCGACGTGCCACCCCACAGGTACGGCAATCCGAGAAAGAGCTTGGCGGTGCGGACGATGTCGTCGGCGGTCGGGGGTAACGGCCCGGCGCCCGGCGACACGAGCGCGACATCGGCTGCGCGCAAGGAGACCGCACGGCCATCGGGCAGCTGCGATTGCACCCACTGCGTGCTCGCCGACAGCACCGGCAGCCGGGTCGCCATGCTGACGTCGACTACGTGCGTGACGTCGTCGCTGGCGTAGGTCCACGCGGTCGGCGAGGTGACGACGAGCTCTTGCGCGGTGGCGGCCTGCGCCCGGAAAGTCAGCTGCACAAGGGGAATCCAGCCCGGATACCCACTGGTGTCGAGCGGCGTCGGTTGATCCGCGACGACCACGTGCGCCCACGTACCCTGCCGCTGGTCAACGACCACCTGCTCGCCAAGCAGCAGCTGGCTGTCGACGCGACCGTTGAGATCGAGCCGTTGCGCCGTAGTCATCGAACTCAACCACGATTGGACGCCGGCGGGCTGGCGTAATTCCGGAGCGTCGATCGACCGTGGCGACGAAGGGCTGTGCCACAACGTCGCGACGGACACGTCGACGACCGCCCGCGCAGGAAGCGCGGGAAGCGCTGGGTTTGCCGGCTGTTGCGTCGCACGAACTGACTGCGTCGAGCCCGGGTGAATCGGACCTGCCGGCGGCGTTGTCGGCCGTCCGGTCTTGCTGCCTTGTGTGCGCCAGCGCGTACGGGGAGGAAGTCCCCGAGGGCGCGCCGCCCGGCGTTTCGAGCTGCCCTGCCAGCAACGAGGACGGCGGGAGCCGAGTACGTCGCTGACGGTGCCCCAGGATGCGGCACTCGACAGCGACGTACTCGGCGCCAGCGCAAAGCCTTGCGGCGGGCGGGCCGGTTGCAGCTTTCCCGACTTGGTCGAGCAGCCAGCGAGCATCCCCACTGCTACCAGGACGGCCGCGACCACCCCGGCTGATCGCCGTCCCCTCATTCACCTACTGTCCCATTGAACGACAGTCGGCTCCAAGCTTCCCCCGAAGCCACCCCTGTGCCGCGCTCGCCGCCGGCCTGAGCTAGCCCGCGCGCGTTCCACCCATGACGACCTGGCGACGTGCCGCCAACGCCCGCGCAGCTTCGTTCGGCACGTAGCCGAGTCCGGCTGCTATTGCTTGCACCCGCGCACGGGTCTCCGCCTTGACGTTCGGCTCGTTGCAGAGCGCGCGCGACGCGGTCGACTTCGACACTCCGGCGGCGCTCGATACCTCTTCTAGGGTCACCGATGGTCGTACGAGTTGCAGCCTTCTCGCGTTCGCAATCATGTCGCTCTCCTCTGGCCTACATCGCGCTGAGTGACTCCGAGCTCCCCTTCGGGCTCGAGTTCGACAGTGCCAGCCTGATGTGACGCGAACGTTGCCGCTGGGCAAAGGCTCGGTTACCAATGGTCCCGGACGAGCGTTTCGAGCACAGGCAACGCAGCCTGAGCGTTGCGGCCTGGTCAGGTTGGAGCCGCTCGATGCGCGCAGTGAGTCCGGCCGCGCGCTCGCTCCACAGCTCGATCAGGGTCTGGCGACCTGCGTCGCTGAGCTCGATGACCGAGACGCGCCCGTCGGTCGAAGCCGCAGCACGCTGCACAAGACCGAGCTCTTCCAGGTTCGCCACGACGCGGGTCGCCACCGATGCGCCGATGAGTTCGCGACGCGGCGATCTCGCTCATGCGCATCGGCCCGTACTCCTCGAGCGTCGCCAGCGCCGAGACCTGCGACGGAGTTAGGCCAGCCGACCCGTGCTGGCGAACCGCTCGGGCGAGCCGTGAGATCACCAGCCGCAGACGGGCAGCAGTCTCGGCGTCCGCGTTTGTCGACTGTCGCTGTGCGACGGGCCGCGTCATGTTCGGTCGTCCTGCATCGCCAGCTCGCCAGGAACTGCGCCCGACACGAGCGCCGCGTCGCCACGGTGCTCATGCTCGGGGTGCACGACCTCGACGTCGTCGGCGTGCACGTAACGCTTGCCGCGCAGCAACGAGAAGATCGCGCCGATGATCGAGAGTGCGATCGCAACCGCGAACACGATCACCAAGCCGTGATGGAACGGCGACGCGATCAGGTTCGGGAAGAAGTGCTTGCCCGTCAACGTGGCCCACTGCGCATCTGAGACGTGCGCAGCCGATTGCGAGCCGAGCAGCGTCTGCAACGGATTGAACCCGAGGAACGACGCGAACAAGCTGCCGACCGGAGGCTTGTTCGCGATCGAGTGGGCCTGCGCGGCGCTGACACCGTTGGCGGTCAGTCCGTTGAACATGGCTGAGGGCAAGGTATTTGCGAGGCCGACAATCATCAGCGAGAAGAAGATGCCGATCGACAACACCATGCCGGAGTTGAGGAACGTCGCCTGCACACCTGCTGCACCGCCGCGCTGTTCGGCCGGCACGCTGTTCATGATGGCGGTCGAGTTTGGCGCTGAGAACAGTCCGCCGCCGATCCCGTTGAGCAGGACGAGCACGGCAAAAATCCAGTAGGCGAAGTTGGTCGGCACAAGCAGCAGGCCGCGAAGCTGCCGCCGACTACGAGCATGCCGATCGTCGACAACGCACGTGCACCGTGCCGGTCGGACAGGTAGCCCGAGATCGGACCCGCTACCAGGAAGCCAATAGTCAACGGCAGCAAGTAGATGCCGGCCCACAGCGGGGTCGCCTCGTACTTGTAACCGTGCAGCGGCAACCAGATGCCTTGCAGCCAGATGATGAGCATGAACTGCAGGCCACCGCGCGAGATGGCGGCAAGGAGGCCCGCGAGACCGCCGGTGGCAAACGCGCGAATCTTGAACAGGCGCAGGTTGAACATCGGTGAGTCGGAGTGCAGTTCGATCCACCCGAACATGGCGAGCAGCACGATGCCTGCCACGAACGCGACGATCACCTTCGGCGCGGTCCAGCCCATCGTGTGATGGCCGTACGGCTGAATCCCGTACACGATCGCCGCGAGCACCGCGGTGAGTCCGACCGCAAAGGTGATGTTGCCCCACCAGTCGATGCGCGCCTGCACGCGGCGTCCATTGTCTTTCAGGCTCTTGTACGCCCAGACCGTGCCGAACACGCCGACCGGAACCGAGACCCAGAACACGAGTCGCCAGTCGACAACCGACAGCAGGCCGCCGGCGATGAGTCCGATGAACGAGCCGGCGATCGCCGCGACCTGGTTGATGCCGATCGCGAGGCCACGCTGCTCGACCGGGAACGCGTCGGCGATGATCGCGCTCGCGTTCGCGAACAGCATCGCGCCGCCGACACCCTGCACCAGTCGCCAGAGCACCAACCACAGCGCGCCGCCGCCGCCGTGCATCGGATCAAGTGCAAGCACGATCGACGCGAACAGAGAAAACCGCGAAGCCGGCGTTGTAGATGCGGACGCGGCCCAACATGTCGCCGAGCCGCCCGAGGCTCACGACCAGGACGGCCGTGACGAGCATGTAGCCCATCATCAGCCAGAGCAGGTAGCCCACGTTGCCGGGCGACAGCGGATCGATGCCGATGCCACGAAAGATCGCGGGCAGCGAGATCAAGATGATCGAGGAGTTGATGGTCGCCATCAGCATGCCGAGCGTGGTGTTCGACAGCGCGACCCACTTGTAACGGTCGCCGTGGGTTTGCGGCACAGGCGTCTCCCCAGAGACAGTTGCTTGACCTAAAGCAACTATACAGACGGGCCTGCGGGCGTAGCCACTGCGGGAACCTCAGTAATCCGATACGTAGATCGGTCGGCGCGCACCACGTACCGTTACGTGCGTGAACCCGCGGCCGGGCCCGCTCTCCAGCCCTGCGACGAGGACGTCGGCCCGCCCCGCCGTCCTCGCCGAACTCACTGACGCACTCGCTGCAGGCCGCAACATCGTGCTCACGGGTCCGGCGGGAGTCGGCAAGACCTGGCTCGCGAAGGCTGCGGTCGCAGGCGCCGAATCGGCGGGACGTCGAGCCAAAGTCACCTTCGGGACGGCGTCGGCGCGCGACCTCCCGCTCGCCGCGTTAGCCCCACTCCTGTCGGGCACCGAGATTGCCGCAGAGAACGGCGTGCTGCTCGCTCGCGCCAGGGAGACCATCGCCGCCGGCCTCGCGGCGAGTGGCACCACGCTCGTGCTTGTCGACGAAGCCGATCTCATCGACGGACTCTCGGCGCTGCTGCTGCGCCATCTCGTCGACGACCACGGGCTTCAGGTCATCCTGGTCACACGCGACGCCGCCGACCTGCCCGCAGCGCTGCGAAACTTCGCGGACGACGACAACCTCCTGCGAGTCGAGCTGCAGCCGCTCGACGTTGCCGGCACGACGACGCTGATCGAGGGCACGCTCGGTGGGCAAGTGTCGGCTCGGGCGGCGGCTCGACTCCACAGGTTGAGCCGCGGAAACCCGTTGGTGCTCCAAGAAATCCTGCGCGTGGCGGTCGCCAATCAGACCGTGCGGCAGAACCGCGGCGTCTGGCAGCTCGAGGGCTCGCTGCCGGCCGACGCAAGGGTCGCCGAGTTGGTCAGTCTGCGATTGGGCGCTCTCGACGATCACGGCCGCGAAGCGCTCGAGTTGGTGGCGTTGAGCGAGCCGCTCGAGTTCGATGCACTGCTCGGATTTGCCACACCCGCCGTCGTCGAGCACCTTGAGCGGCACGGCTTGATCGACGTCAACGGGGTCGGCGATCGGCAGCTGGTCAGCCTCGCGCATCCGCTCTACGGCGAGTGGCTTCAGTCGGCGTTGCCCGCATCGCGACGCCGCCGCCTTGCGGCCGCGTTGGTCGAGATTCACGAGCGCCGCAACGGCAGCAGCCGCGCTGACCCGTTGCGCATCGCGCTGCTCCGCATCGAGGCAGGGCTGGCCACGGATCCGAACGTGCTTGCTCGAGGCCGGCCGCGCCGCTACCCGCCACGATGCGGCGCTCGCCCACACCTTGCTACGGGCCGCGGTCGCGGCTGGCGGCGGCATCGGTGCTCGGCTCGCATTGGCGGAGGTGCTGGCCGTTTCCCACCCGGCCCAGAGCCAAGAGTTGCTCGCCGAACTCGCGAACGAGGAGTTGCCTGACGACGCAGCAATGGCGGTCACCGCACTGTCGGCGTTGGCGACAACGCTGACGGGCGATGACCCTTCAGAACTGTGGGCGTTGGTCGGGGACGTGCGCGCAGCGCCACCGCCAATCCAACTGGCGGCGGCAGCCGCGTACCTGCTCGGTGGCAATGCGCGTGAGGCCGTCGAGATCTCGGTACCGCTCGCCGTCCATCCGATGTTGCCAAGCGCTGCCCGGTGGCGGGCTGCGCTCTGGAGCGTCGCGGGCATGGCGACGACAGGGCAACTCGACGCTGCGATCGAACTCTGCGAGCGCATCTTCGCCGAACTCGGTGACGAACCCGACGGCGGCGGCTTCGACGTGGCTGCGTTGTGGTCGGCGGTGATTCTCGCCCATGAGCGGCGGGGCGACTTGCGTCGCGCCGACGCGCTCGCGCGCCAGGTACTCGAGCAGCCAGGTGCCGATGACGACGACCGAGCCCGGCCGCGCATGCTGCAATGCATGGCGCGGGTCGCGCTGCTGCGCGGAGAACCGACCGTCGCGGCGCGGCAAATGCGCGATGTGCTGGCCGACCTCGGCGGCGCCGACGAGGTCTTCACGGCGTGGAACCTGAGCCTGCTCGCCGTCGCCGACGCGATGCGCGGACGCCCCGACCTGGCTGCGCAAAGCCTGCGCGAGATGGACGCCGCGCCGCACGACCTCGCTGTTTACCGGCCCGAGCAGGAGTACTCGCGGTCACAGGTGCTCGCGTACGCCGGTGATCTCGCGGCTGCTCGCACGGCCGCCATCGACGCCGCCGCCATGGCAACATCGATGGGCCAGCAGCCGATCGCCTTGCTGGCGTGGAGCGCGGTCGCGCGCTACGGCGATCCGCGCGCTGCCCGTCGACGGCGCCCACATCGCGGCGCGAGGGTGTCGACGGTCCGCTCGCGCAAGCGTTGTGCGAGCAGGTCGATGCACTCGCAGCCGGTGATGCCTCCGAGCTCATTCGAGTCGGAGATCTCCTTGCGGGGTTGGGATTTCGACCGTTCGCTGCGGAGTCGTACGCCGCGGCAGCCGCAGTCGCCGGTCGTCGGGGCGATGTGCGCGCGGGCACCCAGGCCGAGGAGCGGCTGCGCGTGGTGCTCGCGAGCGGCGAAGAAATCTCGGTTCCAGGGACGTCGATGCGCGGCGCGGCACGCACGTTGACTGTTCGCGAGCGCGACGTCGCAGCCCTTGCGAGCGCCGGTCTCGCCGACCGGGTGATCGCCCAGCGACTCGGAGTGTCGGTCAGGACCGTGCAGACCCACCTCGCTCACGTGTATGCCAAGACCCATACATCGGGACGCCGCGAGCTGGCCGATCTACTCGCGTTGCCGCCGACCCTTCCGAGCCAACGAGCTCCTACGCACTCGACTACTGACGTGGCACCGCCCAGCCGGACCTAGCCTTCGAGGACATCGACTGCGGCGTGGCCGGGATTGCGCGCGATCTGACGTTGGTCGCGGCGCGCCCTGCGAACAGCGGTCGCCCTGTCATCATGGGGCCGTGCATATCTCGGCGAAGACCGACTACGCGATGCGAGCGATGCTCGTGCTTGCGGACGCGCCGCGCGACACCTGGGTGAAAGCCGAGACGATCGCTGGTGAGCAGCATCTGCCGCGCAAGTTCCTCGAGGCGATCCTGTCTGACCTGCGCCGCGCGCGGCTCGTCGAGAGCCTTCGGGGTGCTGACGGCGGATACCGGCTCGCCCGGCCTGCTTCGAAGATCCAGGTTGCCGACGTCATGCGCGCCGTCGACGGACCGCTGGCCGAGGTCCGTGGCCTGCGCCCTGAAACTCTCGAGTACGAAGGGTCCGCCGAGCGGCTACAAGACGTGTGGGTTGCCGTCCGCGCCGGCCTTCGTGCCGTACTCGAACGGATCAGCGTCGCCGACGTCGCAGCCGGCAAGATGCCCGCGTCGGTTCGCGGCATGATCCGTGACCTCGAAGCCTGGGTTCCCCGCTAGAGGAACCAGCGCCGAGGGTACCGCCGTCTGATCGTGTGCATTTACCTCCCCAGGAGGGCAGCAGATGCACAAGCTGACCGGCACTTCGGCGACACCGCTGTGTGGGCCGGCGACCGACTACTTGAGTGGGGCCTCAGCGGCTTGCAGTTCGGGCCCTAGGACGGGAATGGCAGGGGCATCAGGTAGAGCCTCGCCGCGCGCGTGACTGACATGCACCTCAGTCCCTGGCTCAAGCGTCAAGCGATCGGTCGCTTCGCGAGCGAGCTGCGCGTAGATCGGCGCGCCGTCGCGCGTCCAGTCTCGACGACCGTCTGGAAGCCGAGGCGGGTGACGCGCACGACGGTGGCCGGCAATCGCGCCGTCCGACGGCTCATGAGCTAAATCGAGGTCGTGCGGTCGCACGAGCAGATCGCCGAAATGCGTGACAGGGCCAAGGAATCCCATGACCCAGTCGTTCGCCGGGTGCTCGTACACGTCGTGCGGATGTCCGACCTGTTGAACCCGGCCATCGTGCAGCACCACGATCTCGTCGGCGACTTCCATCGCCTCTTCCTGATCGTGCGTGACGATCACCGTCGTCACGTGCATCTCGTCGTGCAGGCGCCGCAGCCACGTGCGCAATTCCTTGCGCACCTGAGCATCGAGCGCGCCGAACGGTTCGTCGAGCAGCAAGACCCGAGGCTCGACGGCGAGTGCGCGCGCCAATGCCATGCGCTGCCGCTGCCCGCCGGACAGCTGCGCCGGATACCGCGTCTGGAATTTCTCCAGGTGCACGAGCTCGAGCAACTCAGTCACCTTGCTCTTCGTCTCCGCCTTGCTGGCCTTGCGCACTCTCGAGCCCGAACGCGATGTTGTCGTACACGGTCATGTGCTTGAACGGTGCGTAGTGCTGAAAGACGAAGCCGACCTCGCGTCGTTGCGGCGGCAGGTTCGTCGCGTCGGTTCCTTCGATGCTCACCGTGCCGTGGTCGGCAGTGTCGAGGCCGGCGATCACCCGCAGCAGCGTCGACTTGCCGCTGCCGCTCGGCCCGAGCAACGCCGTCAGCGAGCCCGTCGGGATGTCGACGCTGACATTGTCGAGCGCGGTGAACTGCGCGAACCTCTTCGTCACGTGCCGCACTGAAATGCTCATGTCGTGCTCCGGCTTCGGCTGCGGAACCGCCTGCTGATCAGCAAGCTTCCCATCGCAATGATCGCAAGCAAAACCGCCGCCGAATAGGCCGCCGGCTGGTCGAAGTTCTGCAATCGCTCGTCGATGAACAGCGTCAGCGTCAACGTCTTCCCGATGACGTGGCCCGACACCACGGTCACCGCGCCATACTCGCCGAGCGACCGCGCGAGCGAAAGCACGACGCCATACGCAAGCGCATCGCGAATCGACGGGAATGTGATGCGTCGAAACGTTTGCCAACTCGATGCACCGAGCGTGCGCGCGGCCTGCTCTTGTTCGTCACCGAGTTCGGTCAGAACAGGTGCCACAGATCGGACGACGAGGGGCAGCGACACGAACGCGGTCGCGAGCACCATTCCGGGCACGCTGAAGATAATCTTCAGCCCGTTCCGCTCGATCCACGATCCGAAGAATCCGAACTTGCCGTAGACCAGGATCAGCGCAAGCCCGACCACAATCGGCGAGACGGCCTGAGGAATGTCGACCAGGACGTCGAGCAGATGCCGGCCGGGGAATCGGCGACGCACGAGCAACAGTGCGGTGCCGACACCGAAGATCGTGTTGAGCACGACAGCTGCTATCGCCACGGTCAAGGTGAGCTCGATGGCGCTGCGCGCTTCGCTGGTCGTCAGCGCTGACCAGATCGGGCCGAACCCGTGCTGGAAAGCGCGGTAGAACACCATCGCGACCGGCGCTGCCAGCAGCACGAGCAGGTAACCGAGCGCCACGAACCGAAGGCCGTAGCGGCCGAAGGGCCGACGCCTGCCGCGCACGGCGACGGCGCCGTCGACGCTAGCCACGCCGAACGCCCCAGCGCTTCAACTGGTCCAGCGCGAATAGCACCACGAACGCAACGACGAGGAGCACGGTCGATTGGGCAGCCGCGCCAATCGGATTGTCGCTTTGAATCTGATCGTAGATATTGACCGACGAGACTTCCGTGCGGAACGGAAGGTTGCCCGACAACAGGCTGACCGAACCGAACTCGCCGATCGCACGCGCGAACGCGAGGCCGGTTCCGGTGAGCATCGCGGGCAGCCAGATTCGGCAAGATGATGCGACGCGCGATGAGAAACGGCGACGCGCCTAGCGATGCGGCGGCGGCTTCCATATCGCGGTCCAATTCGAGCAGCACCGGCTGCACTGTGCGCACCACGAACGGCAACGTGACGAAGAGCAGCGCCACCGTGATCGCCGTGCGTGTGAACGCGATATCGACGTGCGCGGGACTGCGGGGTCCGTACAGGCTCAGCAAGACGACGCCGGCCACGATGGTCGGTAGCGCAAAAGGCAGATCTATGAAGAGTTCGACAATGCTCTTACCGGGAAAGTCGTCGCGCACCAGCACCCACGCGATGATCGTGCCCATCACGAGATTGAAGAGTGCGACGCCGGCCGAGATCGAGAGCGTGAGCTTCAGCGCGGCCCATGCTTGCGGCGACGTGACCTGATGCCAAGCCTCTGACCACCCGTGAGTCTGCGACTTCCACACCACGGCGCCGAGGGGAATCAGGACGAGGAAGCTGAGATAGAGCGTGACGAGACCCAGCCCAAGTGCCGTGCCGCCCCGGGAGTTGCTCCCCGATCGCGAACGCCACCACGCCGGTTGGGTCGTCGTGAGAACGGGCGAAGCGGACCGGGCGTGATCGCCCGGTCCGCTCGCGTCGTCGAGTGTGTTACTTGGTAGTAGCGACACCGAGTGACTTCTCAATGCCCGTGATCAGGCCAGTGGTCGGATCGAAGAACTTCGTCGTCGCCGCCGGCCAACCGCCGAGATCGGCGATCGTGAAGAGGCCTGGCGGTGTCGGGAACTTGTTCACAGTCGACGTCACGCCCGGAAGTGTCGGGCGGTAGCCGATGTCGGCGAAGATCTGCTGGCCGGCTTGTGAGTAAAGGAAGTCCACGAACGCCTTCGCCTCCACCGGGTGCTTCGTGGTCGTGGTGACCGCGAGCGGGTTCTCGATCAGGAGCGTGTCGTTCGGGATCACGTAGTCGACCGCCTGACCCTTGGCCTGAGCATAGATCGCCTCGTTCTCATACGAGATGAGCACGTCGCCGGCGCCGCCGACGAAGTCCGCGAGCGCCTTCGACCCGCTGGCGTCTTGCACGAGCACGTTCTTGAACAGGCCCTTGAGGTAGTCAGTCGCCTCGGCGTCGGTCTTGCCTTCCTTGATCTGCGCCCCGTACGCACCGAGGATGTTCCACCGCGCGCTGCCCGACGAGAACGGGTTCGGCGTGAGCACCTTGACACCCGGCTTGATGAGGTCGGGCCAATCCTTGATGCCCTTCGGGTTCCCCTTGCGGACGACCAACGAGACCACCGAGTCGGTCACGAAACCCTTCTGGGCGTTGGCATTCCAGTCAGGGGCGACGATGTTCGCCTTCACCAGCTTCGTCATGTCGGTCAGGACCGAGAACTCGACAACGTCGGCGGCCTGGCCGCTGACGACCGCATTCGCCTGGTCCCCCGATGCCCCATACGACTGCGTGAACTTCACGTGCGCACCTGCCGGCGTCTTCTGGAATGCGGCGATCAACTTTGCGTACGCAGGTTGCGGGGTCGAGTACGCCACGAGGTTCAGCGTCACGTCGCCACCACTGCCGGACACGAGCGCGCCCGCGGACGCGATGCGGCGGTCGATTTCTCAGAACTGCAGCCCGCGACCAGCACAAGGCTGGAAACGGCAATGGCTGCTAGCACTCTGTTCAGCGGGCGCACGGTACTTCTCCAGTTTATCTAGTAAATGCGTTATCTAGTAATAAGCTATGGAATGGCCTACGGTCAGCCATCGAAGGCTCGAGCAAAAGGATCGGGGTGGACGGCGGCGGGTGACCCGCCTTCAAGCTGCTGGCGCTGCAATCAGCAGGGCAGACACAGTGCAGACGTCACGCGCAGCAGATCGACATGGAGTCGCTGCGTGAGGAGGACGCGGGTCATGGGAGAGGACCTTAGCACATTCGGCGGTCGTTCTCTGCTTCGCCTGTAGGGATGCAACCGAGCACGCGGCGAAGAGCGCTCAGATGAACGCGAGGCGCGGGAAACTCGCGCTGCCGAGCACCTGGCCAGAGTCGGCGGCAAGTACTCCTTCGAGCAGCGTGGCGTAGACCGACCGGAAGTCGACGTTGTATTTCAGGTCGTCCATGGTCAGGTCAGTCAGGCTCGGCTGGTCACCGAACATGCCACCCTTGACACCAGCACCGGCGACGAACACGTTCGAGGCGGTGCCGTGATCGGTGCCTTGGCTGCCGTTGGCGGCCACTCGACGGCCGAACTCCGAGTACAGCGTCACCACGACGTCGTTGCCGTGCGGGCCTGCGGCGACCTTGGTCAAGAACCCCGACACCGCGGCGTCCAGCTGGCCGAGAAGTTGGCTCTGAGTTCCCTTTTCGTCGGCGTGCGTGTCGAACCCGCCCAGCTGAACGCTGTAGACGCGGGTCGGCGCGTTCGCGGCGATGCAGCGAGCCACCAGGTCGAGCTGACCAGCGATGTCGTTCGCTCCCCCCGACGCTGTCCTGTCCTCCGGTCGCGGGAGCGGGGGAAGCGAGCGTCGGCCCGAACGTAGTGGCCACCCTGAAGAGGTCCGTGCCCGACTGGGCGACCCGTTGCGCCAGCGGTTGGCTCGCCGTCGACACCGCGTCGAGCGCGCGCAGCCCACTGCCGTAGCTGCCGTCGGGCAACGTGACGCCGCCGGCTGACGGAAGGGCAGCTCCTGCGCACTTTTGCCCAGCGAGCAGCGGGGGCAACACCGGACCAACATTGACCGCGAGCAACGGGTCGGCGCCATTGGCGTCGAGCCAGCGACCGAGCCAGCCCGTCACCTGCGGAGTGTCGGGAGACGCGGTCTGCCAGATCGACATCGAGCGGAAATGACTGCGATCGGCGTTCGGATAGCCAACTCCACGGACGACGGCAAGCTGCCCGGCGTCGTAGAGCTTCTTGAATCCCGTCATCGACGGATTCAGCCCGAGGTCATCGGCCAGCGGGAGCACGTCGGCCTGCTCGTAGGCGAGGTCCGGCCGTCCTGCGTAGTACGCCTTGTCGGTGTACGGGATCACGGTGTTCAGCCCATCGTTCCCGCCGTACATGGTGACCAGCACGAGGATCTTGGTGCCAACAGCCAGCGGCGTCTTCTTCCCAGCGGCCACGAGGTGGTGGAACGAGCAGCCCGTCGCGCCGGCAGCAAGTGCAGCGCCGCTCACGACGCCGCTCGTGATGAGGAACTGCCGTCTCGACATCGACCTTGGCATGACCCACTCCTCTAGTTCACGACGTATTCGGGAGCGCACAGGGCCAGGGTCACGAGCGAAACCGGATCGTCTACGACTTGGGCGAGCGCGACTCGGGTCTGCGATCCCCACGCGTCGACTGACAGCAGGTGTGCGGCCGCGTCGGCCCGTGCTGATACGGCGCTCATCGGCGACGGCCGAGATGTCACCGGTGCTGGCAATCGTGCGTGCGAACTGGAGCCTCGTGTAACTCGCCGCGGTCGTAAGCCATGCGTCGTCCGTCGGCCAACCGCCGACGTTCGGCGGATCGAACGGCACCTGGCCCAGGTTTTGCAGCACTGCCAGGTACTTCTTGTTGTCCGCACGCAGCTTGAGCGCTCGCAACGCGCCGACGACATACTCGACCGGCTGCTTCACGAGCTCGCCTTTGGTTGCGAGAAACTCCGGTGCCGTAAATGCCGCCTTCATCAACTCGCCGACGTCGAGGTGTTGGGCGTACGTCGTCATCAAGGTGTTGACCACCGGATCGGTGGTGATCGTCTTTGCGAACCGACACCAGACGCGCGTGCACAACCAGCGCTGCGAAGCGGTGCTGTGGGTGAGAATGCGGACGACGTCGGTGCCGTCGAAGTCGCCGGTCTGGCCAAGCACGGTCTTCGACCCGTTGTCGTGCAGCCGGGCGACCTCGGTAAAGGCATCTGTCGCTCGGTTGTACCGCCAGCCGGTGTAGCAGCGAGCGGCCTCTCGCACGTCGTCTTCGGTGTAATTGCCGTAGCCCAGCGTGAAAAGTTCCATGTTCTCGCGCGCGAAGTTCTCGTTCGGATGCGAGGCGACGTCCTGCGCGGTGTCGAGCCAGATCATCATGGCGGGATCGCGGGCCACAGCCAGATCAAGCGCGTCAAACGCACCAAGCCCCTGGGTTCTGAACAGCTCGTTCTGCCGCAACATCAACGCAGCACTGCGCACTTTCTGGATAGCCGTCGCAAAGTGCCCGTGCCAGAAGAACGTCAACTTCTCCGGAAACGGGTTGGTTGCCGCCACCATCCGGTCGATCCACCACAGCGCGAGGTTGACTGACTCAGTGCGTACCTGCGCGGCGTACTGCTTGCGAGCAGCAGCGGTCGCGGTCTTGCCTGGTGGCGCGAGCACGTCGAATTGCGGCGCCGGCGTCGCCTCGACGCCCGGGTCACTGCTCGATGCGG
>CAWEIG010000005.1:0-85238 GCA_963809135.1 uncultured Actinomycetes bacterium
CGACCTGCTTCTGGTCCAGTGCAGCCCGGCTCACGGCCTGCGTGCGTGAGCACGACACGCTCGCCCGACTAGGTGGCGACGAATTCGCGATCGTGGTTCTCGAGGACGCGGAGGAATCGATCGCCAGCCTGCTCGCGGACCGCATCCTCAACGCCCTGCGCGAGCCGTTCGTCATCGGCGGCGTGCAACTGTCGGTCTCCGCGAGCATCGGCGTTGCCCAGCGGGGGCCCGATACGTCCGACGCTGCCGAACTGTTGAAGAGCGCAGACTTTGCGATGTACATGGCCAAGGGCAGCGGCAAGGATTGCTATCAGCTTTTCGATGCCCAGGAGCACGACGATCTCGTAAGCCGCTCGTCCCTCCGCGCTGCCAACGAGAGCTAACCAGGCAACGCGCGTTGGCTGCGTCGACGCCATCTGCGGCGCGGTTGCTTTTGCTGGTCGGGGTGCATGACGCGAATCGTGCCCATGTCGGTCGTGGCACTGAGCCGAACGACGGGGAACCCCGGAATCGGCGGCTCGATCGTGCTGGCGACGGCGCCGCTTCGGCCCACTTGTCGGACGTCGAAGCCGCGGGGAACGATCAGCGTGATCGTCCCCATCGTGGTCTGGACGACGAGTTCGACGTCCCAGTCATCGAACTCGGCTTCGGTCAGATCGATCGTCACGGTCCCCATACCTGCGTGAACCGTGGTGCGCCGACCCACCTGCCAGCGACCCGCCAGGCGAACCTCTCCCATCGGGCTCGAGATCTCCAGCGGCTCTTGGCGCCGCCGCGCGGACGGCGTGAGCGCAACGGGTGGTGGCAGGCTCCGCACCACCGCCGCCACCTCGGGTTCGGTGCGTGCCTTGAGCAACCCATCGAGGGCGGCGTGAAAGCGATCCAGGTCGACGCTGCCGCTGGCTAGCAGCCCCTGCAGCATCTCGATCCCCCGCTGCCGCACTTCGTCCGAAATCGGCGGCGCGGCCTCGTCCGGAATCTCGACCGTCACGACTGCGCCTCGTCATTGGGTGGCCTCTTGCGTGCACGACTTGGCTGCACCCGCGCCGGTTCACCCTCCATCTTCGGGAAGTTCGGTGGGTACGGCGCGTCGCCGAGGCCGCGGTCGCGCTCGTCGCGATCGGCCATCTCGACGAGTGGGGTGAGGTCGTGGGCGACATCGTTGATGCCCTCGTGCAAGTCACCGATTTTCGCGAACCGCTGCGGCACGGTATCCATCGTGAAGTCGTTCGGTTCGACGTCCGCCAGTTCTTGCCAGGTGATCGGAGTCGACACTGTCGCACGAACATTCGCCCGCACGCTGTACGCAGCGGCAATCGTGCGGTCACGCGCATTTTGGTTGTAGTCAAGGAAAACCTTCGCTCCGCGCTCCTCCTTCCACCACGCGGTCGTCACGTCGTCGGGAATGCGGCGTTCGATTTCGCGAGAGAAAGCGAGCACGGCACGGCGAATCTCGGTGAACGTCCAGCGCGGTTGCAGCCGGACGTAGATATGAATGCCGCGACCGCCGGACGTTTTCGGAAATCCGATGTAGCCGACTTCATCAAGCAGTTCGTGGACGGCGACCGCAACGCTTCTTGCATCGTCAAAGTCCGTGCCGGGCTGGGGATCAAGATCGATGCGCATCTCGTCAGGATGTTCGGTGTCAGCCCGACGCGATGGCCACGGGTGGAAGACCACGGTCCCAAGATTCGCGGCCCAGGCGACCGACGCGACCTCGGTCACGCAGAGCTCGTCAGCGTGTCGACCCGACGGGAACGTGACCCTCGCCGTTTCGAGCCACTCCGGATGGTTCTCGGGCACCCGCTTCTGGTAGATCGCCTCGCCCTCGACGCCGTCGGGAAAGCGCTGCAGGGTGCACGGCCGCTCGTAAAGTGCACGCACGATTCCGGGTGCGACCGAGAGGTAGTAGTTGACCAGGTCGAGCTTGGTCTGTCCCTTCCCCGAGAAATAGACCTTCTCGGGGTTGGAGACACGCACCGTGCGGCCCTCGATCTCGAGCTCGATTGCGGGGGACCTAGACGTTGATTCAGCCACGGGAAGACGCTACCGCCCGTCCGCGGTTTGTAATCTTCACCGACCCACCGCGAGTTGCGGGCTCACGTAAACTCGGGGGTATGTACAAGGTTGAGAAGACAGACGAGGAATGGCGCGCCCAGCTCACGCCGTCCGAATATGCCGTGTTGCGCAAGGCCGCGACCGAGCCCGCCTTCGTCGGCGAGTACACCGACACGAAGACCATCGGGGTGTACCACTGCCGGGCGTGTGACGCCGAGTTGTTCCGCAGCGACCACAAGTTCGAGTCGCACTGCGGCTGGCCGTCGTTCTACGCGCCGACCGACGACGACGCGGTCGAGTTGGTACCCGACAACAGTTATGGCATGCGTCGCATCGAGGCGCGCTGCGCGCGTTGCGGCTCACACCTCGGCCACCTGTTCCAGGGCGAGAAGTACGGCAACCCCATCGACGACCGCTTCTGCGTCAACAGCATCAGCGTGCGCCTCGAACCCGCCGAATAACCCCGCCTCGCCCGCGTTCCGTCCGCGTTCCCCGGAGTTGTGGACGTAATCGGACGTCTGGCGTCGGATCACGTCCACAACTCGAATCCGCGCATCCACAACTGCGCCACCGCCAACCCGCTCAGGGCACGGCCGCCGTGATGCTGGGCTCATGGAACCCGGACTCGCTCGCACAGCTCGATCCCAGCACGGGGTGTTCTCTCGACTCCAGGCACGCCAAGCCGGATACAGCGATCGCCAGCTCGGACTGGGAGTCAAACGGGGCGACTGGGTCAAGTGCACCAGCGCAGTGTTTCTGGTCGTCGGCGCGCCAAACGCATTTCTCGCAAACGCGTGGGTGGCGATACTCGCTGCTGGCGAAGGCGCGATGCTCAGCCACCGAGTCGCCGGCCAGCTTCACAAACTCGATGGCGTTCCCGCGCCAGTCATGCTCGATCTATATGTGCCAGCAAGGCGGCGGCCTCGCGACGTCCCGAGAGCCCGTCTGCATCGTGTCGATGTCGGCCCATCGGTCCGCTGTTCGGGCTTACCCGTCGCTCGGCTTCCACTTACCGTGGTAGATCTTGCCCGCGAGCTTCCTGCGGAGAACGGGATTCGAATCGTCGCGGACGCACTACGCACCCGGCGGGTCTCTCTCGCTGCGCTCGAACTCGAACTCACCGCCTCGGCCATGCGCAACCGTATCGAGCGCGCACGCCACGCCGTTCGGCTGGCCGACCCACGACTGGAGTCGGTCCTCGAGAGCGAGCTGCTCATGATCGTGCGTCCTATCGACATCGAGGTCGTTCCCCAGTACGAGGTCTTTGCTGATGGCCACTTCGTCGGGCGGGTCGACCTCGGGGTTCCCGAAATTGCGACTCGCCATCGAAGCCGATGGGTATGCCACGCACGCGCTTCGACCCGGGTTCGAGCGCGACCGCGAGAAGGCCGCGCTGTTGCAACTCGCTGGGTGGAGTGTCCTGTCCTTCACCGCGACACAGATCAGGCGGCGACCGAATTGGGTTTACGAGGTGGTCTGTCGCCGAGTGGAGCAGCGCCGGGAAGAGCTTGGCCTCGACAGTAGGTGACGTAATCGCACGTCCAGCGTCGGATCACGTCCGCAACTCGCCGACGCAACGGCAGACGGCGAGGTGCGCCCGCCTACGGGAGGGTGGCCACCAGTTCGCTGACTGCTCGGCGGGGGCCGGTGAAGAATGGTGTCTCAAGGCGCGTGTGTGCTCGCGCTTGGGCTCCGCGCAGGTGCCGCATGAGGTCGACGATCCGATGCAACTCGTCAGCCTCGAACGCCAGCAGGAATTCGTAGTCGCCAAGCGCGAACGCCGCCACCGTGTTGGCCAGCACGTCGGGATACTCGCGACCCATGACGCCGTGCTCGCGCAACATCGCGCCACGGTCGGCCGGGTCGAGCAGGTACCACTCGTTGGTGCGGTTGTAGGGATACACGCACAGGTAGCCCCTGGGTTCCATCCCGGCGAGGAACGCGGGGATGTGCGCCTTGTTGAACTCCGCATCACGGTGGACGCCGATCACCGACCACACTGGAATGCTCGCGCGCCCGAGCCTGGTGCGAAGGAAACGCAGGTACGCCTCCTGGAGATCCTCCGACGTCGGGGCGATCCACCAGATCAGGAAGTCGGCGTCGTGACGAAAGCCGCTGACGCTGTAGACGCCACGGGTCACGACGCCCTTGCCGGCCAACTGCGTGAGCAACTCATCGACCTCGGCGGCCACCTGGTCGCGGCCGGTGTCGGGAAGCCCGGCGACGCCGCGCTCGGAGCGGAAGACGGCGTACATGGTGTAAGCCGTGTACGCCGTGGAAGCCGTCTGGGTTGTCTGGGTTCCCTCTGGAGCCGCAGTCGCCTGCGCATCGTGACCGGATTCGCTCATGGCGCCTATTCTCCCTCGCCCGCTCGACTGCCGAACAGTTGGCCGAGGATCTGGGTGGCAGCCCCTTGCCCGCTGCCGATGCACGCAGGTATCCCCACTCCGTCGAACGCGGCACCGCACGCCGCCAGACCGGGTACCGCAGCCAGTGCGGACTTGATCCGCGCGACCCGCTCGAGGTGCCCGACCGCGTACTGCGGCAACGCACCTCCCCAGCGGGTCACGACCGCGTCGCGCGGCACGCCCAGCACCCCCACGGCCGCCGCCAGATCACGCACCGCGCCGGCAATCAGTTCGTCGTCGGTTCGCTGGAGATCGGCAACATCGCGATACCTCCCGATCGAGCAGCGCACGAGTACGTCACCGGTGGCGTCGTACCAACCCCACTTCTGCGTCGAGAAGGTCGCCGCCTTGATCAACCGACCGTCGACAGCAGGTACCAGAAAACCGCTGCCAGCTAAGGGTTTTTCGAACGCCGACGGCACGTAGGCCAGCGTGACGATCGCCATGCTGGCGTATTCGATCGCTGCGAGTTCAGCGGCGGCCGCCGCGACCGACGATGCCAGCAATCGTGCTGCCGGCGTCGCGGGTAACGCCAGCACGACGGCGTCCGCCTCAAAGGTTTGGGGAGCTGCGGCCGAACCTGCGACGAGCCGGAAACCCACCGGCAACCGCTCGAGCGACCGAACCGCGGTGTCGAGAACGACAGCGGCACCGGCGGCAGAAACCGCGCGAGTCAGCGTCTCGGCGAGGCGGCCGACGCCCCCGACGAGCCCGGCGAACACCGGGCCGGATACCGGCGCGCTGGGCCGCGCCTGGAGCGCGTGAAGTAGCGAGCGGGAACCCGAAACGGCAGCGATCTGCGGCAGTGTGGCCCGCAGCGACAGTTCGTCCGCGCGCCCGGCGTAGACCCCGCCCAGCAACGGCTCGACGAGCCGGTCGACAACGCCGTGGCCCAGGCGCGCTCCGACGAACGCCGCGACCGAGACGTCGTCGGAGCCGACCGAGGTCGCCGGTAGCACCCGGTCGAGGGCGGCGCGAGCAACCCCAAGACGCGAGACCACACCGGACGCCGCGAGGCTCCGCACGCTGACCGGCACTCCCATCACATGGCCGGCGGGAAGCGGCCGCAGGGCGCCGCGGGTCCACACCGAGGCCGAAGCGGTGGCGGGCGAAACGGTGTCGAGGCCAAGTTCCGACATCAAGTCGACCGCCTCTGGGCGCCGAGCAAGGACCGCCTCGGCGCCGAGATCGGTCTCGATGCCAGCCACCGAACCGCGCCACAACTTGCCGCCAGTGCGAGGCGAGCCCTCGAGCACCGTCACGGTCACCCGGCCGTCGGCGGCCAGCACGCGCGCCGCTGCGAGGCCGGCGATACCCCCGCCAACGACGACCACGTGCGGGCGCGCGGGCGTCGATGGAGGACTCATCGCCTCACCTTCGCAGACTGTGGCCCGATCGTGATCTTCGGGTGGAACCGGGTGGCCGGCGCGGCGATCTGATCAGTACCGGAACTCACCGGCCGTCGGGAGGTCATCATGCGCCACCTCAGAAGTTCGCGAACGATCGCAGCATGTGGCGTGGCGGCGGTCATCGCCGTCCTGGCGACTGCTTGCACCGCCTCGGAGAAGTCGTCCACCGCCGCTCTTTCGGCGCCGGCTGCAGCGACATCTGCGGCCGCAGACGGCGGCCTCGCGGCAGGCGGCGCCACCGTCGCCGCGGCCCCGGCAAATTCGGCGCCCGCCTTCGCCGTACCGGCCGCAACGGCTTCGGCGTCCGCCGAACCTCCGGGATCGGCGCCCGCCGGCACGGGAGCCGACACCACGCAGACCCCCCTCACCGGCCGCGCGGTCATCTTCACCGCCGACATCACGGTCCGCACGACCGACATCAAGGCTGCTGTCGGCACCGTCACGCAGATCGCCCAGGGCCAGCAAGGAGCAGTCTTCGCCGAGCAGGTCAACCTCGCGTCGAAGGACGCGAGCAATCCAGGCAGTGCCAGCGCCACCATGACGCTGAAGGTTCCGCCGAACGCGCTACAAGGAGTTCTCGACCAGATCGGAAAGGTCGGCACCGAGCTCAGTCGCAACGAAAATGCGAGTGATGTCACCGCACAAGTCGTCGACGTCAACTCGCGCATCACGGCAGCCAACGCCAGCTTGGCGCGTCTGCGCGAACTGTTCCAGCACGCAGGAAACGTGTCCGACCTCGCGGCCGTCGAGAACGACATCGCGCAGCGCGAGGCAGATTTGGAGTCACTCGAAGCCCAGCAGCGCACCTTTGCTGCACAGACCGCCGAGGCAACCATCACGGTGAACTTGGTAGCAACTCCTGCCGTCGCGCCTGTTGTACCGCCGGTCAAGAAGGCTCACGTCATTGGGTTTGTGCGCGGCTTGCGCGGCGGATGGCACGGGTTCACGAAATCGGCCAGCGCGATCGCCCAAGCAGTAGGTGCACTACTTCCGTTCGTCATCGTACTCGCGGTTCTTGGCATCGTCGCGCTCTACATCCGGCGACGCACGACGGCAGCCCGTAACGGGCCTCAATCGTCGAAAGCCGCGGATCCTGCGGCCTGATGCACGAACTCGACGAGCCTCGTGAGCACGCCGGGATCGGTCGTCGGTAACACTCCATGCCCGAGGTTGAAGATGTGACCGCGCGCGGATCGTCCGCGCGCGATCACGTCTGATGCCGCATCGGCGATGACGTCCCACGGGGCAAAAACCATTGCAGGATCGAGATTTCCCTGAAGTACCCGGTCGCCAACTCGGGCCGCGGCGACATCGAGTGGCACTCGCCAATCGACACCGACGACATCGGCGCCGGCCTCGCCCATCAACGCGAGCAACTCACCGGTACCGACACCGAAGTGGATCCGGGGCACTCCCAGATCTTCAAGCTCCGCCAGGACGCGAGCACTGTGCGGCAGTACGTGACGACGGTAGTCAGCGGGAGATAGGACACCTGCCCACGAGTCAAAGAGTTGGACGGCGCGTGCTCCCGCTCCGACCTGAACGCGCAGGAACTCGACAGCAATAGTGGCGAGCCGGTCGAGCAGGTCGTACCAAAGCGCGGGTTGTGAGTACATCAGCGACTTGGTCTTCAGATGCTCGCGCGACGGGCCACCCTCGACGAGATAACTGGCCAGCGTGAAGGGTGCTCCCGCAAACCCGATGAGCGGTGTCGCTCCGAGTTCGGCAACCACCAAACGCACTGCTGTATCGAGGAATTCGACATCTTCAGGAACAAGCGGCCGCAACTGCTCGACGTCCCGGCTGGTGGTGATGGGAGCAGCGAGAACCGGGCCGATACCCGCGACGATGTCGAGGTCGACGCCGATTGCTTTCAACGGCACGACGATGTCGCTGAAGATGATCGCCGCATCAACTCCGTACCGGCGCACCGGCTGCAACGTGACCTCGGCAACCAGGTCGGGGGTCATGCACGCCTGCAACATCGGAATGCCGTCGCGCGCGGCCCGGTACTCGGGCAGCGCGCGACCGGCTTGCCGCATGAACCAGACCGGCGGGTGCTCGACCGGCTGGCCGCGGCACGCCCTGAGGAAGACGCTGCTGTCGGTCACGGCCCCATGCTGTCAGGCGGCCGGGTCGAGGCCGTCACGCGGCCGCGAGCAGCACGACGCCACACATCGCGAGGCCCACGCCGATGTTCTGGATCGGCCGCATCCGCTCGCCCTCGATGAATCGCGCGAGCAGCACCGTGACGGCGGGATACAGCGAAGCGAGCACCGCCGTCACACTCACCAGGCCGTGCCGAACGGCGGCCCCGTAGAGGGCGTTCGCGCCGGCATCGGTCCAGCCGACGATCGCGATCGCGGGCACCTGCTTCAAGTGCACGCTCCACTCGCGCGCAACGGGTTCGTCCTCATCGACGCCGCGAACACGCGATCGCCGTCGTGCCAGATAGCCAAGACCAAGGAGCAGCACAATCGCCACGCTCGTCGCGCGCATGGTGAGCAACGTCATCACCAGGTTGTGCTTGGCCGCGCGGTCGATCAGGACGAATACGGTGCCGAATCCGACTGCGGCGACAACGGCCAGCACGAGCGGGCGCGATCCGCCGCTCTCGGCTCGACCACGCCCGGTCAGTTCGGGCCCACTTGCGAGGACGACGCCGGCAACCGACGCCACGATGCCCGCGATCTGCCACCCCGAGGGGGACTCCCCCGACGCCAACCCGACCACGACGGGTACCACCGCGCCGGTGCCCGCAATCGGGGCCACAATGCCCATCGTGCCGGTCGAGAGCGCGCCGTAGAACGCGACGAGAGAGATCAAACCGACCACGCCAGCCGCTACCGACCACGGCAGGTAGCCGAGTTTCGCGCCGAACGTCCCGGCGATCGCCGCGACGACGACCAGCGTGGCAAGCGCGATGGTGTGGGCGATCGCGACGACCAACAACGGCCGAACTCGCCGGCTGACGACCCCACCCATGAAGTCGGACGTGCCCCACACGAGGCTCGCGAGGAGCGCGAGCACGGCTGTCATGGCGGCCGAGCCTACGGGAGCAGGCCTACCCCGCCCACCTAACGCCTGGTCGGCGCGCCGCCTCCCGGGCCGACGCAATGGCACCTAGATTGCGAGATGTGGCAGCCAGAGATCCGCACAGCGAACTGCCCGCAGGCTTTGCGAAGGCAGTCGCGAGCCTGCGTCCGGTACGGCTGCGCGCCGAGATTCGGCTCGCCGAGGCGCCTGCCCCTCAGCGGCTGGCGCCTTTCGCGGTGGCCCTCACGGCCGACGTCACCGACACGGACGGTAACGACACCGCCACGGGCCGCTTCGTGGTCCTGCATGACCCTGCGGGCCAGGAGGCGTGGCAGGGCTCCACCCGCATCGTCGCTTACGTGCGCGCAGAACTCGAGCAGGAGATGGCTAGCGACCCCTTCCTCGCCGACGTCGCCTGGACCTGGCTCACCGAGGGCTTAGCGAGGCGACTCCCTGAGCGCGGCTACCGGGCGGTCGGCGGCACGGTCACCCGGGTGACGTCGGAGTGCTACGGCACCATGGCGGGCCGACCTCTTGTCGCCCACGTCGAGCTGCGGGTGTCGTGGACGCCCGACAACGACGATCTGGGTCTGCATCTCGAGGCGTGGGCTGATGTGCTCGCTGCCGCAGCGGGTCTTGCGCCCCTACCGCCAGGGGTTGCTGCACTGCCAAACCGACGCCGCTAACTCTGGTAATGCGCGGCCGCAGCTAGTCGTTTGCCTTGAGGAAGGCATAAACGGTTGCCTGCACGTCACCCGCTGGACCGGCGTAGCCCAACGTGTCCCAGCCATGCCCGCCCTCAGCCGGCAAGACGAGCAACTTCTTGCTCTTGTTGGGCACAGCGTCGTAAACGGCCGTGATTCCCTGAACACTCGTCGACTGGTCGTCCTGAGAAACGACGAACAATGAAGGGACGTCGAGGTGCGGGGCCGCAGCGGAGCTGTCGATGCGACCCGGTGGCGCGCCGTAAAGAGACGACATGTCGGGAGGCCCTGAGAGGTCGACAACGCCGTTGACCAACGGGCCGGCGGCCGCGCCGGCGACCACCGCGACTGTGCCGCCGGCTGATGCACCGACGATGACGACCTTCGTGGCGCCTGCGGCATGAAGGGCGGCGACGCCGCCTGCGGCGTCGAGGGGCAGCTGCGATTGCGCGTCGAGGTCGTTCGGGCAGTCGGAAAACACCGTGCACCGATACTCGAGCAGAAAGACGTGGTAGCCAGCGGCAACCAGACCGCTGGCCTCCGTGTACCACGAACACGCACTCGCGTGGTACTGGGGCAGCATCAGCACGCCGTGCGGGCCAGTGCCCATCTCGACTACTCCGAGTCCAACGCCGTCAGTCGCGGGGATCCGCTTGTACGGGACGGCGCCGCACGTCGGCACGTACGTGCTGCTCGGCGTCGGCGATGCCGGGGCCGCAGACGACACCGGAGGGGTTGGTGAAGCCGGAGCAGGCGTGGGTGCGGCCGCCGTGGGCGGGCTGGACGAGGCCTGGCCGACCGGGCTCGAGCGTGCCGCGCTCGCCTTTGACGTCCCGCTCGAGCATCCCGCGCTCAGCGCCAGCGCAACGCCGAAGCTGAGCGCTGGGACGAGCCAAGATCGCCGACCGGGGGTACGCATCCGGCCATGGTACGGAATTACAATCGCTCGCAATAGTGCTACGGTCCCCCGCAAATATTCGACAGCGTGCCAGGGCCTGCTTAATCCGGCGAGGATCTAGCCCGCGACGGCGGGTCGGCTCGACGAGTTTGCCGACCTGACCTCGCCCGCCGTGGGTGCACCGGCGAGCGTGCCGCGGCCCATCCGCAGGGTCAGCGTGGTGCCCTCACCGAGCCACGAGTCGACGTCGAGTGAACCGCCGGCGAGACGGACCCGCTCGCGCAGCAGTCCGAGACCGACGTGGCGGCCGCGTTCCGACTTCACTTGATCGGGGTCGAAGCCGGGGCCCTTGTCCGACACGCTCGCCACGACGCTGTATTCATCAACGGATAGCGAGAGGCGGGCGTCGTCGACGTCGGCGTGCTTGATGACGTTGAGCAATGACTCCTGGAAGAAGCGGTAGAGCGTCACCGCCGTGACGAGCGGCAGCGGGTACGGCGATTCCGGCCAATCGATGTCGACCATCAAGCCGTAGCGAAGTTCCATGTCGTCGCGCAGTGCGATCACAGCTTGCGCGAGGTCGCCGTCGCGCAGCGCCGGTGGGCGGGTGCGGGCCATGACGGCGCGCACTTGATCCTCGGCCTCGGCGACGAGGTTGCCGACGTTCGCGAGTTCGCGCTCATCGACCGGCCCGCCCGACAACACGCTGCGCGCGAGCATCAGCGTCTGGGCGACCGTGTCGTGCAGCTCAGCCGACAGCTGGCCGCGCGCCGATTCTTCAGCAGCGACGAGGCCTGAAAGCAGGTCGAACATGCCGGCGCTCGCGGTTTCCGCGGTGCGCCGGTGACGAGCCGCGACATCGTCGGCGACGCGCACTCGCAAGTGCAGCGCGTCAAGCGTGCGGGCGAGTTCGAGAAGCTCGACGCTTGTCGCGACAGCGATCCGGTCATCAGCGTTTCCGACCGACGTCGCTGAGGGGTCTTGCAGTCGGCGGATCGCCTCGTCGCGCAACTGGCGAACGGTGTGCGCAAATCGACGTCCGGCCAATGCACCTACTGCGGTCGCCGCGCACGCCGCCAACGCTGCGACCGCGAGGGTCAGCACCGCGGCGCTGTCGAGACGTCCCGCGGAGTTGAGGCCGACGGTCACTACCCCGAGGGTGGCAACACAACCAACGCCAACGAGACCCCCTGCCCAAACTGCGAGCGGGAGGCCGTCTTTGATACGCGGAACGTTCACGGCACCGACACCGATTTCGCGACGAGCCCGGTGGTGGTCCAGTCCTCGACCCGACGAGCCGGCGCGAGATCCGCGGCGTCCATCTCGGCACCGAACTCGCGCAGCGTCGGATCGGCTGCGAGTGCGATCGCGCCGAGCAGTGATGCGACGGCGCGCTCGACCGAGTGCAGCTCGTCGACGATGTCGGTGACGGCGTCCTCGCCCGAGGTGACACTGGCGAGCTTGGCCAACCGAGTCGCCGATTCGCGCAGCATGCCAAGTGAAGGCGCAGTGTCGGCGCCGATGTCACCGAGCGACCGCGCGGCCATGTCGGCTGCGTCAGCGCGCGCGAGTGCTTCGTCACGTGAGGCGGAGAGTTCGGCAACCGACAGCCATGACTTCGCTTGGCCGACAAGTACCGCGGCAAGGCCGGACTCACGACGGCCGAAGCTACCGCCGCCAACAGCCCGGTGCGCGATCAACACGGCCATCGGCTGGTCGGCGGTGCCGACAACTGCGGAGCAGAAGGGACGTTCGTCGTCGGTGCCCGTCAACACACCGCCGGCGCCGAGTGCGCGCAGCACCCAGGGCGCGTCGAACGCGGTTGCGTCATTGCGGCGGTTCGTGTGGCCGCTCTCGTCACCTGTGTAGACCACGGGGCCTTCGTGCTCGACGACGACCAACTCGACGTCAGCACCACCCAGCACGCGAGCAGCTGCGGTGAGAACCACGCGAGCCGACACGTCGATCGAGTGCGAGATCGCCTGCTCCTGGCCGCGTGCGAGTTCTGCGAACAACCGCGCTTCGGCCGACTTCGTTGTCTGCTCGTCGAACGACATCCAAAGAACGAGTACCGGCACGAGAAGACCGAGCAATCCAAACGGCGCGTGCACGGCGAGCCATGCACCGAGCAACCCGATGCTCGTCGTCGCTGCCGCATGGACGCTGTGCAACCCGGCGTCCTCGAAAATCATTGGAATGAAGCTCTCGCCGCCCATGATCGAGAGCGGGACAGCCGACAAGACCTGGTTGCAGAACCACCACACGACCATGCCGACGAGTGCAGCGCCGACGCCACCACCGAGGTGCACGACGACGAGCGCGCCCATCATGGTCGAGACGAAGTATTGCGTCAGGTTGTACTGAACCTTCAGCGCCGACTTGTGCGTCAGGATCAGCGTCGGGAGCAGGCCAGCGACCACGGCCACCACTGACCACCAGCCGGGCGCGAGCAGGAACGCAGCGGCGACCACACCGTCAGTCAACGAGAACGTCACCCGCTGCCGGGCAACCGTCACATTGATCAGCGCGGTTTCACAGATGGCAACGGCAATGGCAAGCAGCGGCAACCCGACCCAGCCAGGACTGCCCCAGGGCAGATGCCAGGCAAGCGCAGCAGCGCCGCCAACGAGCGCGACGCTGATGAGCCGGAGCAGGTTAGCTGGGCTCACGCGCTGTCGCCCCAGAATGAGGCCGACCACATGCGCGACCCCCACATCCGCGAGCCCCACATCCGCGCACTCCACAGGCGTGCGTCGAAGGTCACGTCGGACCAGCGGCGCGCGTCGAAGGTTACGTCGGCCCAACGACGGGCGTCCCACCCAGACGCGCTCCAGCGACGAGCGCTCCAGCGACGAGCGTCGAACACGCCACCGGTGAACAGGTCGCCCCACTGCGGAGCGGTCGAGATCCACTGGTGGAAGTTCAGGTTGCTCTCGCCGAGGTTGCCAGACCCATGACCGGTCGGGATCGCGACGAGGCCCTGTCCGTCGGTCTTGCCTGACGCGATGCTCGAGGCTGCGTCACGAATCGCTGACTTGACATCGAACGGGCTGGCGTTGGGGTGCGACTGCAGGTACAGCGCAGCCAAGCCGCTGACAATCGCCGTCGACTGGCTCGTACCCGTGCCGCGGAAGAGCCCACTCGCCTGGCGCGCGTTCGGGAACTCCTGGTCGATCGTCGAGCCGACCGGCATTTCGCCGAGCAGGTTGACACCGGCAGCGACGACGTCCGGCTTGCTCATGCCGTCGACGTTCGCGTAGCCGCTAAACGTCGCAACGCTCGGCGTCGCGCCCGTGGTGTCGGCAGCGCCGACGGTCAGTGACGCGGGACCGAAACCGGGGTCACCGACGACACCAGGCGTGTTGCCGGCGGCCACCACGACGGTGACACCAGCGCTTCTGGTGAGGGTGACGGCGAAGTTCAGCGGGTCAATGCCATAGCGGGACGCCGGGGGGTCAACGCTCAGCGACAGGTTGGCAACGTCAACCTGGTCGGAGTGCGTCGCGACCCAGTCGAGGCCTGCAAGAACGGCGGCCAACGACGTGTTGCCGTCGGCGTCTGCGACCTTGACGACGTCGATCGTCGCGCCTGGCGCAACACCGAGGCCGGTGTCACCACTGCCAGGCACCTGGCCGCCGGCGATCAGCGACGCCATGAAAGTGCCGTGGCCGTAGCCGTCGGTGAAGACGCCATTCTCAAGGACGTGCCCGTTCGGCGAGTTCAAGCCTGAGGTGTCAACCGCATCGACGAGGCGACCGGAAGCGCGGTTCAGCGCGGCCGTGTCGGCAACTCCGGTGTCGATGAGCGCGACGGTGACGCCGCGGCCCGCGTTCGACTTACCGGCCTTGCCACCGAGCGTGGTCGGGGCGATAACGCCGACACTCGGCGCGACAATCGGGGTAACGGACGGCGAGGCGTTGGGGTCCGCGGGGGCGGATCCGTCAGTCGAACCGTCTGTACTTGGGCTCGGCGCGGCAGAGCTCGCCGGGTCGGCGGGTGCGCTCGGAGTCGTGGGTGCGTTCGATCCGCTGTTGTCTGCGTTCGGGCTGCCGCCGGCGTCGTGACCAGTGGTCGACTTGCCGCCGAACGAGTCGCTCTCGAGGTGCGCCGCGACGTTGGGCTCGACGCCGAGCACGCCAGCGGTCGTGGCGAGCTGGGCCAGTTGGGCCGCGGTCCCGTCGACGATTTCGCTATGTATGGAGCCGAGCAGCGACTGCACGTGCAGCCCCGGCACGGAAATGGCCGAGTCGCCGTAGAGCGCAACGATGGCCTGAAGTCGAGGTCCGGAATTGGTCGCCGCTGTCGAGGCACCTGCCGGCGCCGCTGACGTGACCGTGATGGCAGCTATAACCCCCACGGTGGATGCAAGAGCAAGCAACTTCGTGGCCGCTCGATCCAGTCTCACCAATATCTCCTCGCGATGCGCAGGTCTAGCCCACGTGCTGCCCACGTGCTTTCTCGGCAAAGCACGCCTAGATCTGTTGTGCAGGAGCCACAGACCGCCCACTTGGCGTAGTGGTCTTCCGTAGTCGGTGCATAGTCATCTGTAGTCATCTGATCGGCTTTCTCTGGCGTCCGGCCCAGCTGCAAAGCAGGCGACGCGCTCACCGGGCGATCCATGGAGTAGGGCGATCTGAGCCGACGGCGCGGGAAACGATCGCTTCTACCGCAAACGGACTAATCCGAAGCTTCAGCCGCGCCTCGCGTCGTCCGATGCATTGGACGAGAGATGACCGCAGACCGTGGTCATCGAGCAGTGCGGCCGCGGAAGCGGCCCTGACGCTAGGAGGACCGGGGTGACGGCGTTGTTTGAGCACGTGCCGCCCCAGCCGGAGAACTCCGCGGGCTTCACCGCCATGGTGGTCGACGATCACCCCCTGGTCCGCGAGTCGATGGTCGCCCGCCTCACCGCGATGGGAGCTCGGGAAATCGTCGAGGCTGCCAGCTGCGCGGAAGCGCGGGCCCGAGCCCGAGCCAGCGGTCCCCGAGACTTGTGTGTCGTCGACGTCGGCCTGCCCGACGGTTCCGGCCTTGATCTGCTCGCCGAGCTCCGCAGCGCGGGCTGGCCTCGCCTTGTCGTGCTGTCTGCGGCTGACGATCCCTATTCCGTACGTGCCGCGTTCGTTGCTGGCGCCCAGGGCTACCTGCTGAAGTCTGCGTCCCCTGTGGTCGTTGCCGATGGCGTTCGCCGGGTGCTCGACGGCGGTGTCTACGCGGATCCGTCGGTCGCCTCTTTGCTTGCAGCCGGTTTGCGCAACGGCCCGACCAACGAAGGCGTCGGCGAACTGTCGGGCCGCGAGGTCGAGGTATTGCGTCTGGTTGCCGACGGCCGCTCCAACAAGGAGATCGGCGACGAGCTCGGTCTCTCAGCGCTGACGGTCAAGAGCCACCTCGCCCGCATCGCACGCAAGCTCGGCACGGGTGACCGCGCCGAGATGGTGGCGCTGGCCATGCGCGCCGGCGTCATTCGCTAGTCCGCACCCCTGGGGGACACTCGGCGGCTCCGGTGACCGGTCATGTCGGCCTGTCCCTGGCCTGTCCGTGCGCCTGCGGCCCGCCCGTGGTCGTACCTTGGTGACATGTCGGAATCGGCTGTCTCAGCGGTCTTCCTCGAGCCCGTGATGCCGCTCGAAGAATCTTCGGTCGCCGAGGCTGCGCCCCCAACTGACGCCGACGCCGTTGAACCCGAGACCGTCGAACTCGCCCCGCTCCTACAGGTACGCGACGGCGTCCCGCACATCATCGACAACGACGAGACCTTGCGCGCCGCGGTCGTCCGCATAGCTGCCGGTACCGGCCCGGTGGCCGTCGACGCCGAACGTGCATCGAGTTATCGGTACGGACATAGGGCCTATCTCGTCCAGCTGCGACGCGTCGGTGCTGGCACGTTGCTGATCGATCCGATCGCGTGCCCTGACCTGTCGAGCGTGAGCGCCGCGCTCGGCGACGCCGAATGGGTCGTGCACGCCGCGAACCAGGACCTCCCCTGCCTGGCCGACCTCGGCATGTACCCGCCGAGCCTGTTCGACACCGAACTCGCGGGCCGCATCGCCGGGTTTCCCCGCGTGGGCCTCGCCACGATGGTCGAGAACCTGCTCGGCTGGCGCATGGAGAAGGATCACTCCGCTGCCGACTGGTCGAGCCGCCCGTTGCCGGAGCCCTGGCTTCGATATGCCGCGCTGGACGTCGAGTTGCTGATCGAGTTGCGCGACGCTTTGGAGTCCGAACTCGACCGTCAAGGCAAGCTCGGCTGGGCCCACGAGGAATTCGAGCACGTGCGCACCGCACCCCCCGCTGCCGTGTCCGTCGAGCGTTGGCGCCGGCTGTCTGGCATTCACAAGATCCGGCACCGCAGGCAGCTCGCGATCGTGCGGTCGATGTGGGTCACGAGGGACCGGATCGCCCGCGAGACCGACACCTCACCGAGCCGCTTGCTGCCCGACGCGTCGATCCTTCAGGTCGCGCTCGAGACGCCGGCGAACGCCCGTGAGCTCGCCGGCTCCGCCGACTTCCACGGCCGAGGCAGCAGGCGTTATCTCGCCCAGTGGTGGGACGCGATCGCCGAAGCCCTGGCCGAAGACGTCGACGGGTTGCCCGAGATGACCAGGCCGAGCGAGGGACCACCGCCCGGACACCGATGGGCTGAGCGCGACCGCGCCGCGGCCGATCGCCTCGCAGCAGCGAAGGCTGTCGTGGCCGCCCTCGCCGACGAGCATGGACTCCCCGCCGAGAATCTCCTCCAACCTGACGCAGTGCGCCGGTTGGCCTGGCGGCCGCCGTCAGATCTGTTCGCCGGCCCGGTCGGCGATGACCTTCGCGGGTTCGGAGCGCGAGACTGGCAGATCGCCCTCACAGCCGGCCCGCTCGCCCACGCATTGCTGCGGGCTGCCACGCACGAAGGCACCCACGAATCGGGGCAGACCGTAGCAAGCGACTGACAGGGGCCGGCTCCGGCCGGAAATATCACCCCTTGCGCGCTAGTGCGGCTCTCCGCCCACAGGTACCGTCACCATCATGTCGATGCCCGTGGGGGGCCCGAACCGTGAGCAACGCACGGCTCTTCGCCGCTGCATGCTCGCGGTCTCGGTGCTCGATGACGTCGACATGCTCCCGACCGACGACGGCATGGTGTTGAGCGGCGTTCCCCAACTGACCGTCACGTTCGCCGACATTGCCGCTGCAATCGGCACCGCGGATCCCGCCGGGCCGACCGCCCGCCACCACCTTGAGTTGTGGCTGCGCGCGAGACGCGCGATCGCCGACAAATCTCTCGACGAGCTAGCCGAGACCATCAGGCCGGTGGGTCTTCCGGTCGGTCACGACCTACACCCGGGCCCGAGTTGGGTGCGGCAGCCGGTTCTCGGTGGCTGCCTCGACCTGGGTGTCGGATTCGTCGGACTGTTCACGGACGCCCCAGAGGCAGTCGTCGTCACCCCGCAAAGCGTCCTCGACGCCGCCGGGATCGACCCCGGCCCGTGGTGGCGCGGCGCGACCGAGTACCTCGAAAACATGGGAGCGCTGGCGACAACACGTTGGCGCCGCGACCCCCGCAGCCCGGTACGCCCGATGGGTGACTGCGACGTCATCACGCTGCTGGCGTCATCACTGTTCCGCGGCGCGTTGTGTGCTGATGCGGGCGGCATGCGGGCGATCGCGGCTCCCGTGCGCACCCGAGGGTGGCTCGACCTTTCCAGGATCGACCCGGCGTTCGCGCAGACCGCGGCCGCCCTGGCTGACGACGAGAGCCGCGGCTTCCCCCGGCCGCTGCTGCTTACGGTTGACGAAGTCTCGATGGTCTCTGACGGCGGCCGCCCGGCTGAGATCGTGCTGCGTGACCCGGCAACCGACGAAAAGCGCTGGCTACGCGACGTCCTCTATCACTGACTGTCGAACAACCGCCCGCCACGCTCCCGCACACTCAGTCTCGCCGAGTGTGCGCAATCGGTTCAAAATCGCGCCCAAACCAAGCCGATTGCGCACTCTCGAGGATGGGCGAAGGGGTTAGTCGCCCGCGCACCCCCACCTGCGCACACTCGGCGAGCGGTGGGGAATCGGTTAGTCGGTGACGGGTTGTGGCTGGTCGAGCGCGTCGATGCCGGCGACCGACTCGACGACCTGCCGCGCGATCTCCTGAGCGGTCAGCCCGATATCAATGAGGATCTCGGCCCGCTTGCCCTGCGCCAAGAACCGCTGCGGGATCGACTGCACCTGCACCGGTGTCGAGACACCCGCGTCGCGCAGTGCCATCGAGACTGTCGACCCTGCGCCACCCTGGCGACCGTGGTCCTCGATCGAAACGACAAGTGAATGGGACGCCGCAAGGCCGGCGATCGCCGGATTGACCGGCAGCACCCACCTCGGGTCGACCACCGTCGAGGCAATGCCTTGATCGGCTAGCCGGCCCGACACCTCGAGGGCCAGCTCCGCCATCGGCCCGAACGCAACGATCAAGACGTCAGCAGCCTCATCGCGGCGCAACACAT
Organism: uncultured Actinomycetes bacterium; assembly: GCA_963809135.1. GTDB lineage: Bacteria > Actinomycetota > Actinomycetes > Acidothermales > Acidothermaceae > PALSA-607. The sequence goes on from CAWEIG010000005.1 coordinate 18,997, forward strand.
CGAGCCCGCCGATGCGATCGATGCGCTCGATGTCGCGGGGCAAAGCGCCCTTGGGGAAACGGATCGCGGTCGGGCCGTCGTCGACTTCAACAACCTCGGCAAGCAACTCCCGCAGGCGGGCGCCATCTCGCGGCAACGCGATGCGGATTCCGGGCACCAGCGACAGGATCGACAGGTCCCACATTCCGTTGTGGCTTGCACCGTCGTCGCCGGTAACCCCAGCCCGATCGAGCACAAAAGTCACGGGCAGACCGTGCAACCCGACGTCCATCAGAACTTGGTCGAACGCGCGATTGAGGAACGTTGCGTACACGCAGAACACCGGGTGCAAGCCACCCATCGCCATGCCGGCGGCGGACGTCACCGCGTGCTGCTCGGCAATGCCGACGTCGAAAATGCGGTCTGGGTAAGCCTCGGCGAAGGCCGCGAGCCCAACCGGGTGCAGCATGGCCGCGGTGATCGCGACGACGTCAGGTCGGGTCGCGCCGATCTTCACGATCTCGTCGGAGAACGCGCCGGTCCAGCTCGCCGGCTTCGGCAACTCGACGCCTGTCAGCGGGTCGAACGCACCCGGACCATGCAGGTGGTCAAGCTCGTCGTTCTCCGCGGGGCCGTACCCGAAGCCCTTCTTCGTCACGCAATGCACGATGACAGGGCCGCCGAATTTGCGCGCCCGTGCAAGAGCCGACTCCATCGCGGCGATGTCGTGACCATCGATCGGGCCGACATACTTCAAGCCGAGATCCTCGAAAAGTCCTTGCGGCGTAAGGACATCTTTGAGTCCGCGCTTGATGCCGTGCAGTGCGTCGAACAGCGGATCGCCAACGAGCGGGGTGCGCCCGAGTACCTCTTTCACCTTCTCGAGTGCCTTCTCGTAACGCGGGTTCGTGCGAAGTGTCGTGAGGTGTTCTGCAAGTCCGCCGATCGTCTGCGAGTACGAGCGACCGTTGTCGTTGACCAGCACGACGACCGAATTTTCCTTTGCGGCGGCGATGTTGTTGAGCGCTTCCCAGCACATGCCGCCGGTCAGCGCGCCGTCGCCGACGACGGCCACGACAGTGCGCTTCTCTCCCCTGACGGCGAACGCTTTCGCGAGACCGTCGACGTAACTCAAGGCCGTCGATGCGTGGGAGTTCTCGACCCAGTCGTGTTCGGATTCCGCGCGGTTGGGGTAGCCCGACAGTCCGCCGCGCTGGCGCAGACCCGAGAAACCACCCCGGCGTCCGGTCAAAAGCTTGTGGACGTAGGCCTGGTGCCCGGTGTCGAAGATGATCGGCTCGGTCGGTGAGCTGAAAACCCGGTGGAGGGCAATGGTGAGCTCGACGGCGCCGAGATTGGGTCCGAGGTGGCCGCCCGTCTTGGCGACCGCAGCGACCAGGAAGTCGCGGATCTCCTCAGCCAACTGCGGCAACTGGGCCGCGTCGAGCCGCTTGAGGTCGTCAGGGCCGTCGACCGACTCGAGCAAACTCACCTGCCGCCTCCTCGCCGTGACCGAACCCGAACCGCGCCCCGAAGCCTGCCCCGACCGCTGAGACACTCTAATCTGCCCGATCGGGGCCGTTCAGGCCAGGAGCGAGCGCAGGACGAATTGCATGATGCCGCCGTGGCGGTAGTAGTCGGCCTCCCCGGGCGTATCGATTCGAACCGTCGCCCGAAATTCGACGCCATCGGCTTGCACGGTGACCTCGCGCGGAATCGGGTCGGCGCCCGCGAGCCCGACGATCGTGAAGGTCTCCTCACCGGTCAGGCCGAGGGATTCCCTGGTCTGACCAGCGGCATACTGCAACGGCAGCACGCCCATGCCGATCAGGTTGCTGCGGTGGATCCGCTCGAACGATTCAGCAATAACGGCGCGGACGCCGAGGAGTGCCGTGCCCTTCGCTGCCCAGTCTCGTGACGACCCAGAGCCATACTCCTTGCCGGCGAGAATCACGAGCGGCACGTCATCGGCGATGTAGCGGCGCGATGCGTCGTAGATGGTCATCGCGGTGCCCTCGGGCAGGTGCCGGGTTACGCCGCCTTCAGTGCCAGGGGCTAGCAGGTTGCGCAATCGGATGTTGGCGAAGGTGCCTCGGATCATGACCTCGTGGTTGCCGCGCCGCGAGCCGTAGGAGTTGAAGTCGCGAGGCTGCACGCCGTGCTCCTGGAGGTACGCACCCGCCGGCGAATCCTTCTTGATGCTGCCTGCCGGTGAGATGTGGTCAGTGGTCACCGAGTCGCCGAGCACCGCCAAGACACGGGCGCCGGTGATGTCAGTGACAGCGGCCGGCTGCCGCGGCATGCCGTCGAAGTATGGCGGCCGCCGCACGTAGGTCGAAGCGTCGTCCCACTCGAAAATGCTGCCCTCGGGGATCTGCAGGCCTTGCCAGCGCTCGTCGCCAGCGAAGACGTCGCCATAGCTGTCGGCAAACATCTGCGACTTGATGGCCTGCCCGACGACGTCGGCGATCTCGCGCTCGCTCGGCCAGATGTCGCGCAGGTACACGGGCAGGCCGTCGGAGCCGACGCCGAGTGGCTCCGTCGTGATGTCGATGTCGAGTGATCCAGCAAGTGCGTAGGCAACGACCAGCGGCGGTGACGCGAGGTAGTTCAACTTCACGTCAGGATGAATCCGGCCCTCGAAGTTGCGGTTGCCCGACAACACGGCCGCGGCTGCGATGTCGTTGTCGGCGATGGCCTTGGAGATCGCTTCGTCGAGGGGCCCGGAGTTTCCGATGCAGGTCGTGCAGCCATAGCCGACGAGATTGAATCCGAGCTTCTCGAGATAGGGCGTCAGGCCTGCGGCGTCGTAGTAGTCGGTGACGACCTTCGAGCCTGGTGCCAACGTCGTCTTCACCCACGGCTTGCTCGAAAGCCCTTTGTCTACAGCGTTTTTCGCGACCAAGGCCGCGCCGATCATTACCGAGGGGTTCGAGGTATTCGTGCAACTGGTGATGGCCGCAATGACGACCGCGCCGTGGTCGATCTCGCACACAGTGCCGTCGTCGAGTGTCACGCGCGCCCGGTTGCTCACGCGGCCGTGCGAGCCGGCGGCCGCGCTCGGGAAGGTGGCTCCGACCGGTGACGGCACGTCTTCGGCGTGCTCGTGGTCGATCGAGACCGGGTCACTCGCGGGGAACGACTCGGCCGAGCCCTCGTCGAGTGATCCGTTTCCGCCGACCTTCTGCAAGTAGCCGCCAAGAACATTGCGAAACGACGTCTTGGCGTCTGACAGCGACACCCGGTCTTGTGGCCGCTTCGGACCGGCCAGCGACGGCACGACGGTCGACAGGTCGAGCTCAAGACGCTCGGAGTAGTCGGGCTCGGCGTGCGGGTCGTGCCAGAGGCCCTGCTCTTTTGCATACGTCTCGACCAGTGCGATTCGCTCCGCTGAGCGGCCAGTGAATGCGAGGTAGCGCAACGTTTCTTCGTCGATCGGGAAGATGGCGCACGTCGAGCCGTATTCGGGGCTCATGTTGCCGATCGTGGCTCGGTTTGCGAGCGGTACGTTGGTGACCCCAGGGCCGTAGAACTCGACGAATTTGCCGACGACACCGTGCTTTCGCAGCATCTCGGTGACGGTGAGCACGAGATCGGTCGCGGTCGCGCCTTCGGGCATCTCACCCGACAACTTGAAGCCGACCACGCGCGGGATCAGCATGCTGATGGGTTGGCCAAGCATCGCCGCTTCGGCCTCGATTCCCCCGACGCCCCACCCGAGAACGGCGAGCCCGTTGACCATCGTCGTGTGTGAATCGGTGCCGACCAAAGTGTCGGGGTACGCCACCCCGTCGCGGTCGAAGATCACGCGCGACAGGTACTCGAGGTTGACCTGGTGACATATCCCGGTGTCGGGCGGCACCACTTTGAAGTCGGCGAACGCACGCTGGCCCCATCGCAGGAACTGGTACCGCTCGGCGTTGCGCTCGAACTCCAATTCCGCATTGCGCAGGAACGCGTCTTCGCGGCCGAACACGTCGGCGATGACGCTGTGGTCGATGACCAGTTCGGCCGGGCTCAGGGGGTTGATCCGCTCGGGATCGCCACCGAGCGCCACCATCGCCTCGCGCATCGCAGCAAGGTCGACAACACACGGGACGCCGGTGAAGTCCTGCATGAGCACGCGCGCAGGAGTGAACTGGATTTCTGTGTCGGGTTCTGTTTGCGAGTCCCACTGCGCGAGCGCCCGCACATGGTCGGCGGTGATGTTCGCGCCGTCTTCGGTACGAAGGAGGTTCTCGAGGAGCACCTTCAGCGAAAACGGCAGTCGCGACGAGCCCGCCACGGCGTCGAGTCGGTAGATCTCGTACGAGTTCGACCCGACCTGCAATGTTGCCCGACTACCGAAGCTGTCCACCGAAGTCCTCCGCCCGCAAGATGTCTCACCACAACCGTACTGGTCGTTGCTTAGCCGATCCTGACGTGGAAGCTCGCTAGCCAGTCCTCGTCGCTCGTGCCGTCAATCTCGAGACGCCAGCTGTAGCGACCCCCTGTCAACGGCATGCCGGGACCAACTGAGACAACGACCGGCACGTCGAGCGTGATCCCCTCTGGCGCCTCGGGTGGCCGGCGGACCTCGATCAGCTGCTCGTGCACGAGGGGTGCCAGTTGGTCGGGGGCGGGCCCGATCATCACCGGCCGCCCGTCGGCGTCCTCGAGAGAAAGCCTGATCCGGTGCGGTTCACCGGTCTGATGCCACGGGACATGCACGATCGCGACGACGGCGTGCGCGAGAACCGGCGCGCCCGGAGCCACCGAGACGACGGTCCAGCCCGCCCCGAGGATGTGCACCTTGCCGGCCGGGTCGACCTGCGCCGCATCGCACAGGAGGAGGGTGGCTTTCATTCGGTTGCCTCCAAGATCGCCACGCATTCGACGTGATGGGTCTGCGGGAACATGTCGAATCCGCGCAGGTGTGTGAGCTGGTAACCATGGTCGGCGAACGTGGCGAGATCGCGCGCCAGGGCCGCCGGATCGCAGGCGACGTACGCGGCCGTGCGAGGCCGCAGACCGGCGATGCCGGCGACGACGCGCGCGCCTGCTCCCGATCGCGGGGGGTCGAGCACGACGAGGTCGACGTGGCCGAATTGGTCGGGCCGACCGAGCGCCTTCTCGACGTCGGCGCGCACTAGTTGTGCCTGCGGCAGGTCGGCGAGGTTTCGCGAGGCATCCATGGCGGCGACCGACGACGACTCGACCGCGATCACGTTGCCCGTGACTCCTACCGCGTCGGCCAGCGAACCGGCGAACAGGCCCACTCCGGCGTAGAGGTCGAGCCCGCGCTCGCCGGGCCTTGGGAGCAACCCGGTCATGACGGCCTCGGTCAGCACGTCGGCCGCATCGGGGTGTACCTGCCAGAACCCGCCCGGACTTACCCGCCATTGACGCCCGGCCGCGGTCTCCTCCAAGGGGCCACCTTCGCGCACCCGCATCGCTCCGTCGCGACCCGCCGCCGTGCGCACTTGCCGCTTGCCCGACGCGACGGACACGGCAACTTCGACCTCGCTGACGGCGTCCCATCTCGTGCCTTCGACGTGAGCGGCTTCGACCAGCGGATGCGCAATCGGGCACCGGTCGACAACCTCGACCTGGTGCGAGCGGTGCCGTCGAAAGCCCGCCCGCCCGGATTCATCGACCGCGAACCGCACGCGGGTGCGCCAGCCGAACCCGTCACCCGGCAGTGCCTCGACGACGACCTCACGCTCGATGCCGGCCAGCCGACGCAGTTGCTCCATGACCACTGTCGCCTTGATCTCGCGTTGGAACGCGGCGGTCGCGTGTTGCCAGTCGCACCCGCCGCAGCCACCTGGGCGAGCAGCAGGACACGGCGGGACGACGCGGTGCTCAGAGGCTGTCAACACCTCGACGGCATCGGCGCGACCGAAGTGCTTCGTCTGCTCGGTGACGCGCGCCATGACGCGTTCTCCGGGCAGGGCGTGCCGTACGAACATCACCTGGCCTTCGTGTCGCGCCACGCATGATCCGCCGTGCGCGGGAGCGCCCACGTCGAGTTCGATCAGGCTCCCGACAAGCGCCCCAGCGGGATTCACGCGCTGGTCGGCAGGTCGTCACCTGACGCGTCGAGGCTCTCCGCAACGCCGATCGACGACTTCAGTTGCCAAGGCACGCTGACCACCATGACGCCGGGCGAGAACAGCAATCGCCCCTTCAGTCGCAGCGCGCTCTGGTTGTGTAACAAGTGTTCCCACCAGTGGCCGACGACGTATTCGGGGATGAAAACCGTGACGACGTCGCGCGGGCTGCTGCGCCGAATCGAGCGAACGTAGTCGACGATCGTCCGGGTTACCTCGCGGTAGGGCGAATCAAGAACCTTCAACGGCACCGGAAGCCCACGGCGCTCCCATTCCGCTTCGAGGGCCTTAGTCTCCTCGGTGTCGACATTGACGGTGACAGCTTCGAGCACCGAGGGTCGCGTCGCGCGCGCGTATGCCAGTGCCCGCATCGTCGGCTTGTGCAATTTCGACAGCAGCACGATCGCGTGTACGCGCGAGGGCAAGGTCCGTTCTTCATCAATGTCGGCGTAAAGCTCTGCCTTCACCATGTCGTAGTGCTTTCGAATGCCGCGCATCATGACGTAGAGCACCACCATCGCGACGATCGCGATCCACGCGCCTTCGGCGAACTTCGAGATGAGGATGATGACAAGGACGAGCGACGTCACGACGGCGCCGATCGAGTTGATAACCCGCGATCGGTACATCTGCCGACGCTTCGCAGGATCCGTGGTCAATGGCAGGTTGCGGTTCCAATGCCGGATCATGCCGAACTGGCTGTTCACGAAAGATACGAAGACGCCGACGATGTACAGCTGGATAAGTCGGGTCGGTGATGCCGAGAAAGTGAAGATCAGCAGGATCGCAAATCCCGCGAGCAAGAGGATCCCGTTGCTGAAGGCAAGCCGGTCGCCTCGGGTGTGCAACTGGCGCGGTAGGTAGCCGTCACGAGCCAAAATCGAGGCCAGCACTGGAAAACCGTTGAACGCGGTGTTGGCCGCAAGCACGAGGATCAACGCCGTGACGGCCTGCAGGTAGTAGAACCCGATCGTCCGATCGCCGCCGAACACAGTCGCGCCAATTTGGGCAATGACGGTTTTCTGATGCGACCCCGCCGGCAACCCGAGGTCCGTCACTTTCGCGGCAACGTGCACCTGACTGTGAATCGCCAGCGCCGTGATGGCGAGGAACATCGTGACGGCAAGCGCACCCAGCATCGCGAGGGTCGCGGCAGCATTGTCGCTCTTGTTCGGTCTAAAGGACGGGACGCCGTTACTGATCGCCTCGACTCCTGTAAGTGCAGTGCACCCTGAGGCGAACGAACGCAACAGCAAGAACACCAGCACGAAGCCGCTGTAGTGGGTCGGGTGGACGACGTGCAGCCCCGCACTCTCAGAAATCAGCTTGTGGCCCATGAAGAGCTTGGTGAATCCGACGGCGATGAGCACGGCGATGCCGGCTATGAACGCGTACGTCGGGATGGCGAACGCAGTGCCCGACTCGCGGATGCCTCGCAGGTTCAACACCATAATGACGAGCACGATCGCGACGGATAGCGCGACTTCGTGCCCTTGGAGCGACTGCACCGCAGACGTGATGTTTGCGACGCCAGAGCTCACCGACACCGCGACCGTCAGCACGTAGTCGACCATCAGCGCGGCCGCGACGGTCACACCCGCGCGACGTCCGAGGTTGACGGTCGCTACCTCGTAGTCGCCGCCACCGCTCGGGTAGGCATGCACGTTCTGGCGGTACGACGCGACGACCACAAGCATCAGGAACGCGACGCCGGCCGCCGCGTACCAGGTGTAGTGCAACAGCGCGAGGCCGCCCGCTGAAAGCACCAGCAGGATCTGCTCGGTGGCGTAGGCGACGGACGAGAGCGCGTCGCTTGCGAAGACGGGTAATGCCAGTCGCTTCGGGAGGAGGGACTCCCCTAGCCGGTCACTTCGCTGCGGTCGGCCAACCAGCACTCTCTTGAAGACACCGCTGGCAATGGACACGTCCAGATGCTAGGCGATGGCCGTCCTGGGGAGGTCTGGCCGCACCGTGTAGCGTTCCCCAGGCACACTGAAGGAGAGAAACAGCCGTGCATGTGGTGATCATGGGGTGCGGCCGGGTGGGCTCGACATTGGCCGACAGCCTCGAGGAACTCGGCCACAGCGTCGCCATCATCGACACCGATGCGGCGGCATTCCGGCGGTTACCGCCTCATTTCCGCGGCCGGAAGATCCACGGGGTGGGTCTGCACCGCAGCGTGCTCGAGGACTCAGGCATCAGGCAGGCCGGCGCGTTCGCAGCGGTCAGCAGTGGCGACAACTCCAACATCATCGCCGCCCGGGTCGCGCGCGAGACATTCGGCGTCGAGAACGTCGTGGCCCGCATCTATGACATCCGCCGCGCCGAGATCTACCAGCGCCTAGGCATCCCCACTGTCGCGACCGTCCGGTGGACCGCCGACCAGATGTTGCGGCGGGTGCTGCAAGAGGGCTCCCAGGCACTGTGGCGTGACCCCACCGGCACTGTGCAGCTTGCCGAAGTGCATGTCGACCAGGCGTGGGTGGGTCACCGGTTGTCGGAGCTCGAATCGGCAGCCGGCGTCCGCGTCGCCTTCGTGACTCGCTTCGGCGAAGGGGTCCTGCCCGGCCACGACACCGTGTTCCAGGAAGGTGACCTGCTCAACGTGATCGTGCGCGACAAGGACGCCGACGCCGCCACCACCACACTTGGGAAGGTTCCGGAGGAGAGCAGCTGATGCGGGTCGCCATCGCCGGAGCCGGCGCCGTCGGACGCTCGATCGCAGGAGAACTTGTCGAGAACGGGCACGAAGTGCTGGTCATCGACAAGGACAGTCGCGCGATCGACGTCGACGCGATTCCCGGTGCCGAGTGGGTGCTGGCCGACGCCTGCGAGATCTCCAACCTCGACGAGCTCGGCCTCGACCGGTGCCAGGTCGCAGTCGCTGCGACCGGAGACGACAAGGTCAACTTGGTCGTCTCGCTGCTCGCCAAGACCGAGTACGGAGTGCCGCGCGTCGTTGCTCGGGTGAACGATCCGGTGAACGAATGGCTGTTCGACGAGTCGTGGGGCGTCGATGTCGCCGTGTCGACCCCGCGGCTTCTCTCAGCGCTGGTCGAAGAAGCTGTCAGCGTCGGCGACCTCGTTCGGCTCATGACGTTCCGGCAGGGTCAGGCGAACCTCGTCGAGTTCACCCTGCCGCCGACAGGTCGCTACGTCGGGCAGCGGGTGGGCTCGGTGCCATGGCCGGCTGACAGCGCCCTCGTGGTGATCCTTCGCGACGGCCGGGTGATCGTGCCGAGCAGCGACGACCCGCTCGAGGGTGGCGACGAACTGCTTTTCGTCGCATCCCCGGAGGTCGAGGACGAACTGCGCGGTCTGCTGCTGCACGGCGAGTAGCTACGTCCCGCACTGCAGCTCTTGGTCGAGTGCAGGAATTTCGGGGTGTCCGGTCGCGAAAAGGCCCCGGAATTCCTTCACTCGACGGGACGACGTGGGGTCGGCGTGAGGGGTGGGCGAGTGACTCAAGACCCTGACGGTCGCAACTCGTACCTCGGGTTGAACATCACCCTGCGGCCGTCGCGCAGCGTCATGCGGCCTTCCGCCCTGCATGACCCGGCCGGGTTCGATGCCCGGGATCCGGCGCCGACCGATCCACACGACGTCGACTGAGCCCGATCCGTCCCAGAGCTCTGCTTGCAGGGACGGCGACCCGCCGCGCGGTTGGATCGTGACGGTCCGCAACATGCCGACAACGCAGACCTGCGCACGGTCACGGCACCGTTCAACAGGAGTGCCGCCGCTTTCGAGGGACTGCTCCTGCCGGCTTTCGGCCTCGAGAATGTGCTCGGGCGTCGTCAACCGATGCAGCGCCCTGCGCAGCACACCATGACCGGCCGCGACGCCGGGGCCGTGATCGGCCGCGCCCGTCGCCTCCGCCGCCTCAGTCGCGGCGTCGGGTTCGATCTCGTGCATCGCTTGAGGATACCTGCCGTCAGCTTGTCTCGGTGATCTCGCGCCCGCGCTCGGGGAGTTCGAGGACGGACCGGGCGCTGAGCAGCTTCGGCCGGCGGCTGGCGCTGCAGCCGCTGGGTCGGCCGCAGCCAGGGCCTCCTTGGGCAGGCGCAATGGGAGCGGATCGCGCGGCGCCATCGGATCAGTGCCGCGAACCACGACGATGCTCGTCAGTACCGTCTCAAGCACCGTGGCCTGCGCAGGATGAGTGGCGGCAGGCCCGCTGAACACACCGCGAACGAACCAACGAGGCCCGTCGAATCCGACGAACCGCAACACCTGCTCGGTGGCCTTGCCGTGCTGCGCCTCGCCGCGAACGCGGGTACGCAACTCGGGCCCGAATCCCGCGTCGACTTCGTCGACGTGGCCACCTTCGGCGCGCACCGACTCCGCGATCTCAGATCGCACGTCGGCCCAGATCCCGCTGTTGCGCGGCGCCGCGAAGGCAAGCACCTGCAGCGAGCTGGCGCCGTGGACGATGGTCGCGGCGATCGGAACCTGAGCCTCGTTCAGCTCGACGCGCACTTCGATGCCTGGAAGCACCGGCACGCGCAAGCCCCCGAGGTCGATCCTCGGACAACACGTCATCGGTGCCAGCGTCGGCTTCGTCGATGGGGGCGCGAGCGGCAACCACGTCTACGTCAGATTGCCTCGTCGACAGGGTCAGTCCCAACATCGGGGGCGTCGGGGGCGTGGTCGGCCTCGTCGACATTCGCGGACGCCGACGCCCCCTTCTTGCTGCGGCCAAACGCCATCACGAACCTCCGGCCGTCGCACCACTGAGGTCACCCGTCGCACCCGTTGCACCCGTGAAGCCACCTGTCGAACCGTGACCACCAGCACCACGATGTGAGCCCGGAAGCTCCGCAACTTCGTGGAAATCGGCACGTTCGACGCGCTGGATCACGAGCTGGCAGATGCGGTCGCCGACCGCAAAGCTGACGGACTCACGCGGGTCGAGGTTCACCATGATCACCTTGATCTCACCACGGTACCCCGCGTCGATCGTGCCGGGAGCGTTGACCAGCGCGACGCCGCATCGGGCGGCGAGGCCTGATCGTGGATGAACGAAGGCGGCGTATCCGTCGGGAAGCGCGATGGCGATCCCGGTCGGCAGCACGATTCGTTCCCCTGGCGCGAGTTCGGCCGCCTGCGTGGTGACCAGATCGGCACCGGCGTCACCCGGATGTGCGTAGACCGGCAGCTCGACGTCGGGATCGAGCCGCCTGACGAGAACGGGCAGCCCCGTCATGGATTCACTTCGATGTGGGGAGCCTCGCTCGAACGGTTCATCGAAGCCTCGACCAGGTCGGCGCGACCGAACGCGGTGAAGTGCTCGACCGGAACCGTGATGAACAGCGCGGCCGACCGCAACGCGAGTACGCCGTCGGTGTCACCGGACGCGGCAACCAGCAAGCCCTCGGCGCTTGTATAGATCTTGCGATCGGCAAGACCCAGGCAGCGGGCTTCGATCCGCACGATGGATCCCACAGGCACCGGCGCGACGAAGTCGGTCTCGAGCCGCGCGGTCACCGCCGGCATCCGCAGCAACCAGAGCAGCGTCGCTTGCGTCTCGTCGAGCGCAGCGGTGAGGATGCCTCCGTGCGCAAGCCCGGGCGCGCCTTCGTGGTCGGGGGTCACGACAAACTCCGAGATGACCTGCACGTCGTCACCAACGGCGAATGTCATGTGCAGACCCGCCGGCTGTGCGGCCCCGCAGCCATAGCAACGCGCGTAGTGCTGACCGAGAATCGCGCCGGGAGTGGGGGCGTCTGCTGCCGCGACGGGTGACCGAGCGTTGGGCGGCAACACGAGCGGCTCTAGCAAACCCGACGCCGGACGCTGCCCGCTGGTCTGGTCAATCACGGTCGTCCACGAAGTGCGAGACTACCGGCCGACACCTGCAGTGGTCCCACCTGCCCGCTCGCTGCGTAACCTTGGCGGCATGCGAGGCACCAGCTTTCACGAGCGCCGGTACGTGCCGTGGTGGTGGTGGGTGGTGGGCGCCGCGATCGCCATCCCGACAACCGAGGGCGTGGTGGTCCTGGGTCCTGAGATGACCAATCACCCGAGCGCGCTGCTCGCGATCGGGTGCCTCGTCGCAACCGTGCTTCTCGAGGCGGTGTTCTTGTTGATGCTCGGCAGGTCCGATGTCGATGTCGACGACACCGGAATCCGCGCCGGTCGCGCGACGCTGGCGTCCAACCATCTCGGCCGCGCGCAGGCGCTCGACGCGGTCAGTGCGCGGCGCCTCCTGGGACCAGGTCTTCGGGCCGATGCGGAGCTGTCGCTGCGTCCATGGATCAAGAGCGCCGTTCAGATCGAGGTCGAGGACGACGCCGGCCGCACTCCATACTGGGTGGTCGCCACTCGGCGTCCGGCCGAATTGGTGGCCGCACTCGATCACGTGCGCCGCGCCAAGGCGCAGTTATGAGCCAACTATGAGCAAGTCCGAATCGATCGCACTGAAGGTTTACACGGCGATCGCCGCAACTATCGCTGCCCAGATCGCCGCGAAAGTGGTCAACCGGCTGTGGGTGAAGACGACGGGCAAGCCGCCGCCGACGGAGCCGAACTCGCCCGAGTTCACTGGGCCGAGGCGGTCGGCTGGTCGGTCGTGTCGGGGACGTCGATTGGCGTCGCGCGTGTACTCGCAAGCCGCCGCGCAGCCGGGGCCTGGCAACGCGCCAGACCTAAGGCTGCGGCGCACTCGCGCGCTGCAGGCGTCTCTATGCCGCGCACTCCCGACACACCATTTGGCTTCCTGCGCTCGTAGCCAGCTGGCTGCGGTGATGCACCAGGAAACAACGTGAACAGGTGAACTCGTCGGCCTGCCTCGGCAGTACGCGCAACGAGAGTTCTTCGTTCGATAGGTCTGCGCCAGGAAGCTCAAAGGACTCGGCGAGATCCGCCTCATCAGTTTCGAAGACGCCGCCCTGCCTGTCGGCGCGGCGTGCCTTCAACTCTTCAAGACTGTCTTCACCAAGGTCCTCGTCAACCTTGCGGGGGGTGTCGTAGTCGGTCGCCATGGGAACCTCCGGTGCCTCGTCTTCCTCGGTGGTGCTCGTCGGTGGTGCTCGTCGGTGGTGCTCGTCGGTGGTGCTCGTCGGTGGTGCTCGTCGGTGGTGCTCGTCGGTGGTGCTTCTCAGCGGTGCTTCTCAGCGGTGCTCATCTGTGGTGCTCGTCACTTCTCTGCTGCGGCGCGGAGTGTAACGCTCAACTCCCCCAACTTGTGCCCGGTCTGGAGCGCAGATTGTGCCTCATTTCCCCGCCCCTCGGCGGCCCGACCCGCCGAAGCGTCCGCGATGCCGACAATTCCGCCGCTCGTTGCCTTCCGTTGGCCCGCGGGCCGCTGTTCGTTTCCACGAAACACCGGACAGGTGACTCATCGTCCGGGCCTGCGGGATGCCCGCTGACCGACAGGTTCGTCCGTTATGCCCATATCCCCGCGTCCAACCATGCGAGCCACGCCAATGCTTCCACGGGTGCTCAGGGCCCGCGCATCCCCGCTTCCCCTCAGGTGCCAGCCCCCCAGGTAGCTGCCCACACATCCCAGCTGCCGGTCTGTCGATCTGCGCATCTCATCGGCCGCCACGATGCCGAACCTGAGTGGAGTCGCAACAAGCGACCGCTAGTCGTGATCGGCACCTAGTTCGGCCACCAGATCGTGGAGTGCGTCGAACACCCCCGGCGTAGCCGCCACCAGCAGATCGCCGTCCGGCGGCCGACCGCGCAAGCCCTCGACACGGGCACCCGCTTCGGCCGCGATGAGGCCCGGCGGCCGCGTGGTCCCACAGATTCAGGCCGCGCTCGAAGTAGCCATCGAGGCGCCCGCACGCGAGTGCGCACAGGTCGAGCGAAGCCGCGCCGAGCCTGCGGATGTCCCTGACCAGTGGCAGGACGCCGGTCAGCACCTGGGCCTGCCGTGCGCGTCGCGACGCGTCATACCCGAAGCCGGTGCCGACGAGTGCCTGCCCCAACTCAAAACATGCAGACACTCCAATCCGGACGCCGTTGAGCCGGCCACCATCTCCAAGTTCCGCAGTGAAGAGTTCGTCCTTACTCGGGTCGAACACAGCGGCCGCGACGACCACTCCACCGACCTCGGCGGCGATGGAGACCGCCCATTGCGGCAAGCCGTAGAGGTAGTTCACCGTGCCGTCGATCGGGTCGACGATCCAGCGCACTCGCCGGCCAGCCAAGGCATCGTCAGCTTGGCCCTCTTCGCCGAGCATCGCGTCGTCCGGCCTACTTGCTTTGATCGTGGTGGCGATCAGGCGCTCGGCCGCGGTGTCCATCTGGGTTACCACGTCAGTCGGCGTCGACTTCGTCCGGACGACGAGGTCAGCCGGCCGTGAGTCGATCAGGAACTCCCCGGCAAGACGCGCCGCGCTGACCGCCAGTTCGAGCAGCTGCGCGGTTGACTCGTCGGCCATTCGCTGACCATATCGACGCGAAGGGCGGGCAACCGAGCGGGCAGTCAGCGGGCGGGGAGTCGGCAACAATCGATTGGGCACCGGTCATGAGCCGGACCGAAATCTCCGACAGCGCGCGGCGCGACCTCACCCATCCGCTCGAGCACCAGCTCACGGACCATCGCGACAAAGGCCGGCGAGGTGCCGACGGTCGCGGATCGGACGAACGGCAATCCGAGCTTTGCCGCGACGCCCGCGGCGTCGGTGTCGAGGTCGTACACGACCTCCATGTGGTCGGAGACGAAGCCGATCGGGACGACGACAACGGCGCGCGCACCAGCAGCGGCGAGGTTTTCAAGACGCGCGCCGATGTCAGGCTCGAGCCACGGGACGGACGGCGAGCCGCTGCGGCTGCAGAACGAGAGCGTCGCAGCGTGCTGACCGGCAACGCCGGCGGTGACAAGCCGCACGGCTTCGTCGATTTGCGTTGTGTACGCGTGTCCGCCCGGCCCGCTCGTTGCTTCCATGGCGGCCGGAATCGAGTGGGCGACAAATGCCAGTTCGGCGTCGTCGCGATAGTCAGCCGGCAGCTCGCGCAACGCTGCCTCGACGCCGCGGATCATTGGCTCGATAAACCCGGGATGGTTGAAGTACTGCCGGATCCGGTCGACGTCAGGTGCACCATCGCCCACCTCGCTGCGCGCCCGCTCGATCGCATCGAGGTATTGGCGACAACTCGAATAGCTCGCGTACGCCGAGGTCAGAAACGCGATCGCGCTGGTGACGCCGTCATCACGCATCTGCGCGAGCACCTCGGTCAGCGTCGGCGTCCAATGCCGGTTTCCCCAGTACACCGGCAGGTCGACTCCGTGCTCTGCGAAATCAGCTTTTACCGCCGCGAGCAGGGCACGGTTCTGCCCGTTGATCGGGCTCACCCCGCCGACCGCGTAGTAGTGCTGGGCGACCTCCTCCAACCGCTCGCGAGGGACCCCGCGGCCGGCGGTGACGTTCTCGAGAAACGGCATGACGTCTTCAGGTCGTTCGGGGCCGCCGAACGAGACGATCAACACTGCGTCGTAGGGTCGCATCTTTCGATCCTTGCAGTTGCCGACCTCCCAACGACGAAGGGCTCCGCAGTGCGTGTGCTGTTGATCGGCCCCCCGGCGTCCGGAAAGGGCACCCAAGGCCGCCGAATCGCCGCACGCTTCGACGTGACCTACTTGTCGTCGGGTGAGTTGTTGCGTGCCGAGGTCGCCGCCGGCAGCGCACTCGGGCAACGGGTCGCTGACGACCTCGCCGCCGGCGACCTGGTGCCCGATGAGCTGATGCTAGAAGTGCTGCGCGGACCGCTCGAAGCTGCATTGACCAGCGGCGGCTACGTTCTCGACGGCTTCCCGCGCAACGTGATGCAAGCCCGCGAGCTGACGGCGTATGCGGCGAAACTTGGCGGGGCTCCCGAGGTCGCGGTGTGGTTCGACGTGGAGGACGCCGAGTTGTTGAGGCGCACTCGCAGTCGGGCGCTCTCAGAAGGCCGCACCGACGATGTCGACGTGGTCGCGCGCCATCGCATCGACGTGTACGTGGCCGCGACGGCGCCCCTGATCGATCACTACCGGCAGCAGAACCTGCTGATCCGCGTCGACGCTGCCAAACCGGTCGACGAAGTTACGGCCGCGGTGCTCGCCGCACTCGAACCGTTCGCCGCTTCGGAGACGCCGTAGGCCGTGCAGCTTTCGCGCCGGGTCTGTTGTCGGCACGCGCGCGGCAGATGGCATTCAACCGGGCAGCGACCGCGGCGGGATGTTCTTCGAGTTCGCTGAGTTGTACGAGGCGCCCAGAAGAGTCCCAGCCGCTCGCGACCGTCGGCGTCGCGTTCGATGTCCTCGACGATCTCGAGCGCCAGCCGCACGAGCGGGCAGTAGAAGAGCAACAGCCCCTCGTGCAGTGGCACGTAGCGTTGCCACGTAAAGGCGCTCGCCTCCAGGATCGCCCACAATCGATCGGCGGCCGCAACGTGGCGAGCCGACAGCGTGCCCAGCGGCTGGTCGGGGGCGAGGAGGTACGGGCCGACCGCAGCTGCGACCGCGACACTGTCGTGCGACTCGAGCACTTCGAGCTGGCCGGTCCGCGGGTCAAAGCTGCCGACGACGCCCCCGGTCTGCGCGCTCACTTCGAGCACATCGCCAGACGCGCGCGAACGGACGGCGACCACGAGGCGGCGCGACGCGGGCAGCGGCAAACCTGCCGAACTGGCCGGGCGCGCAGGCATGTCGGTGGTCTCCTCCCCGTATAACGTGGTCGCCTCAGGTGATCTGTCGACCCCGGACCACGGCGACCGCTGACCCGAACGGGACGCACGCATGTCGCGCGCGATTGGCGCCCACCGTCGACGCAGCTGCCTCGCGTTGACGATTCAGTGCGAACATGACGGACGAACAGGTGGGCAGGAGGGGCAGATGGCCGAACTACGACTCGTCGGAGTGAGCGAAGACGGCGAGCGCCTCGTGCTCATCGACGGCTCCGGCGTCCAGCACACGATCGTTATCGACGAGCGACTGCGGGCCGGAGTGCACGGTCATCTCTCGCGCCTCGGCCAACTCACGATGGCGCTCGAGAGCAGGATTTCCCCTCGGGAAATCCAGAACCGGGTGCGCAGCGGCGAGTCGGCCGAGCACGTCGCACAGACCGCAGGCGTTCCGGTCGAGCGGGTGTTGCGGTTCGTCGGGCCGGTGTTGCGCGAGCGCGAGCACGTCGCCGATCAGGCCCGCCGCGCGCGCTTGGCCGGAACGAACGGACCGTCGCCGCTCCTAGGCGACCTCGTCAGCGCGGCGGCAAGCCGACGCGGCATCGACGCCGACGACGTGGCCTGGGACTCCGCGCGCCGCGAAGACCACACCTGGGTCGTCAGCACCGCGTGGCCCGACGGCAGCGCGGCGATCTGGGGGCTCGATCTCCTGCGCCATCAAGCCACCCCTCTCGACGCGGCGTCGCGCAAGATCAGTGGTCTCTCAGACGACGGGTCGGACGCCGTCAGCCCGGCGCCGGGCCGCGGCTTCCCAGACTTCGCCGACTCCCCCGATTTCGCCCGCTTCGACGCGAGTGAGGACGACGACGCGACCGGTGACGACGCGCCTGCTAGCCCCGTGTCATCGACCGGCGGTCGCAGGTCGACGGCCAGGCGTGAGGTGGGGGCCTCTCCATCGCGAGGCGCTCGCAACGCGTCGGCCCCGCGCAACGACGACAACGTGCACCGGCTTGTCCCGCGCAGCGTCGCGATGCACGACGAACCCGCCGAAGAGGACCCGATCGACGAATTGGCCGGCGACGAGATCGCCGTGGTCGACGACGCCGCCGAGATCGCCGAGCCCGTCGACGTCCCCGTCGAAGCCGTCGACACCCAAGGCGAGGAGTCGGCCCGCGACTTAGTCGAAGCCCCGCCGACGGGGACCGTCAGGGGTCGTCGCTCGCCGTCCGGCAGAGGCGCGCGACGCGCAGCCGTGCCGACGTGGGACGACATCATGTTCGGGATGAAGCCCAAAGACGGGCAGTAGCGGGCAGTAGCGGGCACTGCGTTAGGACTTCGTCAGGTGCGGCGACCAATGTGTGCCTGTGAAGCCAACGATTGCGCAGGGTATGCACGCCAAGTGGCGAATCACCCGACGTATCCCCGCCACGGCGCTTGCCTTGGCGGCGGCCATGACGCTCGCCGGCTGCACTGCGTCGCGAGCGCGGCCGGCCCATGAAACAAGCACCACGCCTTCGCAACCGAGCCCGACTCTTCTCCGCCCGGCGTCGCAGGCAGCGTCACAGGCGCCAGCGTCCTCGCGCGTTTCCGCCACTGGCTCGGGAAGTCCGGGGGCGGCGGCGAGCGGGCCGTCCACGAATGGCGGGCCGCATCTCGCGGTAACCGCGACGACGTTGTCGGTGCGGTTGCCGGTGGCGTTGTCCCGCGTGGTCGCCGTACCGCTGAGCGGCAAGGTGGTCGTGGCTGGCGGGCTCGACGCCCACCAAGTCACGACTTCGCAGACATTGGTGTTCGACCCCAGTACGCCGTCGGTGATTGCAGCCAGCCACCTCGCGGTCGCTGTGCACGATGCGGGCGCGGGCGTCGTCGCCAGCACCGGACTCGTGGTCGGAGGCGGCTCGGCGGCGTCGAGCAGCGCGGTGCAAGCAGTGCATGCCGATGGCACCGCAACTGTCGTGGGCGAGTTGCCTCAAGCGCGATCGGACGATTCCGTCGCGGTCGCGGGAGGCGTCTTGTACGTGATCGGCGGGTATGACGGCACGCACGAACTCGCGGGCGTGCTCGCTACCACCGACGGGGTCACGTTTCATCAGGTGGGGCAGTTGGGTGAGACCGTGCGCTACGGCGCTGCCTACGCATCAGCGAACGCGGTTTGGATCTTCGGTGGCGAACATCTAGGCCAGGCGACTGCCGACATTCAACGCGTCGACATCAGCACGGGCCAGAGCACCGTTGTAGGCAAATTCCCGCACCCGCTCGCCCATGCGACGGTAGCGGTCGTGGGTGGGCAGGTGTTGATCCTCGGCGGGTCGGACGGCCACAACCCGCAGGACACGATCTTTGCGTTCGACACGGCCACCGGCTCGGTAAGCCTCGTCGGTTCTTTGCCTGAGTCGGTCTCCGACATGGCCACTGTCGTCGTCGCCGATACCGCCTATGTCATCGGTGGAAACGCACTAACAGCGGAGCAGACTATCGATCCCACAACCGCCATCATCGCGGTGAAGCTTGCCCCCGTGATCGCGCACGCGAGCGTCCAGGGCTCGCCCGCGGCGTTGTTTAGCGGCAATCTTCTGATCGCCGACCGGGGCAACAATCGGCTGCTTGTGGTTGACCCTGCCGGAACGATCCAGTGGAGCTTCCCTAACGCCACGGCACCCGCACCGCCGTCCGGCTTCTTCTTTCCTGACGACGCGTTTTTCACCAATCACGGCGCAGGGATCCTCTCCAACCAGGAGGGGAACAACACAATCGTCGAAATCTCTTACCCGGGCGGGAAATCGCTGTGGTCATATGGGCACCCCGGCACAGCAGGCGCCGCCGCTGGGTACCTCCACGAACCCGACGATGCGTACAAGCTGGCCGACGGCCGGGTCATCGTGGCCGATGCCAACAACTGCAGGGTGCTCATCATCAGCGCGCAGTCACAACCCCTTGGCCAAATCGGAACCACGGGCAGTTGCGTCCACCGACCACCGACATCGCTCGGATATCCGAACGGCGATACACCGCTGCAGAACGGCAACATCTTGATCTCCGAGGTGACCGGCTCCTGGGTCAGCGAGTACACCACGTCGGGTGCGCTGGTGTGGACGCTCCACCTGCCGCTGACGTACCCGTCCGATCCTCAGCAGCTCGGCCCCGACCTCTACATGGTCGCTGACTACACGACGCCAGGCGGCATCGTCGAGTTCGACCGTGCAGGGCACATCGTGTGGGAGTACCGCGTCGCAAGTGGGCACGGGATGCTCGATCATCCAAGCCTCGCCGAGGTGCTGCCGGGCGGTCTCATTTGCGTCAACGACGACTACCGCCACCGGGTCGTCTTAATCGATCCGAAGACGAAGACGATCGTCTGGCAATACGGGGTCGACGATGTCTCGGGCACGGCGCCGGGGTTGCTCAACACGCCTGATGGATTCGACCTGCTCGCACCTGATGGCACCACCCCTACGCATCCATGGACAGGCTGACGCCTGGTCTTGCTGAGTGCTAGCTCATCGTTGCGACGGCCTCGATCGCATCGGCGTATCGATGTGCAGACCCAGAAGCCAGTTGCCCTGAGGGCAGCTCGACCACAAAGGCCGTCGCGCCGAAGTTCGAGTCCTGCCAGCCGGCAACGCTTCCGGGGTAGTCGGTCAGGCGGGCCAGCCGGAGACCCACGAGCGCGCTGAACCGCCGCTCGACGTTGATCGGTCCTTGGGAGTCGTCGACGACCGCAAGGTGTTGGTGAAACCAGATCGCCAGGGTCGGGTGGATGCGCGTGATCAGGCTCGCGGCCGCGGCCGATTCCGGCTCAGACAATGCACGACTTCCGCTGTAGTCGAGCGAGCCACGAGGGCCAAGCGGCTGCCAGCGAAACGGGAAGTTCCGGTTGAGATCGACGCCGTCAGCGTTTTGCCGCGTACCCGCCACGGCGCCGTCCGGATTGAGTTGCTGCACGATCCACACGTCGGCGTCCGATCGGGGGGCCGCGGTTAGCAACAGCGCCGCGATCTGATCACCGGATAACTCGTTGCCGTGAATGCTCCCGACGATGAGCACCCGGTGCGAGCTCGCCGGATTTCCGATCTCGGTTACCCGCAGCGGGCGGCCATGGACCGAGTATCCAAACGTCGTCGTCCGATTGACCAACAAGGGACTGCGCGCCGGGGCACTCGCCGCGTCGGCTGCGTGAGCCGACGCGGAGTCCGATGGTGACGCGGAATGCGATAGCGGCGACGGCGCCCGCGATGCAGTGGGAGCCGCTGAGACGACCACCGCCGCAGCATCGGTGTCAGCCGCACACCCCGAAACGGCGAGCGCGACCAGAATCCCGGCGCACGCGCGGCGAATCACTTTGCCTTGTCAAGCGCTGACTGCAACGACCGCACGTAGCCATCACTGGTGTAGGTCGCGCCGGAAACCATCTGAATGTTCGCGCTCTGTGCGGCCAGCGTCTCCTGAATCAGGATCGGTACGACCTGCTGGTCGATTTCCTGGTCGACACCGTTGCTGTCGGGTAGGCGAAGCGGGACGACATCGGTGATCTGACTTCCGGCGAACGTGACCCGAACCTCGACGTCGCCGTAGCGCGTCCTGATCGAGGATCCGGTGACGGTGCGCGTTTGCGGTTGTGCTGGCGGTGCAGCTGCAGAGGGCGCGGTGTGCGCAGCACTCGCGGCTGCGGGTGCTTGCGGCGTGGGCGGGCTTGACGATGTCACGGCAGGCGGCGTGTGCGCCAACTGCCGAGCAGAATGCGTCTTGAAGCCGAGCAGCAACGCCATCCCCGCGACGGTCGCCGCGAGTGCCGCGAAAGCTCGTTTCATGCACCCACCGTGATCGCGTGACCCTTACGAACGCGTGACGTCAGGAACTACGCCGCGTCAGTCGGAGGGCGCCGAGGCGCGTGGCCGCACGGCACCAGCGGCCACCGCCGCAACAAGGAACAGCACTGCCACCAGCCACAAGGCAGTCAACAGGCTGGTTTCCTGGGCGAGGAAGCCGACGGCGGGCGGGCCTGCGAGGTTGGCGAAGTAGCCGATGCTCGCGACCACGCTGACGCGCGCTGCCGGGTTCGGACCGCTCTCGGCGGCCGCGGACATACCGAGCGGGAAGCCCATCGAGACACCGACGGCCCACAGCAAGACTGCGACCAGCATCACCGCGGGGTTGCCGACCAGGATGAACAACGCGATGCCCACGATCCCCACGATCGAGGTGATCCGTATGGTCCGCACGCGTCCGAGCCGGTCAACGACGGGACCGCCGAACACCCGGGCAGTGGTCTCACCAATCGCGAACGCGGTGAAGAACAGCGCGGCTATCGCAGCCGGACGGCCGTGACCCTCGGTCGCGGCCAGGGTGAGCCAGTTGTTGGCCGACCCCTCGCCGAGTTCGGCGCCGAGCATGACGAGACCGATCAAAAGAAGGGTCAAGTCGGTCCAGCCGTGCAGCCAGACGCGAAATCGAGCCGCCGGAGGCAACCTTTCCGCAGCACTCACCTGCACGTCACGCGATCCGTCGGGAATCGCTGTGGCGGCTATCAGGGCGATCACGACGATCAGCGCTGCCTCGGCGCTGAACTGCACAGCAGGACTGATATTGAGCGCTGCACAGCCGGCGCCGATGCCGGAGCCGATCGCGGCGCCCGCGGACCACGCGCCGTGCATGAACGGCATGAGCGTGCGGCCGAATGCGCGCTCAATCGCCGCTCCTTCGACATTGATCATCACGTCGAGGGTGCCGATCGCCAAGCCAGCGAACACGAAGCCACCGGCAACGACGGGAACCGACTTCAGGGCGCCAGCACCGACTCCGACCACCGTCACGGCCACGGCGATCAGCAGCATTGCCGCGGGAAGCGCCCGGCGGGGGCCGAGCCAGCCGAGAATCGGTGTCGACACCAACAGGCCGGTGACCGACCCGACTGTGATCCCCGCGAGCAGCACGCCGAGACCGCCCGTGCCCAGGTTCAGGTCCGCACGTATCGCGGGCAAGCGTGGTCCCCACGTCGACAGTGCAACACCGCCGACGGCGAAAGCTGCGACGATCGCGTTGCGCCACCGGACCAGCGTCCGCCGATCGAAGTCTTCCAGCGATATGATCGTACGATCAGGCATGGAGATCATTCAATCACGGCGAGATCGGCGGTCCGGCATGGGGAGCAAGCTCCGCCAGAAGGAGATCCTCGACGCTCTCCATCGTGATGGCCGGGTCGAGGTGCCCGAGCTGGCCGAGCGCCTCGGGATCTCGGCGATCACCATCCGGCGCGATCTCGATCAGCTCGCTGAGTCCGGTGCGCTGCGCCGCGTGCGGGGTGGCGCGGTCACGAACTCGCTGCGGGGCGAGGGACTTCCCTTTGAGGTCCGCGCCGTCGACGCCTCCCCACTCAAGGCGCGCCTGGCTCAGTCGGCGGTCGCCCTGATCGCCGACGGCGAGGCGGTGGCGATCGACAGCGGCACCACAGGGGCGGCGGCCGCTCTTGCGCTCGCGAACCGGAGCGTCACGGCGATGCCGTTTTCGATCCAGGGCATCGCCGCGCTTGCAGCCGGTTCCGGGGTCACCCTGCTCTTACCGGGAGGCTCGGTACGCCGCCCCGAGGGCACGATTGTCGGCCCGCTGGCCCAGCAATCCCTTAGCGCCCTACGCTTCGACACCGCGATCCTGACCTGCTGCGCCGCGGCCCCCGAGGTTGGTGTCACGGCATACGACGTTGACGACGCGGCAATAAAGCGAGCGTTGCGTCACGCCTCTGCGCGCACGATCCTGATCGCCGAGGGGGCCAAGTTCACCCGGAGCGCCATGGCGGTCGTCTGCCGTCTCGATGAGGTCGACGTCCTGGTCACCGACGACTCAGCCCCGGCCGACGTGCTCGCCGCCCTCGGCGAGGGCGGCGTTCACGTCGTCATTGCTTGACACGGAGCTGGGTCAGCAGCCTTGGGAGTTGTACAGCCCGATTTCGTAGTTATACATGCGATTGTCCCTCGCGAAATACGCTGCCTGCGCGCCCGTGTCGTATGTCATGGCGAGCCAGAAGAACTCCATGCTCTGCATGATGTTTGCGCAGCTGCGCGGTCGCGCTTGCGCGGGCCCTGCGGTGACTGCGAGTCCGGCTGCGGAAATCGCGACGGCCGCGACGCCCGCGCCAACCCGCGCGCCAATTCGATGCATCGGCTTGCGTGCTCGCGTCCGAGTGATGAGTGACGACATGGTTGCCCCCGTTTGAGTTGCCGTGAATAGCGCCGCCGGTTGAGCGGTCATCGCAGAAGAGGCCTCGGCGACCGACCTGATACGAAGACAGCAAATCGGTGGCGCGCAACCAAACTGCGGGCTGTGGCGTGTCGTGTGGCATGAAGGTGCTGTGTTTGGTCGCCATCACCGTCGTCGTCGCCGCAGGTTGTGGCAGCCAACCGTCGCCGCCGCACTCAAGTGCGCCAGCCTCTGCACTGCCTGTCGTCTCGGCGCCGCCAGCCACCTCGGCGCCGCCGATCTCGTCTCCACCGCCGGTGGCCGCGCAAGCGTCGGCGCTGAACTCAGGTCCGCCCGTCGTCGAAGATCCGGTCACCGACACAGGAATGTCGTGGATGGACGTGGCGTGCCCCGGCACCACCGGCGACTTCGACGGCGAGATCCACCAGCAGATGGACGGCGAGGTGTCAGCCTGCTTGCAAGTCGGCGCCGTAGCCGCTGGTGACTACACGGTCGCCCTCGAGCAACTGCTGATGGCCCAAAGGCCTGTTGGCAGCCCTGAACCGCAGCCGGCGAGCGGCACGGCCGCTCCCTCAGTCCGCCTCTCGCTTTCGCCGGATACGGGCGTCCCAGGCACGACGGTCACGGTGAGCGGCACGCTGACAGCACCTCTCCCGCAGCGTCCCGACTACGGCGATCTGTGCTGGGACGGCTGCCCGGACGGACTTGAGTACGAAGGAGTCAATCTCCATTGGACGTCGCCAACGACATTCCAAACCACGATGGTCGTGCCTGCCGCGCCATGGCTGAAGGCAAATCCGCCACGAGTGGCGCGACTCGTGTCCGGCAGTTATTCGATCGGTATCCGATGCCTGACTGACGTGAAGGGCTGCGTGCTGCTCGGCGCCCAAGGCAGTGCAACGTTCCATCTTCAGGTGCCGGCGGCGGCCGCTCCGTCGTGGTGCACAACGCAGGCGTCGTGTGCCCACCTCACCGTGTCACCCGCGGTCGCGTTGCCGAGCGCCGTTGTCAAAGTCACCGGCTTCGTGCCGCTGGTGGCAATCATCGGTGCCGACCAGCCGTACGCGTACCAGTTGCAAACGCGATCGGGTGATCCGATCCCTTCGGCCGTCAGCTTCAACGAGCCCAATTCGAAGAACGCAGTATTCGCCGAACTGGGACAAGGCGCGTTGACCGTGTTGGCTGCGCCGACCTTTGCGAGCCTCACGAACACTGACGTCGTCGCGCAGATGAGTGACGGGTTCGCTGCGGTCGTCGCGGATCCCGGCGACCCAACCACGCACGCCTGGTGTGACCGCAACTCGGTCGTGGTCTCTTCCGCGAATAGCACGCGCACGGTGTCGACCGCCGCGGCGTCGGCAACCTTGACGCGGATGGGATTCCCTCCTTACGACAGCGCGCAGCCGGGCTGCAACGCGGTCGCCTTCGTCGACGATCACCCTCCAGCAGACCCGCCGGCACTCGTCGTCGCCTTCGGCGTCGAGCCACCTGATCAAAATCCGATGTCCGCGACCGTGGCACTTTTCACCCTGGACGACGGACGCACCTGGAAACCCGTACCAGCTCCACCTGGCGCACAACCGATCGACTTCGGGGATTTCCGTTACCAGCAGGGCGCGCTTGTCGCCGCGTTCAACCCAGGCAACCCCAGCGCCCCCGGCGTGCCACCGCTCGCCGAGACCAGTCGCGACGGTGGGCGCACCTGGGCGCCGACCACGCTCAGTTGCCCCGCCGCTGGACCCTGCGTCACGTTCGGAGCCTTCCAATCGGGGAACTGCGCGAAAGGGCAGGCGACGCAGGCCGTCGTCCGATCGGCCGATGGCGGGCGCACGTGGATCGAGCCGCCGACGCCGGGATGGATTGGGGCCTGCGCGCCCGCGCAGCTGGCAGCCACCACTGACGGGGCCGAGTTGCTCGTCGACAACACGTCCGAGTTCACGCTGCGCCGATCGACAGATGGCGGCGGCAGCTGGGCCGACATCGCTGTCCCCCTTCTGCCTGACCAGCAACCCGGCGTCGGTGTCGGGATCGGAACGGACGGCATCATCTTGCTGCCCGACGGCGCGCTGCTTGCGACGGGCCAGCAGGACAGCGACAACGACTGGCTGCTGCTCCGATCCGGTACCGACGCGTGGTGTGACATCGCGACCAAAGGCACCGGACTCCAGGGCATCGCAGACAGCACCATCACCACCATCGGCAGCCAGCTGTGGTGGCTGACCTACGACTCAAACGGCGCCGCGACGCCGCACCACGTCGAGATCGCGGCGCTGAGCTGCTGACGGCCCCGTGTATCAGCGGGGCGACCGACGACTCCTCTTGTCGAGACCCGATGCGAGACCGACAAGGAGAGCCCCCGTGACCCCCACGCGGACGTACCGCACCGACAAACTGATCGCTGCCCTGCTCGGCTACCGCAGCGGGTTGCAGCCTCTGTGGTTCGACTCGGACACAGACGTCGACACGGCCCGTGCACGCAGTCGCGACCGTATCGTCGCTGTTCACAGCACTTTGGCTCGGCGGCGGTTGCGCGCCGTCCCTGGTCGCCGATTCTCGTGACCTACGCGGCGCGCTGCGCGTGCGATTATCACGAGGTCCCCGCAGGTCCGACCCGGTCGATCAAGCCGAGCGAGCAGAGGAATTAGCCATGCACCTGGAACGCAACGACGCGATGTCTCGCCTGCTCGAACGTCACCCGACGGTCGAGCACGTGCCTGGCAGTTCCGGCCAAGGCACCCTCATCCGGCGCGACCAACTGCTGGTGTCGGCGCGCGACGCGGCCGCCGTCGAGGAGCGGATCGGCCGCTGGCTCGACAACCGCCAGGCCGACGAGGAAGCGGGCGTCGTCGTGCTGCACCTTCGCCCCGGCGTCGACGTGTGCGATCTGGCCGCGAGCCTGTCAGCGACCACCCGCCATCGCACGCTCAACGCGGGCCCGAATCACATCTTGACGGCGGCGCCGAACTGGATGCCTGGGCCAGCCGACGAGCCGGCGCCCGCCGACGCCGTCCCGGCACCGCATTTCCCTTCGACGGCCCCGACTCGCCCGATGACGG
This sequence comes from uncultured Actinomycetes bacterium, assembly GCA_963809135.1. GTDB lineage: Bacteria > Actinomycetota > Actinomycetes > Acidothermales > Acidothermaceae > PALSA-607. Next base: position 45,929 of record CAWEIG010000005.1, read on the forward strand.
TTGCGATCCTCGACACCGGCATCTCCGCGCACCCGTGGTTCACCGGCCAGAGCTGGTACAGCGCGTGCGGCCCAGAGGTGCACGAGGTTCCCGACGCCGACCACGACCAGTCGGCTCGACTCCGTCGCAGGCCATGGCACCTTCATCGCGGGCGTCGTCGCTAAACACGCACCTGCAGCAAGCCTCATCATCGGCAAGATCATCGCCGGCGACGGCGTCACCGACGAACTGCGACTGCTGCGCGGGCTGTCCCGGCTGCGCGCACGCGCACACCAACACCGCACGCCCGTCGACGTCATCAGCCTGTCGCTCGGCTGCTACACCCACGATGACAAGCCGTCACCGGTGCTCGAGCACGGGCTCAACTCGTTCGGGCACGAGACCGTCGTTGTCGCGTGCGCGGGCAACTTCAGCAGCGACCGCCCGTACTGGCCGGCCGCGATGAAGCGGGTCGTCGCCGTCGCTTCGCTCGACGCGAAGGGCGTCGACCGCGCGGAGTTCTCCAACTACGGCTGGTGGGTCGACGCCTCCACCGTCGGCGAGAACGTCGTGTCGAGCTTCTTCAACTTCGATGGCCCAGTCGGCAGCTCCCCCACCCCGGAGGACTTCACCGGCTACGCGACCTGGAGCGGCACGTCGTTCGCCGCACCCCGGGTTGCTGCGGCTATCGCGGCGCGCGCAGCGGCCCATGACGTTCCGACGGCTGCCGCGGCCGCAGAGCTCCTCGACCCGACCGAGCACCCCTCGATGCCCGATCTTGGCGTGTTGGTCGACCCATGAGGGATATCGTCGTGATCCTGCTGCAACCCGCGACCTGCGGGTGTGACGGCGGCCGACCAGAGCGCCCCGGGAGGGACCTGCCGTGCTCGAGCTCAGCACGAGCGAGCTTCTTGCAGCAGGCGGGGGCGGGCAACAGCGCGGCCTGGGACGAGCTTGTCCGCCGCTACTCAGGTCTGGTCTGGGCAGTCGCACGTGGGTTCGCACTCTCCATGGCCGATGCGGCAGACGTCAGCCAGACGACCTGGCTCCGGCTCGTCGAGCACCTCACGAAGCTACGCGAGCCCGAACACCTCGGTGGCTGGCTCGCCACGACCGCCCGCAACGAGTGCCTGCGGCTGCTGCGAAAGAACGGCCGCGAGGTCGTCGACCCCGACGCCGGCGTCGACATCGAATCGGGCGAACCCACACCTGAGGCGGTCGTGCTCGACAACGAGCGTGACCGATTGTTGTGGTTGTCGCTCGGCGAGATCCCGCAACGGTGCCAGGTCTTGCTGCGTGCGCTCGCGCTCACGCCACCACCGAGCTACGGCGAGGTTTCCGCAGCTCTCGGGATGCCGGTGGGCAGCATCGGCCCGACGCGCGCACGCTGCCTTGACCATCTCAAGAAGCGGATGCTCGTGCACCAGACCGCGCCGGCACACCGAAGTCAAGGCGAAGGGGGCGACTGATGGTCGAGCAGAGTCAAGACCCGCTACTGACCTCGCTCTTTAACGTGGTCGCGCGACGTCGACCCGGTGCCGGCCTCGGTCGTCGAGGCGGCCCGTGCCGCGTACATCTGGCGAACGATCGACGCCGAACTGGCCGAACTCACCGCTGACTCCGCGATGGCAACGGCGGGTGTGCGGTCGTCGTCCGCGCCGAGGCTTTTGACCTTTGAAGGCGCCGGCGTCGAAGTCGAGGTCGAGGTCGCCCAAACCGGTTCGACGCGGCGCCTCACCGGTCAGCTGGTGCCGGTCGGCGCCGGCGCGGGTGACCGTGCGCTGGTCGGGCGGCACCCACGAGGCGGTGGCTGACGACCTCGGGCAGGTTCGCGGCTCGACGGCATCCCTGCCGGCAGAGTGAGCCTTGTCGTCGATCGCGCCGGAGCCGACGCACCCGATCGTGACGAGCTGGATCTCGATCTGACACGCTGCGCAGCATGTCGGTCACCACGTCGCCGGAGCTGACGCAGCTGCAGCAGCGTGCCGAAGCGGTGTACGGCCAGGTGTCGGTCGCGCCGGCCCTCGCGGAGACGATCGCTCGCCGGCTCATCGAGGAGTCGCAGTCCGATCCGACCGCGCGGGTCATGGCGATGCGTGCGCTGGCGTCTGAGCGTGCGCCAGACCGCCGGCCCGACCGAATCGATCAAGATCCTCCGCGAGGCCGTTCGTATCGGTGAGCGGCATCGCCTTGGTCGCTGCCTGTCGCCGAAGCACGGATGACCTACGCGGCCTTGCTCGCGGACACCGGCCGGATATCTGCTGCGCTCGCCGAATGCGATCGCGCAGCGACGATGCTGAAAGGCAGGGACGCCGGACCGCTGCTCGCCCAACGCGCGCTAATCCTCGCTCGAGCGGGTCGGTCCGAGGAGGCGATGGCGAACTTCGCCCGCGCGCTGCCGTTGCTACGGGCGGCACGCGACGTCCGATTTCAATGCTTGCTCTTCATGAACCGCAGCAATCTGCTTGCCTACCTCGGACGACTGCGCGCCGCCGAGCGCGATCTCGGAGCGGCATCGAGCTCGCGCGCGCGCACGGCTTGCACGACCGAGGTCGCCGTCATGTCGGAGAACCTCGGCTTTCTCAAGGTCCGGGGCGGCGACATCCCGGCGGCGCTTCGACTGTTCGCCGTCGCGCTCGAGGGTGCGGACACAGCTCCCGGGCTCGTCGCCACGCACGATCGCGCGGAAGCACTGCTGATCGCCGGCATGCCGAGCGAGGCACGCGAGTCGCTCGAACGACGGGTCGACGACGTCGAGCACGCCGGGTTCGCCGTCGACCTCGCCGAGTGGCATCTCCTGCTCGCGCAGGCGGCCCTGATGGAAGGCGAAGCCGACGTCGCGCGCGCATCTGCGCAGCGCGCACTCGCCGAGTTCAGAGCGCAAGGTCGCGCCGGTGGGCATTGCTTGCGCAACAGCTCGTGATCCGCGCGCGTTGGGCCAGCGGTGAACGAACCACTGCGCTGTCTCGGGCGGCGCGTGATGCACACGCGAAATTGTGGACGGCGGGGTGGCAGGTCGCGGCGCTGCATTGCCTCGTCGTCGCCGGGCGCGTCGAGCTGGAGGCCGGCCGGTTGTCATCGGCGCAGGCCGACTTGGCTCGGGCAGCGCAGGCGCGCAGGCGCGGACCCGCCGATCTGCGCGCCGCCGCCTGGTACGCAGAGGCCATGCTGCGGCTGGCATCGCGCGACGCCCGCGGCGCGACCACCGCGCTGAAGGCGGGCCTGCGGGTGGTCGACGACCACGCCGCATCGCTTGGCGCGACCGACCTTCGGGTACACGCGACCGGGCTTGGCGCCGATCTCGCCGAGCAGGGCGTCCGGTTGGCTGTCGAATCCGGCAAGCCCGTCGCCGTCCTCGAATGGATTGAACGCTTTCGGGCCGGCACGCTTCGACGTCGACCCGTGCGACCACCCTCCGATGCGCGGCTCGCAGGTGAGCTTGCGGACCTGCGTCGGGTCACCGCCGAGTTGGCGCAGACCACGGCTGACGGCGAAGACTCGCGCGCGCTGCGCGCGGACCAGTTGCGGCTCGAGGAAGCCGTGCGGCACCGGTCAAGGCACGCGCGGGGTAGCCGTGCCCCGATCCGCGAGTTCGACGTCGACGAGTTGCGCGCCGCACTCGGCGGCCGGGCACTGGTCGAGATCCTGCGCGTCGACGACGCGATGTTCGCGGTCACGTTGGTCGACGACCGGGCGCGCCTGCAGCAACTCGGGTCGTATCCCGAGGCGATGCGCGAGCTCGAGTCGCTTCGGTTCTCGTTGCATCGGCTCGCCCGGCAGCACGGATCGGCGACATCGCTGGCGGCGGCGCACGTCGGGCTCGCGCACGCCGCTGAATCACTCGACGCCTTGTTGATGCGGCCGGTTCTCGACGTCGTCGGCGACCGCGAATTGATTCTCGTGCCGACGGGCCGGCTGCACGCGCTCCCGTGGCCGACGCTGCCGTCGCTGCGCGGCCGACCGGTCTCTGTCGCGCCGTCTGCAACGACGTGGCTCGCAGCCACTCGCGCGAACAGCCGGTCGCGCTCCGGGCAGCCGCGTTGTTCTCGTTGCCGGGCCAAATCTCGAACACGCAGAGCCCGAGGTCGCCGCAGTTGCGAAGCTGTACGACTCACCCGCCGTATTCACCGGCCCCGATGCGACGGCTGACGTCGTCAGGCAGAAGATGGACGGCGCGCAGCTGGTACACATCGCCGCTCACGGCCGCTTCCGCGCAGACAACCCGCAGTTCTCGGCGATCGACCTCGCAGATGGCCCGCTCACCGTTTATGACCTCGAACGAGTGCGTCGTGGTCCGCGCCAGCTGGTGTTGTCGGCGTGCGATTCGGGACTGTCGGCGGTGCACGCAGGTGATGAACTCATGGGGCTTGGCCGGCGCCGTCTTTTCCTTGGGTACCAGCACATTGATAGCGTCGGTAGTGCCAGTGGCGGACGACCTCACAGAGGCTCTCATGGTCGAGTTGCACGACGAGTTGTGCGCCGGCAATTCGGCGTCCCACGCACTGGCGAATGCACAAGAACGGGTGCGCGCCGACGGCTTTGTCTGCTTCGGCGCCGCGTAATGCCCGACTCGATCGTCGTGGCTACCACAGCCACCGAATACGAGGCCTTCGGCGCTCTGATTCGCGAGTACTGGGGCTGGCTGCTGACGCGCTACTCGGTGCACCCGGGGCTGATGGAAGGCATTGGAAGTCATCAGGGTTTGGAAGACGAATTGAGCGCCGTAGCCGCCGTGTATGGCCCTCCGGAAGGAAAGACGCTGCTGGCGCTGCGAGACGGCGAGATCACCGGCGGAGTGGCTTACCGGGATCTCCACGACGGCTCGTGTGAGATGAAACGGATGTTCGTCCCGGAGCGATTCCAAGGACACGGCACCGGGCGGCTGCTCTGCGGAGCCTTGATCGAGGTTGCATCCGATGACGGCTTCCAACTGATGCGACTCGACACGGGCTACCTCAACGCCGAGGCGATGCGGATGTATGAGTCGATGGGCTTCCGGCCGTGCGCGCCGTATCGCGAGTACCCGGAAAGACTGGCCCCGCACCTGCGGTTCATGGAAAAACCGCTCGTCTCGGGTTGACCGATCAGGCAGCGCCCGGCGCGATCGGTCGGGTGCCGTCGGCAATCCAGTTCGACCACGATCCGACGTAGAGCGCGGGCGTCGGTAAGCCCGCCAGCGTCATCGCCAATGCCGTGTGCGCTGCATTCACGCCACTGCCACAGTAGGTGCCAACTTCTGCGTCGCCTGATATGCCGAGAGACTCGAAGCGACGTGCAAGTGTCTCGATATCGAGAAACTTGCCATCGGAGCCGACGTTGCCCATTGTCGGCGCGTTGACTGCACCGGGTATGTGACCTGCGACAGCATCGACGGGCTCGACCTCCCCGCGAAACCGCTCGCCCGCCCGGACGTCGACCAGCATCCCGTGCTCGGCAAGGTGCTCGGCCGCATCGGCGTCGAGCACCGGCAACCCGCCGGGTCGCGCGATGAAGTTGCCGCGGCCTACCGCAGGTTCGTCGACGGTTGTGGGCAGTCCAGCGGCGATCCACGCGGCGTAGCCGCCATCGAGTACTCGCACGTTGTGGTGGCCGAAGTAGCGCAGTTCCCACCACGCACGCGACGCAGGGACCGAGTCGGCCGCGTCGTAGAAGACCACCGCACTGTCGCCATCAACGCCGAGGCGACGCATGAGTACTTCGAAATCGGCAGTCTCGGGAAGTGGATGACGGCCGCCAGCACCGCGGCGTCCCGATAAATCTGTGTCGAGGTCGGCGAAACGAGCACCGGGCAGATGCCCTGCCTGGTAGGCCGCAATGCCCGGCGGGCCGGCCAGGCTCCAGCGGACGTCGATGACGACGGGTGGCCGATCACCGGCGATCTCGACCGCCAGCGACGCGGCGTCGACAAGCAGATCCGTGCGAGATGTCATCGAGCCAGTCTGACGTATCGCGCGCTAGTGCTGGACGCGGTACTTGATGTGCGTCACGCCCGGCGACGCAACGACCTTCACGGGTTCGAGGGCAACGTCTCCGACGTCGTCGAAGATCCGCTCGCCAGCTCCGAGAACGATCGGAACGATGTGCAGGTAGAGCTCGTCGAGCAATCCCGCGGCGAGGTACTGCCGCACGACACTCGCACCGCCAGCAATGGCGACGTCCTTGCCATCAGCCGACGCACGCGCTTGCTTCAACGCCGACTCGACGCCGTCCGTCACGAAGATGAACGTCGTGTCGTGCAATGCAAGCGGAGCCCGCTCGTGGTGGGTGAGGACGAACACGTCCCTGTGAAATGGCGGATCATCGCCCCACCAGCCGGTCCACGTTTCGTCCCAAGGCCCGTCACCGCCGCCGAACATCTTGCGGCCCATGATGTGTGCGCCGATTCCCGCCATTGCCTCAGAAATAACGTCCGAATCGGGCGACGGAGAACCACCGTCCAGACCCTGTAGCGCGCGCCAACTCGCGGTTCCGAAAACCCACTCGTGCAAGCGCATGCCACCTTCGCCGATCGGGTTGTCGAGGCTCTGGTTCGGGCCAGCGACGAAACCGTCGACCGATATCGAGATCTGACATTTGACCGAACTCATGGCTCGATTCCTGGAGTAGGGATCTTGTTCACGGCATTAGCGTCGAGAGTTGCGATGACGCGCGCACGCAGCAACAGGTATTGCCCGGCACCTCTCAACGGCAGTTCCGTTGGGCGGACGACGACCCTCGGCTCCTGAACAGTCTCAGACTCATCAAACTGCTCGGCGGTCAGATCGACATCGACGCCGTCAGCCAGCCGGTTCCAGTAGTGATAGCCCTGCAGCGATCCATCCGCGTGCCGTACCTCGGCAAGAAGCAACACCCCGCCGAGCAGATCGTGCAGGACGAGAGCTGTAGAACCGCATTGCCCCCGAGCCGGATTATCGGGAGACCAACCGGCGACGTCGACTGGATCACACGTGTCTGCCGTCCACGCATCGCGCACGGCGGCTTCGACTTCGCTCAATTCGATCGGCAGCACAACCCGAATCGTGGCACACACCTACGACAGGGATTTACGCGCCGCTACCTCGGTGCGACGACTCTCAGCGCTTAGCCGGCAAAGCAGGCGAGTGGCACGAGTTGTTCGGCAGCGGTCAGCGATCCGTGGTGCCCGATGAGGCGCGCCTCGCCCGGGTGGCGGCGCGAGTCGACAACCGCGATGTCAGCGAGCGCGGCGACGACGACATCGCCGATCCGGTCGCGATATTGATCCGACACCACGCCGAACCAGCCGGCCTCGATCGCCTGATCGCGGGTGCAGACGACCGCCTCCGAACCGAGGCGCGCACGCCATCCCGCGACCACGTCGTCGAGCGCGCCCGGGCGCACGTAGAGATATCGAGCCCGAGGTTCGCCGCCCATCAACCGGACGCCGTCGAGCAGCCAGGGCTCGGCCTCGACGTCAACGCGACGGCTCGCCGCAATGTCGACCATGCCGTGGTCGGCCGTGACGTACAGCACACTCCCCGCCGGCAATCGCTCGACGATCTGCTCGACGAGTCGCTCGACGAGCTGAAGCTGCAATCGCCACGCCAGCGACCCGACGCCGTGACCATGGCCGGTCCAGTCGAGGTCAGCGACATAGGCATACACAAGGCATGGACGCCGAGCTGTGACCGCCGCCTTCAACTGGGCGAGTGCCCCCGCGCCGACTTCACCGAAGCTGTCAGACCCCACGAACGAGGGCGCCCGCAACACCGCTTGGTCAAGCCCGCCGCCCTCGAACTCACGTTTGGCCACCTCGACCACGGAGGTGCCGGCCGCGACAGCGCGTTCGAAGGCCGTCGGCAGCGGCTGCCAGGCGACCGGATCGACCTCAGAGTCCCAGCGCAGCGAGTTCATGAGCCGTGCGGTGCCGGGGATCGCGACCTGATAGCCGAGGATCCCGTGGGCTCCGGGCGGCAAACCGGTGCCGATCGAGGCGATGCTGACCGCGGTCGTCGACGGGAACCCGGAGGTGAGATCGCGACCCGACCCACCGACGAGCGCGGCGTGCAGCAGGGGCGCGTCGGCGCTATGGGCCCTGACGAGCTCCGCGCCGAGACCGTCGATGAGCAAGATGCAGGCCGCACCGGCAGGGGCGAGCGACAGCACGTTGGTGAACGTCGGGGTGCCGATCGACGCCAGCACCGACGGCACCAAATCGGCCAGCGATCCCGTCCCGTAGTGCGGGATGGGCACCGTGCGCGGGTCGACCAGAGTCACCGGTCAGGCCCGAGCCCGCGCCGCCGCCTCAGACAGAACTGTCGCGAACCTGATGGCCTGGGCCACCACCGGAGCGCCGTCCCCGTCCTGGCTCACGCGTAGTGATAGATCGTCAGCGGTCAACGTGCCCGAGTACCCGTGGTCGGCTTCGCAGTTCTCGTCACCGCAGGTAGCGGGCTCGAGATCGAGATGGCTGATCGCCCCCCAGCCGACAACCAGCGTGGCCTCGCGGTACGACCCGCCCGGCACGTACTCGGCCGGGTTCGCGACGGTGGTCGTCAGCGCGACCGACGCGATCCGCGACAGCGGAACGACCTCGGTGGTCGTCGTCGCGTGCGGATACGGCGTCAACTCCCCCGCCGGGTGTTCGTCGGTGTGGCAGACGATCAGCCGCGTCGGCGTCGTCGCCAGGACCGTGACGTGACGGCGAATGCCCATCGAGTCGTCGAGGGTCGTTTCCTGATGGACGACGTGGGCGAGGGCGCGCTCGCTGCCGAGCGTCGCGCGCAGCGAATCGGACATCAGCTCGGGGTAGTAGCCGCTGTGATCGACGTCCGCCCAAAGTTCTGACTGCGCCGCGTCGGCCGTGGTCTGGGAGCTTGTGGGTTCGGCCATGGCTCCATCCTCCACCATCGGGCCCCGCGGGACGTAACACAGCAGAAATCGAGAAGAACGCAGGCGCCTTCCATGGCAGAGTCAGCAACTGAAAAAGCAGCGCCGGCGCACGGAGGGTACGAGACACATGGCCACCTTTGAGACCACGACCTCGGGCAGCCCAATCGCGCCTGGGGAGCGATCACAACCAAGCGAGGCGGACGTCGAGCGGCCGGTGTTGCGACGGGTCGCGGGCTTCGTCCTGCGTCACCGCAAGTGGGTCGTGGTCGGCTGGCTGCTGGCGCTGCTCGCTGGCGGTGGCGCGGCTGGCAGCCTGAGCAAGCGTCTCTCGGTCGACTTCTCCATGCCGGGCCAACCCGGCTACGAGACCGCCAAAAAGATCACCACGATCTTCGGCCCGAACAGCGGGTTCCAGCCACCCACGGTCGCGGTCGTGAAGGTGCCGGCGGGCACTTCGGTCACGGCGCAATCCGCCACCCTCGGGACGGCCTTCGCGACGATCCCGCAGGCCGTGCCAGGGTCACGCATCGTCGACTACACCAACACGCACGACGCCGGCCTTATCGGCAAGGACGGCCGCACGACGATGGTGCTGATCTTCGCGCCGCTTCCGAAGACCTTTGGGGTCGACCCGATCACCGGCCCCACCGGTGACGCGCTGAAGAAGGCTCTCCCCGCTGGCTACACCGTCGGTGTCACCGGCTTGAACCAGCTGGCATCGGGTGGCGACAGCAAAGGCCCCGGCGTGCTTGCCGAAACCTTGTTCGGTGCAGTCGGCGCGCTCGCCGTGCTCGCGTTCGTATTCGCATCGCTGCTTGCGATCGTTCCACTGGCGGTTGCCGCTGTCTCTATTCTCTCGACGTTCCTTGTCGTGCTCGCGTTGACCTATATCACCGATGTGTCGTTCATCGTGCAGTTCCTCGTTGCCCTGGTCGGCCTCGGAATCGCCATCGACTACAGCCTCCTGCTCGTGACGCGATGGCGTGAAGAACGCGATCGAGGCGCCAGCAACGATGCGGCGGTCATTCGTGCTGTCGAGACCGCCGGCCATACGGTTGCGGTTTCCGGTGTGACGGTGGCGATCGGCTTGATTGCCCTCGTGGTGATCCCCGTTCCCGGACTTCGAAGTGTCGGCATCGGCGGCATCCTGATTCCGCTTGTGTCGATCGCGGTGGTCTTGACGCTGCTGCCCGCGATCCTCGGCGGGATCGGTCCGCGCGTCGACTGGCCGCGCGTCAGACACGAGCAGAAGGCCAGCCCTGCGTGGTCACGTTGGGCGCGCCTGATCGTGCGCCGTCGGTGGATCGCGGTGGGCATCGCCGGGGCAGCTCTCGCTGTGTTGATCGCGCCGATCTTCGGCCTGAAGGTCGGCGAAACGTCGGTACAGGCACTGGCCAAGACCGGCCCGGCGCGGGTTGCTTACAACGACCTGCTCGCTGCGGGGTTGTCGCCCGGTGCGCTGACACCGATCGAGGTGCTCACCCACTCGTCGGCGACCCCATCGACAGTAGCGAAACTGCAGGCGGTGAAGGGCATCACGAGCGTCGCGCTGCCTTTTGGAGTACAAGCGCACGTGCCAGGTTACGACGACATCATCGCGATCCCTGCTTCCGAAACGGTGAACAACACCACGCTCGCACCTGTGCAGGGCGCGAAGAAGGCGATCGCGAACGCTCCCGGTGTCGTCGGCCTCACTGGCATGGGCGCGATCGAGCAGGACTACAGCCACGCTGTCTTCGGCAACTTCCCACTGATGTTCGCCTTGATCGCGTTCGCCACGTTCATCTTGCTCGTGCGAGCGTTCCGATCACTGTTGCTCGCGATCAAGGCCGTACTGCTCAACGTGATCTCGCTTGCGGCGACGTTCGGCCTGGTCACCTGGTTCTGGCAGGAAGGGCACGGCTCGCAGACCCTGTTCAACATCCCGGCAACCGGGGCCATCACGTTCTGGATCCCGTTGATGATCTTCGCGTTCCTCTTCGGGTTATCGATGGACTACGAGGTCTTCATCCTCAGCCGCATGCGTGAGGAGTACGACGCGACCGGATCCACCAACCACGCGGTCATCGAAGGCATTGGGCGCACGGGTCGCCTTGTGACCAGCGCCGCGCTGATCCTGTTCATGGCGTTTGCGTCGCTCGCGTCGGCACCGGACACCGACATCAAGGTTCTCGCGACCGCACTCGGCGCGGGCATTTTGCTCGACGCGACCGTGGTCCGCGCGTTCCTGGTGCCCGCGCTGGTGTCGTTATTCGGCCGCTACAACTGGTGGCTGCCGTCGTGGATGGCGACCGTGCTGCGGGTGCAGCCCTCACCGCTGCTACCCAAGACGTTCCCGGCCAACTCGGTTGCTTATCCCGGCGACTGACCGCTCGTTGGCAACGTCTCGCTGGCCCACAAGGCAGCGCCGATGATGCCCGCGTCGTTTTGCAGCTCGGCAGCGACGACCTTGGTGCGCACGCCCTCAAGCAGCGGTAAGAACTTGTCGGCCTTCCGGCTGACGCCACCGCCGATGACGAACAGGTCGGGCCACAGCACCGCCTCGAGGTGTCGCAAGTATTTCGAGACGCGCCTCGCCCAGTGTTCCCACGTCAGGCCCTCACGTTCGCGCGCAGACTCAGCCGTCTTGATCTCAGCGTCTTGGCCGTCGACCTCGATGTGGCCGAATTCCGTGTTGGGCACCAACTCGCCGTCCAGAAAAAGTGCACTGCCGATGCCCGTGCCGAGCGTCAGCAACGCAACGGTGCCCGAGATGCCGCGACCCGCACCGAACCGCATCTCGGCGAGCCCGGCCGCATCGGCGTCATTGATGGCCGCGACTTCGCAACCCGTCGCGACCGACAGCGTGCCCGCGACATCGGTGCCGATCCAGCCGGTGTCGACATTGCTGGCGGTCAGCGCGCGGCCGTCGACGATAACTGCCGGAAACGCGGCGCCGACCAATCCTTGGTAGCCGAACCCCTTCACGACCTCGCCGGCGATCTTCGCGACATCAGGCACCTTCGCGCCGGGCGGCGTGACGATGCGCACCCGCTCAGCGGTCAGTTCACCGCGGGCAAGGTCGACCGGAGCGCCCTTGATGCCTGAGCCGCCGATGTCGAGACCGAACACGCGTGACACTCAGCCTTCCGAGCTGTCGTCGGGACCTGCGTCTGGATCGTGCGGGTCTTGAGGATCGCGGCCGCCAGCCATCTTGCGCACCTGATCGGCGACCCAGCCACCCAGGTTTACTGTTCCCCCGCCGACGTCGCGCAGAAACTTCATCAGCGGATCAGGTGATCGGTCAAACGACTGCTTGTATGACGCTGCTGCGGCTTTCACCTCGTCAACGAACGACGCCCGAGGATCGTCGGCACGGTTCGGATAGGTGCCAGCCAAAATCCGCTCGTAGTCGCCCGACTCGACCCAGCGCTTGATCTCCAGCGCGCGAAGCACCGCGAACGGATGCGTCGAGTTGAGAATATTCAGAATCCGGATCACGCCTTCGCGCGCGTCACCTGTCGACTCGTACTCCTCTGCCTGCGCGAGAAACGCCTGCAGATCCATGTCTTCGACCCGCGCGCCGCCGGCCATCTTCATGTTCACGCGCGTCACCGCACCCGGGTCTTGGCTGACGAGCAGACCAGCGCGGTCACAAGACAATTCCGCCTTGCGGTACCACTCTTTCAGCGCCGTGATCACGGCCCGCAGTCCAAGGCCGCCGAGGGGAATGATCGAACTCACGCCGGTGATCCGCATCAACGCGAACAACACCGACGAATAGAGCGCGTGGCCCGACAGCACGTGCCCGAGTTCGTGGCCCAACACCACGCGCAACTCGTCGTCATCGAGCAGATCGACCGTACCGGTGCTCACAACGATGAACGGGTTGTCGAGACCCAACGCCCACGCGTTCACCCTTGGATCCTGGTTGATGTAGAGCTCGGGCAGCTTCTCGATGTCGAGAATCCGTGCAGCGTCCTGATAGATCGCGTAGATGCCCGAGAACTGGCGCTCGTCGACTCGCACCGCAGATGCGAGATACATCATCCGCAAGCGACGTTCGCTGAAGAACCCGAACATGCCTTTGAGCAGGACGTCGAAACCCGGCACCGACCGCAGCGTGACAAGCGCGGCCCGATCGGCCGGATGTTCGTAAGCGCGCGAACTGATCCCCGGAAATGCCACGCGGCCCGCCGGCGCCTTCGCTGCTCCAGTGGTGGTCGTCTTGCCAGCGGCGGTCGTCTTGCCAGTGGTCGCCTTACGCGGACGGCGCGTGCCCCCCGAACCCTGCGCATCAGCCATGTCGGCCACGCTACGCCTGCGCCAAACCGCGCGCGGCCGCGGTCGCCGACCACCGCTCAAGAGTCGCTGCCCTCGCGGGCGCGGTCTGCGCCTGCACCACGAGGAACAGCGCCTCGCGGGCCTTGCGTTGCGCAGGCGACCCGACACCCATCGCTGGTCCGGAGTTCGCAGCGACGAGCGCCGACGTGACTCCGATCAGCAGTTCGAGGGCGACGGCTCGTAGCTCAAGACGCTCGTCGATTGCGTCGCCAGGCGGGACCGTGTCGGTTAGTGCATAACAACGCGAGCGGACGTCGGCCAGGCGCGCGCCGAAGATGTCCGCCGCGTGCGTGGCGGCTGGCTCTTCACGCGTAATGCCGGCCGCGCGCAGCAGTTCGACTGCACTCGCCGCGACGCCGAAGACTGCCGCGTTCGCATTGGCGACCAGGGTGTCGCCCGCGAGCCACTGCGTGTGCGACTCGCGCAGTGCGACGTCGTCGTTGGCGACGAACACGCCGTCGAGATCGAGCACGACCGTGCATGCTGCGTCGAGCGCAGCGGTACGCAGCGCCGACTTCACGGTCAGGCCTTCACCCTCGCGCGCAGGCACCGCGCCGAAGATCACCTCACCCTCGTCGGTGACGCCCGACAGGAACGCGACGTCGTTCAAGCCCCACCCGGTGTACCAGGGCGCGACGCCGTCGAGAAACCATCCGCGGCCGGCAGGTCGCGCGACCACGGGCCGGTCGGGAAACCGGCGCAAATGCGAGAAAGCGATGCCGGCGATCAGCTCCCCAGACGCGAGCCGTGGCAGGTATCGAGGCGCGGCCGGGCTTGCGCTGCTCACGAGCATGCGGACGGCCGCGTGGTGTTGGGCTTGCACGAACCAGGTAGCGGCGTCGGCGCCGGCTAGGAGTTCGTTCACCTCGCGGAAGACGGCTGCAGAGGCGCCGGCGCCGCCCACCTCAGGGGGTGCCAGGAGGCCGAGCAACCCGGCGTCCGCCAAAGCTTGCAGATGCGAACGAGGTACCACCGATACATCGACGGCGGCGGCCTGGGGCTCGAGCAGTTCCGCGGCCAGCGTGCGGGCGGCTTCGACGAGGGGGTGCCCAGCCGCTTCCGTCACGCGAGTCAACCTAGCAATCGAGGGCGAGCCGCCTTCGACGAAGCTCGCGAGCGGGTCGGTGCCTCACGGCCGGGCGCGCGACCGCGAGAATGACCGGCATGGCACGCAAATCCGCAGCAACGCCGCCCCCACCGCCCGGTGTCGAGCAGATCGTCGACATCGACGTCAGTGAGGAGATGCGCGGCAGTTTCCTCGAGTACGCCTACTCCGTCATCTACAGCCGCGCGCTTCCAGACGCGCGCGACGGGCTGAAGCCGGTGCATCGGCGCATCTTGTTCCAGATGGCCGCGATGGGCCTGCGCCCCGACCGGCCGCACGTGAAATGCGCCCGCGTTGTCGGCGACGTGATGGGCAAGCTGCACCCGCATGGCGACACGGCGATCTACGACGCACTGGTCCGCATGGCACAGCCGTTCTCGATGCGGGTGCCACTCGTCGACGGTCACGGCAACTTCGGCTCGCTCGGCGGCGACGATCCGCCCGCTGCTTATCGGTACACCGAGTGCCGCCTTGAGAGTGCGGCCGAGTTGATGACCGACGGCCTGAACGAAGAGGTCGTCGACTTCGGGCCCAACTACGACGGCCAGGAGGAGGAGCCGGCGGTACTGCCGGCGGCCTTTCCGAACCTGCTCGTCAACGGCGCGACCGGGATCGCAGTCGGCATGGCGACCAGCATGGCGCCGCACAACCTCGTCGAAGTCATCGCCGCCGCCCGCCACCTGATCAAGAAGCCCGACGCCACCCTCGACGACTTGATGCGATTCGTGCCTGGCCCCGACCTGCCCACCGGCGGCAAGATCGTCGGGCTCGACGGGGTGCGCGATGCGTACGAGACCGGTCGCGGCGTGTTCCGCATCAGAGCAACCGCGAAGGTGACCGATGTGCGCCCGCGCAAGCGGGGCATCGTTGTGACGGAACTCCCCTACGGCATCGGCCCCGAGAAGGTCATCGGGAAGATCAAAGATCTCGTGCAGTCACGCAAGCTTCAGGGCATCGCCGACGTGCGTGACCTGACCGATCGTGAGCACGGCCTGCAACTCGTCATCGAGATCAGGAACGGATTCAACGCCGAGGCGATCCTCGACCAGCTGTACAAGCTCACGCCGATGGAAGACACGTTCGGCGTCAACAATGTCGCACTCGTCGATGGCCAACCCCTCACGCTCGGGTTGAAGGAGCTGCTCGAGGTCTACGTTGACCACCGCTTCGACGTCGTGCGCCGGCGCACGACCTACCGCCGCCGTCGCCGTGAAGAGCAACTCCATCTCGTGCAGGGCCGGCTCATCGCGATCGTCGACATCGACGAGGTCATCGCTGTCATCCGCTCGAGCGACGACACGGCTGCGGCCCGCGCCAGGCTGATCGAGGTGTTCGACCTCAGCGAGATCCAGGCGAACGACATCCTCGAGTTGCCGCTACGGCGCCTGACCAAGTTCTCTCGCCTCGAACTGGAGAAGGAGCGCGATCAGCTGACCCGCGAGATCACCGAGTTGACGGCGATCCTCGAGTCGGACGAGATGTTGCGGACCGTGGTGTCCGATGAGCTCGGCGACGTCGCAAAGAAATTCGGTACGCCGCGGCGTACCGTCCTGCTCGAGTCAGCCGGCGTACCCAGCGCTGCAGTGCCCCTCGAGGTGACCGACGACCCGTGTGTCGTGCTGCTCTCTGCGACCGGCTTGCTCGCACGCGCGCAGCCGACCGAAGACGCTCCCGTCACCGAGGGGCGTACGCGGCACGACGTCATCGCATCGAAGGTGACCTCGACAGCGCGGGGCGAAGTCGGCGTCATCACCTCATTCGGCCGGATGATCCGGCTCTCGGTGCTGGAGCTACCCGCGCTACCGCCCACGATCGGCGCCCCGACGTTGGCCGGTGGAGCCCCGGTGCACGAGTTCCTTGAGTTGGAGAAGAACGAGAAGGTTCTTGCGCTGGCCACGTTGCTGCCGACATCGCAGGGCGTCGCGCTCGGCACGGCGTCCGGTGTGGTGAAACGAGTGGTGCCCGAGTATCCCTCGAACAAGGACTCGTTCGAGCTCATCGGCCTGAAGGACGGCGATACCGTCGTCGGCGCGGTCGAACTGAGCTCGGGTGACGAAGACTTCGTCTTCATCACCTCCGATGCTCAGCTGTTGCGCTTTGAGGCGGCGAGTGTCCGCCCGCAGGGTCGAGCGGCGGGCGGCATGGCCGGCGTCCGTCTGTCGAGTGGCGCGCACGTCGTCTTCTTCGGCGCCGTGCCGGTCGCGACCGATGCCGTCGTCGTGACGATCGCCGGCTCGTCGGCGGCGCTGCCAGGTACCGACGCAGGAACCGCGAAGGTCGCGCCCTATGCCGAGTACCCGCCGAAGGGTCGCGCGACCGGTGGCGTTCGATGCCACCGATTCCTGCGAGGCGAAGACACCCTGCTTGTGGGCTGGGCAGGCGCCGTGCCCGCGAAGGCGACAGCAAGCTCTGGCGTCGCGATCGAGTTGCCCGCGGCAAACGGCCGTCGCGACGGTTCCGGCACGCCGCTAGCGTCCCCCGTGCTGGCTATCGGGAACTGACCTGCCCCGGCGGGGATTCCGGCTTAGAATCCGGTTAGCCCGCCCGCGTGAGGGAATTGCCCGGAGTAGGAGGTCCCGTGTCCGAAGGTGCGCCACAGCTGCACTTGTCACCGGACCCGACCTGGGTTGTTGTCGGTCTCGACAACGGCGGCACCTGCAACAACGCCACGGTGCTGACCGACTCTGGAGAGTTTCTCGTCGACCATCTGGTCGAAAACCCGAGCCGCGTCAACGACGGACCCGAGATCGCGGTCGCGAGCCTGGCTGACAGCCTCGAGGCGATCATCGACCTCACCGGCGTGCCGCGCATGCACGTGCGCGCTGTCGGTCTCGATACCCCTGGCCCGGCAAGCGCAGAAGGCATCATTTCGTCGAAGGGCGCGACGAACTTCTCCGAGGTCGGGTGGCACGGCTTCGACTTCCGGGGAGCACTCGAGACGCGCATCGGACTCCCCGTCGTGTACAACAACGACGGCAACGCGGCCGCGCTCTATGCGCACCACGCGTACTACGGCGACCGCGCATCCGAACACTCCTCCGTCGCAGCGATCGTCGGCACGGGGCTCGGCGGAGGCGTTGTCGAAGCCGGCCGCATTGTCAAGGGTGCCGCCGGCATGGCGGGCGAACTCGGGCACGTCCACATTCCGATGGAGGGCCTGCTCGCCGACGGCCAGCCGGTACCGACGTGCAACTGCGGCTTCGCCGGCGACGCCGAGAGCGTCGCGTCGCTCAGCGCCATCGAGCGAAACCTGCTGCCGTATTGGCTGACCCAATACCCGGGGCACCCGCTCACTGGCGTCAATCCGCGGTCGGCAGCACGGCAGGTGCGCTCGCTTGCCGAGCAGGGTGATCCGCTGGCCCTGGAAATCTTCGAGCAGCAGGCGCGGGCGATCGGGCGACTCTTCACGATCGCGAGCAACTTCCTCGACCCCAACGTCTACTTCGTCGGCGGCGGCGTGGTCGAGACGACCCCGGCGTTTCGGGAATGGTTCATCTCGCGGGTGCGCGCCAGCACAGCTCTTCGAGGCGAGCAGATCGACGTCGCGCACTTCGCGGTCGTGCCCGACCTCGACATGGCGGGCGCCCGCGGCGCGGCGATCGCCGCCCGCACGATCGTGATCGGAACCCCCGACTGACGCTCGCCTCAGTTCGCGGCGGCCCGTCCCACAGAGCGGACGTTTTCTGCCCCTGGAGGGCAGTAAACGTCCGCTCTGTTGCTTAGTTCTCTGTTGCTTAGTTCGCGGCGGCCACTAGCGCCTGTTCTACATCGGCCACCAAATCGAGGGTGTCCTCGCCGCCGCAACTGAACCTGATGAATCCAGGCGGGACGTCGTCGCCGCCCCAACGCGCACGCCGCTCTGCCGTGCTGTGCAGGCCGCCGAAACTCGTCGCCACGGTTACGATGCGCAACGCAGCGAGGAATCGCTCGGCCGCCGCTTCGTCGGCCAACGTGAACGACACGAGCCCAAATGGACGCCGCATCTGCCGCATCGCGATGTCGTGCGACGCGTCACCGAGCAGCCATGGGTAGCGCACGGACGTCACCGCGCCGTTCGCTGAGAGGCTGTTCGCGGCGAGCATCTCGGCGACAGCTAGCGCATTGGTCGCCTGCCGCGCCATCCGCAGGTCGAGTGTCATCAGCGACCGATGCGCGAGCCACGCTTCGAACACACCTGGCACCGCTCCCGTGCTCGACCGACACGTGCGCACTGCTTCCGCGCGGGCGGCGTCACTACAGGCGACGTGCCCGAGCACGAGATCGCTGTGGCCGGTCAGCGCCTTCGTATCGCTGGCCACCGAGTAATCGGCGCCGAGCGCGAGTGGCTGCTGGCCGAGCGCGGTCGCCGTAGTGTTGTCGACGGCAATGGCCGCGCCAGCCGCGTGGGCAGCCGCACTCAACGCCGCGATGTCGCACACATCGAGCTTGGGATTGCTGGGGCTCTCCAGCCACACAAGCGTCGCGCCGTCGAGGTGACGGATCACCTCGGCGTCCGGCACTAAATGCACCTGCACGCCGATGTCAGTAAGGAGGCCGCTCGCGAGACGGCGGGTGGCGTAGTAGCACTCCGCGGCCATGACCAGAACGTCGCCGGGTCGCAGGCACGACAGCAAGACCGCTGACACGGCTGCGATTCCGGACGCGAACGAGACGACCTCACCGCCCTCGAGTTCGGCGAGCGCGGCTTCCCAGGTCGTCCATGTGGGGTTGGTGACCCGACCGTACTGGTAGGGCCCGCTCGGCTCACCGGTCAACCGGTACGTCGAGGCAAAGACAGGGCTGCGCACGAGCGGGGTGCCGTCGGCACCTTCGGGCATGCCGGCATGAATCGCGCGGGTCCCGTCGCCTAATACGCGCGCATGAGCCGCGCCGTGAATCCCGCCATCGTCAACCATGGCGGCTAGTGTGCCGCAACCCCGATCGATGCCGACGACGAACCTCCCGGTGCCATCCAGAAGGCCAGTTCGCGCGTCTTCCCACCGACTATCGAAACCTGTTCGACAACGATCGCAAAAAGAGGGAGCCACCGGGTGGTGTCGCGCCGCACGTTTCTGCTCGGCGCGCTCGGCAGTGTGTTGCTTGCGGGCACCGGTTCGGTCGTCGCGATCGAAGAAGGCGTACTGCCCGGCCGGATCCGACTTGCGGAACTGACCGGCGCCTGCGATGTCGACGCCACGCCAACGACCGGAACGGTCGGCGGCATCACGAACGGCCGGTTCTCCTCATTGGCCCGACGCCGTGACGTCGGGTGGTCACTCGCACTGCCGCCGGGCCACTCCGCCGCCGGACTGCCCGTCGCGCTCGTGCTGCACGGGCGCGGCGGAGACCACTCCACGGGGTTCACTCAGCTGAGGGTTGCACGAGTTTCTGGCGGCGTACGTGCGGGCGGGCGGCCGGCCGTTCGCATTGGCCGCCGCTGACGGCGGGAACGGATATTGGCACCCACGCAGCGACGGGGACGATCCGCTCGGCATGCTCAGCAATGAATTCCTGCCCATGCTCAACAAGCTCGGGCTACACACTGACGCCATCGGCGCGATCGGCTGGTCGATGGGTGGATTCGGCGCGTTGCTGGTCGCGCGGGAAGCCCATCGCGGCACCCTTACGTACACCTCTGCTGAGGCCGCGCCGCACCTCAGCGTCGCCGTTGTAGCAGCGAGCAGTCCTGCGCTCTTCGCATCGTTTCGATCGAGCGCGAGCGGTGCATTCGACAACGCAGCGGACTTTGCGCGGTATGGCGACCTCGCGGGCGAGCCCGACGTCGGGACAACTGCGCTCTACGTGGCGTGCGGGGCCGACGACGCCTTCACCCAGGAAACGAAGCGCTACCGTGCGAACGCGTCGCCTGCCCCCGCCGGCGACATCTCCAAGGGCTGCCACACCAATGGGTACTGGCGATCGGTTGCGGCAGCGCAGATCAGCTTCATCGGTAGCCACCTCAGCTAAGGACGAACCGGCGTCCGCTCGTAGCGAAGATTGCTGCGCCCGGCACCTCGACGCTGACACGATGACCCAGCGCGGTCGTGATCACGCGCTGGGCCAGACACCACGATGCCGATGGCGGGAAGCGAGGCGATCCCCACGCTGCACTCGACGTCACGGACGGAAGCATTCAGCGACGGCGTGATGGCCATTGCGATCACGCTGCTCATTCTGAATATTCACATCGACACCGGCTACGCAACCGCCCACGGTCTGCTCCGCGCTCTCAATCACGAATGGCCCGCCTACCTCGCCTATATCACCGCGTTCTTGACGATCGCGATCATGTGGCTCAATCACCATGCGCTGTTCGACAAGATCAAGCGCGTCGACAAGTCGCTGGCGTGGACCAACCTCGCGCTGCTCCTGACAATCTCGGTTTTGCCGTTTCCGACATCGGTAGTGGCGCAATACCTGCGAGCCGGCGGCACCGACGCGAAGGTCGCGGTGTCGTTCTACGGATTGCTCTCGATGCTGAACGGGTTCGCGTGGCTCGGGTCGTGGCTGCACCTAGCGCGCTATCCCGAGTTGCTCGACGCGCCATACGACGCCGCATACGCACGGCTCGAACGTCGACGGACGGCGATGGGAGTGGCGTCCTACGCGGCCGCGACGGCCATCGCATGGCTCGCACCGATCGTGGCGCTGCTGATATTCCTGGCCCTAGCAATCTTCTACGCGGTAACGAGCTCGGGCTCGCGGCTTCCGACCGACCGAGAAGCCGCCAGCGTCTAACAGGTGTCCGGGCCTGGAAGGATCAAGTGCGTGAAGACGCACGTCCTCTTCGATCATGACGGTGTCCTTGTGGATACCGAGCTCTGGTACTACACGGCTGGCCAACGCGCCCTGGCGGACTTGGGTGTGGCGTTGGACAAGGAGCAATACCTGCGGGACATGAGCCAGGGCTTGGGCACCTGGGCCCAAGCCAGAGTGGCAGGTATCGATGAAGAGACGATCAGCAGGCAGCGCGAGGTTCGTGATGTCTACTACCGGGAGTATCTGAGAACAGAAGCCATCGAGATCGACGGCGTCGTCGAAACCCTTGCCGAGCTCTCGAAGTATGTCCGCATGGCCATCGTGACGACCTCGAAACGTATGGACTTTGAGATCATCCATGAGAAGCGCCAGATCAGACAGTTCATGGATTTCGTCCTCGTCCGCGAGGACTACGAACTCGCCAAGCCACACCCGGAGCCTTACCTAATGGGATTGAAGCGCTTCGGAGCCACCAAGGAGGAGGCGCTGGTGGTCGAGGACTCTTCCAGAGGGCTGAACTCGGCCGTGGCGGCCGGTATCGACTGCGTCGTAGTCGACAACGACTTCACGAAAGCGCAGGACTTTTCACAGGCCCGGTATCGGATCAACACTCTGAGCGAATTGAAAGACCTCATCCTCACGAGTACCTGACGGGCGGCGTCAGAATGGTTCGATGATCGCGCGGCCGGGGCCAAGCTCCACGTCGCGGGCAATCACGTCCTGGGCCGGGCCGCGTTGCTGCTGATGGTCGCCCCTGCGGCCCTGGTATCACGTCGTGCTACTCGGCCGCGACGACGACACTGGCGCCAGCGAGGTCCGAAATCCTCCCGATGTCGAGTCTGGCCAAAGGGTCAGAGCCGGACATGCTTTTCATCACCGGGTTCGGTTCTGCGCCACGCTGTTTCATTGTCGCCCCGAATGATTTACCTGAGCCGCTGCGGCTGGCTGTGACCGACGCAAGCCCGGCACAGTGTGACGAGCGAGCACCGGTAGTGGCGCCCAGTCTCAGTGCACCTTCCTCCCCCAACCAGTGATCCGCCTCGCGTGCGTTCACCGACACGCAGCAATCGCTGTTGCCTCGAGTCAG
Source organism: uncultured Actinomycetes bacterium (assembly GCA_963809135.1). Taxonomy (GTDB): domain Bacteria; phylum Actinomycetota; class Actinomycetes; order Acidothermales; family Acidothermaceae; genus PALSA-607. The sequence goes on from CAWEIG010000005.1 coordinate 68,011, forward strand.
GTGTCGATGCGGGCGCGGTCGAGCAGTGCGGCCGAGTCGACGATGAACTCCTTGCGTGGCGCGACATCGTTGCCCATCAGCAACTCGAAGACGTCGTCAGCCATCGCGGCGTCGTCGAGCCGGATGCGTCGCAGCACCCGCCGACCTGGTTCCATGGTCGTCTCCGCCAGCTGATCGGCGTCCATCTCACCGAGGCCCTTGTAGCGCTGCGGGTTCTTGTACTTCTTGCCCTTCTTCTCCAGGTCGAGCAGAAGGCGACGCATCTCAGCGTCGCTGTAGGTGTAGACGGGCTCTTTGACGCCGACGATCTCGATGCGGTGCAACGGCGGCACCGCGGCGAACACCCGACCGGCGTCGAACAGCGGGCGCATGTACCGGTAGAACAACGTCAGCAGCAGGATGCGGATGTGCGCGCCGTCGACATCGGCGTCGGTCATGATGATGACCTTGCCGTAGCGCGCCGCGTCGAGATCGAACGTGCGCCCCGAGCCGGCACCGATCACCTGGATGATCGAGGCGCATTCGGCGTTGCTGAGCATGTCGCCGACCGCGGCCTTCTGCACGTTCAGGATCTTCCCGCGAATCGGCAGCAGCGCCTGGAACTCGCTCTTGCGCGCAAGCTTCGCGGTGCCGAGTGCCGAATCACCCTCGACGATGAACAGCTCGGTGCGGTCGACGTCTTCGCTGCGGCAGTCAGCCAACTTCGCAGGCAGGGACGACGATTCGAGCGCGTTCTTTCGCCGCTGCGCCTCTTTGGTGGCGCGCGCGGCAAGCCGGGTCTTCGACGCGGCGGCGACCTTCTCGAGAAGCGCGCGCGCAAATTGCTTGTCGCCGCGCTTGGTGCTGGTGAGGAACGCCTTGAGTTCGCGGCCGACGACATCAGCGACGATCTTCGAGGCGGCCGGCGTGCCGAGCACTTCCTTCGTCTGACCCTCGAACTGCGGCTCGGCAACCCGCACGGTGACGATCGCGGTGAGGCCTTCGAGAACGTCCTCTTTGATGACCGGGTCATCGTTGACCCGCAGCAGCTTCGAGACGCGCAGCTGCTCGTTCATCACCTTGACCAGCGCCCGCTCGAAGCCGGCGACGTGGGTGCCGCCCTTCGGCGTCGCGATGATGTTCACGAACGACTTCACGACCGTCTCGTAGCCGACACCCCAGCGGAGTGCGACATCGACGTCGAGGTCGCGCTGCACATCGGTGGCGGTCATGTGCCCGACGTCGTCGAGCATCGGCACCGTCTCTTCGAACGATCCGGAGCCGGTGAGTCGCAATGTGTCGGTGATGCCGGTGTCGGGCGCGAGAAAGTCGACGAAATCGCCGAGGCCGCCGGCATAGCGAAACGACTGCTCGCTCGACTCGTTCCCCTTGGCAGTGCGTTCATCGAGCACGACGATCGTCAGGCTCGGCACTAGGAACGCGGTCTGCCGGGCGCGCTCGACCAGTGCGGGCAGCTCAATCGCGGCGTCCTTCGTGAAGACCTGTCGGTCGGGGTAGAACCGCACCCGAGTGCCGGTGATCTTCTTCGCGATCCGTTTGGTCTTCGTCAGGCCCGACTGCTCGGTGAACTTCGCCTCGCCACCCTCGCCGGCGAACACTCCCGGCTTGCCGCGGCGAAAGCTCATGGCATGGGTGGCACCGTCGCGGTCGACCTCGACGTCGAGGCGAACGGACAGCGCGTTGACAACGCTCGCACCCACGCCGTGCAACCCGCCGGTCGCAGCGTAAGAGCCGCCGCCGAACTTCCCGCCGGCGTGGAGCTTGGTCATGACGACCTCGACGCCCGACAGCTTCGTCTTCGGCTCGATGTCGACGGGGATGCCGCGCCCGTTGTCGCGCACCTCGACCGACCCGTCGTCGCGCAGCACGACGTCGATGTGCGTGCAGTAACCGACCAGCGCCTCGTCGACCGAGTTGTCGATGATCTCCCACACGCAGTGCATGAGGCCGCGACTGTCAGTCGAGCCGATGTACATGCCGGGGCGCTTGCGAACCGCCTCAAGACCCTCGAGCACCAGCAGATGCCGTGCCGTGTAGTCGGATCCTTGACCGCCCGCCAGGATTGAGGCTGCCTGGCCGGTCGGTTGAGGTGTTAGTTCTGTGAGAGCCGTCACGCGGTGGATCCTGCGCTTTCTCGCGGGTGCTTGTGCAGGCTACCGGGCTTCACGGACAGCCATCTCCGGGCGCGCCGTCCGACGACGCCGGCACTGCGCCGTCCACCCAGATCTTTTGGCTGTTGATCTTGCGTCTTGAACCGCAGACGTACGGCATACGAAATGTTGGTAACGAGCTAGGCAGGTTTACTGGTCCGATTCGCGCCGAACGACCCGAAAACGACACGGCAAATCGCTGATCAGATGGCTGATCTGCTCACCGCGAACGGCGAGTTACCGGCGTCGGGGGAAGTTCTGTGGTGAGGTGGTGGTTGCATGGGGTATTGAATTCGCTGGGAAATCAGCCGGTTGGGAGAAAGACGTGGCCCAACAGCTCAACATCTTCCAGGGAACCGAGCCGATGAGAAGGAAGTGAATGTGACTCCCGTACTGGCTGAGACTCCGCTGTCGGCCGCCGATCGATGCGACCGGTGCGGCGCCCGCGCCTACCTGCGTGCGGTGCTTCCGTCCGGGAGCGAGCTGCTGTTTTGTGCCCACCACGCCCGCGAGCACGCCGAGGCGTTGAAGCATGTAGCGGTGGAGTTCCAGGACCACACCGACCACCTCGAGGAGATTTCGAGCATCGCGCCTGAAGAGGAGCGCTGAGCGGTACTCACCGACACGCAGGTGCGGTGAAGGTGCACGGCAGCGGCAACGGTCCCAGGATCACAAGCCCGAAACGAGCAAGCCCCGGTCAGACGACCGGGGCCTTTTGCTTGCTTGAGAGGTGCTGTTCGGGGCAGAATTGAAGTCGAGCGGCCGGTAGACCGACCGCTCGACTTCGATGCTTCATGCAGTGCTTGGTGCAGGTGATGCGTCAGGCGACGCCCAGCGCCTCGAGGTCGGCGTCGAGTTCCTCAGCCGTCTCGGGCTCGCCCGACATGACCCGAGGTTGCCCCGACCGCATGCTCGCGACGAGCGCGACGGCGATCACGAGGAGCAGGGCCGCAGCCACGAACGCGCGGTCAGCCGCATACACGAAGGTGTGCGAACTCGCGTTCACGCCGGTCGCGACGTGGTGCTTGGCCGCCCGCGACGCCGTACCGAAGACGGTGACCAGCATCGACAGGCCAAGCGATCCGCCGACTTGCTGCATGACGTTCACCAGCCCCGACGCCGCACCGGCGTCCTTGGGATCGACGCCCGCCAGCGACGCCATCGTCAACGGCACGAACGCCAGCCCGTTGCCGGTGCCGAAGAGCAGCAACGCGCCGAGGATCAGCCCGTAGCCACTTGTCGCCGACAGTTGGGTCAGCAGGAGCAACCCGATCGTGGAGGTGGTCAGCCCACCGACCATCAGGCGCTTCGGGCCGAAGCGGGCCAACAGCACCCGCGCGGCGAGTTGCGACGCCCCGAACAACGCGACCGTCAGCGGCAGGAATGCGAGACCGCTGACGAGCGGGCTGTAGCCCAAGACGTCCTGCAGGAACTGCGTCAGGAAGAAGAACATCCCGAACATGCGCGCCGACCAGCACCAGCCGTGCCAGGTAGGAGAAAACCCTGTCGCGGTCGGCGAAAAGCCGCAGCGGCGTGATCGGTGTCGCGACCCGAGACTCGATCAGCGCGAACGTCGGCGAGCAGCACGATGCCGACGGTGAATGCGCGCGATCGTGCTGCCGGCCTGCCAACCCGCGGCAGCGGCCCGGACGAATCCGAAGACCAGCGCCGCCATGCCGATCGTCGAGGTGAGCGCGCCCGGTAGGTCGACCCGGCCGGTGTGCCGGTCGGTCTCAGGCAAGTCGCGCCGAGCCAGTACGAGCAACACGATGCCGATCGGCACGTTGACGAAGAACACCCAGCGCCACGACGTCCATTCGACGAGGACGCCGCCCGCGACGAGGCCGACGGCCGCGCCGCCGATCGACACGGCTGTGTAGAGCGCGATCGCGCGGGTGCGCTCGGCGCCTTCACGGAACATGACCATGAGCAAGCGCCAGGGCGGACGGCGAGGCGAACGCGGCGCCGACGCCTTGCACCGAGCGGGCGAGCAAGAGCAGGCCGGACGACGTGGTGAAGCCGCCGGCCAGAGAGGCGGCCGTGAACAGGGCGATGCCGGCAAGGAAGACCCGGCGGCGACCGAACAGGTCACCGCTGCGGGCCCCGAGCAGCAGCAGGCCGCCGAAGGTCAGGGAGTAGGCGTTGAGCACCCACGACAGGTCAGTGCGGCTGAAGGACAGCGCGGTTTGGATCTTGGGAAGGGCGATGTTCACGATGGTGGCGTCGAGCACGACCATCAGCTGGGCCAGCAGGATGATCGCGAGAGCAGCCGACTTGCGGCTGCGACCTGCTGGCTCTACCGCCGAGGAACGATGGATGTTGGCTGGCGAAGGTGCTGTTGAACTGGCCTGTGAGTTCAGTGGCATTCCAGGCCTCCTTAGTGGATGATGGAGTCAAGCGGAGGGTGCCTCCTGTAACTATACGGAGGCTGCCTCCGGTTAGCAAGTAGATTTTGAGGAGGCTTGGCATGAGCGCGGTGACGACTCCCGACGCCGCTGACCGAGCACTACGGGCCGACGCGAAGCGCAACCGCGACGCTCTCCTCGAGAGCGCGGGCCAGGCTTTCGCCGAGCACGGGACCGCAGCCTCACTCGAAGACGTGGCGCGGCGAGCAGGCGTCGGCATCGGCACGCTGTACAGGCACTTCCCCACCCGCGACGCGCTCGTCGAAGCTGCCTACCGCCACGGCGTCGAGCAGCTGTGCGACTCGGCCGACCAGCTACTCGCCACGCAAGCTCCCGACGTCGCGCTCGAGGCATGGATGCTCGACTTCGTCGGCTACGTCGCAACGAAGCGCGGCCTCGCCGGCACGTTGAAGCTGTCTGCGCCCGACGTGCACGCGGAACTGTTCGCCTACGTCCACGAACGGTTGCGCCGTGCCATCGACTCCCTCGTCAACGCGGCCGCCGCGGCCGGCAAGATCCGCTCCGATGTCGACGGCTTCGATCTCATTCGCGCATTGGGCGGCATCTGCATGGTGAGCGACTCACCCGGCTGGCAAGACCAAGCCAAGCGTCTCGTGACGTTGTTGCTCGACGGCTTGCGCTACGGCGCGCCAACCGCCTGACAGCGCACGACCCTGATCCGGCAGGCGCGATAACCAAGGCGGGCCGCAAAGTACTTCAGTCCCGCTGGCGCGCCGATGATCGACTCGACCACTAGATGCCGCACACCGTGCCTGATGAGATCGGCCACCACGGCGGTGTGCAGTAGGTAACGAGTCTGGTGCGCTACCTCGAGATCGGGCGGACCACGCAGGAGCAACAACACTGCGGTCTTCTCGTCAACGAGCGCAACTGCTCGGCCGAGTGGCCGGTGCTGGGAATCGAACACGGCCCAGGACTTGACGAACGAGTCGATGTTCTCCATCGCGTCCACCTTCGCCGCGAGGCTGGCGAAGGGCCCTTGACTGAGTGCTCTCTTGACGGTGTTCCAATCGGTCCGCACTGACCGGCTCGTCAGGTGGATCTTGTCGGCCCGGTGCAAGTTGGTTCGCAGGGCCTGCCGGTGCCGGCCGCGCAGGTAGGTATCTGCGTTGGTCGGCAAGGGCAAGCAGGCGTGCGATGCAGCCTTGCGCCATGTCTGTCGTGACCAGCGGTCGCCGAGGATCTGTCCCGCCGGAAGCGCCGAGACTACGAGCGTCTCGACCGGCACGTTTCTCAACAATCGCAGGTACGCAGGCACCAGATGCGGATGGACGAGCGCAAACCCGAGTCGCCGAATCACTCCCCCGACCTGCCACCCGCGGGTACCGAGCCTCGCCGATGCGTAATAGCGCGCGCTGTCCAGGGCCGCCCAGTCATCGGCGGGGTGGTGGCCGGTCAGCATGCAGGCGATCCTCCCATCGCATCAGGTGGCGGAACCGTATCGGCACAAAGTGGCGTTTCCTGCGTCCAAAACGCACCTGATCTGCGTGTGGCTGTATACCCACACATCGCACTCAGGCAACGGCCGCGCCAGTGCCGCTTACTGCCGTACCGTACGAAAGCCGCCACAGCGAGACAGCCGCCCCGCTTCCGGCTGACGCGAACCTCTGCCACCATGACGCAACCAATCGCCCTCGGTGCGCGTCTAAGGGCGCGACTCCAGTCGGCCTTGGCAGGCCCACTCCTAAACGGGGGAACCGATGAGCGACGTCACCACACCACGGCTCTCGACACGGGCCAAGACGCGAGTTCGGCCGATACGCGCGCTTCGCCGCGGCGGCACTGATCGCCGTCCCGATCTCATTTTTCGCGGCAGGCGTCGCGAACGCCGCCGCTGCCACCCACTTCTCGGTGACCGCACCCTCGAGCGCGGTCGTCGGCAACGCGGTGACTGTCACGGTGACGGCTCTCGATAGCAGCAATGCTGTCGCGACGACCTACGCGGGCACGGTGCATTTCACGTCGACCGACGCAGGCGCCGTACTCCCGCCGGACTCGACGTTTTCCGGCGGAGTCGGCAGCTTCAGCGTCACGTTCTCATCTGCGGGTACCCAGCACGTGACCGTCACCGACACCAGTTCATCGTCGATCACCGGCACCTCGGTGCGGTGAGTGTCGCGCAGACGCACGACGCATCTGACGGCGACCGCAGCGGCGACCGCGACCGCTGGCACCTCGTTTGTCGTAACCGTGAAGGCCCTCGACGGCGGCGGGAACGTCGTGACCGGCTACACCGGAACGGTCAAGTTGACCAGCAGCGATTCGGCGGCCGCGTTGCCGCCGAACTCGACATTGTCGAGCGGCCAGCACGCCTTCACCGTCACGCTGAAGACCGCCGGCAGCCAGACGGTCACCGCGACCGACACTGCGAATTCGGGGATCTCGGGGACGACGGCAACGATCACTGTCGCCCCTGCGACGACGACGCATTTGCTGGTCACTGCACCGACCTCGTCGGTCGCCGGCCTCTCGTTCGTGGTCGCCGTGACCGCGAAAGACGCCTTCCAGAACACCGTCACGACCTACGGCGGCACGGTGCACCTCACCTCGACTGACACGTCGGCGTCGCTTAGCGCGAACGCCAAACTCACCAACGGCGTCGGCAACTTCAGTGCAACCCTGCGCACGTTGGGAAGCCGCACCGTGAAGGCGACCGACACGGTTACCTCATCGATCACGGGGACGTCGGGCACCATCACCGTCGTCGCGCGGACGGCGCCGATTCGCGCTGCGGGATCTGACCGCATCGGCACTGCAGTAGCGGTGTCGCAACTGAACTTCCCGAGCGGTGGAGCGGGCGCGGTCGTGCTCGCCCGCTCTGACGACTTCCCCGACGCTCTCGTCGCCGCACCGCTGGCCGCGACAACCCGGGCCCCGCTGCTCTTCGTGCAAGGTGCGTCGTTGCCGACCGCGACCAGGGTCGAGATCAGCCGGGTGATCGGTGCGCACGGAACCGTGTACCTGATCGGTAGCACGTCCGCGATCCCGACGAGCGTCGAGACGACGCTTCAATCGTTGGGCTACACGACCGTGCGCCTCGGCGGGTCTGACCGGTACGCGACGGCGGTCGCTGTGGCCAATGTTCTTGGCGGGCGCAGCACGGTGTTCCTCGCCACGGGCATCAACTTCCCTGATGCCCTGTCGGCAGGGCCGGCGGCGGCACACATGAACGGCGTCGTGCTGCTCACCGACGGCTCGTCGATGCCGTCGACCACCCGGTCGTACCTGAACGCGCACGCCGGCACGGTCTACGCCGTCGGTGGCCCAGCTGCCACCGCGGATGGCGGCGCGATTCGGATCGTCGGCGCCGACCGCATGTCAACCGCCGCGGCTGTGGCCTCGACGTTCTTCCCGACGCCGCTCACCCTCGGTATCGCCAGCGGCGCAACGTTCGCCGACGCCATGTCGGGAGGCGCGTACCTCGCCCGCTTGGGAGGTCCGATTCTGCTGACCTACCCGACGTCTGTGCCGGCGTCGACGAGCAACTACCTGAGCGCGGTGCGGACGAACCTGGCGAGCAGCAGCCTCTTCGGTGGCAGCGCGGCTATCTCGTCAGAGCGTGCAGACGACGATCGACCAGTTGCTCGGGTTCTGAGCGGTCTTTAGTCGAGGTAGTCGCGCAGGACTTGCGAACGCGACGGGTGCCGCAACTTCGACATCGTCTTCGACTCGATCTGGCGGATCCGCTCGCGGGTGACTCCGTAGACCTTGCCGATCTCGTCGAGGGTCTTGGGCTGACCGTCGGTGAGACCGAAGCGCATCGAGACCACGCCGGCTTCGCGCTCTGACAACGTGTCGAGCACCGAGTGCAGCTGCTCTTGCAGCAGCGTGAACGACACCGCTTCGGCCGGCACGATCGCTTCGGAGTCTTCGATGAGATCGCCGAACTCGCTGTCGCCGTCCTCGCCAAGGGGCGTGTGCAGGCTGATCGGTTCGCGACCGTACTTCTGGACCTCGATGACCTTTTCGGGCGTCATGTCGAGCTCGGCGGCGAGCTCCTCGGGAGTCGGTTCGCGACCGAGGTCTTGCAGCATCTGGCGCTGGACGCGCGCGAGCTTGTTGATGACCTCGACCATGTGCACGGGGATACGGATCGTGCGGGCCTGGTCGGCCATCGCGCGGGTGATCGCCTGCCGGATCCACCACGTCGCGTACGTCGAGAACTTGTAACCCTTGGTGTAGTCGAACTTCTCGACGGCCCTGATCAAGCCGAGGTTGCCCTCTTGGATCAGGTCGAGGAAGAGCATGCCGCGGCCGGTGTAGCGCTTGGCGAGTGAGACCACGAGGCGCAGGTTGGCTTCGAGCAGGTGGTTCTTGGCTCGGCGGCCGTCCTCGGCGATCCACTCGAACTCCTTGCGGAGCTTGACCGTGAGCTTCTCACCGGAGTTGAGCTTCTCCTCGGCGAACAGACCGGCCTCGATGCGCTTGGCGAGCTCGACTTCCTGCTCGGCGTTGAGCAGCGGCACCTTGCCGATCTGCTTGAGGTAGTCCTTGACCGGGTCGGCCGTGGCGCCCGCGCTGACCAGCTGCGCCTGAGGCTCGCCGTCGTCTTCGACGACGACCTCGGTCGGCTCCTCGTCGTCCTCGACCTCTTCGACCGGCTCGCCCGCGACGACGACGGCCGCTGGGTCGATGGGATCGACGACGTCAGCGACGATGTCGACGCATCGATGTCGACCTCTACGTCGACAAGATCGACTTCGAGGACCACGTCGTCGGCGAAAACGTCCGGGTCGATGTCGGGGTCGATGTCGGCGACCACGTCGACCGGATCAGCCACCAGCGCGACTGGAACGAGCTTGGCAGCTTTGGCAGCGGCCGCAGCTTCGGCGGCGCCAGCGTTCTTGGCCGCTGCCCGGCCGTTGGTCGTGCTCGTGGACGGGTTCGTCGCGGCGTTCAAATTGCTCCTGGCCTTCGTGGTAACTCCCGTGGTTTCGGCGCTCGTACTGGCGTCATCGGCCCGGTGGACGGTGCGCGACCTGGCTCGCACCATTGTAGCCACGGTCTCCACCCCCACCGACCTAAGTCGCGGCAGTCGCCCCAGGTTAACCGTCTTCGGCCCGTCCACAGGCGCCCGGCCGCGCCTCACCTCCGGCCGCTGATCGACCATTCAGCCCACGAGCCGGTCGTGCATCGTGAACACCGTCGTGGTCGTCGATCCCTCGAAGAAAGGGCGTAAACCGGCCTGGACGCCGATCATGAGCGGATTCGGCGAATCGCTCAGCACCTGCGCCTGACGGGAGTACAGCCGCACGTCGTGATTGGCCATGACATCGTGCTCGTCGGCGGCGAATCGGTAGACGAGGCGGTCGACGCTCTGCTGGTCGGGTATCGCGGGCGGGTCGACGGCATCGAGGTGGGTGACGATGTCGTTCACGTTCTCGATGCTGAGGACACGGGTGCGACTGCCCGATGCCACCGATTTGGAACTGATCGGCGAGCCTGCCGCGACGACCTGCACCACCCGAACCCGCGCTCCGTTGAACGCGGGGTCGCCGGCGAGATCCATCGCGACGATGCCACCTTGGCTGTGACCGACCAGCAGCACCTGCGCACCGACCGGAACGAGCGCGGCATCGAGCGCCTCGCGCACGCAGGTCGTGTAGTTCGGTTCGTGCGGCCTACGACGGCAGCCGACCGCACCAACGAGATCTTCAGGGTCGGGCGTGCTGACGACATGTCGCATGCCAGACAGCGCCACGACGTACCTGGCGACGCCGTCGTGACCCACCACGCGCTGCACCGCGATCGAGGCGTCGGGTTGGCTCTCGAGGTCGCCGACCTCGCTTAACATCGCGGAGATCGACGACGGCAGGCCGATGGCCCCACGCGGGTAGGTATCTCGATATCGAGACACTTCCACCGTCTCGCTCGCTCGCGCGGTACAGCGGCAGCAAGCGGGAGCCCGAGCACCGGATCAACCGACACCGGCCGCCGCGTCACGGCGTCGAACCGGAACCGGGCATGACGGCGCGAACATCTCGAGAAGCGGCGTCGTGAACGGAGCGCCCGTAGCCGACGAACGCGTCGGCAAGTACGCCGAAGCGCTGAGCAGTCTACCCGCGTTGCCCGGGCAGGATCGCGCAGAGCGGTCAGGGGCAGCGTGACGAGTGACGCCTCGAGCGCCGCGAGCTGGCGGATCGGGAAGTCGTCGACGAGTTGCTCCTTGGCGACGACCGCCCGCAGGAGCGCGGCATCGGCCGCCAGCTTGGCGGCCAGCATCGCGAGCCCGTGCGGACCGACCGCCGCCTCGAGGATCGCTGTCTCGCAGCGCGTCGCACCCGCCGGGTCGAACACCGCGTTCGTGACGATCTCGGCCGTCACGGTGAGGTCGGCAACCCGCAACCCGAGTCGGCCGATCGTCGACGCCGCCTCCGCCCAGACGGCCGACATCCGCCGAAGCTCCTCGTAGTCGACGACACCACGCCGCTCACAGGCGGACGATCGAGCCGAGCCCGTGTGCGGCCCGAGCGGCTGCCCGACGCGGCCGCGGCTGCGGCGTGTTCGGCAGCTAGCTCGAGCCGCCGCAGCCGTGCTTTCTCGGCAGCCACGTCGCCTGAGAAGCGGAGCACGTCGTGTGCTGCGCCACGCAGCACGTCGGCCACGTGTTCGCACTCGCGGCGCCGGTGATCGACCTGGGCTCGAAACGCATCGGCTGCGATCGACGTCCAGACCGCTTCTGCTGCCGCTTGAACGAGTTGAGCACCTGCCATCTCGACCTGCATCGCACGCTGACCGAGTTCTTGCGCGATCGCGTCAATGTCCGCCCACCGACACCACCCACCTGTTCCGTCCGCGCCGGCACGAGCCGGCTGGACGAACTTACGATCGGGCGAGCCAGAATCCACCGCGTCGCGCAACGCACGGTGGACACGCCGACAAGGTTGTGGAAAGTCAATCTCACGCCTGCGATCGCGCGGCGGCTTTCATCTCTTTCTTGTGCGCGCGGACCTTCTGCAACGACTCCGGGCTCGTGACGTCTGCGACCGAACGGTAGCTGTCTTTCTCACCGTACGGACCGGCAGCCTCACGCCACCCGGTCGGCCGCACGCCACGCTGTTTACCCAGCAGGGCAACGAAAATCCGTGGCCTTCTGCGCACCGAACCCCGGTAGCGCCGTCAGTCGCGCGTGCAGGTCGGCGCCTGATTTCGCAGTGCTCCAGACGAGATCTGCACGGCCGTCGTAGTCGCTGACAAGTTGGCGCGCGAGTTCTTGCACGCGGCCAGCCATCGCGCCCGGAAATCGGTGAATCGCGGGTGGCCCCGCGAACATCTTGGCGAACGCCTCGGGGTCGTAATCGGCGATCGCGAACGCGTCGAGCTGCTTGACGCCCATGCGTTGCGCGAGCACGTACGGCCCGGCGAACGCCTTCTCCATCGGGATCTGCTGGTCGAGAAGCATTCCGACCAGGAGCGCGAGCGGATCGCTGTCGAGCAGCGCATCGGCGTCGGGCTGCTGGGCTAGTTGCAACACGGTACAGACGTTACCGCGTCCGCGCCGAGGGTCAGTACCACCCGGCGTCCGGCAAGATCTCACCGACCGGCACTTCGACGTCGAGCACATTGCCTGGCGGCGCGAGCGGGCACGCCCACGCCGCGTCGTAGGCGCACGACGGGTGGTAGGCGAAGTTGAAGTCGAGCACGATCGTGCCCTTGGTCGCGTCGCTGCCGAGGTCGGCACCCTTCGCCGTGTCGATCAGGTAGCGGCCACCGCCGTAGGTCGTGCGGTTCGCCGTCCGATCGCGGAGCGGGATGAACAAGCCACCGCCGTAGCTGCGCAATGCCCACACGTCGAGCTGCCCGACGTCCGGAATGCGCACGACACCGACCCGCTCGAACGGAACGATGCCGTCGGTGCCGGTCGCGATCTCGATGCGCGACGCGCTCGACGTCAGCATCGACGGCGAGCTCGAAACGCCACGCCGGGTCGTAGGCCTTGACCGGGACGCCGATGAACGCGTCACGACGATCGACCGCAATGGGTGACTGCGGATGATGCGCGAACAAGTCGTCGCGCTCGGCTGACCACAGCGCGTGCGCCTTCGCGACATCGGTGGCCGCCCGAACCTGCGCGTAGACGGCGTGCACGCGCCGCCGCCAGTCGAGCAACGTCAACCCGTGATCGTCCATGTCACCAGTCTCGGTCAAGAGATCACTTGCGGCGAGCTCGCCTCTCCGAATTCGAAGGAACTGCTCAGAGCCTGAAACGGTGCGCCTGCGCCCGCGAGCAGGAAATACACGGTGCGTGGGGTCGTGGAAGAACGCGATCGCTGTCACCTGAGCGCCGACTCGGTGTGGTGAAGGTTGTCGTCCGCGCCGAGTTGCCGCGAAACGTCGTGTCACTTTGTGTCGTCGGCGCGCCATCGGTGGCCGTCGCGGCGGCTACCGCGATCGCAGACCGCAGCACGACGGGCTGGCGATCGGCCGGGACGGCCGTGGAGAGATCCTCCTCGACCACCTCTGTTACGGGAGATTCCACGACCGCCACGCGGATCGTCGCTTGCACCCCGGCGATGGTGTCGTTGACTGATTCTTGGAACGGCGTGGAAGGGAACTGGGCGGAGAAGTGGCCGCCAGTCGAGGCTGCCGTCACACCCGCAACCGGCATCAAGAACGAGCCGGACGGGGCCGCGCCGGCGTCCGTGACAGGCTCGCGGTCGATGACCGCGGATGCCTGGTGACAGCGAGCGCGACGACGACCACAACGACGACCACGCACGGCGGCAACCATCGGCCCGCGCGGGACGCACACGGGCGCTGTGCCGCACGCTTCGTCGGGACGCGCCGGCAGCGACCGACGTCGGCGGCGGCGCATAGGCGGCCTCGGGCTGCTGCGGGGGAACAGGCAGCGTCTCGGGCGCCGACCACTCAGCTGGCGGGGGGACCACTCACCTGCGGGCGCGGACCAGTCAGGTGCGGGCGGGAATCCGCTTCGCGCCGAGCTCGGGCCGCGGCGGAATGTCCTCGACCGGATCAGAACCCTCGACGCGGCCATCGCGCACCAGGTAGGTCGCACGCCCGGCCGAGAAGTACCGCACCTCATGCCGCCCGAACGGGTCGGGATGCCAGCCCTGCAGCGCCTCGGTCACCCAACCTCCAGCCGGCGACTGACGTCACTTCACGAGACGGCTTGCACACTAGCGACGCAATTGCCCGCTGTCGTCGGCTCGTCGACACTTCACCAGACGTTCACCACTAGACAACCCAGCAGACCACCAGGCGAGGCGAAGGACGGACCGCTGGTCAGTGCAGGGCGAGTTGCGACGCGGCCGCGATGATCGCCGCGCCCGTCATGTCGAGGGCCGGCTCGTCGGTCTGCCACGACCGCACATCGTCGACGAAGCTCGCCGTGGCCGTGTCGAACGGCGCGAACTGATCGACGCCGTTCGTCGGGCACTTGCGCATGCCGTCCTGCAAATCGCCGAGGCCGCCCTCGAAGTTGGAGTTGTCGTTGGGTCCGTTGACGACCGCACCGACGTCGAGCGCCGGACCGACGCCGTGCAGGTTGCCGCTGAGGTTCGCCACCTGGTGCTGCATGCACTCAGGAAACGTCGAGCCCTCGCCGACCATGAAGCTGGTGCCCCACGCGTTCGCACCGAACAGCCAGTCGCGCTGTTCCGCAGCGAACGCGTCGAAGCTGTGGTCGCCCGTCAACCCGGTGTACCAAGCCTCCATCGCGATCCAGCCGAACGTGTGCGAGTCGACGTCGAACTGGTTGATGTCGCCGGCTGCTCTGAACACGTCAGTCGATGCGTGCGAGGCACCGAGCTCGACCTGCCGCTTCAGATCCTTGACCAGATCTGCCTTGCTGACAGCGAGTTTCGGATTGCCGGCCGCCGCCATCGCGTGCACCAGATCGGTGTGTGCCAGCGCACTCGTGTCGTACAGGTTGAACGTGTCGCCGGCTGCCGCGTCGTCCGCGATGTACTGCTTGGCAAAACCCGCCGCGGCCTTCAGATACGGCGAAGCGTCGTGCGACAACTCCTGCGCAGCAAGCGCAATCTCGGTCGCGCCGAGCTCCATGTCGTCGTGCCACGTCGTCTCGGGGTAGTACGCCTCCGGATCGGCAGTGACAAGAGGGGACGGCGGGTTGCTGGTGTTCGCCATCGCGTACAGCGACGTCGCCTCGAGGTATTCGTACTCGGCGCGCGCCTTGTTGGTCGAGGCATCGACCTGCGCCGCCAGCGCGAACGCCGCCGACACCCGGCCGGCCAGGTTCGGACTGATCAGCTGGCCCGGCGCGGCCGCCTCGAACACCGGCCGCTGCGTCGTCGCGTACCGATCGAGCGGGTCGGTGTCGGTGGCGTCGGCCTGCGGCAACCGCCACAGGTCGTGGTCGCCGTTGAACGTCGGATCGACGGTGTCACTGCCGTTGCCAGTACCGATTCCGACCTGCAAATAAAGGGTTTTCGTCGACATCTTCCACATCTGGTCGAGCCAGCTCTCGCCGTACGCCGCCTCTGTCTTCAAGGTGGACGGCGCGGCGTTGCCCAACGCGCGCTCGCTCGCGTAGAGCACCACGTCGCCGATACGCCGCGGTGTGCGTGAACTTCAAGTAGTCGCCGGCGTCGTACCAGCCGCCTGCCGCATCGACCTTCGGAGCGCCCTTGATCTTGACCAGCGGTGACCCGGCAACCAACGAGTCGTCGCTCGTCGTGTCGTTGAAGTCCGGGGTTTCGTAGACCGTCGCGTGTGCGTCGTTCAGGTGCGCAGGTTGCCGGTTGAGAGGTCCGGCGATCGACGTCGGCGCCGTCGCGCTGCACCTGGTAGAAGTTGACGCCGTCTTCGACGACCTGGCCGTAGAGCGCTGGCCGCGGTTTCGATCGCGAAGTCGGGTGACTGCGCGCTCGCGTCGCCGTGCGCGACCAGGTGGTACGTACCGAGCGCAGTGAGTCCGGAGAACGTGATGTCGTAGACGTCGGGATAGTTCGCGTTCCACGGTCCGCGGTTGGTGGTGCCGAGTTTTGCTTCCGCCACGACGTGACCACCTGCTCACGACGTCGACGGTTGCGTGCGTCACCTTGTGGCTCGCCATGAGGTAGGCGTGCTTGGCGTCGGTGGGCAGGTACCCGACCTGGTCGACCCGGATTGCCGCGGCTGGTTGCTTACCGCGCTCGGGCTCGCGGACTTGGCGAACGCTTGCGGCGCGGCTGCGAAGGTACCGACGAGGGCGGCGACGACGGCCAGCGAGCTCGCGATGCGAGCCGGGCGGGTGCGGGAGCATGACGGGCCGACCTGACTGTTAGGAAGCCTTCCTACCGACTCCGGCAGGCTAGAACGCCGCGTCGGCACCGTCAAGAGACCTCAACGTGGACTCGATCAGCGCCAGGGCGACCGAAATAGTCCGCGCTCCGAACGCGCGGTGCGGGGCTAGGTCGCGAGGCGCACCAGTGCGGTGACGACGCACGCGACCGCGACGACCACCAGAAACGGCGCCTTGAACCGAACCGCGACGACCGCGGCGACGAGCCCCGCCGCCCGCGCGTCGAGCTGCAGGTGACGCCCTGAGGTGAACGTTTGGGTGGCGATCAACGCAGTCAGAAGCGCGACGGGCAGCAGGTCGGACGTGTGCTTCACGCGAGGCTCGTCGACGACTTTGCGCGGCAACGACAGGCCGAGCAGCTTGAGCAGGAAGCAACCGGCCGAGCCAGCGAAGATCGCAAGCCACATCAGAAGCCGTCCTTGAGCGCGTCGGCGGCGGTATCCAGATCGGCGACGGACGCCGAGGCGGCGGGCGAGTGCGCGGCGCTTGGACGAACGCCTGCCACAATCGCGACCGCCGCCGCGAACAGCACCGGAACACCCGCCGGCACGAACGGAACCGACACCAACGCAACGGCCGCCGCAACGAGGGCCACCGCCCACGGCTCTCGGGAGCGCAGTCGCGGCGCCATCAGCGCAACGAACGCTGCGGGAGCGGCGGCGTCGAGGCCGAGCACGCGCGGGTCAGAGAACGCGTGCGCACTCAGCGCACCGATCAACGTCGCCAGGTTCCAACAGACGTACACCGACGCGCCGGTCGCCCAGAACGCGAGTCGGCCGGCACGCGGCGTCGTCCGCATCACGGCCATCGCGGTGCTCTCGTCGATCACGAACTGCGCCGCGACCGGACGCCGAAAGCCGTGCACGTCGAGCAACCGAGCCAGTCGCACCGCATAAAAGCTGTTGCGCACCCCAAGCAGCAGGGCGGTCGCGGCGCCGGTCATCGCGGCGCCGCCGCCTCCGATCACGCCGACCATCGCGAACTGACTGCCACCGGTGAACATCACCAACGACAGGACGCAGGTCTGCACCACCGATAGCCCAGCTGCGGTCGAGATGGCACCGAACGACAAGCCGTACGCGCCCGTCGCAATCCCAACGCCAAGCGCGTCGCGCAGGATGCCGGTGCGGATCGGCGTCCAACCAGCGTGGAAGCAGAACCTGCGTCGAGAGACCTGCGTCAGAGCGGCACCTGCGGTCACCATATGGGGACCGCTGGCAAATACGTCACGCAGTAAACGCGGTGACGTCGCCCTTCTCGGCGAGCAGTCGCTCGAACGTGGCGTACGAGAACCAGAACGTGCCGTCGCCGAGCCCGCCCCAGGTCGGACCCCACGACTGGTAGGCCCAGATCTGCTGCTTCTCGACGTCGAGCCCGAACAGTTCGACC
>CAWEIG010000006.1:0-401597 GCA_963809135.1 uncultured Actinomycetes bacterium
CATGTGTCGCACCTGCGATTCGGTGCTCATCCGCGCGGGACCCGTAGGGCGTAGCCCATGCCGCGCAACGTGTGCAAGAGCCGCGGCTGCGTGGTGTCGATCTTGCGGCGCAGGTGCGAGACATACGTCTCGACGATGTTCGCGTCGCCGCCGAAGTCGTATGACCACACGTGCTCGAGAATCTGTGTCTTCGACAACACCCGGCCGGGGTTGCGTAAGAAGTAGCGCAACAGCTTGAACTCAGTAGCCGAGAGTTCCACCGGCTCGCTCGCCTTCAGCACCTCGTAGCTGTCTTCGTCGAGGCTGATGTCGCCGAGCCGAAGGACGGACGTGCCCGCCTCGCCGTCCACCCCTCTCGTGCGTCTCAGGATGCTACGAATGCGCGCGATGACTTCCTCGAGGCTGAACGGCTTCGTGACGTAGTCGTCGCCGCCGATGGTGAGGCCGGTGACCTTGTCCTCGTCGCTATCGCGCGCGGTCAGGAAGAGCACGGGCGTGCGGACGCCGCCGGCCCTAAGGCGCCGCGCGACGTCGAAGCCGTCTATGCCAGGCATCATGACGTCGAGCACGATCAGGTCGGGTTTGAAGGTCTGGGTCGTTTCGATGGCTTCGTGGCCGGTTGACGCGCTGGCGACTTCGAACCCGCTGAAGCGCAGGGTGGCCGACAGTAGCTCCAGGATGTTGGGCTCGTCGTCGACAACGAGCAGCCGTGCTTGACCGATGGCTCCCGCGATCGGGGGAACTGCGGCCAGACTGGGCATGCGAGCATCTTCGCGCTCAAGCCTGGGAGTTTGCTGAACGTCCGCCAAGTGCGCGCTGCGATTCGCAGAGCCAGATCGCGACCGATACTGCTCTCATGGCGACCTTCAACGGGACTGTAGTTCTTCGGCCGATGACCCGCGACGACTTTCCGGCACTCGCCGTTTGGCTGCGCACCCCGCACGTCGAGGCCTGGTTCCCGTGGGAGCAAGGGCCCGCAGACGCGGCGGAAGCGGTGGAGGCCGAGTACGGGCCGTGCATCGACGGGCTCGACCCGACCGAGCTGTTCGTCATCGAACACGACGCTCGTCCGGTCGGCTTCATCCAGCGGTACCGGATACGCGACAACCCGTCATGGGTGGCCGCGCTAGCACCGGCGCTCGACGCGACGGCTGCTGTCGGATTCGATTACGCGATCGGCCTGGTGGAGGCTACCGGGCGGGGCATCGGCAGTGACGCGATCCGGAAGCTCGCCGTCGACACGTTCATCCGGTACCCCGATGTCGAGGGCATTGTGGTGGCAATGCAGCAGGCTAACCGTGCGTCGTGGCGCGCGCTCGAGCGAGTCGGCTTCGAACGTGAATGGGCCGGCTTGCTCGACTCGCCTGATCCCAGTGATGCCGGACCATGCTTTGTCTACGCGCTGTGGCGCCATGCGGCGGCAAGCTCAAGCGCCGGGGGTATTGGCCTCGCGTAATGCGGTCATCCCGATCGCGACCCGATGCAGTTCGGTCAGCATTGTAGCCGCTGAGGCCGCCAGCGCGTCGTCCGCCTCGAACGCGCCGGACTCAGTAATTCGCTTGCGGACAAAGGAAATCGAGACTGCTTCGTAGAGCGGAAACATCTTCACCGCAGTGACGACCTGCTTCATCATCTGCACTGCGCGCAGTCCACCGGACACCGCACCGTAACTCACGAAGCCGACGGGCTTGTAATGCCATTCGTGAAACAGGAAGTCGATCGCGTTCTTCAACGGCGCATTGAACGCGAAATTGTATTCAGGCATCACGAAGGCGAACGCTTCAGCGGCGGCCACCCTCGCACTCCAGTCGAGCGTGTGCTGCTTCGTGTACTGCCGCAGCGTCGGATGGTTCGGCTCGTCGACGAACGGCAACCCAAGCTCGGCGAGATCGACGAGGTCGATCTCGAACGTCGCGTTGACAGCAGCCTGCTCGACGAACCAGTCGGCGACCTTGCGACCAACGCGTCCGGGGCGAGTGCTGGCGACAATCACCATGAGTCGGGGCATAGAACTCGATCCTTGCGGACGGCGGTGTGGTGGGCGTCGGTGGGTCGGACGGGCGGTGCGGCGGGCGTCGGTGGGTCCGACGGGCGGTGCGGTGGGCGTCGGTGGCTTGGACGGCGGCGGGTGACCGTTGCTACGGGGTCCCCCGAAGCACGGCTACCGTCTGCCACGTTCGGCCGGCGTTGGAGGTGATGTACAGGTTGCGGTCTTCTGTTCCGTACCCACCGTATGGATCGAATACCCATGCGTCCTGCGTGCCGAGCGCGGCGAATGCGCTCGGCGATCCGAACGCGGTGTTGAACGTGTCCGTCAGGAACGTCTGCCACGTTCGGCCGCCGTCGCTGGTGTGGAAGAGGTTTCCTCGATCGCCGTAGCGCCAGGCGCTAGTCGAATCAACAGCACTGATCTCGTGGGAGTAGCCGTCGCCCTCCAAGGGCAACGGGCCGATCCAGCTCGAACCCGAATTTGTGCTGCGCCACAGTTGCTTATCCTCAAAGCCGGCACCCATGCCTCCCGAACACACTGCCCAGAGCGTGGTCGGGCCTCCTGCACTAATGCCCGCCAGTTCGGGATGCGAGCCGTTGCACGGGGTGGCGTGCGTGCTCCAACTCGCGCCGTCGTTATGGGTGACCTGCACGCTGTCGAACCCGGCCAGGTAGGCGGTGTTCGCGTCGGGCCGAAGCAGGCTGAACGGCACGGCAGCGCCGTCACTGCCGTCGGGCAACGGCGGTAGTTCTGGTTGTGTCGGCAGCCTCACGAGATGTCCATCGGGTGTGAGCGTGTCGAGATCCCAGCCGCTGCAGCCGCCGTCCTCGCATCCATGCAGCACTACCACCCACGTCGAGCTTCCCGCAGTGACGACGGCGTTGATCTGTCCGTCGACCGTGGCGACCTGAGCCCAGGCGTGGCCGCCGTCCGTCGTTTTGTACAGGCTCGGCCCGGCATAGGCGTATCCGAGCGATGCACTCGCAAAGGCGAGGCCCTCCGCTCCGAACTCGAGGGGCGGGTCGCCTGGTTCCGTCCAATGCATCGACAGCATCGGTGTCCGCGACGACCACGTCAGCCCGCCGTCGTCGCTGACCTCGCTGAAGAGTTCGCAATCGCCTGGAAGCAAAGGACAATCGACCACCAGCAGGACGCCGTGGCTTGCCGTCGGGAAAACAAGACCGAGCGGCGCCCGGTACGGCTCTTCGTCGACGGCCGCCGGCGAAGGAATAGCGGAAGCCGGCGGCTGCTGCGTATCGAGTGACGCGAGTACCCACAGGAGCTTCGCGGGCGCGTACGAGTGCGGCCCGGAGGTGCCCCACGCGAACGTGCATCCGCTGGCGGGGTCGATTCGTAACGCGGTAGTGGTGCCATCCGCCGACGTCAAGAGCAACAGGTCGGATCGCTTCGGTTCTGGGCAAGCTGGATCGATATTCGGGGGCGGCAATGAGCCGAGCAGGATGCGCGCGGTTACAAGGTCGGTGCCTGTCAGCGCCACCTCGACGGGGGAAGTGCTCGTATCGCCCGGCGAGTACTCACACACCACGCCCGCAGTCGGCTGCACCGAGACGAAGAGCCGGTCAGTCGTCGTTGGCGCGGTCGCCCCCGCGGGCCATTGTTCGGTTGCGGGACAGCTGGACGGCGGCGTGCTCGTGCTGGCTACTGCGGAACTCTGGGTGCTAGCGGACGGTACGGCGGTCGCCGGCGGAGCCACGGTCACCGGTGGTGCCACGCTGGCCGGAAATGCCGCACTCGCTGGAGCTGATGACGCGGCCGATTGAGTGGCACCGACACCTGGCGTGGCACACGACGACAACACCGCTACGGATAAGGCCGCGATCGAGACAAGCCCGGTGATAGCAGCGGACGCGCGCGCTCGGTCAAGCACTACGGGACCTCCCACGAACGGCGACGCCCCGAGCGTTCGGAAGGTTGCGTGGTGCGGTTAGGTGATCAGCTGGGAGTTTCCGCCGGGTTGGTCGCGGACCCCCGTGGCGGCCGACAGCACCGCTGCATTCGGAAACGAGATCGGGCCTTCCGAGGTCTGCATCATCGTGAACATCAAGCTGATGGCGGTCACTCGGCCGTCGTACTGCCCGCCGAGCGCGCCCGCGCGAAGCGTGATGTAGTCGCCGACCCTGAACGGCCGCGAGACGAGCAGCACCACGCCTGCGAACGCGTTGCCGAGCGACTGTTGCGCCGCGAGTCCGAGCACGACGCTGACGATCGCGCCCGAGAGCAGGACGCTCTCGATCTTGACGGCAAACAAGCCAAGGATCGTGACGAGAATCGCCAGGTAGCCGATGATCTGCACGCCCAGCCGAATGGCCGAGGCTGCTGCCGGACTGCCTCGGTGTCGAGCCAGCCGTGCGAGTTCATTGGCGACAAGCTGCACGGTGAGCACACCCGCCACGAGGCAGACGCCGATGGCCACGAGGGCGATGAGCCGGTGGGTGTCATCTGCGACGGGCTTGCCGTTGACCGTGTGCTTCGCCTTGACCCCGTCGTCGTACGCACCCGCCACAGCAGCGGCGACGAACACCAGCCCCGACACGATCGCGCGCCGGAATTTCGGGCGAAAGATCAGCTCGCGAGCGTCGGCGAGGGCCGCTACCGCTACCGGTCGTTCGCGCCAAGCCACGGCGCCCTCCCCTTCAGACGAGATGCGAGACGAGATGACGGTCAACTTAGTGGCTGCGGGATAGCCTCGACGTCATGGCAGATCATCTCGAGCACGGGCAGTTTGAGAAGCACGGGCAGTTTGGGACGCAGGGTCAGTTTGAGACACGCGCGATCCACGCCGGTCAGGCTTCCGACCCACGCACAGGGGCCGTCGTCCCGCCCATCTTTCAAGTTTCGACGTTCCAGCAGGACGCTGTGGGCAGTCCACGCGACGGCTGGGAGTACAGCCGTTCC
The DNA here is from genome assembly GCA_963809135.1 of uncultured Actinomycetes bacterium. GTDB lineage: Bacteria > Actinomycetota > Actinomycetes > Acidothermales > Acidothermaceae > PALSA-607. The sequence goes on from CAWEIG010000006.1 coordinate 4,907, forward strand.
GGCAACCCGACCCGCGCGGCGCTCGAACAGTGCCTGGCCGCGCTCGAGGGTGGCGCCCGCGGGCTCGCCTTCGCCAGTGGTCTCGCGGCCGAAGACTGCATCCTGCGCACGCTATGTGCCCCTTACGACCACGTCGTGATACCGGGCGACGCGTACGGCGGCACGTTCCGGCTGGTCGACAAGGTGTTCGGTCGCTGGGGGGTTGCCCACGCGTCGGTCGACCTGTCCGACCTCGACTCACTTGCGCGCGCCATGACCCCGAAAACCACGGTGGTGTGGTGCGAGACCCCGAGCAATCCGCTGCTCGGGATCGCTGACATCGCCGCGATCGCGGAGATCGCCCACGAGGCAGGCGCGAAGCTGGTCGTCGACAACACGTTCGCCTCGCCGTATCTCCAGCAGCCGTTGTCGTTGGGAGCCGACATCGTCGTGCACTCCACAACGAAGTACATCGGCGGCCATTCCGATGTCGTGGGTGGTGCGTTGGTCGCCGCCGACGCGGGTCTTGGCGACCAGCTCGCGTTCCATCAGAACGCCATCGGTTCGATCGCCGGCCCGTTCGACTCGTGGCTGGTGATGCGCGGCGTTCGCACACTCGCCGTCCGCATGGATCGGCATTGCGACAATGCCGTCAGGATCGCGAACTTCCTCGCGCATCACCGGGCCGTTTCGCAGGTGCTGTATCCGGGTTTGCCAACCCACGCCGGTCACGAGATCGCGGCGAAACAGATGCGCGCATTCGGCGGCATGGTGTCTTTTCGCATGGACGCCGGGGAAGCTGCTGCCATCGACGTGTGTAACCGTGCGCGGTTGTTCACGCTTGCCGAATCACTCGGCGGCGTCGAGTCGCTGATCGAGCATCCGGGGCGAATGACGCACGTCAGCGTGGTCGGCAGTCCGCTGGAAGTGCCGTCGGATCTGGTGCGGCTGTCGGTCGGGATCGAAAACGTCGACGATCTGCTTGCCGACCTCGAGCAGGCGCTGGGCTAGGCCTTTTCGGCGGTGAGGTCGGCTCGTATCTCAGCTTCTGCCAACGGAGCCGGGTCGTTCTTGATGTCGGGTGCGCGGGCCGCGAGCGTGGCGGCTCCGGCCAAAATGCCGGTCGTGAGCCAGAACGCGGCGCCGTACGACCACGTGTCGGCCACCCATCCGGCCACGATCGGACCGCTCACCGCGCCCCCGTCTCCGGCCATCTGGAACGCGGCGACGACGGTGCCGCCGCGCTTACCCGCGACGTCGCCGACCACGGCGGCCGGTGCGACGTCGAGCAGTCCCGAGCCGACGCCAAATATCACCATCGCGATGAGGTAACCGGCGATGTCGGGTGCGACAGCGAGCAGCAACATCGAGCTCGCCGACAGCAGGCAGCCCGCCACCATGACCGGACGCCGGCCCCGCCGGTCGACGAGCCTGCCAGCGGGGATGAGGGTGATCGCATTCATCGCGGCGACCAGGGTGAAGCCGGCGCCGACCCAGCCGGTGCCCCGATGCAACGACTCGACCACGAACAGCGGCACGAGGGTGTTGCGCACGCCCATCGCCGCCCAGTTGTCGGCCAAGTTGGCGGCAAGAGCGGCGCGGTAGGCGCGTTGCCGAAGCGCATCGACGAGGTTGGTGCGGCTGGGCTGCGCGGCGTCGGCGGCTTGGGGCGGGCGGGCGAGCGACGCGCGGCGCAGGCCGACCATGGCGACCGTGCCCGCGACGACCAGCGTGCATGCGTACACGAAGAACGGCGCGCGGATCGACCACGCGGCCAGCGGGCCGCCGATCGCCGGGCCGGAGATGCCGCCGAGCAGGAAGCCGCCCTGGAAGAGCCCGACCGAGCGGCCGCGCTGCTCGGGCCCGACCACGCGCAGCAGTAGCCCCATGGCGCTCACCGAGAACATCGCCGAGCCGATGCCGCCCGCGCCGCGCAGCAATAACAACTGGAGGTAGCTGTGCGCGAAGCCGGCGAGGGCGCTGCTGATGGCGACGATCCCGATGCCGGTCGCAAGGACCACGCGTTCGCCGATGGCGTCGACGAGGCGCCCGACGCCGAGGGCCGAAGCCAACCGCATGAACGCGAAGGCCGACAGCACCGCTCCGACCTCGGCCCGACCCACCCCGAAATGGTGGGCGAACAAGGGAATGACCGGCGCGACGATGCCGAACCCGACCGCAACGCTGAACGCGACAGCAGCTAGCACGGCCACTTCGTTCGGCAGATCGCCGAACACCTTCGCGCGCAATCGGTGCATCCGGGTCACGCTACCCGTGGCGGCCCCGGCGTGCCCGCAGGTAGTCGCTCACGACGTAGTCGCCGAGCTGGTCGTCGGCCGGCGCGAATACCCGACCGCCGTTGCGTTTCGCGAGCTTCTCGACGAAGTCGACCAGTCCCTGGTCCTGGGCGAGCATGAAGACATTCAGCGTCGCGCCCCTGCGCGTCATCTTGTCGGCTTCGGCCAGCGTGACCGCGAGTGTCTCCGGCGACGGCGGCCAGTCGAAGGTGTAGTCGCCGCTCGGCAGCAGGTGCGCAGTCGGCTCGCCATCGGTGACGACGAGCACGACCGGTTCGTGCTCCGGATGCCTGTCGAGGAACCGTCCGGCAATCAGTAGTGCGTGCTGAAGGTTCGTGCCTTGCACCATCTCGGCGTCGAGGCCGGCGAGCTCGGCGGGCTGTAAGACCCTTGCGTAGTTGGAGAATCCAATGACTTGCAGTGCGTCCTGCGGAAATCGGGTGCTGACGAGCGAGTGCAGTGCAAGTGCTGTCGACTTTGCGACCCCCCAGGTGCCGCGCAACGTCATTGACCACGAAAGGTCGACAAGCAGGCACACCGCTGCTGACGTGCGGCGCTCGGTCTCGACCACCTCGAAGTCGTCGACGTGCAACTTCACGCCCGATGTCGACACACCGTTGCGCCGGATGGCGTTCGACACGGTCCGCACAACGTCCAGCGGCTGCTCGTCGCCGAACTGCCACGCGCGCGACGAACCCGTGAGCTCACCGGCCGACCCCGCATCGGGCACGTCGTGGTCGCCGCGGGTACTGCCGGCCAGGGATGCGAACACCCGACGCAAGGCGGTTGCGCCCAACCTACGCACCGCTTTCGCAGTGAGCTCAAGCCGTCCGCCGTCCCGCTTCAAGTAGCCCTGCCGTTCGAGCTCGCGCTCGACCTCACGCAGTTGGCGTAGATCGTCGACCGCCTGTCGCCCGAGGGCCCGACGGATCGCCTCTTCGTCGACGTCTTCGAGGCTGGCGCCCGGATACTCCTGCCCGAGCGTCGACTCGAGTTCCTCCAGATCGGCCAACTCTTCGAGGGCGGTCGTCGCGTCGGACATGCCGAGCGGCTGGTTGCCCTTCATGCGAGTGCGGCCGGTCCAATCAAGGTCGGGACGCCGAGCGCGGAGCGCATCGTTCAAGCGCGCCATCTCCGAGGCAAGACCCATGTCTTCCATCGACTGCGCCATCAACGCGGCAAGTTCATCGCGCTGTTCTGGGGTCATCGACGCGAGCATGCGTTCCATCGCGGCCGCTCGGCGCGCAAGTGAGTCGACGAGCTCCTCGAGGTTGGCCGGGTTGTCAGGGAAGAACTGCCCGTGCTTGGCCATGAACTGATCGAAGTCGTCCTGCGTGTGTTCGCCGCGCGCATCGGCGGCGAGCATCTCGTTCAGGTCTGCCATCATGTCCTTGACGGCCTGCATCGCGGCGGCCGATTCGGGGGAGCCCGACTGCATCTGCTGCATCGCTTGCTTCATGCCGCGGAACTGACTGTCGAGCACCTCTTCGCGCAGCAACTCCTTCAGTTCTTCGTACGTCGCGCGAGCCTGGTCTGATCGCCAGTCGTACTCAGCGAGTGCGCGGATAGCCCGAGCCGGATCCGACGGCAGCGTGTCGAGCTCGGTTTCCCGCAGCCGGGCGTCGTCAGACGGGTCGGGAAAGAGCGCGGCCCGCTCCTCACCAATCGCCTTGTCGAGCAGGGCGCGGGCCTGTTCCAGCGTGCCGTCGAGGCGGCCGCGCGACCGCAACTGCCGGCGCTGGTCACGCACTCGACGCAACATGTCTTCAAGACCGCGAAGCCCCGGCGCGCCGCGGCGAAGCAGGTCGCGCAGCGCATCGGCGGTGTTGGCTCCGTCGAGTACGGCGTCGCCGAGTTCGTCGAGCGCCCCCGCGATGTCGTACGGCGGCGCGAGCGGATCGGGACCTTCGTGCCACGGGCCGTAGCGAAACGCCGAAGAGCTCACGCTAGCCGCCGTACACCGTGCGGCCTGGAACCTCGTCCTTGCTCAACCGCCGCGTCAGGTACAGACCTTCGAGTGCGAACTCGATGCCCGCCGCGGCGCGCCCCGGGTTCTCACCGCCGTCGTCGCCGAGCCGCTCGAGCACCTTGGCGAGCCCTGGCACCTGACCCATCCGCTTGAGCAGCTCCGACGCGGGTACAAGCTCGCCCGTCTCCACCGTCGCGCCCTCTTCGAACCGCGCAAGCAGCCCGCTGAGGTCGGCGTTGCCGAGCTTCGCGCGAAACGTCTCAGCCACTGCTCGTCGCAAGAGGTGGACGAGGACGTCGCGCTCGCGCCCCTCCTCGCTGACCTCGAATTCGACCTTCCCCTGAAGAGAATCGACGATCCCGGGAAGGTCACACACCCGCGCCACGGCGTCCGGCTCGCCTGTCAACGCGGCCCGTCGAAGCGCCGATGCCGCGACCGTTTCCGCACCCGCAACGGCGAACCGTGCCGAGACGCCGGAGCGCTGATCGATCGCCGTTGACTCCCGCACCAGCCGGGTGAACCGCGCGACAACGTCGAGCAAGTACGGCGGGACCACAGCAGTGAGGTCGGCCTCTTGCGTGATGAGGTCGATCTCGTCGGTGAGGCGCAACGGGTAGTGGGTGCGCACTTCGGCGCCGAACCGGTCTTTCAGCGGCGTGATAATGCGGCCTCGGTTGGTGTAGTCCTCGGGGTTCGCACTCGCAATCAGCAGGACGTCGAGTGGCAGGCGCAGTGCGTATCCGCGGATCTGCACATCGCGCTCTTCGAGCACGTTCAGCAGCGACACCTGGATTCGCTCGGCCAGGTCGGGCAACTCGTTGACCGAGAAAATGCCGCGGTTGAAACGCGGCACCAGGCCGTAGTGCACCGTCTCGGGGTCGCCAAGCGTGCGGCCCTCGGCGACCTTGATCGGGTCGACGTCGCCGATCAGGTCACCGACGCTGGTGTCGGGGGTTGCCAACTTCTCGCCGTACCGCTGGTCGCGGTTCTTCCAGTCGACCGGCAGGTCATCGCCGAGTTCGGCGGCCAGGTTCCGGCATCGGGTGCACACCGGCGCGTAGGGGTGGTCGTTGATCTCGCAGCCGTCGACGACCGGGGTCCACTCATCGAGCAGCCCGCTGATCGTGCGGATCAGCCGCGTCTTGCCCTGCCCGCGCTCGCCAAGCAGCACGAAGTCGTGACCGGCGAGTAGCGCGCGCTCGACGTGCGGCAGCACGGTCTCGTCGAACCCGACGATGCCGGGGAATCGCGGTTCACCCGACCGCAAACGGGCCAGCAAGTTGTCACGGATCTCGACCTTGACGGGTTTGTGCACATGGCCCGAGGCGCGAAGCGCGCCTAAGGTCACGATCGATGGGCGGGACGTCGGGCTGGTGACCGTTGCGGTCGCCACTGGACGCTGGGACTTGGGCTGAGACTGCGGCGAGGGAGATTGAGGCACCTTTTGACCCTACGTCGCAGTGAACCGTTACGTCGGACCGGGCGTCCAAGCCGCATGAACCGCACCAGCACGTTCGGTCATGGGAACGTTGCAGCCATGGCGGCCGGCGTCGTCGGTATTGCTGGCGTGATCATGCTCGGCGCGTGCGCGGCACCTGGATCCGCCTCGACTCGTTCGGGGATCACGGCGGTGTCCTCGCCCGCCGTCGCGTCATCGGCCCGACCCGCGCCCGCGTCATCGGCGGAGCCGGCCGCGTCATCGGCTGAACCCGCGCCCGCGTCGTCGGACGACGCCGGGCTCGGCGACACCCGGCCGCCGTGCCCGTTTGCCGAGTCCCAACTCCTCCTGGGACCAAACGCGATCCAGCGCGCCGGGACCGATTCCCTTTTGCGCAAGCCGTTCGGTGATATCGGGGTGAACTTCGGACCACAAATGCCCGGGGCGACCATGCTGTGGGCTCGCCTTGATGTCGTCGTAACCGACAAGACGCCGTTGATTCCCCCGGACCCAGCCGCCGACCCCAGTGCATTTCGCGCCTCGGAGGCCGCCCGACCCGATTCCTTCGAGAAGCTCATGGCCGGCACCGACCCGCACGTTGCACGCGTCACGCTCAACCCGTTCGCGTCTGGACCGTTCGTGCTGCCGGCCGCGGTCCTCAACGCATTGCCAGCTGACGTGTCGTCATACACCGTTTACTTGGTCGATTCCGTCGACGAGAGCGTGTGTTTTGGCGCCACACCTGATCCGTCGTTGGCCAACTCTGACGAAGGCGACGGATACAGCGTGATCGCGGAGCTGGAGCCCTGAGGGCCGGCGCCAGCGCGAAGACCACCCGGATGCTCTCGCGACACGCATGACAGCGCTGGCCCGAGCGGCGAGGATAGGCGGATGGCGCGATTTGGTGACGGGCTCGCCGTCGACGCAGACCTGGTGCAGGCCGCCGAGGCTGCCGCGGTCGCCGCGCGCACCCCACTCGGCGGGCTAAGTCCTGATCTGGCCTGCGTGTTCGTGTGCGGATCCGACCCGGTGCAGGTCGAGGAGGCACTCCAACGCGCGGCCGGCGTGCTGCGCGCCCGAACAGTGATCGGTTGCAGTGCCGCTGGCGTCATCGGCGCAGCCCAGGGCATTGAAGCCACCAGTGCGGTCAGCGTCTGGGCGGCGGTACTCCCCGACGTCCGCGTAAGGGCTTTTCATCTTGAAGTGATTCGCACGTCCGGCGGCATGGCGATCCTGGGCCTGCCGGAGGGCGAGGACGCCGACGAGGTTGCGGTCGTGTTCGCGGATCCGTATTCGTTCCCGGCTGACGGCTTCGTCGAGCAGGCGAACGACGCGCTCGGCCTGCCCCTCGTCGGCGGCTTGGCGACCGGAAACCGAGGTGCCGGCTCGACGCGGCTGCTGATCGACGGGCGGGTTGTCGACCGTGGCGCTGTCGGGGTTGTGCTGGGCGGACCTGTCGGCGCTCAGGCCATGGTGAGCCAAGGCTGCCGCCCGGTTGGTCCTTCGATGACGGTGACGGGCGCCGAGGGAAACCTGCTGATCGAGCTTGCCGGCGTGCCCGCGATCACCAAGCTCGAACAGGTGATCAGCTCGCTGTCGTCGAACGATCAGGCTCTCGCGACGGCCGGTTTACAGGTCGGTATCGCGATGGACGAGTACGTCGAAGAACACGAGCGCGGCGACTTCCTTGTTCGCGGCATCCTGGGTCTCGACAAGACGCGCGGTGCGATCGCGATCGCTGACGTCGTCCCGGTCGGACGCACGGTTCGGTTCCAGGTTCGTGATGCCGCATCGGCGGACGACGATTTACGCGCCATGCTCGGCGAACTGCGGAGTGGATTCAGCGCCTTTGAGGGCGCGCTCCTTTTTTCCTGCAATGGCAGGGGTTCGAACCTGTTTACCTCGGCTGACCACGACGTCCTTGCGATGAGGCAAGGCCTCGCGACGTCCGGCATTGCGGGATTCTTTGCAGGTGGCGAGATCGGACCGGTCGGCAAGCGCAACCACCTGCACGGGTTCTCTGCGTCGGTGCTCGTCTTCGGTTCCCCCCGACCGATTGATCACGTCGGCTCGTGATCGGCCTGTGACCGATAGTGCATGAGCCGGCCTGACCACGGGTAGCTGGAAACGATGGCTGACCAGACAGTGCTCGCCGTCGATATGGGCGGTACAAAGATCGCCGTCGGCATCGTGGGTCAGGATGGGCGCGTGCTTGTGCGCACCAACACGCCGACACCGACCGAACCTGACGCCGACGTGGTCTGGGCCGCGTTGTGGGGCGCGATCGACGCGCTGCCCGACATCGGACGGGTGGGCGCCGTCGGGGTCGGCTGCGGCGGGCCGATGGTGTGGCCAGCCGGTCGCGTGTCGCCACTCAACCTTCCGGCGTGGCGCGATTTCCCCCTGCGCGCACGGTTGCAGGCGCGCTTTCCCGGTTTGATGGTGCGCGTGCACAACGACGCTCCCTGCTTCGCGGCCGCCGAGCACTGGCGCGGGGCCGCCAAAGGGGTCGACAACATGCTCGGCATGGTGGTCTCGACCGGTGTCGGAGCAGGTGTGGTTATCGGTGGCCAGCTCGTTGACGGCCGAAGTGGCAACGCCGGTCACATCGGCCACGTGGTCGTCGATCCCGCCGGGCCGCCTTGTTCGTGTGGCGGTCGCGGCTGCCTCGAGGCCATCGCGCGCGGCCCGGCGCTTGCCGCATGGGCGGTGCAGAACGGCTGGAGGGCGTCTGGTGATGGCAGTGCGCACGCGCTCGCCGACGACGCGCGCGGTGGCGATCCGGTGGCGGTCGCAGCCTTCGCCCGAGCCGGACGCGCGGTCGGCACCGCGATCGCCTCGGCCGCGGCTCTCCTCGATGTTGCGCTCGTCGTGATCGGAGGTGGAGTCGCACAAGCGGGCGAGTTGCTGTTCGCGCCGGCCCGGCGGGCTCTTCGCGACCATTCGGGCGTCGAGTTCCTGCGCGAGCTCAAGATCGTGCCTTCGGCATTGGGGCCGGACGCCGGGTTGGTTGGCGCCGCGGCGCTGGTGCTCGAAGGCGCGCATTACTGGCCATCGCGGGCAGGGATGCCTGATGCCTGAACCTGGCGCCTTCGGACGGGCTTGACCCGATTGACGCGCTGCGCCAGATCGCGTTCCTGCTCGAGCGCGCGCGTGAACCCACTTACCGGGTGAAGGCGTTTCGCACCGCGGCCGCGGTTCTTGCCGCGCTGCCGCCGGGTGATCTCGAAGCACGAGTGAAGCGCGGCACCCTCACCGACCTGCCAGGCGTTGGTCAGGTGACCGCAACCGTGGTGCGAGAGGCACTGACCGGGCGTGGTGCCCGCCTATCTCGCGAAGCTGCTCCCCGGCCGGATCGCAAGCCCTCGTGCAAGGTGGCGAGCAGTTGCGCGCGGCGCTGCTCGGCGACCTGCATACGCACTCCGACTGGAGCGACGGCGGTAGCCCGATCGAGGAGATGGCGATCGCGGCGCGCGATCTCGCAAGCGGCCCGCATTCCTACATCGTGCTCACCGACCATTCACCGCGACTGACGGTCGCGAATGGCCTGACCGCCGACCGGTTGCGCGAGCAGTTGCGCGTCGTGGCGGCCCTGAACGAGAAGCTGGCGCCGTTTCGGATCCTGACCGGCATCGAGTGCGACATCCTCGACGACGGGTCGTTGGATCAGGAGCCCGAGTTGCTCGACGAACTCGACGTCGTGGTGGCGAGCGTGCACTCGAAGCTCGCGATGGACGCACCAGCAATGACGCGACGGATGCTGGCCGCCGTCCGCAACCCTGCGGTTGACGTGCTCGGACACTGCACGGGGCGGTTGCTCATCGGCCGCGAGGGTGGCAAGCCGCGCCCGGAATCGCACTTCGACGCCGAGAAGGTCTTCACGGCATGCAAGGAGAACGGTGTCGCGGTCGAGATCAACAGCCGACCTGAACGGCTCGATCCGCCGCGACGGCTGCTGACGAGAGCCGTCGAGATCGGCTGCCAGTTCGCAATCGATACCGACGCTCATGCGCCGGGGCAACTCGACTGGCAGATCTACGGGTGCGCGCGGGCGCAGGAGTGCGGCGTCGAGGCATCGACGGTCATCAACACGATGGAGGCCGATGCCCTGCTTGCCAGGCTCGCCCGTCGCTAGCATCGCTGCATGATGGTGGCCGGTCCGATCGTCCGAGACGCAACCGATCGAGACGCGCGAGCGTGTGCGGCGATCTACGCGACTTACGTCACTGACACGGCGATCACCTTCGAAGAGGAGCCCCCGTCGTCCGACGAGATGGCGCAGCGGATCGCGACTGCGGCGCGCACGTATGCGTGGCTGGTACTTGAAGACGAAGGCCGTGTTGTCGGCTACGCGTACGGCCGCTCGTTCAACGCGCGCGCTGCCTACCGGTGGACGTGCGAGGTGAGCGTCTATCTCGAGTACGGCCGTCGGCGCACGGGCGCGGGGCGGGCGCTCTACGAGGCGCTGCTCGCGCGGATGGTGCAACGCGGGTTTCGTACTGCGGTTGCCGGCATGACACTGCCCAATGACGCGAGCGTCGGCCTGCATGCCGCGATGGGATTCGAGCCGGTCGGAACCCTCCGCCGGGTCGGCTGGAAACACGGTGGGTGGCATGACGTGGCCTGGGTCCAGCGGGTGCTCGTAGGCGCCGACCCGAACGACCCGCCAGCGGAACCGACGTGACCATCTGGCACGGCTTACTGCATGCACTCGGCATTGCCGGCTCGATGACCTGGCAGGTCACCTGGTCTTTGGTGCTCGGCTTCGCGTTGTCAGCGGTCATCGAATCGCTGGTCAAGAAGTCGACGATTGCTCGACTGCTGCCCAACGACCGGCCACGCAGTCTTGCGACCGCGACCGCGCTCGGCGCGGCGTCATCGTCGTGCTCCTACGCAGCCGTAGCCCTTGCGCGCTCGCTGTTTCGCAAGGGCGCCGACTTCACCGCGGCGATGGCGTTCCAGTTCGCATCGACGAACCTCGTCATCGAACTTGGGCTCATCCTGGCGCTGCTGATCGGGTGGCAGTTCACGCTCGCGGAGTTCGTCGGCGGACCTTTCATGATTCTCGTTCTCGCGTTGATCTTCCGCCGGTTCCTCACGGCCAAGTTGAAAGAGGGGGCTCGCGCGCAGTCGGAACGAGCGATTGCCGGGTCGATGGAGGGGCATGCCGCGATGGACATGTCGATCGCGGCCAGCGGGTCGTTCATGCGGCGACTTGTCAGCCCGGCCGGATTCACGTCCGTTAGCCATAACTTCGTCATGGAGTGGGCCGCGGTCCTGCGTGACGTCGTCATCGGGTTGCTCATCGCGGGTTGCGCTGCGGCGTGGATTCCGGACAGTTTCTGGCAGCACTTGTTCTTCACCAGCCACCCGTTGCTGGCCAAGATCTGGGGACCACTGATCGGGCCGCTGGTAGCAGTGGCGGCATTCGTCTGCTCGATCGGCAACGTGCCGCTCGCTGCGGTGTTGTGGAACGGCGGCATCAGCTTCGGGGGAGTCGTCAGCTTCATCTTCGCCGACCTGATCATCATTCCGATCCTGCTGATCTACGCGAAGTACTACGGCCGGGCGATGGCGTGGTTCCTGTTCGGGACTTTCTATCTGACGATGGTCAGCGCCGGGTACTTCATCGAGCTCGTCTTTACCCCGTTGCATCTCATCCCGACCGGCAAGCGCCACGCGTCGGTTGCCGAGCACGGCATCACCTGGAACTACACGACCGCGCTGAACATCACGTTTCTCCTCGTTGCTGTTGCGCTCGTCTGGCGGTTCTTCACGACCGGCGGTCGCGAGATGCTAGCGATGATGGGCGGCGGGCCCGACGACATGGAACACCACGATCACACGCACGCTCACGAGGAGCACCGATGACTGTTACGACGACCTGATCGCTAGTCGCCGGAGACCTCGGCGTGGAATGCCACAAGTTCCTCGGCGACTCGTTCGGGCCGCTCCTCGGGCAGTAGGTGCCCTGCCCCGGCCACTGGAACCCAGGCAGCGCTGGGAATTTCGCCAGCAACTCGTCGTCCGTATGCAATGTTGTGCACGCGGTCTTCGGCGCCCCACATGATCAGCGTCGGCGGCGGTGACGCACGCACGATGTGCCACGCAGCTTCGATGGCAACAGGGTCGACGGCCGTCGCGAAATGCACGAGCCCGCGCGCGGCACCGGGCTTGCGCAACTGGTCGACGTAGCGGTCGAGCGGTCGCAGGTCCGCAGCGTCGCTGCCGCTACCCACCAACGTCGCGAGCACGCGTTGCGCCAGCCACGGGACGACGGGAAGCGCGCGTCCGCAGATCGAGCGCACGCCGGGAATCAGCATCGGCAGCGCGCCCGCGACCGGCCACGCGTCGGCGTGCAACGGCGTATCGAGCAACGCGAGGCCCGCCACTCGACGTCCGTCGAGAGCCGCGAGATGCACCGCGACCGCACCGCCGAGGCCGTGGCCCGCGACGATCACCTTGTCGATGCCCTTGTCGTCGAGCAGCCCGAGCAGCAAGCGGGCCTGGGTCGCGAGATCGATGCGGACGCCGGTTCGTTCCGACTCGCCAAGCTGCACGAGATCGGGGGCGAGCACGAAGAGGTCGTCCTCGGTGCCCGCGCACATTTCCGGACCCGACGTTGCGCCACAGTTGCGACGAGGTCGGGAATCCGTGGAGCAGCAGCACCGCGGGTGACCCGTCGAGGCCATCGCCGGGACCGCCGTAGGTGGTGAACCGGATCCGGATGCCCTCGACGACGTGGTCGGCCGTGCCCGGGGCGAGTTGGGTGCGCATCTGTTCATCCTGCACCGGATAGCGCGACCGAAACGTGGCGAGGGGGAGGCAATCTTGCCGCCAGGTGCCAGACTTCGCGCATGACCGTCTCGTTCGAACAGCGCGACGCGCAAGCGTGGCTCGCAGACGCGCGGGCGGCAGCGGTCCTCATCGACGGGGTGGCGCGACGCACACCGATCGAGTCGTCGCGAGCACTGGCCGAGCTTGTCAGTGGTGGCGGCGGCGGTGTGCGGCTGAAGTGCGAGAACTTGCAGCGCGGCGGATCGTTCAAGATCCGCGGCGCTTATGTGCGCATCGCGAGGCTCACCGACGCCGAACGGGCTGGCGGCGTCGTGGCCGCCAGCGCCGGCAATCATGCGCAGGGTGTCGCGCTCGCCGCGTCGTTGCTCGGCGCAGCAGCGACGGTGTTCATGCCCGAGGGCGCTCCGCTGCCGAAGGTCGAGGCGACCCTGAAGTACGGCGCCGACGTGCGGTTCTTCGGTCACAGCGTCGACGAAGCACTCACCGCGGCAGCGGCGTTCGCGGCCGAAACCGGTGCGGTGCTGATCCACCCGTTCGATCACCCCGACATCGTGGCGGGGCAAGCAACTACGGGCCTGGAAATCCTCGAGCAATGCCCTGACGTGAAGACGATCGTCGTCAGCACCGGCGGCGGCGGATTGACTGCGGGCATCGCGGTCGTGGTGAAGGCCTTACGGCCCGATGTACGGGTCGTCGGCGTGCAGGCCGGCGGTGCAGCCGCGTTTCCCGCATCGCTCGAGGCCGGGACGCCGATGCGACTGGCCTTCGATGTCGACGATCGCCGACGGCATCGCGGTCGGGTGTCCTGGCGAGCTCACGTTCGCCCTTGTGCGCGACTACGTCGATCAGATCGTGACGGTGTCCGAGGACTCACTGTCACGGGCGCTCTTGTTCTGCCTCGAGCGCGCGAAGCTCGTTGTCGAACCGGCCGGCGCGGCGGCCGTCGCGGCGATCATCGACGCGCCGCATTCGTTCGAGCCCCCTGTTGTCGCCGTGCTGTCTGGCGGCAACGTCGACCCCGTCCTGCTGATCGGCGTGCTGCGGCACGGACTTGCAGCCGCCGGACGCTACCTCTCGTTCGAAGTGACGATCAGCGATCGGCCCGGAGCACTGGCCGCCCTGCTCCAGACGCTCGCGACGGCGGGCGGCAACGTGCTCGACGTGGTGCACGAGCGGACGGCGCCGACGTTGCACCTCGACGAGGTCGTGGTCGCGCTTCAGGTCGAGACCCGCGGGCCGACTCATTCCGAGCGAGGTCGTCGAGATGTTGCGCACGCACGGATACCGGGTCGCGTTCACCTAGCGAAGTTCACCCGGCTGCAGCAAGCGAAAGCTCAAGGTCGCCGTCCAGCGGGGTCGAAACAGTAACTGAGCGCTCGATTCTGAGTGCTTGGTCACCCCCCGGCCAGAAAGTCGATGTCGTGCCCCTTGCTCTTCCTTCCGTGACGCTCGTGCCCCTCTTGTCGGCCGCGTTGCTGATCGTGGCCGGCACTGCTTTGGTACAGCGCAGTCGGGGCAGCAAGCGTGGCCGCGACGGCAGCCGGCATTCAGGCGGACCTCGGGTCGGTTCTCGCTTTGCGGCAGCGCCCGATCCGCGCTTTGCAGCCGCCGCGCGCTTTACACCCAGCCAGGGCGCCCGCTTTACACCCAGCCAGGGCGCCCGCTTTGCATCCGTCGCGCGCTTCGCACCCGCTCAGGGCGTCAGCCTTGGATCCGTCCCGCGCTTTGTACCCCAGGGCGCAAGCTTTGTCGCCGGCCCGGGGCGCAGGTCTTGCAACCGGCCCGCGCCTTGCGCCCGATCTGAGCCTTGCACCCGATCTGAGCCTTGCACCCGATCTGAGCCTTGCACCCGATCTGAGCCTTGCACCCGATCTGAGCCTTGCGCGCGATCTGAGCCTTGCGCGCGATCTGAGCCTTGTACCCGGGCCAGGTGATCACGTTGCGGTGGAACCGGGCCCACGCCCAGGTTCGCAACCCGATCCACGCGCCCCCATTTCCGCGACATCGTGGTCAGTCTCGGTGCTAGCGGCATTGACCGAGGGAGATAAAGCGCGACCGGACTTCGCGCCGTCAAATTCCGGCGACGCGTTTCCGACAAGGGGTCGTGCGCTATCCCTTCTGGGTGGGCATGTGCTGGCGGCGCTGGGCATCATGACCCTGTCGCTAGCCTCCACGCACGTCGGCCACCACATATCGCATGTGGGCAACACCTCTGTCGGATCCCTCGCAGTCCTATGCGTGCTTGCAGGCTTCGCCATCGTCGTTGTCGCAGCCGCGCTCGTTCAGCACGACATCATGGGGGGCGGCTGGGACGGAGGTTTCTCGCGCCGCTTCAGCAGCTACATCAGCCCGGAAGTCGCGCGCTACGTGGTCAGCCCATCGGGGATCTCCGCCGCGGCCCGTCGACTGAATATTTCACCTGCGCGCGTGATTCTTGTCGAGTACGGCCTTCTGGTGGTATCCGTGCTCATCGTGCTGGGCCATTACGTCGCCCGCTGAGGTTGATGATTTAAGTAACTTGACGCTCCCGCGCAGCCGGTCGATAGCCTCTTTCGTTATGGGTCGGGTACGTGTTGCCCGGCTCACAAACGGTTGCTTGTTCCGGAACGCAGCTACTGCTGCCGGTTCGAAACGAACCGATGATTTCGGCGCCTCGAGGGAGTCTCTCCTTTACATGGTCGATGTTCAAGCAACTCCGCGAGCTGAGCGGTCTACGGGCGGCGCGATCGTGGCGCAGGGCCTGGTCAAGCATTACGGCAAGGTGCACGCGCTCGACGGCGTCGATCTGCACGTCCCCGAGGGAACCGTGCTCGGCTTGCTCGGACCTAACGGTGCGGGCAAGACCACGGCGGTGCGGGTGTTCACAACCCTGCTCAAGCCGGACGCCGGGACTGCCACTGTCGCCGGTCTCGACGTCGTGCGCGACGCCGATGCGGTTCGCCGCATCATCGGGGTGTCTGGGCAATACGCGGCGGTCGACGAGAACCTGACGGGCCGCGAGAACCTCGACATGGTGGGCCGGCTGTATCACCTCGGCAAGGCGGTCTCGGCGGCGCGTGCCGATGAGTTGCTCGAACAATTCGATCTGGTCGAGGCCGCCAATCGCGTGGTGAAGACGTACTCCGGCGGCATGCGCCGCAGGCTCGACCTCGCGGGCAGCTTGGTAGCCCGACCGAAGGTGCTGTTCCTCGACGAACCGACAACCGGTCTCGACCCGCGGGGGCGCCTTGGGATGTGGGACGTGATCGAGGAGCTCGTCGACGGTGGCACGACGTTGCTGCTCACGACGCAGTACCTCGAGGAAGCCGACCGGCTCGCGCAGTCGATTGTGGTGATCGACCACGGCAAGGTGATTGCCCGCGGTACGGCCGACGAACTCAAGTCGCAGATCGGTGGCGAACGACTCGAGCTGACCGTGTCGACGCCAGCCGAGCTGCCGGTGACCGAACAGGTATTGCGCAAGGTCGGGCTCGGCGAACCGGCGATCGATGCGAGCACCAGGTCGGCATCGATCGCCGTGCAGGGTGGGTCGGCGGTGCTGATCGATGCTTTGCGTCAGCTTGATGCGGCGGGGGTCATCGTCAAGGACGTCGGTATTCGGCGTCCCACTCTCGATGATGTTTTCCTGTCGTTGACCGGCCACGCGGCCGAAGACGCCGTAGATCCGTCTGTAGCGGGCGCAAAACCGGGCCGTCGCAGCCGAAAGGAGAAGCAGGCATGAGCGTTCTCACCCAAGCGACAGCCGACGGCTTGGTGATAGCGAAGCGCAACCTCATCAAGGTCAAGCGCATCCCTGACCTGCTGATCTTCACGACCATCCAGCCGATCATGTTCGTGCTGCTCTTCGCGTACGTCTTCGGTGGCGCGATTCCGGTGCCGGGCGTGAGCTACCGCTCGTATTTGATGGCTGGCATCTTCACCCAGACCGTCACTTTCGGAGCGGGAATCACGGCGATCGGATTGGCCGACGACATCCAGAAAGGAATCATCGACAGGTTCAGATCACTGCCCATGGCTCGGTCAGCAGTGCTGTTCGGCCGGACGCTCTCTGATCTGGTCAACAACTGCATCGTGATGGTGGTGATGTCGGCATGCGGTCTGCTCGTTGGCTGGCGCATCGAGCGTGGGGCAGCGAGGGCGATCGCGGCCTACCTCATCATCTTTCTCTTTGCGTACTCGATGTCCTGGGTTTCAGCAACGATCGGCTTGTCTGTAAGAAGCGTCGAGGTTGCGCAAAGCGCCGGCTTCATCTGGATGTTTCCACTGACGTTCCTCTCGAATGCGTTTGTCACCTCGCAGTCGCTGCCGGGCTGGCTGCAGCCGGTGGCGAACTGGAATCCGGTGAGTGCCGTTGTCGCGTCCGCCCGTGCATTGTTCGGCAATAGCGGCTCGCTGAAGCGCCCTGATGCATGGCCGATGCAGCATCCACAGATCACGGCGATCGGGTGGAGCGTGCTGCTCTTGGTGGTATTCGTTCCGCTGTCGGTGCGTAAATACCGAGCGGCCGCCGCCCGCTAGCTCAGCCGGTGTAGGGCTTCGCCTCGATGATCTCGACGGCGAGCTTCGTGCCGTTCGGCAACGCGTACGAGACGGTGTCGCCCGCAGTCTTGCCGAGCAGTGCAGCGCCGAGCGGAGAACTCGGGGAGTACACGTCGATGCCGCCGCCGGCGTCTTCGCGTGAGCCAACCAGGAATGTCAATGTGTCTGCGTCGCCCTCGTAGCGAACCGTGACGACCATGCCAGGCCCGACAAGGCCGTCATCAGCCGGACCAGCGCCGACCTTGGCGTTGTCGAGCAG
Organism: uncultured Actinomycetes bacterium; assembly: GCA_963809135.1. Classification (GTDB taxonomy): domain Bacteria; phylum Actinomycetota; class Actinomycetes; order Acidothermales; family Acidothermaceae; genus PALSA-607. Next base: position 22,186 of record CAWEIG010000006.1, read on the forward strand.
TTGCCGCAGTTGCCGGATGCGGGCTTCCATCTTGCCCTGCTCTTCTTTGGCAGCGTGATAGCCGCCGTTCTCCTTGAGGTCGCCCTCTTCCCGTGCCGCTTGGATCTTGCGCGCGATCTCGATCCGGGCCGGACCTGTCAACGTGTCGTACTCGGCGGTCAGCCGATCGAACGCCTCGCGCGTCAGCCAGGTGATCGGGGTGATCTGGGCCACGGAACTCCTCAGGGACTTCATATACAGCCGGACGCCGAGGCCAGGTGGCGTGCGTCAGCTTGTTAGCCCAGGTTACAACCGGTGGTGATGCGTCTGGTGGGGCGCTGGCAAAACCGGTCGCGCGACGCGGGAGAATGGACTGTAGGTGGCTGTAGGAGGAGGTCCATGACGACGAACGAGGCGGGATCCCAGATGCCGGAGCGATCCCAGATGCCGGAACGACAGCTGCCGGAACGACAGCTGCCGGAACGACTGAGGCTGATGGCTGTGCACGCGCATCCCGACGACGAGTCGAGCAAGGGCGCGGCGACGATGGCGCGTTACGCGGCCGAGGGCGTCGACGTGCTGGTCGTCACGCTTACGGGCGGCGAGCGCGGCTCGATCCTCAACCCCGCAATGGATCGCCCGGAAGTCGTCAGCGATCTTGCAGCTGTTCGCCGCAGCGAGATGGCTGAGGCGGCCCGCATCCTTGGCGTTCGGCAGGTCTGGCTCGGATTCGTCGATTCCGGATATCCCGAAGGCGACCCGCTCCCGCCGCTGCCGGAAGGTTGCTTCGCCTTGCAGCCGCTCGAGGTAGCCGCGGCGCCGCTCGTCGAGCTGATGCGCCGCGAGCGGCCACACGTCGTCATCACCTACGACGAGCGCGGCGGCTACCCCCACCCCGACCACGTGATGTGCCACAACGTGTCGGTCGAAGCGTTCGATGCCGCGGGCGACCCCGACCGCTACCCGGGCACCGGTGAACCTTGGCAGCCGCTGAAGCTTTACTACCACTGGACATTCCACCTCGATCGTTTTCAGGCGCTGCACGATGAGATGCTCCGTCGCGGGCTCGAATCGCCTTACGCCGAGCGCCTCGCCGAGTGGGAGGTCAAGCCAGAAGACCAGAATCGGATCACGACCCGGGTGCCCACAGCGCCCTGGTACGAGACCCGCACCCAGGCGTTGCTCGCCCACGCGACGCAGGTCGACCCGAACGGACCGTGGTTCGACGTGCCACTCGATGTGCATCAAGAAGCTTGGCCCACCGAGGATTTCGAGTTGGCACGCTCGTTCGTGAACTCGACGATTCCCGAAGACGACCTGTTCGCCGGCATCCGCGAGGACGCGCGTACATGATGCTGACAACGTTGATCTTTGCGGTCGATAACCAGCAGGCGAAGAGCCCGAACGGCGCACTCGGATTGCTCGTCTTCTTGATCCTTGTGGTGGCGGTGGTCTTCTTGCTGCGGTCGATGACGAAGCACCTGCGCAAGGTTCAGCGCATCAACTTCGACGAGCCGCCGAAGACCGGCGACGACGCACCGGGCACGATCCCGCCGCCGCGTTAACGAATCACCATTCAGGCGGCTTGCGCCGGTCGGCTTTGCGCTTCGCTGTTGCCTTCTTGTCGGTGAGTCTGCGTTCGATCGCGCCTCGCGATGGCATGGTCGGACGACGGGTGCGCGGGGGCGGTGCCAACGCGCCGCGCAGCACCGACACCAGGCGCGCCGCGGCCGCCTCGCGGTTGCGCAGCTGCGATCGGTGTTCCGATGCCGACACCACCAGCACCCCGTCGATCAGCCGGTCGGCAAGCCGCGACACGGCACGTTCGCGCAGGAACGACGGGATCGACGGGCTCGTCGCGACGTCGAACGACAACTCGACCCTGCTGTCGGTCGTGTTCACACCTTGTCCGCCGGGTCCGCTCGATCGCGAAAATCGCCATCGCAGCTCCGAGGCGGGCACCGTCACGCGGGGCGTGACGACGAGATCGGATACGACATCAGGCACGGCGACGATTATCCGGGTCGGCAGCGACTAGCGGGATTCGGACGTGGTCGACAGACTGTTCGAGGCGTCCGAAATCCGCCAGCAGATTGTCACACCGGGGGTGCATGCTCGTCTCATGTTGACCGAACTGACCGAGGACGCTTGCTACCGGGCCCTCTCGAGTCGCGACTCGCGGTTCGACGGCTGGTTCTTCGTCGGGGTGCTGACCACCGGAATCTACTGCCGCCCTAGTTGCCCAGCGATGACGCCACAACGCAAGAACGTGCGGTTCCTGCCGACCGCCGCGGCTGCGCAAGAGGCCGGGTTCCGCGCGTGCAAGAGATGCCGGCCCGACGCCGTCCCTGGGTCGCCGGAGTGGAACGTGCGAGCAGACCTCGTCGGTCGCGCGATGCGGCACATCGCCGACGGGGTGGTCGACCGTGAGGGTGTGGCCGGGCTTGCGCAGCGACTCGGGTACAGCGAGCGGCACGTGCATCGCCAGCTCGTGGCTGAGGTTGGTGCGGGGCCGATCGCGTTGGCCCGGGCACAGCGCTCGCAGACTGCGAGGGTGTTGCTAGAAACGACGGACGTCGCGATCGCGAACGTGGCGTTCGCTGCGGGGTTCGCGAGCGTGCGTCAGTTCAATGACACGATCCGCGAGGTGTTCGCCCTCACGCCGACGCAACTGCGCGCGAGCAGGCGTCCGGCGAGCCGCACGCCAACTCCGGGCTCGCTCCATCTGCGCCTGCCGTTTCGTCGGCCGTTCGCGCCATTCCACACGTTCGACTTCCTCGCAACTCGCGCGATTCCAGGAGTCGAGTGTGGGCACGCACTACGGTTACCGGCGAACGGTTTCGCTCGTGCACGGCCCAGCGGTCATCGCGCTCGGTGATGTCGCGGCTGAGAGTCGGTCGTGGGTCGACCAGACCTGGATTCCTTGCCGGCTCGAGCTTTCGGACCTCCGCGATCTCGCGCCTGCGGTTGCACGCTGCCGGCGACTGTTAGACCTCGACGCCGATATGCAGGCGGTGTCTGAGGTCCTTGGCGATGATCCGCTGTTGAGTGCATCGGTGTCAGCCGAGCCCGGACGCCGAGTGGCCGGACATGTCGACGGATTCGAACTCGCCGTCCGCGCTGTGCTTGGCCAGCAAGTCAGCGTCGCCGGTGCACGAACGCTCGCGGCCAGACTCGTCGCCGCCCTAGGCGAACCCCACGTCAGCTCCGATGGCGAGCTCACGCATCTTTTCCCGACGTGCGCACGCAGTGGCTGCCGCCGATCCAGCAGCCTTGTCTCTTACCCGCGCCCGGGCAACCGCCCTGATCGGGCTCGCCCAGGCCGTGGCAGACGGCGACATCGATCTCGATCCGGGTGCCGACCGCGACCGAACGAGCGCGCAACTGCTGGCGTTGCCCGGCATCGGCCCCTGGACCGTGAGCTACATCCGCATGCGGGCGCTGGCCGATCCCGATGTCTTCATGCCGACTGATCTTGGGGTGCGGCAGGGCCTTGAGGTGCTCGGGTTCACCGGCGACGGCCGTGAGATCGACGCAATGGCACGACGCTGGCGACCTTGGCGGTCGTACGCACTCGCCCACATCTGGACCGCCGCACAAGCGGCCACCACACGACGTCCGCCCATACAACTACGCGAGGAGCGAATCCAGGAGGGCGCAGCATGAGCGCACAGACCTACTACACCGTGGTTGGGGGTCCGATCGGTGACGTGCTTGTCGTCAGCGCCCCTAGTACTGCTGACGAGCCGCTGTCGTCGCCGGCGTTTTCTTGACAGGCCAGCGTTACGAGCCGCACCTGCGGCCCGAGTGGACGCGCGACGAGAGCTTGCTGGCTGACGCCTCGAAGCAGCTCGACGCTTACTTCGCGGGTGACCTGACCGACTTCGATCTCCCGCTGACACCTCGTGGCACGCCGTTTCAGGAGGCGGTGTGGATGGCGCTGCGCGACATCTCGTTCGGCACCACGTGTGCGTACGGGCAGATCGCGGAGCGGGTGGCTGATCGGACGAAGACTCGGGCGGTGGCGGCGGCGATCGGACGCAATCCGATCGGCATTGTGGTGCCGTGTCACCGCGTCGTCGGCGCTGATGGGTCGCTGACCGGATACGCCGGCGGTCTCGACCGCAAGCGGTGGCTGCTCGACCATGAGGCGAGCATTTCAGGCGCGACGCTCCCGCTCAGATCCGAACCTGCCTGACCGATGGGGATGCGTGGATACCGCCCTCGCCCTCAAGCTCGGCAGCTTCACCGCCGCCATGCTCGACGCGATCCCGGACGCGACCGCAGTGCTCGACAGGTCGGGCACGATCATCGCGGTCAACACCGCGTGGCGGATGTTCGCGCTCGACAACGGCGGCCTGCCGGAGACCACCGGAGTGGGCGTGAGCTATCTCGAGGTCTGCGATCGCGCCGCGGCCGGCGGCTGCCTTGATGCCGCGGAGGTCTTGATCGGCCTTCGATCGGTGCTGGCCGGCGAGACCGTCGAGAGCGATCACGAGTATCCGTGCCCGTCGCCGTCTGTGGGCCGGTGGTTCACCTCGAGGATCACACCGATCGGCGGTCCGATCGGCGGGGCGCTTGCCTCTCATGTGAACATCAGTCGCCGCAAGAAATCGGAACTGGAACTAGCTCATCAGGCCTCGCACGATCCGCTCACGGGATTGGCGAACAGGGTGCTGTTCGCCGAGAAACTCGCCGAGGCGTTGACTGATGAAAATGCCGGTCGACGACGAGTGCTCGATGTCGGTTTGCTCTACATCGATCTCGATCGCTTCAAGCCGGTGAACGACACCTACGGCCACGACGCCGGCGACGAGATCTTGCAGAGTGTCGCTGACCGGTTGAGTGCGCAGGTACGACCGCACGACACCGTGGGTCGGCTCGGCGGCGACGAGTTCGCCGTCTGCGCCCCTCGCATCGATGCGGCCGCGTTGTCAGGGTTGGCGAGTCGCATCGATCGGGCTCTCACAGAACCGCACCGGGTGCACGGCCGAAGCGTGGTCGTCAGGGGCAGCATCGGCGTCTACCTCGGCGCCGCCGGTGACGCAGCGGCGCAGGCGCTCGAATCGGCCGACCAGGCGATGTACGCCATCAAGAATCTGCGACCCCACCGCATCTCGACCGCCGGGTAGCGCCGGGCTCTCAGACGGCGTCGCGTCGCGCCGCCACCGCGTGCACGCCGCGTGAGGTTGGATGGGGCCGTGACCAACCGTCTGGCGGGCGAAACGAGTCCCTACCTGTTGCAGCACCGCAACAATCCGGTCGACTGGTGGCCGTGGTCGCCCGAGGCGTTCGCCGAGGCGCACGCTCGCGGGGTTCCTGTGTTGCTCTCGGTCGGCTACGCGGCCTGTCACTGGTGTCACGTGATGGCGCATGAATCCTTCGAGGACGCCGAAACTGCGGCCGCGATGAACGCGCGGTTCGTGTGCATCAAGGTCGATCGGGAGGAACGGCCCGACGTCGACGCCATCTACATGGACGCCACGCAAGCCTTGACCGGCCACGGCGGCTGGCCGATGACGTGCTTCCTCACACCCGACGGGCAACCGTTCTATTGCGGCACCTACTACCCGAGCCGCCCGTTGCATGGGCTGCCGTCGTTTCGCGAGGTGCTTGACGCGGTCTCCCAGGCCTGGGTCGATCGGCGCGACGAGTTGACGAAGGCCGGCGCCGACGTGGTCCGGCTGCTCGGTGAACGCGCGTCGATACCGGCAGAGCGGACGCCGCCCGATGCGGGCATTCTCGACACGGCGATCTCGGCATTGCGCGCCGACTACGACGAGGAGCATGGCGGATTCGGCAACGCGCCGAAGTTCCCGCCGTCGGCGGTGCTCGAGTTCTTGATCCGCTACGGATCGATGGGCGCGCTCGACATGGTCGCCGGCACCTGTACGGCGATGGCGCGCGGCGGCATGTACGACCAGCTGGCAGGCGGCTTTGCGAGGTACAGCGTCGACGCGAAATGGGTCGTGCCGCACTTCGAAAAGATGCTGTACGACAACGCGCAACTGCTGCGGGTCTATACGCATTGGTGGCGTGCGACGGGTTCATCGCTCGCTCGCCGCATCGCCATCGAGACGGCCGAGTTCATGCTCGCCGATCTGCGCACGCCCGAAGGTGGATTCGCCTCGGCGCTCGACGCCGACACCGCAGGTGTCGAGGGCGCGACGTACGTCTGGACTCGCGGTCAGTTGCTCGATGTGCTCGGCGTCGACGACGCGGCGTGGGCGGCCGAATTGCTGCATGTCACTGCCAGCGGCACGTTCGAGCATGGCTCGTCGGTGTTGCAGTTGCCATAGGATCCACAGGGCCGGACGACGAGGCGCGGTGGTCGCGGTCCGGTCGGCGTTGTTGAGTGCGCGGGAACTGCGTCCTCAGCCGGGCGAGACGACAAGGTCGTCGCCGCATGGAACGGCCTGGCGATTGCGGCACTTGCCGAGGCGGGCGCGCTCTTCGCTCGCCCCGACCTCGTCGACGCTGCGCGTGACGCGGCTCGGCTGCTGATCGACGTCCATCTTGTTGATGGACGTTTGCGCAGAGTGTCGCGCGATGGCGTGGTCGGTCAGCCCGCAGGTGTGCTTGAGGACTACGCCGACGTGGCCGAAGGATTGCTCGCGCTCGCGCAGGTCGACGGGATCGCGAGACTTACTCGACACCGCGGGCGTGTTGCTCGATGCCTGCCTGACGCACTTCGCCGACGGAGAGGGCAGCTACTTCGACACAGCGGACGACGCCGAAGCGCTCGTGCGGCGGCCGCAAAATCTCACCGACGACGCCACACCGGCCGGGCAATCCGCACTCGCGCAGGCATTGTTGACGTACGCCGCGCTCACCGGATCGACAGAGCATCGCGCTGCCGCGGAGGCTGCGCTCGGCGCCACGCAGAGTGCTCGGCGCTCGCTACCCGCGCGCTGCAGGGTGGGGCCTCGCAGCGGCGAGCGCATTGCTGGCCGGTCCTCTCGAGATTGCCCTTGTTGGCCAACAAGACCGCATCGTCGACGGCGGCATCGCCGCGCTGGTACGGACCGCCTGGATGTCGACGTCGCCGGGCGCGGTGATCGCGGTCGGCGAGGGCGCCTCTGCGCCGGAATGGGCGCCGCTGCTTGAAGGTCGCGATGCCATCGACGGATTGCCGACGGCGTACGTGTGCCGGCAGTTCACCTGTCGTCGCCCTGTCACCACGGTCGAGGACCTGCGCATGGCCCTGGACGATGCCTGACTTGCGGTAAGCCAACAGGACCGTCTGGTCCGTCCTCCAACCGCCCGGTCCTCCGCGGGCGTCTTAGGGGGTAGAACAGCAGGAGACGATCGGACGGGTCGGGCGTGGAGGAAAGTTTCGAGCAGTTCGTGCGGGCGCGCACGCCGCAGCTGCTCCGCACTGCCTACCTGCTCACCGGTGATCAGCACACCGCAGAAGACCTCGTGCAGGCGGCGCTAGAACGCACCGCCGCGGCGTGGTGGCGGGTGCGACGGCAGGCGAGCGCGCAGGCCTACGTCCGTCAAGTCATGTATCGGCTTCAGGTGAGCCGCTGGAGAAGCCGACGCCTGCGTGAACGGCTCGACGCCGAGCCACCCGAACGCGCGGGGCCCGAACCGTACACGGCGGTGGACTTGCGACTGAGTCTGCAACAGGCGCTGTCTCGGCTGACCCCCCACCAACGTGCGGTGCTGGTGCTGCGCTTCTACGACGACATGAGCGTCCAGCAGACCGCCGAGGTGCTGCGCTGCAGCGCGGGCACGGTCAAGAGCCAAACCCATCTCGCGTTGCGCCGGCTGCGCGAAACCGCGCCTGAACTCGCGGCACTCGTGGAAGAGGAGGCACCCGACTATGGCAACCACACCCCTCGGTAACGCCCTACGTCAAGTGGCCGAGCAAGCTACGCCGGTCGACTTGGTGGAGCCCGTCCGACGCGGCGCCCGGCGGCGCCGCAATCGCCGCGCAGCGATAGCGGGCTCGATGCTTGCAGTCATCGCCGCGGCTGCGATCCCTTGGGCGATCACCCGGTCCGCGCCCGCCACGGCGAGCGGCCCCGCGACGTGTGGTGCGCCGGCTACTGCACCGCTGCCTATCTGGGCACGGGCCGGCTTCCGGCCGCCGGATACCCCGGTCCTGCACGAAGTCAGTACCCACGGGCTCATGGTGGCCGTGCTGTTCGGCAACCCACTTACCGCACCTCCGTCGTCCGACCACCACAACAAGGTGTTGTGGGTCTCGCAGCCGGCAGCCGCCGAAGGCAACCCGAGCACGCCCCACTTCAACGACCTGGAAATCGACGCTCACCTGGCCGGGAGCAAACTCACGGTGCAACGGCAGGTCATCGGCGGCCCCGGCAACTCCTACGTCGACCTACCGCAGCCGGGATGCTGGCAGCTGACCCTGCAGTGGTTCGGCCATCACGACACGATGGACTTGTACTACGCGCGGCAACCCTCGACCGAACCAACGTCGTAGCGGGTGTCGTCGTTCCGCCTACCAGCGCGGGTTAGCCAGTCGTGCACGAGGGCGGACAGGACTTCGGGCTTCTCATGCATCAGGGCATGACCGGCGTCGTCGATCACGGCAAGGGTGGCGTGCGGGTACTGCTCCACTAGCCGAGTTGCGTCGGCATACCCGACGACCGAGTCGCGACGTCCGGCCAGGATCAGCGCGGGCGCCGCCACGCTGCCTGATCCGAGGTCGATGGTCCATCCGGCGAAGATGCGTCGCAGCGCGTCCTCATCCACGAGGGTGATGCCGGGCCAGATGTCGTCGCGAAAGCGGCGCGCGTTCGCTGCCGTCCGCACAACGAAGTAGTCATCGAAGCGTGTGCGCTGCGCAGGTTCGAGTTCGTCGTACGCGTCGTCATCTTGCTGAACGGCGTGGGGCTCAGGCACATCGTGCGACGCTTCTGCGACGGGGCACACCAACGCCAGCCCCAGCACGCTGTCTGGTCTGCGCGCGGCCACGCCTCGGGCAAGGTAAGCGCCATAGGAATGTCCCAGGAGCATGACCGGCCCTGCGCTGACGTGGTCGATGAAGTCGACCAGCACCGTGACTACGTCGTCGTTGCACGTCAGTCCATCGGATGTCGAGCTGCCCATCCCCGGCAGGTCGGGGTATATCCGCCGAGACCCCGTCTTCGGCACGAGCCCTTCGATCGCGGCTGCGATATCGCGATGATCAACTCCGGCGCCGTGCAGCGCGACGAGCGGTACACCCTCGCCGTGCTCGACGTAGTGAATTCGTACTCCGTCGACCTGGTGATCCACATCGGCACTGTAAATCAGCGGGGAGCGAACAGCGGTCTGCTCCGGTTGTGCTTGCAATGTAAGCATGTAATCATTCGGCCATGACACATGACACGAATGACGAGGTTGCCCGCGGCTGGTTCGCCGGGCGGCTGCCGTCCGATTGGTTCGTTGCAGCGCCCGAGGTGACGATCGACCGCGAGGAGATCATCGTCGTCGGCGAGTTGGCCGCTCCGGAACTCTCCAGAGCAGGCAAGTGAGCAGGAGCGCGCCGCTTCCTGGGCCGGCCGCATCAAGGCATTCAGGGAGCAGACGCGCGGTGAGCGCATCGACATCGCATCAGAGGCCGAGCATCGCTTGGGCCGCAGGATCGCGTGGGGTGCGACGTGCGGCGAGCGTCGGGAAATCTTCACCAGCCTGTCGGTGCCGGTCATGACGCGGCTTCGGCAGCGTGATCGCCTCGTGCTCGACACGCTCGTCGACGCCGGGGTTGCCCGCAGTCGCAGCGACGCGCTGGCGTGGTGCGTTCGCCTCGTGGGCAAGAATGCCGACGACTGGCTCGGTCAGCTGCGCGACGCGGTACGTACCGTCGAACAGGTGAGAGATGCGGGTCCGACTGCGACCTGAGCGCACGCGAGATAGGGTGCGGCCAAGCCCGCTATTGGGAGGTGCCGCCCCGCGATGGACGTGCGCGGTCTCCTCTACGGCACGTACGAACGCAGGCTGGCGGCCGCCCTCACCCCTGACCGCGTTCCGCGCCACGTCGGAGTCATCCTCGATGGCAACCGCCGCTGGGCGAAGGCCCTCGGAGTCGGCGTTGCCTCGGGGCACCGCAAGGGCGCCGCGAAGATCGACGAGTTCCTGAGTTGGTGCTCGGAACTGCACATCGAGGTCGTGACCCTCTGGTTGCTCTCGACCGACAACCTGAACAGGGCCGATGAGGAACTCGCGCCCCTCCTTCAGATCATCGAGAACGCCGTCAGCGCCCTTGCGGCAGGCCGCCGCTGGCGGATCAACCCGGTCGGGGCCCTCGATCTGCTGCCTGACGCCACGGCGCGCTCGCTCAAGGAGGCCCAGGACGCCACGGCGGACCTGGGTGGCTTGATCGTCAACGTGGCCGTGGGGTACGGGGGGCGCCGCGAGATCGCCGACGCGGTCCGGTCGCTCCTCCACGAGCACGCCAGCCGGGGTACGAGCATCGAGGATCTTGCCAATCTCCTCGATATCGAGCACATCGCCGAGCACCTCTATACGAAGGGCCAGCCTGATCCCGATCTGGTGATCCGTACGTCGGGCGAGCAGCGGCTCTCGGGGTTCCTCCTATGGCAGACAGCGCACTCCGAGCTCTTCTTCTGCGAGGCGTACTGGCCCGACTTCCGGCGGGTCGACTTCCTGCGCGCGGTGCGTGCGTACGCCGAACGCGAGCGCCGCTTCGGCTCGTGATCGGCAGTGCAATCTAGAGTTAGACGAACTATCTCGATATCGAGATATGTATCTCGACGTCAAGATACATGCGCGTGTCGAACTTGCATTGCAATCACCGCATAACCTATCGTTCGGTTCGAGCAGAACGAACAGCAAATGCTTCGATAGAACTCGGACGAACAGAGTCGCGAACAGCCTGCGTCGATGGCAGCGAAAAGCGCCGGAAATACTGCAGGTAAAGCACTCTTACTCTGAAGCAATATCTCCATGAGTCGACAAAGTTCCTGCGAAATGGCCTCACGAAGAGTTACTGAGTGATCGCGCACGGTATGTCGGCGATGTGCGCGCAAGTATGGGCGCGCGGCACACGGGCGGCACCAGCACGTACTCTCAAGCGTGAGTTTCGATAAATCTTTCTCTAAGTTGTCACAACATTCACACGCGCAGTCATTTGTGACATCCCTCACCGATCAATTCTTTGCGCCCTTGCATTGAATCGTGCATGCTGTTCGAACACCCCATGTATTTACCGGCGCCACCGGTGCAACTACATGACGTGCCGCACTCATACGCGCATTAGCGCCGCGGCATACGGCTAACCGTCTTCGTGGTCGGCCTGGGACATTCGCAAGCGCGCTGTATCGCTGGTGTGCAAGCTCTCGAAAGGAAGCGTTGTGAAAAGCCGGATCCCGGCAGCTGGGGCCATCGTCGGTTCGACGATGCTCTCCGCCGTTCTTGCGTTGTGCGTTCTCGGTGGAGTCGCCGGTGGCGTTGCTGCGCAGACCTCGGGCACAGCTGGTCAGACGACCGACTTAACAGCAGCGACGGTTGCACCAGCTACGACGGCGCCCGTCACAACTACAGAGACACCCAGCATCGAATCACCATTCGCATCGGCGTCCGCCGGCGATGTTCTGTACGGCGGTTCTGCAACGACATCGACATTCAGTTCGATCAGTTCTGGGTCAACTGCAACGACACGCGACACGGGAACGACAACGTCTGTTGGTTTGCAATCCGGGTTCGGTCTTCTCGGTGGCGCGGCCGCCGATCAAATCCCTGCAGCAGCACAAGGTGCGAGCACTGCGACAGCAGTCGCGACGCCCGCGAATCTGCCGATCGTCGGTCACTGCGCCGGTCGTTTCGAAGCCGGCGCCGACCGTGCTGCCTGCGATCGCAGGTACCCCCCGACAGATCGCTTACGCGGTCGCGGTGCGAGCGGGTCTTAGCGCGCAGCAGTGGTCATGCCTGTCGTCGTTGTGGCAGCAGGAGAGCAAGTTCCAGACCACAGCACGTAACAGCAGGTCAGGCGCCTATGGCATCCCTCAGGCGCTGCCCGCGTCGCGGATGGCGAGCGCTGGCGCTGACTGGCGGACCAACCCGGTGACCCAGATCCACTGGGGGCTCAGCTACATCAGCACGCGGTACGGCACGGCGTGTACCGCGTGGTCTCACTGGAAGCGCTATCGCTGGTACTGAGCCCGCTATGAGGTCGCTGGCCGGGTCATCGCAAGCACGTCGAGCGCCTCATCGAGTTGAGCCTCGGTGAGTTTGCCCGCCGCCACGTAGCCGCCTTCGAGAACGACCTCGCGGATCGTCTTGTTCTGCGCGAGCGACAGCTTCGCGACCTTCGCGGCTGCCTCGTATCCGATGTACTTGTTCAGTGACGTGACGATCGACGGTGATGACTCCGCGAACATGCGGCACCGCTCGACGTCCGCTTCGATGCCGTCGATGCAACGGTCGGCGAGCAGCCTGGAAATGTTCGAGAGCAGTCGGATCGACTCGAGCAGGTTGCGTGCAATGACGGGCAGCATCACGTTGAGTTCGAGATTGCCTGCGGCCCCGCCGAAAGCAATCGCGGTGTCGTTGCCGATGACCTGTGCGACGACTTGGCACACGGCCTCGGGCAACACCGGATTCACCTTGCCCGGCATGATCGACGAGCCGGGTTGAAGGTCGGGTAGGTGAATCTCCGCGAAACCGGTGCGCGGTCCTGACGACATGAGCCGCAGGTCGTTCGCCATCTTGTAGAGGCTGACCGCGACAACCCGCAAGACGCCGCTCGCCTCGACGAGCGCATCACGCGAACCTTGCGCCTCGAAGTGGTCACGCGCTTCGGTCAGGGGTAACTGCATCGACGTCGACAGCGAGGCGATGACCTTCGCGGCGAATCCGGCAGGCGCGTTCAGGCCGGTACCGACTGCCGTGCCGCCCAACGGAAGCTCGCCGATGCGCGGCAATGCCGCTTGCAGTCTTTCAATACCAAGTCGCATGGACGCCGCGTAGCCGCCGAACTCCTGACCGAGCGTCACTGGCGTGGCATCCATCAGATGCGTGCGACCGCTCTTGACCACGGTCGAGAACTCCTGTGCCTTGCGTGCCAGCGACGCCTCGAGATGAGCTAGCGCGGGATGAGGTTGACCACGATCGACCGGGTGGCAGCAATGTGGATCGCGGCCGGGAACGTGTCGTTCGACGACTGCGAAGCGTTGACGTCGTCGTTGGGATGAACGGGCGCTCCAAGCCTTTCGGTGGCAAGCGTGGCGAGCACTTCGTTGGCGTTCATGTTGCTCGATGTACCCGACCCGGTCTGAAAGACGTCGATCGGAAAGTGTGCGTCCCAGTTACCTCGGGCCACGTCGGTCGCTGCGTCGTGAATGGCCTTCGCAGTCGAAGGGCTGATGACTGCCGAGCTCGGCGTTCACCAGCGCGGCCGCGCCCTTGATCGACGCGAGCGCACCGATCAACTCGCGGTCGATCGCCAACCCGGAGACCGGGAAATTCTCGACGGCACGCTGGGTTTGCGCACGCCACTTCGCGTCGCGCGGGACGCGGACGTCCCCCATGCTGTCGTGCTCGACACGGAAGGCAGCTTCGAAGGATTGGGGCGTTTCGGAGGTCATGAGTGCAGCGTAGAACTCCAGCCGTTACCCGGGCCGCCCAGGACAGCGTGGTCTTGCTCACGTCGGGCGAGGAGGCGAGGCGGTCAGGCGCGGTGCCGGCCGGAACGCAGGTCGACTGTCAGGGCACCCGAGTGCGGTCGGGTGACGCGAGCGTGTGGTCGGCGTGGCGGTGGTCATAGTCGACGATCGCGTACCCGCGCAGCTTCGACAGCTGGTGCTCGCTCTCGATGGTGCGGATCGTCCCGCTCTTGGAGCGCATCACCAGCGAGCTGGTCACGGCCCCGCCGCCTCTGTACCGAACACCGCGGACCAGTTCGCCGTCGGTGATGCCTGTCGCGACGAAGAACACGTTGTCGGAATGCACCAGGTTGTCGGTGGTCAGGACAGCGTCGAGGTCGAGCCCGGCGTCGAGCGCCTTCGCGCGCTCGGTCTCGTCGCGCGGCCAGAGCTTGGCCTGAATCACGCCGCCCAGGCATTTCACCGCGCACGCCGCGATGATGCCTTCCGGAGTGCCGCCGATGCCGAGCAGCAAGTCGATGCCGGTCCCTTCGCGGGCGGCCATGATGGCGCCCGCCACGTCGCCGTCGAGGATGAACTTGATGCGCGCGCCGGCTTCGCGGATCTCGCTCACCAGCTGCTCGTGGCGGGGCCGGTCGAGCACGACCACCGTGACGTCTTCGTTCGCTCGACCCTTTGCTTTCGCGACAGCGGCGATGTTCGCCGCCACCGGCGCCTCGATGTCGACGAAGGGCGCGGCCGCTTCTCCTGTGACGAGCTTTTCCATGTAGAAGACCGCGGAGGGGTCGTACATCGATCCCCGCTCGGCCACGGCCATCACCGAGATCGCGTTGTTCATGCCCATTGCGGTCAGCCGGGTGCCGTCGATCGGATCGACCGCGACGTCGGCCTCGGCGCCGGTGCCATCGCCCACCAGCTCGCCGTTGAACAACATCGGGGCGTTGTCCTTCTCGCCCTCGCCGATCACGACGACGCCGCGCATCGCGACCGTTCCGATCAGCCGGCGCATCGCATCGACCGCGGCCGCGTCGGCGTCGTTCTTCTCACCGAGTCCGACCCATCGGCCGGCGGCCATCGCCGCGGCCTCGGTGACACGAACGAGCTCAAGGGCGAGGTTGCGGTCGGGCGTTTCTGCGGCACTCATCGCGAGCCACCGTCGTCGTCCGCCGATGTCGAGACGGCTGGGCACGCTGGCGTCCGGACGCTTCGGGTCGCCGTGCCGCGAGCCGCTTCTTGGCGCCGTCGAGCCAGGCCTGACACAGGACGGCGAGTTGCTCGCCGCGTTCCCACAACACGAGCGACTGCTCCAACGGCACGCCGCCTGCTTCGAGTTGGCGCACGACGTCGAGCAACTCATCTCTGGCCGCTTCGTAGGAGATCGAGCTCTTGCGAGATCTCCGCGTCGGGTGCCTTCGCCATGGGGATCAGCGTAAGGCCCGGTGGCGCGTCAGTCGTCGGTGCTTGCGGAGGTGACAGCTGCCGTCAGCTTTCCCGACGGCGAGGCGGACGCCGATGGCAGCGCCGGCTGCGAGCCTGCGCCGCCGATCGCAAGCACCTGCCCGTCGGCGTCCTGCACGACGGCGTAGCCGCGCTCGAGCGTCGCAGCGGGTGAGAGTGAGCGCACCCGGGCCAGCAGGTGGACGACGTCGTCGGCGGCACGATCGAGACCCGCGTCAAGGCTTCGGCGGGCGCGTGCGACGAGCGTCGGCGACTTCGCGCGACCGCCGCTCGATGTCGCGTTCCGGCGTCGCGAGTACGGGTCGGGCGCGAAGCGAGCGAAGTGCGTCCTGCTCGCGCTCGATGCGGGTCGTGACATACCGCAGCGCTCGATCACGCAGCAGCGAGATCCGGCGTTGCTCCTCGGCGACGTCGGGCACGATCAGCTTGCCCGCGTCGGTCGGCGTCGATGCGCGAACGTCGGCGACGAGGTCGAGCAGTGGCGAGTCTGGTTCGTGGCCGATCGCGCTGACGATCGGTGTGCGGCAGGCCGCAGCCGCGCGCAGCAGGGCCTCGTCGGAGAACGGGAGCAGGTCTTCGACGCTGCCGCCGCCGCGGGCGATCACGATCACGTCGACCTGCGGATCGATGTCGAGGGCGTGCACCGCGCTGACGATCTCGGCGACGGCGTACGGGCCTTGCACGGCGACCGCCTCGACGCGGAACTGCACGGCCGGCCAGCGACGCTTCGCGTTCTCCAGGACGTCGCGTTCGGCGGCTGATCCGCGGCCGCACACGAGGCCGACGGTGCCGGGCAGGAACGGCAGCGGACGCTTGCGGTCGGCGTCGAAGAGGCCCTCGGAGGCGAGGAGGCGCTTCAGCCGCTCGATTCGCGCGAGCAGCTCGCCGACCCCGACCGGCCTGATCTCGAGCGCGTGCAGCTGGAGCGTCCCCCGGGCGAGGTAGAACTCGGGCTTGGCCCAGACGACGACGCGGCTGCCTTCGGTGAGCTGGTCGGCCATGCCGTCGATGAGCTGGCGCGCCGCGGTCACGTTGCAGCGAGATATCGGCGGCAGGGTCACGCAGAACGAAGAACACGGTGTTCGTGCCCGGACGTCGGGTGATCTCGCGTCAGTTGGCCGTCGACCCAGACCCGGCCGAGCCGCCCGACCCACTGGCCGATGGCCTGAGCGACGCTTCGTACCGGGATCGGCGATTCTGCCGACGATTCGAGAGCCACAGCGCGTGAGCGTAAGTGACGGACCCGCCGCGGCCGATCTGGCTGGCACTTACGATGGAGGCATGACGCCAGCCCGCCGTGCCCGCGTTCTCCGGCAAGCGGGTACTTCTCGCCCAGCCGCGCGGCTACTGCGCCGGGGTCGAGCGAGCCATCGACAGCGTCGAGAAGGCACTCGCGGTTCACGGCGCTCCGGTCTACGTGCGCAAGCAGATCGTGCACAACAAGCACGTGGTCGCCGACCTCGAAGCCAAGGGCGCGATCTTCGTCGAGGAGACCAGCGAGGTACCCGAGGGCTCGATCGTGGTGCTGTCCGCCCACGGGGTCGCGCCGACGGTCTACGCCGAGGCGACGCAGCGCAACTTACGCACGATCGACGCCACCTGCCCGCTGGTCACCAAGGTGCATCACGAGGCGCGGCGCTTCTCCGACGAGGGCCTCGAGATCCTGCTCATCGGTCACGCGGGCCACGAAGAGGTTGTGGGCACGGCCGGCCAGGCGCCCGACCGGGTCAAGCTCGTCGACGGACCAGTCGACGCCGCGCGGGTCGAGGTGCGCGATCCCTCACGGGTGGCCTGGCTGTCGCAGACCACGTTGTCGGTCGACGAGACACTGGAGACCGTGCACGCGCTTCGCGAGCGCTTTCCCGCAGCTGATGGATCCGCCGAGCGACGACATCTGCTACGCCACGCAGAACCGGCAGGCCGCGGTCAAGCAGATCGCCCCGGCGTCCGACCTGGTCATCGTCGTCGGCTCGCGCAACTCGTCGAACTCCGTGCGACTCGTCGAGGTCGCGCTCGAGAAGCGGCGCGCGCGCGTCGCACCTGGTCGACGACTCGAGCGAGATCGACGAGGCGTGGCTCGACGGGGTGACGACGGTCGGCCTGACGAGCGGTGCGTCGGTGCCGGATTCGCTCGTCCTCGGCGTGCTGGCGTGGCTCGCCGACCGCGGCTTCAACGACGGTCGAAGAGATCGAGGCGGTGCGCGAGACCCTCACGTTCGCCCTGCCGCCGGAGTTGCGGCGCGACATCAAGGCACACGCCGAGCGCTAGCGCTTCTGATTAGACGCAGGCGGGACGCCGATCAGCTGGCGTCGACCGCGATCGTGACCGCATACGACTGCTTGTCGGGAGTGCATTGCAACGCTTCGCCGCACGACGTGCGATGCGCCGTGATCTGCGCCGTGCCGCTGCTGTGGGCGACATACGACGTGACGACGGTGCCTGCACCGAGGCCCGGCACATGGCCAGGCGCGGGCGGCGATGCGACGACGTCACTGATGCGCTCCTGAAGCGCCGCCGTCGACGGGGCGTTCATCTCCCAGTACGTCGAGTGCAACGTGACTCTCACGACATCGCCGACGTGCACGTGAACCGTGGTTCCGTTCGCGGTGTCGTCGACGTCGCGAACGACCGACGACGATGACCCGTGGGTGCCTTGCACTGGCGACGACTGGGCGGCCGACGAGGCGCTGCACGCGCTGAGAAGGCTCATGGCGGCTACGCCGGCAGCAAGACCGAGAGCGGTAGAACCGGGGCGGGTTACACGGAGGGTGGCAACACTTCGGGACAGGCGCCCTGGGACTCGCACCGTCGTTCACTCCTCTCGAGACCGTCTGGGTGGCTCATCAGACGCACGCGAGGAGCGATCGGTTCCGTCGAGTTCTAGGTTTTTGGCGGCGCCGCTTCGCCGGCCGGTCGACGCGGCTTCGCCTGCCTGGCAGGCGCGACCCGAGACGCGTGGCGCGGCTCCGGTACCACGCGATGAGGACACTGGCGGCTGCGCCGGCCCACAGGGCTGGCGCACCTGTCACGAAGGCGTTGCCGATATAGACGCCTTCCCGTGTGAGGAGTCCGCCGGTCTCGTCGCTCGTGTCGACCACGCTCATGCGCGACGATCAGGACGCAGTAGAGCAGTGGCGGCGCGATGATCGCGGTGGGCAGGTCGCGGCGGCGGACGACGAGGGCTCCGATCGGCTGCCGTCGACGACGAACGCGATCGCGAACGCATGCACCTCGATGGCCGGCGAAGGCCACCTCGATCAGTCCGACGAGGCCGGTGACGACCAGGATCATCACGACGATGCCGCGACCGGTGACGCCGCGGCCCGACACGACCCGGCCCGAAGCGACGCGGTTGGCTCGGCGCACCTGAGGCCTGCGGCTACCGGCAGGGACCGGGCTTCGGCGACCGCGCGGGCGGCTCCGGGTGCGGCGGCGCGGGCTCGGCGTCGCCGGCTACCTCGAGCTCCGGCTCGTCGGTGCGCCGGCTCGTCGTCCGGCTCGTCGTCCAGGCCTCGTCGGTTCCAGTTCGTCCAGCGTCGGACGACTCGGCGCTGCCGCGCGCGCCGCGAGGTCGTACGTGCGGCATAGCCGGCCGCAACGAGGAGCTCGAAGCGGCTCAGCCAGCGGCTCGGCAGGTTCGGACACGAGCCCACGCTAGGCCGCGACGCCGCGCCGGTGCCACCATCGACGCGCTCAGCCGGCCGCGTGTTCGCTCGGATCGAACGGGGATGGCTCGAACAGCAACTGCGGCTGGGGCGCTGGAAGGGATACGAGGGAGTCGTTCGCCGACGCGACGAGCTCAGACCGTTGGAGCTTGCGGCGACGAGCTCGATCGGTCGTGGCGCTTCCAACTCCTCGCTTGTCACCTTCAGGTCGACAAGCTTGCGGGCGGTCGTGAACACGCGGGTTTCGAGGGACGCGACGGTCTCGTTGTAGCTCTGCACGGCGGAGTTCAGTTTGGTGCCGAGCTTGCTCGATGTGGATGCCCATCGTCGACAGCCGGCTGTAGAGCTCGCGGCCCAGAGTGAGCACGTCGTGGGCGTTCGCGGCTAGCGCCTCCTGGCGCCAGGAGTAACCGACGGTGCGCAATAGTCCGATGAGGGTCGCCGGGGTTGCCATGATTACGTTCTTCTCGAACCCGTACTGCCAAAGCGCCGGATCCTGCTCGAGTGCTGCGCTGAGGAACGTCTCGGCCGGAATGAACATCACGACGAACTCAGGCGTGTTCGGCAGCAGATCCCAGTACGCCTTCGCACCGAGATGATCGATGTGGTCGCGCAAGTGACGAGCGTGACGCTTCAAGTGATGCGCGCGCGTTGCCGCGGTCGTCGCAGCATCTGCTGCCGCGTCGTCGATGGCCATCGCATCGAGGAAGCCAACGAGTGAGACCTTGGCATCGACGACAACGTGCTTGCCGCCGGCCAGGTTGACGATGAGGTCGGGGCGCAGCATGCCGTCGGCGGTGCTCACGGACTGCTGCTCACCGAAGTCGCAGTGCTCGATCATGCCGGCGAATTCGACGACCTGGCGAAGCTGGTGCTCACCCCAAGCGCCGCGGGTCTGCGGCGCGCGCAAGGCGGCGACAAGCTGTGATGTGTCTTGCTGCAACTTCTCCGACGTCTTGCCCATCTGTGCGACCTGTGTGCGCAGAGCGGCGTAGGCGTCGGTGCGCTCCTTCTCGACGTCCTTCATCTGCTTCTCGACGTTTGTGAGCGTCTCTTTCAGCGGGCTGACCAGGAGTTCGATGGCCTGCTGCCGCTTCTCGAGATCGCCGGTCGACTCCGCAGTGACGCGCTTGATCAGCTCGTCAGCACGCTCGATGAAGGCGGTGCTGTTCTTGTGCAGGGCGTCGGAAGACAGCGCGGCGAAGATCTCGCGTGCAGGTCTTCGGTAAGGCGCGCAGCCTCGAGCTTGTCGTTCGCGTTCGCGCGCTCGATGGCCAGCTCGCGATCAGCGCTCACGCGCAGCGCCTCGAGCTGCGGGTGGCGCTGGGCGCGGGTGCTCTCGAGCGTCGGCGGACAGGGTCGCCGAGTCGCGACGTCGATCGCGACTGGCGCGCAGGAATCCGATCGTGAGCACCGACCGCGAGGCCAAGCACGAGCAAGATGAGCGAGGTTGCTGTCATGTCTCGCATCGTGGCAGGGGACGCCGACAAAAGCTCGGCTGTGCCACGCCGGGCGAGCCCGTAGGGTCGGCGAATGCCTATCGAGATGGTCCGTCGGGCCGGCAGTCTGATGACATCCGCTCGTGGCATCGAGTCGGACGCCGAGGGGCTGGCCGCGGCGATCATCGACAGCCTCGATCACCTTCGGCCGTTGCCTGCCCTGGGCTCACGAGCCTCGTCGCTGACCGACCGCCGCGCGATGATCGCGGGCATGGGCGACCGACGCCGTCAAGCGCGGCGGCAGACCAGATCGAGTTCGTTGGGCTGTTCTTCGGCGGCCAGATCGTCGGTGGATGCGGGTCTGCACCCGACGCTCGGCCCAGGCGGCCTCGAGATCGGCTACTGGGTGCACAAGGACTTCACCCGTCGCGGGATCGCGACGGCCATGCCGCAAGCGCCCTGACCGATCATGCGTTCGCGCGGCCCGACATCGACCGAGTCGAGATTCACCACGATCGGGCCAACGTCGCGAGTGAGGGCGTTCCGCGCGCGCTTGGCTACCGCCTTGTGGGCGACAGAGCCGCAGCGTCATCGCCACACCCGAGCAAAGCGGCGTCCATCTCATCTGGCGTTTCACCCGTGCCGAATGGGCCGTGAGCGGCCCGTAGACTCGCTGGTTGTGGCACTTTCCATCGGAATCGTCGGACTGCCGAACGTGGGCAAGTCGACGCTCTTCAACGCGCTGACCAAGAACGACGTGCTCGCCGCGAACTATCCGTTCGCCACGATCGAGCCGAACGTCGGCGTGGTCGGCGTCCCCGATTCTCGTCTCGACCGCGTTGGCGGCGCTGTACAGCTCAGCCAAGATCGTGCCCGCGACGGTCAGTTTCGTCGACATCGCCGGTCTGGTGAAGGGCGCGTCCGAGGGCCAGGGTCTCGGCAACAAGTTCCTCGCGAACATCCGTGAGTCCGACGCGATCTGCCAGGTGACGCGGGTGTTCACCGACCCCGACGTGGCGCATGTCGACGGGCGGGTCAGCCCCAAGGACGACATCGAGACGATCAACACCGAGCTGATACTCGCCGACCTCCAGACGGTCGATAAAGCACTGCCGCGTATGGAAAAAGAGAGCCGGCTCGGAGGCCCCACCGCGAAGGCGCGGGCCGAGGTTCTCGCAGCAGTTCGTCATGCGGGGGAGGTCCTGAACTCCGGCCAGACCGTATTCGCCGCGGGTCTCGATCCCGAACCGCTGCGCGAACTGCAACTGCTCACGTCGAAGCCGTTTCTGTACGTCTTCAACGTCGACGACGAGGAGATGGGCAACGAGTCGCTGAAGGACGAGTTGCGTTCGCTCGTAGCGCCGGCCGAGGCCATCTTCGTCGACGCCAAAATCGAGTCAGAGCTCATCGAACTGCCGGACGACGAGGCGCTGGAGTTATTGCAGTCGATCGGGCAGACCGAGTCTGGGCTTGCCACGCTCGCGCGGGTCGGCTTCGCAACGCTCGGGTTGCAGACGTTCCTGACCGCGGGGCCGAAGGAGTCGCGCGCGTGGACGATTCGCCGCGGTGCCACGGCGCCGGAAGCCGCGGGTGTCATTCACACCGATTTCCAGCGCGGCTTCATCAAAGCCGAGGTCGTCGCGTTCGACGATCTGATGGCCGCCGGCTCGATGCTCGAGGCGAAGGCACGCGGCAAGGTCCGCATCGAAGGCAAGGACTACGTGATGGCCGACGGCGACGTGGTCGAGTTCCGCTTCAACGTGTGACAGCCGTCGGGCGCTCAGTCGTTCGACGGGCTTGTGCCGTCCCTGAGGTAGTCGAACTTCAAGCCCGAAGCACCAAGGCCTCGGCCAGGTCCGCTTCGGTTCGCGAGCCAGACGACGTAGGTGCCGTCGGGCAGTCGCGTGCGACGCATCAGTCGTTGGGCATTGACGCCGATCGGTGTTACTACGCGATCGGTTAGGTAGTAAGGCTTGTCAGGTTCGAGCAACTCCGCGACGGCGGCAAGTTGTAGCACCGTGCCGCCTGGCCCGGGGATGTCCATCGTGCCGCGTCGGAAAATGGACGCCTTCCCGATGGCTGGCAATACAGGAACCAGCGGGATCCAGTTGTCGGGTGGCGGATGCTCGAGGGTGTACGCGATGGCTGGCATGTCGGGTGCGGGATCGGGTGGTGCCGCTTGCCCCTCCTGGCGCAAGCGGGCGAGATATCCCTCGTAGCCATCGACTCCGCGATCTGTCGAGCCGTGCACGGTCTGCTCGACCGCCCAGGCGAGAGCCGCCGTGGGATCGCGCGTGATCAGCACTTCCTCCAGCGGATCGGCATCGACGGTCTGGCCGAGCGTCGGTGCGAGCACGAGATAGTTGCCGACGGCGCCGGACTCGTCGCTGATCTTGAACATCGACCACGGATGCGTGCTGTTTTGCACCGGGTATTGCTCGACCGGGCGAATCATCGTGCGTTCACCGAACGTGTCGGTCACAACCAGAGTCGTCACGTTTTGGATCGAGCCGATAACACTCGGCACGGGGATGTAGAACCAGTCGCTGCCGTAGACAAGCGCGAACTCCATCACGAGGAGTTTCGCGAGATCGACGTGCTCGGCGTCGAGTTGGCCGAAGTCGGTCTTCGCGTCCTCGAATCCCCACCATCGATCTGACGGCATGCCGTGGAAGGTGACGTGCCCCGGCAACATGTTCGTGGTTGTGTAGATCGGAGCAACCGCGGGCGACGACGTCTTGCCACTGCCGCCGGTGAACGAGTACCAATCAAGGTGCCCGCCGGGGAACGCGTCTGCTTCTAGGACAACAGAACTCCCATCGGTGCTGGCCGCCTCGACACCGAACGCGTAGTACAACTCTGACGACTGCCAGGCGCCGCCGTCGTCCTCGCTGAATGCGTCACCACGCAACGCGGCGAATGCATCGAGCACTGCGGACACCGCTGGGTTGGTCGCTTGTGACGGCAGTGGGGGATCGGCGACCTGCCCGGCGCGGTCAGCCTGGATCGAGCGGAAGAGTGCTTCGCCATCGATCGCGCGACCGGCGGCAAGTGCTCGTAGCTGAAGCGCACCGGTGCCGGCCAGGTTGGGATTCGGATCGGCGCTGGCAATCGGGAATGCGTCTAGGAAGGCTGTCGTCGTCCCGGGTGGCAGTCCGGCATCGGTGACGAGGTCGACGAAGAGCAGTCCGAGCTGCAGGCTGCCGCGGAGCTTGAAATGCACCGGCGTGCGTTCGACCTGCGTCTCGAGTGCTGTCGCGTTGTCGAGCGGGGCGACAACGCCACCGGGCGGACCTGGTCGGTATCCGGTGATAGCGCGACTCGATATCCCCAGCGTCGCTTGTACTGGCGAACCGGCGTCGTCGCCAGCGAATTCGCCCACCTGCCACTGCCTCGCCAGAAACCACAGCGGGTCTCGAACCTGTGCCTGAAGCGAGCGCGCGAGCGTCGCGTCGCGCGGTTGTGGCTCGATGCGAGTCCACGTGGTGACCGACGGGACGAGCAGCGCTTCCTCAACGGAGGTGCGTGATGTCGTTGTCATTGACGACGAACTCCTTTCCGAAGGTCGTCGCGGGTGTAGCGGCCTCGAGGTTGAACGGGAAGTAGAGCGCGGGCAAGATCTGCCCTACTTCCGTGAGGCTCGCGAGATCGACTCCGCGAATCTTGGCAAGCTCGAACGTCTCATCGAGGATCGTCGCCACCAGAGCGCGATCCCAGGTCGCTCGGCCATCCGGGCACACCGCGAGCAGCAGTGCCTGGGGGGCCCGCGCATTCGGCTCGTCGTAGTGGAACGCGACGCCAGCGGTCAACGTGTCGCCCGGAATTCGTTCGAGCCACTCGTCGACGAGTAGGCCGGCGTACTCAACGACGCTCGTCGGGTCGCCGGACGTGACAGCTTCGATGGCGACGCGGCCGCCAGCGGTTGTGCTGCCCGTGATCAGCGGCAGCCCGAGCCAGCGATCGGGGGTCGTTGCCGGCAGTTGCGCGATCTCGATCGACGGCCGGTTCGCTCCCAGGAGGCGCGTCGCGTTGATGGCCAGGTCCAGGCGTTGCGCCGCGGGTCGTACATGGGTCAGCTGGAGCAACCACCGCCGTACCGCTTGTGGATCGACGGCCTGCATCGACGCTGATTCGCCGAAGGCCGATTGCACTGCGGCGCTATCGGGCGCAGTCAGATGCGGCAGCACCATCGCGTCGGCGCCGAGGACAGCGCGCACGTCGTTGACGACGTCGTCGAGCGTTGCCGTCGAGCCGGTGACGGTGCTGCGTCGCTGTTGAAGTTGTGCGACCGTGCGGGCACCTAGATCGAGCAGCCCAGTCGCCGACGTCGTAGGCGCAGGCAACGCGCCGGGTAGCGCGTATGCACTGACGGTCGTGAGCGCTGCGACAACGGCGGCAGCCGCTGGCGCACTGGTCGGAGTCGTGGTCAGGGTGGTTACTGCGGACTGCAATGTCGCGAGGTCGGCGTCGAGCGCTGCTACGAGTGACGACGTACGAGACGCGATCTCCGGGACGTTGACCGAGCCGCTCGCCGGTGCTTTGTCGGGCAACGCGAACGCCTTCAAATCAAGTGGCCGCGCCGATCCCAGCAACGCGCGGAGCGCACGGGCTGCCGTCAGCAGATCGGGGAAGGTCACCGAACCGGTTGGCAGCTGGTCGGCGCCGTACGTCAAGGTGATCGTGTCGGGCGCGGGCGGTGGATTCGCAGCGAGCAGGATGCGGCTCTCGAGCTCGGCGCGCTGGGGCTGGTCCGACGCGTCGGCGAGCGCGAGCACGTCGAGCGGCCCGATGTCGAGATCGCGCAGCGTGACGACGGTCGTGTCGGTCTGGCCGCCAACTGTCCAAGTCACCCGCGCCCGCACTGCCGCGGGATCGGGCAGCCGGCCACTCACCCAGGCCGTCAGCCATGGCTCGGCGAGTTCCCTCGGGCGAACGGTGACTCCAGCCCACGCGGGTGATGCCACGGGTTGCCCGGCGAGTAACAGCATCAACCGGTGCGTGACGTCCAGGCCCGGTCGCGGCGTGACAACGATGTCGGGGTCTGGCGGCTGGTCTCCTCGCGAGATCGCGTCGAGAATGCCGCCGGCCCGGCCATAGTTGCCGCGCATGATCTGGAAGACGCTCTCTGCGATCGAGACGTCACTCAGGGCGCTGAGCATGTCGTCGATTTCTTCGAGCATGGCGATGACCGTGGCCTGCGCCGGATCGCCCGCGACTGGAAGCCCGGTGCCCCACGTCGTTCCCGGCGTCAGTGCGCCCGACTGCCACGCCGTCCGCAACTTCACGCCGTCGACCACCTGCGATATCGGAACTACGGCACCGTTAGCTGTTACTCCAGTCAGTTCGTCGCCGACGAGTGGAAAGAGATCGCGGAACGGCTGCACGTAGACATCAAGGTTCTGCTCGTGTAGCTGCTGCTCGAATTGGAAACCGGTCAGCGCCCCGAGGCTGAGCCCTTGGCGGACGCCTGCGAGGAGCCACAAGGCTGCGGACACCCGAGCCGACGACAGGTCGACGGCCAGCGCCTCTTCGTCTGGTGTGTCGCGGTGACTGAGGTAGCCGCTGCGCAGGACGGCGCCAGCCGCCGCCTGTGTCATCGACGGCGCGTGAATAAACCCGCCGCTGTCTTCGTGGGGAAGGTGGACCGCCGCCAGTGCTCCCTGCTTCGCAGTGAACTGCGCCCGGGCTCGATCCAAGCGCACGACCGCCTCGGCATCGGGGCCGCTGACCAACGGACGTGCAGCAGACGGACGCACGTTCTCGACCCAGCCGTACGCACCCAGGTGCAAGGTGGCTGACGAACCGCCAGAGATGCTTGCGCGCTGCTCGTCGAGCAGCGACGTACTGACCGCGGTGATCCACACGTCGAGCCGGTGGCTGGCCGCGTCGAGAGTCTCGCTCATCAAACGATCCAGTTCGGCGCTCGGCAAGACAGCCAGCCGATCCATGCTTGCCCGCAGATCCGCGAGCCGTGCCAGTGGCGATTCCGGAGCAGGTTTCGCCGTGTCGATGTACTGCGCCCACGTGAGTGCCGAGCCGGGGGCGAACGGCCGGTTGACGATGTCTCGTGCGGTGACAGTCGGCGAATCTGATTGCAGGTTGACGAGCTCGACCTCGCGCAGGGCGCTTGCCGCGAGAACACCCGACGCCACCTGGCCGCGCCCCGCAACGGTTACGTAGTCGCGCAGCATCGACTGTCGTAACACCCGGTAGAGGATCGAGGTCGGCTTCGGACCCGGATAGTTCTCGTCCCAGACGTCGGCCATCGGAGCGTGAGCCAGCCATTCGATGTAGTTGACAGCGATCCCCTCGAGCGTCGCGTCTGCTGCTACTGGATCGGTCTCTGACAGCGGGGCGGTCTGCACGCTCGGGTACGGCACCGGGTAACTGTCGAGACCCATCCCGGTGTGAATCACCCGCGGATCCCACGTCGTGAACCCGAGCGAAGCGAGGAGGGCACGGCCACGCGCCAGGTGTTCGGTCCACCATTCTTCAGTCGGTGGGGTCTTCGGGTTGAGGAACGTCAGCATGTTCCAGAGCAGGTCGTCGCCGACGACGCGGCGTCCCCTGTAGTCGAGAGAGCTCGCGTCCATTCCGAGCACACCGGCGAGGTCGGCGTCGGGGTCGTTGGTGGCCCCGATGTGCGGAACTCCGGACACGCTCGCTTGCCAGGCGGGGAGTAGTACTCGGCACAGCTGCGCCAAGACTGTCCGATCGCGTGAGGTGGCATCGCCGACCAGTCGATTGCCCCGCTGCGCGGTCGTCACTTCGGTCAGTGCCGTCGTGGGTAATACACCGTAGGGAGTCGCGCCGACCCGCATCGCCGCGACCGGCCCGCGTGGGCGCGCCGTTGCTAGGGCGAACTGCCGAATGGCGTCCTGTTGGTCGGCTGAGAACGCAGGGCTCATCATCTGGTCGAGGAAGTAGCCGATGGTCGCGGGCCACAAGGCCGTCAACATGTCGGCTGAGTTGCGGTCGCCGTAGCCGTCGGCGTAGCGCGTGTGGCTGAAGGTGCTTGGTGGAAGGCCGAGCGCTCGGGCCAGTTGCGCGCCGTCGGCGGTCGGGTCCGCAGTCAGATCTGCCCCGGTCTCGACCTCGAAGCTGATTGTTTGATCAGGGTCGGCCGTCGTGAACGCCGACGTCGCGTCGGCGGTGTTGTTGGTCGGCGCACCCTGGCTGACCACGGCGAGCCCATCGGTGTAGTGGTGTGCGTCGAGCAGCGCGCGCAGTTCGTCCTGCCCATTGCCGTCGGCGGCCGCGTCGCGCACACCAAAGACCAGGATGCGGTCGAAGCCGCCAGCCTGCTCAGCGGCCGACAATGGAATCCGCAGCGCCATTCCCGCCTGCTCGGCCGCCGCGAAATCAACGAGCCAGCGCATCCCAGCGTCGACCGAGAGCCCGTCGGGCAGCGTGCCATCGCGTGGCGTGAAGCCCACAGCAAGCTCCGCCTCGATCGCACCCCCCTGCATCGTCCTGCTGGTGCCGGCTCGCTCGAGCACGACTGTCCAGTGATCCGGAAGTGCCTGCGCTGTCGGCGCTTTCTCGTACGAACTGTCGCGCGTTGCAGGTGTCGGAAAGACCGGCTCGGCATCGGCGCTGCCGCCGTTGGTCGGCGCCATTGCCGAGATGATCCAAGCGGCACGCGGTGCCCCGAACCTCGATGCCAGCACCTTCCACGCATCATGAACGGGATGCCCGGCTGCCCACACCGCTTGCCAGTACGTCACGCCGGCCGCGACTTCGTCGCTCGTCAACTCCGGCTCGAACGACGACGTACTGATCGTGTCTGGGTAGACCCGCAGCAACAACTCGCCCGCTGTGGGGCGGTTGACCACCGCGACGTCGAGCACCGAGGGTTCGGCGGTGATCGTGCTGCCGACGAAACGGGTTTCGAGCCGGACCGGCACCAACAGCAGGGGGACTCCGGCAGGCAGGGAAGTCTCGTTCGGATCGCCGCGACCGAGCACCCGGCGTCCGGCCGTCACGATCGACTCGATCGCGTGCGTCATCACAACTCCGGAATCATCAGGTCGGCGTGGATGCCAACACGGAATGGCAAGCGCGCGGTGATGTACGCAGTCTGAGCGGCGTCCGCTCCCCAATGAAACGCTGCGTCGGCGTCGGCGTCGGCGATGGCGGTACCGGTCGGCGGCTGGTTAGCTGAAAGGAACGGCGGAATCGGATGCTGCGCGAGCACGTCGACCATCGTCGACGACGCCAGCATGAACTTCGTGTAGGGCGGCAAGAGCGTGGGTTCGGACAGCATCGCTGATGCATGTGCCGTTGCTGTCTCGGCCGATCCGAAGTTGGTCCACGCGAGATCCGCCCACTGGGTGACAGTGCCATCGGCCGACGGCTCCAAGCCGAACCGCGGACCGGAGGGATGCTGCTGGAACACGAAGAAGTAACCCTGAGGCGACGCGACAGTTCCGCCCTTCGCGTCGGCTACCGAGAGGTTGAACCCGAAGAAGTTCATGTCAGGCGTGAGCAGGCCACCGAAGATTGGGTGCAGCGTCAGCACACTGTCGTCGATGGCGCGTTGCTGGCCGTCGATCTTCGCCTTCGCTGCATAGATGATGGCGTCGGGATAGCGCCTAAGTAACTCGCCGCGCACGATCAGCACGATCGGGTTGGGTACCGTCGCCGGCCGGTTCTCGTGCGTACCGAGCGGGTCACTCAGCGGCCACGTGACGATCGGTGGGATGTCCTTCAGCAACTCGGCGAGTGCCTGCGGGTCGGAGGGATCACCTGCTTGAGGGACGTAACCACTGACGTCCCAGAACTGACGGAAGTAGGTGCCCATGCAGTCAGTGGGATAGCCGACGAAGAGCAGCTCGCGGGCCATCTCATGCGACAGCCCAACCATGTACGACTCGATGAATGCGTGGTTGGTTTGCACGAGGCCGACCGACTCGTTCGGGATCTGGTCGGCGCCCGGCATGACGTACTGCACCGACAGGTCACGAAGTGGCGCATACATCGGCTGGGGGAACGAAGGCGCGGCCATGATCTCGCGGATCGGATCTGCCGGATGCCAGTTCAACCGTGCCGCAGCCGACACCAGGTACGCCATCCGGTTCGGGACGGTCTCGGTTGGATCCAGTCGCTGGATCAGTGAGCTGCGAAGCGCGGACAGATCGAGCGCGGCCGCAATCGGCGGATCGGGTTCGACCCCCGACCATGCCTGCGCTAGGGGCGTTAATGCCTGCCGGAAGAGAGCAGCTTCGGCCGAGTCCGTCGTCGCACCACTCGCCGGCCCTGCACCAACCGGCCTGCACAACCGGCCCTGCACCAACCGGCCCTGCACCAACCGGCCCTGCATCAACCCTCGGCACTGCTGACCCCGGCGCCGTAATGACGAAATCAGCACGGGCCGGGACGTCGGCAATCACGTCTGGCGAGATGGTCACCGGGTTGACACGACTCGGAGCGTCGACATCGATCGTGACCGTGAAGTCGCCGACCGGCGTATCGGCTGTCAGTGTCAGCGGGAACCAGCGTCGCCACGGATCGGCCGAGCCGGCCGACGCGGCGGTGCCGATCTGTTCGATCGGCACGAGTCCGCCCGGTGGTGCGACCGGAGGAACGAACGACGCGGTGCCTGCGCTGACGGCCGCGACCAGGGATCCGGGTGCAGTTCGCGCGCCGCTGATGGCTATCTGCCGCCGTCGGATCACACTCGTCGGATGCGTAAGCCGGCGCGCGGCAGCAGATGTGAGCCGCAGCGGAACCCGACTCGCATCGATCAACGCGCGTACGGTCATCGGGCTCGCCAACAACTTCGCGTGCAATGGAGCCGTCAGGTTCAGCAACGACGTCTCGCGCACTGTCGACAGCTGTGAGTGCAACATCGTCATCGTCGCGCGGGCGAGTTGCGCACGCCGCAACGCCGCATTCGCTGCCTCGATGCCGGCCACCTGCTGCCACGCCGATGCCAGCAGCGAGGTCTGATTCACTTGCACGACCTGAGTGCCCATGCCGCCCATCGTCCTGTTGCGTGGATCGAGGCCGAGTTGATCGATCCACCGCGTTCCGCCAGGTGCGACACTGTCGACGCCTGCGGGCCACCGCCCGTACATCGGCGGGACAACTTGAGGGTCTGCTGCCGTTGGATCGTCGACCAGTGGTGAGACGCGATCGACCAGTCCGGCCACTGCGGTCTGGAACGCCGTCTTCGCTGGGTCGTTCCACTGCGTCGTCGTGGCGACGATGCTTTGCAGCGCACCGGCCAGCATGAGCGGTGAACCTGCGCTAGGGATGTCCGGCATCGGATCGTCGACGGCCATCGCCCGTTCACCGATCTCGGCGCCGAACTTGCGCGGCACGAGCCGGCGAACCAGTGACTCGAAGTCTCCTTGGTCGCTGGTGTGAAACCCGAACTGGTAGAACACCGGGAGGCGCAGCGGTACGCCCGTTGTCGTCGTCCATGCTGGATCTGATGTGTGAACGGCAGAGATGTCGAGCCCGAGCCCGGCCAAGCGGCCGATTTCGAACGTCGGCACGACGAACGCCGTGTAGGTCGTTTCCGGAGCGAGTCGCCGCGGGCACAGCAAGCGCGAGATCACGCTGGCCGAGTCGCTCACGGCAAGTGCTGCGTCGCCCGACACCTGCGTGTGGGCCCAGTTCCACGCATCGTCGAGCGATTGCAGGGCGGCAACGGACAGGACGTCGATCGCTGGAAGCGGTGTGACAACTCCTGGCACTGGCTGATACTCCGACAGCGCCAACACGATCAGCGTGATCCACGGCCGGAGCCGGTCGCCTGCAGGGGCCGCCGGCGTGAAGAGCCACGGAAGATCGGGTGTGTCGAACTCGATTCCGGCGAGGTAGTTGGGTTCGAAGTTCGGCGTCGACTCCTTCGGCTCGGTGCGCACGATCTGTCGCGGGTCGATGCCGAGCACGTCGCCCGGCCCGAAGGTGTGCACGGTCACAGTCGGGACGCCGGTCACGCTGTCAGGCCCGTGTGCTGTGACATTCAAATCGACGATGATTGTGGGTCGGTCCGGAAGGGAACCGCCGTAGTCGGGGTTGTCCAGCGTCGTCCCGATGCCTTGGCGCGACCATGCGAGGAAGTGGTGCCGACCGAACTCGTCGTCAGTGGGCTCGGTCATGCCATCACCGCCTCGTGCGCAGCCAGAACTTGGATGTTGTCGCGTTCGTCAGGATGCGCGGCGAGGTAAGACGACGCCGCCTGCTGGGCCTGGTAGTAGGTGGTCGCAGAGGCGAGCACGTCGGTGCGCTGCGAGAGGTCGAACGTGCTTGCGATCACGTAGCTGGGCCGCTGAAGCGAGATCGAGTTTGGCTCCAGAGTGGCGAACGCGCGCAGGCCGGTCGACGCCGACGCAGCAGGTTTGCGCGTGTTGATCAACGCGTTGTGAACGCCTGCGGGCATCGTGTAGAGACCGGTGACGCGCGATCGCTGCTGGTAGTCGTCGATGATCTTCGTGACGTATTGAATCGTGCGCGGTGCGTCCTTGCCGTTCTGTAGCGGCGCGTCGCCGACCTTCACACCGGCGTCGAACAGTTCGTACGACGGTGCGCTGACCTTGTCGGCGTCGCTCATGTCGGTGAATTGCGCGCGGGCGAAATCTTCCTGTTTCGGGGTTGCGCTCACTGGCTGGGAGTTGAGCCGGACGTCGGTGATGCTGAAGTCCGTACCGTCGGTCGGTGTGGAGTTGACGAACTTCGTGATCGTCAGATCGAGCGGCACGACGATCTCGCGGACTTCAAGGACGCCCGTCGGCTGGACCACGATCACGGTCGGATCGGCGGGGATGGCTCGCAGGGATACGGCGGGCGCACCTGCGGGCAGCGCGACCGACCAGTTCCGCGGATCACCGAGGGCGCCCGTGAGCGCGGGCAGGACGGTGGCCGGCGGCAACGTGGCCTGGTTCGAGTCGCCCCAGGTGAGGTCGATCGAGGCGCTGACCGAGAAGAACAGGAACGTCAGCGACGCGTCGCCGTGCAGGTGCCACGGAGTTGGCCCGGACAGCGAAGCGTTGAGTGTGATTCCGGCGAGCGTCGCTCCGTCGTAGCTGATGTCGAAGCCCGCGGAGAAGTCGAACTCGAACGAGAACGGGCTGAAGATGAACAGGGCGTCGAACCCGATGTAGCCGTGCACGGCGAAGCCGCCTGCAGCGGCGTATGCATCGACGTTCGCGCCGAACTGCAGTGAGTTCGACGTCACTGCCAGATACGCGTTCGCGGCCAGGCGGGGGTTGTCACCGGCACCCAAACTGATGCTGAGCCGGGCCAATGCCGGGACGTCGGGGGGCGGGGTGAAGTGCGGATTGAAACCGCCGAGTGAGAAGAGGAAGTCAGGACTCGCGCCCCAGTTCAGGCGCAGTGCCATGTCGCCACCCAGCTGGAACGCCAGGAGGTACGAGTCGTACATTGTGCCGTCGATGGCCAGCTTCTGAAGCCCGAAGTCGATCGTGCCGAGCACCTGAATCTTCAGCGATATCAGGGGAAAATCGGGTGACGGGATGCTGGCTTTGATCTCGCCGAGAATCGCGAGCCGGATCGGATCGGGTACTTCGAGGATCACACCGACCTCGAGGTCGAGCAACGTCGGCGTGCCCCAGCCGATCGAAAGCATCGGTCCGAACAGGTAGCGGCCTTCTTGTGGCGGGAAGAAGGTCTCGATCTCGCTGATGATCTTCGTCGCGTTGGCGACCGGGTCGGGCGGGAAGAGGATGTCGTCGAGCGTGTGCGCGCGCAAGCCCGCCTGCAACGCATCGATCACCATCGTGCGATTGACTCCGCCGAGGCCGCCGACACCGTTGAGGGTGAATCCGAGGCCCAGCTGGATCGGCGGGAACTCGAACGTGATGATCATCAGGAACGAGAAGCCGCCGGTACCATCGGGCAGTTTCGTGTCGAGGACGGCGATGACCTTGACCGCGACGATGTCGGCGATCGTCACGTCGAGGACACCCGCGTAACGGCCCTGCACGGGGTCGTAGGAGATGAAGCCACCGCCGGCGGCAAGTCCGGCGTCGATCTGGATGCCCAGCCCGGTCGGCGGTTTGAAACCGAGCTGGAGGTCGATCGGTCCGAGGTTGCCGCGCTCGAACTTCAGGTCGGCCGTGACGCCGAGGCGCTGGACGGCGATCTGGAGCGGACCGAGAGCGGCCGAGCCGTCGAGGCTGATCTCGAAGGGAAGATCCGGCTGGCCGAGGGTCAATGCCACGTGCAGCGTCTGCAGTTGGAACGGGCCGATGTCGGCGTTGACCCCGATATCGAAATGAGGGCTGGCGTTGCCTTCGACGAACAGTCCGTGTGCTGATGACCAGCCGAACGTGAGATCGAAGTTGACTGTCGCGTCGATCGGGATGATCGACGCCAGGAACGAGTCCATGCTCGCCGTGTTGACGCGGAAGACGCCCTTCTTCAAGGCCACCGACGCGAGCGCGCTCAACTGCCCGGAGCTGACGTCGGCTCCGGCGCCGATTCCGACACTGCCGACCTCGAGGCCGAGTCCGTCGACAACTGTGAGGAGCTGGATCGCCGACGCGTCGGCATTTGCATACGTCAATGTCGCGAGAATGTGACCAGAGGTTGAGTTCGCGATGCTGCCGGCGCTGAGGTTGTTGACCAGCGTAATTCCAGTGCCAGGACGGAATGTAAGAGCGACGCCGCTGTCGACGTCGAGCGTCGCATCGACTCCGAAGCTGAGCTTGTCCGTGATCGGGAAGCTCACGTCAGTCGATCCGAACACGAACGGGGCGAGGGCCACGCCCGCGTCGCTCCCACCTGGAGTCGTCGGCCGCAAACCGATGAAACTGACGCCGACGTCCATGCCTGACAAGTCGAGCGCCTTGGCGATACTCAACAGCACCTGCGTCATCGGCGTCGCGTCGGCCTCAGGAACGTCGTGGCCCACCAACGCGGCTTCCGCGCGCCTGGGAAGTGCACGCACGCGGACGGCGGCGGTGAGCGAGCTGACCATCGTGCCGAGGGCGATCACGAGTCCATCAGGGCTGGCGTTCGCCGTCCCCCACTGGTAGATCTCCGACAGCAAGCCGCGGATGTCACTGAAGATGCGCGGAATCCGATCCCAGCGCACGATCCGCCGGGTGTGCTGCGCCTGATAGACCGTGGGGTCGGCGGGGAACGGCACGGTCTCGGTGATGCCGAGGAACGTCATCACCGTGATCGGCAACGAGCTCGTCACCTTCAACCCCTCGATGACGATGAAGTCAAGGAGCCGCTGCGCGAACTGGTCGACGATGTCGGTCTTGGTGAGGTAGTCACCCAGAGCCGAGAAGTCGTTGACCACCGCATCGATGCCCTCGATGAAATGGGCGACTTCGAGGGCTACTTGGGCATAATCGGCGTCCAACTCGAGGCCGGTCGTCCCTGCCGTGATCGCGGCGTCGAGCGATTCGATCGCGGTGACAAGGTCGCCAAGATCGAGAGCGGCCAGGCCGATGTCGTCGACGCCGGGCGGCAACGTCCAGCCGAGCAGTGCGAGGAGTTCGCCTGAGCCGTCCGGACGGCTCAGTGTGTCGGCGACACTCGCCAACACGTTGCCGATGCGCTGGATGGCGAGATCGACTGACGAGGGCATCAGGGCTTCCAAGTGGCGGTCTTGAACACGAATGGCGTGGTCTTGTCGAGCAGGTCGATCTTGGTCAGATCGACGTGCGCTTTGGTGAGGAAGTCGACGAACGGGGCGTGGCCATACCCCGCCGTCGTCCCGGACGGATACTCGAGCACGCGGCCGAGGCCGGCGTCGATGTGGGTGGGATCTGCCTGCAACGCGGCGCGCTTTGCTTCCGCGACTTGCTTCCATAGCGCAAGGAACGCGGTGTTGGTGCTCGCTAGGCGGGCATCGGTCGGGTCGATGCCGAGGTGCTCGCTCCAGAGCTTGATCCGGAGCTTGTCGACAACGTCGGTAGTCGGGTAACTGTCGATGCCGTTGTAGATGACGTAGTTGAGTTCGTTGTTCCGATTGTCGCCTCCCTGGATCGCGTGCAGGATCTGGAAGTAGTCGAGCGAGGCGCCGTCAAGGTTCGCCGATCCGACCGTCGCCCATTTGCCGTCGACCACCGCCGTCTTGGTGTGCAGGTAATTCGGCATGATCATCGGCTTGTTCTGATTCCTCGACGGCATCGGGGCGTTGTGCGTCCAGGCTGTGAACACCCCGAACCGCAAGCTGTCGGGATCCTTCGCTCCGCTACGGATGCGATCGATGAGGCTCGCTTGCCACGGCGGGTAGAACGGCATGTCGGGAATGACGTTCACCATCAAGATGACCTGAAGGTTCGGTCGGCTCGTGTCGTTCAACGCGGCCGTGAGGGCTGTCCCGATGGCGTCGTTGGTGAAGTACTGGTTCTCGAGGTAGATGTAGTTCTGAGCATTCTCGATCGCGCGCAAGTAGGCCTCGAGAACGCCTTTTTCCCCGTCGTCCATCCCGTCGAACGTCTGTCGATTGAGCGTGCGCACCAGCTGAACGCTGGCCAACGATTCGTTCGCATTGGTGCTCGTGACCGCCGGCGGTTCGGTGATGGCGGCGATCTGGTCGGCCGTTTGGGCGCCCTTGTTCCAGTGCAAGCGAAACGCATCGTGCACGTCTTTAACGACGGGCCCGCGCAACGCCATGCTGACGTCGTGCACGGGGTTCGGTTCGCCGGCAGCCGAACCGCGCCGAGGCTCGAAGATCGCGTGAGCCCCCGTGTCCCAGTAACTTTGCGAGAACGGCGACCCCAGAAGCGTCGCGGCGTTGTCGTCGGTGATGACGGTCTTGGCATGGACGACGTAGAAGATGCTCGTATCGAACGGGGCGATCTTGGCGTTGCTGACGGCCGCCTTAAAGTAACCCGCGACGTCGCTCTCGCCGCCGACCGGGCCGCCGAAGTGACCCCGGACTAGCGAGACGAGCGAGCGCGTGGGCCCCACGTCGAACGCATACAGGATCGCGACCATCAGCAGCTCTAACGGAGCCAAGATGATCCCCCCGATGATCACCGGGAGTGGGATGACGTTGTGGGAGATCAGCACCCGCACAGTGCGGTTGTTCGAAGCAGCATCGAGCAGCATCCTCTCGAGGCGGAAGTCGTTGGTGTCGAGATGGCGGGGATTCACTGGATCGATCGGGGAACCGAAAGCCACCACGATCTCGGGAGCCTCGTTCGCAGCTACCGCGTCGTACTTCTTCGGGACGTCGAGTTGCAGCTGCATGACATTGATCGACGTTGCGGCGTTCGAGATCTGTTCTTTTACGTGCCCCCAGGCTTCCTCGTCGTCGACGAGTGGAATGACGGCGTTTCCTGCGCGCACGTCGAGTGCATTGACGTTGCCGAGCAGCGTGACGGTCCAGCCCTTGACGTCGACCGTCCGGACTGGGATGTCTCCCAACGCGAGGGTCGGGTCTTCGCCGTCGTCGTGGTGCGAGGTGTTCACCTCGCGGCCGCCTTGCGTCGTGATGTACACGCCCAAACTGCGCGCCAGCGTCGTGTCGTCGCGCGTGTCGAGCGGGATGTCAATCGAGAAGTACCCGCCGTTCCCGGTATCGCCATGCTGCAGCTCGACATCGAAGATGCCCGACTCGTCGCGAACGCCTACCCGCAGGCCATCGATCCCGGTGTTGGTGCCGTCAATGACGCGGCCGGTTACGGTGCTGCTCATAACGACTTCGGACGAGAGGGGGAACTGTTCACACCAACCTCGCCGGGTTGAAGGGTCGCCGTCTACGTCCCTTGGAACTTGCGGACAGTATTTCGCTGATCACCCTCCGTCGATAGGGTTCCGCGGCATAAATGTCGCCGCTGGGCGCGTCAAGGCGCGCGAGCCGGCGGACCACGCGGCTGAGAGGATCGGGATATGGAATCTCTGTGGCCCGGACCGGTACCCGACTACTCGAAGCCGCCCGTTGAGCGACCGACAGTTGCGCAGGTCGCGGCGATGATCGACCACTCGTTGTTGCGGCCCGAGCTGACGCTCGACGACGTGACCATCGGCTGTGAGATTGCGGCGGCACACGAGGTCGCGAGTGTCTGCTGCAAGCCCGCCGACGTCGTCCATGCAAGCGGTGTTCTCGCGGGAACCTCAGTGAAGGTCGGCACGGTCGTCGGTTTCCCGCATGGCAGCAGCACCACTGAGACGAAGGTGTTCGAGGCTCGCCGTGCCTTGCAGGACGGCGCGCACGAGCTCGACATGGTGATCAACATCGGCCGCCTGCGTGGCGGGGAGCACGCGTACGTCGCTGCGGACATCCGGGCGATCGTCGAGGTCGCAGCGACGGGCAGCGCGTTGGTGAAGGTGATCTTCGAAAACGCCTATCTGTCGGACGACGAGAAGGTCGTCGCTTGCCGCCTTTCCGAAGAGACTGGGGCCGACTTCGTGAAGACGAGCACGGGTTTTGCCGCGACGGGCGCAACGATGGAAGACCTCGCCTTGATGCGGCGATCTGTTGGCCCCTCGATGCAGGTCAAGGCGGCTGGTGGGGTGCGAACGCTCGACACGATGCTCGCGATGGTGGCGATTGGGGTGAGCCGGTTCGGAGCGACTGCAACAGTCGCCATGCTTGCCGACGCTGCCGAGAGGGCCGCCCGCGGCGAGTTGCGCGTGCCTTCTGTGGCGACGATCGCCGCCACAGAAGTCGTGGCCTCGGAGTACTGACGGATCAAGCTCGCGAGAGCGCGCCGAACTCCGACACGAGGTTGTGCAGCGTCGCCGCCATCGCGGCCAGCTCTGACGCTGCCGCGAGCGTGTCGTTAGCACCGGCCGCCGTCCCCCTGGCAGCGTCAGCCGTCACCGAGATGTGACGGCTGATCTGCTCGGCACCCTCGGAGACCTCGCTCACGGTCTGGGTGACCTGCACCGTCGTGGCGCTCTGCTCTTCGACTGCTGACGCGATGGAAATCTGGATCTCGTTGATTCGCGCGATCGTCTGGCTGATGCGGCCGATCGCGTCGACCGAGTGCGCGGTGTCGTCCTGAATTCCTCGGATCATCGAACTGATCTCCTCTGTCGCTTTGGCTGTTTCGGTCGCGAGCTCCTTCACCTCGCCGGCCACCACTGCGAATCCTCGACCTGCCTCGCCAGCTCGCGCGGCCTCGATCGTTGCGTTGAGCGCAAGCAGGTTCGTCTGCTGGGCGATTGTCGTGATGACTTGCACGACGGTGCCGATGGCCGCAGAAGACTTGGCGAGCTTGGTGATAGTCGAGTTCGTCTGCTCGGTCTCCCGCATCGCCTCAACGCCGGCGGACGCGGCATCGGCGGCGTTTCGCGCAATCTCCGCGATCGACGCCGTCATCTGCTCGGTGCCTGTTGCGACCGACTGGGTGCTCGCCGAGATCAGTCGACTCGCGTTGGCGACCACGTCCGCCTGTGACGATGCCTGATCGGCCCCGCCACTGAGCCTGGTCGCCGTGGCCGTGAGGCGCTCCGACGCCGCCGTCAGCATCTCGGCGTTGCGGGCGACCTCGGTCAGTACCTTCAGCAGGATCTCCTGGCGGTCTGTCATCGCGCGTTGGCGCTCGTCGTTGACCGATTGAGCTTTCTGCACAGTCAGGGCCAGCCTGACGCCTGCGATGAAAAGCGTCGCGGTTGCGAGCGCGACGGCCTCCCGGCTTACTGTCCCGACACTGGTGCAGACCAAGATGACCAGGCTCGCTGCCGCGCCGAGGCTGGGCAACACGAAGCCCCCGCTTCGAGCCCTGCTGGGCGTGCTCGCTGTGCTCGTGGTGTTGGCTGTCGCCGGCTGCATCCACGCCGCCGCCGACAGCATCAAGATCGAGATCGGCCACGCCAACGCGTTGGCGATATTGCCGACGGTGCTGTCGGGCTGGAGCATCGCGTAGGTGTCGCCGACGAAGTTGACCACCATGGCGGCACCCGTGACGATGAGCACTCGCCTGCGCGCCATGGACGCTGTTGCAAGGCCGCCCGTCACGACTGCGAGGAGCACGAGATCTCCGACGGGATACGCCATGTTCGTCGCAGATGCCAACGACCAGCCGCCGACCGCCTTTAATACCGGAGGCAAAACGAACGCGGCAGCAACGGCCGCGAATCCGAGCCCAGCGATCGCGCGGTCGAGCCACGCGCTGATCGCGACCCCTTTGGCGTCGCGTCGCACCAGCACAGCGAGCGCGACGTAGCACAGGGGAAAGAAGGTGAGGCCGAAACCGTCGGCCACCGATGGTGTCGGCGGGTTCGCCCCGCCGAACGACTCGATCGTAAGGGCCGTGTCACCCAGGCCCCAAAAGATGCAGGAAGCTCCGAGCAGCAGTGGGAACAGCCTCGTTGATGACGTGATCGTGCGCCACGAGCCGTGCTTGTAGCGGAGCATGCACAAGACGCCGAGAGACACTTCGAAAACGTCGACTCCCCAGCCGTCGACGAGCGCGTTGTACGAGCCGACGTGTCGGGCGGCGACAGCGACCAGGTAGGCGGCAGCGAGAAGCGCAGCGACATAGTGTGCCCAGCGCACACCACTGCCGACTGGGCTGTCGTCGAGCTGACCGGGCCTGTTCTCCATCGCTGTTCGTGGCCAATCTGGGTACGGGTCGAACGCTGTCGGGCCTGGCTCACCCGATCGGACGAATCGTCACGTTCGTATCGGACGCCGACGGGATGCCTTGAGGGCTCGGCTCACGAGACCTGACTCCAGAAGAGCCCAAGACCACCTAAATCCTGACAAGATGGACAACCCTCGTCCGGTCGCTGGCGGACCCCGGTCCTACCGAATGGCGAAGCTTGGCCCTAGCTGTCGGAGTTACCGGTGCGGAAGCCGCCGAGGAACCGGCGGAACACGCCGCCTTCGGGCGCGAGTGGCGCGGCCGGCGCCGGTGCGGTGGCTAGCCGATGGGCGATGGGCTGGTCGTAGTCGGTGCGTGCGATGGCGTCGATGATCTGCGCTTCGTCGAAGTCGGCTGACCCCTCAATGACCGGGACGAATCCGACGAGCATGCCGTCGCGCATGACTTGCGCCTCGAGCTCTGCTGTGTCGTCGGAATCCCACACAGCTTCACGCGAATCTGACAGCGCGACTCGCACGCCGAACTGGTAGACGCCGTCCTTCGACATGCGCGCGTCGATGCCGCGCGAGCGAAGCGCGTCGACCACTCGTTGTGCCCTGTTCTCGTCCATGCATCAAAAGTACCGAACGACTGACCTCGATGCCGGGAGCTCGACCCGTTTCACCCGCTGTCGTCGGGATCGCGGCTACGGCGTCCAGGTTGTCCCGCCAGCAGCGTCGGAGGTGAGCGTCTTAGCAAGGCCGCCGACGACCGCCGGATCCGTGGTCGCCAATCCGAGTTCGCGGTTCTGGTTCAGTGACGCAGAGGAGAAGTTCTCCGAGCCGACGAACGCCCGCTGCCGGGATGTCCCGGCGTCCGCCACGATCGCTTTGGCATGGATGTACAGGGATGCCGAGGCGGCGTATACCCGTACCACCACATGCGCGGCCACGAGCGTCGCAAATGCAGCGTGCCAATCGGCCTGATCGGTCATCACAACGGTTACCCGGACGCCGCGGTGTGCCGCGCTTGTCAGTGCGGCCGTCACTGGTTTGAGTGCCATCTCCTCGTTCTCTACCAGCAGGCTCGAGGTCGCGCCGTTGATGAGTGCCAGGAGGGCGGGCTCGGATTGATGCGGGCTCCAGACCAGGTCGCTGCCAACTGGGGTGACCACCGAGTCGTGGGCGAAGTCGGCGTTGAACACCTGCTCGATCGCGGCCACGTCGCTAGGGATGCGGTCGATGACGGCGAAGTCGCGGGTCGAGGAGTAGTAGCGACTCGTCATGTTGAGCGTCATGACCGTAGCAACCGAATCGTCAATCACGAGAGTCTTCTGATGAGTCGCGGCATATCGCGAGTTGGCCCACGCAACGTGCACCTTCATGTCGGTGAGTTCGGTGTAGGCCGCAAGGTTGGCGGACTTTTCCCGATTCACATCGAGCAGCACCCGCACCATGACTCCACGGCCGGCCGCAAGTTCGAGCGCGAGTTCGGCGTTGGTGTCGACGAGTTCGTACATGGTGAGGTCGATCGACTTGCGGGCCGACGCGATCAGAGCGTAGATCGGCTCGATGCCTTGGTCGGGCTCGACGAGCAGGCTCAGCTGGCCGGAAACCGCGGGCGCGGAGGTCGCGGAAATCGCGGAGGTCGCCGAGCTCGCCGAGGTCGAGGAAATCGGAGAAGTGCTCGGTGCCGGAGATGAGTGCGTCGCGGCCGGTGCGCTGCAACCAGAAAGCACGGCTAGCGCGAGAAGCGCCGCCAAGACAAGACGCGCCCGGGACCGCATGAACCCAACGTAGGTGACGCCGCCGACGGGAACTGTCGCGAGCGCCGATAGGTGAACGCAGCAGCTACCTGTGCAGGAGGTGTCAGCTGCCGGAGCTCTGGTAGTGCCGCACCTGAAAGCGCCACACCTGATAGGCGGCGAGGAACCACAGGAACCCAACTGCCGGAGCGCAGTAGGCGACGACAGGGGCGATGTGCAAGCCGCTGGTGCGGTCGAGCAGCACTGACGCCGGGATGTAGGCGACGAACGCGACTGGAATGATCCACGTCATGATCCACGCCGTGGTCGCGCCGAACACGCGCATCGGGTAGGAGCCGAACATCAGGTAGATGTTGTCGACGAGGAACGCCGCGGCCCACGTCTCGAGGAAGCGAAAGGCGAGGGACGACACCGCGAGGATGAACCCACCTTCGGCCAGTGCGCCACCGATCACCGCGAGAACCAGGTAAGCGATGTGCAGCGGCGAGAAGTCGACATGCGCAATGCTCGCGGCGAAGGCGAACAGTGCTGACGCGGTGACGACATCGCCGACTGCGTTGATCTGGAACCGATTGGTCATCAGCTGGAGCAATGGATTCATCGGCCGCACGAGATACCGGTCGAACTTTCCCTCGCGAATCGTGATGTCGAGCATGTCGATCTGGTTGAACGGGAGGTAGCAGCACGCGTGTGCGAGTAAACGCAGCGAATACAGGAACGCCAGGTCGCCGAAATCCCAGCTGCCGATCGTATGGAAGCTGTGCAAAACCACGTAGATGAACGCGAAGCCGCTGCCCTGATAGGCGATGCCCATGAACGTCGACACGATGAAGTTGACGCGGTACTCGAGTTGCCCGCGAAGGGCTGCCCTCTCCAGCGTCCACGCGACGCGCAGGGTGCTCAGTGTGCTCACAGCCGCCTCAACCGCCCTGCACCACGACGCGGTGCAGTGCGCGATGCCACATCACCCATGACCCGAAAATCAAGAGCCCAACCCATACAGCCTGGACGCCGAGTGCTCCGAGCGCATCCGCACCGCTGAGGCGTCCCACGTAAATAGCCACCGGCGTGTAGGTCGTCGCCTGGAATGGCAGGACATCGGCGATGATGCGCACCGGGCCTGGGAACAGCGAGACGGGAACGAGAGCTCCCGCGAAGAATTGGTTGATCAGCCGGTACAGCATCGTGATCCCGAATATCTCTGTGGCCCAGAACGCGATCATCCCGAGCATGAGGGTGAGCAGCGTGGTGATGACGTAGCCGAGAATGAAGCTGGCCAGATAGAGCAGCAGCGCAGCCGGCGAGGCGGGGCCGCCTAGTGTGCCGGCGAAGAAGATCAGCGGGAGCGCGGCCAGCCCGAAGATGACGGTCGCGAAGCTCGAACCGGCCAGGTGCGCGAACATCTGCTGGACGAACCCGACCGGTCGAACCAGGTCGAAGGCAACGTGGCCCTCGCGGACCCGCTCGTACATGTAATGGCTGATGGTGGGATCTTGCAGCACCCAGTTCTGGAGGTTTGCCAAGGTCATGTAGACGAGCAGCGCGTGGAGCGTCAGCCCGTCGACGACAGTGTGACCCTGATAAAGCGCAGTCCAGACCTTGCGCAAGATAAAGATCTGGAGGACGAGGATCGCGAGAAGAAAGAACACGTTCTGGCGATAGGCCAGCGTCGTTCGCAATCGGCTGTTGATGATCTGCCGGTACGCAGGAACGTCGCGCCATGGTGACCGGCTCAGTGGTTCGCGGCCCGTAGGCGCAGTTGTTGCCATCGTCGTAGTCACCTGGCCAACGCGTTCACGCGACCGGCACCCGTTCGTCGTAGATCTGCCTGACCACACCCTCGAGGTCGGGCTCGACGATCGAGAGGTCGGCGATGGGATACCGAGCATTCAGTGCAGCGATGAGATCTTGCACAGGAGTCTGGGCTGACACGAATTTGATGCGCGCGACGCCGTCAGCCTGTTCGACGATCTCGGCACCGGGGACGTCGGCGGCGTCGATCGTTCGGCCGGCCTGTACCGCGTCAGCCTCGAGTTCGACCACCAGGATCCGGTGGGGCGCGTACTTCGTCTTCAACTGTTCGACGCCACCGTCGTAGAGCACGTGACCGTGATCGATCAGGATCAGCCGTTGGCATAGCCGCTCGACGTCGGCAAGGTCGTGTGTCGTCAGCACAATCGTCGTCCCAGAATCGCTGTTCATCTCTTCGATGAACGTGCGCATGTTTTCCTTGGCGACGACGTCGAGACCGATCGTGGGTTCGTCCAAATAGAGAATGCGCGGTTCATACAGCATCGACGCCGCGAGGTCGCCGCGCATGCGTTGCCCAAGGCTCAACTGGCGAACGGGGCGATCGAGGAATTCCTCCATATCGAGCAGGGCGATGAAGCGTTCGAGGTTGCGGCGGTACTTCGCCTCCGGCACCCGGTACAG
This sequence comes from uncultured Actinomycetes bacterium, assembly GCA_963809135.1. Classification (GTDB taxonomy): domain Bacteria; phylum Actinomycetota; class Actinomycetes; order Acidothermales; family Acidothermaceae; genus PALSA-607. The sequence continues at coordinate 65,972 of CAWEIG010000006.1, forward strand.
CTTGCCGATCAGCGTGAACGATTCGATGAGCGGGAGATCCCACCAGAGCTGACTGCGCTGGCCGAACACGACGCCGATCTGCATCGCATTGCGTTCGCGCTCACGCCACGGCACAAGGCCGCCGACTTCGACAGTGCCTGTGGTTGGTACCAAGATGCCGGTCATCATTTTGATCGTGGTGCTCTTGCCTGCGCCGTTCGGCCCGATGTATCCGACTAGTTCGCCAGGCTGGATCGCAAAGTTCACGTTGTCGACTGCCCGTACGACATCGAACTGGCGGGTGAACAACGTGCGCACGGCGCCGAAACGGCCTTCCTGCCTCTTCGGACGACGGAACTCCTTGACGAGGTTCTCGACGCGGATGACCGGCGGCACGAACGTCTCCTGGAATGTGTTCCGGGCATGCGAAAGGACTAGACCTTAGCTGGTCAAGTACTGGTCTACAGCACAGCACCGGTCGAACGCGACTGAGTTACTGCGGTCAGCTGCCGGCCAACTCGTTGATCCGCCGCGCGAGGGTGATGTCGAGCTCGGTCACACCGCCTGCCGAGTGCGTGGAACAGGTGAAGGTGATCGTGGTCCACCGGATGTCGATGTCGGGGTGGTGGTCCATGGCCTCGGCGGCCTGCGCGACCGCGTCGACCAGACGGATTCCTTCAGCAAAGCTCGGGGCTTTCACGCTTCGTCGGAGCTGCCCGGCGTCGCTGGTCCAGCCGTCGAGGTCGGCCATCGCCCGCGCGATCTCGTCGTCGTTCAAGAGCGGTGGCGGCATGGCTGCCATGCTCGCAGATCCGTTGGCGATTTGTGGCAGGCTGTGTCTGTGCCGGACGCTGTGGAGCCGCCTCGGCAGGTGGTCGTCGGTGCGGCCATCATCGACGGCGACCGCGTGCTCGCCGCACAACGATCCGAACCACCGGCCCTCGCCGGGTTGTGGGAGTTTCCCGGCGGCAAGGTCGATCCTGGCGAGACCGACGAGGCGGCACTGGTCCGCGAATGCCGCGAGGAACTCGGGGTCGACGTCATGCTCGGCGCGCGCATCGGTCGTGACTGGCCGATAGGCGAATACGGCATTTTGCGGGTGTGGCTCGCGGGCATTGCCGCAGGGGAGTTGACCGCGCATGAGCACGCGGCGCTGCGTTGGCTAACTGTCGATGAGTTGGACGATGTGGAGTGGATCCCGGCGGATCGGGCGATCGTCGACCGCCTGGCCGGCATGCTGCGTGATCGGCACCTCAACAAGTCTTGAGGTTAGAGTGGCCGGTCGGTAACGGGAGGTGTTATGACGGACGCGTCCGTCGAGGTCGTCGACTTGGTGAAGCGCTATCCCAAGCGTGACTCGAACGCGGTCGATGGCATCTCGTTTGGGGTTGCGAAGGGTGAATGCTTCGGTCTCCTCGGGCCGAACGGCGCAGGCAAGACCACCACGATTGGTGTGCTGACCACACGGGTCAAGCCAACGGGCGGGTCCGCGTTTGTCGCCGGCGTCGATGTGGTGGCCTACCCCGTACGCGCACGTACTCAGTTAGGTGTAGTTCCGCAACGTCCCAATCTCGACCGCTCCCTCGACGTCCGGCAAAATTTGCTCTTTCATGCGAGCTATCACGGTGTGCCTGTGAGGGTCCGCGAGGCTCGGGCCATCGAATTGCTCGACCAGTTCGGTCTTGCCGACCGCGCTACCGACAAAGTCGATCGACTTTCGGGCGGCCAAATGCAACGGGTGATGATCGCGCGTGCACTGATGCATTCGCCACCCGTGTTGTTCCTCGACGAACCGGCGACTGGTCTCGACCCCGCGGCCCGGATTTACGTGTGGGACAGGATTCGCGACCTGAAGTCGTCCGGTGTGACGATCTTGCTCACGACGCACGACATGGACGAGGCCGCGGCGCTCGCCGATCGCGTCGGCATCGTCGATCACGGACACCTGCTCGCTCTCGACACTCCGGTCGCACTCACGAAGACCCTCATCGGCAGCGGCACACTTGAGATTGTCGTCGAGTCAGTGGCTGACACTGCTGCGCTGGTCGCGGCTTTTGAGGGGCTCGATGCCGTCGAGCGCGTCGAGCGTGTCGGCGACGGCGGTCCGGTCTTGCGCGCTCGGCTATATGTGACCGGCGAGCCGGCGCGGCTCGTCGCCCCGGTCGCGGAGGCCGTGACGCGGCATCAAGGTCGGCTGACAGAAGTGCGGCTCGGCGAACCCAGTCTTGAAGATGTATTCATTCACCTGACAGGACGTGCGTTGCGATGACCACATATGACATCGGCGTGCCGCGCGTCGAAATCACCGACCCGAGTGCGGTGCGCTCTTTCTTGAGTGTGTTGCGCCGCGACATCGTGGTCACCGGACGCGAACTGCCGATCTTTCTCGCACAGGTGATTTTGCAGCCGCTGGGTTTGCTGTTCATCTTCGGCAAAGTTCTCGGCTCGATCGGTCTCACGACCCCTGGATACGCGCACCTGCTATTTCCCGGCATCGTGGCGTTGACGGTTACTCTCACCGGGATTCAAAGCACAGCGCTGCCGCTCGTGCTCGAGTTCTCATTCAGCCGAGAAATCGAAGACCGCCTGCTTGCACCGCTGCCGACGTGGGCGGTGGCTATTGAGAAGATGTTGTTCGCGTCGATGCGCGCGCTCCTCGCGGCGTTGGTGATGTTCCCGGTCGGCATCTGGGTACTCGGATCGATTCCGTGGCATGCCAGTGCGATTTGGCTCGTCGCCTTGGTGATGATCCTCGGCGCGCTTGCCGGTTCGGCGATCGGTCTCACTCTCGGCACGCTCGTTCCGCCGAACCGGATCCAGATTATGTTCGCCCTCATTCTCACGCCCATGCTGTTTACTGGCTGCAGCCAGTATCCGTGGCCGTCGCTTTCACACCTGCGCTGGTTTCAGGTGGTCACCGCATTCAATCCGATGACGTACGCGAGCGAAGGCATGCGTGCCGCACTGACGCCGTCCGTCCATCACATGCAACCGTGGATTTGTGTTCTCGGCCTCGCTGTCTCGGTGGTGCTCTTCACGACGATCGGCGTCCGCGGATTCTTGCGACGCGCGATCGACTGAACGGGTTGGGCCTCCCGTACGTGGGGTAGGTGGGCTGTAGGTCAGGCCCTCGTGAGACGTCCTGATTGGAAGAGTTCATGAGTACACAACGGCAACTCGTGTTGAAGACCGTCGCAGGCACCGCCTTGGCCGTGCTGGCAATCGCAGGGTGTGCAAGCAGTTCAAAGCCGGCGGCCAGTTCGGCCGCCAATGGTGCGACCGCGTCGGGTCCCGCCGTGGTGGCAACAGCGGACGGCACGATGGGCGCGTTCTTGACGGACGGCGCTGGGCGCACGCTGTACCTATGGCTCGGCGACCCTTCGTCGACCTCGCTGTGTACCGGGCAATGCGCCACGTATTGGCCGCCGCTGCTTACGTCCGGAACCCCGACGGCGAACGGCATGGCCGACAGCAAACTGCTCGCTACTTCGAAGCGCGCCGACGGTACGACGCAGGTGACGTACGCGGGTCACCCGGTGTACTACTACTCCGGAGACAAGACGGCCGGCGCGACGAGCGGGCAAGGCGTGAACGCATTCGGCTATCTGTGGTGGGTCGTCTCACCCGCCGGTGCGGGCATCACATCTGGAGGTCCGTCACCTTCCGCTACTAACTCGGCGGTGCGCGGGTACTGACCGTCCGTCATCACATCTTCAAGCACGCCCTCGACGGCGCACTTGCTCACCTGAGGCAATCAAATCCCGGCACCTTCGTCTGGACCATGCCGACCGGCCACGTCTACACCACCACTCCATCCGCCGTCGGCCCACCCGTCAACGAAGAAAGATCCGCAACGCCGGCGGCGATGATGGGCGACGACGAACCACCCTTCTGACGGCTGCGCGCGTGCAAGTCGATCAGCGTCGGTGCTGGGTCGATTTGACCGCACAGCGTGAGTCGCGACGCCTATCGCTGACTCGGTGCCTGGTGCGCGATCAGATGCTCGGTGCGGCTGCGACGTTGGCGGTTGCTATCTGGTCGAGGAAGCGATCGACCAAGAGTGCAGCACGTTCGCGTGCGGCGTCGGCTTCCGCAACGGTTCGGACCATGAGTTCGTCGGGGTCGACGTCGTGGGCGAGCAAGTAGTCTCGATCGCCACTGTCGAGCCATGCCTGCAAGATGGACGGCGTGAGCTCGGGGTGGAACTGCAGCCCGAGCGAACGCCCTAGTACAAACGCCTGCGACGCAAGGCCGGTCTTGGCCAGCTCGCGCGCGCCCGGCGGCAACTGCCAACGGTCTTGATGGAACTGGAACCACGGTCCCGGCCCGACGAGGTCAGAGTCGTCTGACTCAATGGTGGTCCAGCCCAACTCGGGCTTCGCGCTGAGCTCGACCGCGCCGCCGAGGGCAGCAGCCAATGCCTGGCCGCCGAAGCAGACGCCGAGCACGGGGACGCCGTTGTTATGCGCGCCACGTAGGAACCGCAGTTCGTCGGCGATCCAGGTCCCGATGGTGGCGTGGTCGTACACCGACCACGGCGCGCCAAGCGGGACGATGACGTCGTACTGAAGCGGGTCAGGGAAAACGACGGACACATCAGGGGTGGCGAATCGCTCTTCCGGCACGACCTGGAAGGTCTCGAGCTCGAAGCCTCGGCGGTCGAATCCTTCGCCGACGTGACCAAGTGACGAGACGTGGTCCTGCTGGACGAACAGCACCTTCACCAGCGCACCTCTTCCCGCGTTCAGGTTGCTGCGATGATCTCATCGCGAGACCTCAACGTGGCGGGTGGGCACCTGCCTGCGGATTCGCTGGTTCGGGTTTTCCAAAGTAGTACCCCTGGGCCCATGGGACGCCGATATCGCGTACGACGGCGAGTTCGGCAGCCTCTTCGACACCTTCGGCTACGACCTGGGCACCGACCTCGTTCGCGAAACTTACAAGTGCGCTCGCCAACGCCCGCTGCGCCTTGTTCTTGTGAATGCCACCTACCAAGGAAATATCGAGCTTGATGATCTCGGGTGCGACGCTCACGAGATGCCGAAAGCCGGCGTACCCAGAGCCGAGGTCATCGGCGGCGAGCCGTGCGCCGTGTGATCGCATCTGGGCCATGGCATCGTGGAGCGCCGAGTAATCTTCGATTGGAACGTGCTCGGTCAGCTCGATCACAATGCGCGAGCTGAGAGCATCGGAGCACAGCGGGTGGTCCTTCATGTGGATGACGGTCGCGGGCGACATGTTGATCGCAAGGAACTGCCCATCGGACAGTGTGTCGGCGAAGGGGAGCATGGTGTTCGCAGCGAGCCACTCCAGTTGGACCCCGAGGTCTACGCAGAAGGCGTCGCGAAACCACCGATCGGGGCTTTGCGGCAAGCCCGTGAAACGAGACAGGCCTTCGTACCCGACGATCTCGTCGGTGTTCAGGTCGACGATGCGCTGATAGACCGGCGTAATGCGGTGGTCTCGTAGCACTTGCCAGACGCGATCCTTGATGTCCTCCCGGCTCGCCGATGTGGAGAGCTCCACGGACTCGCTCGTCGACGCATTGCGAAGCAGCGCGTACAACTGACGGGTTCGGAGCAGGTTGGCCACGCGGAGCACCGCTTCGAATGTATCGATGGGCTTCGTGAGGTAGTCCTGGGCGCCTTGCGCCAAGGCTTTGTTACGGGCCATATGCGAGGTGTCCGCGGTCACCACCAGTACCGGAAGATAGCTACCTCTCGCAAACTCTTGAATGTGCTCGAGTACGTCATGGCCGTCGAGGTTTGGCATATGCAGGTCGAGCAAGACCAGATCGGGGTTGCACTCCGCAAGACGGCTTGCGGCCAGCCGAGAATCGGTCTCGCCATAAACCCTTGTCAGTCCCTCGTGCTCAAGCACAGCTCGGAACAGGGCGACGTTGTCGGGGTTGTCGTCGATGATGAGAACACTCATTCCGGCGTACCGGCTCAGCGTTTCACTCATGCATGTGGACCTTGCGGCGTCGCGATGTGGTCAAGCAGGGTGAGCATGACCTCAACTTCGAGCGGCTTCGTGAGAACCCGCTCGGCGCCCGCGAGAACGAGGTTTCGTGACTTTCCCGTACTGGCATCCGCGGTGAGTATGACAACGGGTGCATGTGCGGTTTCCGGCCGACGCTTCAACTCCTCGAGCACCTCGCCTCCGCTCATATCCGGCAAATGCAGGTCGAGGAGGATCAGGTCGGGGGTGTGAGCCCGCGCTAATGCGAGGCCCAGCCGGCCCGTCGCGGCGTGAATCATTCGCCATTCGGGGCGGAGACGCACGAGGTGCTCGATCACCCGAACGTTGGGCTCGTTGTCCTCTACGTAGAGCATGGTGGCGCTCGCCGCTCGTGCTGATGCGAGTTCCGCGGCCCCGGCCGGAGGATCGGACGCGGATTCCAGGGGTTCGATCGAATCCAGTGACACCGCGAAGGACGAGCCCTCCCCCAGCACCGACGCAACGGTGATTGTGCCACCCATCAGCTCAGCCAGAGCTCGCGTCAAAGCCAAACCGATGCCGGTGCCGTCTATGCCAGTGCTGTCGGCCCCGAGCCTGTCGAACGGTGTGAAGAGCCTGCTCTGTAGCTCCGGCGCGATCCCGAGCCCGTTGTCGCTGACATTGAGCGTCACGGTCCTGCCGCTCGCAACCCAGCCGACCCAGACCGTTCCGCCGACCCGGTTGTACTTAATGCCGTTCGACAACAGGTTGAGGAGTATTTGGCGCAACCGTTGCCGGTCACCTAGTACGCACAATGGCGTCGTGCCGGCATCCGTAGGCGAACCCTTCGAGACAACCTCGACGCCCGCTGCGAGGGCGAGCGGCAGCATCAGCTGGATGGTTTCGTCGACAAGGCCCGATACATCGACAGGTTCAAGGCTGATCGACATCGCACCCGACTCGATTCTGGCAATGTCGAGAACGTCGTTGATCAGGTCGAGCAGATGGCGTCCGCCCTTCACGATGTATCCGATCGCGTCCACGTGTTCGGTTCCCGCGAGTTGCAGGCTGAGCAACTGCCCGAACCCAAGTACTGCGTTGAGCGGCGTCCGCAACTCGTGGCTCATGCGTGACAGGAACACGTTCTTGGCCTCGTTCGCTGCCCGCGCTGCCGCTTCGGCTTCCCGCAGCACCTCGGCAGCGACGATGCGATCGGTGATGTCCTCCATGGTCACCACGGATCGTTCGGTAGCCCCATCTGGGTTGGGGACCGGGGTGGCGACGCTTCGGATCCATCGGACCTCGCCGCTCGCGGTGAGCAGGCGATGTTCCGACCTGGCAGCCTGGCCAGCCTGAATGCGCTGGCGGAAGGCGCTGCAGAGGTCGCGATCGTCAGGGTGCACTATCTCAATCTCTAACCCAGGCCGGCCGAGAAGTTCATTTGGATCGCGTCCGAGAAGCGTGTGATACGCGGGACTTACGTAGAGATAGCGGGGCGGATGCAGCTGCCGGAGAAGAAACACGACATCGACGCTCTCGGCGAGTTGGCGGAACCGCGTCTCGCTCGCGCGCAGGGCCGCCTCAAGAGCGCGCCGTTCCGAGACGTCTCGAATAGAGGCGATGACTCGTTGGTCCGGTGTCCCGTCGGGGGCAAAGCTCACCTCGGCCGGAAACGTCGACCCGTCCCGGCGACATCCGACCAACGACAAGGCGTTGCCCATTCGTTGTGGCTCGCGCTCGTCAAGGGAGACGGTCGCATTCGAGGGCCGTCCGTCGTACACGCCAGCAGGAAGCAGCGCTTCCATCTCGGTGCCAATGAGATCCTCGCGTGCATAGCCAAATAGAGCACAGGCCTGCGCGTTCACACTCGTGATGCGTTGGGTGACGTCAACACACAGAATCGCGTCGGGAGCAGCCTCGAGCAGCGAGGCGAATCGTGCCTCGGCGTGTTCCGCGACGCTGACCGGTCGCGAGATCGATGCGACCCCCACAACAGGGCCGGACGCACCGCGGACAGGTGACATTGACATCACGACCTCGACCGGCGTGCCGTCGGCCCTGAGGCGCAGGCACCGGTAGCCGGTCTCGGCGGCACCCTCCGCGACCCGCCGGTGTCGCGCCCGTTCTGCGTCGCGCGCTGCCGCAGGTATCGTGATCTCGATGTTGCGACCGACGACTTCTTCCGCGGCGTACCCGTAGATCGACTCCGCACCGTCATTCCACGCGGTAATGGTGCCGTCAAGGCTCTTAGCGATCACCGCGTCCGCCGATGACCGGACGATGGAGGCGAACGCGGTTGCCTCGGCTGAAGCTTCCCAGCCTGTTGTGGCTCGATGCGGGGTCACGGAATCGGGTTTGCCACGAAGGCTCCCCTTGCCCTTCTGGCCGAGAATGCGCGAACCGCCGGCCCGAGAGCGTCGAGTTCGCGGCAGGAGTCCGGTCGAGGACAGCTGCCGTCCGAAATGAGCGAATCGTCATCACGATACGCGCATGTCCGTTATTTTGACCCGTTTCGCCTGAATGCTTCGCAAGCCACGCTTCCGCGGCAAAGGCGGGCAAGGGAACGGGCACGCCGCGGACAAGCGACGGTCAAGTGGACGAAAGTACGAGGCTGGGACGGGGTCTAGCTAGGCGGTGGCGTCCTCGTCACTGCGCCGGCGTCCTTGTTCGAAGAAGGCGATCACTCCGTCGGCGTCCTCGAACTCGCTGATCAGCCGTGCAGCTCCGAACGGCTGATTCCAGAACGCCCCTTTGCGGGGGGAGTGCGGTCCGACGTACGCGTAGGCCTCGGGTATCGCGTCGTCGCCTGGCGATACTCCGTAGTTGACGGCGTCGAGTGTGATGCCTACGTCGAAGTGCTCGGGCCACAAGATCGGCGCGGGCGGATCGGCCGCTGCATAGGTCGCGGCCATAACTCGGCAGGCGTGGTCACCAATCTGCAAAGCGCGTATGAGTTCGGCCGCCGCTGCGGGTTCGACGTGCAACCGGTCGCTGCCCTTACGGCCGCTCGCCGGCGGGTACGCATCGGCGGGCGGTGCGCACCCGACGCCAGCATTTGCGGCCAGGTCGGCAAATGTTCCATGCAGCGGCAGCGTTAGCGCGCCGGCACCGACGACAAGATCGGTGCCATGGACGGCGAGCAACCACGGCGGACGCGGCAGTGGCCCAGTCGCAAAGCCGTCGTCAGTCACGACCAACTTGATCGAGCGATTCGCCCGCCGCTGGGGACCGGCAAGCAGCAACTCCGCAACGCCGTGCAATGACGCCCGCGTCTGCGCGTACGCGGTCCGCGAAGCGACGGCCCTGTCGGCGTCGGCCAGCTCGCTACTCCCGTGGCCCGCGTGAGAACCAGTTGCGTGGACGGCGGGGGCGGGCGAGGGGGTGATCCTGGGCGCGGCGGGCGCGGCCGGTGCCGTGGCCGAGGGACGCGCTGCTGGGGGTGCTGGTGGGGTTCGCAGAACTGTTCGGGCGGGCGTCGCGGTCGCTCCGCCGCCCGCACCACCGCTGCCCGCCGCGCTGCTGGAGCGCGCACTCGCCGCGCTGCTGGTCGAGCGCGCGCTCGCCGGCGTCCGCGGCTGCTCAGCTTCACGCCGGCTGCGCATCACCTTGCCCCACGGATCGAACTTCACATCGACGACGCGTTCCTTCATCGGGATGATCGCGTTGTCGGTGATCTTGATGTGTTCGGGGCACACCTCGGTGCAGCACTTGGTGATGTTGCACAAGCCCAGCCCTTGTTCTTCCTGGAGCATGTTCTTCCGGTCGACCGTGTCGAGCGGATGCATGTCGAGTTCTGCGTACCTGATGAAGAATCGCGGCCCCGCGAACGCCGGCTTGTTCTCTTCGTGGTCGCGTACGACGTGGCAGGTGTTTTGGCACAAGAAGCATTCGATGCACTTGCGGAATTCCTGCGACCTCTCGACGTCGACCTGTTGCATGCGGTAGTCGCCGGGCTTGAGGTCGGCAGGTGGCGTGAAAGCGGGAACCCGCTTGGCTTTCTCGTAGTTGAACGAGACGTCGGTGACGAGGTCACGCAGCACCGGGAAGGTACGCATCGGCGTGACCGTGATCGTCTCGGCCGGTTCGAAGATCGAAAGCCGGGTCATGCAAAGCAGTCGCGGGCGTCCGTTGATCTCGGCACTGCACGAGCCGCACTTTCCGGCCTTGCAATTCCATCGGACGGCGAGGTCGCCGGCCTGCGTTGCCTGCAGCCGATGTATGGCGTCGAGGACAACCTCGCCCTCCTCGACCGCCACGGTGTAGTCGACGAGGTCACCGCCGGCGTCGTCGCCCCGCCACACCCGCATCTTCAGGTCGTAGCCCATCAGTGGCTCTCCTCGACCATCAGTGGCTCTCCTCGACCATCAGTGGCTCTCCTCAAACAAGGCCTTGAGTTCGTCGGGCATGACGGGCAGGTCCTGGTGGAACACCTCGACGCCGGTGCCGGCGGCATCGAGCTTGCACAGCACGTTGATCTTGCCCCAGCTCGGATCGGTCGCTGGGTAGTCGTCGCGGGTGTGACCGCCGCGGCTTTCCTTGCGATCGAGTGCTGCGCGCGCGACGCATTCCGAGACCACCAGCATGTGCTTTAGGTCGATCGACAAATGCCAGCTGGGGTTGTACTGCCGATGACCCTCGACCGAGAGCTGCGCAATTCTGGTCTTGAACTCTTCGATCTTGACCAGCGCGGCCTCGATCTCGCCGGCGTTGCGGATGATGCCGACCAGATCGTGCATCGTCTGCTGCAAGTCGATCTGGACGCTGTACGGGTTCTGCCCGCCGTCCCGCGCAAATGGTGCGAGTGCGGCTTCCTGTGCTGCGGCGACCGCGGCGTCGGCGATTGCCGGGAGCCCACCGGTCAGCTCTTTCGCGTAGGCAGCGGCATGTTCACCGGCCCGGCGGCCAAACACGACCAGGTCGCTCAATGAGTTGCCCCCGAGCCGGTTAGCGCCGTGCATCCCGCCCGCACACTCTCCGGCCGCGAACAGCCCGGGCACGATCGACATCGCAGAGTCGGGGTCTACCTCGACGCCACCCATGACGTAGTGGCAGGTCGGACCGGTCTCCATCGGCTCCTTGGTGATGTCGACGTCGGCCAGTTCCTTGAACTGGTGATACATCGACGGCAACCGCTTCTGGATGAACTCCGGAGTGCGGCGCGACGCGATGTCGAGGAACACGCCACCATGCGGCGATCCGCGACCGGCCTTGATCTCCGCGTTGATCGCACGCGCAACCTCGTCGCGCGGCAACAACTCGGGCGGCCGCCGGTTGTTGACGTGGTCGTCGTACCAGCGGTCGGCCTCTTCTTCGGTATCGGCCGTCTCGGCTTTGAAGAACTCCGGGATGTAGTTGAACATGAAGCGCTTGCCTTCGGAGTTTCGGAGGACGCCGCCGTCGCCGCGAACCGATTCGGTGATAAGCAGGCCACGGACCGACGGCGGCCACACCATGCCGGTCGGGTGGAACTGCACGAACTCCATGTTGACCAGCGGAGCGCCAGCGTGCAGCGCTAGCGCGTGGCCGTCGCCGGTGCCTTCCCAAGAGTTCGTGGTGATCTTGAATGATCTCCCGATCCCGCCGGTGGCCACCACGACGGCTGGTGCTTCGAAGACGATGAAGCGGCCAGATTCGCGCCAGTACCCAAAGGCGCCAGCGAGGCGGTCACCGTCTTTCAGTAATTCGGTGATGGTGCATTCCATGAAGACGTCGATGCCGAGCGAGACTGCGCGCTGCTGGAGGGTGCGGATCATCTCCAGGCCCGTGCGGTCGCCGACGTGCGCGAGGCGGGCGTAGCGGTGGCCGCCGAAATCGCGTTGGGAGATCTTGCCTTCCTTGGTGCGGTCGAACAAAGCCCCCCAGCTCTCGAGCTCCCACACCCGGTCGGGTGCTTCCTGCGCATGTAGCTGCGCCATGCGCCAGTGGTTGAGCATCTTGCCGCCGCGCATCGTGTCGCGGAAATGCACCTGCCAGTTGTCTTCTTCCCACACATTGCCCATGGCAGCCGCGATTCCGCCCTCGGCCATCACCGTGTGCGCTTTGCCGAGCAACGATTTGCAGACGACGGCGGTCCTTGCGCCTGCCTCTTGCGCGCTGATGGCTGCGCGAAGCCCGGCGCCGCCAGCCCCGATCACGACGACGTCGTAGGTGTGCCGCTCGATCTCGCTCATCTCAGAAGAACCTCAGGTCGGTCAGCGTGCCGGACGCCACGAGCCGCACGTACACGTCGGAAAATGCCACCCACAGCAGCGAAACCCAGGCGATCTGCATGTGGTACCGGTTCAGGCGGCTCACCTGGCCCCAAAGCCAATAACGAATGGGGTGCTTCGAGAAGTGATTCAGCCGGCCGCCGATGATGCTGCGGCATGAATGGCAGGACGCCGTGTAAGACCACAAGAACACTGCGTTGAGCACCAGCACCAACGTGCCGAGTCCGGCGTGACCCCATTGGCCGTGGTGGTTGCGAAACGCGATGACCGCGTCGTAGGTCAAGATGATGTTGAGCAGTATTCCGAGGTAGAAGAAGTACCGGTGAATGTTCTGCACGATCAGCGGGAATCTCGTCTCGCCGGTGTACTTCTTGTGCGGCTCCGCAACTGCACATGCCGGCGGTGACAACCAGAAAGACCGGTAGTACGCCTTGCGGTAGTAGTAGCAGGTCATCCGGAACCCGAGCGGCACGATCAGGATGATGATCGCCGGCGAGGTGAACCACCAATGCCCAAAGATGCCCAGATGCGGGACGCCGTGTGAGCCGGGCACCGTGCCGCACTTGACCGCCAGACACGGCGAGTAGAACGGCGAGATGTACGGCTCGGAGAAGTAGTCGCGGTCGATGAACGCGGCCCACGTCGAATAGATGATGAAGCTGAACAGCACGACGAACGTGATAACCGGCTGGATCCACCAACGGTCGGTGCGAAGCGTCCTCGCAGTGATGGCGGCGCGGCGTCCGACGCGGTCCGGCGGCGGATGTCCGCCGCCCGCAGCAGGGGCCTTGCTCTGGACGGACATCGGCCCCGCCTTCTCGTGCTGCCCGCGTCGTTGCGGGTCATACGCGAGCACAACCTACGCCCGGCGTTGGTTCCGCTCCCAGCCCAGGTGGTGTGGCATCGGTCACGTCCCTCCGACACTCGGTCGGACGCCGAGGGGCAGCCGGATCAGCCGCCACAACCCTCGACGGCGTCCATGTAGTACCCGGTCCGGGCCGCGGGCGAGACCTCCAGGGCGACCTCATCCATGACCACGAGCCCGGTCGTCGCATCGACGTTCGGACTGACGCCAGGTACGTTCGCCGTGATGTCGAGGGTGCAGTTGTAGGTCCAGTACGGTGCGCCGTCGGCGGTGCAATCGCGGAAGCGGAAGGTTTGCACCCACTGCCGCTCGGCTTCGAACTGCGTGCGTGAGTCGGGGGTCGTCACGTGCCGGATCGCCGCCTCGTCGCCAGCGTTGTACGCGGCGGCCAGGTAGCGCATTGCGTCGTCCGGGGTGGCGAAGTGGGGAACCGGTGGGGTGACCGGCGTGGACGCCGGGTTGGCATTCGTCGCGGCGGGACTGGCTGGTCCTGATGGGTCGGCACTCGCTGATGCAGGACTCGGCGCCAGCGCCGCCGCGACGGGTGCCGCCGGGACGGGTGCCGCCGGGACGGGTGCCGCAGCGACCGGTGCCTCTGCGACGGGTGCCGCCGGTGCCGCGGCGACCGATGCCGCAGCGACCGGTGCCGAAGGGCTGGCGGCCGAAGAAGGAGTGGTCGAACTGGCGGTGTTGGTGGTGGTCGGGCTGGCGGTCGGCGGTGTCGCACATCCGACGATCGCCCACGCAAGCGCGGCTGTACCTAGAGCGGCTGTAAGAGCAGAACGTGTGGCGATGCGGGTCATCAGATCCCCTGGTGTTGATGTGTGCCGAGTAGACGCGGCGTCGGGGACTTCGGTTGACAGCAGGGTTGGTTGACAGCCCCAGACCGTTACGTAGGCAGGTCGGTGCGGCGCGCGAGATAGAGATCGCAGCGCCGGTGTTCTTCGAGGATCCCGCCGCCCTGGTCATCGATCACGCGAGCAGTCTCGGCGAGCACCTCAAGTCTTTTCGCCGGCTCGAGGATCAATATGTTCGACGTCGAGGCCATGTAGTCGCACCACTCCTGCGTCGAGTAGTTGTGCACCGAGGAGTACGTGCGCACTTCGACGTCCGCGAATGTTTGTTGCGCCTCCAAGTCATCACGCGGCCACGCGGGCGGCGACTTGTCGGGGCTCAGCGCGTTCGAGGCCGGAATCCCGTGCCGCAGGTAGATCTCGGTCAGTGCGGGCGCGAGCGGTGTGAGGTGCGATTGCGTGCGGTTCCAGAACAGCGCGATCACGCCGCCCGTGCGCAACAGGCTGGCAGCCTTGGCCCATCGGCGGACCGGGTCGGTCCAGTGCCATGACTGCGCCGCAATCAGACCGTCGTACAGCCTGAGCGTCTCGAAGTCTTCGAACGCAGAGACCGTGACCGTGACGTTCGGCAACTCACGGCAGTTCTCCGCGAGCACCGTGGCCATCTGCGGATCGGGCTCGATGCACGAAATTTCAACGGCGCGGACGCCGAACTGCACCGTCGCCTTTCCGGTACCCGCGCCCACCTCGACGAGAGCCGTACCGGGGAGAAGCGCCACGATCTCATCGACCATCGCGTCCGGATACGAAGGGCGGGCGCGATCGTACTCACGGGCAACTGCCCCGAAGGTCCGCGCGCGAATCGCTCGGTCTTCGGCGGAGGGCTGAGCCTGTTCATGCGGCGGAATGCTCACATCAGCTGAGTCTGCCAAACCGCAAGCATCGGTTCGCAACTCGGGTCCTCAGACCTACGTCTCATATGGTGGGATCACCGTCTCGCCGAGCGAGACGGCGACGCTACGATTCCGCGCATGGGGACGTCGCGGCGCTGGCTGATTCTCGGGCTGGGCTGGTCGGCTCAAGCGGCGATGTCTTGCTACGTCTTCGGGCTCCCCATGCTCGTGCCGGCGATCCGCCAGACGTACCACGTTTCGTTGGCGAGAGCCGGCGTCGTCGTCGCGACGCCCGGCATCGGCGTCCTGCTCACGCTTTTCGCTTGGGGTTATGCCGCCGACCGCTTCGGTGAGCGGTTGGTGATTGCGTCGGGGCTCGCCGGTGCGGCGGCGTTCTTGGCAGCGGCGTGTGTCGTTCATGGCCTGCTCGAGTTGTGCGTGCTGCTGGCATTTGCTGGCGCCTTCGGTGCATCGGTGAATGCGGCGAGTGGGCGCGTGGTGCTCGGCTGGTTCGCGGCGCATGAACGCGGGTTCGCCATGGGGGTGCGGCAGACTGCTCAACCACTGGGCGTCGGGCTCGCGGCCTTGACGTTGCCGGCCTTTGCCAGGCACGGACTGTCGACGGCGTTCGTGTTCCCTGCAGCGTTGTGCGCGTTCGTTGCCGTGCTTGTGGTCGCGTTCGTCACGAACCCGCCGAGGGCCACGGCGCAACTCTCGGCCAAAGCTGGGTCGCCCTACCGCACAGCGCAACTGTGGCGGGTGCACGGCGCGAGCATGCTGCTGGTGGTCCCGCAGTTCGCGGTCTCGGCTTTCGTGCTCGAGTACCTCGTCACCCAGCGGCACTGGGAGGTGTTGGCAGCCGGGCGCCTCGTCTTCGCCATGCAGGTGGGTGGCGCCGCAGGCCGGATAGGCGCTGGAGCGTGGTCGGATCGCGTGGGTAGTCGACTGCGACCGATGCGGCAGATCGCGGTTGCCAGTGCCCTCACGATGCTGGCGGTGGCGGTTGGGGACGCGCGTCATTCAGCATTTGTTGTCGCCGCGTTCGCTATCGGCGCGGTGGTGACGGTGACCGATAACGGTCTTGGGTTCACGGCGGCCGCCGAGATCGCCGGCCCCGCGTGGGCCGGCCGCGCACTCGGGGCGCAGAACACCGCCCAAAACCTTGCGGCGATCCTGACACCGCCACTACTTGGCGTCCTGATCGAAAGTTCTTCCTACAGCACCGCGTTTCTGGTGGCAGCGATCTTCCCGGCGCTCGCGGTCGGGCTCGTCCCGGTTCCGCGACGGGGGAAGAATGGCTTGGCAAATACCGGTGCCAGAATGGTGTGTATGACGGAGCCGCCCGTAAATCTGACGACCGCATTGGCATCGTTCGACGAGGTCTACAGCCCGCGCATCGTGACGCGAGTGAACGACTACGACGTGCGGGTAGCACACGTCAAGGGCGACCATGTGTGGCACGTGCACGAGCACACTGATGAGTTCTTCCTCATTCTCGAGGGCCAATTCGACGTCGCTCTGCGTGACGCGACGGGCCACGAAACCACGGTGACCTTGCGGCAGGGCGACACCTTCGTGGTGCCACGCGGCATAGAACACAAGCCGTCGTCGCCTGGGGGCGCGATCCTCATGTTCGAGCCGTCGGGGACATCGTCGACCGGCGATCGGCACGAGGGAGCCATCCCCGAGAACGTTGACAGCACGACGGGCCACGAGCTTTAAGCACGCGGTGGCGCCAGTCGCGCGTACAACCCCGTACCATGGGGTAATCCCAACGAGACATGCCCTTGGGAGCCCCACCTTTGGTCTGGAGCACTTTCTCATGCCCATGAGTACCCGCGACGATCTGCGCAACGTCGCGATCATCGCCCACGTCGACCACGGCAAGACCACGCTGGTCGATGCCATGCTCTGGCAATCCGGTGCATTTTCCGAGCACCAGGCTGAGAACGACTCGGTGCGCGAGCGGGTCATGGACTCCATGGATCTCGAGCGCGAGAAGGGCATCACGATTCTCGCGAAGAACACCGCGGTTCTGCACGATGGTGTCACCATCAACATCATCGACACTCCCGGCCACGCCGACTTCGGCGGCGAGGTCGAGCGCGGCCTTGAGATGGTCGACGCAGTACTGCTGCTGGTCGACGCGTCAGAGGGTCCGTTGCCGCAGACCCGGTTCGTACTCCGCAAGGCGTTGCAGAAGAAGCTGCCCGTCGTCCTCGTCATCAACAAGGTCGATCGTGCCGATGCGCGCATCGCCGAGGTCGTCGACGAGACGTATGAGTTGTTCATCGATCTCATGGACGACGATGTCGACCACTCGAGCATCCTCGACTTCCCGATCGTCTATGCGTGTGCGAAGGCTGGCCGCGCATCGCTAACTCGCCCAGACGACGGCACGATGCCCGACAGCCCCGACCTCGAGCCGTTGTTCCAGACCATTCTGAAGACAGTGCCGGCACCATCGTTTGATCCCGACGTTCCGTTGCGGGCGCACGTGACGAATCTCGACGCGTCGCAATACCTCGGCCGGCTTGCCTTGCTGCGCGTGCACTCGGGAACGATGAAGCGCGGCCAGCAGGTGGCGTGGTGCAAGTCAGACGGCACCATCGAGAAGGTGCGGCTCACCGAGTTGCTCGGCACGCAGGCACTCGAGCGAGTGCCGATCGAGACCGCAGGTCCTGGTGACATCGTCGCGATCGCTGGCATCCCTGAAATCACGATCGGTGAGACGATCGCCGACCCTGAAGACCCGCGCCCGTTGCCGATCATCACAGTCGACGAGCCGAGCCTGTCAATGACGGTCGGCATCAACACGTCACCACTCGCAGGCGAGACCGGCAAGAAGCTGACAGCCCGTCTGGTGAAGAACCGTCTCGATGCTGAGCTTGTCGGCAACGTATCGATCCGGGTGCTGACGACCGAACGACCCGACACGTGGGAAGTCCAAGGTCGTGGCGAGCTTCAGCTCGCGATCCTCGTCGAGATCATGCGCCGTGAAGGGTTCGAACTCACCGTCGGCAAGCCGCAGGTCGTCACCAAGCGCGTCGACGGCAAGATTCACGAGCCGATGGAGCGCCTGACGATCGACGCGCCGTCTGACTACCAGGGCGTGCTGATCCAACTCCTGGCGTTGCGAAAGGGCCGCCTCGAGCAGATGGTCGACCACGGCACCGGCTGGATCCGGATGGAATACATCGTGCCTGCGCGAGGGCTGATCGGGTTCCGTACCGAGTTCCTCACCGAGACGCGAGGTACCGGCCTGCTGCACCACGTGCACGAGACGTACGAGCCGTGGCACGGCGAGTTGCGTACCCGCCCGACCGGTTCGCTCGTCGCCGACCGGCGCGGTCCGACAACAGGGTTTGCACTGTCGAACCTCCAGGAGCGCGGCACGATGTTCGTCGGCCCGCAGACCGAGGTCTACGAGGGGATGATCGTCGGCGAGAACTCGCGCGCCGACGACATGGACGTCAACCCCACCAAGGAAAAGAAGCTCACGAACATGCGGCAGTCGTCGAGCGACGTGCTCGTGCCGTTGATCCCGCACAAGGTGCTGTCGCTCGAGCAGGCGCTCGAGTTCTGCCGCGAGGACGAGTGCGTCGAGGTGACGCCGGGCGCAGTGCGCATCCGCAAGGTCGAGCTCTCGATGTCAGAGCGAGAGAAATATCGCGGACGCCGGGCCAAGGCCGCGCGCGAGGACTGAACGGCTAGATTCCCAAGTGCCTGCTTGAGGAATTCGACCTCGAGCTTGACGAGGTTGGCTGCCACATCTTCCTGCGACGTCATGTGCGTCACGCCCGAAAGCGGCAGCACGCTATGCGCTCGTCCGGCAGCTAGCAACGCTGACGACAACCGCAAGGTGTGGGCCGCCACCACGTTGTCGTCGGCCAAGCCGTGCACGATCATCAGCGGCCGGCGTCAGCGCGGGGGCGTCGTCGAGCAGCGAGCTGACCGCATACGAGGCGGCCGACGTGTCGGTGCCGAGGTATCGCTCCGTGTAGAACGTGTCGTACAACCTGAAGTCAGTCACCGGTGCTCCCGCGACGGCAGCATGAAAAACGTCGGGACGCCGCAGCACGGCCAGTGCCGCAAGGTAGCCGCCGAACGACCAACCGCGAATGCCCACCCTCGTCAGATCGAGATCGCCGTGATCGGCTGCCACGGCGTGCAGCGCATCGACCTGATCCTCGAGCACTGCCGTTGCGAAGTCTCCGGCGATCGCACGCTCCCATGTCCAGGCCCCGCCCCGGCGTGCCGCGACCGTCGGCGATCACGACAGCGAATCCCTGATCGGCCAGCCATTGCGCGTTCAGGTACGCGCCGCGCGACGCCACGACCCGCTGCGCGTGGGGCCCGCCGTACGGATCCATCAACACGGGCAGCGCGGACGTTCCTTCGACGTGGTCACGCGGTAAGACGAGGGCGGTGCGCACCTCGCGACGTCCGCGCTTGGAGATCGAGACACGAGGCGAGAACGGCGCCGGCTCCGCGAACGACGCGATCTGCCCTACCTCAACTCCGTTCGAGCGCACGGCCGTCCGCACAGCGTCGGACGACAGAGAAGCGCTGCTCACGACGAGTACGTCGCTCGCCCCGGTGCCGCTGTGCACTCCGGCGTCCGACGTCAGCGGCACGCACTGACCGTCGCTGAAGTAAACCCACAGGTGCTGTTCGGTCGGCTCGGTCGACGCGCTGAACAGGATGTCCTCGGGACTCAACGCGAGAATCGCCCGCACCTGCAGCCCGGGCGGCGTGACGATCTCGTCGCCGACCACGAAGGCGCCGCGTGTCATCGGCGTCGACCGTGCACACCAGGCGACCGTCGGGCAGCCGGTCAGGAACTCCGGGGATCACCTCGAGCCAGTGCGCATCGGTGTCTTCACGCAGCACGGTGGTCGCACCCGTGGCGACGTCGACCTCGACGATGCGCATCGTGCGCTGGTCGCGTGCAGCCAACTGCAACAGCGGTGCCGACCAGCGCCGCCAGCGCACGTTCACCAGGTAGGGAAATGCCTCGCGATCCCACGACACGTCGATGCGCCTGCCGTCGAGATGCAGAACCGACAACGACACCTCCGCGTTCGCGGTGCCGGCGGCCGGATACCGGATCGCCGTCGGTGCGCGATCGGGATTCGACGGATCGCCGATGTGCCACTCCTGCACTCCCGACTCGTCGACGCGCGCGGCCAGCAAGGACTCGCCGTCTGGTGCCCACCAGAAGCCGCGCTGGCGGCCCATCTCCTCGGCTGCGACGAACTCCGCGACTCCCCAACTGACGCCAGGCTTCGGCGATCAGCTCGCGGTCGCTCGGGCTGTTGACGCTGACCACCCGCAGCGTCCCGTTGCTGGCATACGCGATCGTGCGACCCGT
Source organism: uncultured Actinomycetes bacterium (assembly GCA_963809135.1). GTDB lineage: Bacteria > Actinomycetota > Actinomycetes > Acidothermales > Acidothermaceae > PALSA-607. The sequence goes on from CAWEIG010000006.1 coordinate 86,026, forward strand.
CGGGTCGAGCCGTGGGTCGAAGACAGGGCCGCCGACCGCGAGTTCGCGCGACCGCGGCGGCCGTCTCAGCGCGCGCTCACGAAGAGCCGGCCCGACAGCGTGAACGCTGCGACCCCGACCTGCGCGTCGGTCGAGAACCCCACGATGCCGCCGGCCTGTTCGCGGGCCCGCTCACGACGCGCCTTTTCGCTCGCAGGCAGATCGTGCCGGGTCGCCGCCGTGCCGCGAGCAATACGCTGCGGGTCGGCTACCACGCTCTCGATGCCGGTGGCGACGTCGTATTTCCAGAGGCAGGTGACTCGATCGGTGCCACCCCGCGATCGCATGAACAGCACGCGCGAGCCGTCTGGCGAGACGACGAATCCTCGCGGTCGCCCGAGGGTGAAACGGGCGGTGCGTGCTTGGAGTCGCGGAAAGGAGTCGTCGCTCACGTGCCCGATCCTGCCACCCACGCAGCAGTCCCCGGCTTGTTGGCAGTCGCCGCCCCGTAGGGTTACTACATGACTGAGCGGAGCCTCTTACTCGTCCATGCCCATCCTGACGACGAGACGATCGGTACGGGCGCGACCATGGCCAAGTACGCCGCTGAGGGCGTGCACATCACCCTGGTCACCTGCACGCTCGGCGAAGAGGGAGAGGTCCTGGTGCCAGCACTTGCCGGCATCGCCGCCGACAAAGCAGACCAGCTCGGTGGGTGGCGGATGCACGAGCTCGACGACGCGTGCAGGGCGCTCGGTGTCACCGATCACCGCTTCTTAGGCGGTCCGGGCGGCTACCGCGACTCCGGGATGATGGACACCCCCGCCAACGAGAACCCGCGATGCTTTTGGCGGGCTGATCTCGAGGTGGCGGCGGCCCAGCTGATCGAGGTGATCCGCGAGGTCCGCCCACAAGTCGTCGTCACCTACGACGAGTTCGGTGCGTACGGCCACCCCGATCACATCCAGGCGCATCGCGTCACGGTCAGGGCGCTTGAACAGACCCGCGACATCGTGCAGAAGTTCTATTACACGGCCGTGCCGCGCTCTTTCATCGAAGCCAGCATCGCGGCGATGAAGGAGCAGGGTCACGAGTTCTTCGGCGGAGTCGAGAGCGCCGACGATGTGCCCTTCGCGAAGTCCGACGACGAGATCACGACGCAGATCGATGCACGCGACTTTCTCGACGCGAAGGTCGAAGCGATGCGTGCCCACGCGACGCAGATCGAGGTCGATGGGCCGTTCTTTGCGCTCTCGAACCACATGGGGCAGAAGGCGTTCGGCTTCGAGCACTACGTCTTGATGGCCGGCGAGAAGGGCCCGACCGACACGAGCACGGGTCACGACTGGGAGATTGACCTGTTTGCGGGGTTGTGAGCCATCCGGGTGAACCGACTAGCGACAGCGCCGACCGGCTGAGAGACTGCAGAAGTCGCCGTGGGGGACGCAGCAGCCACAGCCCGCCCTGCGGACCTAGCTTCGGCACAATTCGCCCGCACCTTAAGGCCCAGGGGAGATTTTCTTGAGCGACCGTGATCGGGCCGAGTCCAAGACCGCCGCACTAGCGCAGGCGCGTGCACACCGCAGCGACCAGCTGTCCAGCGTTGCCGGCAGCACCGTGATGGACGCCGACATCGCCGACGTCGGCCTCCAGCGCGAGCGCACCCGCAGGTCGAGGCTGTGGCGCATCAGCCTGATCGTCGGCATCCCGACCGCACGCGCTGTGGTACCGGATCCTCGAGCACCGTCCGTTCGACGTGTTCGCGTTGCCGCACGCTCGACTGGCTGATGGTCGCGCTCTTCCTTCTCCCCGTCGTCATCATCGGCGCGATGGCGGTCATGTATGCGAGTTACGGCGCGGTCACCGCATCAGGTCGTGCGGCCCGAGCAGATCGACGTCCGGCTTTCAGATGTCGTCGGCATCGACATCGTCAAGGCCGAGGTCGTTCGCTCGCTGAACCTCTTTCTTGCACACAAGACTTTTGCTCGCGAGATGGGCGGCCGGCCGCGCAGGGGGCTGCTCTTCGAAGGCCCGCCAGGAACGGGTAAGACCTACACGGCGAAGGCGCTCGCAGCTGAGGCCAACGTGCCGTTCTTGTTCGCGACCGCGACCTCGTTCCAGTCGAGCATGCAGGGGGCGACGCAACGCAAGGTGCGCTCGTACTTCCGTGCATTGCGTGCGCTGGCGCGCAAAGAGGGCGGGGCGATCGGGTTCATCGACGAGTTCGACGCGCTCGGTGGTGCGCGCTCCGGGGTCGAGGGGTACACGGCGGTGCCCGATGGTCTCCAGCGGGCGATGCGTTGCGGCGGCCTTGAGGGCCTCGCCATGATGTCCGCGCCGACCCTGGAGAAGGCACCGTACGTCGGTGGCAGTGACCTCGGCATGGCAGTTCAGGAGCTGCTTGGTCCAGTTGCAGTCGTTCGATCAGCCGACCGCCGGGGAGCGATTGCTCGGGAAGGTCGTCTGACACGATCAACTTGCTCCTGCCAGCCCACCACCAGCTGAAGAAGGCTCGGTTGAAGCCGGCGAACATCCTGCTTATCGCGTCGACGAACCGCCCTGATTCACTCGACCCAGCACTCGCTGCGGCCCGGGCGCTTCGACCAGCGGCTCGCGTTCGACCGTCCAGACAAGTCCGGTCGGCGTGAACTGATCGATCACTTCCTGAGTCGCAAGGCCCACGTCGTCGAACTCGACGTCACTGAGCAGCGTGACGCGATGGCAGCCGTCACCCAGGGCTACAGCCCGGCGATGCTCGAGGGCATGTTCGACGAGGCGTTGATCAATGCGGTCCAGGCTGGCCGCCGGGCGATGACCTGGTCGGACGTCGAGCACGCCCGCCTCGACTCCGAGATCGGTCTTGGCCAGCCGGTCGGGTACACCGATCACGAGACGCGGCTCATCGCGACTCACGAGGCCGGCCACGCGGCCCTCGCCTGGTTGGTCGCACCGCAGCGTCGCCTTGAGGTCCTCACGATCATCAAGCGGCGCGGTGCGCTCGGCATGCTGGCGCACGGTGATCGCGAGGACGTCTACACGCGGTCACGTCACGAGATGCTGGCGCATGATCCAGATCGCGATGGGTGGCATGTCGGCTGAGGAGATCTTCTTCGGCGACATCTCGACCGGCCCAGGCGGCGACCTGCTCGCCGCTACGAATGTCGCCGCCCAGATGGTCGGCGCGTGCGGCATGACCGGCTCGCTCGTGTCGTTCGGTGCGATTCAGAACAGCGGCTTTGCCGACACCAACATCGTGGGCCGCGTCCTTGGCGACAAGGACGGACGTGCGGCCGTCGAAGAGGTTCTTCAGGAGCAGAAGCTCACGGCCAAGGCGTTGCTCGAAGACAACCGGCACCTCGTCGAGGCATTGCGCGACGCGCTGATCGAGCGCCACGAGCTGATCGGCAGCGAGATCACCGACATCCTCGAGCGGGCGCACTCGACTCACGCGACGAAGCGTTCGCGCGGCTTCGGGACGGCGGCGGTGCCGACAGTCGCGCCTCCGGCAGTCGCGCCGGCGGTTCCGGTCATCGACCTGCGAGACAAGCCGGCCGACGCGTCCTCGATCCCGCAACAGGCAACCGCCGCCGCGCAAGAACCCGTCGACTAAACCGCGGGATAGCCTGCCGCGGTGAGTACCGGGCGCCGCGGCCAGTTCGTGACCGTGGCCGCGGCGGCAGCGCTGATCGTTCTCGGGGCGGTTGCCGGCGTGATCGGTCTTCTCGAAGCCACCGCGATCGTCCGTCTCGGCATCGTGCACGTGTCGGTCGGAGCGGTCATCTCCGGTGTTGCCAACTTCGCGATCGGGCTCTTCGCGGTGTGGGGTCTTGGAGTCCGCGACGCGGCCGCGCTGCCGGCGATCGGCTGGTTCGCCGTCCTGCTGCTTGCCATCTTCGGGCCGCGGCCCGGCGGCGACATCGTCGTTCCGGGCTCTGGCTGGGACGTCGGGGTGTTCGTCGTCGCGGGAACCCTCGGGCCAGCGTTGGCCGCTGTCTTCGCGGGACGTCTTCTGGCTCGACCTGTTCCTTCACCCGAGCCGCCGCCCGACCGATGAGTCCGGTATGCAGACCGGCACCGACCTCGCGAGCGACGCCTCCGATCGGGGCTTTCACGCGGAGCCCGACGGCTACGTGATGTTGCGTCTCGCGGGCGCCCGCTACGCGGTCGGCATGTCCGCGGTTGCCGAGGTGGGCCGCCTGCCCAAGCTGACCCGCGTGCCGGGCACACCCGTCTGGCTCGCGGGCGTCGCCAACTGGCGCGGACGCATCCTCGCCGTGCTCGACGTCCGGCCCTTGATGGGTGCGCCGATCACGCCCACGGGATCGCTCGGCCGCCTGGTGGTGCTGACGCAGGACAACGTCACGGTCGGCCTGCTGACCGAAGGCGTTCAGGGTGTGGTCGAGTGCGATGTCGAGCGCATCGAGCCGCCGCCGATGAGCCTGGACGCCGACGCGATGGCGCTCCTCCAGGGGCAGTTCACCGAGCCGGCCGGTCCGATCGCAGTGCTCGACCCCCTCGCGGTGCTCGCGCTACGGCTACGGCTTCCGACGGCGCGCCGCGCGGCGTCGTGATCGATCGCTGGCATTCGGAGTAGTTCGTTAGGCCGGTCGGGCGATGACCAAAGGCCGATTTGGCTTCAGTACCGCCCCGCTGCGCCCGATGGATCTGCAGATACCGACTGCTCGCCGGTGCGGTCTTCAGGAGGAACGGTGGACGTCTCGAAGCGACCCCACAGGGTTGCCGCGGCCTGCATATGGCTGGTGCTCGCACTGGCCGTCATCGGCACGCTTGCTGCCGGACCCGACATCGGTGCGGTGACGATCAACCAGGCGGCACTCTTCGCCGGCCTTGGCGTCGTCGCCCTGGGCGCAGCCGTCATCACCGCGATCTCGCTCACAGACTTGCGTCACCCCCTGCTCCAGCCGACCGGCCTGGTCGTCGACCTCGGACGACTGCTCTACCTCGGCGGCGTAACCGGTGTTCTGGTTGCCGCCCATGGCATTGCGACCCCACTGTGGGTTCTCTTCCTGCCGGTGCTGCTCACGACCGCGTTCGTCGACGTCCAATGGAAAGCCCTTGCCTACGCGGTTGGCGCGAGTGGCCTCACTGCGCTCGCCGTCGGTATCACCCATGGCTTTGCGAAGACCTCAGCCGTGCCGATGTTGCTGATCCTGGCTGCACTGCCGGCAGTCGTTGCGGCGACGAGCACGTCCGCACAGTCGATCAACGGCCTCGCGGGGTTGGCCGAGACCGAGCGGATCCGCCAGGCGAAAGAAGTCGAGGAACTGCGCGAGCAACTCATCGAGGGACATCGCGCGGAGCGCGAGACGTTGCTCGACGAGACCCGTCGCGAGCGTGCGGAACTGAAGGTGAAGGTCGACCGGCTGTCTGAGTCGTTGGCTAGCGCTGCTCGTGGTGACCTCTCCGGTTACAGCGACGGCGCGTGGGCTGCTGCGACCTCGGACGGCGACGAGACGCTCGCATCGTTGCAATCCGCGTTCAACAACACGCTGGGCAACCTGCGACTTCTCGTCGAGCAGATCCGTGGCAGCGGCGAGAGCATCTCCGCGTCGGCGGGCGAGCTTCTGAGCACTGCCGAAGAGCACGCCGCCTCGGCAACGCAGCAGTCTTCTGCTGTCGCTGAGACCACCTCGACAATCGAAGAACTTGCCGCCACTGCAGCCCAGATCGCAGAGACGTCCGAGGCCGTCGCGCGCTACGCAGCCGAGACGTTGCGCTTTGCCGAAGAGGGTCGCGAAGCCGTAGCAGCATCGGTTGCCGCGATGGACACGATCGCGCACCGCGTCGACTCGATCGCCACGCGCGCGCTGTCGCTCGGCGCGAAGTCACAAGAGATCGGTCGCATCCTCGAAGTGATCGACGATCTCGCCGACCAGACCAACCTGCTCGCTCTGAACGCAGCGATCGAGGCCGCGCGGGCCGGCGAGCACGGTCGCGGGTTCGCCGTCGTCGCGTCTGAGGTTCGCAAGCTGGCCGAGCGCTCGCAAGAATCTGCGGCGCAGATTCAAGGCATCGTGAGTGAGATTCAGGCCGAGACCAACGCGACGATCATCGCGACCGAGGAAGGTGCCAAGGAGGTGCACCAGGGCACCGAACTGGCCCGCGGTGTTGTCGATGCGCTCGAGCGGATCTCCGGCATGGTCGACGAAACGACCACGGCCGCAAAGGAAATCTCGATCGCGACCCAGCAGCAACGCTCGGCGTCCGACCAGGTCGTGACGGCGATGATGCAGGTCTCCGACGTGTCACGTCAGTACGTGGTCGGCTCCAAGCAGGCGGCGGCATCGGCGTCGCAGCTCAACGTGCTCGCTGCGGAACTGCGGGCGTCGATTGCCCAGTTCCGAGTGGCCTAGCCCGCGATGGGCACCTGGGCCGAGGATCCCGAACTCCTCGCGACTTTCCGTGCCGAGGTGGACGAACGCCTCGCATCGCTGAGCGCAGGGTTGCTCCAGCTCGAATCGAACGGCGCGCCGCGGCAGTTGATCGCCGGGCTGTTCCGCGACGCACACACCGTCAAGGGCTCGGCGCGCATGATGGGCCTGGCCACCGTCTTGCAGACCGCACACGCGGCCGAGGACTTGCTCGGCGCGCTGCGCGACGGACGCTTCCAGGTGAAGCGTGAGTATGTCGATCTGCTGCTCGCGACGGTCGACGGCATCGGCCGGTCGATAGCGACTGCCCCGAGCACGGCAGTGGACGCGTACCTCGGCGAACTCGTCGACGCGCTGCGCGGCGCACTCGAGGGCGACGACCCAGTGAAGGTGCCGCGGATGTCGCAGCCGGTGCCCGCTGCCCCGGCTGCCGCAGCGGCCGCCCCGGCGCGCGCGTCCAGGGCCCGCGCAAAGGGTGCGTCACCAAGCTGGTGCACCTCTGGCCGAGAGCGCGGCACGAGCATCGGCTGATCCGATCGCCGCACCCCTCGGCGTCCCCGCTACTGGCAGTGTTCCTTTTATCGTCGCGAATCCTGCAGCGCTCGCTGGCTTGTCGCTGCCGCCGGTGCCGCTGGCAACAGTGACGGCTCCTGCCGCCGAAGCGCCCGGCGCACTCACCGGCATGGCGCTTCTCGAACGCCCCGGCGAGCGGGCGGTCGACTCCGTGCGGGTCACCTCACAGCGGGTCTACGACTTGCTCGACGTCGTCGGCGAGGCCGAACTCGACGCGCGTCGGGTCGAGCAGAACGCTGAGCGGGTCATTGCGCTTGCGATCGATCAGAAGCGGTGGTTGCGCGCGTTGCGCGATGCGGTCGCCGCCAGCGGCGCGAGCCTGCCGGGTGAGGTCGAGTCCGCGGTCTACAACGTCATGTCGGTGACCGATCAGATGCAAAGTTCTGGCCACCAGCTGCGAGAGCTCGTCGAAGATTCGAGGGGTCGGCTTGCATTAGTTCGCGACGGCGCCATGGGTCTTGCGATGGTGCCGGTGCGGCGGGTGGTCGCCGCGTTCCCGCGACTGGTGCGTGACGTCGCAAGCTCCACCGGCAAGGACGTCCGGCTGAACCTGGTCGGTGAGGATGTCGAGCTCGACAAGAAGGTGCTCGACGGCGTCGCCGACGCACTCAAGCATCTCGTGATCAACGCGGTCGACCACGGTTGCGAGACCCCAGAGGAGCGGGTAGCGGCCGACAAACCGGTGCGCGCGACGGTCACGGTGTCGGCGAAGGCGGCAGGTGGCACGGTCGTGCTCGAGGTGTCAGACGACGGTCGCGGCATCGACGAGGACGCCGTCAGAGCGACCGCCATCGAGCGCGGGATGCTCCCCGTCGGCAGCACCCTTGGCGGCGCGCAGCTGTTCCAACTCTTGTTCCTTGCTTCCTTTTCGACGTCGCCGACGGTCACCTCGACTTCGGGGCGCGGCGTCGGGCTCGACGTGGTGAAGACCGCGGTCGACGACCTCGGCGGCACGATCGACGTCTTCAGCGAACTCGGTGCAGGCACCTCGTTCGTTCTCACACTGCCGATCACCCTCGGGGTGTTGCGTTGCTTGATCGCTCGAGTCGGCAATGAACGCTACGCAGTGCCTGTCCCCGCAGTGATCGAGTCGCTGAGCTTGCGTGACGTCGCCGTCGACACGGTGGCCGGTGTTCCGGTTGTCGTGCGCCACGGCGTCACTGTTCCGCTGCTCGATCTCGGTTCGGCGCTCGGCGTCGAGGGCGATCGCGAACCGCGCGCGGCATTGGTCGTGCGGCACGGCGGGGCAAGCGACCTCATCGCCTGGTCGGTCGATCGTCTCGAGGGCGAACTCGAACTCGTGGTCAAGGACCTCGGCTCGTTCGTCGGCCGGCTGCCGCTGGTCACCGGTGCCACGATCGACGGCGACGGCAGCGTGGTGTGCCTCATCGACCTTCGGGAGATTTCCGGGCGGGCGGGCGGCACCGGGCATGCCGGCGGATCGCTCCAGGTCGGCGCTCCGGTGCTGATCGACCAGGAGCCGGCCCCGCTCGGGCGCAAGGCAAGGATTCTCGTGGTCGAAGACTCCGTCGGGGTGCGCGAGCTCGAGCGGGTGATCCTCGAGAGCGCCGGTTATGAGGTCGTCACCGCTGTCGACGGGCTCGACGGCATCGCCCGGCTGCGCACCGAACCCGCAGACCTCGTGCTCTCCGACGTCGAGATGCCAGGCATGGACGGGTTCACGCTTGACGAGGACGATCCGCCGCACCCGAGGCTGGGAGCAAGTCCCGGTCGTGATCATGACCTCGCGCGGCGACGAGAGCGACCGCCGGGCCGGTCTCGAGGCCGGCGCGAGCGCCTACCTGCTCAAGAGTGATTTCGACCAGACCGAGCTCGTAGATACGGTTCGGCGCCTCGTCGGCCGATAGACACCGTGACGCCACAAAGACATTGACGTCAGAAAGACAGTGACGCTCGCTTCTTGGAGGAAACACGTGCCCACCGTGGTGATCGCCGACGACAGCCCGACCCTGCGACGCATCGTGACCAGCGTGCTCACGCGCGAGGGTTTCGAGGTCATCCCCGCTGAGGATGGCGTCGAGGCTGTTCAGGCGGTGTTCAAGAGCCATCCCGACGCGGTCGTCCTCGACGTCCAGATGCCTCGTGTTTCTGGTTATGTGGCAGCCCGGTTGCTCAAAGACGACTGGCAGACCTCCGAGATCCCGATCATCCTTTTGACGTCGCTTGACGCGGCGAGCGACCGGTATTGGGGCGCCCAGACCGGCGCCGACCGCTACCTGACCAAGGATTTCGAGGCACCTGACCTGGTTGCTGCTGTGAGCGGCGCGATCGCCGCAGCCGAAGCCGCGCGTGGTGGCCGGCCTCCGTTGCGGCCCGATCCGCTCGAACTCGACGCCGACGACGTCTTGTCCCGCGTCTGCGACTTGCTCGACCGCAAGCTGTTCGAGACGTCGGTCGCCGCCGAGGTCACGGGCATCTCGGCGAGCGCCAAGGGCTTCGAGGAAACCGTCGCTCAGGTGCTCGGAGTGCTCCAGCGTTTCGTCGACAACGACGTCGCGGCGGTGCTGTCTGGTCGAAGAGCGTTCCGCCTTCGTCGCCATCGCCCGCGACTCCTCGCAGCTGCAGTACACCGAGTTCCTCACGGCCGCTGTCGACGCCCTGGGCGCCGCGACCGGAACCTCGATCGCCGTTTCCGAGATGGACCTCCAGGTCATGGATCCAGAAGAAAAGCTCGGGGCGGACGACGAGGGGCGCATGGCTACGTTCCTGTCGATGCCTTTGCGTGGCCATGGCGGACGCGTCATCGGGGTGCTCGCGCTGTCGAGCGCCGCGAAGAGCGCGTTCTCCGAAACAGCGCTTGGCACGCTGCGCCTGGTCGAAGATCCGGCCGCCATCGTGATCGACAACGCTCGTCTCGCGGTCGCCCGCGCTCGCTGACTACTCTGGAGCGCATGTCCGCTGACCCCGTCGACCCGGAGCCAGTCGACGTAGCGGCCTTCCGCCGTGTCAACGGGAAGTTCGCGACCGGCATCTCGGTGGCTGCGACTCAGCACAACGGCGTCGAGCACGCGATGACCGTGAACGCGTTCACGTCGGTGTCGCTCGAGCCACTCCTCGTGCTCATCTGCGTCGAAAAGATCACCCGATTCCATGCCGCCGTGCTGGCCACCGGCCTGTGGGCGCTGTCGGTCCTCTCCGACGACGCTGAAGACGCTGCGCGCTGGTTCGCCGAGAAGGCCAGACCCACCGGCGGCCAGATGGCCGACTACCCGCACCATCCCGGGCCAGTGACCGGCATGCCGGTACTCGAGCAGGCGATGGCGGTCATCGAGTGCCGCACCCGCGCGATCTACGACGGCGGCGACCACGACATCGTTCTCGGCGATGTGGTCGGTTTGTGGTCCGATCCGGCACCTCGCCGACCGCTGCTGTACTTCGCGGGGCAGTACCGCCGGTTACCATGACCGGACTGTCCTAGCCCCTCTGCTCGTTCCTGGAGATCCCGCCGCCCGTGCTTGATCACGAAGAGCCATCGCACGCGCGCTCGATCCCCGCTCTTCGAATCAGCCTCATCGTCCTTGGCAGCCTGATTGCTCTGGGCGGCGCGGCCTATGCGGCCGCCTACCTGTACGTCGGAGGTGGGGTGCTGCCCCACACGACGGTCGAGGGGGTGCCGGTCGGGCGGATGTCAGACACGGCCGCGCAGGCGAAGGTTGCGGCTGGCCTTGCGCCCCGCTCCGATGCGCCCATCACCGTGACGGTCGCGGGTCAGTTCTTCACACTCGACCCGGCCACCGCAGGGCTCACGGTCGACACCCGTGCCACGGTCGCCGCGGGCGCGCACCGCAGCGCGAGCCCTGCAGCGTTGTGGAAGGCGTTGTTCGCGCATCCGAAACTTGATGCGGCGGTCTCGGTTGATACCGCCAAGCTCGACGCAGCGGTGACCGCGTTGAACGCGAAGATCGTCGGTGGTGGTCACGACGGCGGCATCACGTTCAAGGGAGTGACTCCGGTCGCGATCCCGCCGGTGCCCGGCATCGAGATCGTTCACGACAAGGCGTTGGCCGCCATCCGAGCTGCGTACCTGTCGACGTCCGGGCCTATCGCTTTGCCGGTCGACTCGGTGCAGCCAAGCGTCACCGAGGCCGCGGTCGAGCATGCGCTCACGACGATCGCGGCGCCAGCCGTGGCGGCACCGATCAACATCGTCGTCGGAACCGCGACACTGCCGGTATCGCCGTCTGTCATCGCGGCGAATCTGACGTTCGTTTCCAAGGGCGGCGCACTGGTGCCGGTGGTCGATGGCGACGGAATTACCGCGGCCATCGGCTCTTCCGCATTCGCCGGTCTCGAAACGCCGGCTAAGGACGCATCGTTCGACGTCAAGTCGGGCGTGCCGGTGATCGTGCCTTCGGTCGAGGGTGGCACGGCTGACCTGTCAGCACTCGGGTCTGCGATCGCCGGTGTGCTGACGAAGGCCGCGCCGCGCATGATCAGCGTGCCGGCGAAAGGCATCGACCCGACGTTCACCACGGCGGACGCCGAGAAGCTCGGCGTCAAGCAGATGGTGAGCACGTTCACGACGCATCACCCGTGCTGCGCCGCGCGGGTCACGAACATTCACGCGATCGCGAACATCGTCAACGGTGCAGTCGTGATGCCAGGCGCGACGTTCAGCCTGAACCAGTTCGTCGGCCCACGCGACACGAAGCGTGGCTTCGTCGAGGCGCCGATGATCGAAGACGGACTCTTCGACAACTCCGTCGGCGGCGGCGTTTCGCAGTTCGCGACGACGCTTTACAACGCGGTGTTCTTCGCCGGTCTGCGAGACATCGACGCACACGCCGCACAGTTACTACATCAGCCGCTATCCGGCGGGGCGCGAGGCCACGGTCTCGTATCCGGCACCGGAACTCATCTTCCAGAACAACGAGCCGACGGCGATCGTGATCACGACCTCGTACACCGGGACCTCGTTGACGGTGACGTTCTGGGGCACCAAGTACTACGACGTGACGTCGACGTCGAGCGCGCGCTACGCCCCGACGACGACCGGCACGGTGTACAACCCGCGCCCCGACTGCGAGGCCTCGTCGGGCGAGGGCGGATTCCAGATCGACATCACGCAGACGTTCTCGCAGAACGGCGTCGTCGTGAAGACCAATCACCTGCACACGAAGTACCAACCCGAGCCGATCATCATCTGCGGACCGTCGCCGTCACCCTCTCCGGGTGGTTCGGGCCTACCAGGCGGGACGCCGACACCGGGCGGCTCCGACACCGACCATCTCGCCGAGCACCTCGCCGTCCGCAAAACCAACGCACTGCGTAGCCCCTTCGGTGATCATGCACGAAGTAGGCAGGCAGCCGCATGAGTACCTACTTTGTGCGTGATGATCTGGGTCGTCAGCGGGTCAGGCTGGCAAGGAAGGCGCGGATCGTCGTCACTACGAGGCGGTGATCCTCGACCTGAGGCAGTCCCGACACGGTGACAGTCCCGACGATGCCGGTGCCGTCGATGCGAATCGGGAAGCACCCACCGGCCGCGGCGAACTGCTGCGGGTCGACGAACGAGACCTCCGCGAGCGTGCGCCCGTCGAGCTTGCGCTCGAGGCTCAGCGCCATCGAGCTGCGTCCGAACCGCAGGACCGACGCGATCTTGCGCGCGATCCAGGCGTCGTTGTCGGGCGCTGATCCAGGCAGTCCGGCGTGGAACAGCTGCTGACCTCCGCGACTGATGTCGATCGCGATCGGCAGCTGCTGCGAGCGGGCGGCCTCGACGAGCATCGTGCCGAGCCGCCAAGCGTCGTCGAAGTCGAAGTGCGCGAAGTGCAGCTCGGCTTCCTCGGCAGCGATCTGCTCGAGGGTGATGCCGGTCGGATCGTCGGCCATGGAGATGTCCTTCAAGGGGGTGAGGGCGAGTGGCTGCGTGAGGGTTGACGCTAGTCGGGCGGGGTTCGGTAGGCGTAGCGGTAGTGCTCGGAGAAGCCCAGTGAGGCGTACAGGCGTAACGCGGCATCGTTTTCGGTGAGCACCTCGAGCCACGCGCGCGACGCACCGCGCTCGGCTCCCCATTCGAGCAGCGCCGACATGACGGCACGCGCGTGTCCTTGCCGACGCGCGCCCGGATCAACCACGATCGCCGTGAACCCGACCCATGGCGACTCGACACTGCCGCGGCCAATCGCGATCGCGGCGCCTGGCCCTGCCTCGACCGTGGCGAAGGTCACGTCGCCGCCGGTAAGAACCTCCAGCGCGGACGCCGGGAGGGTGCCGTCGCGGAACCGCTGGAGCCACGACGACGGTGGTTTCGCAGTGAGTGACGGCATCACGGCCCGGGGCTGGCGCAGCGTCTCGTCAAGTCGGCGCCGAACCAAGGCGACCGTCGCGGTCTGCATGGACGTATGCCACTGCGTGTCCCAGCCTCGGCGGCCGAGTTCTTGATCGACACTGCTGGTCTCGACAACGCGCAGGCGTAACGGCAGCTCCCGACGCCGGTACCAATCGCCAGCGAACTCGAGCGCATCGTCCAGCGCGACGCCTGGATCGCCCAGCGACGAAAACCGAGTTCGCGCGGGCCGTGAAGCCGCCGGCGGCGCGCAGGCACCACTGACCGAGCCATTCTTCTTCGAGCGCGTGCCAGCTGCGCCCGCTGACGGCCTCTAGTTCGATTGCCGACCGCATGCTCGGTCCGACCACGCGCGCGGCCAGCACCGAGGCCGCCGAGATCACCGTCAGCGAGCCGTCGGAGCGCCGGATCGCCAGCTGATCGGCGTCCACCGATTCAAGATCGCCGATAACGTCGGTGAGACCGTCGGGCAGCGCGGTGCCGCACGCTGACCCGGGCTCCGACGTCGTCGGGGGAGAGGCCGTCACCGAGATTGACAGACACGCCGGACACCCCAAGCATCGACAGGCGGTCAGGTTCGCCGATACTAGGTGCGGTTCACCGCTTCCGAGGAAGGGACTCCCCGTGACGTACGTGATCGCCCAGCCCTGTGTCGACCTCAAGGACAGGGCGTGCGTCGACGAGTGCCCGGTCGACTGCATCTACGAGGGCGGCCGGATGCTCTACATCCACCCCGACGAGTGCGTCGACTGCGGCGCCTGCGAGCCGGTCTGCCCGGTCGAGGCGATCTTCTACGAGGACGACGTCCCGGACCAGTGGAAGGAGTACTACAAGGCCAACGTCGACTTCTTCGACGATCTCGGCTCGCCCGGTGGTGCCTCGAAGCTCGGCCCGGTCACGAAGGACCACCCGCTGATCGCCGCGCTGCCGCCGCAGGAGCAGGCGGAGCACTGAGCTCGCTGGCACATCGCGGGCGGCTGGCTGCACTCCCGGATTTCCCCTGGGACAGCCTCGCGCCGTACGTCGCGATCGCGCGCGCGCATGCGGGCGGCGTCGTCGACCTTTCAGTCGGGACGCCGGTTGATTCCGTCCCTGCCATCGTGCAGGACGCGTTGGCGGCGACCGCCGAACACGCCCGGATACCCCGCGACCTACGGCACGCCGGCGGTGCGCGACGCGGCCGCCGGTTGGTTGCGGCGCCGGCACGGGGTCGCGGGCGCCGACCCCGCCAACGTGCTGCCGATCATCGGCGCCAAGGAGTTCGTGGCCTGGCTGCCGACGCTGCTAGGCCTTGGGCCTGGCGATCTCGTCGGCATCCCGGCGCTTGCGTACCCGACCTACGACGTCGGCGCGCGGCTCGCCGGCGCGCAGCCCAGTGGTCGTCGACGGCACCGTCGCGGTCGGGCCGGCGCCGCTGGCGATGCTGTGGGTGAACTCGCCCGCCAACCCGCACGGCGCAGGTACTCGGCGTCGAACACCTGCGCAAGGTCGTCGCGTGGGCCCGTGATCGCGGCACGATTCGTGGTCTCCGACGAGTGCTACCTCGAGTTCGGCTGGTCTGACGAGGCGCGCGCTGTCGATCTTGCATCCCGATGTCTGTGGCGACTCACATGCGGGACTGCTCGCCGTCCACTCGTTGTCGAAACGCTCGAACCTCGCCGGCTACCGCGCCGGATTCGTCACGGGCGACGCCGAACTCATCGCCCACCTGCTCGAAGTGCGCAAGCACGCCGGCATGATCGTGCCCGCGCCCGTGCAAGCCGCGATGGTGGCCGCGCTCGGCGACGACGCACATGTCGACGAGCAACGTGCGCGCTATCTCGCTCGGCGCGCGATTTTGTGGCCGGCGTTGGTGTCCGCGGGCTTTACGATCGAGCATTCGCAAGGCGGCCTGTACCTGTGGGCGACCCGCGACGAAGACTGCTGGGCGAGCATCGGGTGGCTCGCGGAGCTCGGAATCCTTGCAGGGCCAGGCATTTTCTACGGCGAGGCCGGACGCCGACATGTGCGCATCGCGCTGACCGCGACCGACGAGCGCGTCGCCGAAGCCGCTCGCCGGTTGACCGAAGCCCGGCGTTGAACCGCGAAGTTGTCAGCCCCAGGACGCTTTCACGACGCTTTCTATCGCGTCCTAGGGCAACCAACTTTCGGTCGTTCGTCCTACGACGCGCCGCCGAATCCCATGTAGTACTCGCGGAACGTGTGGATCTCGAGTGCGAAGATGCCACTCGCCCGGCAGCACTTGAGGTTCGCGTTGCCCCAACTCTCGGGGGTCGCCCAGGTGCCGGCGTGCGTGTTGAGTGTCGCCTCGTACCAGCCCCACGGATTGCGCAGGATCACGTACTGGCGGTTGTTGGTCTCCCACGTTCCGAGGATCGAGTAGGCGTGGTTGGCGACGATGTTCGCGCCGCCGTAGTCGACCTTGTTCGGTGAGTCGTCGCTGCTGCCCCACGTCCACGCGACGAGCGGGTCGCTCGTGCGCTGACCCGAGCAGTGCGACGCGAATCGTCGACCACGTGTCGTCGGCGTCGGCCCAGTGGTACCAGGGCTGTGCCGCCCTTCAAGACGTGCACGGCCCAAGCGGGGTCGCCGCCGTTGAGGTGCGCGTAGTCACTGCTGCGGGGGTAGTCGGCGTTGCCGCCGCTGCGCCAGACGGCGACCGCCTTCTCGATCTCGGCCGGCCAGTTCTCGCCCGGGACCGACGAGCGGGCGTAGATCGCACCGCCACCGGCACTCTGCGGCAGCCGCTCGCCGATCCATTGCTGGAACACGAACGGGATCGTGATGGTGAAGAACAGCACCGGAATCGTGAGCACGTCGGTGAGCTCGAAGTACAGGTCAGCGTCACCAGGGTCGACGGCGCCGACGAGGTTCTCGCGCCGGGTGCGTTCGGAGATCAGTTGTGAATGGGTCCACGCAACCGACGCCATCGCTGCGATCAGCCAGCAGTCGCCGAGCGCACCCTGCACTGGCGACGTCGCCGTCGGACCGTCGACGAAGAACTCGCCGTGCATGCCGAAGTCGAGGTCGGAGAGCAGTTGCTGCAGCCACGACGGCGGCAGGATCAAGTAGTCGCGGTCGAGGCTGCCAAGCTTGGTGCCGGCCTCGACGAACGTCGCCGATGCGAGGTCGGTGAGACGCGACGCCGTCGAAAGCTCGCTCGCGCGTTGCGTCTGAATGTCACCCGCAACCTGTGCTCCGGCCGTCGACACCTTGCGCAACGCCTCGCTCATCGTGTCGGCGGTCTGCGCTGAAAGTTGGTGCAGGCTGGTGCCTTCGCCCTTGAGCGCCGCGTCGCTGATGAGGTCGTGCTGCAGCAACTCGGTCGCTCGCGGAGAGGTCTCGAAGAGCCGGCGCAGATCAGTGGTCGGGTCGACGGGGCTCTGAAAACGGCTGGCGCTGAAGTGCAGTGGAACGCCGGCATAGATCGGCGAACCGTGTTTCGGGTCGACGATGTGCGACAGCGGCATGTCGAGTAGCTGCCCGATGAGCTTGGCGCCGCCGTCCTCCTCCTTCGACCAATCGATCTCGCGGCCGGCTCGCAGTTCGGCCAGCGCCCGTGGGTTGGCGGCGCCAATGATGCGCTTGCTGTCTCCTGACATGACGTCCTCCTAGGGCCGCCGCAGGGATGAGCGGCTACGAAGGGGAAGAGTCATCATCAGCCGGACAAATACACCCCATACCCGCAAACCTGAGGCGGCGCTCAGAGCGGGCGGCCAACCACGGTGACCATGGCGAGTTCGAGCGGCGGCATGCCCGCGACGGCTGCGCGTGCGTCGTCCGCCAAGGCCCGTGCTCGTTCTGGCGGCAGCGTCGCGATGAACGGCGCGAGATGTGCCATACCGGTACGCCAGCCGACGAGGTCGGCGTCCGTCATCGTCGGCGCGACATGCAGCAGGTGTGCGCTGACATCGGACAAGCCCGCCTGCCGGGCGAGCGCGGCAAGTGCGTCAGGTGTCGCGGTCTGCGGCTCGAACTCGTCCTTCAACCGGCGGTGCCAGCCCGGAGCAGTGAAGCCGTACCGGCGAGCTACCGCGTCGATCGCGTCCTTCGACGGATGCGGCGGCGCAGCACCGAAGACCGACGCGAGCACGGCGCCGGTCGGGCGGGTGATGCGAGCTCAGTTCGCGCAACCCGTCGATCGGCTGCGCAAGATGGTTGAGCACGAATGCGGCGACCGCGATGTCGACGGTATCGGTGCGAATCGGTAGCGCGACCACATCGCCGACGGCAAGCGCAGCGTCGGTTCTGGCAAGCCGGCGCAGCATGCCCGCAGACAGATCGACCGCCATCACGTGCGCGCCGCGTCGGACGAGTTCGCTCGTCGCCGCACCTGTTCCGGCCCCTGCGTCGACCGCGATCGCGTCGTCGAACGGAACGGGGCACCGGTCGAGCAAGCGCGACGGCGAGCTGGTCGTAGATGCGGCGCGGACCGTTGTCCCATGCGGCACCGGTCGCGTCATAAGCAGCCCGAACATCGGCGAACATCGGCCCGAACATCAGCGCGGACGTCGGAAGCGACGTCCGCGGGATCGGTCACCGCAGCAACTCGCGAGCGGTCGGCAGCACCGCGTCGACCCACCACTGGAGTTCGGCGGGGTCGCCAGTCTTCGACCAGCCGAGTTGCACGAAGGCACCGAGCAGCGCGAGCTCGAGTTGCCGATCGAACCAATCGCCCACGTCGACGCCGTGCCGCACGAGCGCGTCGCGATACGCGGCGATCGTCGCTTCCTTCGATTCGGGCAGCCGGTCGCAGTTCACCGCGAGGTACCAACCGAGGTCGACGCAGCCGGCCGCACGACCCGGCCACTGCCAGTCGATCAGAATCGTCCGCCCGTCGAGGTGGCTGCCGAGGTTGCCGGCCTTCCAGTCGCCGTGAATCAGGGTGGACGGCGTTTGGTCGAGGGCATCGACGAGTGGCCCTGGGTCAGCGGTGATGGCGAGGGCGAGCTCGCCGATCTCGGGAGAGACATCGATGAGCCGACGCCATGCCCCGTGAAGGAAAGAAGGAACGCCGTCGACGTTGCCGAGCTCAGCCTCGACCCGGCCTGTCATGGGGGTGAGCGTCGTGTAGCGGTTCGCCATCGGTGTCAGTGCGGGTGGACCGTCCCAGTTCCAGAACGCGGCGTGCAGCGCTGCCATGTGGTCGATGAACCGCCGTTGCTGTTCGACCTCGAGACGGCCCGCGCCTTCGGGGACGAGCAACTCCTCGACGTCCGGCATGAGCAGTGTCGTGACGCCAGTGGTCGAGTCGTGAGCCATGTCGACGATGAGCGGGTCGAGGCAGTCGGGCAACGTGTCGAGTGTTCCGCTTCGCCACATCCACAGCGGCCGGCAGGCGACGTCGCCGGTCGCGCGCATGATCCAGTCGCTCGACGTCGACAGGTGCTTCACGACGAATCGTTCGCCGCCGAGCACGACTCGTTCGAAGCTGGCACTCGACAGCGAGTCGGCGGTCTTCATCGGTTCGCGGCTCGTGGCGCCGGCGAGCATCGCGTCAGCGCTTGGATGCACGGCTCGAACGTCGGTGGTCGACATGGCGTCCCTTCCGGCGGCGGTGTCTCGCAGCCCTGGGTGTACCAGAATTGCGGTGCCAGCGACACTGCGGGCTGCGACGGCGGGCTAGCGGGCGGCGACCGTGATCACGACGGTGACCGACGCTGCGACGTCGCTGGCCGGATGCCAGCCGTCGCGGTCGGGCCGCCATTCCTGATTGCCGACGACCACTTTGGTGATGCCCAAGGGTGAGTGTGCCAGCGCCCACGCGGCGACGGTCGCGGTGCGGTGTTCGGCGGCACTGTCGTTACCGGCGCCGACTCCCCCCAACCCCGACACCGTGATGGTTGCCACCTTGGTGCCTTGCGCGGTCACCGCAGGTGAGGTGACCTGAAGGTCGCTGGCGAGCGACGCCGTGAGCTGTGACACCACCGTGACGAACGAGGTCGGGGTCGAGCCCGCGCCGCCCTTCTTCAGGTCGACGCCCGGGTGCCCGAGCCGGCAGCGTCAGCTGGCCGAGGCTGTTGCCCGTCAGAGCGGCTGCGAGTGCGGTTCCGTACGGTTGCCACGACGTGTACGCGTCAGGGAACGCGCTGCGCTGCACCGCTTGCGCCGCCGCGGCCACCGTGAGGTTCTGCCAGTTCCGCACCTTCACCAGTGCATCGAAGAACTTCCCGGCCGAGTAGAGCGGATCGAGGATCTGCTCCTTCGATCCCCATCCCTGGCTCGGCCGCTGCTGGAAAAGGCCGACCGAATCGGCGTCCCCGTAGTCGATATTGCGCAGTTTCGACTCCTGCTGTGCAGTCGCCAACGCGACGATGACCGCCTGCTCGGGCAACCCGCGTCGCATCGCGACGTCAGCGATGAGCGATGCGTTTTGAAGTTGCTCGGGATCCATCTTGTAGATGGTCCCCGTCGTCTCGCCGACGACCTGGCAACTGTCGGCCACCGTGTGATGCGGCGTCAGCGACTTCACGCCGTAGATCACCGCGGTCGTGACCAGCGCGAGTGCGACGAGCACGACGATGGTCCGCGTCAGCCGGACGCGCCGACTCCGGCTCGCCCGTCGCTGAGGGCGTCGCACGGGTCGCGGGGTCGCGCAGGCCGATCGGACGCTGTCATGGTTAGCGGGAATCTATCGCCGGGAGGCCCCTTATCGGCTGGGCTCGGCCGCCGACGCGAGCGATGTCGGTAGGGTCAGCGGCCATGGACCATCCGTTCACCAGCCCGCTGCCCGCCGAGATCGACGCGCTCTGGGAACGCCGTGGCGACCTCAGCCCGGCCGACACGACGGCTGCGGCGGTCGTGATCGAAGCCGTTGATTTGCTGGACGCCGGGAAGGCGCGCGTCGCGTGGGTCGAACCGTCGTCCGACGCTGTCGTGGTCGACGAGCGGGCCAAGCGCGCGATCCTGCTGTCGTTCAAGGTGCTCGCGATGCACGAGTCGTCGGCCGGCGACTTCCTCTACCACGACCGGATGCCGCTGAAGACCAGATTCGACGGCGTGCGGGTCGTCCCCGGCGCGATCGTGCGGTGGGGGGCGTTCGTCGCGCCAAGTGCCGTGCTGCTGCCGAGTTTCGTGAACATCGGCGGCTACGTCGACGAGGGCAGCATGGTCGACACGTGGGCGACTGTCGGCTCGTGCGCGCAGGTCGGCAAGCGCGTGCACCTGTCCGGTGGGGTCGGGCTCGGCGGCGTCCTCGAGCCGCCCAACGCGGTCCCGGTCATCGTCGAAGACGACGCGTTCGTCGGGTCGCGCTCGATGGTGGTCGACGGCGCTCGGGTCAGGCGCGGCGCGAAGCTCGGGGCCGGCTGCATCTTGACCGCGTCGACCCATGTGTTCGACGCCGACGACCGGCGCCGAGTTGCCCCGCGGTGAGGCGCCCGCCTGGTCGGTGTGCGTCGGCTCGACGCGGGTGAAGTCCTTTCCTGGTGGGGATTTCGGCATGCCGTGCCTGCTCGTGCTGCGCCGGCTCGACGAGGGCCAGTCACACGACAAGTTGGTGCTCAACGACATCCTGCGCGAGCACGGCGTCGCGGAGTAAGCGGTGACTCCTCGACATCGACTCGGACGTCGCGTCGCTGACGGCCGCGCTGGTCGACGTCCCGTCGGTTAGCGGTGACGAGCAAGCGATCGCGGACGCCGTGGAGACCGCGTTGCGTGCACTCGACTATCTCGATGTCGAGAGAGACGGCAACGTCGTCATCGCGCGCACCGACACGGGCGCGGCGCAACGGATCGTGCTGGCCGGCCATCTCGACACCGTGCCCATCGCCGCGAACGTCCCCTCGCGACGTGACGGCATGGTCCTGCACGGCTGCGGAACGAGCGACATGAAATCGGGTGTCGCGGTGATGCTGCGCACCGCCGCCTCGTTGCGGCAGACGCCATCGGTTTACGACCTCACGTACGTCTTCTACGACTGCGAGGAGATCGAGGCGGCGCGCAACGGACTCGGCCGGTTGGCGCGAACGCGACCCACTGCGTTGCAGGCAGACCTTGCGATCGTGCTCGAGCCGACGAACGGGGGCGTCGAAGCCGGCTGCCAAGGGACGTTGCGCGCGGAGATCACTCTCACCGGCACTCGCGCGCACAGCTGCGCGGTCGTGGCTTGGGCGCAACGCGATTCACGCGGCCGCTCCGGTCTTGCAGAGGCTGGCCGATTACGAACCTCGCTCCGTCGACATCGACGGTTGCGTCTATCGCGAAGGCTTGTCGGCGGTGGGTATCAAGGGCGGTGTCGCGGGCAACGTGATTCCCGATGAGTGCACGGTGTCGATGAACTTCCGCTTCGCTCCAGATCGCGATATCACCGACGCTGAGCAGCACGTGCGGGTGGTGTTCGCCGGCTACGACGTCGTCGTGACCGATGCCGCTCCCGCCGCGATGCCCCGACTCGGGGAGCCTGCTGCTGCCGCGTTCGTCGCCGCGGTCGGGCTTGCCACCGTCGGCCAAGTACGGCTGGACCGACGTCGCGCGCTTCGCCGAACTCGGGATTCCCGCAGTGAACTACGGCCCCGGCGATCCCGACGTCGCGCACACGCGTGGGGAGAGCGTCGATCTCGGTGTTGTCGAACGCGTCGAGCAGACGTTGCTCGGTTACCTCACGACTAACTGAGGAGCCAGTCGCGTAGGTGCGCGTGGGTCTCGGCCTGCTCGAAATAGGTGCAGTGCCAGACGACTCCGGCCGGGTAGTGCAACGCGGAGGTCTCGGGTACCGGAAATCCTGGTCCGGGCGCGGTCTCGCCCGCATTGAGTGCTGTTTCGCCGACCCCGGCGCTCGGAACTGCGACGTCGTTGGCGGCCTTTGGCGAATACGGCGTCGTCTTCGACGTCGTCGAACCCGCGCATGAGCCAGCGTAGGGATCCGTCGGGGCGGTAGTCGGCGTCGATCTCGAAGTACGAAACGGCGCTCGGTGCGGACGGCGGGGTGGGCGAGGTCGCTGGTTTGTTCAGGGTCGTCAGCAGTGCGCTGCCCGGCTGCATGTCGGTGAGTCCCGGCATGCCGCCCTCGATGCCCTGGCCGAACACCTTCACCACTTCGAGCACCGATGTGAGGACCGCTGCCACCGTGCCTGGCGGACCGACGGGCGGGACGAAATGGAGGAACGACGTCATGCGGTCGACGAGTTGCCCGATGAGGCCTGGTGCGGCAATCTCGGTGCCGTCGTTCGGTGTACCGACGAAGACAACCTTGCGGAACGTGACCTGCTGCGGATCGAGACCTGCTCCGCCGGCCACGCAACGGGCGACGAGGCCGCCGCGACTGTGCACGAGGACGTCGAAGGTGAAAGGCAGATCCGGAGGCACCCGCGACAAGAACTGCTGGGCATTTTCCTGCGGGCCGACAGACACCGTCGGATGGTCGAACGCGAGGATCCGGTCGCCGTAGACGGCGCGCAACGCGGGGATCATCGACGGCAGCGACTGCTTGGGGATTGCCGTCGAGCACGCCGGTGAACGTGCCTCGACTGGTACCGAAAATGCCATGCAACAGCAGCAGGCAAGGCTTGCCGCTCAGTGCCTCCCACTGTTCGCGGGTCAATTGGTCTGCGACGACGTCGGCCGCTTCGGTGTCACCGATCAGCCGGAGCTCGTAGGGATGGTGATGCATCTCGCGGTCCTTGATGACGGCGTTCGCCACACCGGAGATCAAGGGGTAGGCGAAGACGGAAATCACCTTGTGGAGCAGGTGGGGCAGTGCGCCGAACGCTGTCCGCGCTCGCGATCGGTGGCGGTGGGCCGCCGAGCAGTTGGGCGGCCGACAGCACGAACGATGCGTCCGCCGCTCGCGGCTCACTGGCCTGACCGGCGGCGCCGCTAGCCAGCGCGCTGGCGACCGCGGAGGGTGCGTGGGTTGCGGCCGTTCCCAGGTGTACACGCCACCGTGGTCGATCAGCAGCACGTTGCCGACAGGTGCTCCTGGCGTGCGCGGCACAGTGATCGCCATGACGGGCGGCGTTGACTGTGCGGCCGGCGGTGCATCGGCCCCAGCTGACCCCTGCCGCTGGCACGACAGGCCCCGCCGGCTCGACGGGCCCCACCGACCAGGAAGCCTGATGCCGGAGACCCGCCTGCTTGATCGCCGCCTCGAACTCAGGTGGCAGCGACGGCGCGGCGACCGCCTTGACACTCACGCCCGCCCACGTCGCAGTCACGCCCGTGGCTCCGCTCATGCGACCAGTGTGCCCTCCCGTTAGCCTGCGGGGTATGACCGAATCGGACGCCCCGACCCAGCATCCCCGCACGCCGCCGCCGGAGAAGAAGCGCGGCCCGGTGACCCTGCGACGTGCGCAGGTGCAGACCACGACGACCGACCAGCGTCTGCTCGACAACCGTGGGTCGTCGGACTGGGTGCACACCGACCCCTGGCGGGTGTTGCGGATCCAGTCGGAGTTCGTCGAAGGCTTCGGCCTGCTCGCCGAACTTGGTGCTGCCGTTTCGGTGTTCGGATCTGCGCGCACGCACATCGGGCACCCCGACTACGCAGCCGCCGAGCGTCTCGGAGCGTCGCTGGCTCGCGCCGGCTACGCGGTCATCACGGGCGGCGGCCCCGGCATCATGGAGGCTGTCAACAAGGGCACCAGCGAAGCTGGTGGCGTATCGGTGGGTCTTGGGATCGAGCTGCCGTTCGAGCAGAAACTCAACGACTGGGTCGACATCGGAATCCAGTTCCGGTACTTCTTCGCCCGCAAGACGATGTTCGTCAAGTACGCGCAGGCGTTCGTCGTTTTCCCTGGTGGATACGGCACTTTGGACGAGTTGTTCGAGTCGCTGACATTGGTGCAAACGCGCAAGGTGACGTCATTCCCCGTCGTCCTGTACAGCTCTTCGTATTGGAACGGCTTGATCGACTGGCTGCGCGAGACGTTGGTGACGGCGGGCACGATCGCCGCCAGTGACGTCGACCTCGTGCACGTCACCGACGACATCGACGAGATCGTGAGCTTGATCGAGCAGGCGGAGGCCAACCGGTACCGCTCACCGGCGAGCTGAGGTGACCTGACGTGACCACGATCTGCGTGTTCTGCGCGTCGAGTGAACGCATCGATCCGCGCTACATCGAGTTGGCGACCGAGGTTGGCACGGAGTTGGCCCGCCGCGGCTTCGACTTGGTGTCAGGCGGCGGCAGCGTCTCGTGCATGGGCGCGGTGGCACGCGCCGTGCGGGCGGGCGGCAGGCGGACGACGGGCGTGATTCCGCAGGCCCTCGTCGACATGGAGGTCGCCGACGGCGACGCCGACGAACTCGTCGTGACGCGCGACATGCGCGAACGCAAGGGTGAGATGGAACGGCGCTCTGATGGCTTCCTTGCGCTGCCTGGCGGTCTCGGCACTCTCGACGAAATCTTCGAGATCTGGGTGATGCGCTCGCTGGGGCTGCATGACTTGCCGCTCGTGGTGCTCGATCCCGACGGCGTGTTCGCCATGATGCGAACGCAGGTCGACGACCTCGTCTTGCGCGGATTCGCGCGACCAGCAGTTCGCGACGCCATTCATTGGGCCACAGAGGTCGGCGAGGCGTTCGATCTTGCTCGAAGCAGGTCAGGTGCGGATCGTGCCGACGGCCGGTGAAGTGCTCGAGTCCGAGCCGTGATTCCCTTGCAGGACAGGCTGAATTCGCAGCCCGCACTTTCGCACATCGACCTGTTGGCGGTCCCGGTTGACGCCGCGTTGCGCGCGCTGCCCGCCGAACTCAGCGCGGCAATCACGGTCGCACCGATCGATCCGGTGCTCGCTGACACGGCCGCATTCTGCGAGCGTTACGGCGTCTTGGCCGCCGAATCGGCGAACTGTGTCGTGGTGGCGGGGCGTAGGGGCGAGACGACGACGTTGGCCGCGTGCGTGGTTCTTGCCACGACGCGGGCGGACGTGAACGGACTGGTTCGCCGGCTGCTCGACGTCCGCAAAATCTCTTTCGCTTCGATGGACGTCGCGGTGTCGGCGTCGGGCATGGAATATGGCGGTATCACCCCGATCGGATTGCCTGCCGAGTGGCCACTCTTCATCGATCGTGCCGTCGTCGACGCGGGTGATGTTGTCGTCGGCAGTGGCGTGCGCCGCTCGAAAATCGTGGTCGCGGGATCGACGTTGGCTGCCTTGCCGAACGCGACCGTGCTCGACGGGCTTGGCACGTAGGCGCCGGGCCGCGGGGTAGTTCGCGGCTAAGGTGGGTATTGACGCGGCTGATCTCGAGGAGGGCACGTGGCTGACGAAGAACCGATCTCGTATCTTGCACTGGCTGTCGGTACTGACGTCTGCACCGCCGACGGCACGAGCATCGGTACGGTCGCGCACGTCCTGCAGGAGCCCGACCTCGACCTGTTCGACGGCATCGCGATCCACACCTCAAGCGGCCTGCGATTCGTCGATCGCGACCAGATCACCACGATCACGACCCGCACGGTCACGACAACACTGACTTCGTCGGACGCCGAAAAGTTGCCAGCGCCCGAAGGTGATCCCGTCTATCACGTCAACGCACTGCAAGACGTCGGCCCCGCATTGACAGCTCGCCTCGGACGGATGTTCAGGCGCGAACATTGGATCCGCAATCATGAATGACGAGCGTGCGCGGAGCCTTCTCAGCGACGAGCGGGCAAACGTCGAGAAACTGCTGGCTGACGCGGCCGCCTACGGCAGTCAGGATCGTGACGCTGAGCAGGAACAGGGCGACGCGTCAGATCCTGCGCAGTCCCTCGCCGCACAGGGAGTCGATGACGCGGTCGCGGCGAGCCTGCGTGAGCGGCTTGCGGCCCTCGATCGGGCCGAGCAGCGCCTGCTCGCGGGTACCTACGGTCGTTCGATTCGCAGCGGGACGCCGATCCCTGACGAGCGTCTCGAGGCTGACCCGACGGCCGAGCTAACTGTCGAAGAGGCTGCCACACCGTAGGTTTAGCTCGCGGTAGGTCTAGCTCGCGCCGAGGATCGTGTTCCAGGCATCCATGTCCTCGGGGTAGAACCAGCGCTCGACTTGCTTGCCGTTACTGAAGTGGAAGATGCTCACGACGCGCGTGCTGACGTCAACGCCCGGGCGCGTCGCGCCCATTTCGCTCAGCGCGCACATGTGGGCGTCGTTGCCGAAGACGTCGTGTTCGCGCAGCCAGAATCCACCGGGCACATGCCACACGACGTCCGCGTCAACCAGTTCTTTGATCAGTTCGATGGTGCCAGCCCGGAACGCCGCGGCCGCGCGCCGGTAGGCCGTCGCGTTCGGATGCTCTGCATCGTGGGACGTCACCGGGGGTGGAGATCCTTGACCATCTGCTGGGAAATGACGCCGTAGCCCAGTGACTCGTAGAGCTTTCGAGCCGCCGCGTTGGAGCCGAATACATTCAGGCCGATCGCAACGCCGCCCGCCCGTCGAGCCACCTGCTCGGCGGCCAGCATGGTCGCGCGGCCCAGGCCCCGGCCCCGGAATTCTTCGCCGATGCTGATGTCCCACACGAACCACGTATTGGATCGGTCAGGATCGCGGCCCAACCACAAGATGCCGACATCCGTCCCTGTGTCGTCGACTACGACGAACAGGTGCATGCCGGGCGTGGCGTGTCCTTGCGGCAGCAACGTGGGGAGCTGGACGCGCGCTCTCTCAAGGCTGACGGCCGGAGGCAATCCAGTGGCGGCTGCGCGTGCTTCTGCGTACCACACCGTAGTTTCTGCGATCCACGGCTCGTACTCCGTGGCGGTCATTGGTCGCAAGCTGACCGTCGGGACGGGGCGCGCATCGTCACGATCTTCTGGCACGACGTCAGTATGTCGCGCAACCTGGCTCCCTGGCGCCCCTCGCCTTTAGGGTGCTGACGTGCGCCGGTTGTCGGTGCTCGGCGTTCCGAGCAGTGCGGGAAGCTACGCGGCTGGCCAAGACATGGCGCCGGCCGCGCTGCGTGACGCGGGATTGGTTCGCCTGCTCGTGGGTGCAGGGATCGATGTCGCCGACGAAGGTGACCTGCCGCGCCAGGTTTGGCGACCCGATCGCGCCACGCCACTGGCGCAAAATGCCGACGAGGTTGCATCGTGCCTTGCCGAACTGACGCACCGCTTGCGGCCGCTGATATTCGCAGGCGACAACGTGCTGGTGCTCGGTGGCAACTGCACGGTCGCCCTGGCTGTAATGGCCGCATTGCAGGACGCCGACACGGCGACGTCAGGGCTGCTCTACGTCGACCGCCACTTCGACCTCAACACCCCATCAACGACGACGGACGGCGCGCTGGACTGGATGGGGATGGCGCACGCGCTTTCGCTGCCGGGATGTGTGGAGTCGGTCGTGAACGCGTTCGATCGGCGTCCGTTGCTCTTGCCAGACCAGATTGCATGGCTCGGCGTGCAGGCGGGCGCCGCGACGCTAGGGGAGCGGAGTCAGGCCGCCCGTCTTGCGCTGAACGTCGTCTCGAGCGAGGAGCTAGCTGCGGCGCCTGCGGAGGCAGCCAGCCGTGCACTCGCCTTTCTGCCCTCGGGTTATTTGGCGATCCACATTGACGTCGACGTGCTGGATTTCACCGACGCGCCGCTGGCCGAAAGCACCGACGGACGCAACACCGGGCCGAAGCTGGAACACCTGGCGACAGCGCTGATGGTTGCGGCTCGCGATCCTCGAATGCGCGTTCTCTCGATTGGCGAGCTCAACCCGACCCGCAGCGCGGGTGACCCGACTGCGATCCCACGCTTCGTCGACGCCATCGTCGCGGCGCTGTCTGAGACGGCTTAGCCGCGGGTTCGACCCGACGGATCGTTTCGGATCGATCCGGAATCGAGAAGCGTCACGGTAGTGCCGGGCTTACGGTCTTGCTGAAGGTCGGCAAGTAGAGCCGAGCCCCAGCATCGAAAGGACTCCCGACAATGCCCGCGAAGAAGGCCACGAACGGATCCGACGGCTTCAGCGCCGAGGAGCGTGCGGCGATGAAGGAACGCGCGGCCGAGCTGCGCGCCGAGGGCAAGCACGGCGCCAAGAAGGCCGACGGCTTGGAGGAACTCCTCACCAAGGTCGCGGAGATGGCACCAAACGATCGGGCGCTCGCCGAGCGCGTGCATGTGACGGTGACCGCGACCGCTCCTGGGCTGATACCGAAGACCTGGTACGGCATGCCGGCTTACGCGAACGCCGAAGGCAAGGTCGTGGTGTTCTTCCAGGACTCAGGCAAGTTCAAATACAGGTACTCGACGCTCGGCTTCCAGGAATCGGCGAACCTCGACGACGGTGATCTATGGCCGGTGTCGTACGCGCTGATGAAGTGGACCCCAGCGGTGGAGAAGAGGGTCGTCGCGCTTGTGAAGGCGGCCATCTCCTGATCGGCTCCCGCCGGCCGTGTCGACCCGGTCGAGTCGATGGAGACGAACGGTCAGGCGAGTGCGCGTCGCGAGACTGCGGGCTGTCTGACTCCGCGGATCGAGGCGACCATGTCGAGCGCCTGCTTCGTCTCGCGAATCTGATGCGCACGAAATACGCGCGCCCCTTGCCATGCGGCGACCGCGGTCGCGGCAAGGGTTCCGGTCAGCCGTTCCCCTGTCGCCAGATCGAGGGTTTCGCCGATGAACTTCTTGTTCGACAGAGCAACGAGCACCGGCCAGCCCGTCGCGACCAGCTCGTCGAGCCGGCGGCTCACTTCGAGTGAATGCCGGGTGTTCTTGCCGAAGTCGTGCGCGGGGTCGATGAGAATCCCGTCGGCGCGCACCCCGACCGACACCGCGCGCTCGGCCAGACCAGTGACCGTCTCGACGACATCCCGCACAACGTCGTCGTACGCCACTCGGTGCGGATCCGTTCGCGGTGGCAGCCCGCCTGCATGCGAGCAAACAAGACCAACTCCAGCGGACGCCGCGACCTGGGCCAGTTCCGGATCATGACCACCCCACGCGTCATTGAGCAGGTCGGCTCCCGCGTCGACGACCGCGCGCGCGACCTCGGCGCGCCAGGTGTCGACGCTGATGACAAGTGACGGGTGCTTTTCCTTTACCAGAGCGACAAAATCGGCAACCCGACGGATTTCCTCGGCGGTATCGACCTCGGGGCCAGGGCCAGCTCTGACGCCGCCGATGTCGACGATGTCGGCCCCGTCGGCGACCGCGAGGTCGATCGCCCGCAGAGCAGCATCGAGCTCAAACGTCGCGCCCTGGTCGAAGAACGAGTCAGGGGTCCGGTTGATGATGCCCATCACCGCAAACTCGTCGTCGGCGAACTCGCGCGAACCGAGGCGCAGCGGCATCGGCTCTCCCATCAACACCCTGGGTTCCATTCAACATCGTGGGTTCTGTTCAACATCGTGGGTTCTTAGCGGGTGCCTGCCATCCTCCGCTCAGGTTGGCATGGCACGATCGGGGGGTGCCCCTCCTCTTCGGGATTCTCGTCGCCGCCCTCGTCATCTTCGCCATCTTCGCGGTGACGATCGGTCACGGCGGATCGATGACCCAGTTCCGGCCCGACTGGCCCGGCAAGCCGCTGCCCGAAGACCGCACGGTGCGCGCGCAGGATCTCGCCGACGCGCAGTTCAGTCTCGCGTTTCGCGGTTATCGGATGGCGGAGGTCGACGAGGCCCTTGACCGGCTCGCGGTCGAGATTGCGCAGCGCGACGAGCAGATCGAGCGCCTGACCGGCCAGCCGTTCGAATCGCTGCGGCCCGCAGAGCCCGAGCCAGTGACGACGGAGCCGGTTAGCGCAGAGCAGCCCGTCGCGCCCGACTACGCGTGCCCGAGTACAGCGCCCGAGCCGGCGCCCGAGTACAGCGCCTCGACGCCGAGCGTTCCCGAGTACAGCGCCTCGACGCCGAGCGTTCCCGAGTACAGCGCTCCCACGCCTGAAGGCAGCGGCCCGCCGACCCAACCGATCCCTCCGGTGGTCGAACCCGGGGCGGAGCGATAGCCCACCGTGGCTGAACTGGTCGTCTCGACCGAGGTCAACGCGTCGCTCGACAAGGTCTGGGCGGCACTGACCGACTGGGAAACCCACGGCGACTGGATGCTGGCCACCACCGTCCAACGCACCACCGATCAGGGAGATGGCGTCGGCGCCGGCATCGAAGGCATCACCGGCATCGGACCCTTCGTGATGCGCGACACCATGACGTTGTCGCAGTGGCAGCCGCCGCCGGCAAGTCCCGCGCGGTGCGTCGTCGAGCACACCGGCAAGGTCGTCAGAGGGTCGGGTGCGCTCGAGGTGGAAGAACTCGGCCCCGACCAGTCGCGGGTGGTGTGGTCGGAGTGGGTGCAACTCCCACTCGGGCTGCTCGGTGAGACCGGCTGGATCGCCGTCCGGCCGTTGGCTGCGCTCTTTCTTCGGATTTCGCTGCGGCGACTCGCCCGCTTCGTCGAAGCAGACACCCAAGCCGATACCAAGGGCGTCAGCACATGAGCGCGCCTGTTGGCCCCGACGGTTTGCGCCGATGCGACTGGTCGTACAGCGCGCCCGAGTACATCGAGTACCACGACAACGAGTGGGGCCGTCCGGTCCACGGCGATGATGCGGTCTACGAGCGGATGGTGCTCGAGGCGTTCCAGTCCGGGCTCTCGTTTATCACGATCCTGCGCAAGCGCCCAGCGTTTCGCAAAGCCTTTGCTGGCTTCTCGATCGAGAAGGTGGCGAGGTTCAACGAGGCGGACGTCGAGCGGCTGATGTCCGATGCCGGCATTGTGCGAAACGGCGCCAAGGTCGACGCCGCAATAGCCAACGCACGTGCCGCCCTTGCCCTACCCGAGGGTGTGTCGGAGCTGATCTGGTCGTTCGCGCCCGCGCGGCATGGACGTAACCGTCCGGCTCCGAAAGTCCAGAGCGACCTACCGGCAGCCACCCCCGAGTCGACCGCGATGGCGAAGGAACTTAAGCGTCGTGGCTTTCGATTCATCGGGCCGACGACCGCCTACGCACACATGCAGGCGACTGGGATGGTCAACGACCACCTGGCCACCTGTCACGCCCGCAAGCTCATGGGGTAGGCCGTCAGGCGAGGCCGCCTGCGGGGCGCCAGTTTCCTTCTGCGCCCTCCCTACGGCGATAATCTTGGTCAAGACAGCGGATGGGAGTCCGGCACTGCCGTGCCGGACGTGGAAAGGGAGCGCGCATGGCGGCCATGAAGCCGCGGACGGGCGACGGTCCGCTCGAGGTCACCAAGGAGGGGCGGGGCATCGTGATGCGCGTCCCTCTCGAAGGCGGTGGCCGGCTGGTTGTCGAGTTGTCCGCCGACGAGGCCACGGCCCTGGGCGACGCCCTTAAGAACGTGGTCGGCTGATCGGGGGCACGGCAAGCAACAGCGGGTCCGGGGGTAACGTCGACTCTGTGCCGCCCACGCTAGAGCTCGCCCCCTCTGTGCCCTCAGGTGTCATCGCACTGGTCGTTGGCATCACGCCG
This sequence comes from uncultured Actinomycetes bacterium, assembly GCA_963809135.1. Lineage (GTDB taxonomy): Bacteria > Actinomycetota > Actinomycetes > Acidothermales > Acidothermaceae > PALSA-607. The sequence goes on from CAWEIG010000006.1 coordinate 117,616, forward strand.
CCCACCGAAGACCAAGCCGACGAGGGCGCGGTGCTCGACCGAGGTGCGATCGCCGACCTCGAGGCGTTCGGTGCCGACCCGGCCGATCTGAACGCGGTCTTGATACGCGAGAAGGTCAAGGGCAATGTCGGTGAGGTCGTATCACTGCCGGTCGGCGCGCGGTTGGTCTTTGCCGCAGGCCTCGGTGAGCGGACCCCGCGTGATTACCGTCGCGCCGGAGCTGCGATCGCGCGGCGGCTGAAGAACGTCGACACGGCGGCGATTACGGTTGCGCGCCGGTCGCCGGGGGCGCAGGTTCGCGCACTAGCCGAGGGCCTGCTGCTCGGGGGCTATTCGTTCAAGGTGACCAACAATCCGAAGCCCGACGTTCTCCGGTCGGTGTGGCTGGTTGTCGACCGCGCAGAAGCGCGCGCCCACGCTCTTCGCGAAGGCGTGCTCACTGCCGCCGCGACCATGGTGGCGCGCGATCTCGCGAACACGCCGTCGTCGACGAAGACCCCGGCATGGCTGGGTCGCCAAGCCGTCGCGCTCGGCCGCACGAACGACCTCGAGGTCACCGTGCGCAACGATCGCGAGTTGCGCGCCAACGGATTCGGCGGCGTCGTCGCCGTCGGCATGGGATCGGCGAACCCGCCAAGGCTGATCGAGTTGACATACACGCCCGACCCAGCGACTGCGGTCGAGGGGCATGTCGTGCTGGTGGGCAAGGGCATCACCTTCGACTCCGGAGGGCTTTCGTTGAAGCCCAATGCCGGGATGATCGCGATGAAGACCGACATGGCGGCGGGTGGCGCGGTCATCGCAGCAATGTCGGCGATGCGCGACCTCGGCGTGCGGGTGCGCGTGACCGGCCTGATTCCAGCGGCCGAGAACATGCCATCGGGCACGGCACAGCGCCCAAGCGACGTCATCACGCAATACGGCGGTACGACCGTCGAGGTGCTCAACACCGACGCCGAGGGCAGGTTGGTGCTTGCTGATGCGCTCGCGTACGCCGACCTCGAACTCGACCCTGATGTCATCGTCGACCTCGCCACGTTGACCGGTGCGATTTCCAGTGGTCTCGGCAAGCGCCACGCCGGCCTGTTCACCGAAGACGACCGGCTCGCCGCCGCACTCATCGCCGCGGGCAACGAGAGTGGCGAGGCCCTCTGGCGGATGCCGCTCGTCGACGATTACGGCGTCGTTCTCGAGTCGTCGGTGGCCGACCTCGCCAACGTCGCCGTCGATGGTGGACGCACGTTCAGCGGCGGGGCGATCGTGGCTGCGCTGTTCCTGCGAGAATTTGTCGGACGCCGCCGGTGGGCGCATCTCGACATCGCCGGCGTCGGTCGGGCCGAAGCCGACGAGCATGAAGTGACGAAGGGACCGACCGGGTTCGGCGTCCGGCTTTTGCTGCATTGGCTCAGCTCAGCCGACCCGCTGCGCGGCCTGCGCTAACCCTCGCGCTTGACCGCTGTTACACGGGCGGTCTGCACTCCGGGCATTCGCAAGCTCATGCCTCGCGCTTGACCGCCACTAATAGCCCGTCGCCGACCGGCAGCAGCGTCGGCACGAGCCCTGGCTCTTCGCGCAGTTGCCGCCCCAGATCGCGGATCGTGATCGTCGCCGGGTCGCGCTGCGAGGGATCGGCGACCCGGTGATGCCAGGTCGAGTTGTCGAACGCCACGACGCCGCCGACGCGGAGCAGCCGTAGGGCCTCGCGCAGGTAGTCGCCGTACTCCTTCTTCTCGCCGTCGCAAAACACCAGGTCGTACGCGCCGTCGGTCAGCCTCGGCAGCACATCGAGTGCCGCGCCGGATATCAATCGGGTGCGGGTCGTCGCAAAGCCGGCGTCGGCATACGCCTGCTTGGCGAGTCGTTGGTTTTCAGCTTCGAGGTCGATCGTCGTCAAGATGCCTTCGGGGTTCATGCCTCTGAGCAACCAGACGCCGGAGACCCCGCACCCGGTGCCGATCTCGACGACGGCCGCGGCGTCGAGCACCGCGGCGAGGAAGCGCAGCGCCGCACCACCCCCGGGCATGATCGGCGTCGCGCCGAGTTCGGCGCCGCGGGCTGCGGCCGCCTTCAGGACGTCGTCTTCGCCGATGTAGGCCTCGGTGTAGTCCCACGTGGCTTGCAGACCGGAGATGACGGCCTCCCAGGAGGTGGTGGTCGGGGCTCGTGACCTTCCGCGCAGCGTAGTCCGACATCTCCTGCCCGCAAGCCGCGAGGCGTGCCTCAAGCCGCGCGGCGAAGATCCGGGAACCCGGTCGGGCCCGTCGTCGTTTGGGTTCTCAGGAGGTCATGTGACGGCCATCAGGATTCCTTCAGGATCAGGGGCCACGATGCCCGTGGAGGTGTCCCCCCGATGACAGATTCCGTCACGTTGATTCCCGGCACGGCGCCCGCTGTAGGGCCCGGTATGCCAGCAGTCGGTCCAGACGCGGTCCCCGAGGCTGACCCCGAGGCGGCATGGGCCGCACCGAGTTGGGACACCGTCGTCCGCACCCATGGCTCGCGGGTCTACCGGCTGGCCTACCGACTCACCGGCAATGCCCACGATGCAGAAGACCTCACCCAGGACGTGTTCGTCCGCGTCTTCAGGTCGCTGTCGTCGTACACGCCCGGCACGTTCGAGGGCTGGCTGCACCGCATCACGACCAACCTGTTCCTCGACATGGTCCGCCGGCGGGCACGCATCAGGTTCGAGTCCCTGCCTGACGACGCACCTGACCGGCTCGCAGGGCGGGAGCCGTCACCGGCGCAGGCTTACGACGACGCGCATTGGGACGACGACGTGCAGCGTGCGCTCGATGCGCTCGCCCCCGAATTCCGTGCAGCAGTCGTGCTTTGCGACATCGAGCAGCTGAGCTACGAAGAGATCGCCGACGTGCTCGGCATCAAGCTGGGCACGGTTCGCAGTCGCATCCACCGCGGACGAACCCAGTTGAGGGCCGCCCTTGAGCACCGGGCTCCCGACCGGGCCCGCGGGCAGCTGATCACAACGTCGAAGCCGGCGCGTGGCGGTCATGGGAGTCTGGGCAGCCGCAGCATGCCGGGGCTCGCCACATCGTGACTCATCTCGGCGACCAGGTCTGCGTGCTCATCGACGGTGAGCTCGCCGGTGACGCACACGATCAGGCGGCTGCTCACCTGTCTGAGTGCGGTCATTGCCGGCGTGCCGTCGCGGATTTTCGTTGGGTCAAGTCGCTGGTGGCCGAGGTCGACGGGCGGGGCGAGCCAGCGCCTGATCTCATCGGTCGCCTGCTGATGATTCCGGCGTTCGAGTCGGTTGAGCCGCTGGTGCGCACTCCCCGGCGCTCACGGTCACGCCGGCTCCTCGGCCGCAGCGCGCCGTCGCGACCGTTGAAGACAGGCGTACCTGCACCAAACCGCCGTCCGCGTAACCGAACGGTGGCCGCTGCCGGCTTCGCGGCGTCCGTCGTCGTGGGTCTTGGCGGCGCGATCTCCGGCAGCGTTGCAGTGACGGGCACTGCTGGCAGCGTCGGTGCTGCCGGCCCTGCGGCGCCTACGGCATCAGCGACCCCGCCCGCCAATGCCCTGAGCGCCCTCGCCGAACCCGCGGTGGCCGTCGTCCCCAGGCCTGGTGGTCGGGTCGCCGTCTCCGTCGTCTATCGCAGGCCCTGAAACCCAGGCCCTAAACCCGGGCCCTGAAACGAGTAGGCCCCGAAGCCGTCAGTGAAGCCGTCAGGCTGGTTGCAGGCCTAGCGGGCGGCCGACGAGGCTGCGCTCGCGGATCGCGAGCGACTCGGCGATGCGCGACAGTTCGATCGATGCCGGCGCGTTCGGATGGCTCAGAACGAACGGCATGCCGGCGTCGCCGGCGCTGACGAGACCGGGATCGAGCGGGATCTGGCCGAGCAGCGGAATCTCGGTGCCGAACGCGTGCGAAAGCGCATCGACCACCACCTGGCCGCCGCCTGATCCGAACACGTCGACCCGCTCGCCGCAGTGCGGGCACGGCAACCACGCCATGTTCTCGATGACACCCGCGACGCGTTGTCGCGTCTGCAGGGCGATCGTGCCCGCACGCTCGGCGACTTCGGCGGCCGCAAGCTGCGGCGTTGTCACGACGATCAACTCGGCGCCCGGCACGAACTGTGCGAGCGAGATCGCGATGTCACCGGTGCCCGGCGGCAGGTCGACGAGTAAGACGTCGAGATCACCCCAGTAGACGTCGGTCAGGAACTGGTTAAGCGCGCGGTGCAGCATGGTGCCGCGCCAGGCCACAGGAGTGTTGCCCTCGACGAACATGCCGATCGAGATGACCCGGACGCCGTATGCCTGGGGCGGCATGATCATGCCGGCGACTTGGGTTGGCCGAGCCTCGATGCCGAGCATCCGCGGTACCGAATGGCCGTACACGTCGGCATCGAGCAGGCCAACGGAAAGCCCGCGCGCCGCGAGGGCCGCTGCGACGTTGATCGTGACGGAGGACTTCCCCACGCCGCCCTTGCCCGAAGCGATCGCGATGATGCGCGTCAAGGAATTGGGGTTGTTGAACGGGATTTCCTTCTCGGGTTTGCCGGGGCCGCGCAGCTGCACCTGTAATGCCTTGCGCTGCTCGTCGCTCATGTAACCCAGCTTGACCTCGACCCCCGTGACGCCCGTAACTGTGCGGATCGCCGCCGTGACGTCAGACGTGATCTTTTCCTTCAGCGGGCAGCCCGGCACGGTGAGCAGAATGCCGGCCGTGACGTGGCCAGCGCTGTCGATGACGATCGATTCGACCATGCCGAGTTCGGTGATCGGGCGGCGAATGTCTGGGTCTTGAACCGTCGCTAGTGCGGCTCGGACCAGTTCGTCGGTCGGCCGCGCTGTTTTTGCCACTCTTCGATCCTACGCGGCTCTAGCATGCGTCACGTGGTCGCAACAGCACAGCCAACCGGGGGTGACATGCCCTCGCGCGACGAACTCGCAGTCTGGCGGTCGTTCCTGCGTGCCCACGCACGGTTGATCCGCATCCTCGAAGCCGAGCTTTGCGAGGCACGAGAGATTCCGTTGGCGACTTACGACGTGCTCGTGCAGTTGGCTGAGGCTCCGGCGCATCGCCTGCGCATGACGGAACTGGCTGACGCCGTCCTGCTGTCACGCAGCGGCTTGACCCGGCTGATTGATCGCCTAGAGCGTGACGGTCTGGTGCGACGCGAGCCGGTACCCAACGATGCGCGCGGCATGTACGCGGTGCTCACGGCTGCCGGAACAGACAGGTTGCGATCCGCGACCCGCGTGCATCTACCGGGCATCGAGGCTCACTTCGCACGGCGTTTCACCCGGCAGGAGTTGGCCCGCCTCGGTCAGCTCTTGGGTCGGTTGGCCGACTGACGGCTTCTGCGCTCGGAGGCCACGGGCATCGAGCGCACCCGTCGGTTTGCCGGCTTCTCGTTGGAGACCGCTGCCTTGTCGGTGGTGGCAGCGTCAGCACGCGCGTGAGTGCCGTTGAAAGTGGATGCGTGTGGACTGCGCTCGGTCAAGAGCGTCAGGCGCGCGGTCATCTCGACAGGTGACGCGCTAAGCGTGACAACCTCGTCGACGCCACCCACGTGAGAGTCACCGGAGTCTTCGTCGAATTCCCCGACCAGCATCAACGGCAGTGCGGCGGTTCGGCTGCCGGTGCGCATGAGACGCAACAACTCCACACCGCCGATGCCCGGCAGGCTGTGATCGACGACCACGCCGTCGTATTCGCCCTCCCATACCGCGGTGAGCGCGTCGTCGGCAGTGGCCGCCACGTCGACGTCCATCGCAGTGCCTGCAGCCGATCGGATCAGGCTGTGCACCGCGCCGTCGTCGCCAACCACAAGCAACCGCGGGAGCCGGACGCCGGAGCCCACCGCAGCGGCCGTCTCTCGCGCGGCTGTACGGCACCACGGGCAGATCTTCCAACCAGGCTCGAGCGAACGTGCGCACGCCGTGCAGTGGCCCCTGTCGACGATGGTCTCGCACCACGGGCACGCGATCATGTCGTCGTCGACCGCGCGATCGCAGGCGGAACACCGTTGCCCTTCGGTCGCGTCGACCTGCGTCACCCGAAGGATCTCCTCGTACGTCGTCTCACCACGTCGTGCACGGGCCAGTCCCGAGCCGCGCAACGTCGTCATCCCGGCAGCGCGTGCGGCAGCGCCGACGGCTGCTTCTGTGGGTGTGTGTGACAGCACGGACCGCACGCTGGCGGTGATCGGCAGGACCTCGAAGATTCCGGTGCGACCGCGGTAGCCGGTGCCACCGCACTCGCCACAGCCGCGACCACGCATCGGGGTCGCGCCGACGAGATCGGCCTCTGTGAGGCCGAGCAGGGTGAGGACGCGGGCGCTCGGCAGGTAGGGCGCGACGCAGTCGGCGCACGGGCGGCGAACCAGTCGCTGCGCGATGACGAGGCTCAGCGACGACGCGATCAGGAACGGTTGGATGCCCATGTCGACCAGTCGCGTGAGTGCAGCAACTGCGTCGTTCGTGTGCAAGGTCGTGAGAACGAGGTGGCCGGTCATCGACGCCTGCAACGCGAGTTCGGCCGTCTCGGAGTCGCGAACCTCACCGACCAGGACCACGTCGGGGTCCTGCCGCAGGATCGATCGCAACCCCTTGCTGAACGTGAGGCCCGCGCGGTCGTTCGTCTGCACCTGAGTGATGCCGGGAAGCTGAATCTCGACCGGGTCTTCGAGCGTGACGACGTTCTTGTCCGGCGTTGCCATGTGCGACAGCACCGAGTAGAGGGTGTGCGTCTTGCCCGAACCTGTTGGGCCCGTAATGAGTACAAGCCCTTGTGCCGCAACGGATCCGGTGAGCAGCACATCGAGCTGCTGCTCGTCGAGGCCGAGCTGGGTCACCGAGGGAACGGTGTCGCCACTAGCGAGCAACCGGATCACGACCTTCTCGCCGTGTACCGATGGCAACGAGCTGACGCGAGCGTCGACGACGCTGCCGTCGACCGTGAGGCGGGTGCGGCCGTCCTGCGGAAGCCGGCGCTCGGCGATGTCGAGGCCAGAGACGATTTTCAGGCGGCTGACGAGTGCGGCGGCGGAATGACGTGGCACGCGCATGATGTCGCGGAGCATGCCGTCGATGCGGTACCGGATGCGGAGGCCATCGGACTGAGGTTCGACGTGGATGTCGCTGGCGCGCGACCGCACGGCTTCCGTCACGATGCTGGTCGCGAGCCGAACTGTCGGTCCCTGATCGGCGGCGCTCTCGAGGTCGTGTTCGTCGTTCGCGGGGTCGGCTTCTTCCGCGACCTGCGACAACTCGGCGTCCTGCTCGAGGATCGCCCATGCTCGGCGCAGCTCGTCCTGGATCTGCGAGTCGGTCGCGACGACGACGGTTACCGAGGTTGCGCCGGTGTACAGCTTGACGTCGTCAAGCGCGACGATGTTGGTCGGGTCCGCGGTCGCCACCTTGATGACGTGGTCGTCGCGGCCGATGACGAGCATGCCGTGACGTTCGGCCACGCGGCGGGGCAACGTGCGGGCAGTGCTCAGGTCGAGTGTGAACTCGGATAGGTCGACGAGCTCGAGGTTCAGCAGGTCCGACAATCCGTAGGCAAGCTGCTTCTCGGTGAGGAAGCCTTCGTCGACGACGACGCGACCGAGCCGGCGGCGCCCGCCGCCGATTCCTTGCTTTTGTTCGGCAAGAGCATGCCGCAGCTGATCGTCCGTGAGTAGACCGTGCGACACCAGCAATTCGCCAAGTCGACGACGTCGAGCTGGGTCCTGGTCGTCTGAACGAGCGAGCTGCATGCCACCGGTGTGGACAGGAATCGACACGTCGGAACTCCTCACGTTTTCTTCATTGTGAGGGCAAGATCCGACGCGATCAGCCGCCGACTGCCGCCGTCCGATCGTCCGATCAGTTCGGCCGTGGAGTGGTCACCACTCGACCAAATGCACGAGGGGTTAGGCCGAATGCAGCTCGCGCACGGCTAGTGCGAAGAAACGGCCTGCAGGCTTCGCATCCCGAGGTCGGGCCGCCATTCGTCGCGGTATCCGGGGCGGTTCGCGTACGTGAGTGCCATTTCCCTGATGACTCCGCGCGCTTCGTCGGCCGAACGGGTCGTCGTCCACCATGCTCGTGAAAGGTTTTGAAGGCGAGCCAGCATGCGGCGCTTTGAATCGCAGTCCGCGAGCACCCGCTCGGGGTTGAAGCGCTCGATGAACATCTTGGCCTCGGCGCCGCGGAATCCCGTCTCCTGCCGATCGGCGCCCCACGAGTCCGCGCAGACGGTGCCATTGGGCCGCACGAGGGCATCGCGTTGCGTCGGGGTCTCGACGACGCGCCAGCGCCACGACTCGCTGCCGGCGGTGCGGGCTTTCATCTCGTCTTCGGCGATCTGGAGCAGGAGCCACTCGGTGAGGTTGTCGATCGTGTTGCGGGACGGTATCGACATGGGACTCGCGGTCCTTCCGGGTGGAGCTCGCGTGGAACTGACAGGCACGCCTAGCAACTTGTGGGGGCGTAGCGCCAGTTACGCCAATCGCCTCTACGCACATCATCGAAACGGCTGACCCCACTCTTGACCGGCATTCGTGCGATTGCAGCGCAACAACCCGATCGGCCTAACGGGGAGGCCCGTCAAGGAACGATCAGAGCAGGGTCGCGTACAGGTTGCGGGTCCGCTCGGCGATCGCGGTCCAACTGAAGTGCTCGACGGCACGCTTGCGCCCGGCGACGCCCATCACGGCCGCACGCGCGGGGTCACGCACCAGGGCGTTGACTGCGTCGGCGAAGGCACTGGCGAACGCTTCGGGGTCGCGCGGTGCCCCGTAGGGATCGGCGGGGTCGGGGTCGATCGGCACCAGGACGCCGGTGTCGCCGTCGGCGACGACTTCGGGTATGCCGCCCGTGCGGGTCGCGACGACTGCCGTCTCGCACGCCATCGCTTCGAGGTTGACGATGCCCATCGGCTCATAGATCGACGGGCACACGAAGACCGTCGCCGCCGAGAACAGCTGGATCAGCTCGTTCTTCGGGACCATGCGGCGGATCCAGAAAACGCCGTCGCGGATCTCCTGCAGTGCCATGATGCCGCTCTCGACCTCGTCGGCAATTTCCGGCGTGTCGGCCGAGCTGGCAAGAATGACGACCTGCGCCTCGGGATCGAAGGAGTGCGCGGCTCGCAGGAGGTAGGGCAGGCCCTTCTGGCGGGTGATGCGACCGACGAAGATGACGATCGGCCGGTCGAAGTCGATTCCGTGCTCGGCGAGAACCGTCGGTGTTCGTGGTCGGCGCGTACTCCTCGGTGTCGATCCCGTTGTGAATCACGTGCAGCCGCGCCGGATCGACCAGCGGATAGCAGCGCAGCACGTCGTCGGCCATGCCCGCCGAGACGGCCACGACCGCGTCTGCGGCTTCGATCGCCGTCCGCTCGCAAAATGACGACAGCGCGTATCCGCCGCCGAGTTGCTCCGCTTTCCACGGCCGCAACGGTTCGAGGGAATGGGTGGTGACGACGTGCGGTGCGTCCTGGAGCAACTTGGCCACGTGGCCGGCGAAGTTGGCGTACCACGTGTGCGAATGCAAGATGTCGGCGTCGCCGGTCGCCGCGGCCATCGACAGGTCGGTCGACATCGTGAGCAGGGCGGGGTTCGCGCCGACCTCGAGCAGCGTCGGGTTGGGGAGATGCGCGAAAACACCGGGCTCGTCGCGCGGCGTTGCCGAAGCAGTGCACCTCGACCTCGATGAATCGCCGAAGCTCGCGGGCGAGGTACTCGACGTGCACTCCGGCGCCGCCGTAGACCTCGGGTGGGTACTCGCGGGTGAGCAGCGCGACTCGCATGAGTGGCAACGATAGCCAAGCGGGACCCGGCTCTCAGCCGCGAAGGGTCGGCTGCAAGCGTTTCTAACTTGGCAGCGACGAGGTAGGTTCCGCACATGGCGAACGGGCGCAAGGTTCTCGGGATCGTTCTGGCAGGTGGGCAGGGCACTCGCCTGCTGCCGCTCACCGCCGACCGCGCCAAGCCCGCCGTCCCGTTCGGGGGTATCTACCGGCTCATCGACTTCGTGCTGTCGAACCTGGTGAACGGCGGCTTCCTGAAGATCGTCGTTCTGACCCAGTACAAGAACCACAGCCTCGACCGCCACATCACCACGACCTGGCGGATGTCGACCCTGCTCGGCAACTACGTGACGCCGGTGCCGGCCCAGCAGCGGGTCGGGCCGCGCTGGTTCGCGGGCTCTGCCGACGCGATCTACCAGAGCCTGAACCTGGTCTATGACGAGCGGCCCGACTACATCCTCGTGTTCGGCGCTGACCACATCTACCGGATGGATCCGCGCCAAATGCTCGACCTGCACATCTCGCTCGGGCGCGAGCGCGACGGTGGCCGGCATTCGGGCTCCTCGCAAGGAGGCGTCGGCGTTCGGGGTTATCCAGACGGCCCAGAGCGGACCAGATGCCGGACGTCGCATTGAGGCCTTCCTGGAGAAGCCTCAAGACATCGAGGGCATCGGACTACCCGATTCACCCGACGAGGTGTTCGCCTCGATGGGCAACTACTGCTTCACGACCGACGCGCTTCTCGACGCGGTGAACAGCGATGCGGCCGACGAGCGGTCTCTGCACGACATGGGCGGCAACATCATCCCGATGTTCGTCGACCGCGGCGAGGCCCAGGTCTACGACTTCGACGACAACGTCGTGCCGGGTGCGACCGAGCGTGACCGCGCCTACTGGCGTGACGTGGGGAGTCTCGACGCGTACTACGACGCGCACATGGACCTCATCTCGGTGCACCCGATTTTCAATCTCTACAACGAAAACTGGCCCATCTACACGAACCACCGGCCGTTGCCGCCAGCCAAGATCGTGCACGAGGAGACACGGGTCATCGACTCGATGTTGTCGAACGGCGTGATCGTCGCGGATTCCGTGGTGGCCGGCTCGGTGCTGTCGCCCAACGTGCACATCGAGAGCCGGGCCGACATCGACGGCAGCGTGTTGCTCGAGAACGTGCGCGTTGGTGCGGGCGCCGTGATCCGCAATGCCATCATCGACAAGAACGTCGATGATTCCGGCGGGCGCGAAGATCGGAGTCGACCTCGCCCGCGACCGCCAGCGATTCACCGTGTCCGACCATGGCATCGTCGTGATCGGCAAGAACGCGGTCGTCGAGGTCTAGTGCCCCACGGCGGGGTGCCGCCTAGACGGCGTCGCGTTCGTCCGGTGGGTGCGTGCGCTCGTCGAGGTCCTCGAGCATGCGTTGCAGTTCGCCGCGGATGAAGTCACGTGTCGCCACGTCGCCCAACGCGATCCGCAGCGACGCGACCTCGCGCGCGAGGTATTCGGTGTCGGCGATGTTGCGCTCGTTGCGGGATCGGTCGTCTTCGGACTGGATCCGGTCGCGCTCAGCCTGCCGGGTTTGGGCCAGCAGAATCAACGGAGCTGCGTAGGCGGCTTGAGTCGAGAAGACCAGGTTCAGCAGGATGAACGGATAGATGTCGAACGGCTTCGACCCGTGGTCGTGGTAGAAGAGGAACGTCTGGAGGCCGTTGTAGCTGATCCACGCGATCACCAAGAGCGTCTGGATCGCGAGGTAACGGGCGGTCCCGAAGAACCGCGCGATCCGCTCCGACAAGCCGACCGAACGTCTCGGGGTCGTAGCTCGGGCCGCAGTGTTACGCGACGGTCGGCCTTCGGCTGATCGAGCCGCGCGCGCTGCGGCTCACGGCGCGCCATTGGGCACACCCTCGGTGGTTGGTTCGGTGCTCGGGTCGGTGCCGTTCCGCCGTTGGCTGGCTCGCTCGGGTCGGTGTCGCGCCACCCGTCTGGCAGCAAGTGGTCGAGAACGTCGTCGACCGTGACCGCGCCGAGCAGCCGGTCGTCGTCGTCGACGACGGGCGCCGCGACCAGGTTGTAGGTCGCCAGATGGCTGGTGATGGCCGGCAACGACACGTCAGGCCGCAGCGGGGCAATGTCGGTGTCGATGATGGCGCTCACGAGCGTCGCGGGCGGCTCGCGTAACAGCCGCTGAAGATGCGCGACGCCGAGATAGCGGCCGGTCGGGGTGTCGGTCGGTGGCCGTACGACGTAGACCTGGCTGGCGGTGGCGGGTGACAGGTCGGGATTGCGCACGTGCGCGAGCGCCTCGGCGACGGTCGCGGTCGGGTCGAGGATCACCGGCTCGGTGGTCATCAGGCCGCCGGCGGTGTTCCACGAGTAGTCGAGCAGCCGCCGGATCGGGTTCGCCTCCTCGGGCAGCATGAGTCCGAGCAGCCGCTCTTTCTCCGCCTCAGGCAAGCTCGGCCAGGAGGTCGGCGGCGTCGTCTGGACCCATCGCCTCGAGCACGTCGGCCGCGCGCTCGCCTTCGAGGGTCGCCAGGATCTCGACCTGTTCTTCTTCAGACAGTTCTTCCAGGACGTCGGCCAGCCGCTCGTCGTCGAGCGCCGCGGCAACCTCGGCTCGTCTCTTTTCCGACAGGTCGTGCATCACGCCGGCGAGGTCGGCCGGGCGCAGTTGGTCGAAAGCTGCGAGCAGGTTCGCCGCCCCCTGGGCGTGCTCCTCGAGGGAGAGGCCGGTCACCGCCTCCCAGTCGACGACCCGGATCGCACCGCGGCGGCGCACCCGGCGTCCCTCAGCTCGTACCGCGACCTTCGCGAGCACCCAATCGCGCGCCCGCGTTCGCTCCATCGCGACATCGGTGACGGTCACGGCCTCGCCGGTCTCGATCAAGGTGACCTTCCGGTCGAGCAGTTCGACCGAGCACGAGTGTCTCGGTGTCGCGCTTCGCGAATCGCCGCAGGCTCACGGTCCCGGTGGTCATCACCGCGCCTGCCTCGATGCCGGTGACCCTCGTGATGGGCAGGAAGATCGCCCGGCGCGGCGGGACTTCGACCACCAGCCCGAGGACCCGAGGCTGCCCGGTACCTGGCCGCAGCAGCACGATGACGTCTCGCACCCGGCCGACCTGGTCGCCGTTCGGGTCGAAGACGACGACGCCGGCGAGGCGCGCGACGAACACCCTCGACGTCGGCCCGCTCATGTGCGGAGGTTATCGCCGCCAGACCGCGGGCAGCGCGCCTTGACCCTGGACGCGCGGGCGACGCGCGGGCGACGCGCGGGCGTGGCGCCCGTCGGCGCACGACCACGGATCAGCCTGTCTCGCCGCCGAAACCGCCCTGCCGGAACGGTTGAAGCCCTCCGGCGAGGGCATCACCACATAAGGACCGCATAAGTACCACTGACCACAAATAGGCGGACGACGGGAGTTGGCGACGGTGAGGTCGATAACCGGGCGACGTCGCTCGACGGTCGCATGAGGAAGACCAGCGCCCGACGAGGGTTCGGTGCCCAGCGGGCTCGGGAGGCGCACATCGGCGATTACGAGAGCGCGATGTTCGGTGTGAGGCACGCGGTCACTGATCTTGAGGCCGCCAGAATGCACGGCGAACCACCTTCGGTCTTGCGCCACGCGCATGGGCGCATCGACGAGGCGTTGGCCAAGGCGGGCGCGGCGGCGACCGAGGTTTACACCGGACTCTTTGATGCAGCCGGCGGCATGTACCACGCGGAGACCGATCCTGAGGTCGCGCTCTGGAAGCGTCGGATGAACACCGCGCTGACCCTTCGCTCGCAGCACCAGATGGCGCAGGTCGACGAGGAAGCTGCGCTCCCTACCGCCGGTGTGCAGGTACGAACCCGCGCCGCCTTCGGACCTCGGCAAGCTGGTCTGGACTTCGGAGTCGATCACGACGCGACGCTTCGCCGGGCAGGATCGACAACCTGAGCGCGAGCAGCGCCGCGTTCGCGCCGCCCTCTGCCACCGATGAGCGGCGCTTCCGCAGTGAACGGGTGCCCGCTCTTCTCCAGGCGATCACCGCGATTGTGGCGCAAACCAACATGGCGGCGGTCATGCGAACGTTCGTCCTCGCCGCGGTCGAACTCGTCCACGCCGACTACGGCGCATTCGCGATTCTTGACGCCGACGGTGCTGTCGTAGACCTCGTCGAACTTCCCTCACGCCAGTTCGGTGACGACCAGTTCTCAGACGACGTCGTCGAGCGCCTCGGCCACTTGCCCGAACGGTCTGGAAGGCTGGCACGACTTATCGGCGGCGGGGGACCGATTCGCCTCGACGACATCGCCTCGCACGCCGCGTGCGTCGACTTTGCTCCACGGCATCCGCAGATGGCCGCACTGCTCGGGGTACCCACCCAGGTCGGCGGCCGGGTCTTCGGCGTTCTCTATCTGACGAGAACGGCTGACCGTCGCGTATTTAGCGGTGACGAAGAGCTTGAGATCAGAGCGCTCAGCACGCAAGCTGGGCTCGCGATCGCGAACGCCCGCGCGATCGAATCGGGACGTCTACGCGAAGAGTCACTGCGCACGCTCGGCTTCGTGGCGACGGGGTTGTCTGCGGGGCTTGAACTCGCAGATGTGTTGCCGACTGTCATTCGGCAAGCTCGCGACATCGTCGATGCTGACTTCGCGGCCGTCGCACTTCCAGGCGACGATCCGAACATGCTGACGGTTCAATACGGCGATGGTGTCGACGCGGCGCACCTCATCGGGTCAAAGGTTCCGATTGCATCGTCGTTGACCGGCATCGTGATGCGCTCAGGATTGATGCTCGAGGCGGGCAACCTGAGCACTGCATCGCCTAATGCGCCGCATCTTCGAGCTAGCGAAAGCCACGAGGGGCGGCTGCTTTTCGGGCCTGCATTGTTCGTGCCGGTTGGATCACTTCCGGCCGTGCATGGCGTGCTAGTCGTGTTCAACCGCTCGGGTCGACCTGCGTTCGATCGCCAGGCGGTCACCACGTTGAATGCGTTCGCGGCGCAGGTTGCGGTGTCGCTCGAACTGGCCGAACACCGCACCGGCGATACGCGGCTGGCTCTTGTCGAAGACCGCGAACGCATCGCGCGTGACCTGCACGACGTGGTGATCCAACGGCTGTTCGCTATCGGACTGACGCTTGAGAGCGCGAGTCGCTCCATCACCGAACTCGACGTGGGCACCCAGGTTTCCCGCGCGATCGACGAGCTCGACCAGACCATCAAGGAGATCCGCACCACGATCTTCGGGCTTCAAGGACCCGTGGGCACCGACGCTAGCGGCAAGGCAGGTCTTCGGGCCCGGATGGTCGCGGTCGGCGAGCAGGCAATACAGGGCCTGGGGTTCGTGCCCTCCTTGCGATTCGAGGGCCTCATCGATACGACCGTGCCCGACCGGCTCTCCGATCAAGTGGTGGCAGTGCTACGCGAAGCGCTCTCGAACGCTGCCAGGCACGCGAGCGCGCGCCACGTCGACGTGGTGCTCGCCGTGAGCCGCGACACCGTCACGCTGTCCGTCGACGACGACGGCGTCGGTATTACTGAGACCGGACGTCGAAGTGGTCTGCGCAACATGGAAGCGCGCGCGAAGGCCAGCGGCGGCATACTCGTGCTGGCTGACCGTGCGCCGTCAGGCACTCACATCGAGTGGCAAGTCCCGATGCGCGGCGGTACCCACGAGCGCCTCTTGTAGGTCAGCGAAGTTCGCTTCGAGTGTGCACGCGGCTCACCATGACGGCCGCCTGCGTGCGCCGTTGCATGCCGAGCTTGCCGAGCAGACTCGAGACGTAATTCTTGACCGTTTTCTCGGCGAGGAATAGGCGTTCGCCGATCTGTCGGTTCGTCAGCCCTTCGCCGATCAGGTCGAGAATCCGGCGCTCCTGATCGGTCAGAGACGACAACGGGTCTTCGGCTCGAGTGCCTGTCCTTAGCCGTTCCATGACCTGGGCCGTCGTGCCTGCGTCGAGCATCGACTGCCCGCTTGCAACTGTGCGGATCGCGTTCACCAGGTCACCGCCACGGATCTGCTTAAGCACATACCCGGACGCGCCCGCCATGATCGCCTCGAAGAGTGCGTCGTCGTCGGCGAACGACGTGAGCATCAGGCAAGCGAGGTTCGGTAGCTGCGAGCGAAGTTCACGACACACGACCACCCCATCGCCATCAGGCAAGCGGACGTCGAGAACGGCGACGTCTGGCATCAGGGTCGGCACTGCAGCCAGCGCCTCGGCGGCAGTCGATCCCTCGCCGACGACCACCAGGTCGGGCGCCGTGTTGAGCATGTCGCGAACCCCGCGGCGAACGACCTCGTGGTCGTCGAGCAGGAAAACTCTGATCTGTCGGGTACTGACCTGTTGGGTCCCGGTCTGCGTGCTCGTTGGCGTGCCGTGGATCGGCTGAGTCATCTGATGCGCCCCAAGGTTTCGTGGCGGTTTGGCACCGCTACCCGAGACACTACGCTTTGCGAGGTATGACCGCCCATGCCCGGAGTGTTGAAAGTAGTCCGGCACTCAGCCGGTATGTCGCCACGTCCTCGATCGCGACCCAGGCGACCTCCGCGGCATCGTCCCCCGCGACTGGCACACCACCCGTCGCTGTGACGAGGAAATCCTGGATCCGGTAGGTAACGCCGCTCGACCCATCCCGCACGACCTCGCCCACGAGCTCCCCGACCTGGACGACAAGACCGGTCTCTTCGGCGACCTCGCGGACCAGCGCCTGTTGCGGAGTCTCGCCAGATTCGACCCGGCCTCCAGGCAGAGACCACCGGCCGCGGGAGGGCGCATGACCGCGCCGGATCAGGAGCAGCCGCCCGTCGCGAACGGCGATGGCTCCGACAGCCGCTACTTCTGCCACGTAGACGAGCCTAGGAGCTTCGAAGGCCGGCCACATCGGCTTCGAAGGCCGGCTACATCAAGGGAGTCAGCGGGCGGCAGCACCACCAAGGGGGGTGGGTGAATTCGCATCGTTTGGGGTATTTTCCGAAGGAATCTATTGACGCCGATGCTCGCAAGGGACACGGTCGAGTACATGAAGGACGAGCCGTCCTGCCCACGCTGCGGGGGATCCGTGCACCCGCCCGGGCTGTGGAACAGCGACTGGCATTGCGTCGAGCACGGTCCCGTTCCGCCGCTCCAGCCGGTCGCGAAGCCGGGTAGCGACTGCCTCGACCACGTCCGTGCCCACGCGAGGGTTCCCCTCTGGATGCCATGGCCGTTACCCACCGCCTGGGTCGTCACGGGGTACGCCCATGCGGGTGACGAACGTACCGGCGGCGTTGCCACCCTCGTTGGGTGTTCTGGCCCGGCGCCGCTTGGTGGAGTCGCCGATCTCGTGCTGGTCGCCGAGTCACCCGGTGTCGGACTTGGTGCGTGGTTGGCCGGCCTTCCCGGCCCAGATCCCGGCGATGGCTTCGACGATGGGCCTGCACACGCGAAGCTCGTCGCGGCAGGGCACCCGACCGCGATGTGGAACATCGATGCCGGTCCCGACAACGCGGTTTACGTCGGCGAGGCCAAGGGGGCTTGGATCTGGGCACTCCTTTGGCCGTCGGCCGCCGGCGTGTTGCTGGTCGAGAACCTTGACCTCGAGGACATGGTCGGACGCGGCGATGATTTAAGGAGCGCGCAGGTACCACACGGTGCTCTCATGCCGCGGCTGGCCGCGCTCGCAGGCGCGCCGCGCCGGTAGCCTTCGCCGCATGGGGATCGACCTCCACGTGCACAGCAACGCCTCCGACGGCACCGATGCGCCCGCGGATCTGGTTCGCAAAGCATGGGCGCTGGATTCGGGCGGTTCCGGCAGGCTCGACGGCATCGCGCTGACCGATCACGACACAATCGCGGGCTACCCCGCCGCGGCGGCCGCAGTCGAAGGCTTAAGCGGCGACGCCGACCGGGCCTTCGTCGTCGTGCCGGGAGTCGAGATCTCCTGCGTCAGCGACGGCGTGAGCTTGCATCTGCTCGGATACCTGTTCGACCCGACGGCTCCAGCGCTCGCAGCCGAACTCGACCTGCTCAGAACCGACCGGGTCAGGCGTGCGCAAGCGATGGTCGACAAGCTCGCCGAGCTCGGCGCCCCGATCACGTGGGCGCAGGTCGCAGCGATTGCCGGAGACGGCGCGGTCGGTCGACCTCATGTCGCACGGGCGCTGGTCGCGGCAGGCGTAGTCGCCGACGTTCCCGCGGCGTTCGTGCCCGAGTGGATCGGCAATGGCGGTCGCGGTTACGTGGACAAGTACTCCCTCGACCCTGCCGCTGGCGATCGCACTGGTGAAATCAGCGGGCGGCGTGACCGTGTTCGCGCATCCGGCGGCGTCGTCTCGAGGTGCGATCGTCGACGAGGCGGTGATTGCAGAACTCGCCTCGGCTGGGCTCGACGGGCTCGAGGTCGACCACCCTGATCACGACCAAGAGACCCGCGATCGGCTACGTGTGGTGGCGGACGGGCTCGGGCTTCTGGTGACCGGATCGAGTGACTACCACGGCTCGGTGAAAGACACCCCCCTCGGTGCGAACACCACCGACCCCGAGGTCTTCGAAGCGCTTCAAGAGCGCGCGACAGGTGCGCAGGTGTTGAGCAGATGAGCTCATGGTTCGACGTGCGCTTCTTCGGCGAGGTGTTCGTGACGCTGCTCGTCATCATGGACCCGCCGGGCTCGGTGCCTGTCTTCTTGTCGTTGACCGGCGCCTACAGTCGCAAGGCGCGCAATCGCAGCGCAGACCTCGCCGTCGTCACCGCGCTGACGGTGATCGTGGTGTTCGCACTGTTTGGCCAGCAGGTCTTGCAGTACCTGCACGTGACGCTCGCAGCGTTGCAGGTCGCGGGCGGCTTGCTGCTCTTGCTGGTCGCCCTCGAACTCCTGATGGGGTGGGGAAACGACCGCGCGCAAAAGGACGACGTCAACGTCTCGATGGTCCCTCTTGGCACGCCTTTGCTGGCAGGTCCCGGCGCGATCGCGGCAACCATCGTGTTCGCAAAAGCCGTGCACCACGAGCCGGCGGCGCTCGCTCTTGCCGCCGGCATCGTCGCCGTCCATGTCGTGTTGTGGCTCACCCTGCGATTCTCGACGCTGATCCTGCGAGTGCTCGGCCGCAGCGGGGTGTCGCTTGTCACCCGCATCGCAGGCCTGCTGCTGTCGTCGATTGCAGTTCAGTTGGCAGCCGATGGCATTGCGAAGTTCGTTGCCGCGAATTAGGCCGGTGGCCCGCGAACGTCGGGCCGCCGGTGACAGCTTCACGGTCGACACCGCGACCGCGACGCTCGTGCGCGACATCTCGCGGCGTGACGCCTGGACGTTATTGCTCGACGGTGTCGAGAGTTCGCACGTCGATCTCGACGACCCCAGGGCGCTGGAATTCGAATATGTGCGATGGCTCGGCGACATTATCGATTGCCTCGCGCCCGCCGGAGATCCGGTCGACACGGTGCATGTCGGGGGAGGTGCGATGACCCTCGCGCGGTACGTGATGGCCACCCGCCCGGCGTCCGATCAAATCGTGCTCGAACTCGACGGTGCGCTCGTCGAGCTCGTCCGCGAGCGACTGCCGTGGGCACGAGGGCGCAACAGCCGGCGGCTACGGGTGCGGATCGGCGATGCGAGCCAGGCAATCAATGGGCTGGCTGATGCGGCGTGGGACGTCGTCGTTCGAGATGCATTCCTGGACGCCGAGGTGCCGGCGTCATTGCGCACTGTTGAAAACACGAGTCGAGTCAAGACAGTCCTGCGCCCCGGGGGTGTCTACCTCATGAACGTCACCGACCGGGCACCCTTCGCAGTCACGGGCGTCGAACTCGCGACCCTGCTCGAAGTCTTCACGGACGTCGCGGTGATTTCGGAACCGAGTGTCCTGCGTGGCCGACGGCACGGGAATCTCATCATCGCCGCCTCCAACCAACCGCTGCCGGTCGACGCCATCGCGCGTCGCATCGCCGACGGCGGGGTGCAGGGCAGGGTGCGTGACGTGACTCAGGCAAGACAGCTTGCGCAAGGCCATCGGCCGTTTCGCGAAGCTGACGCGAAGCTACCCCACTAGGCGGCACAGTTCAGGAGGCAATGCGGCTCAGTAGGTGAAGCGCGAGACGAGGGACTTCAGCTCGTCGGCGACCTTGCGTAGTTCGTCGGTAGTGAGCCGCGCCGCTGCGACTCCGTTCAGCGTTGTCGACGACGCACTCGCAACGCCCGCGATCGAGCGCGCGATCTCTGCGCTTCCGGTCGCGACTTCGCTGTAGCCACGGCCCATCTCACTCGTCGTTGCCGACTGTTCCTCGACCGCAGAGGCGATCGTCACCTGGTAGTCACTGATCTGCGAGATGACGACCCGGATCGCCTCGATCGCAGCGATCGCGTCCCGCGAGTCGTTGCGCACCGACTCGATGCGGCGCGAGATGTCGTCGGTCGCTTTCGCTGTTTCTTGCGCAAGATCCTTGACCTCGTCGGCGACGACTGCGAACCCCTTGCCGGCTTCGCCGGCACGCGCGGCCTCGATCGTCGCGTTCAGTGCTAGGAGGTTCGTCTGCTGGGCAATCTCGGTGATGAGTTTCACGACGCTGCCGATATCCGACGACGACTCACCCAGTCGTGAGATGGCTGCGTTCGTCGTGTCGGCCATCGTCACGGCGTCCATGGCGACACCGGCCGCCCGATGGGCGTTGTGCGCGATTTCGCGGATCGATGACCCCATCTCTTCGGTCGCGCCCGCGACGCTCGCCACATTGGTGCTCACCTGCTCAGCCGCGCTAGCCGCACTCTCGGCCCGCCGCGTCGCGTCATGGGCGGACGTCGCGATCTGCTCCGAGGTCGCGGAAAGGTTCGCCGCCGAGGCGGCCAATCCAGCCGCGGTGCCGGCGACCTTGCCGACCAGCGACTGCACCCCGATCACGAAACGATCGAATTCCCCTGCGAGGTCGCCAATCTCGTCGGCGCGGTGGAACTCGAGCCGGCGCGTGAGGTCACCGTCGCCGTCGGCAATGCTCGCCATTCGGCCACGGAGTACTTCGAGCGGCTTGAGCACGTCGTGTCGAAGCCAAAGACCAAGTGCGCCGAGGGCGACCAACAGCCCGACAACGAGGCAGACCATCGCGAAGATCACATCGCCCCGAGCAGCATTGACGGCGCTCGGGGCGACCGTCTCGGCACGCATACCGCGCAGCGCGTGCTCGGCCCGCTCAAGCGCGATCAGGCTGATTGCGCCCACTGTCACGAAGCCGACGACGGCGGTCGCAGCGGCCTTGTGGACGAGCTTCATCGGTGCCTCCAGATCACGCGCACCCGCACGGTGGGGCGCCTCCGACTCTCCTTCGGCACGAGGTGCCACCAAGCTGAGCCAGGTCGGCGGGTTCACCTGCCCCGTCACAGCCGGCATCTGTCCCCGCCCGACGGCACCATGGGGTCGTGACCATCGCGCCAGAGCAACTTGGATTCGCCGGCATGCCACGCAGGCTCTTCGTGTGCACCCCATCGAAGCTCACGACCTTCCTCGACTGCCCGCGGCGCTACCGCATGACCTACCTCGACCGCCCACGACCGCCGGCCGGGCCGCCGTGGGCGCACAACAGCTTCGGCGCGAGCGTCCATTCGGCGCTTGCCGGCTGGTGGCGGCTGCCTCGGGCAGGCCGTACGGCCGCTGGCGCCGAGGGCCAGCTCGACGCGGCATGGTCTGCGCAGGGGTACCGCGACCAGGCGCAATCTGAGGCGTGGCTGGTGCGCGGTCGCGCCATGGTGCGCCGCTATGTCGCCACGCTTGACCCTGATCGAGAGCCGCTCGGCGTCGAGCGCACTCTTGGTGCTCGCACCGGCAGGCTTGCACTGTCGGGCCGGCTCGACCGGCTCGATGACCGCGACGGCCGGCTGGTGGTGGTCGATTACAAGACCGGACGTCGACCCCTCACGGTCGACGATGCGCGCGGTTCTCTCGCCCTGGCGCTCTACGCCGTCGCAGCGGCGGCGACCTTGCGGCGTCCGTGCGTGCGGGTCGAGCTGCACCACGTCCCGACCGGTGCCGTCCACGCCTTCAACCACACAGATGAGTCGCTGGCCCGGCAGGTGGGGCGCGCCGAGCAGATCGCCGACGAGGCCGTGGCCGCGACTGCCGATATCTCCCTCTCTGACGCCTTTCCGGCACGACCCGGTGCGCAATGCGGCTCGTGCGACTTCCGAGCGCACTGCCCCGAAGGCTCCGCCGCGGCGCCCGCCCGGCTGCCATGGGCCGCGCTCGGCGAGGTCGACGCGATCTAGGGCTCAGTTGTCGGCCAGACGAGCCGATGAGTGATCGTCGTGACCGACCGTTGTGTGGCCGTGGGTTAGGTCTTGTGTGGCCCTTGTGAAGTCTTTGTGACTCGGAGCGTCCGGGCAGGCGCGGAGGAGTGTTGATGGACGAGTTCGACGAGATCGTGCGCGAATTCCTCGTGGAGAGCTACGAGAACCTCGATCAGCTCGACCGAGATCTTGTCGCCCTCGAGCAGGAACCCGACGCGCATCCGCTGCTGCAAAGCATCTTCCGCACGATCCACACGATCAAAGGAACGAGCGGGTTCCTCGCTTTCGGCAAGCTCGAAGTCCTCACCCATGCCGGCGAAGGGTTGCTGTCCCGCCTGCGCGACGGCGGGCTCCGGCTCACGCGCGAGCGCACCACCGGCTTGCTGCAACTCGTCGACGCGGTCCGGGCGATTCTGGCCTCCATCGAGGCAACTGGCCACGAAGACGACCGTGATTACGCCGACTTGGTAGCCCAGCTCACCGCTCTCCAGGAACCCGACCTCGAGGTCGACGCAAGCGTCGTCCCGGCGCAGGCCCGCTCGACCAAGCCGGCCGCAAAGCGGGTCGGACGGCCTCAGGCCGCACTCCCGACGGCTCCCGCGACGCAGGCATCGCTCCCCACCGCGCCCATCGCGCCCGGTGCCTCCACCTCCTCCACGTCCAGGCGAGGAGCTCGACCGGAACGTCGCGCCGTGGCGCGCGTCACCCGGCCCGCTCAAGATGCCCAACCCGTGCGCCCCGGTGATACCGGTCTGATCCCTTCCGGTGACTCCGCCGTTGCTGCGTCTGCATCGTCTGGCGCTGCTGATTCCTCAACGCCGCTGGTGCCCAAGCACGACGTGAAGGCCGCTCGTGCAGCGCGCCGGGCCGAGGCTGCGGGAGTCCTGCCGACGGATCAGAGCGCGACTCCCGCCACTGCGGCCGGGGCGTCGTCGGACAGCGCGGCGGTGCCGCCGAACGTGCCGCTGCTCGGTGAGCTCCTCCGGCAGCACGACGAAATCGACGCCGAAGACGTCGCAGTGGCCATGCTCGAGCAACAACTCGGCGACACGAGGCCGCTCGGTGAGATCCTGGTCGACCACGGGCAAGCTACGCCCGAGCAGGTTCGCGAAGCGCTCGCGATGCAAGCCGTCGCCAAGGCCGAAGCCCGGGCCGCGGGGGGCGGATCCGTGAGCGATTCGACGCTGCGGGTTGACGTCGTCTTGCTTGACACCCTCATGCGCCTTGTTGGCGAACTCGTGTTGACTCGCAATCAAATCGTCGCAAGCGCCGCCACGTTGGCCGACCCCGGCATGCAGCGGTCGTCGCAACGCCTGAATCTGCTGGTGAGCGAGCTTCAGGCCGGTGTGATGAAGACCCGGATGCAGCCGATCGACACCGTCTGGAACAAGCTCCCTCGGCTCGTCCGTGACGTCGCTGTCGCCTGTGGCCGCCAGGTCGGGGTGGTTATGGAAGGGCGTGACACCGAGCTTGACAAGACAATCCTTGAAGCGATCAAGGATCCGTTGACGCACGTAGTTCGCAACGCCGTCGACCACGGGATCGAAGACCCGCAGGTGCGCGTCGCCGCTGGCAAGCCAGCCGAGGGCACCCTCACCTTGCGCGCGTTCCATGAAGGTGGACAGGTCAACATCGAGATCAGCGACGACGGCGCCGGTATCGATCCGGCCCGGATCGCCCTGAAGGCCATCGAGCGTGGTGTGGCGACGGTCGAACAGCTCCGCGTCATGTCGCCCCGCGAGATCACCAACCTCGTGTTCGTCCCAGGCTTCTCCACGGCGGCCAAGGTGACCAACCTGTCAGGCCGCGGAGTCGGCATGGATGTTGTGCGCACGAACGTCGAGAAGATCGGCGGCACTGTCGACATCTCCAGCGAACCCGGTCGTCGGCACGACCCTGAAGATCAAGATCCCGCTGACACTGGCGATCATCCCCGCGCTCACCGTCGAGTGCGCGGGCGAGCGGTACGCAGTCCCGCAGGTCAGCCTCGACGAGCTGCTGTGCCTCGAGGGCGACCAGGCCAGGGCCGGTGTCGAGTACCTGTCGGGCGCGCCGGTCTTCCGATTGCGCGGGAACCTGGTGCCGCTGGTCTGGCTCGATCACGTCCTCGATCTCACCAAGGCGCCGCATGTCGACGAGTCCGTCTACATCCTCGTGCTGCAGGCCGAAGGACGCCGGTTCGGCCTCGTCGTCGACCGGGTGCTCAACACCGAGGAAATCGTTGTCAAGCCGCTGTCGCGTCAACTGAAGGGGATCGGTACCTATGCGGGGGCGACGATTCTCGGCGATGGCCGGGTGGCCCTGATCCTCGACGTTCGCGCGTTGGCTCGCAGAGCACAGGTAGTGCGAGAGAGCGACTCCGTCGAGAGCCGCGACGTGCGCGCGGTTGCGCAGCCGGTTGCCGACGGTCCCGAGCCCTTGCTTCTCGTCGCGATCGGCGACCGGCGCCTCGGCGTCCCGTTGTCGATGGTGACCCGGCTCGAAGAGATCGCACCCGATCGCATCGAGCGAGTGGGTCAGCGTGAGGTCGTGCAGTACCGCGGGCAGCTGCTGCCGCTCGGGCGCCTGACGACGATGCTGGGCGAGCAAGCGCAAGCCGATCCCGCGGAGACGTTGAAGGTCATCGTCTACACGCAAGGCCGCCGAAGCGTGGGCTTGTGGTCGACGCTGTCGTCGACATCGCGACCGAGGCACCGCGCTCGCGGGGCGACGTCGAGGCCTATGGCGTGTCGGGTGTGGCCGTCGTCCAGGAACTGGTGACCGAACTACTCGACATGGAGCAGGCGATCATGGCGACCGATCCGCGCTTCTTCGACGCAGTCGCTGCCGCCGGTGGCGCCGACGTGTCGCCGTACGAGACCTACGCCGACGATTCGTTCGCCGTGAAGGGGACCTGAGATGGAGATGCGCCAGTACGCCACGTTCACGGTCGACTCGCTGCTCTTCGGCGTCGAGATCCACAAGGTGCAAGAAGTCATCCGGCATCAGGACATGACCGCCGTCCCGCTCGCCGGGCATGGCGCGGCCGGTCTGATCAATCTGCGCGGCGAGGTCGTCACCGCGGTCGACCTTCGCACCCGGCTCGGCCTTCCGCCGCGCCCCGAGGGCATGCTGCCGATGAACGTCGTGGTGCGGGTCGATGACGAGGCGGTCAGCCTCCTGGTCGACACGATCGGTGATGTCGCACACGTCTCCTCCGACCAGTTCGAGGAGCCGCCCGAGACAACGACAGGCCCTGGCCGGGTGCTCGTCACCGGCGCGTACAAGCTCGAGAACGCGCTCCTGCTCGTGCTCGACGTGGCTCGGGCGGCCGATATCAGCCTGGCGGTCTGACCCAGTCCGGTCGGCCTAGTTTCGCCCGGTCGGCCGTCTCGCCAGCGGCCTCGGCAATGGGAGGATCGAGCTCCCAGAGCTGCCGGCTGGTCACGGTTACCCGTGCCGCCCCAGCCCTCGAGCCGCCGGAGGGCCTCCGTTGTATTCGCTCGTCAATGCATCGACCGTCGGCTTCGACCTCGCGAGACTGCCCACCGGCGCCGCTGTCGCGACCGTCCTTCTTGAGGCTCTGGCCGTCCAGAGCCCGCTCGGATCGCGAGGCCACGATCGTCTAAGCCTGCACGCGTTCGCCACGTTCGATCCACTGCTCGCCGCCGACCCGCGCCGGGCGGCTGCCTGGCTCGAGGTTTCGGCCCTGGCACCGCCGCGCCGCCTCGACGACGCACTGTCGGTCGTCGGACAGTTGCTCGACGACGTCGCCACCGCGGCTGACCCGAGCGGGATCACGAGCCGGCAACTCGAGCCGGTGCTGCGCGATCTGACGACGGCGTCCTTCGGAGGCCTGGAGGATCTGCTTCGCCTGGTCAGGCTCGACATCCTCGACGAGAGCCCCGAGCACGTCGTGTCGCTGGCGAGCGACGCTCTCGCGGCGGCGTACGGCGGGCAACGCCTGAGCGAGGAGGTCCGCGCCCTGTTCACGGTGCCTTGGGTGAGCGCCACCCGAGGACTCGCTGTGATCCCGGCGGATCTTGGGCCCTACCCCGACGAGCTCCGCACGATCCTGGATCGGATCGCGACGCTCAGCGAAGCTGAGGTGAAGGTGCTGGTCGAAGGAGCTGCCGCCGTCGAGGCCGACTGGAGTGCTCGGATGCACGCCGCGGCGTGGGCGGGTTACCTGTCGGGGCGGTTGCGGCCTGCGGCGACTGCTCAGTTCCAAGCCGTCCGTGCGTTACGCGCGTGCGGGGTCGACGCGGCGTCCGCGGCCCGCGGCGTCTGGAATTCGATCAGCGGATGCCTTCAGGCAGTCGTGGTGCACGACATCCTCGACGAAGTGACGTATGGGGTGCTGGTGGCGCCCTGGGAAACGGCAGTGGGGATTCTCGGCTGACAAAGTCAGCTCCATGTCGGGCTGACGAAGTACTGGCGCTCAGTCCTGGCGCGCACGTGCCGATGGTCTAGTGCCGGAGCGCACACTGCGAGCGGCATTCATGCTGCGGGAGGTGTGCGGTGGCCGACATCGGCGTCCTTGTCGTCGATGATTCGGTCGTCATCCGCCGCATGGTGTCGTCGGTGCTCGACGCCGATCCCGACATCGATGTCGTCGGTACCGCGGCGAATGGCCGCATCGCGCTCGACAAGCTCGAGCAGCTACGTCCGGACATCATCATCTTGGACGTCGAGATGCCCGTCATGGACGGGCTCGCCACCTTGCGAGCGTTGAGACTGACGCACCCGAACCTGCCCGTCGTCATGTTCAGCACTCTGACCGAACGTGGCGCGATGGCGACGCTCGACGCTCTCGCGGCCGGCGCTACTGACTACGTCACGAAGCCATCGCACGCAGGCAGTGTCGCGGCGTCGATGGAGCGAGTCAGACTCGAGCTCGTCCCGAAGGTCAAAGGCCTGGTCGGCGCGGCTCGGGCGCGCGCGACGTTCGCCGGTCGCCCGGCGCCCGCCCTGCCGACCCTGCCGAACGTGCACCCGGCCCGTCAGAATCGCGTCGATGTGATCGTGGTCGGCTCGTCGACCGGCGGTCCTGACGCGGTCACCGCGATCGCGTCGAAGCTTCCCGCAGACCTTGCCGTCCCTGTTCTTGTGGTCCAGCACATGCCGGCACTGTTCACCCGTCTCTTTGCGGGCCGACTCGATCGCAGTTGCCCGCTAAACGTCGTCGAGGCTGTCGACGGTCAACTCGTCAAGGCCGGCAGCATCATCGTGGCTCCAGGCGATCATCACCTCTCGGTTCGACGCCAGGGAGCCGACGTCCGCGTTCAACTGACGCAGGACCCGCCTGAGAACTACTGCCGCCCGTCCGTCGACGTCCTGTTCCGCTCGGCGGCCGCCGTGTACGGCAGCGGCGTGCTGGGTTGCGTGCTCACAGGTATGGGGCGAGATGGCACCAAGGGCGCCGAACGGATTCGTGCGGCTGGTGGCCGGATCGTCGTTCAGGACGCGGCGAGTTCCGTGGTGTGGGGCATGCCAGGTGCCGTTGTGGCCGCAGGGCATGCCAACGACATCGTGCCGCTCGACCATCTCGCTGAAACGTTGCTCGCCGGTGCAGCAGGCGGCCGACGGGCGGCCGGACACCGACTGCTCCCTGCGTCGGCACCGCGCGCCGCCGGCTTCGGGGGCGCCCCCGAGCACCCGGTGAGAATCAAGTGACGATCAGCCCGGGCACGTTCAGCTTCGTCAGCGACCTAGTCAGGCAACAGGCCGCGATCGTGCTGAGCCCCGGCAAGGAGTACCTGGTCGAAAGCAGGTTGTTGCCCCTCGCACGCGGGGCCGGCCTCGACGACGTCGGGGCGCTTGTCGCGCAACTCCAGCGCAAGCCTGACGATCTGCTCCGGCGCCGGATCGTCGAAGCAATGACGACCAACGAGACCTCGTTCTTCCGCGACCGCGACCCGTTCAATGCGCTGACGCAGGCGATCCTGCCCGAGCTGTGCAAGCTGCGCAGCGCGACCCGTCGGATCAACATCTGGTCAGCCGCGTGCTCGACCGGGCAGGAGCCGTACAGCATCGCAATGTCGGTCGTCGACCATCCTCTTGTCACCGCCGACTGGCGTGTTGACGTGCTGGCGACGGACATCAACAACGAGATCCTCGAGCGGGCCCGTCGGGCCAGGTACTCCCAACTGGAGGTCAACAGGGGCCTCCCGGCCCCCATGCTCGTGCGCCACTTCGAGCGGGTTGACACCGACTGGCGAGTGGTTGCCGCCGTCAGGAAGCTGGTCCGCTTCACGCCGTTGAATCTCGCGGAGCAGTTCGACCTGCCACAGATGGATGTCGTGTTCCTCCGCAACGTCTTGATCTACTTCGATCCGGCGACCAAGTCCGAGGTCTTGCGCCGGGTGCGGCGAATCCTGCGCCCCGATGGATTCCTCTTCCTTGGTGGCGCGGAGACGACACTCGGCCTCGACGACGGCTTCGATCGGGTCGCGGTCGGGTCGACCATCGCCTACCGCCCGAAGGGTGCCGGATCACTGGAAATGCCGCGAACGGTCACTCCGGCCGTCGCAGGGCCCGGATTGTCCCGACCTGCGCGTCCCATCGGTCGCCAACCGCTCAATTAGTTGGCCGAGCGGCCGATGAAGATGGCGATGCCCAATAGATACACGCTCAACAGATAGATGCCCAACAGATCGCGCACGAACTGACCGAAGAGAAATAGGGACGACCCAGGACGCCCAGGGAAGGTGTGGAACCGGTGCTCGCGATGGTGATCGATGACTCGAGCGCGATGCGCTTGATCCTCGGACGGATCATGCGATCGCTGGGCTTCGACGTCGTCGAGGCGCCCAACGGGGCCGAGGCCATCGCCAGGCTGCAAAGCGGCGCGATGCCAGACATCGCCCTCGTCGACTGGAACATGCCGGTCATGGACGGGCTCGCGTTCGTGAACGCCGTCCGTCGTGAAGAGAAGTGGCGCCAGATCACGCTCATGATGGTGACGACGGAAAGCGAGCAGTCGCAGATCGTCCGAGCCCTCGCGGCCGGAGCGCACGAGTACGTCATCAAGCCATTCACCCCCGATGCGATCGCCGACAAGCTCGCGCTGCTCGGCGTCCTCGCGTACTAACCCGCGAACTACCTGAAAGAGGCGGCCCGCCATGACCTACATTCCGAGTGCTGATGACCTTGAAGTCATCACGCGCGAGGTCTGGACGTCGTTTCTCGACGGCGATCCGTCGGGTCTCGTCGCGCGCGGCGGCGACATGCCCGCCGACAAGATCACCGGGTGCGTCTACCTGACCGGCGCCTACACGGGCTCGATCATGTTGCAGTGCTCGCCACCGGCCGCGCGCAATGCGGCGGCCGCGTTGTTCTCGATCGCTCCCGAGTCCGTGACACCGACCGAAGTCGTCGACGCACTCGGCGAGATCGCCAACATGGTCGGCGGCAACGTGAAGAGCATGTTGCCCGGCCCCTCGACACTCTCGCTGCCTTGCGTCGTGCAGGGCGAACTCTCCGTCCCCGGCGCCCGAGTTGTGCGCGAGGTCCAGCTTGCGTGGCGCGCTCAGCCGCTCTTCGTGAGCTTGTGGCAGCAGGCTTCGTAGGGCCCGCGATGCGAATCCTGATCGTCGACGACAGCCGGGCGATGCGTCTGATCGTTGCCCGCACCCTTCGGCTCGCTGGCTACGACGAGCACGAACTCCTCGAGGCCGCTGACGGCCTGCAGGCCCTCGCACTCGTCGCCGACGAGCCGCCCGACGTCGTGTTGTGCGACTGGAACATGCCCGAGATGACGGGCTTGGAACTGTTGAAGACGCTGCGGGCGGGAGGTTCGTACATCCCGTTCGGATTCGTCACGTCCGAAGCGTCGCCGCAGATGCGGGCTGCCGCGATCGAGGCCGGCGCGATGTTCCTTGTGGCGAAACCGTTCACGCCGGAGGACTTCCAGGACGCGCTCGACCCGGTCCTCGCATAGAGCTTGCGTGGGACTGGCACAGAACTCGCAGACAACCGGGCGCAACACGCAATGCGTGCCACGCCCGGTCCTGTTCCTCTAGCGGGTGCCAGCTACGACGTGGCCTTTGTCAGGTCGTACACCGTCGTCCCGCCGATCGTGACCGCTGTGAAATGGCTGCTCACCCATGACGAGATTTCGGACGACGCGTTGCTGCCGCCGTTCGGCGTTCCAACGCTGCCACTGATGAAGTAGTGAATCTTTCCCTCGCTCACCAACGTCTCGAACTGCGCGAGCGTGGGTGCCGGGTCGCTGCCGTTGAACCCACCGATCGCCATCACCGGCTCGCCGCTTGCGAGCTGGTAACCCGAGGCGGAGTTCGACCCGATCGCCGCCGCTACCCAGGTGTACGAGTTCGCGTTGGCTTTCAGCGCCGCAGTGAGCGCGGCACTGGGTGTGCTGCTGCCGAGTAAGCCGCCGGCTCCGCCGCCACCCTGCCTCCCGCCGAACCCACCGGTGCCTGCGCCACCCGCGGTCGCTGCGCCACCCGCGGTCGCTGCGCCACCCGCGGTCCCGGTCGGCGGCGCGAACGTACCTGTTCCTTGAGGTGCAGTGCCCGTCCCGCCCGTGACCGTTTGGCCACCTGGAGCTCCCGCAAATCCGCCAGGACCGCCGCGGCCGCCAAAGCCGCCCGCGCCACCAGGCCCACCGAATCCACCTTGTCCCGCCGGGCCCGCGCTCGGGATCGATCCCGAGTGCGGTGTCGACGCCGTATCGAGCGCGTAGGCGACCGGTGCCCCGATCGCGGTGAAGATCGCGCCGGTGGCGACCGCCACGGCAATAGAGCGCTTCACGTGTCCGATCGCGAGCACTGCTGCAGCAGCAGCGAGACCGACAATGACAATCGTTGGTCGCAGCCAGGTGTCGAAGGTCGCCGTGCGGCCGAGCAGCACGTACGCCCACCAGGCGGTCACCGTGATCGCCGCCGCCAGCGCGATGCGCGAGATGAAACGTTCGCGATTGTGCCACAGCGACGTAGCGCCAATACCGACAAGCGCGCCGATCGCCGGGGCAAGAGCCACCGTGTAGTACGGATGAATGATGCCCTTGCTCAGGCTGATCGTGAGCCCGATGCAGAGCAACGTTGCGCCCCACAGCACCGTCGCGGCGCGCAGCTTGCTCGTGCGGGCTTCTCGCCGGCTCAGCCACAGTGCACCAACCATGAGCACCAGTGCAGCCGGTATGAGCCACGAAACCTGGGTGCCCATCTCGGACCCGAACAGCCGCGTCAGACCGGTCGGACCCCACTGGCTTCCCCCACCGGCACCGCCACCGGCACCCCCAAGGCCGCCGCCACCGCCACCACCGGTGACACTCCCGGTCTCATTTCCGGTGAGGCGGCCGAATCCGTTGTAGCCGAAGATGAGTTCCAGAATGCTGTTGTGTTGCGATCCGCCGATGTAGGGCCGGTCTGCCGCGGGGGTGAGAACAACCGCGACCACCCACCAAGCGGCCGCGACGAACATCGCAGCTCCAGCAAGGAGCAACTGCCAGATCCGCCGTCGAAGCGGCGTCGGTGCAGCAAGCAAATACACAAGGGCAAATGCGGGGACGACGAGGAACGCCTGCATCATCTTGGCCAAGAATCCGAATCCGACCAGTGACCCCGCCAGGACCAACCAACGAGTAGCGCCCGCTTCGAGTGCTCGGGTGACTGCGTACGCCGCGATCGTCAGGAGCAAGACCAGCAACGCGTCAGGGTTGTTGAAGCGGAACATCAGCACGGCCACCGGAGTAAGTGCGAGCACGGCGCCGGCCAGTAAGCCCGCTGCCGGAGTGAACCACCGCCGGACCGTCGCGTAGAGAACCGCCACAGTCGCCACGCCTTCGAGGGCTTGCGGGACCAGGATGCTCCACGCATTGACACCGAAGATGCGGGCGGATATTTCCATCACCCACAGCGATGCGGGCGGTTTGTCGACCGTGATGAAGTTGGAGGAGTCGGAGGAGCCGAAGAAGAAGGCTTTCCAGCTTTTCGTTCCTGCCTGCACGGCGGCCGAATAGAAAGAGTTCGCCCAGCCCGAAGCGCCGAGGCCCCAGATATACAACAGGGCAGTCCCGAGAAGCAGTGCGAGGAGGGACGGGCGCACCCATGCGGGATCCCCCGCGCGGCCACGCAAAATGCGCTGCACCCGGGTGCGGTCGGTTCGTTGGATCGTTCGTTCGACCGTATCGGGGAGAGCCGGCAAAGTCGTGGTCATGACAACTCCTGAGTGGTGGCGAGGGTTGTGGGCAGGTGCGCCGGTCGGCGGAAGACCCATGACCGGAACAGCAGAAACCGAAGAAGAGTCGCGGCCAGGTTCGCGATGACGAGTGTGATGACTTCCGCCGGGCGCCCGGCACGTGGTGCGAGTGCATGGACGGCGGCGAGTGCGCCGGTGCTCAAGCCGAGGCCGATGGCGAAGACCGTGAGCCCTTGAAGCTGATGTCGCAGCCGAGCTGAGCGGCCGTGCATGCCGAACGTGAACGTGCGGTTCGCGGCGGTGTTGCCAACCGCTGTCACAAGCAAAGCAAGGGCGTTCGCCCACGCCGCAGACATCGTGGTGCGTAGCAATAGAAACAGCACGACGTATGCAAGGGTGCTCGCGATGCCGACGCTGCAGAAGCGGAACAGTTGCGCTCCAAGTGAGCTGCCGCTGTCGCGCACCGGGGTCGAGAGCGGGATGCGGCCGCGCGCCAGATCGCGGGCCAGCCGGACGATTCCGCGAAGGTCGGCGATCGCAGTCTGCACGATGTCGACGCGCGAGTCGGGGTCGTCGGTCCAGTCGACGGGCACCTCGTGAATGCGCATGCCAGACCGCTCAGCGAGCACGAGCAGTTCTGTGTCGAAGAACCACCCGTTGTCTTGCACCATCGGCAGCAACTCGCGCGCGCGATCCGTCCTGATTGCTTTGAATCCGCATTGCGCGTCGGAGAAGCGGGTCGCAAGCGTCGTGCGCAGCAAGACGTTGTAACACCGCGAGATGACCTCGCGCTTGGGCCCTCGCACGACGCGCGACGAGCGTGAGAGCCGGGTGCCGATCGCGACGTCACTATGTCCCGAAAGAAGGGGAGCTACGAGCGGCAGCAACGCCGCGAGATCGGTTGACAGATCGACGTCCATGTAGCAAACGACTGTCGCGTCACTGGCGAGCCACACGGTGTGCAATGCCCGCCCGCGGCCCTTCTCGCCGAGGTAGGTCGCACGCACGTACGCGAAGTCCTGTTCGAGTGCGCACGCGATGAGCCACGTGTCGTCTGTGCTGGCGTTGTCGGCAATCGTGATGCGAAACGACAGCGGGAAGTTCTCTGTCAGGTAGGTGTGCAGTCGCCGAACGCTTGGCGCGAGGTCGTGTTCCTCGTTGTGGACCGGGATCACGATCTCGATCGCGGGCGCGGCCGTTGCCTGGTGGTAAATCAGGGCGCGATCGGCCGACGCTTCGTGGCGTTGGGGGTTCGGAAGAGTCGTCGTTGTCATGCCATGACAGTCGCGCCCGGGCATGCGGCGAACCTGAATGTGACCTGACGGCGGTGTAGGAGAAAAAACGCGAGGGTTGCGAGGGCCTCACTTCAGAGGCGAACTACAGCTGACTCAAGACCTCGTCCGCTGTCAACGCCTCGGTGTTGAAGTCGGTCAGGCCTTCGATGGTTCCGCAGTCGACGCAACGTGCTGCAAGCGCGAGCCAGTGCACGCTTCCATCGGCGTCGCTGTGGAGTCCCGCGGCAATCTCGGCGATCGACGCTGAGCATCCTGGGCATGCCCACATCCGCGGGAAGTTCCAGTGCTCGGCGGAGTCGAGCACGTCTTTGCTGTCACCACAGCTCATGCACCGGTAGCGGGCCACGGCAGTCTTCGCATCGGCCTCGACGTAGAACCAGGTGGCCGGCTCAGAACCGTGGACGTCGTTCGCGCAGGTCGTCACGACAGTCCTGGTGACGGGCGGGCAGTCCTGGAGTTGGACCAGCCACGACTCGAGGTCGTCCGAGCTCTCGCCGGTGCGACGCCCAGCAACTGTTCGCAAAACCACGGGTCCTCCTCGCGTGTGCCCGACTCCATCGTCGGTACGCGGGGGGCCTGGCTTGAATCAGTGGGGGCCTGCAGCGAGGTGAAATATCCCAAGGTCGGACGTGTTGCGCTCAGCTATTGGCGCTGCGCGGGGCCGGCGGTGCTTGGTTAGTGCTCATACTCGGTTTCCCACCCTGGTCTTGCTTGGCGCCGCCCGATCGGCCTCTGCCACCTCGCGACCGGCGACGCCGAGGGGTGGCGTCGGCAGGAACTGCCTCCGAGCCGGCCCCGGGGGCAGCTACTGCCGACGGCACGTCTCTTGGCGCAGCCTTCGCCCGATCTGCGGGGATGGCGTCGGCTGCTGCCGACCTCGTGCGCTGCCGCCGAGGGGACGCTGTCGAACCTTCGGTTGCGGCGCGCGGTGCGTCGGTTGCAGAACGCGGTTTCGCCGTGCGGGCAGACGATGCGGTTCCCGACCGACCGCCCGATGCGGCTGCCGACCTGCCCCCCGTGCCCCTGCGCCCTCCGGACGACGAGCCGCCACCGGCAGCGTTTCGCGGCCGGCCAGTCTCGCCGAGATCTTCGAGCAGCTCCGCACCGAGGCCGGCGCGCGTGCGGTCGGCGCGAGGCAGCACGCCGGTGACCCCGCGCGGAATGCCCAGCTGCTCGTGCAGCTCGTCGGAGGTCGAGTAGGTCTCCGGCGGGTCGGGGAACGACAGATCGAGCAGCGCGTTGATCGACTTCCAGCGGGCGAGGTCGTCCCAGTCGACGAGCGTCACGGCGACGCCCGACGCACCAGCCCGGCCGGTGCGGCCGATGCGGTGCAGGTAAGTCTTTTCGTCGTCCGGGCACGAGTAGTTGATGACGTGGGTGACGCCCTCGACGTCGATTCCGCGGGCGGCCACGTCGGTTGCGACCAGCACGTCGACCTTGCCGGCTCGAAACGCTCGTAGCGCCTGCTCACGCTGGCCCTGGCCGAGGTCACCGTGCACCGCCGCGGCAGCGAACCCACGTTCGGTGAGGTCGGCGGCGAGCCGGTCACAGTGGCGCTTGGTGTGGCAGAAGACCATCGCGAGCCCGCGACCTTGCGCCTGGAGGATCCGGGCAAGCACTTCGGGCTTGTCCATCGAGTGCGCGCGATAGACGAACTGCGCGGTCTCAGGGACGGTGCGGCCCTCGTCGGGTTCCTCAGCGCGGATCCGGGTCGGCTGCTTCAGATACTTGCGCGACAGCGAGATGACCTCGCCGGGCATCGTCGCCGAGAAGAGCATCGTCTGTCGGCTTGCCGGTGTGAGAGCGAGGATGCGCTCGACGTCGGGTAGGAAGCCCAAGTCGAGCATCTCGTCGGCCTCGTCGAGCACGAGAACCTGGATGTCGGACAGGTCGAGGTGCCCCTGCCGAGCGAGGTCGAGCAAGCGGCCAGGAGTACCTGACACCACGTCAATGCCGGCCTTGAGCGCCGCCACCTGCGGCTCATACGACCGACCGCCGTAGACGGCCAGTACGCGCGCGCCTAGGCCCTTGCCTGCGATGACGAGATCAGCGGCTACCTGGATCGCAAGCTCTCTCGTCGGGACGACGACCAGTGCGCGTGGTCGCGGATCGTCGACGAAGTCGATGAGCTGGAGCAGCGGCGCCCCGAAGGCCAACGTCTTGCCGGTACCCGTGCGGGCCTGACCGATGAGGTCGGTACCGGTGAGGGCCAAGGGGATCGCGAGCGCTTGGACGGGGAACGGGATCGTGATGCCGACGGCCGACAAGGCCCCGGCGGTCTCGGGAGCAATCCCGAGTTCGGCAAAGGTGGTCAGAACGAAACCTCTCAAAAGGGGCTAACCCTGCGGTCCGGGCGATCGTGGACGCTGGGGTTGTTCACAGCGCTGCTCGCAGGTTCCGGGCGGGAGCGGGGTGCGGGGAGCGCCCAAGCTGTCGACGCAGCCTACCGCGATCTAGGAACCACGCGATCCGCGAAACGCTACGGGCCGCTGATGCCGCAGCACTACGCTTCGGGACGTGAGCGAGGAGCGCGTTCCCGACATCGACCTGATGGCCGACCCGACCTATCGGGACGCCGTGACCGACCTGCTCGGGGTGCTCGCCTATGCCGAGTTGGTGGCGTTCGAGCGGCTGGCCTATGACGCCCGCATGGCGCCGACGCTCGAAGACAAGGCCGCCCTCGCGCGCCTTGCTACTGCGGAGTTCGGTCACTACCAACTGCTTGAGCATCACCTCGAGGGCATGGGTGTCGAAGCCGGGAAGGCGATGGCACCCTTCGTCGTCCCGCTTGAGGCATTTCATGCCATGACGGCGCCAAGCGATTGGGCAGAGAGCCTCGTCAAGGCCTACGTCGGCGACGGCATCGCAGCGGATTTCTACCGCGAGATCGCGCAGCTCCTCGATCCCAAAGCTCGCGCCCTCGTGCTTGAAGTCCTGGCCGATACCGGCCATGCGGAGTTCGCGGTCGAGCGGGTGCGGCAGGCGATCGAGGCCGATCCGACCATTGCCGGACGCCTAGCGTTGTGGGGACGCCGCATTGTCGGGGAGGCATTGGCGCAAGCCCAGGCAGTCTGCGCAGAGCGCGAAGCGCTCGTCACGCTGCTGGTCGGGGGAGTCCCAGGTACCAGCGCCGACCTCGCTGAACTGATGCGGACGTTCACGCGGATCACCGACGCGCATATGGGACGGATGGCGGCGCTCGGCCTGTCGGCCTGAGTCACGCGATGCGACAGCGTGCTACATCGTGCCGAAGCCGACCCGCCGCTCGGATGTTTCGCCGATTTCGACGTAGGCAAGCTTCTCGACAGGAACCAGGACCCGCCGGCCACGTTCGTCGGCCAAGATCAGCAGCCCGCCGTCTTTCACCGCGGCGGTAATCAGCGCCTCGACGGCCGCTGGGGTCTGGCCGCTCTCGACGACGATCTCGCGTGCCGCGTACTGGACACCGATCTTGACCTCCACGGTCATCCTCCGCATAGTCCTGCATGGTCTTGGATAGTCAGGCGTTCGTGCTCCTGCTTCGAACCTACCCCGTTGGCGCCGCAGGGCCGCGGGGGTCATGGAAGTCTGGGTCGACGGGCGGTCGGCAGCGACCCGAGATCGGCCAGCAAATCGCCGTCCCTCTCGATTCGTTTGAGCACGGCGTCGGGCAAGAAGACGAGAGCCTCGGGCGATCGGCACGCCGAGACCTCGGCCCAGCTGATCGGCGTCGAGACGGTCGGTTCCGGGCGCGCCCGCAGCGAGTAGGGCGCCACGGTCGTCTTCGCTGCGGCGTTCTGACTCCAGTCGACGAGCACCTTGCTGTGCCGTAGCGCCTTCGTCATGTCGGAGACGACCAGATCCGGGCGCTGTTTCTCCAGTCGCTTGGCGAGCGCGCGTGCGTAAGCCCGGGTGTCGTCGTCCGGTGTCGGACGGATAGGCGCGTACAGCTGAAGGCCCTTCGAGCCGCTCGTCTTGGCATAGCCCGTCAGGCCGTCGGCGTCGAGGATGTCCTTGAGCAGGAGTGCGACTTCGCAGCATTCGACGATCGTCGCGGGCGGTCCTGGGTCGAGATCGAGCACCAGCAGATCGGGGTCCTGGACGCCGCCGCGTGGCCCGACCTTCCACTGCGGCACGTGCAACTCAAGTGCCGCGAGGTTCGCCGTCCAGATCAATGCCGGAAGGTCGTCGACGATCACGAAGTCGATCGTTTCGCGGTTCATGGTGCTGCCGGGTACGGGCAGGTTGACGGTGCGCACCCAGTCGGGTGTGCCACGCGGCGCATTCTTCTCGAAGAACGACGGGCCATCGACGCCGTTGGGGTAGCGTTTGCGGGTCAGTGGGCGGCCCGCCAGATGGGGTAGCAACGCCGGCGCGATGCGCGCGTAATAGTCGAGAACCTCGCCCTTGGTGAATCCTGTTTGTGGGTACAAGATCTTCTCAAGGTTGGAGATCACCAGGCGGCGGTCTCCCACCTGCACAGTTGTTTTAGTTGGCTCGGTTGTTTTAGTTGGCTCGCTCTTGGGGGACGGCACGGTCTAGTGCCCCACGAACAAAGGATCGCTCATGCGCAGCATCTGGAAGGGGTCCATCTCCTTCGGCTTGGTCAGCATTGCTGTGAAGGTGTACTCGGCGACGGAGGAGAAGGACATTGCCTTCCACCAAGTGCATCGTGACGACGGCGGTCGGATCAAATACAAGCGCATCTGTTCCATCGACGGCGAGGAAGTTGCCTACAACGACATCGCCAAAGGTTACGAGCTACCCGACGGCGACGTCGTTGTGCTCACCGACGACGACCTCGCCGAACTCCCGCTGACGAGCAGCCGCGAGATCGACGTCCTCCAGTTCGTGCCGCTCGAGCAGGTTGACCCGATCTATTTCAACAAGAGCTACTACCTCGAGCCTGACGCACGCGCAACCAAGGCCTACGTTCTCTTGCGGGATACGCTCGAGAAGTCCGGGCGGGTGGCCGTCGTCAAGGTCGCCCTTCGCCGCCGCGAGGCACTGGCGACGCTGCGGGTGCGAGAAGGCGTCATCACTCTCGAGACGATGTTGTGGCCCGACGAGATCCGCGCCCCCGAGTTCGGCTTCCTCGACGAGAACGTCGACGTGCGTCCCGCGGAGATCGCGATGGCCTCGGGGCTGGTCGACTCGCTGTCGGGCGACTTCGATCCGAGCGACTTCACCGACCAGTACCGGGCTGCGCTCGAATCGGTGGTCGAGGCCAAGATCGAAGGCCGCGACCTGGTCCCGGCACCAGAGTCCGCGGACAGCGAGACGTCCGGCACGGTGGTCGACCTGGTGGCGGCGCTCCAGGCGAGCATCGCCGCGGTCAAGGCAGGGGCGGCGGGCGGGGCCGCGAAGGGATCCGGGACCACGAAGGGATCAGGGGCTGCGAAGGGATCGGCGGCGAAGGGATCGGTGGCAAAGGCGTCGGCGTCGCGGGCCGGCGCGAACAAGGCCGTGGCAACGAAATCCGCTGTGGCTAAGAAAGCCGCCGCTCCGAAGGTCGCCGCGAAGACCGCAGCTGCGGCCAAGGCTGTGGACAAGAAACCCGTGCGAGCCCGCCGTTCGGCGTAAACGCCCGCGCGTTCGGCGCTTAAGCAGAGCGGCCCCCACGCCGACTTCAGCGTAAGAGGCCGGCGCCCACCCGCGTCGTCCCAGCGCGTATCGGTCATTTGGAGCCCACGTGAGCGTCAGCGACAACCTCGACATCGTCGCAGCGTTGCGCGAGGTTCCTGGTGTCGCCGACGCCGACGTCGAGCCTGACGGTGATGGCGACGGATTAGGACTGCTCCGACTCGGACTCGCACCTGGAGTCGACGAGGTCGAGGTCGCAAGCGCCGTTGGTCGCCTCTTGCGCGAGCGGTTCGGACTCGGCGTCGACGCCGATCGCGTTCAGTTGGTCGAGGACATGCAGGCCGACGCTGACGATCCGGACATCGAGGACCAAGAAGGCCAGGACGCCGACCGGTTCCGCCCCGCGATCAGGCGCATGCACATCATTTCTTCGGGACTTCAAGTCGCCGCTGAGGTGACACTCTCGGTCGGGAAGTCGGCGCGTGCCATCGGCGCACCCGTTCCCGAGACCTCAGCGATCGGCCGTGCCGAAGGCACAGCGACACAAAGCGGCGTGCAGCGCGCAGTGGCGACCGCCACCCTGCGAGCAGTCGAGGAGTTGCTTGGCGGCAAGGCGCGTTTCGAGCTAGACCTCGTCGAACTGACCCCGACCGGACGCGACCGCGCTGTCTTGGTTGCCCTCACGATGCTGAGCACGAACGGCAGCGAGAAGCTCACCGGAGTTGCCGGTGTGCGCGAAGACGTCCGGCAGGCCGCAATCAGGGCCACGCTCGACGCGCTGAACCGGCGCGTCGAAAACATGGTGAGCTAGCGACAGCTAGCCGTCCCCGCTTTCTCCGACTGAAGGAATTCCGGGGCGTTCCGGACCGAAAACTGCCCGAAATTCCTTCACTCGCCGCGTGCGTGGTAGACCGGGTGGGTGGACGCTCAGAGTTGGCCAGGCTCGCTCGTCGAGACGTCCCGCGGGCCGGTGTTCGTGCGCCGCAGCTCAGACGCCGCACTAGAAGCCGCACTAGATGCCGCACTCGATGCCGGGCCGAGCCGCCAACCGATGTTGTTCGTGCATGGGCTCGGGGGTGAATCGCTCGACTGGGCCGATGTCGCGTCGAACCTCGACGACCTGCTCGATTGCTACGCGCTCGACCTGCCGGGGTTCGCGCACTCGCCACCGCCCGCCGACCGCGACCTGTCCCTCGACGGCCAGGCCCGAGCCGTCGCCGACGTCGCACGAGAACTCGGACCCGTGCACTTGGTCGGCAACTCCCTCGGCGGCGCAGTATGCGTCAGGGTCGCGGCGGAGCATCCCGAGCTCGTGCGATCGCTGACCCTGATCTCGCCTGCGATGCCCGACCTCAAGCCGCGATTCGGCAGCGCGCAACTGACCGTGGCGTTGGTGCCGCTGGTCGGTCCGCTGATCGTGCGCCTCGCCATGCGTGCCGACCCCGAGTGGATGGCCGGGCGTATCTACGCGCTCTGCTACGGCAATCCGGCTGGGGTCAGCGCCGCGCGGCATGCGCGCGAGCTCGTCACGTTGCGGTTGCGGGCCGCCCTGCCGCACAGCGCGCGCGTCTACCGCTTGTCGCTGCGCACGATGGTGGCGTCCTACCTCGACCCCGGACCTCGCCGGCTATGGAAGCAAGCGGCACTGGTCGGCGTCCCGACCCTGGTGATCTCTGGAGGGCGAGACAAGCTCGTGTCGCAGCGAGTCGCGGTTCGGGCGAAGAGCACTTTCCCGGACGTCGAGGTGCTGCGGTTATCCGAAGCAGGTCACGTCGCCCACCTCGAGGAACCCGCGACCGTGGCACGGGCGCTGCGCGCGTTTGTGTCGCGGCCCGACCTGGCTGGGGGGATGGTGCGGGGAATGAGTGGGCGTCGTGGGACCGTTATGAAGCTGATCTGACCACCCGCTGATGGAGCCTGAAGTGTCGCTACCCCCGTTGGTTGAACCGGCCGAGAGCCTGACTGTCGAAGAGGTCAGGCGCTACTCGCGGCACTTGATCATCCCCGACGTCGCGATGGCGGGTCAGAAGCGCCTGAAGAACGCGCGCGTGCTGGCGATCGGTGCAGGCGGCCTCGGTTCCCCGGTGCTCATGTACCTCGCCGCGGCCGGCGTCGGAACGCTTGGCATCATCGAGTTCGACACGGTCGACGAGTCGAACCTCCAGCGCCAGATCATCCACGGACAAAGCGATATCGGCCGCTCGAAGGCGCAGTCGGCCCGCGACTCGATCCATGAGATCAACCCGCTCGTCAAGGTCGTGCTGCACGAGGAGCGGCTCGAGAACGAGAACGTCTTCGAGATCTTCGGCCAGTACGACCTCGTCGTCGATGGCACCGACAACTTCGCCACCCGCTACCTGGTCAACGACGCGTGCGTCCTGCTCGGCAAGCCCTACGTCTGGGGTTCCATCTACCGGTTCGACGGACAAGCGTCGGTGTTCTGGGCAGAAAACGGCCCGTGCTACCGGTGCCTTTACCCCGAACCGCCGCCGCCCGGCATGGTGCCGTCGTGCGCCGAGGGTGGCGTGCTCGGGGTGCTGTGCGCCTCGATCGGGTCGATCCAGGCGACCGAGGCGATCAAGCTGCTGACTGGC
This sequence comes from uncultured Actinomycetes bacterium, assembly GCA_963809135.1. Taxonomy (GTDB): domain Bacteria; phylum Actinomycetota; class Actinomycetes; order Acidothermales; family Acidothermaceae; genus PALSA-607. The sequence goes on from CAWEIG010000006.1 coordinate 159,232, forward strand.
ATCGGAGACCCCCTGGTGGGCCGACTGATGATCTACGACGCGCTCGAGATGTCCTACCGGACCGTCAACATCCGCAAGGATCCCGAGTGCCCGATCTGCGGCAAGAACCCGACGATCACCGAACTCATCGACTACGAGACCTTCTGCGGCGTCGTCTCCGACGAGGCGGTGCTCGCGGCCCAGGGCTCGACGATCGTCCCGCGCGAGCTGAAGAAGTGGATCGACGACGGGGAGAACATCTTCCTGGTCGACGTGCGCGAGCCGGCCGAGTTCGAGATTGTGTCGATTCCTGGCGCCGTGTTGATTCCGAAGGGCGAGTTCCTCAACGGATCGGCACTCGAGCGGATGCCCCAGGACAAGCGCATCGTCCTGTACTGCAAGTCGGGCATGCGGTCGGCCGAGGCGCTCGCCATCGTGAAGGGCGCCGGCTTCGCTGACGCCGTGCACGTCGGGAGCGGCGTCGTCGGCTGGGTCAACCAGGTCGACCCGAGCCTGCCCTCGTACTGAGCCCTCGGAGCAGCAACATGGAGCGCGCGCGTCGTTTTAGCAACGACGGTGGTTCCAGCAACAGAAGTGCTCCAAGATCGCGGGACGTCGAGGTGCCGGCGTTCGCACAACGGGTGCTCGACCTCGTCGACTCGATTCCCGCCGGCAAGGTGCTCGCCTATGGAGACATCGCCGAGTACCTCGCTGAGGGCGGACCCCGCCAGGTCGGCACCGTGATGTCGACCTGGGGTGGCGCAGTGCCCTGGCACCGCGTCGTCCACGCCGACGGCACGCCGGCGCCCAGTCACGACGGTGAAGTGCTGCGACTACTGCGGGCTGACGCGACTCCGATGCGCGGCGACCGCGTCGACATGATCCACGCCCGGTGGGACCCCGACTCCTAGATTGGCGATGCCGAGGCGGCATCTTCACATCCGGTGTGGTTGCTCTCGGGCGCGTTTTGGGCGGTATCGGCAACCACACGGGACGTGAAGTCGACGGCGGCAGTGTCAGCGTTTCGTGGTGTGATGCGGTCGTGCCTTCAAGCAGCCGGACGCCGAGTGGTCAGCGTTCGGCCGACGCGGCAGGCGCGCGCGAGCCTGCCAACGTGCCTCGCGTCGTTCGGGCACCCGCGCGGGTGGTCGTGGCCCCCGTGCTCGACGAGGCGCAACGCCTCGCGGTCGAACATCGCGGTGGTCCGGTGTTGGTGCTTGCCGGCCCGGGCACCGGCAAGACGACCACGATCGTCGAGGCAGTGGTGCAGCGGGTCGAGTCGGGTGAGATCACCCCCGACCAGGCGTTGGTGCTCACGTTCAGCCGCCGAGCGGCGGCCGAGCTTCGCGAGCGCATCGCAGCTCGCCTTGGCCGCACGATCCGCGATCCCATCGCGCGCACCTTCCACTCCTACGCGTTCGGTCTGCTGCGCGCCGACGCGGCTCGTCGCGGCGAGGCCACGCCGCGGCTGCTGTCCGGGGCTGAGCAAGACCTCGTCGTCCGCGAACTTCTTCGCGGTGACGTCGAGGCCGGCGCCGCGATGTGGCCGCAAAGGTTGCATCCGGCGTTGCTGACGCGTGGCTTCGCCCAGGAGTTGCGCGACTTCGTGCAGCGCGCGGTCGAACGCGGCATTAGCCCTCGCGAGCTCGCGCAGATCGGCCGTCGTTACAAGCGCGACGACTGGGTCGCAGCCGCGAAGTTTGCCGAACAGTACGCACAGGTATCGGCTCTGCGAGAGGCCGCGTCGTACGACCCCGCCGAGCTGATCCGCGCCGCTGCAGGGTTGTTGAGGTCAGAACCCCTTGTGTTGCAGGAAATTCGGGCTGCTCACGAGTTCGTCGTCGTCGACGAGTACCAAGACACCGACCCGGCGCAAGAAGAACTGCTCGCACTGCTTGTCGGCAGCCGTGACCTGCTGGCAGTCGGCGACCCCGACCAGTCGATCTACGGGTTTCGCGGTGCTGACCTTGAAGGCGTGCGGCGCTTTCCTGATCGTTTCAAGGCGCCTGACGGGTCGCCGCCGACGATCGTCGCTCTCGACGTGAGCAGACGTTCGGGTGCGAATCTCCTCGCCGCGTCGCGCCGTGTCGCGCAGCGCCTGTCGGGCTTGCCGGCGCATCGTGCGTTGCGACCTGCGCCGGGCATCGAGCCAGGGAGCGCCGAGGTCCATGTATTCGCGACGACGAACGCCGAAGCGGCCTACCTCGCGCATCGGCTTCGCGAGTTCCACTTGCTGCGCGACGTGCCCTGGGCGCGCATGGCAGTGCTCGTGCGCAGTGGCGTGCCGCTGCCCGCGCTGCGCCGGGCGCTTCAGTCGGCCGGGGTCCCGATCGCCGCGCATGCCGAGGAGCAGCCACTGGTCGACGTCCCGATTGTGCGGGCGTTGTTAAGGGTTCTCGAACTCGTCACGGGTCGTCTCGACCTCGCAGGCCCGCAAGGCGTCGAGCTCGCGCAAGAGCTCGTCACCGGCCCGCTCGGTCGTGCCGACCCGTTGGCGCTGCGCCGGCTCCGGCAAGAGTTGCGGTCGCTCGAACTGGCGGCGGGGGGCGGTCGTGCGTCGGGCGCGCTGCTGGCAGCCGCTCTCACGACGCCCGCCGACCTCGTCCCGATCGAGCGACGCGTCGCCATTCCTGCGCTTCGCATCGCGACGGTTCTCGAGGCTGGTCGCGCTGCGGTCGCACAGCCGAGCGCCAGCGCCGAGGCGGTGTTGTGGGCGATCTGGCAAGCAGCTGGCCTTGCGCCGCGCCTGAGTTCCCTCGCATTGTCGGGTCGGCCCGGGTCAGCTGCGGCCGATCGCGATCTCGATGCAGCGGTGGCGCTGTTCGATGCCGCGGCGCGATTCGCCGACCGGCTCCCCAAGGCTGGCCCATCGGTGTTCCTCGATCACTTGCTTGGTCAGCAGATTCCCGGCGACACGTTGGCGCCGCAGGCACCGACGGCTGACGGCGTCCGGTTGATGACGGCCCACGCAGCCAAAGGCCTCGAGTGGGACGTCGTGGTCGTCGCCGGCGTGCAAGAAGGGGTCTGGCCCGACCTGCGTGGGCGTGGGTCGCTCCTCGGATCACAGCAACTCGTCGACGTCCTCGCCGCCGCTGACGACTCTGGCGCGGTTAGCCCGTTGCAGGCGGTCGCTGCGCGCCTCGCCGAAGAACGGCGCCTGTTCTACGTCGCGGTTACGCGAGCTCGGCTGCACCTCATCGCCACTGCGGTTCGTAGCGACGACGAGCAGCCGTCCCGCTTCCTCGACGAACTAGTGCCGCCACAAAGCGACGAGCGGGCGCTGACAAGGGTTCCGCGTGGGCTCGATCTGCCGTCCGTCGTGGCGGAATTGCGCGCCGTCGTCACGACCCAGGACGCGGACGATCCAGCCGGACGGCGAAGAGCTGCCGCCGCACAGCTCGCGCGACTCGCGGCGGCGGGAGTGTCGGGTGCCGATCCACTCGACTGGTATGGGCTGGCGCCGCTGTCCGACGAGCGTCAACTCGTCGACGATGGCGAACTCGTCAAGCTGTCGCCGTCCCGTCTCGAAGCATTTGACCGTTGCCCTTTGCGTTGGCTACTCGAGTCGTCGGGAGGCACGAGTGGTGATTCGACGGCGCAGGGCATCGGCACCTTGGTGCACGCACTCGCGCAGCAAGTAGCGGAAGAGGGCGTGCCCGCCGCCGAGGTCGCCGCGCAGCTGCAAGAGCGACTGGCCAGCGCGATCAGGCGGGTCGATTTGGGCTCTGGCTGGTTCGCTGTGAGGCAGCGCGAGCGCGCTGCGGAGATGGTCCGAAAGCTCGCCGAGTGGCTGCGCACGAATACCCGCGTGTTCGTCGCCGCCGAGCAGGACTTCGAGGTCACCATTGGCCGCGCAGTATTGAAGGGCCAGGTTGACCGCCTCGAACGCGACGACGAGGGTCGATTGTTCGTCGTCGACCTGAAGACCGGAAAGCACGCGCCGACAAAGGTCGAGCTCGACACGCACGCGCAGCTGGGTTCGTATCAGGTCGCGGTCGAGGCAGGGGCTTTCGACGAGGTCGCGGCAGGTGTGCGGCAGTCCGGCGGCGCGGCGCTGGTGCAAGTTGGCACGGGCACCGTGAAGGCGGCCGTCAACGGTCAGTTGCCGCTGTCAGAAAGCGACGACCCTGGCTGGGCGCTGGACATGATCGAGCGATCGGCGCAGGGCATGGCGGGCAACGTCTTCGCGGCAATCGACAACGACATGTGCCGGTCGTGTCCTGTGCGCACGTCGTGCCCCGTGCGCGATGAGGGCCGGCAGGTGACCGCATGACCCGCTACACCGCCGCCGAAATCGCGCGCGCTCTCGAGCAAGACGCGCCGACCGACGAGCAAGCTGCGGTCATCGAGTCGACCGCGCAGTCGTGTCTCGTCGTTGCAGGAGCCGGATCGGGCAAGACGGAGACCATGGCTGGCCGCGTCGTGTGGTTGGTGGCGAACGGCCTCGTTCGACCAGACCAGGTACTCGGGCTGACGTTCACGCGCAAGGCGGCCGCCGAACTCGCGGCACGCGTTCGCCGCCGCCTGGGTCAACTGGCCGCCCACGGTCTTGTCGACGCCGAGGTCATCAGCGCCGCCGATCCGACGATCTCGACATACGACGCGTATGCCGGCCGGATCGTCGCCGAGAACGCGCTGCGTATAGGCCGTGAGCCAGGTCAGCGGTTGATCCCGCAGACCGTCGCGTGGCAGTACGCGCGTCGAGCGGTCGACGCGTACGACGGACCGATGAATGACGTGACCGTCTCGCCGATGACGGTGACGAACGACGTCCGTGCTCTCGCCGAAGGCCTCGCGCAACATCGGGTGACTAGCGAGCAGCTTCGTGACTACTGCACCGGGCTGCATGGTGTGCTGACTGCGTTGCCTAAGGCCGCGGGGCAACGAACTACGAAAGACTTCCACGACGACATCGCCGTCGTGGCAAAGGCACTCGCCGCACGTTGCCAGTTGCTGCCGATCGTCGCCGCCTACGACGAGGCGAAGCGCGGCAACGAATGCCTCGACTTTGCCGATCAGATGGCACTTGCGGCCGACCTCGCCGAGGGATTCCCTGAGGTCGCGGCGACCGAGCGATCGACCTATCGCGCGGTCCTACTCGACGAGTATCAAGACACCAGCCATGCGCAACTAGTGTTCTTGCGGGCACTGTTCGGCGCGTTTCACCGCGGGCTCGACGTCGCACCGTTGCTGACCGCTGTCGGCGATCCGTCGCAGGCGATCTACGGCTGGCGCGGTGCGAGCCAAGGCACGCTAGTGGCATTTCCAAACCAATTCCCGGATGCCGACAAGCCGGCGTCCGTACTGTCGCTGAGCACAAGCTTTCGCAATGACCGCAATGTTCTTGCGGTAGCCAATGCGATTGCAGAGCCGCTGCGTGATGGCGGCGTGTCGACGCCAGAACTTCGTGCCCGCGCTGCAGCGGTTGACGGCGTGGTGCGCTGCGGCCTTTATCCGACGGTCGATGACGAGGCGCAGGCCATCGGTGATCAGGTGTTGGCTCTGTGGCGAGGCGAGCAAGAGAAGCGTGACGTCGGTGCGTCAACCAAAAGCATCGCCGTGCTGGTGAGAGCGTGGCGACAGTTGCCGCGCATCGAAGCAGCGCTGCGCGCCCGCGCTGTGCCGATCGAGATCGTCGGCGTCGGCGGCCTGCTCCTCGAGCCCGAAGTCGTCGATGTCGTGGCCACGTTGCGAGTGATGGTCGATCCTGCGCGCGGCGACGCGCTGATGCGGCTGCTCACTGGCGCACGCTGGCGGATCGGCGGTCGAGATCTGGCCGCTCTTGGCGCGTGGGCACGTCACTTCGCGCGGGCGCCAGCACGTCAGGCCCAGAGTTTGGCCGACGTCGCCGTGGACGGCCTACGGATTCTCGATGGTGCCGCGGTGGAGGCCGCCGCGGAGGTGGCCACGGTAGAAACGGATCCCGACGACGTCGACGATCGCAGCATCATCGACGCACTCGACGCGTTGCCCGCGCCGGGCCGGTTCGCGCCGAAGGATCTTTCCGCGACCGGTCATGCGCGGTTGGACAAGTTGGCCTTCGAGCTGCGGTTGCTGCGGTCGAGACTCGGGCAGCCGCTACCAGACCTTGTCGCCGACGTGGTCGCGACGATCGGTCTTGATGTCGAGGTGCTTGCACGTGGTGGTGACCTGAGCGCGTCGCGGGCCAATCTCGATCGGTTGATCGATGTCGCCGCGGAGTTTGCCGCTGGCGGCGATGACGTCAGCGTGACCGCATTCCTCGACTACCTCGACGCCGCCGCCGTCGAAGAACGCGGGCTCGACCGTCCCGACGAACCCGAGTCGACGCTGCCCGAACTGCGTCAGGGTGCCGACGTCCGGCGCGATCGCGTGCAACTGCTGACCGTTCACGCTTCAAAGGGCCTCGAGTGGGACGTCGTCTGCGTGCCCGGTCTGGTCGACAACCTGTTCCCAGGTGTGCGACCAGCCGACGTCAGAGGTTGGCTTACCCAGCGCGGTTCGCTGCCGTGGCCGCTACGCGGCGATCGCGACGGGCTACCGGTGGCGCGCCTCGACGGCCACGTCCACCAGATGGAAGCCGTTGAGGCGATCAAGAGTTTCGCTGAATCGGCAAAGGCGCATCTCCTGCGCGAAGAACGTCGGCTTGCCTACGTCGCCGTCACGCGGGCACGCAGCATGCTGATCTGCACCGGCTATCGATGGGATGACACGAAGAAGCCTCGCGAGGCCAGTGAATTCCTGACCTCCGTGCACGAAGTCTGCGAGGCCGGTCGCGGTGAGGTCGATTGCTGGACAGAGTTGCCCCCCGACGGCACACCGAACCCGATGCACGAGCTCGGACCAGACACTGCCAACTGGCCGCTCGACCCGTTGGCAGCGCGACGTCCGGCCGTCGAAGCCGCGGCCGAGCTGGTCGAGTTGATGGCTGTCGAGCTCGGCACGCTCGACGGCGCGATCGCCCTGACGGCAGCGACCAACGAGTGGACCCGCGACGTCGAAGTGCTGCTGTCTGAACGCGCAGCACGAACGCAGCAGGCTCGGCTCGATGTCGAGTTGCCGCCGCAGCTATCGGTGAGTCAACTCGTCACGTTGCGCCGCGACCCGGCCGAGCTCGCTCGGCGGCTCCGCCGGCCGCTCCCCGCTGCGCCTGCGCCCCTGGCGCGCCGCGGCACCGCGTTCCATCTCTGGCTCGAACAGCGGTTCTCCTCACCGCGTCTGCTCGACCTCGATGAGGTGCCAGGTTCCGCCGACGCCGATGCGGCGCCCGATGCCGATCTCGCCGCGTTGCAACAGGCGTTCCTGGGTAGTGAGTGGTCCGACCGCGATCCGGTCGAGGTCGAGGTGCCGTTCGAGCTGGTCATCGACGACTTCGTCGTGCGCGGGCGCATGGACGCCGTGTTCCGCGACCCCAGCGGCGGGTTCACGGTCGTCGACTGGAAGACCGGACGCCGCCCAGCCGGCGCCGATGCTCGCGCGGCCGCCGTTCAGCTTGCCGCGTACCGGCTGGCGTGGGCTGACCTCACCGGCACTGACGTCGACGATGTGCGCGCGGTGTTCTACTACCTGCGCGAGGGTGAGAACGTGGCGCCGGCCGACCTCCTCGACCGCGCGGGCCTGGTCGCCTTGCTGCAGTCAGTCCCCGCCGACGAGACCGGTCCGGACGCGAACCCGCGCCCCGCTTAGAGTTCACGACATGGTCAGCAACTCGGCGTCCGCGATCGATGACGGGCGGCGCGATGCTGTCCGCGCATTCGTCCAGGCCCACGCCGACGAGTACGTGGCGCAACTCAGCGAGTGGCTGCGCATCCCGTCGGTCTGGACCGACCCCGAGCGTGCAGACGACGTTCGCCGCTCGGCCGAATGGTTCGCCGACGCAGCACGCGCCGCCGGGTTCCCGACTGTCGAGATCTGGCTCGCCGACGACGGCGCACCGGCGGTCTTCGCCGAGTGGCGCAGCCTCGACCCGGGTGCACCGACGGTGGTCGTCTACGGCCATCACGACGTGCAGCCCGTCGACCCTGTCGAGCTGTGGAGCTTCGCGCCTTTCGAACCTGCTGTGGTCGAAGGACCCGACGGCGATCGGCTTCTTGGCCGCGGTGCGTCCGATGACAAGGGACAGGTGCTGTACCACCTGCTCGGGCTTCGAGCGAACCTGGCAACGTCGAATCGCACGTCCCCGCCCGTCAACCTCAAGCTGCTGATCGAGGGCGAGGAGGAGTCGGGTTCGCCAGCATTCGAAGCGCTGCTCCGCAAGCATCTCGACAGGCTGAGTTGCGATGTCGTGGTGGTCAGTGACACCGGCATGTACGGCGAGGGAGCGACCACCGCGTGCGTCGGCATGCGCGGTCTCACCGATTGCCAGATCGACCTGCACGGCCCCGACGTCGATTTGCACTCAGGATCATTCGGCGGTGCAGTGCCCAATCCCCTGACGGTGATGGCGCACTTGCTGGCCGGCCTGCACGACGGAAACGGCCACGTCACGTTGCCTGGGTTCTACGACGCGATCCGGCCGCTCACCGATAGAGAGCGCGAACTGATCGCGAAGCTGCCGTTCGACGAATCGAGCTGGCTCGCGGCAGCCGAGAGTCGCGCAACCTTCGGTGAGGCCGGATACAGCACGCTCGAGCGCGTGTGGGCGCGGCCGACGTGCGAGATCCATGGCGTCTGGGGCGGCTACACCGGGCCCGGTCACAAGACGATCGTCCCGACCGACGCCCACGCGAAGGTGTCGTTCCGGCTCGTCGCCGATCAGCAACCACTCGACGTCCAGGCAGCTCTTACTGAATACGTCGCGCGCAACGTGCCCGACGGAATCACCGCGGACGTGCATTTCTTCGGTGACGGTGTGCGGCCCTACCTGGTGCCACTCGACGACCCCGCGTTGCAAGCGGTCGCTCGTTCACTTGCGCGAGCCTTCGACGACGAGGTGCTGTACACCCGCGAAGGCGGGTCGGGTCCCGAGGCTGCGATCAGCGAGATTCTCCAGGCACCGCTGGTGTTTCTGGGTGTCGGGCTTCCGACCGATCGCATCCATGCGCCCGACGAACATGCCGTGATTCCGCTGCTGCTCAAGGGCGCCGAATCGGTCGCCTACCTGTGGGACGAGCTCGCTGCGTCGCATCGCAAATGACACGCCCCTTACCGCCGCTCGCTCGGACCGGGGTTGATCGCGCTGCACATTTGCGGACGGACGACGAGTGGTTGGCGCGCGCGTGGGCCCATGCCGTCGTCACGAGTGCTCGTTGTCGAAGCGGGTCGGGTGTTGGTCGACGACACCGATGCGCTGGTGACAGTGAACACAACCGATGCGCCGACCGGCGAGCGGTATTTCCTCGGCGTTGCAACGCCTTCTGACGTCGCCGACGCAGTTCGGCATATTCGCTGTCGCTGCGCCGCTTCCAGACCCGGTTGCCGGCTGGCACTCGGGCGATGACTGTGCGCGATGTGGGTGCCGATCTGTCTGGTGCCGATGCCGGCTTGCTCGCACACGCCGCAGCACTCGAGCAATGGCACGCACGGCATCCGCGCTGCCCGCTGTGCGGTGCCGCGACTGTTGTCGAACTCGGCGGACATCTGCGCCGATGTGTCGACGACGGCAGCGAGCACTCATCCGCGCACCGATCCCGCGGTCATCATGCTGGTCGATCGACGCCGATGGCCCTGATCAGCGCTGCCTGCTCGGCCGCCAGCCGACATGGCCGGCTGGGCGCATGTCGACGCTCGCCGGATACGTCGAAGCCGGCGAGACGCTCGAGCACGCCGTCGTCCGCGAAGTGTTCGAAGAAGTGGGTGTCAGAGTCGACGACGTCCGTTACGTCGCGAGCCAGCCTTGGCCGTTTCCGTCGAGCCTGATGCTGGCGTTTACAGCGCGAGCAACGACGACCGAGTTGGACGTCGACGGGCTCGAGATTGTCGAAGCGAACTGGTTCACCCGCGACCAGTTGAGGGCCGCGATTGCAAGCGGCACCGTCAAGCTGCCGATGCGCGCGTCAGTTGCGTACTACTTGATCGACGGTTGGTTGTCAGCGACCCGGTTTGATTAGCGACCCAACTTGATTAGCACGTCGCGCAGGCGCGGGTTCGTGAGCGTGCTGCCGTCGGGGAAGAGCACGGTCGGCACCGTCTGATTGCCGCGGTTGACGCTCATGACGAACTCGGCCGCGCCCGGTGTCTCCTCGATGTTGACCAGGGTGTAGTCGATGGCCTGTTCGGTCAGCAGTCGCTTCAGCGTGTGGCAGGGTCCGCACCACGGCGTGGTGAAGATGACGAGCGCCTCGCGCGGCTTCGGCGGGCGGTCGGTGAGCTCGGTTGAGGCGTCTGCGGAAGTCGAGGGGCTCACGGGGTTCACGGTGTTGGGGTCTCCTCAGGAGGGCGCGTCCGTACCGACAACTGTCGGCAGGCCCTGCTTCTTCCTGCTTCTTCCTGGCTTCTCCCGGGTCCTTCGTTCATGATTTGTCCGGCCGGCCTGCCAAGATGGCCGCGTGAGTGAGTCTGTGAGTGTCCTGGCCGAACGTGACGTGCCCGATGTCCCCGGGCGCCGTGCTCTCGCCGATCTGCCCGATGGCCCAGATCGCCCCGACCTCCTGAGCGACCTCGATGCTGAGCAGCGTGAGGCGGCCGAGGCCGTTCGCGGGCCGGTGTGCATTTTGGCCGGCGCGGGCACCGGCAAGACCCGAGCGATTTCCCATCGCATCGCTTTCGCGGTCAACACTGGCACCGTCGCGCCAGCCCACGTGCTGGCCCTCACGTTCACTGCTCGCGCCGCCGGCGAGCTTCGCGGTCGGTTGCGGGTTCTCGGCGTCGGCACGGTGCAGGCGCGCACGTTCCACTCGGCGGCCTTGCGCCAGTTGCAGTACTTCTGGCCGCGCACGGTCGGAGGTGAGTTGCCGGCCGTCTTGAAGTCGAAGGTGCCCTTGCTCGCAGAAGTCGCGGGCCGGCTGCGGCTGGGGCTTTCGTCGTCCGACCTTCGCGATGTGGCGAGTGAGATCGAGTGGATGAAGGCGTTGCAGCGCCCGCCCGATGACTACGCATCGTCGGTGCTGCTCGCGCACCGCATCGCGCCTCGGCCGGCCGCCGATGTCACCGCGATGTATGCGGGCTACGAGGATCTGAAGGTTCGCAAGAACTTGTTCGACTTTGAAGACCTGCTGCTGCACGCGACTGCACTGTTCGAGACCGAGCCCGACGTCGCAGCTCAAGTGCGCGAGCAATACCGGTACTTCGTGGTCGACGAGTATCAAGACGTCAACCCTGCCCAGCAGCGGCTGCTCGACGCCTGGCTCGGTGCGCGCGACGACATCTGCGTCGTGGGCGATCCCGAGCAGACCATCTATTCGTTCGCGGGCGCCTCACCCGTCTACCTCACGAGCTTCGCCACGCGTTATCCGAAGGCGACCGTCGTACGGCTCGTGCGCGACTACCGCTCGACACCACAGGTCGTGTCGCTCGCGAACCGTCTGTCGGGTGGCGCGCTCGTGGCGCAACTGCCGCCCGGACCCGCCCCGACGATCACGGGCTACGACGACGAAGTGGCCGAGGCGGCCGCGGTTGCGAAGCAAGCGGCCAGCCTCATCGCCAAAGGCACATCGGCACGTGAGATCGCCGTGTTGTTCCGCATCAACGCGCAGTCGGAGACGTACGAGCAGGCACTTGCCGAGGTCGGGGTCCCGTACGTCTTGCGCGGCGGTGAGCGGTTCTTCGAGCGTCCCGAGGTTCGCGAGGCGGTGTTCTTGCTCCGGGGCGCGGCGCGCGGCGATCAGTCGGGCGGGGGCACGCTCGTCGATGCCGTCCGCGCGGTCCTCGGCGCTATGGGATTCAGCCCGACGCCGCCGGCAGGTTCTGGTGCGGCTCGCGACCGCTGGGAGTCCCTCGCGGCGTTGGTTCGACTCGCCGAAGAGCGAGGCGCGGCTCCTGCAGCTGCCGGCACCGTTGGCGTTGCTGGCCGGAGACGGCTGCCGGCACTGACGTCGTGCAGGCGCGACGCGGGGCGCTGGCCGACTTCGTCGCCGACCTCGAAGAACGCGCCTCGTTGCAGCATGCGCCAGTCGTCGACGGCGTCACGTTGGCGTCGCTGCACGCCGCCAAGGGCCTCGAGTGGGACGCCGTCTTCCTGGTCGGCCTCGTCGACGGCACGTTGCCGATCGTCTACGCCGAGACGCCGGCCCAGATCGACGAAGAGCGCCGATTGCTGTACGTCGGAATCACCAGAGCCCGCCGGCAGCTTGCCCTGTCGTGGGCGGCGGCGCGGTCTCCGGGCGGCCGAGCCACTCGACGTCCCAGCCGCTTCTTCGATGACCTGCGCGACGACGTGGTCGACATCCTCGCAGCTGGGGCACCGGGCGGCGCCTGCGCTCGCTGTCAGCCGCCCCGGCCGCTACTGGCAAACGGCGAGTCGGCGTCGAGCGATGCCGGGTCTGCCAGAAGCTGCTGACGAGTGGCGCGGCACGCAAGCTCGGCCGCTGCATCGACTGCCCGGGCAGCGTCGACGAGGAACTGTTCGAGCGATTGCGGAGCTGGCGCCTCGAGCGCTCGCGAGAACTCAAGCAGCCCGCCTTCTGCGTGTTCACCGACGCAACGCTGACGCGCATCGCTGAGGTCCGCCCGCAGACCACCCAGGAGCTCGCCAGCATCGGCGGCGTCGGCCCGGCCAAGCTCACCGCTTACGCCGAGCAGGTGCTCAAGCTGTGCGAGCGAACGTGATGCGCCGACAGATTGAGCGCGACCAGAAAATGGCGTCAATAAATACGTTGCCTGCCTCACGACGTTGGCCTTAGCCTGCCTCTGGTAACTGTTCGAGTTGGTCTGCCCGAAAGGTCCGGACCGTTCGAGCCCGAGTCCGGAAGGTGGTGAGCCGCTGATGAAGAACGTAACCAAGTCGACGATCGATGTGACGTTCGCTCGCGGGCTCGTCATGTCCGAACTCGGCAGCACGGGCGCCACGTGGCGTCCGGCTATCGCCATGACGGCCCCGATGAAGGCCTCGACCCACGCGCCCGTCCCGAACACGTATGCCGCAGCAGCACCACTCTCAGCAGTTGCAGCTCTTCCGACCGTCAAGACCACCGTTCCGGCCACGACGGTCAAGCAGTCCGCCAAGCAGTCCGCCAAGCAGTCCGCCAAGCAGTCCATGAACCACCTCGTCAAGACCGACGCCGGTCGCGACAACCGCCCCATCGAGGGACCCTCGTCTCGGAGGATCCCGGTCTGAAACACCACTCAGACCGGCTCTCCAGGCCGCGGAACCCTCACCGGGATCCGCGGCTTTTTTGTTGCCCCACAGGCGCCACCGCACCGCCGCACGGCACCGCCGCATCGCACCCGCACAGCACCGCCCGCGCTCGCACCGCCACAACTGAAGGACCCGCCGAAATGTCAGACCTCACCCCGAGGATCGACCCCACGGCAGGTTGCCCGCATCGCAGACGACCAAGCTGCGATTGGACCTACGACCTCGTAAGGGGGTGACGCAGATGCTGACCGACCGATTCGACCGCGTGCTCGCACAAGCTCTGCGCCGGTCGCTAGAAGTCCCGTGCCTCACGGTTGACCCGGAGCTTTTCTTCGCCGAGTCGCCCGATGACGTCGAGACCGCCAAGGCCATGTGTGCCGACTGCCCAGTCCGCATCGCATGCCTCACCGCGGCACTCGAGCGTCAAGAGCCGTGGGGCGTCTGGGGCGCCGAGCTGTTCGTGCAGGGCTCGGTTGTGCCGCGGAAGCGTCCGCGTGGCCGGCCACGCAAGGAAGACAAAGAAGTCGCTGCCTGAGCGTCGTAGATCGGCGCTCGGGTGCCAGCCACCACCGCAACCCGACTCGTCAGCCACCAGGGCCGACGAACGCCGATCACGAAACAGGAGCTTTCCCATGTTCGTCCACGACGCGCACGACCGCTTCAAGGCGCTCCGGCGTGAGCGCGGAGAACGCCTCGAGGAACCGAGGCACCTACCGTCCGTCGCGATTCGTCGCGATGCGGCGGTCCAGGCGCCACGCTCAGTACACCTCACGGGCGCTTCGGCCGCTCATCCCGCCGCTGCGCTGATGAAGGACAAGCGATCAAGTCAGGGCTGACACGCTGATCAAGGCGACCACTCCGCACCGCGGGCAGCTGCCCGCACCTTGGGCGTGGTCCCTTCGGCGCGATCAGTGGTTAGCGCTAGGTGCTGCGATTGGCGCGGTCAGGCGGTCGGCGCGAGGCCCGGCACCCATCGGCGCATCTCGGCCTGGAATGGCCCGCGCGCGTCGAGTTGGCACAGCACCCCGACTCCGCCGAGCCACACGCGGTGGATCAGCAGGTACGACGGCGGCAGATTCAGCTGCCGGCCAAGTGCGGCCGCTTGGGTTCGCGGATCGCCTACGCGGGCCGCTTGCTCACGCAGCCACGCGCGCGAGAAGTGGAAGGTCGCATTGCGCGCTGGGTCGAGGAACGGGTTGAGGTAGCTGATCAACTCGTCGGGGTCGACGTTGTGACCCGGATTGACGAAGCCCTCGGCGCGCAGACCCTCGAGCACTGCCGTGTGATCGCCGCCCAGCGCGAGCGCAAGCAGCCGGCCGATCGCGGGCGGGAACCCCTCGGGCAACCTGTTGACCGCACCGAAGTCGAGGACGCCGAAGCGCCCGTCGGGGAGCACTCGGTAGTTGCCTGGGTGCGGATCTGCGTGCAGCAGACCGACTCGCGCGGGCCCCGAGAAGAGGAAGCGCACGTAGAGCAATCCGACCCGGTCGCGTTCTTCGCGGCTGCCGTTGCGCAAGATCGCTGCGAGCGGCGTGCCGTCGACCCATTCGGTCACGAGCACGCGATCGGCGCCCGCAAGGACGTCGGGAACGAAGATGTCGGGGTCGTCGACGTAGGCCTGCGCGAAGGCGTGTTGCGACTGTGCCTCGAGCCGGTAGTCGAGTTCTTCTGCCACGCGCTCGCGCAGCTCACGCAGCAACGGCTTGATGTCGAGGCCAGGGGACATGACACCGAAAAGCCGGCCCATGCGCGCGAGCTGGTTCAGGTCCGACAGCAGCGCCTTGCCGGCTCCCGGGTACTGGATCTTCACAGCAACCGGGCGACCGTCGGCCCATACCGCCTTGTGAACCTGGCCGATCGACGCAGCCGCAGTCGGCTTGTCGGCGAAGGATCGGAAGAGGTCGCGCCAGTCGGGACCGAGTTGGCTTGCCAGAACTTTGTGAACCGTCGCTGCCGGCAGTGGCGGCGCGTCCTCTTGCAATCGGGTCAGTGCCTCGCGGTAGGGCGCCGCCAACTCTTCCGGCATCGCTGCCTCGAAGACCGACAGCGCCTGGCCGACCTTCATCGCGCCGCCCTTGAGTTCGCCAAGGACTTTGAACAGTTGCTCGGCTGTGCGTTGCTGGAACGCGATCATGACCTCGTCGGCGGGCTGCCCGCTCAGGCGCTTGCCGAGTCCGACTGTCGCGCGGCCTGCAGCACCGATCGGAAGCCCTGCGAGTCGCGCGGTTCGGCTGACCGTACGACGCGGGATGTCACTCACCCGACCATTGTCCGCTATCGCCGATCGTGGCATGAGTGTCGCCGGGCCAGCAGCAGCCACACGCTGGGTGCGGACACCACGTACGACGCCTGATCCGCCAGTCGGGCAGTGCGATTTCGAGTGTCGCGTCATGAGTCGCGGGCGTCCCGCCGTCGACGAACTCGAGAACTTGAAGCGCGCACACGCTTGCCGCAAGCGTCGCCAGCGTCACGTCGCACGCCTCGACACCGGTGCGCGCACCCTCGACCGCCAACTGCGCGGCAATCAGCGGCCATGCAGCGTCGCGGTCGCAGCGGTGCAGGTCGAGGCAGCGCATGCACGACGTCGACCCAGGCAGCACGAACGGGCCGATGATCGCAGTCGTTTCGCGCACGACCACGTTGACGTGAGGCACGCCCGATCGCACCAGGTCATCGGTGACAACAGGGTCGAGGGATCCCGCGGACGCCAGCACGACGAGGTCGTGTGGCCGCGGCGGCTTTAGTGCAGTCGTGCGGGTGCTGTGGCTGACTCGGTGCACGGCGGCATGGGCGGCTTGCGCTCGCGTCGAGCCGGTGTCGGACATCGCAGTACCGGCCGGACCGCAGTCGGCGGGCCGGCACGTCGACGGGTCGTCGACCATGACATGGCCGATTCCTGACGCGGCGAGCAAGGTCGCGATCGCGCCGCCGACGCGGCCACCACCGATGATGCCCACGGAGGCATGCTGTCGTCCGGACACCGTGGACATGCCGCCGTCGAGGCGACCTGACAGCAAGGACATCGAGGCAAGATCGGGCGCCAGTCGATCGCGTTCGATCCGCGACAACGCCGCGAGCGGCGCTGCGTCGATCGCTGCATCGTCGAGCACGGATGCCTCGCCCAGCATCGACACGAGCCGGTCGACGACTGACTCGTCGAGACCGAGGGCGCGAGCCCGCAGCCGCAGCGCAGGCTGCATCGTGAGCGCCGTCGAACGCGGCCACCAGTCGTGCAGTCTGCTCGCTGATCCCGCCGACGACGACAGCGCTCGATGAGTGGACGCCGATTTGCAGCGTCGTGGAGTCGCGCCAGAGGCGTCGTAGCGCGGGCTTTACGACGGGACGCACCCTGCACCTCGTCCTTGCCTCTCTTGGCTCGTGTGCGAACCCCGACACCCGCAGGAGTCGGCGGCGCTTCCGAAGCGTGCCATCGACGAGCGCCAGTCGATGCCGCCGTCCACAGGATTGCGACGACCGGCCCGAGCCTGTGGGGAAACCGACGGCGACTCGGCATGTGGGAAGGGCTTGACATGTGACTAATCAGTCACATAACGTGGGCCGCATGGACGAAGTGTTCAGGGCCCTTGCGGATCCCACGCGCCGGAGCCTGCTCGACGAGTTGTTCCGCGAAGACGGCCAGACGCTGGGTGCGCTCGAGGCGCGCTTCTCGATGACGAGGTTCGGCGTCATGAAGCACCTAAAGCAGCTCGAAGATGCGGGGCTTGTCGTCACCCGACGGCGTGGCCGAGAGAAGCTCCACTTCCTGAACCCAGTCCCGATCCGGCTCGTCCACGACCGCTGGGTGAGCAAGTACGCGCAGGAGTGGACCGCCGCACTCAGCGACCTCAAGAAAGGACTGGAGAATTCCATGGAGAAAGTCTTCGAGATCTACATCCGGACGACGCCGGAGCGCCTCTGGGAGGCGATCACCGACACGGAGATCCGCAGCAAGTACCAGTTCGGGATGCGAGCGACGTCCGATTGGACACCGGGCTCGCGGTACGAGATGAGCAGTACGGCTGGCGCCTTGCTCGGCGAGGGCGTCAATCTCGAGATCGACCCGCCGCGCCGGCTCGTGCAGAGCATGGTCGCGCTGTGGGGGGATGACGTGAAGAGCGAGGGCACCTCGAGGGTCACGTGGGAGATCGAACCTGTCGGGGACTCGTGCCGGCTGACTGTCACGCACGACGAGTTGCGTGAGGGCGCGAACGACCAGCTCTATGGCGGCTGGCCGATGATCCTGTCAGGGCTGAAGACCTGGCTCGAGACAGGGCAGTTGCTCACGACGCCTGGCTCGTTGATGTACGGCACGCCAGCGGTCGCCCCCAGCTGAGCACGGCGTTGATGCAGGCAGTTCATCCAGGCAAGAGCACGGCAAAAAAGGAGCGGAGGTCGCGGTTTTCCCGCGACCTCCGCTCCTGCGTTCGTGTGGGCGGTAGTTCGGATGGTTCGTGGTTCGTGCCGCGCGAGCTAGGCCTTGCCGAGGATCCGGTTGAGCGTCGTGCCGCAGACGTGGCACTTGCCCTTGGCCATCTTGGTGCCTTTGTCGTTGACGACAACCTCGCCCTCGAACTCGCGCTTCGCCTTACATTTCACGCAGTAGGCCTCGCCACTGTACTTCTCGGCCACGCGGTCCTCCTTGGTCACGGTCGGGGGTCGAACGGGGTCATTGGAACAGGTCAGTCTCAAACTGCTCAGACTGGTCGGACGTCGAACAGCTGGTCCCGTGGGTCCATCGCCTACGCGAATCTCGGACTGCCTCGATCGCGTCGTCCCCCCTCGCGGGTGAACGAAACTGATCACCAGCGTACGTCAGACACGCTCACGCGTGCGGCACGCGCGCCCGACGCGCGCGCCATCAAGTTACCCACAGACTTCTCCCAAGATTGTCCACAGCTTTATCCACAGGGGCGAGTCGACCATCGCCAACCATCGGAGGGATGTCCAGAGGGTGATCGAGGGGTCCCCGATCGGGTCAGGATGAGCACGGTTGGTGAGCAGCGTCGGGTCAGCGCCCGCGAGCAATGTGAAGCCCCCGGTCGCTGCGCCGTCCGCCTTCCCCTTGCGAACGTCGCCCGACCAGGGGCTTCGACGAGCCGACGTTAGGAGTCCGTTGGGATGCGCGTCAACGCCGCGCGCTCGACACCCTGTGGACAAGGCTGTGGACCAGGTGGGGACCGTCGGGAGTGTTGCTGTGGATGCGGCGGGATAGGGCTGTGGACGAGAACTCGAGACGGCCAGGAGCCCCGCGCGTGACCTGCTCGGATGCCCGATCGGGTGTGTGGACGCGAAGAAAATCGCCCGTTAGGCCGCGCCGAGTCTGCCAGGCCTCCGGGCTCGCGGTCTGCCGTCGCATGCTCGGCTCGTGCTCCCGAGACCGTGACATGCCGGCTTGTGGACGAAGCATCGTGACCGTCAGACAGCGGAGGTACGGTGCCCGCGTGGCCGATTCCGAGATTCCCCTGTTCCCCGCGCCAACGGGCGCTGCAGCATTGCGCGCTCCGACCGAGACCGATTCCGCCGAGAAGGTGGGGCTGGTTGCTGACCGGCGTGCGGCCCACAACGTCGAGGTGCGACGCAGCGCTCGCCGACGGCGAACCATCTCGGCGTATCGCGAAGGTGATCGCACGATCGTGCTGTTGCCGGCTCGTATGTCGCGCGCAGAAGAGTCGCGCTGGGTCGATGTGATGCTCGAACGTTTGGAGAAGCAGGAGCGGCGCAGCTCTGGCCGCGCGGCCCGAGGCGACGTCGATCTCGGCCGGCGTGCGGCGGAGCTGTCGCGGCAATTCCTGGGTGGGGTACCCAAACCGGCGAGCGTTCGCTGGGTGTCCAATCAGGGTTCGCGATGGGGCTCGTGCACTCCGGTCGACGGCACAATCCGGCTGTCCGACCGCATGGCGACGATGCCGAGCTGGGTCATCGACTACGTGCTCGTGCACGAGCTCGCGCACTTGGTCGAGTTCGGGCACAGCCCGCGCTTTTACGAACTCGTCGACGCCTATCCGAAAGCTGAGCGGGCCCGTGGCTATCTGCTCGGCATCGTTGACGGCGCGGGGTTGGTGCAGCTGTCTGAGGGCGGAGACGACACGTCCGGGGACGCAGACGCCGCGCCCGAGCCCCGCGGCTTGTGGTGAAAGCTCTCCCGCCTCCTGGGTTTACTGGGGTTGATCGTCGCCGGGCGAATCGTCGCGGGCCCGATCTACGGGCGGCGTCGTCATCCAACGATGTGAGGTCAAGATCGTTGTCACGACGGTCGGCGAATCCGGCCGGGTCGTCGAGATCGTCGACCGTCGGCAGCAGATCGGGGTGCTCCCACAGGGCGTCGCGGCCCTCTGACCCACGGCTCTCGCGCAGCAGTCGCCACAGCTGCGATGCCTCGCGCATCCGCCGCGGGCGCAATTGGAGCCCCACCAAGGTGCCGAAGGTCTGCTCCGCCGGACCACCGCCTGCGCGCCTGCGACGTACCGTCTCGCCCAAGGCCGCCGCGCTCGCGAGCCGCCCATCGGCAGCTTGCGCGACGACGTCGTCGATCCAGCCTTCGATCAGTGCGAGCAGCGTCTCGAGCCGAGCCAGCGCAGCCTGTTGCGCAGGGGTGTTCTCCGGCTCGAACAAGCCGCCGGTGAGCGCGTCCTGCAGGGCTTCAGGGTTCGTCGGATCAATCGAGCCGAGCGCTTCTTGCATCCGCGAGGTGTCGACGGTGATTCCGCGGGCGTAGTCGTCGATCGCCGCCAACAGCCGACCACGCAACCACGGGACGCCGGCGAACAAGCGGTGGTACGCGGCTTCGCGCAAGGCAAGGAACAGCCGCACCTCGTCGGGCGCGATCCCGAGGCCCTCACCGAACGCCGCGATCCCGGCAGGTATCAGGGCGGCGTGACCCACCCCCGCCAGGGGGAGACCGACATCGGTCGACGACACGACCTCGCGCGACAGGGTGCCGAGGGCTTGACCAACCTGACCGCCGAACATCACGCCACCCATCTGGCGCATCATCGACATCAGGGGGCCGGCCATGTCAGGCAATTGCCCAGGCACATCGCTCTCGCTCGTCGGGGTCGACGCCGGGCAGACCCAATCCGGCAAGGTCGGCCGCGCCACCGAGTCCGGCAGTCAACCCACCCGTCAGCTCGCCCCCGAATGCCTCGACGACTTTCGCCGCGACTGGCTCGACCAGAGTCGTCCAGGTGGGCAGCGTCGCCTCGATCCATTCGGCGCGGCTCCACGCACTCGCCGACGTGGTCGCGGCCGGGAACGACGTGGTCGGGTCGAGCCACAACTCGGCGAGCCGGATCGCGTCGGTGACCGCCGCTCGCTCTGCAGGTCCGACCGATGGGTCGTCGCCGGCTGCGGCCTGCCGAGCGACGTCCTTCGCCAGGTCCCAGTTCACCGGGCCGCCCTGCCACGACAACATGTCGGCGAAGCGGTGCAGCGCGCTGCTGATGTCGGTGCCGCCGAGGTCGCCCAACGGGCCGAACCCCATGCCGCTGGCGCCGCCCGAACCGCGCGCGCCTGACCCACCCGAGCCCGAGTCATCGGGATCGCCTGGCTTGCCGAACCCAAAGGGGATCTCGCTCACCGCTGCTCCTCGGGCAAGATGGGCACCATGACATGGACGAACCCGGCGTGGTCGCAGGCACCCGCGGCTGTATCCATGCAATCCAAGGTAGTCGTGCGGGGGACGAGATGAGTACCGATGATCCGCCGGTTCGCGCACGGCGCAGCAAGACGGCTCCCGCGACGCGCGCGAGTCGGGCCAGCCGGGTGGCAGAGCCTGCCGTAGCCACCGAATCCAGCCGTGGCCGAAGCCGCCGTACGGGTCCCGTCGTCGCCGTTACCGGAGCTGCGCACGGCATCGGTGAATTGCTGGTGCGCCGGCTTGCGGCGTCCCCTGCGGTGAAGAAGGTCATCGCGATCGACACGATCAGAGGCGACGTTTCAGAGGCGACGTGGCGGCTCGTCGACGTCCGCGATCCGGTGATCGTCGAGCGACTCGCGGGTGTCGATGTGATCGTCCACCTCGCCGTCGACAGCAGCGTCGACCACGACGACACGGCACATCACGACGAAGGTGCCAGAGCGACGGCGACGGTGCTGACGGCGGCGCCGGCCGCAGGAGTGAAACACGTCGTACTGGTGACGAGCGCGATGGTCTACGGCGCGCACGCAGACAACCCAGTGCCGCTTTCAGAGGACGCCGAGTTGAGGGCAACCGCCGACAGCGGCTGGCTTGGAGACCTCCTCGAGATCGAGCGGCTTGCTGCCCAGGCACCACGCACTCACCCGGGGCTGCTCGTGACCGTGTTGCGGCCCGCGGCGCTCGTCGGCGGCGGTGTCGACACGATCTTCACGCGGCATTTCGAGGCTCCGCGGTTGCTCGCAGTCAAGGGATCGCACACTCGCTGGCAGTTCTGTCACGTTGATGATCTGCTGTCGGCGCTCGAACTGGTGGTGACCGGCGGTTTGGTCGCAGTCGGCTCCGATGAGACCAGCAGGTGCTGGGCATGTTGTCGCCGCGGTCGGCAGCGACGGGTGGCTCGAACAAGACGATGTCGAGCGACTGACCGGCAAGCGTCACATCGAGTTGCCGGCTTCGGTTGCCTTCGGCACGGCGGAGCGTTTGCACCGGCTCGGAGTCACCCCGGCCGGCTCCAGTGATCTTCAGTTCCTTGTGCATCCGTGGGTCGTGAAGGCGACCCGCCTCCCGGCGTCCGGCTGGAGTCCCGCCTACGACAACGATGCTGCGCTTGGCGTCGCGGTCGCGGAATCTACCGGTCGGCTGGCGATCGGCGGCCATCGACTCGGACGTCGCGATGCCGCCGCCGGCGCGGCGGTAGGCGCGACAGTCGCTCTCGTCGGCACCGCTGCGCTGGTCCGCCGGGCAAGGCGCCGCCGTCATGGCTGAGGTTGTCCGTCTCGTGGATATTCGGAACGAACCGCTGTCAGTAGACGAGGTTCTCGCAGCGGTCGCGGATCCCACGGCAGGGGGCACGGCGATCTTCGTCGGGACCGTCCGGTCTGTCGACGAAGGCCGATCCGTTGAATCGCTGCACTACGAGGCGCATCCCGACGCCGTGAGCGTGCTGCGCGAGGTCGCCGAGGAGCTCGCGGCTAAATACTCGCCGATTGCATTGGCGGCCGTTCATCGCATCGGATCGCTCGCGGTCGGCGATCTGGCAGTCGTGGTCGCTGCCGCCGCCGGCCACCGCAACGAGGCTTTCATTGCTGCACGCGAACTGATCGACGAGGTGAAGGCGCGGGTGCCGATATGGAAGCGCCAAGGCTTCACCGACGGTGCGGCCGCGTGGGTGGGGATTGAGCTTGAGGATCGAGACTAGTCTGGACGGCGGGGAGTAACGGGAAAGGATTGTCGCGAGCCCGATGAAGGTCTTGCTGTGGTTGATGATTCCGGTCGCGGCGCTGATCGTGGGGATCATCTGGGCGTCCGTTCGAAGCCGGCCCCCGAGGCCGGCGGCGATGCAGGATTCGATGGCGTCGTTCTCGCGCTTCCGTCATGCATTGGCGAGCAATCCCGCGAACTCGGCGAGACGACGACCCGAACAAGTGAGCACATCATTGACTCGAGGCGCCGCAAGGCTCGACTGGCGGCAGACGATCCCCCGGAATAGCCTCGCCGCAGTTCATGTAACCCGTTTGCCGACATACACGTGCGCTAGACGGCTCAAGGTGGCGTAGTGCACATGCCGATCTACGGAATGTCAACGTCCCTAGGAGCCCTGTCGCGCAAGGCGATTCGGGCCAGCCGTCTGAGTGAGGCATCGTGGAACACGTCGTCTTCTTCCCCGCGCCGGACGGCACCCCGGCTTTCCGTCGCTTCGGCACGGTCGATGATGCTGCTCGATTCGTCGAGCACCTGCGCAACGTCGAGAACGTCAGTGGCGCCTCCGTACACGCTCTGACCGAGGTTCCCCTCGCCTTCAAGGCGTGGTACCGCGTCGAGCTCCCTGACGCCGCGACAGACGCCCCGGCGGCTGAAGCATCGTCGGAGGAGTCGGGTGCACCCACGACGATCGCCGAGGCTCTCGAGAGTTACGCGGCCGCCGATGTGCTCCCGAACAACGGGTCCGTCGAGCTTCCCGAGGCTATGGGCTCGGTCACGGGCATTCTCGTCCCGGAGCGCGAAGGCTCGTCCCCGGTGCCGGTGGCACTGAGCCAGGCAGCCGACCAGTCCCTGTTCTCCCAGCCCGCGCCTGAGCCGGAGCGGGCGGAAGCTCAAGTACTCGAGCCAGCGTTCGGCACCCGTCGCGAGCGCGGCACTGGGTACTTCGTTCGCTAAGAATCGAGCAGGCCTTACCGCCTCCTCCTTCGACCCCCCAAAGCTCACCCCCCCGAGCTGCATACGAGCCGTGACCCCTCAGGGTCACGGCTCGCGTGTTTGGGCGCCAACTACGCTGGCTGCATGCGACGTCAGGCAATGACCCTGCTCGTGTCTGGCCTGTTGGCGATCGGGCTCGCCGTTGTCGCGGCTCGGCTGCCGGTGCCTTACGTTCGCGACGTGCCAGGGCCCGTGACCGACACGCTGGGCTCGGCACACGGCAAGGCGCTCATCACGATCGGGCACCCGACCGCGACCCCGCAGGGCCACATCTTTCTGGTAACCGTGAGCGAGTACGGCGGCCCGCGCAAGAACATCTCGGGCCTCGACGTGTTGCTCGGGTGGTGGAACCGCAGCGACGCCGTCATTCCGCGCCGGCTGCTGTATTCGGACACCCAGACACCGCAGCAGGTCGCCACGCAAGACAACAACGACATGATCGAGTCGCAGGAAGAAGCGAAGGTCGCCGCGCTGCGCTACCTGGGCTATCCGCTGAAGCCTGGCGTCGATATCGCCGAGGTCGTGCTGCCCGCGTTGAAGGGCAAACTGATGCCCGACGACATCATCGTGGGCGTCGATGGCACCGCCGTTCCGAACCGCGACGCGCTCTTGAAAGACACCCAGGCACACAAGGCGGGGGACGTCATCACTTTGAACGTCGTACGAGGGACGACGGCGATCGACGTCCCTGTCACGCTTCAGCCGAAGGCTGCGGGCGGAACTGGTCCGACGATCGGCATCAGCGTGGTCGACAGTTTCACCAAGCCGTTCACGATCGACATCAACCTCGCTGACGTGGGGGGGCCGAGCGCGGGTACCGCCTTCGCACTCGGCATCATCGATAAGCTCACCGACGGCGACCTGACGGGCGGTCACACCGTTGCGGTCACCGGAACGATCGACTCTGATGGCAATGTCGGTGCGATCGGCGGACCGATTCAAAAGATGGCAGGCGCCCGGCACGCAGGCGCCACGGCGTTTCTTCTCCCCAAAGACAACTGCGCCGAGGCACTGACGGCCGTTCCGCATGGATTGCGCGTTGTGCCGATTACGACACTCGCCGGCGCTGTCGACGTCCTGAAAGAGATTCGAGCCGGCGACACCAATCTGCCGAGCTGTCCAGGCTAGAGGCCGTCAGTCGAGCAGTGTCGCCGCGAGCGCGTCAGCAAGGCGAGGCACCAGGTCGTCACCACTGACAACGTCGTCGGGGTTGTCGGTCGCGCCGCGAACTCGCAGCGTCGCCGTACGTGAGCCGTCGCGCAGCACACCCACGAGCATCCGCACCTCGCGACGCAACGGGTGGCTGGCGGCCCACGCCACGGCATCTGCGTCTGGCGGAAACTCATCTTCAACCGAAGGCGGCAGCGTCAGAACTTCCTGCGACAGGGCACACCCAGCGACCTCGGCCGGCCAGCCGATCTCGGCAAGCCATTCATCGAGCGGCGTCCCCGCCGGTGGCGATTCCTGTTCGACCGGCGTGAGCGAATCGGCGTCCGGGGCGGCTGCGAGCCCTAGCGTGTCGGACAGATTCGGTTCGGAGGCGAGCAGATCGGCAGTTCGCACGAGCGCGTACAGCCTGGTCGGTTGGTCCCAACCGCCCTCGGCAAGATGCCGGTCGACTTCGGCGATCGCGACGAGTAGGGCATGCCGGGTCGGCGGCGTCTCCATGGCCGCCATCTTGCCCGACCGCACGTCCCCGCGACTCCGGGAGCGGTTCGGTAGGTTGAGGCCGTGACCTTTCCCCGCCCGGATCGCCGGCCGTACGGCTCGGGTGACGGCCGGTCCCGTCCACCGCTTCCGCGACCCGAGTTCCCGAAGTGGGGAAAGCCAGTCCTCATCGCGATCGCGGCACTCGTGGTTCTCATCATCGTGATCGCACTGTTCGTGTGGATCGACACCGAACATCTGTGGTTCGACTCCGTTGGCTTCGGTGAGGTCTTCACCACCCGGCTTGTGACGCGACTGCTGCTGTTCGTTGGCTTCGGACTGTTCATGGCAGTTGCGACCTTCGGCAACATCTACCTCGCCTACAGGCTCCGCCCGGCCTTTCGGGCGTCGTCGGTAGAGCAGATCGTGCTCGACCGCTACCGGACTGTGATCGACAAGCGCCGGCGACTGCTGTTCGGGGTCATTGCGGCGTTCTTCGGCCTCATCTTCGGAACCGCAGCGTCGGGCCGGTGGCAGACCTGGCTTCTCTGGAGCCACGCGACATCGTTTGGACACAAGGACCCGCAGTTCCACCGCGACGTCTCGTACTTCGCGTTCATCCTCCCGTTCCAACGGTTCCTGCTGGGTTATGTGATGGCGCTCGTGGTCGTGTGCACGTTGCTCACGTTGGCTGCGCACTACCTGTTCGGTGGTGTCGCATTCCGCACTCCGGGCGAACGGGTCACGAGGGCGGCGCGAACGCACCTCGCTCTGCTCCTTACTATTTTCGTTCTTTGCAAGGCGATCGCGTACTACCTCGACAGGTTCGGGCTCGCATTCTCCAGCCGCGGTGTCGTGCAAGGACCGTCGTACACCGACGTGCACGCAGTGCTGCCAGCCAAGGAGATCCTGCTCGTCATCGCGCTCCTATGCGCGGCGCTGTTCGTTGCGACAATCTTCCGCACGGGCTGGTTGCTACCGGCCGTCTCCTTCGGGCTACTCGTTTTTTCCGCTGTGATCATCGGCGGCATCTACCCGTTGATCGTGCAGAACTTCCAGGTCAAGCCGAGTGAGGCAGACAAGGAAGCGCCGTACATCCAGCGCAACATCAACGAGACGCGCTACGCATATAACCTCACCGACACCAACGTGAAGGTCACCCCGTACGCGGCTACGACAACCGTGAGTGCGAGCGCTCTGACGAACAGCACCGCAATCGGCGCGGGCGTCCGTTTGCTCGACAACGCCGTTCTGCCGCCGACGTACAACCAACTTCAGCAGTTCAGAAACTTCTACAACATCGACAAACTCGACGTCGACCGCTACATCATTAACGGCCAGGAGCAGGACGCCGTGGTCGCTACTCGTGAGCTCGACCTCGCCGGCGTCCCGGCGACGCAGAAGACCTGGATCAACGAGCATCTCGTCTATACGCATGGCTACGGCTTCGTGGCCGCTCCGGGCGACGGTGTCGACAACGACGGTCGTCCGTCCTTCATCGAAGACAACATCCCGGTCACGGGAAGTCTCGGAACCTTCGAGCCACGGGTGTACTTCGGTGAGGGCGAGACGTCGTTCTCAATCGTCGGTCAGCCCAAGGGCGCATCGCCACGCGAATACGACTATCCGACCAACGGCGGCAGCGGGCAGCAGTACACCACGTACACCGGCAACGGTGGCGTCGCAATCGGCTCGACGTTCAGGCAACTCGAGTACGCATTGCGCTTCGGTGACAAGAACCTCATTCTCTCCGATGGCATCAATTCACAGTCGCGGATCCTGTATGACAGGGATCCTCGCAAGCGCGTCGCGAAGGTCGCGCCTTACCTCACACTCGACGGTGACCCCTACTCCGCGATCGTGAACGGGCATCTGGTGTGGATCGTCGACGGCTACACGACGAGCGACGGGTTCCCCTACTCACAACGGGAAAACCTCAACACGATCACTCAAGACACGAACACCGAGACCGCGACGACAGCGCAGCAGTCGAGCGAAACGATCAACTACATGCGCAACTCGGTTAAGGCAACCGTCGACGCCTACACGGGTGCTGTCACGTTGTATGCGTGGGATGCCACTGATCCGGTGTTGAAGACCTGGATGAAGATCTTCCCGGGTACGGTGCAACCCGTCTCGGCGATGAGCACCCAACTGCTCGCACACGTGCGGTATCCCGAGGACATGTTCAAGGTGCAACGCAACCTCCTCGCGAGTTACCACGTAACCGACCCCCACGCGTTCTACGGCCAGCAGGACTTCTGGTCGGTGCCCGCGGACCCAACGCAGGCAACGCCCCAGCCGGCTCAGCCGCCGTACTACCTGACGCTGAAGATGCCCGATCAACCGAAGCCGACGTTCTCGTTGACGACGACGTTCGTACCGCGCGGCAGGACAAATCTGTCCGCATTCATGGCGGTCGACAGTGATCCCGGCCCTGACTACGGCACGATCCGTGTCCTGCAATTGCCCCGAAGTCTGCTCATCAGCGGGCCGGGTCAGGTGCAGAACCAGTTCGAATCAGATCCGAGCGTGCAGACCACGCTGAACATTTTGCGCGTGCAAGGCGGTGCCGCTGGGGTGACCTATGGCAACCTGCTCACGCTGCCAGTGGCAGGTGGTCTGTTGTACGTCGAGCCTGTCTACGTCAAGGCGGCCGGTGGCCAGGGCAGTTATCCGTTGTTGCAGAAGGTGCTCGTCTCCTTCGGCAACAACATCGGCTTCCAGAGCACGTATTCAGCGGCCATCGCCAGCCTGGTAGGGGCACCTGCAGGTTCGGCGTCGAGCTCGGGCGGCACGGGCGGCAGTTCGCCACCGGGATCTGCCAGCCCATCGCCGTCCCTCTCGGTGAGTCCTTCTCCACCACCGGCGACCTCATCTGCCGTCCCGTCGGATCTGTCGCAGGACATCGCTGCCGCGCAACAGGCGTATGCCGATGGTCAGGCTGCCTTGAAGGCAGGCGACTTCGCTGCGTACGGCGAGGCTCAGCAGCGCCTTGCCGCGGCGCTGGCGAAGGCGGCTACCGCGCTTTCGCCGAGTCCGTCGGCGACGTCTTCGCCCTCTGCGGCCGTTACCGCGCCGAGCGCCTCACCATAAGTGCGCCTGCCAGCGATTTGTGGCGCCTGCTGCGCTGCCGTAAAGTGACGGGACCGACGCGGGGTGGAGCAGCTCGGTAGCTCGCTGGGCTCATAACCCAGAGGTCGCAGGTTCAAATCCTGCCCCCGCTACAGAAGAACCGCAGGTCAGGGGCATGACCATCGATCTTGATGGTCGTGCCCCTGACCGCTTTCTGGCCTTTTTGTGGCCGCTTTCTGGCTGCTGTCAGGCCTTTTTTCGGGCCGAATTTTGCCCGCTCTCGGTGCTCGACTGGCCGGCGGTATGGTCGACGGGCGGTCAGATCGCCGCAAGGACACGAGGGGAAGTTTGCAAGATCCGTACTATAGAGCGGATTTCCTCGACAAGATAGGTCTTGAGCTTGCGGTCATTCGGGCTTACGGTCGGCCCACAGCCGCAGCGGTGGCAACGGTTCCAGGACTCTCTGACCGTTGCGTCGAGCCGGTGCGCAGAACCCGACCCGGAAGTGAGCAGGCATGTCGTCCTCACAGCGAAACGCACCCGGCAATCCACCCGGCAGTCGCCGTACGAACCACACCCTCCGCGCGCCGTTAGCGGCGTCGGTGGCGGTCATGTTGGCAGCGGGCCTTGGCGTCGGCGTGGGATCAGGAACCGCACTGGCTACCCCGCAGGGCGTTCCGACGGCCACCGTTGCCGCGATCGCTCCGGCGCTGACCGCCGGTCGAGGGGCCGCAGTTCCCTTCGTCGAACAGGAAGCCGAGACTGCGGCCACGAACGGCACGATCATCGGGCCTGGTACTACCCCGTACACGCTTGCGGCCGAGGCATCTGGTCGCAGCGCCGTGCAGTTGAGCTCGCAAGGGCAGTACGTCGAGTTCACCTTGCCGCAGGCAGCCAACGGCCTGACTCTGCGTTACTCGATCCCGGACGCGCCTACCGGCGGCGGCATCACTGCGTCCGATCGACTTGCTCGTCAACGGCCACCACGAGCAGTCGCCGACGCTGACCTCGCAGTACGCGTGGCTCTACAACGTCTATCCGTTCACGAACGACCCGAACGCAATCGCCGACGCGCCCGCTCCGGGTGACTGGATCACCGAATGCTCGTGCGTGCCGACCCCAGCGCAAGCTGCCGCGATTCCCACGCCGTTCCGGCCGAACCACTTCTACGACGAGCAGCGGATCATGCTCCACCGGGTCTACCCGGCCGGCACCAAGATCCGGTTCCAGGTGCCGTCGCACTCGGCCGCCTCGTGGTACGTCATTGACCTGCTCGACTCGCAGCTGGTCGCGCCGCCGAAGGTGCACCTGCTCGCAGCCAACGCACTGCTGTTCGGCGCTGACCCGACCGGCCGACGCGATTCGGCCGACGCGATCGACAAGGCGATCGCGTTCGCCAAGAAATGGCACCTGCCGGTCTACGTCCCACCCGGCACGTACCAGGTCAACCGGCACATCATCGTCGACAACGTGACGATCGAGGGCGCCGGCAGCTGGTACACGATCTTCAAAGGCCACCAAGTCACACTTAGCACGCC
This sequence comes from uncultured Actinomycetes bacterium, assembly GCA_963809135.1. Classification (GTDB taxonomy): domain Bacteria; phylum Actinomycetota; class Actinomycetes; order Acidothermales; family Acidothermaceae; genus PALSA-607. Next base: position 189,017 of record CAWEIG010000006.1, read on the forward strand.
CGCCCCCGACGGTTCGGTGCACACCGGGGTCGGGTTTTACGGCAAAAACGCCGCAGACGGCGGCTCGTCCAACGTCCACCTCAGTGATTTCGCCATCGAGGGTGATGTTCGCGAGCGCATCGACACCGATCAGGTAAACGGCATCGGTGGCGCACTGAGCAACTCGACGATCGACGGGCTTTACATCCACCACACCAAGGTCGGGATCTGGATCGACGGTCCGGCGAACAACCTCAAGATCTCGAACACCCAGATCGCCGACCAGATCGCGGACGGCGTGAACTTCCACACGGGCGTGACCAACTCATCGGTCACCAACAGCTTTATCCGCAACACCGGCGACGACGCGCTTGCGATGTGGTCGCAAACCACAGAGGACGCGGGCAACACCTTCGACCACAACACCGTGCAGACCCCTGTGCTCGCGAACGGGATTGCGCTCTACGGCGGCACGGACAACACCGTCTCGAACAACCTTGTCGCCGATCCGATCCGTGAAGGCAGTGGTATCCAGCTCGGCTCGCGGTTTGGCTCCGAGGCGTTCACCGGACACGCATGGATCACGAACAACACCACGGTTCGTGCAGGGACGTTCGAGCTGAACTGGAACATCGGTCTTGGGGCGATCTGGATATACGCGCTCGAAAAGAGCATCGACGCGGACGTCGAGGTGGTTGGTGACAGCTTCCTTGACAACACCTACAACGCGATCATGCTGGTGAGCGACTTCCCCGTGAAGGATCTGTACACGATCACCAACGTGCACTTCCAGGACATCCGGGTCGACGGCACCGGCACCTCGGTTGTCAGTGCTCGGGTGGCCGGATCGGCGTCCTTCGAGAATGTCGATGCTCGCAACGTCGGCGCTGTCGGCGTCAACAACTGCGGGTCGTTCCACTTCACTGCCGCGGGATCGGAGTTCTCGTTGATCGATCTTGGCGGCAACGACGGCGGAGGTACCACGGGGCCGTGGTTTGCTCCATGGGAGTTGCCGAACACCATCACGTGCGATGACCGTCCGCCGGTGGTCCCGCCCCCGCCACCGTCGGCCTGGTAAGGACCGGAAGACCGCTAGCGCGGAGTAGTCGACAGTGAGAAAGCGATGGGTGCCGACGTAACAACGTCGGCACCCATCGCCTTTGCAGCCGTCTATCGGAACCCGTGCCACCCTCCGACGTGGCCGAGGCCCCACGCGCCGAGTAGTCCACCTGCGAGCACGCTTGCCCCGAGCGCCCAGCGTCGAACAGCAGCTCCGGGTAGCGAGTGCGTCGACGTCGGGGTCCAGTCACGGGGCGCCAGCTGAGCGGTTTCGAGGAGGTGACCGATCACGTGAACCGTCATGGCCGCAAACCAGGCGACGAAGCTGAGCTTGTGCAACGTCAGCATCCGTTGCTGCCAGGCTCCGCTGAGGAACAGCAAGCCAACGCCGCTGCCGAGCACCAGGATCGTCGTGAGGATCACGACGGGGCCGAGGATGCGCAGCACGGTCGGCGGCGGGCCCTTCCGACGGTAACTCGGCGCGCCCCTGTAGTACCTGCCGAACCGGTACACAGTGCTGCCGATCTTGAGCGCAACCGGCGGGATCAGCGCGAAGCCAACAAACACGTGGGGACGCAGCAGCGCGTGGATCGCGGGGAGTGTCGCACCTTCGGCCGCGAGCAAGATGAGAAGGACGGCGGCTGCGGACCCGGTGAGACGGGCGTTCGCCTCGGGGCCGCTGTCGCTGCTCATCGAACGACGCTACGAGCGGGTGCCTTACGGTTCGATGAAGCGTGGGTGGTGCACCAGGATCGCAGCGGCCCGACGGTGGTCCTCACAGGTCGTCAGTCGTTCGTAAGGTTGCGCTGGAGAGGATGATCTGTGCGCGTGCTGCTTGCGGAGGATGACGAAGCGCTTCGCGGCGTGCTCGTTCGCGGGCTGACCGAGAACGGCTACGTCGTCGACGCCGTGGCCGACGGCGAGGCCGCGCTGGCCTACCTGGCCACCTATGAGTACGAGGTGGTCGTGCTCGACTGGCGGATGCCGCGGATGAGTGGCTACGACGCGCTCGCCGCGATCAGGGCTCGGCGGATCGCCGTCCCGGTACTGATGCTTACTGCACTTGACCGGCCCGCAGATCGGATCGCCGGGCTCGATCGCGGCGCCGATGACTACCTCGTCAAGCCGTTCGACTTCGGTGAACTGCTGGCACGACTGCGTGCGCTCCAGCGCAGACCGGCGGTGATGAAGGAGCCGGTGTTGCGTTGCGGCGACTTGAGCTTCGATCCGGCGGCGCGCGAGGCATTCGTCGACGAGCGTGCGCTGGCCGTGACCGCAACCGAACTTGCGATCCTCGAGCTCCTGATACGACGGAGTCCTGCCGTGGTGACGCGCCAGTCGATTGCGTTGAATGTGTGGCCGGTGGAGGCCGACGGGATCGGGTCGAACACCATCGACGTCCACCTCGCGCGACTGCGGGCGAAGCTCGTCGGCTCGCATACCCGCGTCGAGACAGTGCGCGGCGTCGGATACCGATTGCTGCCTTCGTGATGCACGGCAGATGAAAACCACGGTGCCCTTGCGCCCCGCACTGCGCGTGGCGGCAGCGGCGACGCTTGCGGTTGCTCTGTGCTACGTCGTGATCGTGGCGGGCATTCTGGCCTTGGTGTCGACCAGGCTTCTGCATGAAACCGATTCGCGGCTGACTGAACTACTGAGTCAGGCTCGGCAGGTTTCGGCGGGCGAGTTCTTGTCGCGGGCGTCGAGCAAGCACGACGCCGACGACCCGCCGGTCTACGTCTGGCAGGTGAAGGGCGGCGCCGTGATCGCGACCGGAACTGGCGCCCCGATTCTTCCCGGCGCCGTGCTGGATGGATCACAAAGCCGTTATCGGACCGCGTCGGTGGCGGGTCGCGCATTTCGCTTCGAACAAACTCGGCTGCCAGACGGCTCCACGCTGTACGCCGCTGAGAGCCTCGCGCAGCAGCACCACGTTCGTGGCCTGCTTCTGATGTCTGCACTTGCGGTGTCGCCGCTCTTGCTAGCCGGCGTGTTCGCCAGTTCGTTCGTCATCGGGCGCTCGGCGTCAAGGCCTGTCGAGCTGGCGCGGGTTCGTCAGTTGGAGTTCACGGCCGACGCGTCTCACGAACTGCGCACCCCGCTCACGGTGATCGAGGCCGAGGTTGGGCTCGCCTTGGTCAGCGAGCGAAGTGCGAGCGGCTACCGCGACGCGCTTCAGCGCGTCTCTGGGGAGACCCATCGGCTGCGCAAGATTGTCGAAGACATGCTGTGGCTCGCGCGGTTCGATTCCGAGCCGCCGCCGCCGCGCACCGAGCTCGTGGATGTGACGACGGTGGTGCAGCAATGCGTCGACCGGTTCGAGCCGTGGTGAAGTCGAGAGAACATTCGCCTCGACATCGAGGTGGCGGCCGATGCACCGGCGCTGATTGCGGCGGCACCCGAGTGGCTCGATCGACTGATCGGCGTTCTGCTCGACAACGCGACGCGATACGCGAAGTCCCCGGGTCGAGTCGTGGTGCGGGTTGACGGGACGTCCGGGAATGTGGCACTCACGGTTTCCGACGACGGGCCTGGGATTCCCTTAGCCGAGAGGCAACGACTGTTCGATCGCTTCCGCCGCATCGAAGACAACGGCGGGGAAGGCGCCGGCCTCGGACTTGCGATCGCGGACGCCGTCGTGCGCAGCACGCAGGGTCGTTGGGCCGATAGGCGAGTCGACGCTCGGTGGCGCCCGTATGACGGTGATCTGGCCGAGACCTCGCACGCAGTCCGTCGACCAGGTTGCCGTCACTGCGTTCGTAGATACGGCAGGCACACATTCAGTGAATCGCAAGGAAGATCCTTCATGCTGGACGCAGGACTGACGGATAACTGTCTGTGAGCCGATCGAGCGGGAGCGTGTTTATGAGCAGTGGTCGTCGGCAACCTCCGACCGCTCCTGCGCTGCCCGCGACAGACAGGGGCCGCTGGTTGTGGCTGGCTCCGCCACCTGTGGCGCGAGACTTGGCCGGGTGGGCTCTCGTGCCGTTGCGGGCATTTCTCGGATTCACCTTCTGCTTCGCAGGTTTGCAAAAGCTCGCCAACCCGGCGTTCTTTAAGGCGTCGAACCCGGCGTCGATCCAGGCGCAGATGGCTGGTGCCGCACGTCGCAGTCCGATCCATGCGGTGATCACGCCGCTGTCGCATCACGCGGCCCTGCTCGGTGCCGTGATCGCCCTAGGTGAGATCGCGGTCGGTGTCGGTGCGTTGCTCGGGCTCCTCACGCGGATTGCGGCGGTCGGCGGATTGTTGCTCTCGCTCAATCTCTTCCTCGCGGTGAGCTTTCATACGAACCCGTACTACACCGGCAGCGACATCGTGTTCGTGTTCGCTTGGATGCCGCTGATCATCGCCGGTGGCGGCCAACTCTCCCTCGACGCTCTGACGTCGAACCTCGTCGCGGCACGACATCTGCGGCCGGCGCAGTTGCCGGTGCAGTTGCCGTTCGCGACAGTGCAGTCGATCTGCGGGCACTATCACGGCGGTCGCTGCGACGCTCAGCACAACGCAGCGTGCCAGCCGAGACGGCTGCCCGTATCTCGCTCGGGAGTTGTCGAAGCCGGCCCGTGGCGCGGCAGCCGCGAAGCTCGATGTTGATCGACGTCGTCTCGTGGGTGCGCTCACGCTCGGTGCCGGCGCCGTGGTGGTTTTCGGCACCGCGGCAATCACCGGCGTGGCCCGACTCGTGCGCGGATCGTCGTCCGCTCTGCGGCCGTGCCGTCGCTAGGAGCGTCGACCCCCGCGACGCAGGCGCCGTCCGACGCCGCGACAAGCGCCCCGACCAGCAGCTCCAGCGGTGCAGCCACCCGCAGCGCGGCCGTCATCCCGACGCCCACCGTGAAAGCCGCCGCTGCAAAGCCGGCAGGCACCAAGATTGGACCCGCGAGCGCAGTTCCAGTCAAAGGCGCGGCCTCCTTTCAGGACCCCGCGACCGGAGACCCGGCGATCGTCGTCCAGCCTCGCGTCGGCACTTTCCTTGCCTTCGACGCCGTGTGCCCGCACGCTGGCTGCACCGTCTCCTACGACCAGGCAAGTGTGACAGTTCGTGTGTCCGTGCCACGGCTCGCAGTTCAACGGAACCACGGGTGCTGTCGAGGTCGGGCCGGCAAGTCGCGGACTCGGACGCATCGCGATCGCAGAGGGGTCCGACGGCCAGCTCTATGCGCATTAGTGAGCGAGTGTGCCTCCGCTCGCGTTCCGTCCGTGGCGGGTGCATGCTTGCGCCGATCCCTGCACCGCTGCCCGCGACCACAATCGCAAGCTCAGCGAGCTCGCGCTCGCCGTGGTCCGCGGCCGGATCGACCCGATAAGCGTGGCTGCGGCACCCTCATCCGACCTATAACCGCCCAAACGCCATATCTTTCGTGGTGACTTCGTGCCATGCTGGGCTGATTCAGCGTGCTTGGGTCTGTCCGGACCTTGCGCCCCCTCGCCGCGTCTGCTCATGACCATAAGGCGGCGAGCGACGTGATCGAGCGCTCGATTGACGATGCGGTGTCCCATGCGCAGCTGTCGCCGGTTGCCCTGGTCGGCGGCCTAGAGGACCTGCCGGAAGACCCTACGACCGATCTCTGCACGTGCGGCCATCGGCCCGAGCGTCATGACGCGCGTGGTTTGCGATATTGCCGGGCCACCGTGTCGAACGAACTTCAACGTCGCTGCATCTGTGTCGACCCAACCACGGAATCCGCCGGCCGACGATGAACGGCCGCCAATCGTCGTCCGATCAAGCTCGGACGACGATTGCCTCATGCCCGCGGCATCTCCCGGTGCGCACATCGGATCGTCGATCGCCGGGAGGGTTGTGGGTGTGCTCGGAAGTCCTGGTGTGAGAGCCGTGCTCGCCGATGTTCTCGTCGCGGGTGAGCGAGGCGCGCCCGCGGCGGATCGGTTGTGCGTCGCGTGCCTGCCGTTGCTCGGAGTCGATGCTGCGGCGGTCTCTCTTATCGATGAAGGAGAAAGTCGCGGCACGTTCGGGGCGAGCGACCCAGCCGCGAGGTTGCTGGACGGGTTGCAGTTCACTGCAGGTGAAGGACCTTGCCTCGAGGCGGCACAGACCAGGTCCCCTGTCCTAGTGCCCGATCTGCATGCACGCGATGAGCCACGTTGGCCGGCGTTCAAGGATGCCGCCGAACGTGCCGGCGTCCACGCCGTGTTCGCGGTGCCTGTGCGGGTAGGCGACATCGGCCTCGGCGCGCTCGACCTGTTCCGGTCGGTTGCCGGACCGCTATCGGCTACGCAGGCAAGTGACGCCCTGCTTGTCGCCGATGCGGCGGCTCAGATCCTGCTCGACCTGATCGATGATGCACAGGCGAACAATCGCGGCGAGCCGCTGGACCAATGGGATCAGCTTGCTTCGCTGTCTCGAATCGAGGTGTACCAAGCGACCGGCATGATCATGGCGCAACTGGACCTATCTCCTGCTGCGGCACTGATCCGGTTGCGGGCGTATGCCTTCGTGAACGAACTGACCGCGGCCGAGGTCGCCGAACTCGTGATCTCGCGACGCCTCCGGATGGAGGTGTGACACAAGCCCTGCTGTGCATTTAGCAAGACTTGGCGCCGTTGGCGTCGAGTGCGCTGCTCCAGACAGTCGGCAACGCGTCCGCTCGGGTCACTTTGTGCGGAGGTGGATCGTCGTGGCTGGCACATTGGGAAGCGCCGCATCCGCTGAGTTGCTCGACGTGCTCGGCGCCGAGATAGCGCCGGTCGACTTCGAGCCCGCGCTGATGATTCCGTGGCAGAGCGGACTCGACCCGGTGACGGGCTTGGCCGATCGCCGTTGGTTCCTACGAGCGGTCGCAATGGCGGACGGTCACCCCGCTGGCGTGTCGATCGAGATCGGAATCATCGCGGTCCGCATCAATGGGTTGCGGCGGATGATGCATTACTACGGACGCCCCGCCGGTGACGGGGTGCTGTTGCTGGCCGCCGAGGTGCTGTATGAGTGGGGCCGAGGTGACGATCTTGCGGCTCGTTTGGGTCCCGACAGCTTTGCGATCCTGGCGCACACCGGTGCTTCCGGTCTCACGGCAGCGGCCGCGCGGTTGCGCCTGAAGCTTGCTGACGTCGGCGTGCCCGCGACCGTAGGGACCGCGATGCGCGACCCATTCGGAAGCGCGTCGACGGCGTTGCGTGCCGCGAAGCGCGAGATCGGCAAGGACACCGGCGTCACGCGAGCCGAGGACTCCGCATCGCGCGCCGTCGCTGGCGCGCGGGCCGCGACCGCTGCACACGTGCTCCAGGCGCAAGCAACCGGAATCTTGATGCAGTGGCATCACTGCGGAGCAGAGCGCGCACGCCTCGAGCTCGCATATCAGGCGCACGAGATGGGCCGACCGGTGACGGCAATGGCTAGGTTGCTCGTCGCCATTGCTGCCGGCGAACCGCTCGCCGAGGAGGACGCTGCGCACGGGATCGAGCTCCAACGGGCGTTGCGATTGGCAGCAAACGTCGCGGCGGAGTCAGGTCGACGACTGCCGGACGTCGCGGTGCGCAAGTCCGTCGGAGCCGGCCGATCAACCGGCACAGGGCAATACACACCGGGTCGCCAGATGCAGCCGGTATGGAGTATTCGGCCGCCCAATGCGGCGAGCGGCTTGCTCTCGCTCCCGGTGCCGGACGTGGGGGCACGCGCCGAAGACTTGTTGCTCGCCGGCCGTTACCAAGGCGCGGCGAACCCCAGCGGTTCTGGTGGCGATTGGTTCGACGCCTTCGTCTTGCCCGACGGTACGGCTGCGTTGGTCCTTGGCGACGTTGCGGGTCACGACGCGCTTGCCGCGGCGACGATGATGCAGCTGCGCACGTTGTTGCGGGGGTTCGCGGTCAGCCACGAGGTAGCGCCGAGTGAGGTGCTGCGACGGCTTGATCGGTTCTTCGTGCAACTTGATCTCGGCCTGCTCGCGACCGCCTTCTTCGGGTGGGTACATGCCGACAGCGATGGTGGCCTCGTGCTGCGTTGGTGCAACGCCGGCCACCTCCCGCCTGTGTTGCTTGCACGGGACGGCGAGACGTCGGTGCTCGAATGCCGAGATGATCTCTTGCTCGGCCTGGGTGTCGAGACCGTTCGTGCTGATCTCTCGCTGCGGTTGCCCGCTTCGAGCACACTGCTCCTGTACAGCGACGGCCTTATCGAGACGCGCACTCATGACCTCGACCACGGGGTGGCGCGTCTTCGCGTCGCGGCTCGGTCGCGTACGGCGCTTGGTGTCGCCGAGTTGTGCGACGCACTCGTCAGCGCGATGGCGAATCCGACGTCGCACGACGACGTCACGTTGCTGGCAGTTCGAGTCCCGTGCTAGTGGCGCTAGACGCTCTGGAGGTGCGCGCTGACGGCCGCAGCGGGCATCGGTCTGGCATAGAAGAAGCCTTGCGCGGCTTCGCACCCGATCGTGCGAACTTCGTTACGTTGCACCTGTGTCTCCACTCCTTCCGCCGTCACCTGCAGCCCGAGGACGTGGGCGAGGTTGGTCACAGCTGCGACTATCGCGCCGCCGGTGGACACCTCGCCGATATCCGCGATGAAGCTTTGATCGATCTTCACGATGTCGATCGGCAGCTTTCGTAGATAGCTCAGCGACGAGAAGCCGGTCCCGAAATCGTCGAGTGCAAGCCTGACCCCGAGACCCTTCAGCTCAGCAAGCAATGCCGTAGCACGCTCGAGGTCTTCGATGAAGACGTTCTCCGTCACCTCCAGAATCAACGCGGTCGGATCCATCTCGGTCGCTTCGAGAACGGTGCCCACTGTTCGGCAGAAATTCGGACTCATGAACTGACGCGGTGAGACGTTGACCGCGAGGTCAAGAGGTACTCCCGGCTGTTCCCGCAGCCACTGGGCACGGTCACGGCAACTGCGTTCGAGCACCCATGCGCCCAGTTGGTTGATGAGCCCAACCTGTTCAGCGACTGCAATCATCGACAGGGCGGGCACGCTGCCGCGTTGTGGATCTGTCCATCGCAAGAGGGCTTCGACGCCGAAGATCGAACCGTCCGCGCTACGCACCACGGGCTGATACGCGATGTCGAGGTTGCCTTCAGCGAACGCTGTACGCAGGTCGCCTTCGAGGCTATGACGATCGTTCGATCTCATCGCCTCGCGGAGATCGATGACCTGGTGGCCAGCCCCTCCTTTGCGTTTCGCCTGGTACATCGCAATGTCGGCATGAACGACGAGTTGGTCGGAGACGTCTTCGCCGGGGCCGGCGAATGCCATGCCGACACTCGCGGTCACGGTCAGCTCGGTGCCGTCGAGGATGAAGGGTTCGATGAACGCATCGTCGACGCGTTGCGCGAGTGCCTCTACATCTGCCGCGCTCGTCAGATCTTCACAGAGAAACACGAACTCGTCGCCCGAGAACCTCGCGAGTGTGTCTCCGGGTCGCACCAACCGAGCCAGGCGTTCCGCAATCCTGCACAGCAGATCGTCGCCGACACGGTGCCCGTGAGTGTCGTTGACCCGCTTGAAGCGGTCGAGGTCGACGAACAACACCGCGGCATTAGTGTGTGAGCGTTGCGCGCGTTGCGCCGCATGTTCGAGGCGTTGTTGGAGCAGGAGTCGGTTAGGCAATCCGGTGAGCGGATCGTGCAGAGCGGTATGCCGGAACCGTTCTGAGGTCACGCGCGCCTCCTCCCGCGCCTGCGCATTCAAGAGATACGCAGCAGCCACGTCGGCGAGAGTTTGCGCCGCCGCCATGTCGCTGCGATCAAGCGGACCGACGGCGTCGCGATAGAGATCGAGGGCTCCGAGTCGTCCTGTCCCATGCCGAAGCGGGAACGTGAAGACGGCGGCGAGTCCCTTTGCGACTGCGGACGGCCCAAACCGCGCGAAGCGATCGTCACCGGCCAGGTCGGGAACGGCGACCGGCTCACCGGAGCGGTAGGCCCACACGCACGGTCCGTCACCAAGATCGCTTTGCAGTTGCTCGAAACCCAGCGCTGCCTCATCCGACGCGGCGATGTAGTGGGGGACGCTCTCTGCTGAGATCACGGTGACGCCCGCCCCGGTCACCGGTAGCACGTCGACTATCCGCTTCACGAGGTGATCCAAGATCCCTTGGATCGGAAAGTCGGTGGCCAACGTGCGTGCGAAATCGCTCAGCACGGCTGACATTTTGGCCTCGTCGACCACAGCCACCCCTCGGCGCCGCTAAGGCATGCCCGCAGGTGGTCCGGACGGGAGATCAACGTTGCCGACATTACCAGCACGAATCAGCCCGTCGGGGCCGAATGTCCGGTTGGCCGGATTGATGGCAGCCCCAAGTCACGCCTATTGGGGATCGTTCCCACCGCGCCGCTGTTGGTCGGCCGTCAACGTGGTCGTCGCAGCCCGGTGCTTCCAGCAACTGACGAAGTGGCGGTTGAGCGATTGCGCGGGTGCCTAAAGCGTCGCTTACCGCCCATATAGCACCGGCTTCTATAACGAAACCGCCTCGATCGTGGCGCGCCGACTCCGCGACCTTGACAGCAGGGCGTGCCACTTCGACACTCATGCTTCATCATGCGTGGGAACGTGCCCACGCAAGATCAGCTTCGAAGGTCCCCAAATCGGGTGGCTTCAACGAGCGGGTCCTCGCGGAGGACCCCCAGGAGGATCCATGTTCATTGCTCGGAGAAACCGGCGTGCGCTCGTCGGCGTCGTCGCGGTCGCGGCCCTTGCGGTCGCCGGCTGCTCATCGAAGGCAAAGACCGCGTCGTCGCCATCGAGTAGTGCGCCAGCCGCCACCACGTCCGCGCCGGTCGCAGCTTCCACATCAGCGGCACCCTCCGTCGCAGCATCGTCGGCGCCCGCATCGAGCGCCCCGGCTGAAACGATCACCATCGGGCTGTTCGGCACGTTCGGCTTTAAGGAGGCCGGGCTCTACGACGCCTACATGAAGCTCCACCCCAACATCACCATCAAGGAAGACGACGTCGAGCAGTCGTCGGACTACTACAAGGCCTTGCAGACCCACCTCGCGGCGGGTTCGGGACTTGACGACATCCAGGCCATCGAGATCGGCTTCGTGGCAGACGTCACGGCGAATCACGCCGACCAGTTCGTCGACTTCAACTCGTTGCCTGAGGGTGCGCAGCTGAAGAGCACGTTCTACCCGTGGAAGTGGGCGATGGCCACCACGGCAGACAACAAGACGGTTGGTCTCGGTACCGATGCCGGTCCTGAGGCGATGTGCTACCGGCCCGACCTGTTGAAGGCGGCTGGCCTCCCATCGGATCGTGCGACGTTGGACACTCAGTGGTCGACGTGGCAGGGCTTCATCAACTTCGGCAAGCAGTACGTTGCGAAGACGCACAAGCCGTTCCTCGACTCGGCCGCCAGCATCTTCAACGCCGCGGTCACGCAGGGCACGGAAGGCTATGACAACAGCTCGGGCAAGCCTGACGTCAAGGGCTCCGACGGCGTCACCACTGCGTGGTCGCTGGCGACCTCCGCAGCGCAGGCGAAGATCACCGCTGGTCTCAGCCAGTTCTCGACGCCGTGGAACCAGGCGTTCGCGAACGGTGAGTTCGCGGCGATCTCGTGCCCGTCCTGGATGCTGGGCTACATAACCTCAGAAGCCGGGCAGGCCGTGTCCGGTGACTGGGACGTCGCAGGTCTTCCTGGCGGCGCGGCTAACTGGGGCGGCTCATGGCTCGGTGTGCCGAAGGCAGGAAAGAACCAGGCTGCTGCAGAGGCACTAGCCGAGTGGCTTACCGCTCCGGCACAGCAGATCACGATGTGGACGTCACAGCAGCACTTCCCATCGTCATCGACTGCCGCACAGGACCCGTCGGTCGCGACAGCGACTAGCGACTACTTCAACAAGGCTCCGATCGGCCAGATCTTCGGCGACTCGGCGTCCAAGTTGAAGCAGCAGCCGATTGGTCCGTACGACACCCAGATCCAAAGCGACATCGACACCTCACTGCAGAACGTCGAGACCAAGGGCGAAGCCCCTGCCAAGGCGTTCAATGAGGCACTGGCGAACATCGCCCAGGTGGTCGGCGGTTAGTCCCAGGTGCTAGGGGTGCTCGCGCCGGTCACCGGAGGCTCGGTCGATCGGCGCGAGCACTGCCCTTAGGAAGTCCGGCGACGTCGGTAGTCCCCCTTTTCTGCCGATGTCGCCGGCTTCATCATGACGGCAACGTCTTCATGTGATCGTCCTGGCTGAACAGAGCTGCTGCTGAAGGGGTCGTGATGACAGTGCTTTCCGCCGCCGGGCGCCGCGCCGCGGCGCCCGGTCGGCCAGGTCGCCCGCTGAAACCGCGGGTGGGACGCCTTGGCTCACGTGCTGCGTACGCCTACGTCGCCCCTTTCTTCATCGTGTTCGGCGCGTTCGGCCTCTACCCGTTGCTGTACACGGGCTGGGTGTCGCTTCACAACGTCAATCTCGAAAACCTGCATCACTCGTCATGGGTCGGCTTCCACTACTACGTCGCGCTGTGGCACAACCAGTTCTTCTGGAATGCGCTTAAGAACACGATCACGATCGGCATCATCTCGACGGTGCCGCAACTATGCATGGCACTTGGGCTCGCGCAGCTCCTGAACTACAAGATGCGGGCTCGGACGTTCTTCCGGGTTGCGATGTTGATGCCCTACGCGACGTCGGTAGTCGCGAGCACGCTGATCTTCGCTGAGTTGTTCGGTCGTGACTACGGCCTCATCAACTGGATCCTGCATTTCTTCGGCGTTCACCACATCTACTGGACGAACGGTTCCAAATGGCAATCGCAGATCGCCATTGCTGCCATCGTTACCTGGCGTTGGACGGGGTACAACGCCCTGATCTACCTCGCAGGTATGCAGTCGATACCGACTGATCAGTACGAAGCGGCCGCGATCGACGGCGCGAACCGCTGGCAGCAGTTCTGGCTCGTCACAGTTCCTTCGCTTCGGCCCACGATTCTCTTCACGATCGTCATTTCCACGATCGGCGCGATGCAGATGTTCGCCGAGCCCTATCTGTTTGCCGGCGACGGTACGACGAACGGAGGCACGCAGCACCAGTTCCAGACGCTCGCATTGTTCATGTACCAGCAGGGCTGGACGAACTTCCATCTCGGTCAGGCTGCCGCTACTGCATGGACGATGCTCTTCCTCATTCTCGTGCTGGTCGGCGTGAACGCGGCTCTCGCGCGCGGCCGTAGCAGCCGGATCTAGGGGGCGACGACGATGACCACGAACGCGCTCGAGTCGGCGGCTACTGACCCCCCAGTTGCGCTGCCAGCAAAGCCCCGCCGCACACGAGGCCGTGCCGGCAGACAGCTGACGGCCGGTAAGGGTACGTACATAGTTCTGTCGCTAGTGACGATCGTCGCGGCGTTCCCGCTCTACTACACGTTGATCATTGCGTCTCATACCAACCACGAGATGGCGCAAACGCCGCCGCCGTTCCTGCCGAACGCCTCGGTGTTCCACAACATCAGGCTCGCGCTGCACGAGCAGCCGTTGTTCAAGGCGATCGTCAACACCGTCATCGTGGCCGGGTCGATCACGATCGGCACGGTCGCCTTTTGCACGCTGAGCGGATTCGCGTTCGCCAAGCTGCGGTTTCGCGGCAGTGGTGTCCTGCTGGGTCTCACCGTCGCGACGATCGCGATCCCACCGCAACTCGGCGTGATTCCACTGTTCTTGTTGATCGCGAAGCTGCACTGGGTCAACCACCTCCAATCAGTGGTCTTGCCTACGTTGGTGAGTGCCTTCGGCGTGTTCTTCATGCGGCAGTACCTCGCCAACGCCGTGCCCACTGAGCTACTCGAGGCTGGCTGGGTCGACGGCGCGTCAACGTTTCGGATCTTTCGCTCGATCGTGTTGCCCATTGCGCGACCTGCGATGGCCGTGCTTGGCATGCTCGCGTTCCTGGCCGCGTGGAATGACTTCTTCTGGCCCCTGATCGCGCTCACCAGCCGGAACCCGACCGTGCAGATCGGCCTAGCCGGATTGGGCTCTGGGTACATTCCGCAGCAGGCCGTCATCATGGCCGGCACGCTGCTGTGTACGTTTCCTGTGTTGATTGTGTTCGCCCTGCTCGGGCGACAGATCGTCGGAGGCATCATGCAAGGCGCTGTCAAAGGATGACGGGGATCGACTCACCTGACCGAATGCACCTCTCATTGCGCGACGGCTCGCGCTTTCCCCGATCGGTTCGTCTGGGGTACCGCGACTGCCGCGTATCAAATCGAAGGTGCAGCACGTGAAGACGGCCGCACGCCGTCGATCTGGGACACGTTTAGCCATACACCCGGGAGAGTGCTGGGGGGCGACACGGGCGACGTAGCGGCCGACCACTACCACCGCTTCGCCACTGATGTGGCCCTCATGGCCGACCTCGGCGTGTCGGGCTACCGGTTCTCGGCATCGTGGTCGCGAGTGATTCCGACTGGCGCTGGCCCGGTGAACGGCACCGGCATCGACTTCTATTCGCGACTGGTCGACGAGCTGCTCGCGCACGGCATCACGCCCGCACTCACGCTGTACCACTGGGACCTGCCACAGGAACTGCAAGACACCGGTGGTTGGACCGCGCGCGACACCGCATCGCGATTCGCCGACTACGCGAGTGCGATGGCGGCTGCGCTCGGTGACCGGGTCACGTTCTGGACGACCCTCAATGAGCCCTGGTGTTCTGCGTTTCTTGGCTACGCCGCCGGTGTGCACGCGCCCGGCCACACAAGTGGCGCCGAGGCGCTCAGCGCGGTGCACCACTTGCTTTTGGGCCACGGTCTTGCAGCACGAGCATTACGGGCGGCACTGCCGGCCAACGCGCAGATTGCGATCACACTTAATCCAGCCGTCGCGCGCCCGGCTACCGACTCACCCGAAGATCGGGCTGCTGCGCACAAGGTCGACGGCTTGCAGAATCGCATCTGGCTTGAGCCGCTCTTCCACGCCGAGTACCCGGCCGATGTTCGCGAGTTCACTTCTGGCGTCACCGACTGGAGCTACGTGCAGGACGACGACCTCGCGGTGATCGCGACGCCGTTCGACGTCCTCGGTGTCAACTACTACAACCCGGTCGTCGTCGGCCACTACGACGGCGCGGGCGCCCGCGCCAATGCCGATGGCCACGGCGACGGGGCGGGCGACACCTGGCCAGGCTGCGCCGACGTGCAGTTCTTCGACACCCCGGGCCGGCACACGGCGATGGGATGGCCGGTCGACGCGAGCGGCTTGCGCGATCTGCTCTCGCGGCTGTGGCGGGAGTATCACCAACCGATGGCGATCACGGAGAACGGCGCGGCCTACGACGACGTCGTCGATTCTGACGGTGCGATCCACGACGCCGAGCGGGTGCGCTACGTGCACGAGCACCTCGCTGCCCTGCACGGTGCGATCACCGATGGCATCGACGTTCGCGGGTACTACCTGTGGTCGCTTCTCGACAACTTCGAATGGGCCTGGGGTTACTCCAAGCGGTTCGGGATCGTGCGCGTCGATTTCGACACGCAAGAGCGAACCGTCAAGGACAGTGGGCTCTTCTACGCCGGCATCGCGCGGACGAACACGCTGCCTCCGTAGTAACTGCGCTCAGCTGGACTCTCTGATGATGAGCTCGGTCGGAACTATCAGGGACGCCGAGCGGCGGCCGGGATTGCGGACCTCGTTCAAGAGCAGTCGAGCGAGCGACCGTCCGATTTCTTCCATCGGCTGACGCACGCTGGTGAGCTGGGGGTTGGCGAGTCGGGCCGCGTGGCTGTCGTCGAAGCCGACGACGGCCACATCGTCTGGGACCGTGCGGCCGGCAGCCCGCAATGCACGCATCGCCCCGATGGCCATGAGGTCGCTCGCCGCAAACACGGCGTCGAGGTCGGGCACCCTGTCGAGCAGGGCGCGCATCGCGATCTCACCGCTGTCTTCGGAGAAGTCACCGTGCTCGACCATGAGCCGCCAAGGCTTGCGGCTCTCTGGGGGCAGCGCGTCGCGGTAGCCGTCGAGGCGGTCGATGCCGACGGGCATGTCGGCTGGCCCGGCGATGGTGGCGATCCGGGTGCGGCCACGCTCGACCAGGTGGTGGACGGCTGCGGTTGCCCCGGCGCGGTTGTCGGCATCGACGTACGGCACGCTCTCGCCCGGAAACGGACGGCCGGTCAGCACAACCGGCGTCCGGCTCTGGGTGAGTAGTCGCACCAACGGCCCGCGGCGGTGCAGCGACATCAAGATCACGCCGTCGGCGTGGCCGTTCATGATGTAGCGCTCGATCCTGGAGCTGTCGCCCTCGGCGCTGAGGAGTACGAACGCGTAGTCGGTCTGCGCGAGTTCTTGGTTGATGCCGCGGACCGTCCCGGCGAAGAAGGGCTCGGAGAACAGTCGTGTCTCAGGCTCGGAAACGATCAACGCCAAGGTGTCGGCGCGGCGGGTGACAAGCGCGCGGGCGGCACGGTTGGGGACGTAGTTGAGCTTCTCGATCGCCTTCTCAACAGCGATCCGGGCATGCGGAGACACTCGTGGTGACCCGGTCAGGACGCGTGACACGGTCGTCTTCGACACCCCGGCCAGGGCGGCTACGGCCCAGACGGTCGGGCGGTGCTCTATAGGTGACAGACCGTCACTTCCGAGCGCATCTGCGGTTTCGCCCCCGGCGGCCGCGACCGCGCGGAGGCGTCGCGACGGCGGACCTTCGGCAACCATGCAGTGATGATTTCACAGGAGTGAGCGAGCGAACGACGTACGCTGAGGCCCGCGAACGTTCCCGGTTTCCGTTGACCGGCTGCGGCGCGACAAATATGTTGAGCTGGCCAACAAATTAACCCGCGTCTGAGGAGACCCCTGTGCCGACGTCGTTGCGTCCGACGCCCCAAGACCGCTTCACTTTCGGGCTCTGGACCGTCGGCTGGCAGGCGCGTGACCCGTTTGGCGACCCGACCCGCCCGGCACTCGACCCGGTCGAGACCGTGCACCGCCTCGCCGAGCTCGGGGCGTACGGCGTCACATTCCACGACGACGACCTGATCCCGTTCGGGAGCAACGAGTCGGACCGCGACAAGCACATTGCCAGGTTCAAGGACGCACTCGCCGAGACCGGCATGACCGTGCCGATGGCGACGACGAACCTGTTTACGCACCCGGTTTTCAAGGACGGCGGCTTCACCAGCAACGACCGAGCGATCCGCCGGTACGCGCTTCGCAAGGTCATGCGCAACCTTGACCTCGCGGTCGAACTCGGCGCCAAGACGTATGTGTTCTGGGGTGGTCGTGAGGGCGCTGAGACCGACTCCGCCAAGGACGTCAGAGCTGCGCTCGCCCGCTACGCCGAGGGCATCGACATGCTCGCGCAGTACGCGGTCGACAACGGATACGACATCAGGTTCGCTATCGAGCCCAAGCCGAACGAGCCTCGCGGCGACATCTTGCTTCCGACTGTCGGCTCGGCACTGGCCTTCATCTCGACCCTCGAGCACGCCGACATGGTCGGGGTGAACCCCGAGGTCGGTCACGAGCAGATGGCCGGGTTGAACTTCGTGCATTCCATCGCGCAGGCGCTGTGGATGGGCAAGCTTTTCCACATCGACCTCAACGGGCAGCACGGCATCAAGTACGACCAGGACCTCATGTTCGGCCACGGCGACTTGCTGAGCGCGTTCTTCCTCGTCGACCTGCTCGAAAACGGCGGCGTGGGGGGTGCTCCCGCGTACGACGGGCCGCGCCACTTCGATTACAAGCCGTTGCGCACCGAAGACATCGACGGCGTATGGGCGTCGGCTGCGGCGAACATGCGCACCTATCTATTGCTGAAGGAGCGCGCTGCCGCGTTTCGGGCCGACCCCGAAGTGCAGGCTGCGCTCGTCGCTGCGCGCGTTGGTGAGCTGTCTGAGCCGACGTTGGGCGAAGGTGAGTCGTACAGCAATCTGCTGCAAGACCGTTCAGCGTTCGAGGATTTCGATGCCGACGCTGCCGGCAAGCGCGGCTACCACTTCACCCAGCTCGACCAGTTGGCGATCGAGCACGTGCTCGGGGCGCGTTGACCTGACAGACTCGTGAAATGACTCTCGTCGCCGGCGTCGACTCGTCGACTCAGTCGTGCAAGGTCGTCATCCGCGACGCCGAGACGGGTGCCCTCGTGCGTGAGGGGCGCGCCGCTCACCCCGACGGCACCGAGGTTGATCCTGCCGCGTGGTGGACCGCTCTCGTCGCAGCGCTGCGTGACGCGGGTGGTCTCGACGACGTTGCTGCGCTGTCGGTCGCGGGTCAGCAGCACGGCATGGTGTGTCTCGATTCGGCCGGTGACGTCGTCAGGCCAGCACTGCTCTGGAACGACACAAGATCAGCGCCGGACGCCGCGGCGCTGGTGTCTGAGCTTGGAGCCGGCGACTCGCAGGCTGGCGCAAAAGCGTGGGCCGAAGCGATCGGCAGCGTGTTGGTGGCGTCGTTTACCGTCACGAAGCTGCGCTGGCTCGCCCGCATGGAGCCGCAGAACGCCGCTCGCACCGCTGCGGTGTGCTTGCCGCACGACTGGTTGACCTGGCGGCTGGCGAGCGAGGGCCTCGCCGGGAGCACCCGCGACCTGTCGGCTTTGACGACTGATCGCAGCGACGCGAGTGGCACCGGTTACTGGTCGCCGTTCACCGGCGAATACCGCACAGACCTTCTCGCGGGGGCGTTCGGCGCGACGCCGCTCCTGCCACGCGTGCTGGGGCCGACAGATGCAGCGGGTGTCACCGCGACCGGCGTCCGGCTCGGAGTCGGCGCCGGCGACAACGCCGGTGCGGCGCTGGGTCTTGGTGCGCAACGCGGCGATGTCGTCGTATCGATCGGCACCTCCGGCACGGTGTTCGGAGTGAGCCCGACTCCGACCGCAGATCGTTCCGGCGACGTGGCCGGGTTCGCCGACGCCACGGGACATTTCCTGCCGCTTGTGTGCACGCTCAACGCGGCCCGCGTGCTTGACGCAACGGCGGCCATGCTGGGCGTCGATGCGGCGGCTCTCGCCGACCTTGCGCTATCGGCGCCGGCCGGATCCGACGGTCTCGTCGTCGTGCCGTACCTCGAAGGCGAGCGCACTCCTAACCGGCCCAACGCGACGGGCAGTGTGCACGGGTGGCGGCTTGGCAACTCGACAGCGGCTCATCTTGCCCGCGCCAGCGTCGAAGGAGTTCTGTGCGGACTCGCCGACGGCCTCGACGCGCTGGTAGCTCAGGGGTTCGAGGTCGAGCGGATCGTGCTCATCGGCGGCGGCGCGCGATCGGCGGCGATCCGCGGGATCGCGCCCGCTGTGTTTGGCCGGCCGGTGGTCGTCCCGCCACCGGGTGAGTACGTCGCTGACGGCGCGGCGCGGCAGGCCGCATGGATGCTCGAGATTGCGCAGAACGCGGGCACTCGCAGTGAGCTTGAGCAGCCGCCGGCGTGGAAGTTGGGGGACCTTGGCGAAACTGCGACGTACGAGGCCGACCCGGCTCCGTGGGTGCGCGCCCAGTACGCAGAGGTGCGTGACCTGCAGCCGGTCTAGGACCGCCGTGTGAGCCCGACCTACGCGCTCTCGGCCACGTCGGGCATCACGTTCGCACATCCACACCCGAAGTCGCTGCAGGCGACGACGATGTGGTGCGCTTCTTCGGGGACGGCGCAGTCGGCGTCCATGCACTGCGCTTTGCCGGCAGCATGCACGACGAGCGATTCGTGGCAGTGCTCGAGGTCGTCAGTGCACCAGCGGCACCGTACGGAGTTGAGCTCGGCAACTATCACCGAGACATTCCCCGCAGGCGCGGTCTCGCGGTTGCGCGCGGCGGGCGGTCGTCGCATTGCATGGCGACCCGACTTCTTGTCGTTCATGAAGACGACGGTAGGCGCGGCGCGCGCGAATTATGTTGCGACGCGCCCGACCAAAAGGTTGACCCGAACCACCGATTTGGCCGTGCGCATCAGGCCCTTTCGGCGGCGTCGGTGGCCAGCGGTAGCGTGATCCCTCCGAATGAAGGGATCGACGATGACGCTATTGGACAAGGCGAAAGTGGCTGCCGAGAAGGCTGCTGTGCGCGGCAAGCAGGGTGTGCAGCATGGAGTGCAGCAGGGCCAAGCGAAGATCGACGCGATCCAGACGAAACGGAAGGCCGACGCCTTGTTGCGTGAGCTCGGGTCGGCTTATTACGCCGAGCGGCGTCACGGCGGCCGCCACGACGTCGTCGAGTCGGCGCTCGAGGCGCTTGAGCGCCACGAGCAAGTGCACGGCACCGTCGATCCCGAAACCGATGAGCCAGCGGCAGGGGCGGACGCCGAATAGTGCCGATGCTGGGATAGCTCACGCTCGGTCGCGCGTTAGAACAGCGCGCGGCAGGGCAGGTCTTTGGCAGGCAACAGGAGAGAAAGGCACACATGGAGCAGTCACATCACGACGTCGGCGCGATGATCCAACTCTCGGCGGACCAATGCCGGCGCGCGGCTCTGACGGTGTGCGGGGCTGCCATCGACGTGGCCGACGCGCAGTTGCTCCTCGACGCGCTCGGTCTACGGCAGGCCCTCGGCACGATCGCGATTCCGGCCTGACGCGTCTTCTACTGCCCGCCCGGCTCGGAGCGATGCGCACGCGACGCGCTGGGTGATGGCTGGATCCGAACGTTCGACTGCACGATCGGCTTGGTCGCCGGATTCGGTGTCGGCGGCCTGGTCGGCGGTGCTTCTGGGCGCCTGGGTTGTGATCTCGCAGGTACCGCGGCGTCGGGTGGCGCATCGGCATCGAGCGGCTCCACTCGTTCCGCGGCCGCAGGCACCGTGGCTCGCACGTGCACCGTCGGTTCGGTCGGTGGCGCCTGCTTAGCCTTTCGTGTCCGCGACGACAACGATCGCGATGCGACGCGGGGAGCAGTTGTGCTGGTCGGCGCTGCTTCGCGCAGACGGTCGTCTCGGTGCGGCACGTCGGCTCCGCGAGTTGCCTCAGCGCTGCGGGTGGGGGTCCTCGCAACGGGCGCCCTTGCAGGCTCGCGTGGCGGCGGTGGTGCAGGGGCGGCGGGTGTCGGTTCTGACTGCACGTCGGTGGCTGCGGCTCTCGCCGCGGATCTCGCAGCGGCTCGGCTCGCGCCGCCCGTCGCTGCGGCGTACCTGCGGGCCGCCGAACCACTGACGGCAGCGACCGCGAGAGTCAAGACAGCTGCTCCGAGGATCGCGCCACCCTCGCCGGGGGCGAGCAGTTGGTTACCGGCGCCGAGGGCGACCGCTGCGACGGGGACTCCGAGTTGCGCACTGGCGAGCGTTGCCAACGGCAACGGCTGACCCATGACGCGAGCGAGTGCGTGGATCACCGTGGTGCCAGCCGCGAGCCCGACGGCAAGAACCACGAGGCGCGGATGATGGGTAAGTACCCGCAGGTCGATCGACGCGCCGAGCCAGATGAAGAAGATGGGGCCGAGGAATCCTTCGGTCACGGCGAACAACTGGGACGCGAGCCGGCGCGGTGTGCCGACCGCCGAAAGCGCCAGGCCCAAGGCGAACCCCGCGAGCATCACGGAGACGTGCACGTTGACAGCGAGGCCGGCGAGGCCAAAGAGTGCGGCCAGGCTCACGCGCATCTCGAGACCGAAGTTGTGACGCACGCTGACCGCCTGGAACCGGGTGATGAGGTCGCGGTCGGCGAGTTCGCGCAAGACCAGATAGGCGAGCCCGGCAACGGCCAGCACTATGACGGCACCGACCGCCGCCCGCCCCGCCTTCGACGGATCGGCTGCAAGTGGTAGCGCGATGATGCACGCCGTGTCGGCGATCGCAACCTGCGCCATCAAGGTCAGCACCCGGTCGCCCGCAAGACCTTCGTCCTGCACAATCGGCATGATCACGGCGGCTGAGCTCGACGCGAGGATGACCGCGTAGAGAGCGGTGTGATGCGTGTGCGCCATCGACGACAGCGCCGCCGCGACCGGAACCGCGACGATGCCGATCCCGATCGTGAGGATGAGTCCTCGGCTGAACGCCTTACGCAGCGCAGTGTTGCCCACGGGCACGTGGGTGCCGGCCACCAGCATCACGAGCCCGAAACCTGCTTGAGCGAGGAAGGTCAGGATCGGATCGCTCGGGTGGATCACCCGGATCCCGGTGGTGCCCAGCACCACGCCGATCGCGAGTTCGCCGACGACGACGGGGACGCCGGATCGGCGCGGGGCAGCCAGCAGGGGTCCGATGAGACTGACGGCGATGATGCCGGCCAGGCCGAGCAGGGTCACGGCACGGAGACTACCCCCGACATGTTGATGGCCGGCCCCGATCGGGGGCCGGCCATCGCTGTCGAGCGACCTTACGGCTGGAGCACGGCCTCGACCTCGAGGTGGATCGCGACCTTGTCAGCCACGACCGCGCCGCCAGTCTCGAGCGCGGCGCTGAAGTTGACGCCGAAGTCACGCCGGTTGATCTCCGCCGTGGCGGTGAAGCCAGCGCGCGTGCCGCCGTACGCGTCCGGGCCGAAGCCGTTCAGCTCGAGGCGCAAGGGCACGTCCTTGGTGACGCCCTTGAGCGTCAGCTGGCCGTCGAGCACGAGGTCGTCGCCGTCCTTGCGCACGCCCGTTGAACGGTAGGTCATGGTGGGGTAGGTCTCGACCTCGAAGAAATCAGCGCTGCGGATGTGATCGTCGCGCTGCTGATTGCCGGTGTCGATCGACGTCAGGTCGATGGTGGCGGTCACCGAGGAGTCGGAGGGGTTCTCACCCGTCACGATCTGACCTTCGAACTTCTGGAAGCGGCCGCGAACCTTCGCGACCACCATGTGGCGGACGACGAAGCCGACGTCGGTGTGGACTGGGTCGATGACCCAGGTGCCTGCGACATAGCCGGGGACCGTTTCAATCGCCTGGGTTGCTGTCATGGTGATGACCCTTTCGATAATTGAGTGTTCAACTTCTGGATGGAACATAGCACTCAACGGTTGAGACTTCAACTATCTTCCCGATTTTTCGCTACACTCCCTCGCATGCCTCCGAAGTCGAAGTCAGCAGTGACCCCAGTGCCCCCGCGAGCCGCTCAGGTCGAACAGTTCGAGCCGAGATGGCTCAGTGCCGACGAGCAGGCGGTTTGGCGGTCATTCATCGAAGCAACCCAGTTGCTCACCGATCGGCTGGATCAAGAACTCCAGCGCGACAGCGGGATGCCCCACACCTATTACGAGGTGTTGGTGAGGCTGTCAGAGGTCCCCGACCGGCGGTTGCGCATGAGCGCGCTTGCCGATCGTTCGCTGTCGTCGCGCAGTCGGCTCTCGCATGCGGTTGCGAGATTGGAACAGAACGGGTGGGTGCGGCGTGAGCTGTGCGCCACCGACCGGCGCGGGCAGCTTGCCGTGTTGACCGACGCAGGGTTCGCAGCTCTCGAAGCGGCCGCGCCAGGGCACGTCGAGGGTGTGCGCGAGCATTTGCTCGACCAGCTCACTTCAGAGCAGGTACAGCAGCTCGGCGAGATCTGCGCCGCGATCGCCGCCGGCCTGCGCGACGCCGAATGCGACGCGCTCGACGACTCCGATGAAGCTCTCGCTGACTGACATGCACCCGGACGCGCCACTGCAGCGTCCATGAGTGCATGAATACTTCGCGGACGGCGCGGGTCACGAGGGTTGGCGCCATCACATTGGGTGCTTTGCTTGCCATTGCCGGCTGTTCGAGCAGCCACCACACCACTACGACCGGTACACCTCCGGTCACCTCGGCATCGTCGACCCCACCGTCCGCACCGCCGACCTTGGCGGTGTCATCGCCGGCGGTCACCGGATCGCCGTCGTCCAGCGCGCCTACCTCGAGCGCGCCGGTCGTCCCGCCGCCTACGCCGGCGCCACCTGCCGGGCTGACCGGGTTCAGGCCGGCCTCCGTCACGTTCGTGTCGGCGACGCATGGGTTCGTGCTCGGCGCGCAGGCGTGCACGGGCGCGGCGTGTGGCCAGGGCTGTATCTCCGGAGCGTGCGCCACCCTCGCGACATCGGTCGACGCGGGCAAGACGTGGAGCAACGTCGGGATCGTGCCGGCAGCGTTGACGGGTTCGAGCCCGGCCATTACCAAGGTGCGGTTCGCTACGGCGTCCGATGGCTGGGCCTTTGGCCCGCAACTGTGGTCGACTCACGACGGCGGGCACACATGGAGCAACACAGCGATGCCGGGGCCGGTGAGCGACGTCGAGGCCTCCGGTGGGGTGGCCTATGCGCTCGTCGCGAGCTGCGGGACGCCGCCTTGCGTCCAGGGTGATCGTCTCCTGAAGACGCCGGTTTCGACGGACGGATGGACGGCCATCTCCGGTCCGGCGCTTCCCGACGGCGCTGGATCTGTCTCGCCGCACGGAAACGTCGTGTGGGTTGTCGTCAACGGTGGCGGGTCGAGCACATTCGACATGATCACCGGTGGCACGAGCTGGCACCGGCTGGCGAACCCGTGCACCTCGGCCGGCACGGACCTCAGCCTGGCCGGCGTCGCGCCAGTTTCGGCGTCCGCCATGTTCTTGTTGTGCGCGGGCAACCCGGGCGCCGGCAGTGAAGACAAGATCGTGCTGTTCTCCTCCGACGGTGGAGCGCACGCTTCCGCAACGAGCGCCGAACCGTCGCGCGGCGGGATCGCGACCGGCATCGCGGCGGCGAGCACCGCAGTTGTTGCGGTATCGGCGGCATCAGGTGCGAGCTTCGTGTACCGCTCGGCCGACGGCGGCCACACGTGGGGCACGCCGCTGACCCAAGGTGACGGGGGCGTCGGCTACTACGACGTCGGATTCACCACGTCGATGCAGGGTGTCGCCGTTTACGGCAATCCGGCTGTCGGCAACGCGGCCACGAGCCTGCTCATGACCTACGACGCCGGAGCGACCTGGAAACCGGTCATCTTCTGACGCTGTCACGCACCCTCGACATCGGCCCCGAGCGGCTGGAGCGTTGGCTGCGCGGATTTGAAGAGCGGCATGGGGACGTCGAGTGGTCGGCGTCCGGCGATGTGGTGAACGTCGTCGCCGCAGACGGCGCGACTGCCGCGCTCGTGGCTCCTTTTCCCCCGCTGCCCGACGGCTGGACCGACGGCGACGCTGTCGGCGCGATGGCCGAGCACGCCTCACGACGACGAGTCATCGGCGTGCTCCTCGTGCGCCTCGGCGGGTACGCGGCAGGGGTGTTCGACGGTGACGAGGTGGTTGCGTCGAAGGTCGGCTCGCGACAGGTGCATGGCAGGTCGGCGGCCGGTGGGTGGTCGCAGCACCGGTTCGCGCGCCGTCGCGACGGGCAGGTGAAGGTTGCGTTAGAGGCCGCGATCAATACGGCCGCGGCGGTGCTGGTGCCGCACGCCCCCCGACTCGAAGCTGTCGTCACCGGCGGCGATCGCCCGGCGCTGCGCACCGTGCTGGCTGACGCACGGCTGGCCGCGTTGCGACCGCTGATCACCGAGCGAATTCTCGACGTGCCAGATCCGCGGGCGCGCGTGCTGCGCGACAGCCTGGAGGCGTGTCGGGCGATTAGGGTGACACTGTCGGAACCTGACTGAATGCGACTGTCCGAGCCGGGCTAGCTCCTCGCTAGCGAGCTGCTCCGGTCGAGGTCGCGATCGCGATCCAACTGCGCACGATGTCGCGCATGGCGAGGATCCCGACGACGTCATTCCCGTCGAGGACCACGAGGTGCCGGAAGCCACCGCGCACCATGGCGGCGGCCGCCTGGTCCATGTTCCAGTCAGGCGCTGCGAAAACCAGATCCTTGGTGAGGTGGTCGCCAACAAGCTCGATGTCGGGGTCCTCGTCTGCGCCGACTGATTCGAGGACGTCGCGTTCGGTGAGAATGCCGAGACCATCTGCGTCGGCCACGACGGCGGCACCGACGTGCCGTTTCGCCATCAGATGGCTGGCTTCTCGCAGGGTGTGGCTCGGCCCGATCGTCAACACATCAGGGTTCATCCCGTCCCGAACACGCATCGCAGCCTCCAAAGGCGCAGGGTGCACCAGGGCGCAAAGGGGCACCTCGCATCATCGTGGACCCCCGGAAGCGCTCCCACAAGCGCCGCGCGCCTTGCGTCGACACGGTTGGGCGGTTGCTAGGGCGACGCCGGGGGGCCAAGCGTTGCGAGTGCGGCTTCGTGGAGTAGCCCGTTGGTACACACGATGCTCGGTGCCCCTGGGCTCGGCGCTGCGTCGACGCCGGTCACCCGGCCGCCGGCCTCCTCGACGATCACGACCAGTGCCGCGACGTCCCAGATCGACACCTCCGGTTCGGCCGAGATGTCGACAGCACCCTCGGCGACCAGCATGTGAGACCAGAAATCGCCGTACGCGCGGGTCCGCCACACCGAAGCCGCGAGATGGCGGAACCCGGCCGATCGCGAGCCCCAGTCGCCTAGATCTGAATACGAAAACGACGCATCGTCGAGCGAAGCGACTGCCGACACTTGATTGCGGCGAGCGGTGCCGCTGGACCGCGACGTCCAGCTGCCGTGTTCGCGCGCCGCCCACCAGCGTTGGTTCAGTGCTGGCGCGCTCACGACACCGACGAGGACGTCGGCACCTTCCATTAGCGCGATCAGCGTGGCCCAGACCGGCACTCCTCGAACGAAATTCTTGGTGCCATCGATGGGATCGACCACCCATCGGCGTCCCGTCGAATCGGGGTTAGCCGCGGCCCCGAACTCCTCACCGACGATCGCGTCTCGGGGCCGTGCACGAGCCAACATCGTCCGGATCGCTGCCTCGACCGTGCGGTCGGCGTCAGTGACCGGGGTGAGATCGGGTTTGGTGTCGACGACGAGATCGATGGCTCCAAAGCGGGCCGCGCTGATGTCGTCGGCTGTGTCGGCCAGCAGAAGCGCCAGCGACAGGTCGTCGGACGTGCGCGCGTCGGGCATGGTCGGCACGCTATACGGTCGATCCATGCGCTGGACGGTCCATGGTGAGCGGACCCTGTACGACAGCGAGTGGGTCCGTCTTGTGCTTGTCGACGTCGAGATTCCCGGCGAAGGCGGTCGGCGCTTTGAACATCACGTTCTTCGGATGCCGAAACCGGCGAGCGGCGTTGTCGTCTACGACGTCAAGCGCGGGGTGTTGCTGCTGTGGCGACATCGCTTCATCACGGACAGCTGGGGTTGGGAGATTCCGGCCGGTCGTGCCGAAGCGGCGGAGACGCCACGGCAGGCGGCGGAGCGCGAGGTGCTCGAAGAGACCGGATGGCGGCCTGGCCCCATGCGCGAACTTGCGAGCTACCACCCCAACAACGGCATGAGCGACATGACCTTCAACCTCTTCGTCGCTGACGGCGCCGACTACGTCGGGCCGCCAACCGACCCGAGTGAGTCGGAGCGGATTGAGTGGCTCTCCGTTGCGGTCGTGCGCGAACTTGTCCGCACGGGAGAGGTGCACGACGGCCTCAGCCTGACCGCGCTCTCGCTGGCCCTGCTCCTCGAATTGCCTGCGCAGTAAGGCCATTTGAAGAGTGACCATCGACGACTCGACCCCCGACGCCGCTAGCGTGCTGGCGCTGCTGGTCGCCGGTGACCGCCTCCCGGTCGTTGCCGCGCTGGTGCTGGGCGCGCAGACCATCGACGACATCGCCGCACGCACCGACGTGCCCGCACGCGATGTGTTGCGCGTGCTGACGAGGCTCGAGTCGGCCGGCCTCACGTCGGTCGAAGGTTCGCGATGGACGTTGCACACCGAGATCTTGAGAGAAGTGGTGACAGGTCACCACTGGCCGCCTGCCGAGCCTGCACCGTCCGGTGAGATCTCGGAATCGTCCCCGGAACACGCCGCTGTGTTGCGCGCTTTCTTCCGCGGCGGTCGGCTGGTGCGGGTGCCCGCGCAACGCACGAAACGGCTCGTCGTGCTCGACCGGCTCGCGCGCGATTTCGAGCCTGGGATCCGTTACCCGGAGGTCGACGTCAACGAGTTGCTACTCGCCTACTACCCCGACTACGCCGCGTTGCGCCGCTACCTGGTCGAGGAGGGTTACCTGGCTCGCGAGAACGGCGTGTACTGGCGCACCGGCGGCAGCGTCGACCTCTGACGCCTGCTAGTCAGCGTCAGGCTTATCGCGGACGGCGAGGAGCCGGCGCAGTGAATCGAGTCGGGCGGGTTCGGCGTGGCCGGTTCGCACCCACTCGTCGAGCGCGCACACCGCGATCTCATCGTCGACAGCAGGCGCATTTTCGCCCGGCGCCACATGCTGGCATCCGCGCGGGCAGTCGGCAGTGCCGGGCGCAAGGTCAGGAAATGCGGCGACCACCCGATCGACGTCGACATGCGCGAGGCCGAACGATCTGATGCCAGGTGTATCGATGACACGACCACCGCCGGGCAGGTCGAGCACCACCGTCGAGGTCGACACGTGCCGGCCACGACCAGTGACGGCATTCACTTCGCCCGTCGCCCGCCCTGCGCCTGGCACGAGTGCGTTGATCAGCGTCGACTTGCCGACGCCCGAGCTGCCTGCAAGCACGGTGAGCCGGTCGCGCAAGACCCCCCGCAACTCACTCGTCGGCTGCCCGTCGCGGGTGACGACGACTCGAAGGTTGAGCAACGCGTATGCCTCTACTAACGGGGCCGGGTCGGCGAGGTCGGCTTTGGTCAACACGAGCAGCGGCTGCAACCCCCCGTCGAACGCGGCGACCAGGTAGCGGTCGATCAGGCGCGGTTGGGGCTCCGGGTCGGCGACCGCGCACACAATCGCCAACTGCTCGGCGTTGGCCACGATGATGCGTTCGATCGGGTCGCCGTCGTCGGCACTTCGACGCAGCACGGAGGTGCGCGGCTCGATGCGCACCAGTCTCGCGAGCGTGTCGGTAGCCCCCGACACGTCGCCGACAAGCGCCACCCGGTCGCCGACAACGACTGACTTGCGGCCAAGTTCGCGGGCTCTGACCGCCATGACTTCATGCTCGCCGACCTCGCACGTGAACCTGCCTCGGTCGACTGCAAGAACAAATGCAGGGGTCGCTTCGTCGTGTGCTGGCCGTAAGCGGCTGCGCGGTCGCGTGCTGCGACCGGGGCGCACGCGCACGTCGTCCTCGTCGAGGTCGCGCGGGTTCCGGCTCACGGCAACATCATCGAAGGAGGGTGCCCCAGAGCTCGACGAACGTGGGCATCGTCTTCGCAGTGGTCGCGATGTTCTCAACCAGGACGCCGGGCGTGGCGAGCCCCAGCACCGCCGCTGAGGTTGCCAGCCGGTGGTCGTTGTAGGTACCGAAAACCCCGCCATGCAAGGGTTTCGGGTTGATGTGCAGGCCATCGGGGATCTCAGTAACGTCGCCGCCGAGCCCGTTGATCTCTTTCGCCAGCGCCGCGAGCCGGTCGGTCTCGTGCCCGCGCATGTGACTGATGCCCCGAAGAGTCGAGGGTCGATCCGCGAGCGCGGCCAGCACAGCGACCGTCGGTACGAGCTCGGAGGTATCGCGGAGATCTTCGTCGACGCCGTGGATCGTGCCGCTACCGCGAATCGTGAGCCCGTCAGAGTCCGTGCTGATGTCGGCGCCCATTTGCACGAGCAATCGGCAGATCTCATCGCTGGCCTGCAGCGACTTCTGTGGCCACCGAGGGAAACGCACCACCCCACCCGTCACGAGCGCGGCGGCAAGAAACGGA
This sequence comes from uncultured Actinomycetes bacterium, assembly GCA_963809135.1. Lineage (GTDB taxonomy): Bacteria > Actinomycetota > Actinomycetes > Acidothermales > Acidothermaceae > PALSA-607. The sequence continues at coordinate 218,520 of CAWEIG010000006.1, forward strand.
GCGGCGTTCGACAGGTCAGGCTCGACATCGACCGTGCCGCCACTCAATCGGCCCGGTTGTACGTGCCAGGCGTTGGGCTCGCTGTCGTCGACGACGACGCCCCGATCGCGCAGCATCGCGACTGTCATCTCGATGTGCGGTAACGACGGCAGGGCTGGCCCGACATGGCGCACGACGATCGCACCCGTAGCCCCGGGCGCCGCAAGCAACAGTGCCGAGATGAACTGGCTCGAGGTCGACGAGTCGATCACGCACTCGCCCCCCGGCACGCTCCCGGAGCCGAACACGGTCAGCGGCAGCGAGTGCCTGCCGTCGTCGTCGATCCGGACGCCGAGTTGCCGCAACCCATCGAGAAGCGGCCGCATCGGGCGCTCGCGAGCGCGGGGATCGCCATCGAAGCGCACCGGTCCTTCGGCAATCGACGCGATGGCGACGAGGAATCGGGCCACCGTGCCGGCCAGCCCGCAGTCGATGTCGGCGGGGCCGCGTATCGCCGCGGGGATGACAGACCAGTCGGCACCAGAGTCGTCGATGTCGGTACCGAGCGCGCGCAACCCGGCCGCCATGAGGTCGGTATCGCGCGACCGCAACGCGCCGCGCACGATCGTCGGACCATCGGCAAGCGCAGCAAGTGGCAACGCCCTGTTAGTGATCGATTTCGAACCCGGTAGCGCGATGGTCGCGTCGACCGCTTTCGACGCCGTCGGCGCCGGCCACTGACCGGCTGCCGGCACCTGCGATGGTTCGGGTTCGCTCACGCCACGAACTTACCGGGGTGCTCGACGGGGTGGCATCCTGCAGGGATGTGCGGACGCTACGCGACGGCGCGAGACCCGGCCGATCTCATCGAGGAATTCGGGATCGACCGCGACTTGGTCGACGAGCAGTTGGCGCCCAACTACAACGTCGCACCGACCGACCCGGTGTACGCGGTCGTCGAACGTCTCAACAAGGAGCAGCCGCGCGATGCGCCACAACGCCAGCTGCGCGTCGTCCGATGGGGGCTTGTTCCTTCGTGGGCGAAGGATCGCAAGATCGCGAGCAAGCTGATCAATGCCAGGTCGGAGACGCTCGCGGAGAAGCCGGCGTTTCGCAGGGCCTTTGCGGCTCGGCGCTGCCTGCTGCCCGCAGACGGGTACTACGAGTGGTACACCGACGACCCCGCAGACTCGGCCGCCGACACCCCGCGCGGAAAGAAGCCCAAGCAGCCATACTTCATCCGCAATAAGGGCGGCGGTGTGCTTCCCATGGCGGGGTTGTACGAGTTCTGGCGTGATCCGGGCGCCGAGCCGGACGTCGACCCTTGGCTGGTGTCGTCGACCGTGATCACCACCGAGGCGACCGATGACATCGGCCGTATCCATGACCGGATGCCGATGCTCGTCGAGCCGGAGAACTGGGCGCGCTGGCTCGACCCACGCATCGACGACCCCGACATGTTGCGCTCGCTCTTGGTGCCCGCGGCCGCTGGCAGGCTCGAGGCGTACCCGGTGTCGACGCAGGTCAACGACGTGCGCAACAACGGGTCGCAGCTGATCGAGCCGTTAGCAGGTACCTGACCGTGCCAGCGAAAAGCCAAGCTCACACGCTGATCGATGTGCAGACCCCGACGGGTCTTGCGCAGGCTGACCTCGAACGCCCGACCACCGCGGCAGCTGGTCTGTTGCTCCTCGGCCATGGTGCAGGCGGCAGCATCGACGCGCCAGACCTGCGCGCGATGACGGCGGCGGCGCGCGAGGCGGGGATCGCGGTGGCGCGGGTACGCCAGCCCTACTCGGTCGCGGGTCGTCGCACACCCGCACCTGCCGCCCAACTCGACATCGCGTGGACCGCGGTTGTCGAGCAGCTCGCCGCGAAGCTCCCGGGCCTGCCGATCGTTGTCGGTGGCCGCAGCAGCGGGGGTCGGGTTGCGTGTCGCACGGCTGCGGCCACGGGAGCGCGCGGCGTGCTCGCGCTCGCGTTTCCGCTTCACCCGCCCGGCAAGCCGGACAAGAGCCGTGCGGCCGAGCTCGATGCCGGCGTCCCTGTGCTCGTGTTGCAGGGCGACCGAGATCCCTTCGGCGGCCCGTCGGATTTTCCGGCGGGCGTCACGGTCTACGAGGTCGAAGGAGCCGATCACCGGCTCGCAGGGCCCGCGCTGCCGGCCGCCATAGCGACGGCCCTCGCGTGGCTGTCGGACCTGCTCGGCACCAGCGCGTGACCGAAGACCCGGATTTTCGGGCGTGGGAATCGGGCCGTTACAGCCCGTGTTGTGCCCTGTCGACAGTGAAGAGCGCTCAGACGCGCTGATGTGCGTGCGAAAGGTGGCGGCAGGTGCAAGCGGCCAAGAGACGAACGCGCGGTGATTCGCCGCTGCGCTGGCCCGACTGGCCCATCACCCCGACCGACGGATCGGTGAACTCCGACCGACCGGTAGTGTCGAAGAGCATCGCCACGTCACAGAGCACGTCACAGGGAGCCCGGTCTTTGGCCATCGTCGAGGAGTCGACGCAGGAACGCAGCGCACGCTTCGAGCAGAGCGCGATGCCCTTCCTTGACCAGCTCTATTCGGCTGCGTTGCGCATGACGCGCAACCCGGCCGACGCCGAAGACCTTGTGCAAGAGACGTTCGCCAAGGCGTTTGCGGCCTTCCACCAGTTCGAGGAAGGCACGAACCTCAAGGCGTGGCTCTACCGGATCCTCACGAATACGTTCATCAACAGCTACCGCAAGAAGCAGCGCGAGCCGAAGCAGGCCGGTGGCGACGAACTCGAAGACTGGCAGCTTGCGCGTGCGGCCGAGCACACGTCGTCCGGCTTGCGCTCGGCCGAGACCGAGGCTCTCGACCACCTTCCTGACTCCGACGTCAAAGAGGCGCTGCAAGCCCTTCCCGAAGAGTTCCGGGTCGCGGTCTACTTGGCGGACGTCGAGGGGTTCGCGTACAAGGAGATCGCCGACATCATGGGCACACCGATCGGCACGGTCATGTCGAGGTTGCACCGCGGTCGGCGTGCCCTACGCGCCGCGCTCGAGGACTACGCCCGCGAGCGCGGAGTCACTCGCGGCGCCGTCGAGCCCGGCAGTGCGAGTGAGGCAGTCGGCGCGGTCGGTGTCGTCGAGGGCGGTGGCGATCAATGAGCTGCGGCAAGCACCACGAGACTCCGTGCACAGAGGTTCTCGACCAGGTATATGGCTATCTCGACGGCGAGATCGACGCATCCGAATGCGACAAGATCCGCCACCACCTCGAAGAGTGTGGCCCCTGCCTTCGCCAGTACGACCTCGACAAGGTGGTCAAGGCTCTCGTCGCGCGTAGCTGCGGGTGTGATCTGGCGTCAGACGAACTGCGCGGCAAGGTGCTTGCGCGCATCAGGGCGGTACAGGTCGAGATCTCCGAAGGTGCGATCGTCGGGATCGACGTATCGCAAGCCGAGTTCCGCGCCGACTGAGCAGGGGCGTCAGCCGGCGAGTCGCCGGTTGAGCGCGTCAAGCACGGCGCGCGCGACAGCATCAGCTTCGTCGCTTCGTACGAGCGCAGAGCCTGTCAGTACGAGTTCGCCGATTCCCGGCACTGCGACCTGGATGACGCACGCAGCCATCCGGCGGGTGCCCATCGTCGACACGGTGACGAACTCGACCTCAGCGGGCAACCCGAGCAGTTCGCTGATCGCATCAAGGGTCGCTCGAGCGATCAGCGTGTGCCGATGGCTCATCGTCGACGGGCCGATCGAGCGGCCGTCGTAAGTAGCGTCTCCGGTGCGCACAACGACCGACGCATCGGCCTCTGCGCCTGCGGTGCGAATGGTGATTGCCGCGATCACCGGCCGCGGCAAGATGTCGGGCTGATTGATGACAGGCGTCGAGTCGGGCAGCCGGATGATCGTGTGCAGGTCGTCGTCGTGCTGCAGGCCGTCGATGTCGTCGTCGAACTGCACCACGCTGACAATGCGGTGGTCGATGTCGATGTCGTAGCCGGCCATCGCCAACGACTGCACGTCGCGGACCACTTGCTTCGCGCCCTTGCTGCGGCTCGCCACGATGTGGATCTCGGTAGGCACCGCGTCGGGACCGGTCACAACACTGGCCGCCCGGATGCCCGGCACCTGGCGGAGCGCATCCTCGAGTTCAGGCAGAAGTCGTAGAGCGGGCATGACCGCTGTCCTTTCCCTCAAATGGCGCGTCATCGAACTGAAGGGCGGCTCGCACGGCCTGCTGGGTTTCTTCGACGGACCGGTGTGCCGGGCGGCTTTCGCGCAGGGACACCAAACGTCTCGTGAGCCGGATGGGCTGGGCCCCCTGCGCTTGTTCCCAGGCAGCATCAGCTTCGGCGGCGTCGGTGGAGCCCTGACTGTCGGCGCTATCGCGTGCAGCGAGCGCGCCCGGTAGTGCGGTCGCGATGTACTCCTCGACTGCTTGCACGGACGCGCGTTGCCAAAATCGGAGGGCACGCGCGGTTTTCACATCGATGCGGTTAGCCGCGAGCGCGGCTTCGACTTCGGTGTCGAAGCGGGCGCTCGCATGATCGGTCCGGACGCCGAGGAGGGCCGCGACGAGGGCAGCCATGCGATCGCTCGGGTAGGCCTCATCGGTCGGTTCGTTCACCGACAACCGTTCTGCCACCGTTTGCCACCGTCCCACTCGCCACATCTGTCACCCGTGTCACTTGCCACACCTGCGACACAGCGGGCCGAGTCTACGACCGCTTCATCGTCGCGCGGGAGTACCTGGGATCGGCAATATGCACCTCTTGCACAGTTCGTGTGCATGCAAATAAGGAGGTAATCGGATTAATAGGATGAACCCATATATCGAGCCGCCGTCATACAACCGGCGTGCGGTCTAGTCCTTTATGACTGGCCCGGAAGGAGTGGGCTGAGACCCGTGTGGTTGCAGTGTCCAGCGGGTCTTGACTTGCCCCGATCTTGACCGATTCACTCCTTATACGGACGGCCGTTTCACCCCGACTTGTGGGTGCAGCGGCCGCCGTGTGCACCCCGGGAACCCCCCAATTTCCCGGGTTGCAAACAACTGCAGAGCGAACGGGACTTGGGCGTATTTGGCCGATTTTCTACTCCTTTAGCGGAGCGTATCTCGCATAGGCTTTAGCGGCGCCTATGACGTGATTCGTAGGAGTTGAGATCCACGTGAAGAAACTCTCTGCTGTGGTCGAAAAGTTCTTGCTCGGCGCCACCACGCACTGGAGTTAGCAAGGCACCGAACAGGCTCGAACCCAGATGACCCAGGTCCCGCTTCGCTCTGCTCGTTCCAGCTTCTTGCTGCTCCGTTCCTGCTCCGTTCCTGCTCTTCCCCCCTGCACGTCCCCGGCAGGAGACACCATGCGAGACATGCCGCGCCGCGCGCAGGCATACGTATGCGCTGTGATCTGTGCGGGAATCGTCGTCGTCGCCTTCGCCGCTACCTCGGGCTCGGTTGCTTGGGCCGATGTCGCAATCCTCGGCGCGCTGTATTGGTTCGCGGATTCTCGCCAGATCAGCACGCGCGCGGGCACGCTTGGAGTGTCTGCCAGTTCGCCGGTCGCCCTTGCGTCGTGGCTGCTAGTCGGGCCGCGAGGCGCCGCACTCGTGTGTTCGCTGAGTGCGCTGTCTTACGTGCGCCACCTCGCCTGGTTCAAGCACGCATTCAATGGCGCGCAGGCCGCGCTCAGCGCGCTGATCGCCGGCACGGTCTACCACGCGATTCCCGGCTCGGCGGCGGGTGGATTTGCGCACGCCGCCTTCCCTCGGGTGTTGCCGTCGGTCGCCGTAGCTGGGCTGTCGTACTACGTCCTGAACAACCTGTTCGTGGCAGTCGTTGTTCGGCTCACGACCCACACCTCGATGCGTGCCGTGTGGTGGAACGGCGTCGCCGAGATGGCCGTCCCGACGCTTGGGTACGGCTCGATCGGGCTGATCATGGCCGTGCTGTGGGTCGGGGGTGTCGGTGCCGTCGCCGCCCTCCTCGTGCTCGCGCCGCTGATGATCGCGCGCTGGGCGTTCGAGCAGTACAGCGAACAGCACGCCGCCTACGACGCGACGGTTCGGTCACTCATCCAGGCCGTGGAAACAAAGGACTACTACACCCGCGGTCACAGCGAGCGGGTCGCAAAAGCATCCGTGCTCATCGCGCAGCAGTTGGGTATGCGTGAGGATCGCCTCGAGATGCTGCGCTATGCAGGGATGCTGCATGACGTTGGCAAGCTCGGCGTCCCGACGAAGCTCTTGCAAAAGACAGGGCCGTTGGACGACGAGGAGTTCGCATCGATCAAGCTGCACCCGACTCGTGGCTATGAGATGGTCAACGGCATCTCGTTCCTCGAGGAAGCAACCCTGGGAATCAGGCATCACCACGAGCGGGTCGACGGTCGCGGGTACCCCGATGGCCTTGCGGCAGATGAGATACCGGAGTTCGCTCGCCTGATCGCGGTCGCAGACGCGTTCGATTCGATGACATCGACGCGCTCTTACCGCGGTGCCCGGTCGGTCGACGCGGCGATTCGCGAACTCCGGCGATGGGCCGGTACTCAGTTCGACGGCGTCATGGTCGAGGCGCTCGTGGTCGCGGTCGGCATCAGCGGTTGGGAAGCCAGCGTCGATGCGACCGACGACATCGTCGATCCCGCGATGCTCGTCTTCCGCGATCACGACGATCCCGCGAGCGATCTTGCGCTTGGGAGGACGGGCGTGGAAAACGACCGGTATGGCTTGCGCGACGAACAACAGGTCTCGTGACGTGACGGATCTACCGGGGGGGACCAGTGACAGCGCCGGCTCCGAGGTCGCCGGCCGCGCCTTGGTGGCGAGCGTCTGCGTGGGCTCGATCGTCGCTGCGGTGGCCACGACGCTGACCGGGTGGGTACGCCCCGAGGTTGCGATCGCCTTCATCGCGCTCATCACCTTCGGCGAACTTCTCGGCGTTCGGTTGGCAGGTGACCGGCCTGCTGCCCCAATCGCATCGGCGGCCGCACTGGGCTACGCGATGCTGTTCGACGTAGGGGGGCAACCTGTCTCTCAGTCCGTCGCCCAGGTCGTCACCGTCACCGCCGCCGGTTGCACGTTGGCCGCGCTCATCAGGGTCGCGGCTGGTCGGCGTCCCCGCTTGACTGCCGTGGCACGTCGCGTTGTCTTGGCCGCGGTTGCCGCGACGGTGTTCCGGCTCACCGCGCCGCAGCGGCTGACCACCTTGCATTTCGCGGCATTCAAGTCTCAGCTGCGCTGGGTCGCGTTCTTGATGGTTGCCGTTGTCGCACTCGCGATCGTGCTCGACTTCGTGATCGCGGCGTTCGTCCGCGCCCGCGGGCGGGCAGCATCCTTCGGCTGGACGCTGCGCGACGAGATCAGCGCGACCGCCGCTCTTTCGGCTGCTGTGGGTGCGACAGGTGTCCTGACGGCGTTGGCGACGCCGTCCATGCAGCTTTATGCGTTGCCCGTCTTTTGCATCCCGCTGCTGATGACGCAGTTCGCGTTTCGCCGGTACGCCTCGATCCGTACGACCTACCGGCAGACGATCCGCTCACTGTCACGGGTCACAGAGGTTGGCGGCTACGTCGAAGAGGGTCATTCGCACCGGGTCAGCCAGCTCGCGATCGCGATCGGGCGCGAACTGGGGCTCACCGAGAACGACCTGCTCGAGTTGGAGTACGCCGCGCTGCTGCACGACATCGGCCAGCTCTCGTTGATCGACCCGATCCCGGGGGGCTCGACGTTGGTGGTCGCACCTGTCGAGCGCCGTCGCGTTGCCGAACTCGGTGCCGACGTCATCAAGACGACGGGCGTCCTCGACCGAGTTGCCGACATCGTTGCCCACCAAGCCGATCCCTACCGCCGGCACCGCGAGGCGCCCGACGACACGTTGCCGATCGAGAGCCGCATCATCAAGGCGGCCAGTGCTTACGACGACCTGGTCGGCGCCAACCCCACCGCTGACGCGAACGCCGACGCGCTCGAAAGGCTGCGGCTCGGCATGGCGTATGAGTACGACCCGCAGGTGGTCGAGACCCTGACCCGCGTGGTCGCGCGGCGGCTCGAACACCCGGTCGCCTCGTCAACCGAGCGATCGCGCCAAATCCCAGCCTGAAAGTTCGTGCGACTTCCACTGTCGGTGTCGCGGTCCTTCACCGGTAGGTTTCACAGGCGACAGCCCCATCGCCCACGTCTTCGCCTCGAGTGAAAGGGACCGCACGTGACCGCTTCCGTGCCCGCCTACGGGTCGTCAAGCAGCTTCGCCCTCCGCCGTCCGGTACTGGCAGATCGATTGCCGAAGAGCCTGGTCCGCGACGTCGCGCTCGTCGTCGGCGTCGCAGCGTTCATGTCGCTCTTGGCTCAGGTCTCGTTCAAGCTGCCGAACAACCCAGTGCCGATCACCGGACAGACCTTCGGCGTCCTGCTGTCGGCCGCTGCCGTCGGACCGCTGCGCGGGCTGGCCGGACAGTTGCTCTACATCGCAATCGGGTGGGCCGGTCTGCCGGTGTTCGCCGGCCATCATCACGGCTGGGCGGTGCTTCACGGCCCGAACGGTGGCTACTTCATCGGATTCGTGCTCGCCACCTTGCTGGTCGGTTGGGAGGCGCGGCACGGTGTCGACCGCCGGGTCGACACCCTTGCCGGCTCATTTCTGCTCGCAAGTGCGCTGATCTACGTGCCGGGTGTGTGGTGGCTGGCGCACGTCGAGCACTGGTCGTACACGAAGGCGATCACGATCGGGGTCTCGCCCTTCGTGCTCGGAGACCTGCTGAAAGCCCTTGCCGCGGGCGCGCTGGTCCCAGCCGCGTGGAAGCTGGTCGGCGACGGCAAGCGGCGCTGATGCAATCGACGTTCGAGTCGGTCCTTGTTGCGAACCGCGGTGAGATCGCCCGCCGGGTGATCCGTACGGTCCAACGGGTGGGCCTCAAGGCGATTGCGGTCTATTCAGAGGCCGACGCGACGCTGCCGTTCGTCAAAGAGGCCGACGACGCGGTGCTGCTCGGCGCGCCGGCGCCCTCGGAGAGCTACCTCGATGTGGCGAAGGTGCTCGAGGCGGCGCACCAATCCGGGGCGCAAGCGATCCATCCCGGCTACGGGTTCTTGTCGGAGAACGCAGCCTTCGCCCAGGCTGTCGCCGACGCGGGCTTGGTCTGGATCGGGCCTTCCCCTCACGCGATCGTGGCGATGGGCGACAAGGTCGCGGCGCGCAATCTGGTCGGTGACGCCGGGGTTCCGATCGCGCCCGGTACCCGGGAGCCCGTTGCTGATGTCGCGGCCGCCCTGGTCGCCGCCAAGTCGGTGGGCTATCCCCTGATGGTGAAGGCGGCAGGCGGCGGCGGCGGTATCGGCATGAGCGTCGCGCGTGACGACGACGAGCTTGCGACCGCATTCGCGACCGCGCAGTCGCGTGCCGAGCGGTTTTTCGGCAACCCCTCGATCCTGCTCGAGCGCTATGTGGCGAGCGCGCGGCACGTCGAGGTGCAGATCCTGGGGCTTGCCGATGGCCGGGTCGTGGCTCTAGGTGAGCGGGATTGTTCGGTGCAGCGTCGCCACCAGAAGGTGGCCGAGGAGACCCCATGCCCGGTGCTGACTCCGGCGCTTCGGGTCCGGATGATCGACGCCGCTGTGCGTGCGGGGGAGTCGGTCGGCTATCGGGGTGCGGGCACCGTCGAGTTTCTGCTTGACCCCGCGAGTCTGGCCGGCGAGGGGGAGTTCTACTTCCTCGAGATGAACGCGCGCCTCCAGGTCGAGCACCCGATCACCGAGCTGGTGACCGGGGTCGACCTGGTCGAGCAGCAACTGCTGACGGCAGCGGGCCTGCCTCCAAGCTTTGACCCGGACGCCGTCGTGCCAAGCGGTCACGCCATCGAACTGCGGGTCTACGCCGAGGATCCGAAGCGGTTTCTCCCCAGCCCGGGGACGATCAGCCGTTGGGTAGAACCGGCAGGGGTCGGCGTCCGCGTTGATGCTGGTTACGCCCAAGGTGACACCGTGACGCCGTTCTACGATCCCCTGCTCGCGAAGTTGTGTGTGCACGGCGCCGACCGGGAGGCCGCGCTCGAGCTCGCTCGGGCCGCGGTGGCTGCGTTCGAGATCGAGGGACCCAAGACCAACCTGCCGTTCTTCGCAGAGTTGCTGAGCAATGAGGAGTTCATCAGCGGTCGGTATGACACCGGCCTGATCGATCGCATGCGTGCCCCACAGCCCAAATCAGCCTCATAACAGAACCAGCCTCATAACAGAGCCAGCCTCGTAACAGAGCCAGCCTCGTAACAGAGCCAGCCTCGTAACAGAGCCAGCCTCGTAACAGGAAGGAGCTACCCGGTGGCCGAGGAAGTCCGTGCGGAAATGGTCGCGAATGTCTGGAAGATCGTCGTTGCCGAGGGCGACCACGTCGAGGACGGCGACACGCTAGCGATTCTGGAGTCGATGAAGATGGAGATTCCGGTCATCGCCGAGGCGTCGGGCACTGTCAGCCTCAAGGTGTCCGAGGGCGACGTCGTGCAGGAAGGCGACCTGATCGCGGTCATCGAATAGTGCAGGTGGGCGATCTTTTCGGATTCACGCTCTGGGCGGTTCAAGGCAGCTTCCCGAGCGGTCGAAGGAATGACTGTGACCGGAACCGTGACGATCGAGCCGTTTCTACGGGCCCTCGTCGAATCTGGGGGGTCCGACCTGCACTGCAAGGTCGGTTCCCCGCCCCGTGTGCGCATCAACGGCTCACTCCGGAAGCTTCAGACGCGTGATCTGACCGCCGCCGACACCGAGGCGATGGTCACCGAAGTCATGCGCAAGGACCTTGTCGAACTGTTCGCGAGGAGCAACGAGGCCGACTTCGCCTTCTCGTTGTCAGGCGTCGGCCGGTTCCGCGTCAACGCCTTCCGCTCCCGTGGCTCGGCCGGTCTAGTGTTCCGGCGGGTCAGCGTCGGCGCGATCCCGCTTGAAGACCTCGGCCTCCCGTCGATCCTGGCGTCGCTCGCGCTCGAGCCTCGCGGCCTTGTCCTGGTGACCGGCCCCACCGGCGTCGGGAAGTCGACCACCCTTGCCGGAATGATCGACCACATCAACAACAACCGCGAAGTTCACATCGTGACGGTCGAAGACCCGATCGAGGTTCTGCACTTCGACAAGCTCGGCATGATCAATCAGCGCGAGGTTCGGGTCGACACCGAGGACTTCTCCACGGCACTGCGGGCCGCCATGCGGCAGGACCCCGACGTGATCCTGGTCGGAGAGATGCGCGACCAGGAGACCGTCAAGGCGGCGCTGGCGGCCTCGGAGACCGGCCACTTCGTCATGTCGACGCTGCACACCACAGACGCACAGGAGACGGTCAACCGCATCATCGACTTCTTCCCGCCGCACGAGCAGAAGCAGGTCAGGCTTTCGCTGGCCAGTGCGCTTCGTGGCATCGTCTGCCAACGTCTCGTACCTAGGGCGGACGGCGAGGGGCGCTGCGTCACGATGGAGATCTGCATCAACACCGGCCGCATTGCCGAAGCCATCGCCGACCCAGACAAGACCTCGCTCATCAACGACCTCATCGCCGAAGGCGGGTACTACGGCATGCAGACCTTCGACCAGCACCTGGTCGCGCTGATCCGCGACGGAGCAGTCACACTCGAGGCCGCGATGGGCGCGTCGACCAACCCGCACGACCTGACGGTCGAACTTCGCCGGCTGGGCCTCGTCGCTTAGCTCAGCTGGTCGCGGCTCCCTTTCACGGCACTTCACACCCCGTGTGGTTGCGATCCGGCCGAATTAGCGCGAATTCGCGACCACACCAGATGTGAAGTTGCCCTGTGGCCGTCGCTTCCCAGCTCTGAGTGAAGACTTACGTCGTTGGTCGCTGCAGGTGCGCCACGAATTTGTAGCGGTCGCCGCGATAGAGCGACCGGACGTACTCGATCGGCAAGCCTGCGTCGTCAAGGCTGTGGCGGCTTAGCAGCAGCAACGGCAGGCCGACGTCGGTGCCGAGCAGGTGCGCCTCACGTGGCGGGGCCGGCACGGTCTCGATCGTCTCCTCGGCCTCGAGCAACTTGATGCCGTAGGCCTCCGATAGCACCGCGTACAGCGACGTGGAGCGGGCCAGCAGGCGACGCAACCCCGGGAACCGCTGGCCTGACAGGTGGGTCGTTTCGATAGCCATCGGCTCGCCGTTGGCGAGCCGCAGCCGTTCGATCCGAAGGACACGGGCACCGCGCTTGATAGCGAGGCGTTCGGCAAGAACCTCGTCGGCCAGCACGTACCCGATGTCGAGCAACGTCGAGGTCGGCTCGAGGCCCTGCGCGCGCATGTCCTCGGTGTAGCTCGTCAGCTTCAGCTCCTGGGCGACCTTGGGCTTGGCGACGAAGGTGCCCTTGCCCTGAATCCGCTCCAGCCGCCCCTCTACCACCAGTTCCTGGAGCGCCTGGCGAACGGTTGTCCGCGACGTCCCGAACTCGATGCTGAGGGTGCGTTCCGGCGGCACCGGACTGCCGGCGGGCATCGTGCGGGTCATGTCGAGCAGATGCTGCTTGAGCAGGTAGTACTTGGGCACGCGCGGCTCAGTGCTCGACGGCTCGTCGAGGGTTTGCGGTCTTGCCGCCACGTTGGCCTCAACCTCGCAGTGGTACGCCGGTCCAGACGGATCCGGCGAGGCGGCTCACCATAGCTACTCGCACCCGCATAGGTCTAGACCATCTTGTAGTCATCTACCAGTCCAGGCAGTGCGAGCGCTCTTATGGCCGATATTGCTGCGCTTACTACATCACGGTTGAGAAACGACCCGACGCGGGGTCCGGTGAACCTCTTGACACTGCAAGTGGTCTATGCCAACTTACCGAATGGTCTACACCAATCGGCTCCCGCACACGGGGCCGACCGTGATTTCGAGGAGGATGCACGTGAAGGCTCGCTATCTGACTGCGGCAACACTCGCCGCGGTGATCGCTGTTGCCGGGTGCAGCAGCTCGAAGTCAACGAAGGGTGCCAGCAGTTCGGCTCCGGCCGGCGCTTCCACCTCTGCTGCAGCCGGCGCTTCCACGCCCGCCGCCGCGAGCGGCACCTTGACGGTCTGGCTCCAGACCGATGCCCAGACCGGCTGGCCGAAGGAGGTCGCAGCTGCGCAGACGGCCTTCAACGCGAAGTACCCGAACGTGAAGGTCGACGTCCAGTACCAAACCTGGGCCGACCACCTGACCAAGCTCGATGCTGCGCTCGCAGCGACTCCACCTGATGTCGTCGAGCTGGGCAACACCGAGACGACCAAATACATGGCCGACGGCGCACTGGCCGACATCAGCGCCGACAAGGCCAAGTTCGACAACTCGGCTACCTGGCTCAAGGGCCTCGGCGACTCCGTCACCTACAACGGCAAGACGTTCGGCGTCCCCTATTACGCAGGTGCCCGCGGCGTGATCTACAGCACCGACGCATTCACCAAGGCAGGAATCACCACCCCGCCAACCACGCTGGCCGAGTTGCAGGCGGACGGCGACAAGCTCAAGGCCGTCATCCCCGCGACCCAGTCTGCGTTGTACTGGCCGGGCAAGGAGTGGTACGGCGCCATGTCGTTCGTCTACGGCTACGGCGGCGACATCGCCTCGAACGCAAGCGGGAAGTGGGTTGCCGACCTCGAGCAGCCCAACGCGGTTGCTGGTCTGACCGAGTTGAAGACCCTGTACACCGATCTCAGCAAGGCGCCGGCCGATATCGATGAGTCGAAGCAGGACTCTGCGATGGCACAGGGCCAAGCAGCGATGATCTACGGCAACGGGTGGGAAGAGGGCTCGGTCAACGATCCGAAGACCGGCAACCCGGCGCTGAAGATCGACGCATTCCCGATGCCGGGCAAGGACGCCGGCACGCCGCTGCCGACCTTCCTCGGAGGCTCTGACCTGGTGATTCCCGCCGCCAGCAAGAACGTGGCGTGGGCCGAGGAGTGGATCAACGACTTCACTGGAACCACAGGTATGACGGCGCTGGTCAACGATGCAAAGGTGATCCCGAACACGACCTCGCTGATCAGTTTGCTCGGCGACAGCCCGTTCGCGAAGGCAGCTGCTCAGAGCTGGTTCGTCCCGACGGCCCCGAACTGGGCCGACGTGGAAAGCCAGAACGTGCTGCAGAACATGCTGTCTAGCATCCTGTCGGGGAGTTCGTCGATCGCCGATGCGACGAAGTCCGCCGACACCCAGATCAACTCGATTCTGAACGGCAGCTAGCTGCTAGACAGAAAGATTCGCGCGGGAGACTGGCTCCCAGGCGAACCGGGTTAGAAGAAGTGGGAGCACTCGTATGGCTGCCGTCGGGACAGAGCTACAACCGTCCCGACGGCAGCCAGCGTCTAGGCGGCGGCAGCCGTTTCGCCAGCGGGTAGTCAAGGTCGGCGGCCCTTACCTGCTGGTGCTGCCGTCCGTGGTCATCATCTTTGCGGTACTTGCCTATCCCGTGTTCAAGCTGTTCGAGCTGTCATTTCAGACCTATCAGCTGCCTCAGCTGATTCACGAGTCGCACGCGACGCTTGGTAAGGCACCCGGCTGGGTCGGATTCTCGAACTTCACCAAGGTGTTCAAGGACCACGAGTTCTGGACCGTTCTGTGGCGCACGATCATGTTCACCGTCGTGAACGTGGGCGCGACGATGATCATCGGTACCGCGATCGGCGTCTTGCTGACGAAGATGAGCAAGCCGCTGCGAGTCGTGCTCTCAGTCGTCTTGATCCTCGTCTGGGCGACGCCTCAGGTGGTCGGCATCACAATCTGGAACTGGCTGTTCGACCAGCAGTTCGGCGTCATCAACTACACGCTCACGAAGCTGCACTTCGGTCACTTTGTTGGCCATGACTGGTACACGTCATCCTGGCAAGGCTTCCTCGTGGTCACGTGCGTCGTGGTGTGGGGCGCGATCCCCTTCATTGCCATCACCATGCAGGCGGCGCTGACCCAAGTGCCCGACGAGCTCCTAGAGGCAGCGGCGGTCGACGGTGCGACCGGGCTTCAGGCGTTCCGCCGGATCACCTTCCCGGTGCTGCGCCCGATCGTGGTGATCCTCACCAGCTTGTCGGTGATCTGGGACTTCCAAGTGTTCACGCAGATTTACATCCTTCGCGACAACCGACCGGAGCCCTGGTACTACCTGATGTCGATCTTCTCGTTCATCGAGTCATTCAAGGTGCACAACTTCGGACTCGGAGCTGCGTTGTCCGTCATAACGATGCTGATCATGGTGAGCGTCTCGGTGTTCTACATTCGCCAGATCGTCAGGATTGGCAACGCACAATGACGTCAGTATCGGTGCGGTCAGGTCGGCCTCCAACGCGCAAGGCTGTGGCGCCGCGCAAGTCGGGAGCGGTCCAAGGCCGGTTCACGAAGACCACTGCGAACGTCCTCGGTCTCGGCGTGCTTGTCGTCATGCTGTTTCCGATTTACTGGGCGATCTCGACGTCGTTCAAGCGTGGCGTCGACATGACCCGAGTGAAGCCGGAGTGGTTCCCGATACCCGGCACCTTGCTGCACTACCGCGACGCATGGCACAAAGCATTCTTCCTGTCGAGTCTTCGCAACAGCGCCATCATCGTCGGCTTCACTGTGGCGATTGCGATTGCCGCCGCGTTCTTCGCAGCAGTCGCTGTCGCGCGCACGAAGTTCCGCGGCAGGCAAGCCTTTATCGTGCTCATCATCGTCATCCAGATGATCCCGCAGACAGCGCTCATCATTCCGCTTTTCGTGCTGCTGAGCCGCGTTCACCAGCAGAACCAGCTGGCCGGAGTCACGTTCACCTACCTCGCGTTCGTCCTGCCGTTCTCCGTCTGGACTCTTCGTGGCTTCATCGCCAACATCCCCAAGGATCTCGAAGACGCAGCGATGATCGACGGGTGTTCTCGGGTCAGCGCATTCATGAAAGTGACGTTCCCGTTGATCGCGCCGGGCCTGGTAGCGACGGCGATCTTCGCGTTCATCCAGGCGTGGAACGAATTCACCTTTGCCTACGTGATCATCCAGGACAACAGCAAGGAGACGGCTACAGTCTGGCTGGCATCGTTCATCACACAAGAGCAGGTTGACTGGGGTGGCCTGATGGCTGGCGCGACGATGCTGTCGATCCCAATCGTGATCTTGTTCTTGCTCGTCCAGCGGCATTTCGCAACGGGCCTCACTGCCGGCGCGGTCAAGGGCTGACGGGTGTCGGCGCTGCAGGTCCCGCTGCAGGTCCTGGGTGTCGATGCCGGAGGCTCCGCGACCCGGGCCGTGTTGGTGGCAGACGGTGAGATCCTCACGCGGTTCGAAGAGCCTCCACTGAACGTGCTCCTCCAAACCGATGCGCACGAGCGGCTGGCCGCCCTGATCACCGCGTCTGGCGCGGCCGCTGCGGGCCTCGGGCTCGCCGGGCTGCGAGGGCGTGCGGAAGCCGCGCAGATGGAGCGCAGGCTGCGCGACGCAACCGGAGTCGATGTCGTCGTGGTCGATGACACCGAGGCCACTCTCGTCGGTGCGTTTGGCCACAGGCCCGGCATCGTGGTGATCGCGGGCACCGGGTCGAACGCTCTTGGCCGCGATCGTGAAGGCCGAACTGCTCGTGCCGGCGGCTACGGGTTCTTGCTCGGCGACGAGGGAAGCGCCTACTGGTTCGCCAGTCAGGCGTTGCGCGCGGCATTGCATTCGCACGATCGAACCGGACCTAAGGCCGAGGCACTCGAGGCAGCAGTTACCGCGGAGTACCGACTCGACTTCGACGGGATCGTACGGCTCGTCTACAGCGATCCAGCGGATCGTCAAGTTCTTGCCCGGCTCGCTCGCACCGTCATGGCGCTGGACGACGACCCGGTGATGGTGGCGATCCTCGATGCCGGAACTGACTGCCTCGTTGGCCTCGCGCACGCGCTTGCCGCCGAGCTCGGGATCGACCAGCACGTTGGCGGGCTGCCGATCGCAATGCATGGCGGTGTGTTCGAGAATGCGTACGTGCGCAGGCGCTTCGTTGCGGCGACCGAAGCTACCGCCGCGGCCCGTGCACCTGAGTTCGGCGCTGTCGACCTGGCGCTCGACCATGTTCAACAACGTGCGATTCGCGGTAGGGCAAGGAGCAGCTCATGACGGGCCTCACGACATGACCCACGCAGCATCGCCGCACGTCTCAGGTGAGCCGGGCCGGCTCATGGCGCGCGAGATCGCCGAGCAACCTGGGATGTTTGATCGAATCCTCGCCAATGGACGGCCCGACATCGCGCGCGTCGCCAGCGACATCTCCGCTGCCGGGATCCGCTTCGTGCTGCTCGCAGCGCGCGGCACAAGTGACCACGCTGCCCTGTACGCCAAATACCTGGTGGAGATCGTCCTCGGTTTGCCCGCCGGACTCGCCTCTCCGTCGACGATGACGGCGTATGGGGCACGACCAGATCTGCACGATGTGCTGTTCATCGCCGTGAGCCAGTCGGGCGGCTCACCCGACCTCGTCCAATCACTGACCACCGCTCGTGCGTGCGGCGCGCTGACGTTAGCGGTGACGAATGCGCCGACCTCGGCGCTGGCTGCGGCGGCTGCGCTGCATATCGATGTCCTCGCCGGTCCAGAGCGGGCGGTCGCTGCGACGAAGAGCTACACGGCAGAGTTGCTGTCGCTCTACCTGCTCGTCGACGCACTGCGCGGTGGTGACGGATCCGCCGCTGGCGCGCTCGCCGGTGCCGCAGGCTCGCTGATCGACGACCCCGAGCCCGTGCGCGCCGTGGCCCGCCAGTTCACGGGCGTCGAGCGCCTTGTCGTGACGGGCCGCGGGTACTCCTACCCGACGGCCAGGGAAGCCGCCTTGAAGCTCATGGAGACCAGCTACGTATCGGCGCAGGCGTTCTCCGGTGCCGACTTGATGCATGGGCCTATGGCGATGCTGCAACGCGATAGCGCGGTTATCGCGATCGTGCCTGATGGTGTTGCCGGTCGTGCCATCGCGCCCGTCGTCGACAAGCTCACCGAGCTGGGTACGAACCTGGCGATCGTCGGAGCAGGAGCGTCAGCAGACCAAGGTGTGAGCGCAGACGGGAGCGTGGTCCGATTGATGTTGCCCGCAGGTCTTTCTGAGGAGCTCTCACCCGTCGTCGAGATCATTCCGCTCCAGCTGCTCGCGCATGAGCTAGCCGTGGTGCGTGGCTTCGATCCGGATACCCCGCGAGGCCTGCACAAGGTCACGCAGACCTGGTAATCGGTTAGTCGTGTCGACCGGTGGTGGCGACACTGACCCCGACGGCGATCATGGCAAGGCCGCCGGCGCCGCCCACAGCGGCCAAGCGTCGGGGATTGCTCGCGAACCAGCCACGGACGCCACTTGCGGCCAGCACCCAGATCGTGTCGGAGATCAGCGCAATGCCGAAGGCAACCGCCGACAGCAGCAGCATTTGCTCAGGCACCCGGCCGGCTGTCCGATCGACGAACTGGGGCAGCACCGCACCGAAAATGATCAGTGCTTTCGGGTTGGCGAATCCGACCACGAACCCTTGCCGTATAGCTCGCCAGCGCGACATTGGGAGCGCTGTCGCACCAAGAGCGGCGGCCAGGTCGCGGCGGTGACGGATGGCTTGCGCGCCCAGCCACACAAGGTAGGCGGCGCCGACAATCTTGACGGCGACAAACGCGAGTTCGGAGCGCTCCACGAGGCTTCCTAAGCCGAAGGCCACCAGAACGGCCACCAAGTACACGCCGAGCCCGTTGCCCAGCACGCTGGCGATCGCGGGACCTCGTCCCAGTGACAGTGCCCGCCCGATGACAAACAGCACGCTGGGGCCAGGGATCACGATGAGGACGAACGCGGTTGCGGCGAACGCGGCCAAATTGTTGCCGGAGATCACGCCGCCACTCTAGAGACTCGCGATGGCGGCGTTCGCTGCGTAAACCTGCACGCCGTCGACCCAGGTACCTAGTGGCTCCAAGTCGTCGTTCCACCAGACGATGTCGGCGCATGCACCCGGTGCCAGCCGGCCGAGGTCGGGTCGACGCAACGCATCCGCCGGGACCGCCGTGGCGGCACACAGCACTTCGGCGATGTCGCGACCGAACCCGACGAGGTTGCGTACAGCTTGGTCGAGGAACGTCGCCGAGCCCGCTACGGTCCCGTCGAGATTGCGGGCGAGTGGTGCCGCAGTCGAGATCGCGATCTGCTGGCCGCCAAGCTCGTAGACGCCCGGAGGCATGCCTGCGGGTGCGACCGCGTCGGTGACGAGCGCGACGCGTCCTGCGGCGGCGTTCAGAGTGATCGCGCAGGCCTCGGGTGACACATGCTCGAAGTCGGCGATGAGTCCGATCGTCATCGCCGTCTCGTACAGCGCCTGGCCCGACACACCGGGTTCGCGATGGTCGAAGCCACGTTGCGCATTGAAGATGTGCGTCACCATGCGGGCGCCGGCGAGCACCGCATCGTGCACTTGCGCGCCGGTGGCGTCGGAGTGGCCGACCGAGACGACGATCCCGATGGCGGCCAACGTTCTGATCGCCTCGAGTGCACCCGGAAGTTCTGGCGCGAGCGTCAGCATGGTGATCTGCGATGTCGCGAGGGGATCCGCGAGCAGGGCCGCGAGATTGGCGGCATCGGGTTCGACCATGAACCTCGCGTCGTGCACTCCGCGGCGCAGCTTGGACAGGAATGGACCTTCAACATGGACGCCGAGAGCGTGCGCTCCATGGGATTCGTCGAGCCGAGTGCGCACTGCCGCAAAGCGGCGCAGCCCGGCGACCAGCGCCGGTATCGGGTTGGTGATGTACGTCGGCTGGAATGCCGTGACGCCGACGCTCGGCAGTGCCCGGGACACCATTTCCCACTCGTCGTCGGTTGCCCGGACGAAGTCGACGCCGAGACACCCGTTGATCTGAATGTCGATCAGGCCGGCGGAGAGTATTCCGCTATCGAGCGCCAGGTGGTCGATCGACGGCGCCGGGCGCCCCTCGATGACATCGACGATCCGCGGGCCGTCGATGACGACGGCTCCTGGGCCAATCAAAGCCCCCTCGACCAGCAGTCGCGGGGCGGAGATGATGGCCACCCGGATCCTTTCAGTTGCGGCGAACCCGCGGTGGCGAGTCTGGCTCGGTCGATTGCCTCGATTCTGGACTAGACCAATCCGGGGTGTCTACCATTTGGATGAAATTGGTCCAGACCAATCCTCTGACAAGGAGGTGCCGCACGTGCTGCCCTCTGACGGCGATTATGCGATGTTCGATGCTCTGAGCACCGAAAGCGACCGGCCGGAATTGGCCGAACTTGACCTTTGGCCGACGATGGACGGCGTCGAGGCGTTTGCGGCCGACGGTCGAGCAGCAGCAGCAGCCGTGAGCGTCGCGGCTGAGTCGATCGCAGCGGCCGTCGATGCCATCGCCAGTCGGATGTCAATGGGCGGCCGGCTCATCTACGTCGGGGCCGGCACCGGAGGACGGATGGCCGCGGTTGATGCGGCGGAGATCGGGCCTTCGTACGGCCTGCACGGCAAGGTCATCGCGGTGCTTGCAGGCGGCCTGGCTAGCTTCACGGAGGGCCGCGAGCACCACGAGGACAACGCAAGTGAAGGCGCCGTCGGGGTTCGGGCTCTCGAGCCGACTGCGGACGACGTCGTGTTCGGCGTCAGCGCGAGCGGCCGCACTCCTTATGTTCTCGGGGGAATGGGTGCTGGGCGTTCCGCGGGCGCACTAACCGTGGGGTTCGCCTGCACCCGAGACTCCGAGTTGGCTCGGGTGAGCGATCTCGCGATCGAGGTCGCCACAGGGCCAGAGATCATCGCCGGATCAACCCGGCTCAAGGCGGGCTCTGCTCAAAAGCTCGTGCTCAACACGATCTCGACGTTGGTGATGGTCCGGCTCGGCCGCACCTACGGGAATCTGATGGTCGACGTGGTGGCCGACAACGCCAAGCTCCGTCGCCGAGCGGTGCGCGTCGTCGTCCACGCAACTGGGGTTGACGACGTCCGGGCCGCCGCTGCGCTCGCCGAAGCCGGTGGGAGGGCGAAGGTGGCAGTCGTGGCCCTCGTCGCTGGTGTCTCTGTAACACGGGCGGAGGAGCTCCTCGCCCGGGCTGCAGATAACGCCAGAGTTGCGATTAGTCTTGCCGACACGCGGGACTAATGACACTCTCCGTTAAGGGTGTTATAACTCGCACAGGACCATCGCGCGCAGGAGTGCGACCGGTTGCAGCAACGAAACACGAAATGCTGATCGCCACATCTTCCGAGGAGCCCTACTGATGGCAGAGGTCGAATACCGCCACGCGACCCGGATCTACCCGGGCACCAACAGTGCAGCCGTCTCCGCGCTCGACCTGGACATCCACGACGGCGAGTTCATGGTGCTCGTCGGGCCGTCGGGTTCTGGCAAGTCGACCGCGCTTCGCATGCTCGCCGGCCTCGAGGCTGTCGACGAGGGCCAGATCATGATCGGTGACCGCGACGTCACCGACGTGCAGCCCAAGGACCGCGACATCGCGATGGTGTTCCAGAACTACGCGCTCTACCCCCACATGACGGTGGCCGAGAACATCGGCTTCCACTTGAAGATCAAGAAGCGCCCGAAGGCCGAGATCAAGCAGCGCGTGCTCGAAGCCGCCAAGCTCCTCGACCTTGAGCCCTACCTCGACCGCAAGCCAGCCCGGCTCTCCGGTGGTCAGCGCCAGCGCGTCGCGATGGGTCGCGCGATCGTGCGGCAGCCGCAAGTGTTCCTCATGGACGAGCCGCTCTCGAACCTCGACGCGAAGCTCCGCGTCGCGACCCGCACGCAGATTGCCTCTCTCCAGCGCCGCCTCGGCGTCACGACGGTCTACGTCACCCACGACCAGGTCGAGGCCATGACGATGGGCGACCGGGTGGCCGTGCTTAAGGACGGTCTGCTCCAGCAATGTGACACCCCGCGCAACCTCTTCGACCGCCCGGTGAACGTCTTCGTGGCCGGGTTCATGGGCAGTCCCGCGATGAACCTCATCGACCTGCCTGTCACTGAGAGCGGTGTCACGCTGTCGCACGCCGTCATGGCACTGACGCCGGCTCAGCGCGCCGCCCTGACCGGCAGCCAGGTCACCATCGGGGTGCGTCCTGAAGGTTGGGACATCGTCTCCCCGGCGGAAGGGCTCGCAGCCACGGTCGAGGTCGTCGAAGAGCTTGGGTCCGACTCGTACTCCTACGTCACACCGCAGATCGACGGCGGGAAGACGATCGTGGTGCGCGCGCAGAACGCGGCGACCGTGCCGTTGAAGGGCGACATCATCGGGCTGCGCCCGAAGACCGAGTCCCTGCACTTGTTCGACACGACAAGCGGCCTTCGGCTCCCCGACTAGAACTCCCGGCACTCAAGGGTTCGGCGCGACAGGTCGTTTCGTCGTGCCCGATCTGGTCGATCTGGTCAGGCGCCACACGACGCTTGCCGACGACGACCTCGACTGGCTCCACCTGCTCGTCGGCGAATGGCAGCTCCTCGCGGATCTGTCGTTCGCCGATCTGCTGTTGTGGGTGCGCACCGCCGACTCATCGGGGTTCGTGCTGGTCGCGCAGATCCGGCCAGTGACGGCGCAGACCGCGTACGTCGTCGACATGGTCGGGCAGGTGATCGCCGACGGCAAGCGGGTGCTGGTCGACCGGGCCTGGCGCGAGGGCCGGATCTGCCGCGAGGGCGACCCGGAGTGGACCGAAGGCATTCCGGTGCGCGAGGAGACGATCCCGGTGCGCCACGACGACCGGGTGATCGCCGTCGTCGCACGGCACACCAACCTGGCGACCGTGCGAACGCCAAGTCGCCTTGAGTTGACCTATCTCGCGAGCGCCGCCGATCTCGCCCGCATGGTGGCCGAAGGCAGGTTCCCGTTCCCCGCGGGACAGGTCGATTCCGACAGCTCGCCACGTGCGGGCGACGGTCTGTTGCGGTTGGACGCCGAGGGGCGGGTGACCTACGCAAGTCCGAACGCGGTCTCGGCCTACCGCAGGCTTGGGCTAGCCGGTGATGTCGTCGGCATTCACCTCGGGGAGACCACCGCCAAGTTGGCGCCGGCCGCGGGCCTCGTCGACGAGCCGATCTCGTGGTTGGTCGGCGGGCTGTCGGGGCGTGAGGCAGACGTTGAGATCGAAGCGCGCGGCGTCGCGTTGCGGCTGCGCACGATCCCTCTGTTACCCGGTGGTGAGCGGGTTGGCACGCTGGTGCTGCTGCGTGACGTGACCGAGGTGCGTCGTCGCGAACGCGCGCTGCTGAGCAAGGACGCGACGATCCGCGAGATCCATCACCGCGTCAAGAACAACCTCCAAACGGTTGCCGCGCTATTGCGCTTGCAGGCCCGTCGCCTCGACCTGCCGGAAGCTAGGACTGCCCTGGAGGAGGCCATCCGCCGGGTCCGTGCGATCGCGCTCGTGCACGACACCCTGTCGCACACACTCGACGGGCCGATTGACTTCGACCCGGTCGCCGACCGCTTGATCGCCATGGTCGGGGAGGTGTCGGCGGCGGAGTCCGGCGCACTCCCGCGTCGGGTCGGATCGTTCGGGCTGCTGCCGGCCGGGTTGGCGACCCCGCTTTCGATGGTGCTCACGGAGTTGCTACAAAACGCACTCGAACACGGCTTGCGCGGCAGGTCGGGAGTGGTCGAGGTGTCGACGCGACGCCTTGAGCGCGAGCTCGAGATCCTGGAGATCGTCGTCGCGGACGACGGTGAAGGCCTGCCGGTCGGGTTCTCGCTATCGGCCTCGCCACGGCTCGGGCTGCAAATCGTGCGCACGCTGGTCGAGGGTGATCTGCGTGGTCAACTCGAAATCGTGCCCCGACCCGGCGGCGGAACGCTGGCGACGCTGCGGATCCCGATCGAGATCCCGGAGGTGAGCTAGACGGTCTGAGGGCGCAGCCGAGCGCCGCGGCGCTTGAGCGCACGCCGCTCGTCCTCGGACAGGCCGCCCCAGACACCGGAATCCTGGCCGGTCTCGAGCGCCCATGCGATGCACGGCTCGGCTACCGGACAGCGCCGGCAGACGGCTTTGGCTTGCTCGATCTGGAGCAGGGCTGGGCCGGTGTTGCCGATCGGGAAGAAGAGCTCGGGGTCTTCGTCTCGGCAAGCAGCGCGGTGGCGCCAGTCCATGTGGTCCATCTCCTCAGCGGTCGGCGAGACAAAGGTCCCGCACTCATCTACTCATCAGGCAACGGGGTGTGGCAACGGTATTACCCAAAATATCCGAATTCCGAACATTTCTATCTTGTGAACGCGTTCACGAGCACGCTCGCCCAAGAATTCGCACCATAAACAGATACGGGCTGCGAAGGCGCCTGGGGAGCAGAACGGCGTGCCGCGCCCTCGACTAAATCAGGCGCTCGCGCCCTTCGCAAGGGTGACGACCTGTGTATTTGCCGATTTTGGCCTGTGGGATCGCACACACGCTGGTATCAGGAGGCCCCTGACGGCGAGGCGGCGGGTTCACGCGATGACCGCGAGCGCCTCCGGGACCGAGAAAAGGGAGATGTCGCGGTGCTCGCCGAGGTACTCACCGTCAACTTCGACCGGGATCGGCCGCTTTGTCCGCAGGGTGAGGGTTGGCAGGTCGTGGAACGCGACGATGTGGTGACCTCTGGGCGCGGGCCCGCCCATGAGCAGCCGGCGCAAGCTGTTCCCGGTCGACAGCGTGCCCAGGCGACGCAGCGAGAACGTGTCGAGGCCGGTGTCGAACGACGCCTCGGGAGTGGGTTCGAGTGGTCGGTCGCCGAAGTAGGTCCAGGGCGTCGTGTTGGTCACGATCGTCATGAAGATCTTGTCGACATCGTTGGCCCCCGGGGTTTCAAGCGCCAGGCCCGGATGCCGCCGGTCGGTGCGGAAGAACTGCCGCAACCCAGTCCGCATGAACAGGGCAGGCGTCGCCTTCGCACCGCCTCGGCGGAGTCGCTCGACTTCACGCACGATCTCGCCGTCGAGGCCGAAGCCCGCGCAAAACGTAAACCACCGATCCAGCTCGCCCGTGACGAGCCTGCCGAGCCCGATCCGCCGTTCCCGCCCAGCACGCAAGCGTTCGAGGACGGCACCGGTCGCTTCGATCGGTTCGGCCGGCAGGCCAAGAGCGCGGGCGAACACGTTGGCATTGCCCCCCGGCACAACTGCAAGTCGTGGAGTGTCGGGCCCTATGCCATTGCGCAGCAGGCCCGACACGCACTCGTTTACGGTGCCGTCGCCACCCACGGCGACCACGAGATCGAACTCATCGACTCGAGCCTGGGCTGCGAGGTCGGCCGCGTGGCCGCGGCTGTGGGTCTCCGCGACGTCGAGTTTGAGTTCACTGCCGAGCGCTCGGACGATGACGTCGCGGGTGCGCGAGCTCATCGCCGTGGCGTTGGGATTGGTCACCAACAGGGCTCGCATTGCGAAAGGGTACGCCCACGCGGACTATCTTCGCCTCGTGCCCGAGCCGAACCATGCAGGAGGAACCGACGTAGGTGCACCCCTTGGCGTCCCGCTTCGGCTTGCTGTTGCCGCAACCGGTGTCGAGGCGCTCGGGCTCGCGACGTCCGCCATTGGCTTGCCGCTCTACCGGTTATCAGGGCATCGCCCGTTCGACACGGCCGACCTGTGGGCCATCGTCGCGATGGCGGCGATTGGCGCGATCGGCCTCGCTCTTGTGGTGCGTGGACTCGCCCGCGCGAACCGATGGGCCAGGTCGCCGTCAGTGCTGACCCAACTGATCGGACTCCCGATCGGAGTCACTGCGATCGGGCACGGCGCGGCCCTTTTCGGCATCGCGCTCGTGCTGTGCTCGGTGGTGGGCTTGGTTGGGCTCTTCGCGCCGTCGACGTCGCAGCGCATGAGCGATGTCTGAAGCTGCTCTCGCCCTGCTCCGCTCTACTCCGCCCTATTCCTCCACGAGCAGACCCTCGCGCAGTTGCGCAAGCGTGCGAGCGAGCAGCCGCGAGACGTGCATCTGGGAGATGCCCAGTTCGATGGCGATCTGCGACTGCGTCATGTTGCCGAAGAACCGCAGCAGCAGAATTCGCTTCTCCCGCGGCGGCAATTGGTCGAGGAGGGGCTTCAGCGATTCGCGGTACTCGACCCCTTCGAGTGACTCGTCGACGACCCCGAGGGTATCGGCGACGGCGAGTGCGTCAGAGTCGCCGCTCTCGGGAGTGTCGAGTGAGACGGTCGAATACGCGTTCGCGGATTCGAGGCCCTCGAGCACGTCCTCATCGCTCATACCGAGGAACGCGGCCAGCTCGGCAACCGTAGGCGAGCGGCCGTTGCGCTGCGAGAGTTCGCTCGTCGCCTTCGCCAGTGCCAGCTTGAGCTCTTGAAGCCGGCGCGGAACTCGGATTGCCCAACCCTTGTCGCGGAAGTGCCTCTTGATCTCACCGACGATGGTCGGGGTCGCGTACGTCGAGAACTCGACGCCACGTTCGAGGTCGAAACGGTCGACGGACTTGATCAGTCCGATCGTGGCCACCTGGACGAGATCGTCGTGCAGTTCGCCCCTGTTGCGAAATCTGCGGGCCAGGTATTCGACCAGTGGCAAGTGGGTCTCGACGAGTTGGTCGCGGAT
Source organism: uncultured Actinomycetes bacterium (assembly GCA_963809135.1). Classification (GTDB taxonomy): domain Bacteria; phylum Actinomycetota; class Actinomycetes; order Acidothermales; family Acidothermaceae; genus PALSA-607. Next base: position 244,950 of record CAWEIG010000006.1, read on the forward strand.
CGCTTGCCGTTCGGGCGACCCTTCAGGCAGGCCGGCCATCGTCACGAAGAGGGCCCGAGCCCGTGCACGATCGCTCGCAGCTTGTTCTGACCGGGGTCCGACGACCAGCGCGTCGGCCGGGTCGGTCATCGGCTCGGCGGGCTCTGCGGGCTGGGCGGGCTCGGCGGCGTCGGCGGCCGCGTCGGGTTCCGACGCGACCGGGGACTCCTTGGTGTCGGCGGGGGTCGTATCGTCGGCCTGCATGGGGGAGCCAGTGCTCACGTGGCGGCATCCCGCGACCGGTGCTTGACGAGCGAGATCGTCTGCCGCCCGTCGGGGTCGGTCCAGGCGTCGACCTCGCCAGCGAGTGCTGAGAGCACGGTCCACGCGAACGAGTCGCGTGCCGGCGCACGATGCTGGCTACCTTGCGTGGTGATCGTCGAGACCGAGATGTGGATCGAGTCGGCCGACATCTCGAACACACTCGTGAGGTCGGCGCCCTCTACAGCGCCCGCGATCAACAACGCCGACGCCTCGTCGACTGCGATCCGCAGATCCTCGATCTCGTCGAGGGTGAAGTCGAGGCGGGCCGCGAGGCTCGCAGTGGTCGTGCGAAGGACCGCGAGGTAGGCCCCCGTCGCCGGCAGCCGGATCGACACGGCGTCGCGGGCGGGCACCTCGGCAGGTGTGCCGTCAGGGGTCGACACGCTTTGCACTCCAACTGTTCGGATCGGAATCTGTTCGGATCGGGTCGGTTCGCCAGTTTTGCCTTGGATGCACGCTATCGCGCGTTACTGCTGCAGTACTCGTTCACGGCCGCTCATCGGCGTCCGGCCTCGCATCGAGACGGTTGGTCAAGCCGGCGAGCGTGCTGCGGGTCAACCGCCACGTCGTCCACTCCTTCATCGGGACGGCGCCCAGTGACTCGTAGAAGCGATGCGCGGGTTCGTTCCAGTTCAAGACCGACCATTCCACGCGGCCGTACCCGCGCTCGTCGGCGACGCGGACAAGTTCGAGCAGCAGGTCGCGTCCGTGCCCGTGACCGCGGAACGCGGGTCGGACGTACAGGTCTTCGAGATACACACCGTGGCGGCCTACCCAGGTCGAGAAGTTCACGAACCACAAGGCAAAGCCGGCGATAGCGTCACCGTCTTGGGCGATGAGGCCGAACAAGGCCGGCCGCTCGTCGAAGAGCGCAGCCGTGAGATCGGCCTCCGTGGCCGTGACCGCACCGGGCTCGCGCTCGTACGCCGCAAGCTCACGGATCAGGTCCAGAATTGCCGGGACGTCCCCGGGTTGGGCTGGTCGGATCACGCTCGAAGCGTAGGCCTGCGCAAACGGCGTCGTGCCCGGACCGTGAACACAGCGGCTGCCAAGAGTGCTGCCGGTGCGAGGCTGAACGGCTCGCCAGCCCCGTTTCCGTGCGTGACGAGCACGGCGTCGGTGCCCTGTCCCACAAGTACGACGGCGGTGACGAACGCCAGTACGGCACCGACGAGGTCCTCGGTCGCTCGCGGCAGCGACCTCGCGATGGCCGGGCTCGACCAACGCCTGCGCAAGAAGGTGTACGCGATGATCGCGAAGATGCCCATCACGCCGCAAAAGCCTGCACTTAAGAGGAAATCGCGCGCGTGATCGTCGGTCATCGCCGTCACGCAGTCGCGTGCCGCAGGATCAGCGGTCAGCCACCGGTAGCAGTCGGCGCTGGTGTAGGACCCGAGCGGGAATGGCGTCGCGATGGCCCTGCTGCCGAACAGCATGTTGACCACTTCGCCTATGACGCCGCCGATGCCGACGGCGATCCCGCCGACACCACCGATGAGCAATGCCGAGAGCACCGCGCGACGGCGCAGAGCGGGAGTGAGGCGCAGCGTGAGCGACGGCCGGTCCGCGATGCCTGCGGCGGGTCCCATCTGCCGCACCGCGAGCGACCGGGCGGCGTGCTCATCGAGCCCGTCAGCTTGCGCTGCGGCCGCGGCGTCGAGCAAGTGTGCTTCGATCTCGGCCAGGGTGTGCCGGACCTGGCGCGGAGATCCAGGAAGGCTGACCAGCACCTGGTCGAGGTAGGCCTCAATCGGGTCGTCAGGTTCGCTCACCGCGGTCATGCCGTCGCCTCGATGACCCGGCTGACCAACATGCTGAAGCGGCGCCAGTCGGCCCGCTGGACGCCCAGTTCGCGTCGTCCGGCCGCCGTCAACTCGTACACCTTGCGCCGTCGACCCTGCGCTTGCGTCAGGCTCGCGCTGAGGAAGCCTCGGTTCTCGAGGCGGTGCAACGCCGGGTAGACGGTTCCTTCGGCCAGGTCGAACTCCCCGTCGCTGCTGTCGCGCAAGGCGACGATGACGGCGTAGCCGTGCGCCGGGCCCGATGCCAAGGCGCCAAGGACGAGCGCGTCGAGGTGACCACGCAACATGTCAGGTCTCATACCTAGGCAGTCTAGGCATAGCCACCCGAGGTAAGCAAGCGGCGTTTAGGCCTTCTTGGTGGCCCAGAAGATGGTGTCGATCTCGGCGATCTTGTCGAGGAGCTGCTGCGCGACCGCCGGGTCGGCCTGGCCCTTCGTCCCCGCCGCGCCGGCCAACTTCGTGGCCTCCCAGAACAGGGTGTGCAACTGCGGGTAGGTCTCGAGGTGCGTGGGCTTGAAGTAGTCGGTCCACAGGACCCAGAGGTGGTGCTTGACGAGCTCGGCGCGCTGCTCCTTGATGATCAGCGCCCGCGTGCGGAAGGCCGGGTCTTCGTTGGCCTGGTATTTCTCGCAGATGGCCTTGACCGACTCAGCTTCGATGCGCGCCTGCGCGGGGTCATAGACGCCGCACGGCAGGTCGCAGTGCGCGTGAACCACGGTCTTGGGGGTGAGAATTCGGGTGAGCAGCTTCATGGGGCTTCCTCCGCGTATACCTGTCCGGACGGCGATCTGCTGATCTTGCTGGACCCTACCCCTGGCATCGTGGCCTTCAACCTGCCGGGAGGTGATCACTGAATGAACCGACGTCCCCGCTTCTGGTGTCGCGTCGTCGTGACCGGTGACTCGATGCTGCCGGCGTTGCGGGCGGGCGACTGCCTGCTGGTCTCCGTGCGAGCGCGGGTCCGAGCCGGCGACGTCGTGGTCGCCCGCCGTCCTGCTGTTCCCGGATTGCTCCTCGTCAAAAGGGCAGTGCGTCGGACGGACGACGGGTGGTGGCTGTTGTCTGACAACGCAGCTGAAGGCCTCGACGACAGCCGCGTCTTCGGCGTCCTGCCGGACAGCGCTGTCGTCGGCAAAGTGCTGTTTCGCTACTACCCCTGGCGCCGCGGCTAGGGGAGTCTGGGCCGCCAGATCGTCGTCAGCTTCGTTTGCTGGCCTTCGAGCTCAAGCGTCGTCGGGACGTCGAAGGTGGCCACTCGTTCGAGGTGCTCGCGCGGCAGATAGGTGCGGCCCGGGTCGCCCAGCAGCACCTCCGCTCCGCGGACGCGTGCGCGCACAAGAAACGCGAGCATCCGGTTGCTCAACTCGCGCTCGTAACAGACGTCGCCCGCGAGTACCACGTCGGCGTCGGTGTCGCCGTCGAGCAGATCGCCCGTGACCACGTTCAGGTGAACGCCGTTTGCCTTCGCGTTCAGATCCTGCGCGGCTGCGGCATACGGATCAATGTCGTTGGCGGTCACCTCGATCGCCCCGGCGACCGCCGCCGCGATCGCGACGAGACCCGAGCCGGCGGCGATATCAAGCACGCGCCGTCCCGCCACTATCTCGCGGTGATCGAGGATGTAGCGGGCGAGCGCTTGCCCGCCGGCCCACGGGAACGACCAGAACGGCATCGGCGCAGACTCGTCGCCGTTGTCGGTGAAAGTCCATACGGCGTAGGCGTTTTCGGCGCAGTGCAACGACACTTCGGGTACGAAGGGGGTCGGGACCAGCGTGGTGCTGACGCCGACAGCGATGTAGTGCTCCGCGTCGGACACAACTCTTAGGTTCAGCGGCCGACGCGGTGGTGCGATGCGTAGTAGGCGAGGCATTCGGCGTAGGTCGGCACCATGCCTTGTTCGGCAGCTTCGGCGAGGCTCGGCGCCGCGCGGTCTTTGTCGGACAGGATCGGTTCGAGGTCCTTGGGCCAGGGGATGTCGAGCGCGGGATCGAGGGGGTTGACGCCGTGCTCGCGGTCGGGCGCGTAGCCACTCGAGCAGATGTATGTGAGGGTCGCGCCGTCTGTCAGGGCCATGAACGCGTGCCCAAGACCCTCAGAGATATAGACGGCCCGCCGATCGATGTTGTCGAGCCGAACGGTGTCGATCGCCCCGAACGTCGGAGAACCCGCTCGGATGTCGACGATCACATCGAGCACGGCCCCGCCTGGGCAGTAGACGTACTTGGCCTGGCTCGGGGGGACGTCGGCGTAGTGCACGCCCCGGATCGTGCCGCGCCGCGATACCGACTGATTGCACTGCGCGATCTCGAGGGAGTGCCCGATCGTACGGTCGACGATGTCGGCGCGAAACCACTCCAGGAAAACCCCGCGCTCGTCAGCAATCTGGCGCGGGGTGAACTCCCATGCGCCTGGGACTGCGAGTGCGCGGACTTCCATGAGCGCCGAGCCTACTGGGCGGGGTTAGAGAACCTGCGCCAGGAAGGTCTTGGTCCTCTCGTGGCGAGGGTTGGAGATGACCTCGGACGGTGGACCCTGTTCGACCACCACCCCGCCGTCCATGAAAACGACGGTGTCAGCGACTTCGCGGGCGAACCCGATCTCGTGGGTCACGACAATCATCGTCATGCCGGAACGGGCGAGATCCTTCATGACGGCAAGGACGTCGCCGACGAGCTCGGGGTCAAGCGCTGAGGTCGGCTCGTCGAACAGCATGAGCTTGGGCCGCATTGCAAGCGCCCGGGCGATGGCCACGCGCTGCTGCTGCCCGCCAGAGAGCTGGCGGGGATAAGCGCTCGCCTTGTCGGCGAGGCCGACCCTGGCAAGCAGCTCAATTGCGCGCTGTAGCACCTCGGCTTTGGGCTCCTTCTTCACCCGACACGGTGCCTCGATGATGTTGGCCAGAGCGGTCATGTGCATGAACAAATTGAAGTGCTGGAACACCATGCCGATCTGCGCGCGCTGCGTCGCGACCTCCCGCTCGGACAACTCATGGAGCTTGTCGCCATTTTGGCGGTAGCCGACGAGCTCACCATCGACGAGCAGCCGGCCCGCATTGATCTTCTCCAAGTGATTGATGCACCGAAGGAACGTGCTCTTACCCGAGCCTGATGGGCCGAGCAGGCAGATGACCTGGCCGGGGGCGACTTGGAAGTCGATGCCCTTGAGAACCTCGTTTGCGCCGAACGACTTATGCACTCGCTGCGCATCGACCATGAGATTTGTCATCCGACCCCACCGTGGTGTTGCATTCCAGCGAAGGCCAGTTTCGCCTTTTGGAGGGGCGTGAGAGCGACTGTTCGGCTTGAGCCGCGACCGTAATAGCGTTCGATATAGAACTGACCGACCTGCAGGACGGAGGTCATCGCTAGGTACCACGCGAGTGCCACGATGAGCAGCGGAATCGTCTTGTAGTTGGCGTTAAAGATGGCTTCGGCGGATCGGTAAAGCTCGAAGATGCCGATCACGCTGATCAGGGAAGTGTTCTTCAGCATGCTGTTGATTTCGTTGCCAGTCGGCGGCACGATGACGCGCATCGCTTGTGGCAGGACGATCCGCCGCATGATCGCTAGCCTTCGCATTCCGAGGGCGCGAGCAGCCTCAGTTTGCCCTTCGTCCACCGCGATAATGCCGGCCCGCACAATCTCGGACATGTAGGCGCCCTCGTTCAAGCTCAGGGCAAGAAGGGCGTTCACGAAGAGTGGGATGAGCTTTAGCGTGCTCTCGGACGCGAAATGCGGTCCGAACGGGATGCCGATTGACAAAGTCTTGAACAGTGCCGTTATAGCGAACCAGAAGATGATTTGAACGAGCAGCGGCGTGCCGCGGAAGAGGCACACGTAAAGCCAAGCGACGCCCGACACGACGGGGTTTGGTGATAGCCGCATGATCGCGGCGACCGTGCCAAGGATGACGCCGATCACCATCGACAGGAACGTCAGTTTGATGGTCATCCACGCGCCACGCAGGATGATCTGGCTGAACAAGTACTTTCGAAACGTCGGCCAATCCAGATTCTTGTTCGTGAACACCATGTGGATGAACATCGCTGCAAGCACGGCAATTACCGCGACCGCGACCCAACGACCAGGGTGGCGAACTGGGACGGCCCGAATCGTCTCGGGCCGTCCCGTCACGGCCTCGTCAGGTGCGACAGATGCATCGCCACCTGTCGTCATTTCAGGGTCAACTCGTCGCGCCGTTGATGACCGGCGCTGTGACGGCGCCTGCGTCGTCGCCCCACTTGTCGAGCACCGCCTTGTAGCTGCCGTCCGCGATCATCGCCGCGACTGCGGCCTTGATGGCAGGGGCGAGTCCGGGGCTCTTCGGAATCGCGATGCCGTAAGGCGCGGTCTCGTAGATCTGCCCCGCGAGTGCGATCTTCCCGGCGAGTTGCTTCACCGCGTACGCAGCGATCGGCGAGTCGGCCGAGCCAACGTCAGCGCGGCCAGTCGTAAGCGCAAGGTTAGCGGCGTTCTGGTCGTCCGTAGACAACGCAGTGATCCCTGACTTGCCGGCCGCTGTGCACTTCTTCGAAAGGTCGGGGATCTCGCTCTCCTCGGTCGTGCCCTTCTCGACCGCGACCGTCAGGCCGCACAGCGTCAGGTCGGGTCCGGTCACGCCCTTCGGATTGCCGGCCGGAACCATGAGCGATTCGCCCGCGTTGAAGTACGTCACGAAGTCGACGGTGGCTTCGCGTGCCTTGGTGTCGGTGAATGACGAGAGGCTGAGGTCGTACTTGCCGGCGGCAAGAGCAGGGATGATCGCGTCGAACGTGACGTTCTGGAAGTTCGCCTTCAGCCCGAGCTTGGCCGCGATCGCGTTTCCGAGGTCGATGTCAAAACCGATGATGGTCTTGCCGTCGGTGTCGAAGTACTCGTTCGGCGCGTAAGAAGCGTCGGTTGCAATGTTGAGCGTGCCCGCTGACTTGATCGACGCGGGCAGCAGCGACGCAGGGTCGGCAGCGCTCGACGCGCCGGCAGCAGCTGTGGTGGCGGCGGCGGATGCACTTGTCGCGGGGGCTGCAGTCGAACTCTTCTTGCTCGCACAACCGCTCAGCACCAGCATCGCCGCGATCGCGAGGACACCAGCTGCTTGGGTTCGGGGACGAAGGCGGAGCGGTGTCACAGGACCTCCAGATACGGGCCGGGGTTCCGGCGGAGTTGCGCCGGGGGTCTCCCGGCCGCACGGCACATGATGATGGGTGCATCTTTCCAGCAGGTAACGCGCCCACCGCGAGGGGTGCGTTGGTAAAGATAAGGACACAAAAGTTCCAAGCGGCACGCGGGACGTCGATCACTGGCCGCCGGGGGGATCGGCGTAACGTCACCTTTTGTGCTCGCCGTCACAGTGACCTCCTTCAACCCTGCCAACCCGTTGACCGGTCTGATGGTCGACGAGGTACCGAATCCGTCGCCTCGTGATGGGTGGGTGCGGGTTGCAGTCAAGGCGGCAGCGCTCAACCACCACGACCTGTGGAGCCTGCGGGGCGTCGGGCTCGGGTTGGACGAGCTGCCTCGAATCCTCGGCTGCGACGCTGCCGGCATCGACGAAGACGGCAACGAGGTCGTCGTCCACGCTGTCATCGGTGACGCCGATGCAGGCCGCGGCGACGAGACAATGGACCCAGCGCGGACCCTACTCTCGGAACGAATCGACGGCGCCCTGGCCGAATTCGTCGTGGTTCCCGCGCGCAATCTGGTGCCCAAGCCCGAAGGTCTGACCTTCGAGGAGGCTGCCTGCCTCCCGACAGCATGGCTGACCGCCTACCGGATGCTGTTCACGAACTCGGGCACCCGCCCGGGCGACACCGTGCTCATCCAAGGAGCGGGTGGCGGGGTCTCGACGGCACTGATCGCTCTTTCCAAAGCAGCCGGACGCCGGGTGTGGGTGACCAGCCGATCACTCGATCGCGGCGGCCTGGCGTTGAAGCTCGGCGCCGATGCCGCGTATGAGTCGGGCGGTCAGCTGCCTGAACGGGTCGATGCGGTGTTCGACAGCGTGGGTGCAGCTACCTGGGCGCACTCGCTGCGCTGCGTGCGACCCGGCGGCACGATCGTGACGTGCGGCGCGACCAGCGGTGATGCACCTTCGGCCGAGCTTAGCCGGGTGTTCTTCCGGCAACTGCGGGTCATCGGATCGATGGTCGGCGCCCGCCACGAGCTGGTGGAGCTGCTGAACTTCCTGGTGCAAACCGGTGTGCGGCCGATCATCGACCGCACGTTGCCGCTGATATCAGCGCGCGAAGGCTTCGAGGCGCTCGCCGCGGGTGACGTGTTCGGCAAGGTCGTGTTCACCGTCTGAGGTTCAGGGTGTGAGGATCGGGCCGCCGCTGTACTCGTTCGTGAGTGGCTCAGCGGTCGTCGCATCGACCGTCAACAGCGCGCTCGACGGACCCATCGTGGCGATGTCGCACTCCAACGGACTTTGCCCCGGAGCCACCGCGGGTTCGACCGGACAGAGCGGTGGCAGGTCGTCAAAGTAGAAGACCCACGCCAGCACGTCGGTGAAGTACGGCGTATCCGTGCCGTCGGCGTTGCCGCTCGCAGGAGATTGTGCGCTGAGAACCGCGAGCCATACGCGGGCCGGTTGCGCATCTCCGATTCCCTCGGCTTGCGCTCGCAGCGCGTCGATTGCGACGTCGACACACGCTGCTGGCTTCGTCGCGACCGGAGGCGGGATCAGCGTGAGATCTTCGATTTCGAGCTGACCGGGAACCGGTGGCGGACTCGGAGATCGCGACACGGCTGGTGGCTGTGCCGTCGGCGGTATGGACGGCGAAGTGTTGGATCGCTGCATGTCCGCCAACTCACGCGCGAGCCCGGGGTCTGCGCCGTGCGGCTTCGGACCGCACGGAATCGCCCGCGCCGCTGCGAGTGTGCCGTCCTTGACGACCCACGACCCGACGCCTGGTCCTGATGACGCAACCTCAGAACTCGCTCGCGTCGCACCCGGCGCCGGCGTTGCACAGCCAGCAACGAGAAACGCAGCCGTGAAAGCGGCGAGGACGAGCGGCCCGGGCCTACGTCCCGCATCAGCTTTCACGCCGCTTCGACGCCGTCCGACCTCATGACGTTCCACCCGACGCGCTCGCACGGCCGCCGGGTTAGTCGGCGTCCGGGTCGTCGTCGAGGCGAGCTAACCAGGTGGCGAGCCGTTCGAGGGGAATCTCGAACTCGGGATTGAGGTCGACGAACGTTCGCAGTTGCTCGGCTACCCAGGCCAGCGTGACCGACTCGTCGCCGCGGCGCGTCTCGAGTTCCTCGATGCCGCGATCGGTGAAGTACACGCCTACTCCGGGAACGCGGTCGCGAGCAGCACTTTGGTTTCGTGCTCGCTGCGCTCGTGCGAACCGGTCGCCGGTGACGAACTCTCCGGACGGGTGACCGGTGTGATGGGAATTCCGAGCTGCGCGTGCAGCCGTATCGCCATGTGGCTCCACGCGCCCATGTTCGCCGGCTCTTCCTGCACCCACAGGATCTCGTCGATGTTCGGGTATTCCGCAGCTGCGGCTTTGAGCTCGGCCACGGGCAGCGGGTAGAGCTGCTCGACGCGCAGGATCGCCGTATCAGTGCGGCCGCGCTGCTCGCGCGTCTCGACGAGGTCCCACGTGACCTTGCCACTGCAAAGAATGAGACGGCGGACGCCGGCTGCCGGCTGCGGGCGTGGGTCTGGAAGCACCGGAGCCCAGCCACCTTCGGTGAAAGCGGCTGCCGAAGATGCGGCGGCCTTGAGCCGCAGCATCGACTTCGGGGTGAACACGATGAGCGGCCGGTGGTGCGGGCTCTTCGTGTGCCAGCGCAGCAGGTGGAAGTAGCTGGCAGAGCACGAGGGCATCGCAACCGTCATGTTGTTCTCGGCGCACAACTGGAGGTAACGCTCGACGCGGGCCGACGAATGGTCGGGACCCTGGCCCTCGTAGCCGTGTGGCAGCAGCAACGCGACGCCAGATTGCTGGCCCCACTTTTGCTCACCGGAGGAGATGAACTCGTCGAGGATCGTCTGGGCTCCGTCGGCGAAGTCGCCGAACTGGGCCTCCCACGCGACCAGCGCCTCGGGGCGCACGACCGAATATCCGTACTCGAATCCGACCGCCGCGTATTCGGACAGCAGCGAGTCGTAGATGTAGAACGGCGCCTGGGAGGGTTCGAGATTGGCGAGCGGCGTGTATTCGCTGCCGTTCTCCCGATCGATCAAGACCGCGTGCCGTTGAGTGAAAGTGCCTCGGCGGGTGTCTTGCCCGGCCAGTCGTACCGGGTGACCGTCGAGGAGCAACGAGCCGATCGCGATCAGTTCACCCATCGCCCAGTCGATCGCGTCGTCGTCAACCATCGCCGCGCGCCGTTGCAGCTGCGGCAGCAACCGCGGGTGTGCGGCGAAACCTGCGGGGAGGTTGATCTGGCTGTTCGCGATCTTCTTCAGTACTTCGACGCTGATCGCGGTCTGCACATCGGGTGACGCTGCCGGAGCGTTCTCGACGACTGTCGGCTCGTGGGGTGCGCTGGTCGAGTCGCGTGTCTCGGTGAACGCCTTCTCGAGGTGCCCGCGGTAGTCGCGCAGCGCGGCCTCGGCCTCGTCAAGCGTGATGTCACCGCGGCCGATGAGCGCCTCGGTGTAGAGCTTTCTGATCGACCGCTTCGAGTCGATGAGGTTGTACATCAGCGGCTGTGTCATCGACGGGTCGTCTGCTTCGTTGTGACCGCGACGGCGGTAACACACCAGGTCGATGACGACGTCCTTCTTGAACGCCTGGCGGTATTCCAGCGCGAGCCGCGCGACGCGCACGGCTGCCTCGGGATCGTCGCCGTTGACGTGAAAGATCGGCGCCTGGATCATCCGCGCGACGTCGGTGGCGTACACACTCGATCGCGCCGACAGCGGGGACGTCGTGAAGCCCACCTGGTTGTTGACCACGACGTGCACAGTGCCGCCGGTGCGATACCCGCGCAGTTGCGACAGGTTCAGCGTCTCGGCGACCACACCCTGGCCGGCGAACGCCGCGTCACCGTGAATCGCGACCGGCAGCACCGGGTAGGCGGCGCCCTTGTTCAACGCGTCTTGCTTGGCCCGGACGATGCCCTCGAGCACCGGGTCGACAGCCTCGAGGTGGCTGGGGTTGGAAGCGAGCGAGACGTTGATCGACGCTCCGTGCTGCGCTGTGTAACGACCGTTGGTGCCGAGGTGATACTTCACGTCGCCTGAGCCGTGCGCGGAGTTCGGGTCCATGTTGCCGTCGAACTCGCGGAAGATCTGGCCGTAGCTCTTGCCGACGATGTTCGCGAGCACGTTGAGGCGGCCGCGGTGAGCCATGCCGATCACGACCTCGTCGAGGCCCTTCTTCGCCGACTCGTCGAGAATGCTGTCGAGCAACGGGATGAGGGTCTCGCCACCTTCTAGGGAGAACCGCTTCTGCCCGACGTACTTCGTCTGCAAGGAACGTCTCGAAGGCCTCGGCAACATTGAGCCTGTTCAGGATGTACAGCTGCTCCTCGCGACTGGCCTTGCTGTGAGCTTGCTCGATGCGGTCTTGGATCCATCGCCGCTGGCCGGGGTCGGAGATGTGCATGTACTCGATGCCGATCGTGCGGCAATAGGAGTCGCGCAGCACACCGAGAATGTCGCGCAGTTTCATCACCGGGACGCCGCCGAACCCGCCGGTCGCGAACTCGCGATCGAGGTCCCACAGCGTGAGGTTGTGGTTCACGATGTCGAGGTCGGGGTGCTTGCGCATCTCGAACTCAAGCGGGTTCGTGTCGGCCATGAGGTGGCCGCGCACCCGGTAGGCGTGAATCAGTTCGATCACGCGCGCCGGCTTGCCGACCTCGTCGTCGTGGGTCGAGACGATGTCTTGCACCCAGCGCACCGGCTCGTAAGGGATGCGCAGCGCGCGGAACAGGTCGTCGTAGAAGCTGTCTTCACCGAGCAGCAGCCGGTGGATCTGGCGCAGGAACTCGCCCGACTGCGCGCCCTGAATGACGCGGTGGTCGTACGTCGACGTGATCGTCATGACCTTGCTGACCGCGAGGTTGGCCAGCGTTTCTGCCGATGCACCCTGGAACTGCGCCTCGTACTCCATCGCGCCGACACCGACGATGCAGCCCTGACCTTGCATCAGCCGTGGCACAGACGAGACCGTGCCGAGCGTGCCGGGATTCGTGAGCGTGATCGTGGTTCCCGCAAAGTCATCGGCGGTCAGCTTGTTCGACCGCGCCCGCCGCACGACGTCCTCGTATGCCATCCAGAACTGGGCGAAGTCGAGATTCTGGGCACCCTTGATCGACGGCACGAGCAGTTGCCTGCTCCCGTCGTCCTTGGTCATGTCGATCGCGAGCCCGAGGTTGACGTCGTGGTGATGAACCACGCCTGGCTTGCCGTTGATCTCGGTGTAGGCCGCGTTCATCTCAGGCAGTGCAATGGCTGCCCGGACGACTGCGTAGCCGATGATGTGGGTGAACGAGATCTTCCCGCCGCGTCCGCGCTTGAGGTGGTTGTTCATCACCAGGCGGTTGTCGGCGACGAGCTTGGCAGGGATGTCACGCAGGCTTGTTGCGGTCGGCACCGCGAGGCTTGCTTCCATGTTGGCGACGGTGCGTGCGGCCGCGCCCTTGAGCGGCAGCACCTCGTCCGCGGTTGCAGTGCTGTCAGGGGCGGCCGGGGCCGCGAGGGCACTGACGCCGTTGGACGCCGATTCGCTCGCTTCACTGACAACGGCCGGCGTACTCGTAGTGACTGGAGGGACAGGTGTGGTCTGCGCGGGTGCTGGCGCGGGAGTAGGGCTAGCGACCGGAGCGGGAGCGGGCTCGGCGGGTGCGTCGCTCGGGGAGTAGTCGGCGAAGAAGTCCCACCAAGCCTTGTCGACCGAGGCTGGATCCTTCAGGTATTGCTGATACATCTCGTCGACGAGCCATTCGTTTGCGCCGAATCCAGCAAACGGGTGGGCTGATGTGAAAGACACTGCGGGTTTCGCCTCTTTGCAGGAGCTGAGGGTTTAGGCGGCTAGGACGTCAGACATCCAGGCTACCCGTAGACGAGGAGGCACCGGAGGTAGCATCGCCGCCAACCACGACGTCCTCGAGCCCTAGGGACCCACCAGATCCCGTGACCGATCGCCGGCCCGTTCGCAGCTCGGTTGGCAGTCGCGTGCGCGGCTCGGCGGCAGTTGTGACCAGCGTGGCGGTCGCGGTCGTGCTTGCACTCGGCTCGGGTACGCAGGCCCTCGCAGCCGACCGAGCGGCCGCCAATCCGCCGACCCCACAGAGCCTCGCCACGTTGCGGGCCCAAGCCGACGCCGTCCGCGCTGAACTAACAGCTGGGGCTGCAAAGCTCGACGCGTCCCGATCGAAGCTCGCCACGCTTCAGGCGACCGCTGCGGCCGCCACGTCGGAGGCGTCCAAGATCGATGCGCGGCTCGGCGCAATGCGCGACCAGCTAGCGGGGTACGCCGCGCAGCTATATATGGATCCAGCCACCGAGACTGCAATGAGCGCCCTGACCCAGGGATCGAACTTCGCTGCGTCGGTGCAAGGGGTGCAGATGTTGTCGATCGTCAACCGCGGTCGCACCGAAGTGCTTCGAACGGTCGTGGTCGACGAGGAGCAGGCGGAGGTCTTGCAGACGCAAGCCGCCCAAGCGGTTGCTGCAGCGGCTATCGTGCAGAAGTCGGTCACTGCGCAGGTTGCGGCGTTGCAGGCCAAGGCGGGCCAGGCCTCGTCCCGGTTGACCGCTGGGGAGGTGGCGTACCAAACCGAGTTGGAGCGGGCGGCCGTGCAACGGATCGCGGCCGCGAGGGCTGCGCACAACGAAGCGGCTCGAGCCCTCGCAGTGCGGCAGGCGGCCGCGCTTGCAGCCGACGAGGCCGACATTCCGGTGCCGGCGGCGCAGTGTGGCGCGGCGTCCGACGGTCCATTTCCTGCTGGTCCGTGGGGCGGCTATGCCAACGGGTTCATTCCGGCGTCGCAGCTGTGCGCGATCACCGGCGGCGGCCGGCTGCGACCCGACGCCGCGGCTGCGTTCAACGCGATGTCAGCGGCGTATGCGCGCGTGTTCGGTTCGGGCTTGTGTGTCAGCGATTCGTACCGCAGTTACTCCGAGCAGGCGCGGGTGTTCCGGCAGCGGCCGTCGCTGGCGGCGGTACCCGGCACGAGCAACCACGGGTGGGGCCTAGCCGTCGACCTCGGTTGCGGCGTGCAGAGCTCGCGCACTGCCCAGTACCACTGGATGGCGGCCAACGCCGGCACGTTCGGCTGGGTGCATCCGGCATGGGCCTTCCACGACCCATTCGAGCCGTGGCATTGGGAGTTCGGTCACCTCGCAGGTGCCGGCGGAACCTAGCGGCGGCGATACCCGAACGCACCAGATCAGACGTCCACCCTGGCGCCGGCCACCCACTGCAACAGGCAGGGCTCTTGGCAGCACAAGTTCGCTGGGCGAACGCACTCTAGCCGAAAGTAGGATGACTATCCTATGCACGATCCGCTATATTGATGTTATGTCCGACATGCCCTCAGCCGGCGCCCTGCTGCGCACTGCGCGCGAGCGGGCGGGGTTGTCCCAAGCCGAGTTGGCGGCTCGCGCAGGTGTCACTCAGAGCGTCATCAGTGTGTATGAGTCGGGGCATCGTCAGCCAGCGTTGTCCACATTGGCGGCGTTGGTCGAGGCGAGTGGGTCTCGGCTGGATATCCGCGTGCGGCGATCCGCGTCGCCACTCAGTGGACTGGTTGGTCCGTTGGGTCGCCGGTTGCGCCGCAATCGGGTCGCGGTCTTGCGTGCCGCTGCAGCCCACGGTGTGACCGTCCGCGGCGTGTTCGGCAGCGTCGCCCGTGGCGAGGATCGCACCGATAGCGACGTTGACCTGCTCGTCGCGCTGCGGCCCGGCGTGGGCTTGTTCGAGTTGGGCCGTCTCACGGCAGAACTTGAAGAACTCCTTGGGACGCGGGTTGATCTGGTGCCGGCCGCTGATCTCAAGCCCGGCGTGCGGCGCAACGTGTTCGCTGAACTGGTTGCGCTGTGAGTCGCCACGACAGTCAACGGCTGGCCGACATCGCGGCGGCGATCACCGCGATCGGGGCGCACCTGCAACGCGGTGAGTTGTCGGACAGTTTGGTTTTCGACGCAGTCCGGGTCCGGCTCATCGAAATCGGTGAAGCCGTCAAAGGCATCGGTGATGACCTGCTAGAAACTGAGCCCGGTATCCCGTGGGCGCAGATCGCCGCGATGCGCGACCGGCTCGCGCATCGCTACTTCGACGTATCGCACGCGATAATTGCCGCCACCATCGCCAACGACCTTCCCGAACTCCAGACCGCCGTCACACGACTGATAGTGCGGGCCGCCGACAACACCAGCGACTAACCATTCGCTCGGCCGCGGTGCGCGTTCACCTGAACGCGCTGTCTTGCCGCGATGACGTATGTGGACCTGCATGGGCGCCATCGGGCCGGTGCTACGTGGCAGGGCCGTCAACGTTGATCACGACGGGCCCGGACCCGCGCCGAATCACCACGACCTCGGATGTCTCTTTCGTTGGGTTGCTCTCCCGGTGCACAGTGTGTGCCGGCACGTGCACGAAGTCGCCGGGCCCGCCTTGCACCACATCGGTCGCCGTCTCCACGCGCAACGCGCCGCGGACGACGTAGGCGATCGTGTCGTGCTCACCGTGGTGATGCCAGTCACTCGCGGTACCGGGTTGGGTCAGCGCTCGCCCAGACCACAGGTCGCCGACCACGATCGCCTCCTCGCGCAAGACTCCGGCCGTCACGTGACCAGGAGTCAGCGCGTCAGCGGCCACTTTCCGAACACGACCATCAGGCATGGCGTCACGCTACGCGATCCGCAACGTCCGCCTCTGCCGCGTTGACGGTCGTTCGGTGGCGCCGATGAACACGAGTTCTGCTGGTACTTGCGAAAACTGAGCATTCATCTCGACTCATGCCGGACATCGCGGTAGCCGAACTCGTTTCAGAGGCCTCGCAGAAGGCGGGGACGACTGGGTGTGGAGGTTCGGTGGCTTCGCTGACGGACGATGTGTCGGCCGGATCGGAGTGGATCTCGCAGGCTTTGCGCTCCTCTGGCTATCTCGCTGATTTCAGCCCGGCAAGCCTTTGGTCAGTCGATAGATTCCTCGACGATCACGCGCCCGCCGGACAGCCACGACGCGGTGGCTTGTTGGCGACGGATCTCGGCACTCGGCTGTTCTCCCTCGGCGCCTATGTAGGAGAGGTCCTGCGGCGCAACCTTGGCGGACAGTGGCAGACCAACGACGCGGATCCCGAAGGCGAACTGAACGTCGCCCTGATACTGCCAGTCGGCGACGTTGTCTTTCCTGTGCAACGCGTCATGAAGCGGTTCAAGAACGGACGAAGACAGCATCGCAGCCTATGGAGCCGTATTGGGCCTGGTGGTTGGCCCAGATCCGAAACCCGCAAGGCGCCGTCTGTTCGGGCGATGAGGCGGACTCGGCCGAGAATGAACGGGGTCTTCCAGTTCGACATCGAGCAGTGAAGACATCCGCATCTGCCGCTGACATGCGCTTTCCGGGATCGATCGTCTCGCGTAGGACGCCGCGCGTGAGTGTCATCCCGACGATGCCCGGGCGGCCGAAGTTGTGCTGCCAAGAACCGCAGCTGTTGCCGCAGTGGGGGTCTTCAGCTCGCGGTACTCGTAGGAGCGCTCGGGAGTGCGTCTCCACCGACGCATTCGTCTGGACTCATCTTTGTCACGTCGACAGTGACCGGCTCTGGCAAGGCACCCGACGGCGGGACGTGAAAGCAGCGATCCCTGCTGCCAAAGCCGGTGACGATCAGGACAGCCGGCGGTGATGCTGCGTCCGCACTGGAGAGCGAAAATCGCACCGCCTGGTTGGGCGCCAATGTTTTCGCCGCTGCCGCGCCACACGGCGGCACGTTGTCGGGTCCACAGTCTCTGACGGTCACGGCCGAGGACGTGTCATTAGTGAGCGTGACGGTGTTGCGTGCGGATGCATGCCCGCAAGCCGAGATGCCGCTGGCCAAGATGAGTACGGGGACACCGACGACCCTCCGCATACGACGCACGTCGGCAAGGTACCGCCGGAGTCCGCTACTTCCAGCGGAAGTGGACGAAGATGCGGCCGAAATTGTTGCCACCCCGAGCCGACGGCGACGCAAGATAGCGTCGAACCGAACGCGATCATCTTCCGCTGTGACGTACCACTGGGCGGCCACAGGCGAGGTGCACCGCTCAGTATCGGCGATCGCCCACTGGGGTTGCCCAAGGGCCGAGAAGTCCTAGTGCCCCGGGGGAATGTTGCCCTCCTGAGCGACGTAACGGGCCCGCTTGATCCACAGGATGCCGTGGTAGACGACGGTCCCGTCGCTGAAAGTGAGCTGACCGCGGCGGATGAACTTCGACCACCACCCAGTCTTGCGACTGCCGATCGCCACCAGACCCGGGCCGCGCTCGAAGACGCTCAGCTGCTTACCGGGGCGGTGAAAGGGCAGGTCGCGATAAATGTAGACGTGTCTGTCGGTGACGAGCACCACCCGATGCCAGTAGAAGCTGACCAGCGAGATCGCCATCTCAATCAGGTCCCCGAACGAGGGAATGAGGCTGGCGATGTCCTCCACGATCCCGAACACGACCATCGTGAAGAGGTTGTTGAAGGTGAACGCGACCGCGACCGCGTTCTCAGGGAGCTTCGCCCGCTTTGCCATGCGCTTGGCCATGCGCGCGTTGTAGGGGCGGACCCCGATGCTCCGCTGCTGGAACGCAGGCTGCAGGGCTGCGGGTTGCTCGTCAGGCGCGTCCATGCGGCGAGTGTAGTGCCGCGTTTAGCTGAAGGGCTGGCTACGCGGTGGTGATCGTCTCGTAATGCTCAACATTCGGGAACGGTTCGTAGAAGTGGTGAAGGCGCTGCCGCCATTCTTGGTATTCAGGTGAGGCACGAAACCCCTCGGTGTGATCCTCGAGACGGTTCCACTCCACGAGCAACAGGTAATGGTCGGGACGCTCGAGGCAGCGCGACAACCGCAGGCGATGAAAGCCAGGCATGCCTGCAATCAGCGGCACCGCATCGCGGAACGCGGCCTCAAATGCCTCCGATGACTCGGCTTTCACCGGCAGAATCGCGAGTTCGAGAATCACCGACTGATTGTCGCAGGCTAGTTACGCAAGCGTTGCGAGTGGGTTCTCGAGCAGCGCGGTGAGGTCGGCGAGGAACTTGGCGCCGGTCGCGCCGTCGAGGGCTCGATGGTCGACCGACAACGTGATCGCCATCGTGTAGCCAACAACGAGCTGCCCGTCGCGCACGACCGGCTCTTGCTTCGTCGCGCCGACGGCGAGGATCGCGGCCTCGGGCGGATTGATGACTGCGGTGAATTGATCGACGCCGAACATGCCGAGATTGCTCACACTGAACGTGCTGCCGGTGAACTCGTCGGGCTTGAGCTTGCCCGCGCGAGCGCGGGTCGCGAGGTCTCGTGTCTCGGTCGAGATCTGGGTCACGGTCTTTGTGTCGGCGTCACGGATCACCGGCACGATCAAGCCGTCGGGCAGCGCGACTGCGACACCGATGTGCACCCTGCGGTGCCGGATCAGCTTGTCGCCACCGAACGACACGTTCACTTCAGGGTGGGCGCGCAGTGCGTGCGCGACCGCCTTCACCACGAGGTCGTTCACGCTGATCTTGGTGGCCACCGCACCTTCGACCGCGGCTGCCAAAGCAGCGAGGCCTTCGTTGATGCGGGCCCGCGCCGCGACCAGTTCGTCGGCCGCGACGATCCTCGTCACGTAGAAGTGCGGTGCCTGCTGCATGCTCTCGACGAGCCGGCGCGCGGTGATCTTGCGCACGTTGTTGAGCGGGATCTCCTCGTCGTCGGGACCTGTCTGTAGTTGCACCGCGGGCGCAGTCGAAAGCGTCGGGGCGGACGCCGAGGGGCTGGGCTTCGTCGTCAGCGCGCCCGCGCGCCCGAGCCCGCAAGTGCGGCGATCGCGTGCTGCACGTCGGCACGCACGATCCGGCCACCCGGCCCTGATCCGGTGACGGTCGTGAGTCGAGACCGGCGTCGCGTGCGATCGAGCGGGCCAAGGGGGAGGCAAGAGGATGCTTCCCGTTCGGCGCACCGGCGGGGGCCGCGGGTGCGGCGGCCGGTGCAGCGGGTGCAGGCATCGCGGTGCCGGCGCCGGGTGCGGTAGCAGACCGGCCGCCGCGGCGGCGGGTGCAGGTGCGGCTGCAGCAGGCGGCGTCGCGACGGCGGCGGCTGCGAGCACGTGCCGTTGCCGGCGCCGGCCAGCGCGGCTGCACCCGAGCCGTCACCGATCATCGCGATGACTTCTCCGATCGGCACCGTGGTGCCGACACCCACGAGGATCTGCTCCAGGACGCCGGCGTCGTAGGCCTCGAGTTCCATGGTGGCCTTGTCGGTCTCGATCTCGGCGATGACATCGCCCTTCTCGATCCGGTCACCTACGGCCTTCGTCCAGGTGCTCACCGTTCCTTCCGTCATGGTGTCGGAAAGACGTGGCATGAAGACCTGCGGCATCGAAAACTCCTAAGCTCGTGAACTCAGCCGCGGAAGCGGGTGGCGTCGAGGGTTTCGTGGATCACCTTGAGCAAGGCCGTCGCGTCGGGAAGCGCGGCAAGCTCGAGCGGCTTTGCGTACGGCAACGGGATCTCGGCAGCCGCGACTCTGCGGACCGGCGCGTCGAGGTAGTCGAATGCGCCTTCCTGGATCGTCGCTGCGATCTCGGCGCCGACGCCGTACGACAGCCAGTCTTCCTCGAGCACGACTGCCTTACCTGTCTTGCGGACCGACTGCAGGATCGTCGCGCGATCAAGTGGCCGCAGCGATCGAAGGTCGACGACTTCGGCCGAGATGCCCTCGTCCTCTTCGAGCCGGCGCGCCACGTCGAGTGCGACCGCGGCCATCCGCGAGTACGACACGATGGTGATGTCGGTGCCCGCTTTGGTGATGGCCGCCTTGCCGATCTCGGTCACATAGTCGCCGTCCGGTACCTCGCCCTTGGTGTTGTAAAGAGCAAGGTGCTCGATGAACATCACCGGGTCGTCGTCGCGAATCGATGCGGCGAGCAAGCCCTTCGCGTCGGCCGGTGTCGACGGCATCACGACCTTCAAGCCTGGGCACGTGCGCGTACCAGACCTCGAGGTTTTGTGAGTGCGTCGCAGCGAGCTGCTGACCGCCGCCACCCGGCGTCCGGATCACCATGGGAACTGTCGATTGACCGCCGAACATCGTGTGGATTTTCGCCGCGTGGTTGACGATCTGGTCCATCGCGACGATCGAGAAGTTGATCGTCATGATCTCGACGACGGGTCGCAGGCCCAACATCGCGGCACCGATCGCAGCGCCGACGAATCCCTCTTCGGAGATCGGGGTGTCACGCACCCGCTCGGGACCGAACTCGGTGAGCAGGCCGGCGGTGATCTTGTAGGAACCTTCGAAGATGCCGATCTCCTCGCCCATGAGGAAGACGTTGGGATCGCGAAGGAGCTCAGAGCGCAACGTGTCGTGCAGCGCCTGGCGATAAGTGATGAGGGCCACGGGAATCGCCTTTCGCTACAGGATGTGAAGCGGGTCGCCGGGCAATTCGCGCGGCGCGTTCGCGACGGGAGTCGCGTACGCGTGCGCGAAGAGCTGGTCAGGGCTTGGGTCGGGTGACTCGTCGGCGAACGCGATGCACGCGTTGACCTCGATCTCGACGTCGGCGTCGATCGCGGCGGCTTCGTCGGTGCTGAAGACCTTCGCGTCGATCAGCTGATGCCGAAACGCGCGTCAGTGGATCGAGATCGTGCAGCCGCTGCATCTCTTCCTTGGTGCGGTAGGTGGCGGGGTCGACGACGGAGTGGCCGCGAAGCCGCCAACTCGTTGCCTCGACGATCGTCGGCTGCCGCTCTTCGCGCGCAAGTCGCAACGCCTCCGACATCGCCTCGCGCACGGCGATCGACGTCGTTGCCGTCGACCCGCACGCCGGGGATGCGAAACGCGGAGCCGCGCTTGTACAGGTCGGGCTCGCCCGATGCCCGCTCGACGGTCGTGCCCATGCCGAGGTGGTTGTTGACGATGAAGTAGACGATCGGCAGCTTCCAGATCGCGGCCAGGTTCAGCGCCTCGTGCCAGGCGCCGATGTTCGTCGTCGCGTCGCCAAGCTGGCAGACGACGGCTTCGGTGTCGGGACCGCCAGGACCCCGGTACGCGATTGCCAGCGCGGCTCCGGTGGCCGGCGGAATCTGACCACCGACGATCGCGTAGCCGCCGAGCAGCCGCTTCTCGACGTCGTAGAGATGCATCGAGCCGCCCCACCCGTGCGACACCCCGGTCGTCTTCCCGAACAGCTCGGCCATCACGCGAGTGGCGTCGATGCCGCGGGCGATGGCGTACCCGTGCTCGCGGTATGTCGTGAACAGGTAGTCCGTCGGTTGCATCGCGTCCATCGCGCCGACCACGGTCGCCTCTTCGCCCAGGTTGAGGTGGCAATAGCCACCGATCTTGGCGCGCTGGTACATCTCCGCGGTGCGCTCCTCGAAGCGGCGGATGAGTTGCATCAACCGGTAGTAGTCGCGCAGCCGGTCGAGGGGCTCGCCCGGAAACGCGGCACTCGTCTTTGCTGCGCGCTTGTCACCAGCCTTCGCTGGCGCGCGGGCTGCGGTCTTCTGCTGTGCGGGCGGCACGGCGTCTCCTTCAGGTCGAAGGTCGTCAGCTGGTCAGAGCTGCGGGTGCGAGCGGATCGGCTCAGGTGCCGGGCGGCTGCTGGAGATGGACGAACCGCACGGTGTCGGCAGCGCAGGTCGGGCAGGACGCCGGCGGGTGCTCGCCGCGCGCCTGCGTGCCGCAGACCTCGCACACCCACTCCATCGCAATGAGGGCGACGATGTCGGCGCGGCTGACGATGCCGACCAACTGACCGCCAGACATCACAGGGACCCGGCGGATACGGCGGTCGACGAGCAGGTGGCGGACGTCGTCGACGTCGGTGTCTTCGGTCACGCTGACGATGCCCGGCGACATGACCTGGGCCGCTGTGGGGCCGTCTCGGGAGATCAGGTCGTGCTCGCTCACAAGACCGACGACCGCGCCCGTGGCGTCGAGCACGGGAACCGCGCTGATGCGGTGCTGCACCAGGAGCTTCGCGACGTCGGCCGTAGGCATGTCGAGGCCGACCGTGTAGACCGGCGCCTTCATGATCTCTTTGACCTTCATCGGTTCGCCCCGCGCGTCGTTGCGTCAGGCGCCCGGCGAGCCTCAGCCGGGTCTGGAGGGTCTGGCCCGGTTAGGCAGTCGAGGCAGCCGACGACTTGTGGTCGATTGGCGGGTCCGAGCCTACCGGCGTCCGGGGAGATCTGGCTCGTCGGTGCGAGACGGTCGATCAACTGGTCAGGTGGCGTCGAGGTCGTACGGTGCCGGCGCCGTAAGTGGCGCTTGAGCGGGTGCGGGTCGGTCGCGGCTGCGGCAGTCGCAGCGGGCGCAGTCAGGTCGGTGTCGAGGTCGTCGAGCAAGTGCTTGCGGACGAACGTGCGCGGGTTCAGATCGGAGAAGTCGAACTCGCCGACGGTGTCGCCGAGTTCGGCTCTCAACTCGGTGCGGGCGGTCTGCGCCATCATCCGAACCTGACGCATCGTGCGGCCGGCGTCGCGGGCCAGTTGTGGCAGCTTGTCTGGGCCGAACACGACGAGCGCGATCACGCCGAGCACCATCAACTTCCACATGCTCAGGTCGAACGGCACGATCACACCTCCCTCTCCAGCAACTATCGCTCAGATTAACCGAGATCAGATTCGTTGCGAGGGGCGCTTCGGATCCCGCGGGTCTGGGCTTGCGGGCCGCTGGGTGCGTTGTGACCGGACGCTGCTCAGTGCCCGGCGGCGTGGTAGCGCTCAAGGACGGCGAGCGGGATGCGGCCGCGGTCGGGCACCGCGACCCGATTCGCCTTCGCCCACGCCCGGACTGCGCGCGGGTCGGCGGCCACCTCGACGCGGCGTTGGACCACGGTGCGGCTCCGGCCCTTGCCAGTCGTCTTCACCAATCGGCGTCCGGCCTCGACATGGCTCGTCATCGCGGCGCGCAGACGCTCGGCATTGCGCCTACCGAGGTCGATTTCGTAGTCGACGCCATCGAGTGCGAAGTAGATCGTCTCCACTGCGCTTCCGCCGTCGATGTCGTCTACGAGATTGACCGATATCCGTTGCGCCATTGACTGCCCTTCTCCGTTGAGCCCGTTGAGGCTCATTAAGCCAGCGCCCATCATCGCAGCCCTGCTAGGTGGTCGGCAGCCACGGGCATTTGGCGACCGGCACGCCCAAACAGGCTGGTTGTCTGTGGACATTCGGTTGATGCATACACAAATCATTTGAAGGCAGACTTACTCGGTACATAGGGGGATCGTGTCGAGCGTGAGTGGAGGTGGGCATCGGGATGGGCGCTGGCGCGTTCGACCGGCAACCGGGTGCCCCGATTCCGGACGCAGGCCCGTTGATTCCCGACGCCGGCGAACGCTGGCGCAATGCGCTGGCCAAGCTCGAATACGCCGAGCGGCACGAGGCGCCCGCGATTGAGGTCGAGGAGCTTGCCAACCAGGTGATCGAGGCCAGGGTCGCGATGTTCCAGTCGGGCGTGCAGGGCGGCTGGGCGTTGCCGGCCTTCTTGCGCAGCGCTCTCGACCGCGATCGCGAGCTACTCGAAGTAGCGCCGGCGTCCCGGATGCACCCGGGTGGCAGGGCGTAGGAGAGGCAGCACCGTTCGGGTCCCTACGCTGTGTGCTCGTGACCCAGGCTGTGCAGTTCACCGACCCTGTTGCGTTCCATGCCGAAGGCCCTGTCTGGGCGCCTTCGTGGGGAGGGCTGCGCTACGTCGACATGTTCGCGGGCGACGTCTTGTCGGTGCACCCAGATGGGGAGATCAGCCGACGCCACGTCGGCGCCATCGCGGCGGCATTGCGTCCGCGCCGAAGCGGCGGAGCAGTGATCGCGGTCGAGCGCGGCTTCGTACTCGAGAACCCGACGGGTGAGTTGCACTCATTGCCCGAGCTGTGGAGCGATCCCACGATCCGCATGAACGAGGGCGGTTGCGACCCAGACGGACGCTTCTATTGCGGATCCATCGGATACGACCAGGGCCAAGGTCGGGCCAGCCTTTATCGATTGGACGCCGATGGGTCGGCGTCGTTGCAGTTCGGCGGCGTCACGATCTCCAACGGGTTGGGCTGGAGCCCTGACGGCTCGATCGCGTACTACATCGACACCAAGACGCGACGCGTCGACGTGTTCGACTACGCGGCGGAGGCAGGGCTGACCGGTCGGCGCCCCTTCGTTGCGATCGCCGACGGCGCTGGCGACCCCGACGGCCTCACCGTCGACGCCGAGGGGTGTGTGTGGGTCGCGTTGTACGGCGGCTCGGCTGTGCACCGGTACCGGCCCGACGGCGTCCTCGATGGTGTCGTTGACCTGCCGGTGACCAAGGTGACCGCGTGCACCTTCGGCGGCGACCGCCTTGATCAGCTCTTCATCACGACGTCGCGGGAGCACCTCGCTGACGGCGTCGAGCCGACCGCCGGGTCACTCTTCACCTGCCAGCCGGGAGTCGTCGGCCTGCCAGTGCTGACGTTCGCTGGCTAGCCGCCTCCTCGTCGGGTCGGCGCGGGGGGCCATTCTCAGCAAATTCGTGGCGCCGTCACAGCAGACGTACAGCTTGACCTGCTGGTCTGTCAGGGAGGTGTGAGAACCAGCCAACAAAGAGGTGCGAATGCGGGTCACGAAGTGGACTGCGGCCAATGTGGTGCTGGCCGCCATCGCACTCACCGGCGGCGGCCTGGCCTACGCAACAGTCGGGACGCCGAGCGCAGCGACGACGAAGGCGGCAACCCGTACGACCACAGTCGCCAGCGGCACCGTCATGACGACCGTGAGTTCGAGCGGCAACGTGACGGCACCCAACAACGTGACGGTGAACTTCGCGACCGGTGGCACGCTGACCGAGATTGACGTGAAGGTTGGCCAGACCGTCAAGCAGGGTCAGGTCCTAGCGCGCGTCGACTCGACCGCGGCGAAGGCCAGCTACGACTCGGCCAACGCGCAGCTTGCCTCAGCGCAGGCGAACCTTGCAGAGCTCCAGGACGGCGTCACGCCGCTGGTGAAGCAGAGCTTGCAGATCTCCAACGCGCAGGCAGCGCAACAGGTCGTGTCAGCCAAGACGTCTCTCACGAACGCGCAGCAGAATCTCGGCTTTGATCAGACCAACCTGGCCTCAGCGATCACCAAGGCGCAGGAGCAACTCGCAGACGACCAAGCCACGGCAGCCCAAGACTCGACCACGTTGCAAGCCGCGCTGAACCAGGCCGAGTCGCTGTCGCAAACCCAGATCACCGCTGACGACGCGCAGCTCGCCGTCGACACCTCGACCCAGACCACGGACCAGAATCAGCTTGCGACCGACCAGGCCAAGCTAGCGGCCGACCACGGCACCGGTCCGACACTGGCGGCCGACACGGCTGCGGTGGCCGCTGACGAAGGAAAACTCGCGACCGACGTCGGCAAGATCGCGAGCGACAACGAGAAGCTCGTGACCGACGGCAACACTGTGACGAACGCACAAAACTCGCTGACGACCGGTGAGCTGCGCGACCAGCAGACGTTGCAGAAAGACCAGGACGCGATCGGTTCGGCGCAGACAGCGCAGGCGCAAGGCATTGCGAAAGACAATCAGGCGATCACGAACGCGCAGCAGCAGGTGACGAACGCCGAGCTGTCGGAGCAGTCGACCGAGAACAACAACGCGCAGAAGACCGCGGCCCCGCTCTCATCGACCGTGCAGACCGATCAGGCTCAAGTCGAGCAAGCACAGGCACAGGTCGCCACTGCCAAGACCACCCTCGATGCAACGGCGTTGCTTGCCCCGGCCGATGGGACTGTCGGCGCGATCAATGACACCGTCGGTCAGACCGTCAGTGCGGGCTCGACCTCGTCGGCCAGCACTGCTTCATCGTCGTCGAACTCCTCGAGCACTTCGTCGGGGTTCATGACGCTCACCAACTTGACCGACCTCCAAGTGGTGGCCGACATCGACGAGGCGGACGCCTCGAAGGTCGTCGTCGGTGCGCCAGCGACGGTGACGCTCAGCGCGATACCCAGCCAGGAGTTCGCTGCGCACGTCATCGAGGTGGCGAACTCATCGACGGTCGTGAGCAATGTTGTCGAGTACCAGGTGACGTTCCAGTTGGACAACACCAATCCGGCGATCAAGCCAGGTATGACGGCGGCGGTGACCGTTACGACCGCGAAGGCTGATGGCGTGCTCAATGTGACGTCTGCCGCGGTCCGCACGGCGGGCGGTACGTCCTACGTCGAGGTGATGCAACCTGACGGCACCCAGAAGCAGGTCGACGTGGTCGTCGGCTTGAAGGGCGACACCACGACGGAGATCACCGGAGCGGTGAAGGCGGGCGATCTGGTGACTTTGCCGGTGTCGACCGTGGCTCGGAGCACAAGCACGACCGGCACCACGACGCGTAACGGCACCACCGGGCTCGGCGGCGGAGCGGTTGTCTTCGGTGGGGGCGGCGGCTTCGGCGGCGCCGGCCCGCGCGGATGAGTACACCCGCGGCCGTGCCCGTCATCAAGTTGTGGCAGCTGACCAAGACCTACGGGGATGGCGAGGCCGCGGTGCACGCGTTGCGCGGCGTGAGCCTGGCCGTCTACAAGGGCGACTACGTGGCCATCATGGGAGCGTCGGGGTCAGGTAAGAGCACCTTGATGAGCATCATCGGCTGCCTTGACGTCCAGACGTCGGGTCGCTACCTGCTCGACGGTGTCGACGTCGAACTGCTCGACGAGAACGAGTTGTCAGAGATTCGCAACCGCAAGATCGGGTTCGTCTTCCAGAGCTTCAACCTGCTGCCGGGGTCGACGGCGTTGCAGAACGTGGAGTTGCCGCTCACGTACGCAGGTGTTCGCTCCGGCGAGCGTCGCCGTCGAGCAACGGAGGCACTGGACGCCGTCGGTCTCGCGCAGCGGTACGGGCACCGGCCGGCGATGATGTCAGGCGGTGAGCGCCAGCGCGTCGCAGTGGCACGCGCAATCGCGGTGAATCCGTCGCTGATCCTTGCCGATGAGCCGACCGGAAACCTCGACTCGGTGGCGACCGACGACGTCCTCGCAATATTTGCCCGTCTCAATACCGAGGGCCGCACCATCGTCTTGATTACACACGAGAACGAGGTGGCGCAACACGCGAAGCGTGTGGTTCGAGTGAAGGACGGTCTGATCATCGACGACACCCGGCAGGCGCCGATCGAAGGGCCGCCGCCGCTTCATACGTTGACGACATACGCGCCGGTCGGAGCGCGCTGATGATTCGCACCGAGAGTATCCGTATCGCGCTAAGCGGGATCCTGCACAACCGCATGCGGTCGGCGCTCACGATGCTCGGCATGCTGATCGGTGTCGGCTCGGTCATCATGCTGGTCGCCGTAGGGACCGGGTCGTCGCAGAAGGTGCAGAAGCAGATCGAAGGTCTCGGTACCAACCTGCTTCAGATCAACAAGCAGGGCGGGTTCGGTGGGTTCGGCGGACGGGCGACGACCGGTACTCAATCGAAGGCGGCGAATCTCACGGCCGCGGACGTCACCGCGCTGGAGGACAAGACCCAAAACCCCGACATCGTCGCAGTTGCGCCAGTCACGATGGCGAACTCGGTGACCGCTGTGTACCAGGGCGCTTCGTACTCGCCGTCGTCGTTCGTCGGCACGACGCCGAGCTATGAGCAGATCAAGGACTACCAGGTCGAGGAAGGCACCTTCTTCACCAGTGCCGACGAGAGCCAGCACAACAGGGTTGCGGTGATCGGAGAGACGGTCGCGACGAACCTGTTCGGCACCGCCGATCCGATCGGCAACAACGTGCAGTTCAACGGGTCGAGCTATCAGGTGATCGGGTTGCTGAAGCCGAAGGGCACGAACGGCGTTCAGGACCAGGACGACGTGGTCATGGCGCCGCTGACAGCCGTTGAGGACACCCTCACCGGCTACAGCGCGTCGTACACGAGCATCGACGTCGAGGCGGCGTCACCGTCCAAGCAAGCCGACGCGCAGGCCGAGGTCACCGCAACGCTCGAGACCACGCACAACATCGCCGCGGGCGGCACCGACGACTTCCGCATCCTCAACCAGGCAAGCCTGCTCGCCACGTCCACGTCGTCGAACAAGGTCTTCACGACGCTGCTCGGCGCGGTTGCGGCGATCAGCCTCCTCGTCGGCGGTATCGGCGTCATGAACATCATGCTGGTGACCGTTACCGAGCGGACGCGCGAGATCGGCATTCGTAAGGCGATCGGAGCGAAGCGCTCCGACATCATGGGCCAGTTCCTCGTCGAGGCAGTGCTGCTGTCGGCGCTCGGCGGCGTCGCCGGCGTGATCGCCGGCATCGGTGGCAGCCATTTCAAAATCATCGGCATCCAGCCGGTCGTCGCCGACTACTCGGTTGTTCTGGCGTTTGCCGTGTCTGTCGTCACCGGACTGTTCTTCGGCCTCTACCCGGCAAGCCGTGCGGCGCGGCTGCTGCCGATCGAAGCACTTCGCTATGAGTAACGAATCCAACCACCGGAGAATCTCATGACAGAGCACGGCGCTGACGCCCCACACGTCGGCCACGGCGCGAGCACGGACGTCGTCGGGCAGGGCTCGCCGAACGGCGTCGTCACGACGCGTGGCTTCGCGCCCGACGACGACGACGACCATGCGCCGCCACCGCCACTGCCGCGAGTCAGTCGACGCAAGTTGCCGATAGCGACACTCGTGCTCGCCCTGCTGGCGGTTGGCGTGGCCGGGTTCTTTGTCGGCGTCAAGGTGGAGAAGGACAAGGTGCCAGCTTCGACGTCGGCCTCTACCGCTGCGGCTCGCGCCGCGGCCGCCGGCTTCGGTACCGGCGGCACGGGCACCGCAGCTGCACGACCGAGCGGCGCGGCTGCTACTGGCGGCGCTGCGACTGGCGGCGCGGCCACGACCGGCGGTGCCGCGAACATCGTCGGCACCGTCACCGTCGTCGACGGCACGACGTTGTACGTCACCGACGCGTCGGGCAACACCGTCAAGGTGACGACCAACACCGGGACGACCGTCACGAAGACCGACACAGGGACAGTGAAGGATCTCGCACCAGGAGAGACAGTGGTGATCAGAGGAGTGGAGTCGTCCGACGGTGTGTACGCGGCGCAAACAGTAAGCGAAGGTGCGGCGGGCGCGTTTACCGGCGGGTTCGGTGGGCGGGGCGGCCGCGGTGGAGCTGCGGTGCCGAGCGCGTCAGCGACAGCGTCGGCGGGCAACTGATGGCCGGCATCCGTGTCACCCGGGGCACCAAGGGATTCGCGGATCGCCATCGGGTGTCTAGCGCTCGCTCTCGTCGTGGCGGCGTGCGCAGGCATCAATTCGAAGACCGCCAGCACGTCGTCGTCCGCCCCTGCAGTGAGTCCTGCGGTCAGCGCCGCGCCTAGCAGCGGTGGAGCAAGCCCCAACGCGCGTGGCACGGCCGACTTCGCGGCGTATACGGCCTGCCTTCAACAGCATGGTGTGACAGTGCCGTCGTTCTCCCGCAGTGCTCGTCCTTCTGGCAGCTTCAGCCGGCCGCCTGGTGGATTCAGTAGGCCACCGGGAGCCAGCCGCGGCCCGGGCGGCGGCGGTGGCTTTGGCGGTTTCGGCGGAAGCGCGGATCCCAGTACGGCCGCTGCTCGCGCTGCGTGTGCGAGCCTGCTGCCGACTGGAGCATTCGGCGGTGGCCGGACGATCAGTGCCACGACATTCGCCGCGTTCAAGAGCTGCATGTCTGACAACGGCGTGACGATCACCGTCACCGACCCGACGCAGGCCATCAGGTCGCTCAACCGCAGTGACGCGAAGACCGCAGCCGCGTTGAAGATCTGCCAGCCGATTCTGGGGACGCAGGGCGCGGGCTCAGGCGCGCCGAGTCCCGGACCCGCCGCATCTAGCTGAGTCGAGCTGAGGTCGATTTGACGTCGAACCGGGCGCCTACAGCAGGCAGGCGCCCCACGTCGTCGTGACGTGCTCACCCGGCTCAAGGCGTCGCAGGCCGCGACCGGTCACAAACGCGTTCGGTGCAGCGGTCATGGGTTCGGCCGCGAGCCCGCGACGTGCCTGATGGGCAGGCAGCATGTCGCCGGTGCACAGCTGCCAGTAGTCGCACGAGGCGTCCATCCAGATCGCGGCGGTGCGCCCATCGGGACCTCCGAGTCGCACCCACGCCCTGCCGTCGGCGGCGCGCGGAACTCCGGTGAACGCATCGTCGAGAACCAGCGAACCGAGTCGGCGCTGTTCGCGGAAGTCGTACGGCGTGTCAGCGACTGCCTCTTCGGCCACTGGAAGCAGCCGGTCGTCGGTTACGAAGCGGGAAGTGGCGTCGAGACTCAGCGTGCATTCGTCGAGCGTTGCGTCACCTGACGAGAGCCAGGGATGGAATCCGACGCCGTAGGGGCAGGCGCGGTCGCCGACGTTACGCGACGTTGTCGTCACGCGCAGGCCGTCGGCGCCGAGCCGGTAGTCGACAGTCGTGTCGAGGTAGAACGGATACCCCGGGCTGGGCAGCAGCGATAGCTGCAGGCTGACCCGGTCGGCCTCGTGCCCGACCAGACCCCAGGGTCGCCACGGTGACAGGCCATGCAACGCGGTCATACTCGACGGCTCTGAAATCGCCACCTGGTACTCGTCGCCGTCGAACACGTACCGGCCATCGGCGAGCCGGTTCGGCCACGGCACGAGCACGGCTCCGTGGAAGCCGGTCGAGAACGCCGACTCTGCGTAGGACTGGAGCACGTCGCGGTCGCCGACCCGGAACTCCCTGACGGCGGCGCCGACCTCGACGACGGTCGCGATCTGGTCGTCGAACGTCAGCCGAAACTGAAGGCCGGACGGCGGTCGGTGGCCGCCCGATGTCACGCCATAGCTCGTCATCGGGTCAGAGATTAAGCCGCTCGCAGCAAATGCGTACCGCTGGCACCGGCGTGGCGTCGCCGAAGGTCCCGAATACGGGTGTCCTTTTGCTCTGTCCGGGCTCGCTCTCGCTGATTCCAAGGTGCCCCTAGGAAGCAGTCAATCTGCCGGGAGGAACGATGCGTTCAGTCCTTCCGACGATGTTGTCGATCAATCTGAACCATCCCGGCCGCTACGTGCACTGGGGCGTTATCCAGATCTCGGTCGCCAACCTCGTCCTGATTCTGCTCATGATCGTTGTTTTCGTGGCCGCGATCCTGATCCCGTTCCCCGGAACGAGGCGACGCAAGTGACCGCCGTCCCGGCAGGAACGGGGACGCCTGACGCAGCGGTGACGCCCGACGAGACCGGCGGGTGGACGGGCTGGGTGCGGCGTCGTGCGCTGCGGAGCTTCCCGCCCGACCAACTGCTCCCCGACAAGCAGCCCATCTACGTCGCATCGTGGATCTACGTCTTCGGCGTCGCGACGATCGCGGCCTTCATCGTGGTGCTCGCGACCGGGGGCATTCTCGCGTTGCGGGGTCCGGCGTGGTGGCACGGGTCGAGCGTGGGTCACTACGTGAACAGCACTCACCTGTGGAGCGTCGAGCTCTTCATGGCGTTCATGGTGATCCACCTGTGGGGCAAGTTCTTCATGGCGGCCTGGCGGGGCAAGCGGGCACTGACCTGGATCACCGGCGCTGTCTCGTTTCTCGCATCGATCGGCACCGCGTTCACGGGTTACCTCACCCAGCAGAATCTCGCGTCACAGTGGGTGTCGACTCAAGCCAAGGACGGTCTGAACTCGGTCGGCATCGGCGCGTACTTCAACGTGCTCGACTTCGGCCAGATGCTGATGTGGCACATTGTGTTGTTGCCGCTCGGCGTCGGGATCCTTGTCGTTGCGCACGTCTTGCTGGTTCGCCGGCACGGCGTCGTCCCGCCCTTCCCGCCGAACGACAAGCCGGCATCGACCGCTACGACCGCAGATTCGGCGGACGTGTGATGGCCGCCGCCACGACATTGCGGGCACATCGCCGCGATGCGGACCCCGCAGCGCAACCGTGGACCGGGCCGAAGCGGCACTACGACCTCGTCAAGGAGTTCGTGGTCGCGCTGGTCGTCGTGAGCATCCTCACGGTGATCCTCGCGGCACTGTTCTCGTCACCTGACGACAAGCAGCTCACGTTGGCGCAGTGGGCGAAAGCTGCGCCGAACGACTTCGTCGCGACAGCGGCAACCGAGCTCGACGGTACGAGTGGCTCGGCAACCTACGGCGCGCCCTACACGCACGACAAGAGTGCCGCTCAGAAGATCGGCCCGCTCGCTCCGCAGAACTGGCCCGGCGTGACGATCCCGATCGACAGCGCGCAGGACTTCGTCGTCCGCCCGTTGCAGGGGGCCGCTGTCTCGACTGACCTTCAGGCGGCTCTCACGCAATGGACCGCAGCCGGCGCGGACCAGCAGCAGAAGTGGGCGTCGGCCTACGACACCGCGCTGGCGGCAGTACCCGACACCGACCCGACCAAGATCGCTGCCGGCGATTACGGGCCGGTGCCCGTGATGATGACCCAGCTGCTCGACGCTCGCGCAGTCGGGCGGTCTCGATGGCGCGTTGCTCGCGCAAGGGCGTTTCTACCAGACCGACTACACCAAGCCGTTGCTCTTCCTGGCCGACGGCACGTATCTGGAAGACCTCGCTCGCGACCAGCATCTCGGCGGTGACCAGTGGGGCATGATGAACGAGACCGGCAACTATCCGGGTCAGGCGTGGCTGTGGCTCTACACGTTCTGGTACCAGGTCAAGCCGTTCTCGACGTCGGGCAACGGCGACGCGTTGGTGTGGTCGCTGATGGCCTTGCTCACCCTCGTCTTCGTGCTCGTGCCGTTCATCCCCGGCGTTCGCTCGATACCGAAACTCATTCCGATCCATCGGCTGATCTGGCGCAGCTACTACCGCGACGTCGAGGGCAAGAGCTAGATCCCGAGCAGCTGATGCGCCTGCCGCGCCATCTCGAGATCCTCGCGCGCCGCGATGACGAGCGTGCGCGCAGCCGCATCGGACGCCGTGATGTCGGCGTCACCTGACGCAGCGCTGTTCGCCGCGTCACCGACCGCGAGGCCGAGAAATCGCAAGCCCGTCGACGGCGCGCCGCCTGATGTCGGGCGCGTTCTCGCCGACGCCGCCGGTGAAGACGCACACGTCGAGACCGCCGAGCGATGCCGCCATGGCGCCGATGCTCTTGCGTAGCCGGTGCAGGTAGACCTCGATCGCGAGTCGGGCATCGTGATCGCCACGCGCGAGCAGCGCGCGCATGTCACCCGTTCCGGCGAGCCCGGTGAGTCCCGATCGCTTGTCGAGCACGTCCGCGAGATCGGGTTCGCGGGTCGCGAGCCACATGAGCAGGCCAGGATCGACGTCGCCGGAACGGGTCGCCATCACCAGGCCTTCGAGTGGCGTGAACCCCATGGTGGTGTCGACGGATGCACCGTCGAGCACGGCACACAACGATGCTCCGGCACCGAGATGGCAGGTGATGATCCTGGTAGCGCCGGGAACCATCTGCACAGCGCGACGGCTCGCCCAGGCATGCGACAGGCCGTGAAATCCGTAGCGGCGCAGCGCGTACTTCGCGATCCATTCCCTTGGCAGCGCGTAGGTGGCCGCCGACTCCGGGATGGTGGCGTGGAATGCGGTGTCGAAGCACGCGACCTGCACGGCGTCGGGCAGCAGCTTCCGCACGTCGACCAAGCGCAGCAAGTGTCTTCGGTTGATGCAGCGGAGCGAGGGGAATGAGCTCGCGCAAGCGTCTTCTCGACGTGCTCGTCGATGACGACTGCACCTCGAAACGCGGTGCCGCCATGAACGACCCGATGCACGACGACATCGACGTCGGGGAGTTCGGCGGGCAGCGCGTCCCACGATGCTTCGACAACGTCGCCAGGGCCGAGCAGCCGAAGCTTCAGACTGCTCGACCCGGCGTTGACGACAAGGATCCGCACTAGTAGGGCCACGTCCAGTTCTTGATGTCGGGCGCGTCGTCGCCGAACTCCCGGGTGTACTGCCTCTTGTGGAGGCGCTCGTCGACCATCCGCTGCCGCACGTGCGCTGCGCTCGAGCCCAACGACGGCACGCGGTCGATGACGTCCATGACCAGGTGATAGCGGTCGAGGTCGTTCATCATCACCATGTCGAACGGCGTGGTCGTCGTGCCTTCCTCTTTGAACCCACGCACGTGGATGTTGGCGTGATTGGTTCGCCGGTAGGTCAGCCGATGGATCAGCCACGGGTAGCCGTGATACGCGAACACCACAGGCTTGTCGACCGTGAACAGCTGGTCGAACTCGCGATCGGACATGCCGTGGGGATGTTCGGTAGTCGGGCTGCAGCCGCATCAGGTCGACAACGTTGACGAACCGCACCGACAGGTTCGGGAAGTACTCGCGCACCAACGCTGTCGCGGCGAGTGCCTCGAGCGTCGGGACGTCGCCGGCGCACGCCATCACCAGGTCGGGCTCGCCGGTGCCGCTGTCGTTGCTGTCGTTGCTCGCCCACTCCCAGATGCCGATGCCGCGCGTGCAGTGCGCGATCGCTTCGTCCATCGAGAGGTAGTTCAGTGCGGGCTGCTTGCCGGCCACGATGACGTTGACGTAGTTGCGGCTGCGCAGGCAGTGGTCGGCCACCGACAGCAATGTGTTGGCGTCGGGTGGCAGGTAGACGCGGATGATCTCCGCCTTCTTGTTCATCACGTGGTCGATGAACCCGGGATCCTGGTGCGACAGCCCGTTGTGGTCCTGCCGCCACACGTGGCTCGACAGCAGGTAGTTGAGACTCGCGATCGGCCGCCGCCACGGGATGCGCCGTGTCGTCTTGAGCCACTTCGCGTGCTGGTTGAACATCGAGTCGACGATGTGAATGAACGCCTCGTAGCAGTTGAAAAGGCCGTGCCGGCCGGTGAGCAGGTAGCCCTCGAGCCAGCCCTGGCACATGTGCTCCGACAGCACCTCCATGACCCGGCCGTCTGGTGAGAGATGGTCGTCGGTCGGCAGGATCGTCGCGTTCAACTCACGGTCGTCGACCTCGAAGACGGCGCCGAGGCGGTTCGACGAAGTTTCGTCGGGCCCGAATACCCGGAAGTTCCGCGTTTCCTCGTTCAGGCTCAGCGTGTCGCGCAGGAACGATCCGAGAACCTTCGTCGCTTCGCTGAACGTCGTCGCCGGCTTGTCGACTTCGATCGCGTAGGACCGGAAGTCGGGCAGGTTGAGGTCGCGCAGCAGCAACCCGCCGTTCGCATGCGGGTTCGCACTCATACGCGACAGGCCGGACGGCGCGAGCTCGGCGAGTTCGGGGAGTCAGCCGGCCGTCCTGATCGAAGAGCTCTTCCGCGTGATAGCTCTTCATCCAGGTCTCGAGCAGCTTGAGGTGCTCGGGCTTCTCGGCGAGCTCCGCGAGCGGAACCTGATGCGAGCGGAAGCTGCCTTCGGTCGGTAACCCGTCGACCTCTTTCGGCCCGGTCCAGCCCTTGGGCGTGATCAGGATCAGCATCGGCCAGACCGGCCGGTCGGTCGACGGTCCCGGCGCGCGCGCTGGCCTGGATCGCCGCGATGTCGGCAACCGCGTCGTCGAGGGCGGTCGCCATGAGCTGATGCATGGTCGCCGGGTCGTCGCCCTCGACGATGATCGGCCGGTAGCCGTACCCCTCGAAGAGCTTCATCAGCTCGGGTCGTGGGATCCGTGCGAGCACGGTCGCGCTGGCGATCTTGTAGCCGTTCAGGTGCAGGATCGGCAACACCGCGCCGTCCGTCTTGGGGTTGAGGAACTTGTTCGAATGCCAGCTCGTCGCGAGCGGCCCGGTCTCGGCCTCGCCGTCGCCGACCACGCAGCACACCAGCAGGTTCGGGTTGTCGAACGCGGCGCCGAACGCGTGGACGAGTGCGTAGCCGAGTTCGCCGCCTTCGTGGATCGAGCCAGGCGTCTCCGGTGCGACGTGGCTCGGGATGCCGCCGGGGAACGAGAACTGGCGGAACAGCCGGCGCATACCCTCGGCGTCCTGGGTGATGTGCGGGTACGTCTCGGTGTAGCTGCCTTCGAGATAGCTGTTGGCGACCAGTCCGGGACCACCGTGACCAGGACCGGTGATGTAGATCGCGTCGAGGTCGTCGCGCTTGATGACCCTGTTCATGTGCGCGTAGACGAAGTTGAGGCCGGGCGTCGTGCCCCAGTGCCCGAGCAGTCGCGGCTTGACGTGCTCGATCGTGAGGGGCTCGCGCAGCAGCGGATTGTCGAGCAGGTAGATCTGCCCGACGGACAGGTAGTTCGCCGCCCGCCAGTACGCGTGGATGCGCTCGGCCTTCGGTAGCGGTCAGGGGTCCTGTCGCGAGATTCGACGTCGGGAGTTGCGAAGTCGTTGACATCCGGGGTCCTCTCCTGCCGGGTCACGTGCTCGAGTCAACCCTCGCATGCCCGGCCTCGGCGGTCGAAGGCCGTACGGCTTCGACCGAAGGTCTTTGGCCGGAGCCTGCTCGCGGTTGAGCGTCCGGTGATGGGGGCTCTTGGCATGGCGGGTGGGGACCTAGTCGCTACGCGGTGGCGGGGGTGGGGGGTGAGCATCGAGGTAGCAAGGTTCGACGGTTGTTTGCCGGATGGTCCGGCTCGTTTGAAGGAGGTCGTCATGCGCCGTAAGACTTTCGATGCACTGTTGACTGCAGGGGGCCTCGTTCTCGCGGCCGTCTTGGTGGTGGCCGGTGCGTTGGGCCTGTGGGCTCACAATTTCATCGACAACCAGGTCAAGTCGCAGTTGTCGCAGCAGCAGATCATTTTCCCGGCGGCGGGTTCGGCGGCGATTTCTGATCCGCTGATCAAGCCGTATCTGACCAAGTACGGTGGCCAGCAGATGACCAACGGGCGCAGGCGGAGGCTTACGCGGATCATTTCATCGCGGTGCACCTGCTGAAGATCGGTGGCGGGAAGACGTACTCGCAGTTGTCGACGCAGGCTCAGACGATCCGACGAACACCACGTTGGCGAACACGGTGAACACGATGTTTAAGGGTGAGACGCTTCGTGGGCTCTTCCAACGGGTACGCTTTTGGAAGATGAGCTGCTCACCGCTGATCACGCGGACGTCGACTCTCGTGTTCGATGCGGCCGCACTCCAGGTGGTCATCGGCCTCACCGACCCAGCGAGTTGCTCCCCAAGCTCGGTGCCGGCGTTCGCTCGGCGTCACGCTCGAACCGGCTGAACGCCACGCCCGGCTGCGGCCCTGACGGGTGACGCCGCGATCCCGCGTTGCTGGGGCGGCAGGCGCCCTGGGCAGGCTCAAGCGTCTCGATGCCTAGCGCTTGAGCTGGAATCGCTATGGAGGCGCACATGTTGGTCGCAGACCATCGACCACGATCGCGACGATCGATGGCAACGAGGCGGCCGCGCGTGTTGCGCATGCGTCTGTCGGAAATCATCGTGCTTTACCCGATCACCCCGGCGTCGCCGATGGGCGAGTTCTGTGACGCCTGGACCGGTGCGGGTCGGCGAAACATCTGGGGCGCGGTACCCGACGTCGTCGAGATGCAGTCGGAGGCCGGCGCCGCGGGTGCTCTGCACGGGGCCGCCATGAAGGGCACGCTCGCCACCACTTTCACGGCGTCACAGGGCCTGCTGCTGATGCTCCCGAACATGTTCAAGATCGCCGGCGAGTTGACGCCGGCGTGATCCACGTCGCGGCGCGTGCGATCGCGACGCACGCACTGTCGATCTTCGGCGACCACAGCGACGTGATGGCGGCCCGATCGACGGGCTGGACCATGCTCGCGGCAAGCTCGGTTCAGGAAGCGCATGATTTCGCGCTCGTCGCACACGCGGCGGCGCTGCGAACACGAGTGCCGGTGCTGCACTTCTTCGACGGCTTCCGCACGTCTCACGAGGTCGACAAGATCGAGTTGCTGTCCGATGACGACCTGCGTGCGTTGATTCGCGAGGACGACGTCGTCGCGCACCGGATGCGTGGCCTTTCACCTGACCATCCCGAGCTTCGGGGGTCAGCTCAAAACCCGGACGTCTTCTTTCAGGGCCGCGAGGCCGCGAATCCCTTCTACGAGGCCGTACCCGCCGCCGTCCAAGCGACGATGGACGAGCTTGCGGCCCGCACCGGCCGGTCCTACCGGTTGGTCGAGTACGAGGGTGCAGCCGACGCCGAGCGCGTCGTCGTCTTGATGGGGTCTGGAGTCGGGGCTGCCCAGGAAACCGTCGAGGAGATGAACCGGCGCGGCGAGAAGGTCGGATTGCTCAAGATCCGTCTGTTCCGCCCGTTCCCGGTCGCCGAGATTAGCCGGCTGTTGCCAGCGACTGCTCGCCGGGTCTGCGTGCTCGATCGCACCAAGGAGCCCGGAGCCGTCGGCGATCCGCTCTACCTCGACGTCGTCGCCGCGCTCGATGAAGGCGGACGCCGCGATGTGCACGTCACGGCCGGCTCGATACGGCTTGGGTAGCAAGGAGTTCACGCCGCAGATGCTCAAAGGCGTCTTCGACGAGATGCGGCTCGATGACGCCACGCCGGCACGTGACCGTCGGGATCGTCGACGACGTGTCGCACACGAGCGTCGACACCTGACGACTCTTTCGAGGTACCGACCAAGGCTGTTCAGGCCGTGTTCTACGGCTTGGGCAGTGACGGCACGGTCGGTGCGAACAAGGCGGGCATCAAGCTCATCGGCGAGCTCACCGAGCCTGTACGCGCAGGGCTACTTCGTGTACGACTCGCGCAAGTCAGGATCTGTGACCGTCTCGCACCTGCGGTTCGGACCCGAACCCATCAGGTCGACGTACCTGATCTCGCAGGCCGACTTCGTCGCCTGCCACCAGTTCGCGCAGCTGCGAACCGCACCCATTCTCGATGTCGCCCGGCGACGGTGCGACGTTTCTGCTCAACGCCCCGTACCCGGCGGACGAGGTCTGGGCGCACCTGCCGGCACTCGTGCAGCACCAGATTCGGGCCAAGGAACTCGACTTCTGGGTGATCAACGCCAACCAGGTGGCCCGTGAGGTCGGGCTGGGCAGTCGCATCAACACCGTGATGCAGCCGTGTTTCTTCGCGCTGTCGAACGTCATTCCCCGCGACGAGGCGCTGAAGGCGCTGAAGGCCAGCATCGAGCACAGCTACGGCAATCGCGGACCCGCCGTCGTCGAGCGCAATCTCGCGGCGATCGATCGTGCACTCGACGCTCTCGTGCGGGTCAATGTCCACCGCGGACGACGACCTGCTGTCGCGCTCGCCGATGAGCTCGTCGCCGTCGGGGCGCCCGGCGCTGACCCGCGAGCTGGTTGCAGCCCACGGGGAGCGACTGCCGGTCAGCGCGCATGCCGGTTGACGGAGCATTCCCGACCGGCACGTCGCGCTGGGAGAAGCGCGCGATCGGCACCGAACTGCCGATCTGGGACCCGTCGATCTGCATCGACTGCGGCAAGTGCGCGATCGTGTGCCCGCACGCAGCGATCCGCATGAAGGCGTTTGACCCGATCGCGCTCGCCGATGCACCCGACGGCTTCCAGTCAAAGGACTGCGCGGGCCGCGATCTGCCAGGTCTCAAGCTCACGGTCCAGGTTGCCCCCGACGACTGCACCGGTTGTGGCCTGTGCGTGGAGATCTGCCCAGCGCACAGCAAGGAAGCTGTCAACCACAAGGCGATCAACCTCGCCGACGCGCTCACCCATCGCGACGCCGAGCGGCCGCAGTGGGAGTTCTTCGAGAAGATCCCCGAACTCGATCGTTCCCTGGTTCGACACGACACGGTCAAGGGGTCGCAGCTGCTGC
This sequence comes from uncultured Actinomycetes bacterium, assembly GCA_963809135.1. Taxonomy (GTDB): domain Bacteria; phylum Actinomycetota; class Actinomycetes; order Acidothermales; family Acidothermaceae; genus PALSA-607. The sequence goes on from CAWEIG010000006.1 coordinate 284,819, forward strand.
AGCCGTTGTTCGAGTTCTCCGGAGCGTGCGCTGGTTGCGGCGAGACTCCGTATCTGAAGTTGCTGAGTCAGCTCTTCGGTGACCGAATGGTGGTGGCGAACGCCACCGGGTTGCTCCTCGATCTACGGCGGGAACCTGCCGACGACGCCGTGGGCGCAGAACGCCGCTGGGCGCGGGCCGGCGTGGGCGAACTCGCTCTTCGAGGACAACGCCGAGTTCGGGCTCGGGTTGCGGCTGGCGTCCGAGCAGCAGGGCGCCGAGGCGCGTCGGCTTCTCGATGAGCTGCGGCCGCACCTCGGGCGATCGAGATCGTCGACGCCCTGCTGCAAGTCCGATCAGAGCGGTGACGCGCGAGATCGCCGCGCAACGCGAGCGAGTGGCGACGCTGAAATACCTCCTTGCCGATGTCACCGGACCGCAGGCGGCGACTAGGCTCGCCGCTTGGCGAGCCTGGCCGACGAGCTCGTCGACAAGAGCTTCTGGATCGTGGGCGGTGACGGCTGGGCCTACGACATCGGGTTCGGTGGACTCGATCACGTGCTCGGATCCGGACGCAACGTCAACGTCCTGGTGCTCGATACCGAGGTGTACTCCAACACTGGCGGGCAGGCTTCGAAGTCGACCCCGCGCGGCGCCGTGGCGAAGTTCGCCGCGTCGGGAAAGGAGACCGCAAAGAAGGATCTCGGTGCGTTCGCGCGGTCGTACGGCAACGTCTACGTCGCCCAGATCGCGCTCGGCGGAAACGAGATGCAGGCCGTGCGAGCCCTTCTCGAGGCGGCCGCGTGGCCCGGCCCGTCGCTCGTCATCGCCTACAGCACCTGCATCGCGCACGGCATCGAGATGTCGACGTCCATGACCCACCAGAAGGACGCCGTCGGGTCTGGTTACTGGCCCTTGTACCGATACCACCCGAGCCCGCAAGAAGGCACGCATCCGTTCCAGCTCGATTCGAAGGCTCCGACGACTTCCGGTGGCCGATTTCGCGCTCGCGGAAACGCGATTCTCGATGCTCGCGCGGTCCGATCCGGAGCGCTCGCGGCACCTGCTGGCGATGGCGCAGTCGGACGTCACCGAACGCTGGCGCTACTACGAGCAACTCGCGCACGTCGCTCGCGTGCTGCCTCACGAAGCGCGAGCCGGCAGACGATGCCAACAGACGATGCCTGAGACAACGAGATTGGAGGCGCATCGTGATCGACCTGCGATCCACCTACCTGGGGTTGCCGCTGCGCTCGCCGATCGTTGCGTCAGCGAGTCCGATGACGAACAGCCTCGAACGATTGCTGGCGCTCGAACACGCAGGCGCGGGCGCCGTCGTCCTGCCGTCGTTGTTCGAAGAGGAAGTCAACCGCGACGTCGCTGCGTCTCAGCGTCGATCTCGACGCCGGCAGCGACTCGTTCCCGGAGTTCGGCAGCTTCTTCCCGCCGATGGAGTTCGACCACCTCGGCCCGTTGAGTCACCTGAAGCTGATCACCGCGGCGAAGGCGCACCTGTCGATACCGGTCATCGCCAGCGTGAACGGCGCAACCGCCGGCTGGTGGTTGCGCAACGCCGAGCTGCTGGCCGTCGGCGGTCCCGACGCGATCGAGCTCAACCTGTACTCGGTGCAGGCGGACCCCGAGAAGTCGGCGACGGCGGTCGAGGACGGCTACCTGCGGCTGATCGACGACGTGCGCTTCCGGGTGAGCATCCCGCTCGTCGGTGAAGCTCAGCCCGTACCTCTCGTCGACTGCGAACTTCGCGCGCCGGCTCGTTGACGCCGGCGTCGACGGTCTCGTGCTGTTCAACCGCTTCTACCAGCCCGACATCAACCTCGACACGCTCGACGTCGAGAACGCGCGTCGACCTGTCGAGCTCCGCCGACATCAAGCTGCCGCTGCGCTGGATCGGGTTGCTGCGTCCGCTGCTGCCCGCACACATCTCTCGCGCTGACCTCTGGCGTGCACAGCGGCACTGGACGTCGCGAAGGCGCTGCTCGCGGGCGCCGACGTGGCGATGATGGCGTCGGCGCTGCTTGCGGCGCGGAGCCGGCCAGATCGCGCTGGCCGAGGCCGAACTGGTGGCATGGATGACGACTCACGACTACCACTCGGTCGCGCAGATGCGCGGCAGCATGTCGAGCCACACGGCACGCGACGCCGCGTCGTACGAGCGGGCGCAGTACATTCGCACGCTGGCGAGCTATCACAGCTGATGAGAGCGGGCTGTCGGTCCGTGCCAAGGGACCTTCGTCCCTGTCCGGCAGGAACGCAGACGGAGGTTGGCTTAGGGCATGCCGATCACGAAGCCGCCGACGCCCAGCGATGACAAGCGCTGGCGAGCCGTCGATGCGCGCATGCTGCGCCTGGGCTACGCGCCCGATGCACTGATCGAGGTGTTGCACACCACCCAGCAGTCGTTCGGCTATCTCGACGATGTTGCGCTGACATACGTCGGACGAGACGCTCGGCGTCCCGCTGAGCAAGGTCTACGGCGTGGCGACCTTCTACTCGCTGTTCACGTTGAAGCCCCAGGGCGAGCACACCTGCGTCGTCTGCACCGGAACTGCGTGCCATATCAACGGAGCGAGCGCGATCCTTGCCGCGATCCGGGCGCGGTTCGGGATCGGACCCAAGGAGACGACGCCCGACGATCGGATCTCACTCGTCACCGCACGTTGCCTTGGGGCGTGCAGCATCGCGCCCGCCGTTGTCTTCGACGGCGACGCCAAAGGCAAGCAGACGCCCGCTGCGGTTGTCGAGACGTTGCCGCATGGGAGGCATTGTGACCGAGGTTCGCTCGGAGACGCCAGCGAGTCAAGCACCAACGCACAGCCGGCGGATGACGGGCCCGACCGTGGTCGGTCGCGCCCGCGTGACGGCGTGTGTGTGCCAGGCCGCAGGTTGCCTGTCCGCAGGCTCCGACCGCGTGTTCGAGCAAGTGACCGAGCAGCTCGTCGGCGACGGTGTCACCGACGTGGCGGTCAAGCGCGTCGGCTGCCTGGGCCTGTGCGCTGCCGGGCCGCTGGTGGAGATACCCGAAACGGGAGAGCTGTTTCGCGCCGTCGACCCCGAGAACGTCGACGTTCTGGTCGATCGGTTGAAGGTCGCCGCAAGCCGTCGCGACGAAGCCCGAACGCGAGCCGTTCTTCGCACGGCAACGTCAAGATCGTGCTCGAGAACTGCGGTCAGATCGATCCCGAGAGCATCGACGACTACATCGCCCGGCAGGGTTACAGCGCCCTGACCAAGGCAGTCACGCAGATGTCCCCGCAGCAGGTCATCGATGAGATCACGCGCAGCGGTCTGCGTGGGCGCGGCGGCGCTGGCTATCCGACCGGCTTGAAGTGGGCGACGGTTGCCAAGCAGATCGCCACGTCCGAAGTACGTCGTGTGCAATGCCGACGAGGGCGACCCGGGCGCCTTCATGGATCGGTCGGTCCTTGAGAGTGACCCGCACCGGGTCCTCGAAGGCATGGCGATCGCTGCGTACGCCGTCGGAGCGACAAAGGGTTACGTCTATTGCCGCGCCGAGTACCCGCTGGCGGTTCAGAGGCTGAAGGCAGCGATTCACCGCGCGGAGAAGTCCGGCTACCTCGGGGCGTCGATCGGCGGTTCTCCGTTCGCGTTCCACGTCGAGCTACGGCTCGGCGCCGGCGCGTTCGTGTGTGGTGAGGAGACCGCCCTGATGGCCTCGATCCAGGGCGGCCGCGGCACACCGGTTCCGCGCCCGCCGTTCCCGGCCGCCCACGGTCTGTGGGGGAGTCCGACCCTGATCAACAACGTCGAGACGTACGCGAGCGTGCCGGCGATCGTGCGCAACGGCGGCGAGTGGTACGCCTCGATCGGCAGCGGTAAGAGCAAGGGCACGAAGGTGTTCGCGCTTGGCGGGCCGGATCGTGAACAGCGGGCTCATCGAGGTGCCGATGGGTATCCGGCTGCGCGATGTCATCTTCGACATCGGCGGCGGGATCCCCGACGGCGGGACCTTCAAGGCGGTGCAGACCGGCGGGCCGTCGGGCGGCTGCTTGCCGGAGGAACTGCTCGACATGAGCCTCGACTACGAGTCGCTTGTTGCCGCTGGCTCCATCATGGGGTCGGGCGGCATGGTGGTGATGGACGACACGTCGTGCATGGTTGAGGTCGCGCGCTACTTCATGGACTTCTGCCGCGAGGAATCCTGCGGCAAGTGCGTGCCGTGCAGGGTCGGCACGACGCAGATGTACCTGCTGCTGACCAAGATCACCGAGGGCGTGGCGTCGCTCGCCGATCTCGAGCAACTGGAGAAGCTCGGCGACATGGTGCGCAGCACCAGCCTGTGTGGTCTTGGGCAGAGCGCGCCGAATCCGGTGTTCTCGACGCTGCGCTACTTCCGCGAGCGAGTACCTCGCTCATATCGAGGATCGAGTGTGCCCAGCCGGGGTGTGTCCCGTGTCGAGCAAGGAGCCGGTGGCATGACCGTCCACACCCTCCAAATCGACGGCGTCGAATGCGCCGGCGCCGGCGACCAGACCGTGCTCGAGGTCGCACGCGAGAACGGCATCGCGATACCGACGCTGTGCCACCTCGACGGGCTCTGCGACGTCGGTGCGTGCCGCCTGTGCGTGGTCGAGGTGCAGGGAAGCGCCAAGCTGCTGCCCGCTTGCACGACGCAGGTCGCCGACGAGATGGACATCGACGACCGCGTCGCCGCGCCTGCAGGAATACCGACGGACGATCATCGAGATGCTCTTCGTCGAGCGCAACCACGTGTGCGCAGTGTGCGTGGCGAACAACCACTGCGAGCTGCCAGGCTCGCGCCGACGACGTCGGACTGACCCACCTCGACCTGGTAAACGTGAATCCGAAACTCGACGTCGACGCCAGCCACGAGCGATTCGCCATCGATCACAACCGGTGCATCATGTGCACGCGGTGCGTGCGCGTGTGCGACGAGGTCGAGGGCGCACATACGTGGGATGTCATGGGCCGCGGAATCGACGCCAGGGTCGTGACCGATCTCGGCATGCCCTGGGGTGAGTCACCGACCTGCACGAGTTGCGGCAAGTGCGTGCAGGTCTGCCCGACCGGTGCGCTGTTCGAGAAGGGCCGCCCGGTCGCCAGCACGAAGGCGGGCCGACCGTTCCTTCCGTACCTGAAGGGCCGCGAAGAGGGTGGACAGCGATGAGCCGTCCAAGCATTCGCGACGATCTGGCTCGATGGCTGCTCCGGGTGCCACATGTCGTTTCTCGACATGGACGAGCGCCTGCTCGACCGTCGTCGGAGCGGGCCGATCTTGTGTACAGCCCGCTCGTCGACGCGAAGGTGTACCCCGACGACGTCGACATCGTGCTTGTCGAGGGTGCAGTGTCGACGGACGAAGACATGGAGCGGATCCGCCTCGTGCGCAGCCGCACCGAAGATCGTGGTCGCGCTTGGCGATTGCGCCGTTACGACGAACGTGCCCGGCATGCGCAATGTGTTCGCCGACGCCGCAGCCGCTGTATCAGCGTGCCTACGTCGAGAACGTGACCGTCAACCTCGGCATGCCGTCGAAGGGCCTGCCGCAGCACCTGCCGAAGACGCTGCCGGTTCACAAGGTCGTCAAAGTCGACGTCTTCCTGCCCGGCTGCCCGCCGTCCGCCGATCTGATCTTCGACACCGCTCGTCGCGCTTCTCGACGGACGTCCGCCGGACGCCGCAACTCATGCGCGGTTCGGCCGATGACCTGCCCCGCAACCGAGTAGGAGCCTGATGGCAAGCGAGATCACCATCGATCCGGTCACCAGGATCGAAGGTCACGCGCGGATCAGGATCGAGTCTCGACGACGCAGGACAGGTCTCCGACGCGCACTTCCAGGTCACGCAGTTCCGCGGCTTCGAGAAGATCTGCCAGGGCCGACCGTTGGCGGAGATGCCGTCACTGATGGCGAGAATCTGCGGGATCTGCCCCGTCAGCCATCTGATCGCGTCGGCGAAAGCGTGCGACGACATTCTCGCGGTGCGGCCGCCGAAGGTCGGTGCGGACCTGCGCGCGCTGATGAACCTCGCTCAGATCGTGCAGTCGAATGCGTTGAGCCTCTTCCACCTCGCCTCGCCCGACCTGCTGTTCGGCTTTGACGCCGATCCCGCCACGCGCAGCATCGTCGGCGTCGCGAAGTCGTACCCGCAGTTGGCGATGGACGGCATCTACCTGCGTAAGTTCGGTCAGCACGCCATCGAACTGCTCGGCGGGAAGCGCATTCATCCGGCCTGGATCGTGCCGGGCGGTGTCGAGTCGGCGTTGACGGCCGAGAAGCGCGACGAGATCCGGGCGATGATTCCCGAGGCTTACGCGGCAGCCGATCGCGCGCTGGCCTGGTACAAGAGCAACCTGCTGAGCTGGGCCGAGGAGGCGGAGACCTTCGGTTCATTTCCAGTCGGCATTCATGGCGATGGTCGATGCAGACGGCAACGTCGCGCACTACGACGGGCGGTTGCGCGTCGTCGATCATGACGGCACCCTGCTCGCCGACTTCGATGGTCACGACTACGCCGACTACATCGGCGAATACACCGACGAGGCGTCATTCCTCAAGCCCACGTATTTCAAGCCGCGCGGCATCGAGAACGGCCTGTATCGGGTCGGGCACGTTGGCGCGGGCGATCGTTGCCGAACAGTTCGGAACACCACGAGCGGACGCCGAACTCGAGGAGTATTCCGCGCCCGATTCGGGCGCTATCCGAGCAGCTCTTTCCACTACCACCAGACGCGGTTGCTCGACATCCTGTACGGCATCGAGAAGATGGAGATGTTCCTCGACGATCCCGAGATCCTCTCGACGCGGGTCGCGTCGCACGCCGAGGTCAACCGCAACGTCGGCATCGGGGTAGCGGAGGCGCCGCGTGGAACGCTGATCCACCACTACGTGGTCGACGACGACGGGATCATGCAAACGGCCAACCTCATCATCGCCACCGGCCACAATGCGGCCGCCATGAATGCCAGCGTTCTGCAGGTCGCGCGGCACTTCGTGAAGGGCGAGCACATCGAGGAGGGCATGCTGAACCGGGTCGAGGCCGTGATCCGTTGCTACGACCCGTGCTTGTCGTGCTCGACCCACGCGATCGGCCAAATGCCGCTGCACATCTCCCTGGTTGCGCGCCGATGGCAGCGTGCTCGACGAGGTACGTCGGTGAACGATCGACGTCCGCTGGTGATCGCCTACGGCAATCGGCTGCGCGGTGACGATGCCGTCGGATGGGTCGTCGCAGACGCGTTGCGCGACGACCCGCGGATGGACATGGTCGACGTCGTCGCCGTCCACCAGCTCACGCCAGATCTCGCCGCATGAGGTGACGAGCGCGTCACGGGTGGTGTTCGTCGATGCTCGGCTTGATCCGGCGTTGGAGCCGGGCGTCGTGACCGTCGGGGCCGTGCCGCGCGACCTCGACACGCGGATCGATGACACATCATGTCGAGGCCGGCACGATCTTGTCACTCGCCGAGGCGTTGTACGACGCCTCGCCGCCGGCGATCGCTGTCAGCGTGGTGATCGCGTCGGTCGAGCCGGGCGCCGATCTTGGTGTGGCCGTCGGAGCGTCGGTGTCACAACTCGTCGAGACGGTCGTCGACCTGTGCTGTGGACCCACCGGTAGATGACGTGCTGTGAGGCGGTTCGTGCTTCCGGGCGCCTTGGTACTCGCTGTTGTGTTCGGCACCTCGTGTACGTCTGCCCTCGACCATGGGACGGCTCAAACAGCATCTGCTGCGCTCAGGACTCCGCCCAGCCACGTTCCGCCAGCCGGCGGTGACCCCGCCGTGTATGCCGCGGCAGTTGCTGAGATCCAGTCGTACCTGACCACGTGGGTCCAGCACGGGCCTTCCGCCGCAGCCGCCGCCTACCTGACCCTGTCGCCGGACGAGCAGCTGACCTCGGTCGCCGACAACACCGTTTCGCCGCGGGCGCCGGACACGCAGATGCCCGTGTTGATCGCGGCCTCGGTGTACTCCTACGTGCCGTGGGCGTGGACGTCTGCCGATCACTTCACGCTGGACGTCATATTGGACCTGCACTTTCGCGGTGACCCAGGGCCCGCTAACTGGTATGAGGGACACAACGGAGAGTTCTTCACCTTCAGCCGGGCGCCTGCCCAGACCAGCTGGCGCATGGAGACAGCGACCGCCCCTTAGCTGGACGTTACCTCTTCCTGCCGAGGCAAGCGTCGTCGGTCGGCGCGGTCAAAGGACCAACAAACACGCGTGACGGGACCTTCGTCCTTGTTGCTGCCGTCTTGAGTTTGAGACGGTTACCCGGTGAATCCTCTGACACTCGCCAGATGGCAATTCGGCATCACCACGGTCTACCACTTCCTCTTCGTCCCGCTCACAATCGGGCTGTCGTTGCTCGTTGCCCTCATGCAGACGGCATGGCATCGCACTGGCAAGCCGCAGTATCTGCGCATGACGAAGTTCTGGGGCAAGCTCTTCTTGATCAACTTTGCAATCGGCGTCGTCACCGGCATCGTCCAGGAGTTTCAGTTCGGCATGAACTGGAGCGACTACTCGCGCTTCGTCGGTGACGTGTTCGGCGCGCCGCTGGCGATGGAGGCTTTGCTTGCGTTCTTCCTCGAGTCGACCTTTCTGGGACTGTGGATCTTCGGATGGGACAAGCTCCCGAAGCGCGTGCACCTGGCGACCATCTGGATTGCGTCGATCGGCACGATGATCTCGGCGTACTTCATCCTCGCCGCGAACTCGTTCATGCAGCATCCGGTGGGTTACACCATCGACGCTGCCAAGAACCGCGCCGAGCTGACAAGCATTTGGGCTGTACTGGGCAACTCGACGACCTTGGTCACGTTTCCGCACACGATTTTCGCAAGCGTGCTGACCGGCGGTGTATTCGTCGTGGCCGTCAGCGCTTGGTATCTGCGCAAGAAACTCGACGTCGAGATCTACCGTCCGTCGATGCGCCTAGCGCTCGTCGCTACGGTCATCGCCGGAATCGGCCTGGCTGCCAGCGGAGACATCGAGGGCAAGATCATGACCGAACAGCAACCGATGAAGATGGCGGCCGCTGAGGCGCTCTACCACACATCGAAGCCAGCGCCCTTCTCGTTGTTCACCATCGGCTCCCTGAACGGGCACAGCGAAGTGTTCAGCATCAAGATCCCCAAGGCGTTGTCGTTTCTCGCGACCGGATCGTTCGACGGCCGAGTCAAGGGCATCGATGAGCTGAATACCCAATACCAGCAGCAGTACGGACCAGGCGACTACCGCCCGATGATCGCCGTCACCTACTGGAGCTTCCGGCTCATGATCGGGTTCGGGATGCTCGCAGCAGCAATCGCGCTCCTCGGCCTGTGGCTGATGCGACGCGGACGAACACCACCGGGCCGGCGGTTCTACACGATCGCATTGTGGGCGCTGCCCCTTCCGTTCTTGGCGAACAGCCTCGGGTGGATCTTTACCGAGATGGGCCGCCAGCCGTGGCTCGTCTTCGGGCGCCTGAAGACCGAGGCAGGCGTATCTCCTTCGGTAACGAGCGGCGAGGTGCTGGCGTCGCTCATCATCTTCACCGCCCTCTACGGCGTTCTCGCGGTCATCGACATCTTTTTGATGATGCGGTACGCGAGGTTAGGTCCACCGGCCGAGTCGGACGCTGACGAACCCGAACCCGTGTTCGCGTACTAAGGGGACTTGCGATGGCGCTGTACGACTTTTGGTTCCTCCTCATTGCCGTTCTGTGGTCGGGCTACTTCTTCCTCGAAGGTTTTGATTTCGGCGTAGGGGTTCTGCTTCCGTTCGTCTCGCGAGACGAGGTCGACCGCCGAGTCGTCATCAATACCATTGGTCCGATATGGGACGGCAACGAAGTTTGGTTGCTGACGGCCGGCGGCGCCATGTTCGCTGCATTCCCCGGCTGGTATGCGTCGTTGTTCAGCGGGTTTTATCTCGCGCTACTTGTCATCTTGGTTGCGCTGATCGTTCGCGGCGTCGCCTTCGAGTACCGCGGCAAGCACCCTGATGAGCGGTGGAGGGCCGCATGGGACAAGGCGATTTTCTTTGGAAGCGCGGTGCCTGCGCTGTTGTGGGGCGTCGCCTTTGCCAACATCGTGCGCGGCGTTCCATTGAACGCGGCACACAACTTCACGGGTAACTTCTTTACGCTCCTGAACCCGTACGCGCTGCTCGGCGGGGTCGTGACTTTGTCGTTGTTCACGTTGCATGGAGCTGTCTTTCTAGCCCTCAAGACCACCGGCGATGTGCGGGCTCGCACGAATGCCGTGGTGCGGAAAGTCGCGCCTGTGGCTGTGGTCGCAGCCGCTACCTTTCTGATCTGGACAGAAAGTTCATACGGAAAGACATCTTCGGCGATCGTTGCGGTGGTGGCGTCCGTGAGTCTTGTCGGCGCAGTTGCGCTCAGCCTCAAGGGTCGCGAGGGTTGGGCCTTTGCTCTGAACGGTGCCGCGATCGTCGGCGCCGTCGCTGCGTTGTTCATCGCCCTGCACCCGAACGTTCTTAGGTCGACGACCGATCCGGCAGGCACCCTTACGGTGTTGAATGCCTCCTCCACTCACTACACCCTTACAGTCATGACCTGGGTGGCGGTCATCTTCACGCCGCTGGTTCTCCTTTACCAGGCCTGGACCTATTGGGTGTTCCGGAAACGGATTGGTAGAGCGGACATCCCAGCCGGTGTCGGTGCCGTCATGGCAGGAGCAGTTCCGGCGCTGGGCGATGGCTCGAGCCACACGTCAAGCAGCGACGCAGCTCTGTGATGCGACCGCTCGATCCTCGGCTGCTAAGGCAGGCCGGTGCGGCTAGAACGTTCATCGTCTCGAGCGTGCTGCTTGGCATAGTTGGGGCGACGCTGGTTGTTGTTCAGGCCACGCTGGTCGCTGATCTTCTGAGTCGGACGCTGGTCGACGCCGCGGGGCTCCACGCCGTGCGTCTCGAGCTGACGACGCTCGCCTTCGTACTCGCGGCGCGGGCAGTCATCATTTCGGCGATGGAGGTGAGCGCCTATCGTTCTGCCGCCACGGTGCGCTCGGTTCTGCGTCGCAAATTCCTCGCCAGGGCAGTCGACTTCGGGCCACGTTGGTTGGCAGAAGGTCGGACGGGCGAGCTCGCGCTGCTGGCCACAAAGGGTCTAGATGCAGTGGACGGATACTTTGCGCGCTACCTGCCTCAACTGATCCTCGCGTGCGTGGTTCCGATCATTGTGGGCGGGCGGATCGCCGCGGGCGACGTCACGTCCGGAGTCATCGTTCTATGCACGCTTCCGCTCATCCCGGTTTTCATGATTTTGATCGGTATCGGCACCCGTGCAAGCGTCGACCGGCAATGGTTCGCGCTGAGCCGGCTCGCCAATCACTTTCTCGACATCGTGTGGGGCCTTCCGACTCTTCGCTTGTTCGGACGAGCAACTGCCCAGATTGGCACGCTGCGTTCGGTTTCCGATGATCTACGACGCAAGACGATGCGCACCCTGCGCACGGCGTTCCTGTCATCACTCGTGCTGGAACTGCTCGCCAGCCTGTCGGTCGCGATCATCGCAGTGTCGGTGGGATTCCGTTTGGTTCACGGCGATCTGACATTGCGAACCGCGCTGCTCATACTGCTGCTCGCGCCAGAGGTCTACCTGCCCTTGCGACGGGTCGGGGCGGCCTATCACGCGAGCGTCGAAGGAGTCACCGCGGTTCAGGCGGCTCTCGACATTCTCGACAGCAAGGGACCAATCACAGGAGGGTGGCGGGTGGCGGGCGCTCTGAGCTCGGTGCGTGGTGCTGGCCTCACAGTTCGCTACCCAGGGCGCACAGCCGCGGCTATCGAAGACCTGGACTTCGTATTGAATGCGGGTGAGATGGTCGCCGTGGTCGGTCCGAGTGGATGCGGAAAGTCGACTCTGCTCGCAGTCTTGCTGAAGTTCCGTGAACCCGACGCCGGTCAGGTGTTGGTCGATGGCGTCGACCTCGCCGATATCGAGCCGCACTCCTGGCGGCAAATGGTCGGATGGGTTGGACAACGGCCGCACCTCTTTGCCGCGTCGGTCGAGGAAAACATCCGCCTTGGGCGGCCCACCGCAACCGACCGTCAGGTTCGCGTAGCCGCTCGGCAAGCGGCCGCGGAAGAATTCATTGACGCGCTGCCCGATGGTTTCTCGACCAAGCTCGGCGAACACGGTGTGGGGTTGTCTGTTGGTCAACGGCAGCGCATCGCTATCGCACGCGCGTTCCTGCGCGACGCACCGCTCTTGCTTCTGGACGAGCCGACCGCGTCGCTCGACGCGGAAGCCGCGGAGGTCGTGCTCGATTCCCTAACCTCGCTGATGGCAAACCGTACGGTACTCCTCACCTCGCACAGGCCGGCCTTGTTTATGAGAGCAGACCGCATTATCTCGATGCGTCCACCTGCGCAGGTGGCTGCTTTGGAGGGTGAGACGGCGTGAGCCGGCCGACGCAATCGCCGTACCGGTTGCTTCTTGCTTGCACGAGAGGCGTGCGGCTACGGCTCGTAACGGCCGCGGCACTTGGTGCGGGCGCAAGTGCTTGTGCTGTCAGTCTCGCCGCGACGTCGGGCTGGTTGATCGCACGCGCTGCGCAACACCCGCCTGTCCTGACGCTCATGGTTGCGGCGGTACTTGTGCGGACATTTGGGATCGGCCGAGGCGTGCTGCGGTACACCGAACGACTCGCATCCCATGACGCTGCGCTGCGCGTCACTGCCGCTCTGCGGTTGCGGGTCTTTGAGGATCTGATACCGCTGTCCTCCGTCGGACCGAGCAGCGCTCACAGCGGCGAGCTCTTGACCAGAGTGGCTTCGGAGGTCGACGCCGTCCAGGACTTTTACGTACGCGGTGTACTTCCTGCGGCGGCGGCAGTCCTCGTGGGAGCGGCGGCGGTCGCGGGTACTGCCGCACTACTTCCAGCCGCCGCTCTCACTCTCGTTTTCGCGCTGCTGCTTGGTGGCGTCGGGGTGCCGCTCCTCGTGCTCCTCGCAGAGGGTCGGGCCGCGCGAAATGCTTTGCCGGCGCGCGCAGCACTTGCCGTGGCAGTGGTCGACTTACTTGAAGGAAGCAGAGAGTTGCTCGCGTTCAATGCATCGGAAGGTGCACTCGAGCGGATCGAAGCAGCAGATCGCGCATTGGCGCGAGTTGAACGCCGCGCCGCATTCGGGCTGTCTGCGGGCGCGGCGCTATCCACGCTGGCGGCCGGGGCTGCCTTGTGGTCCGCGCTGCGGATCGGCATTCCTGCCGTGCGATCAGGGACGCTCGTCGGTGTCATGTTGGCCGTAGTCGTGCTCATTGCGTGGGCAGCGCCCGATATCGTCGCAGATCTTCCTGGCGTCGGTCAGATCGTGAGACGGGCCCGCACTGCTGCTCTCAGATTGCTGGCGCTCACCGAGTCCGATGTTCGCGTCCCCGATTCGCTCGCCCCGCAGTCGCTCTCACGACGCGGTGGCGAGGTTCGTTTGCAAGGCATCGTGGCCGGCTATCCAGGACACACCGTGCTGCGTGGCGCCGATCTGGAGCTGTCCGCGGGCAATCGGGTGGTCATCATCGGTGGCAGCGGAACGGGCAAGAGCACGTTGATTGCCGTCCTGTTGCGATTCCTGGAGTTCGAATCAGGATCCTTCACCATCGGCGAACAGAGCGTTCGCGACTTACGTGGCGACGACGTGAGGCGCGTGATCGGATGTTGCCAACAGCAGCCGCACTTGTTTGACAGCACGATCCGAGCCAACTTGCGGATCGGAGATCCTGACGCCACCGACGGGGTTTTGTCGGCGGCACTAAGACGTGTCGGACTTGGTGATTGGTTTGACCACTTGCCGCGCGGTCTCGACACAATGGTCGGTCCGCGTGGCACTCAGGTCTCGGGGGGCCAGCTCCGTAGGCTCGCGCTCGCCCAGGTGATCCTGGCGGACTTCCCTGTCGTGCTCTTCGACGAGCCAACCGAGGGCCTCGATGACGCCGCGGCGCAAGCCCTGGTCAACGATGTGCTCGCAGCGACGAGTGATCGTGCCGTTCTTGTGGTGTCCCATCGCACCGACTGGTTCGATGAGCACGACGACGTGCTGCTTCTCGAGAGCGGCCAACTTCGTGCCGCCGAGCGTGTGTCAGGGACCGCGTAGACCGCGCGGGTCTTCCTTCAGTCCAGTGGGGCTTCGTCATGAACGGGCGTCGGTACGACCAGGACAGGGCAGTGCGCGTGCCGCGTGCAAGCCTGCGCCGTCGAGCCCACAACCATGGCAAGAGGGCCGTTGTGACTGCGCGCACCGACGATCAGCATGTCGGCGTGCTCAGCAGCGTGCGTCAGGACGTCGTGTGCCGCGCCTTCAAGCGCAATCAGGTGGACGCCGGGCAGCTCGGTGCAGCCGAACGCTTCGGTCATCGAGTGCTCAAGGGCCTGTCGGGCGTCCAGTGCGGCGTCGAGCACCGCCCCGACGAGTGTGGTGCCTTCGTGGGCACGGTCGCTGATCGGGCCGTACGGCGGGATCGCCATCGCGAAGGGGTATTGCGCCTGCACGTACGGGTGAAACGCGCAGATCGCATCAACCGTCCCGCCGTCGCGGGCAGCAAGGCCGACCGCGTAGCGCAGCGCTGCGATGGAGTTCGGTGAGCCATCGACGCCGACAACGACGTGCCGCAATCGCGTTGCATCGATCGCAACCGCAACGCGCGCTTCGTTCGGACTCGGCACCGTACCCCAACTCGACGTGTCATGACATGCGGTCATGGCTCCTCCTTCTCTACTAGCCTCTACAAGCTCACAGTGCTCCGAGCAGTCAAGGGGCGGTATGGCACAAGGTCGCGTGCGGACGGGACTGATGGCTCGGGTCCGCGCGAGGAGTCAAATCCCAGCCAATGGGGACTTTGGCCCCTTCGGTCGCGGCAGGGGCCGGACGAACATGGACCCATGTCCGCTGACTTGTCAGATCCAGGCACGTTGTCCGAGGGCGACGCTCTTGCGTTGCTCGCGACCGTGTCCGTTGGGCGGTTGGTCTACTCCGACCGGGCGTTGCCGTTTGTCGCGCCGGTCAATTTCATCCTCGATGGCCCCGATGTCATCGTGCGAACCGGCAGGCGGTCGCGCCTCGCAACGCACACTCCGGGCAACATCGTTGCGTTCGAGGTCGACGAGATTGACGCCGTCGATCGCTCGGGTTGGAGCGTCGTCGTGACAGGTCGCGTGCAGCTGATCGACGACGCGTCAGAGGTGGCGCGCCTTGCCGCGTGGAATCTGCAGACCTGGCAGCCCGCCAGCACCGACAGGTACTTGCGACTTCGACCAGAGATGGTCAGCGGCCAGCACCTGCCGGCCGCCGACGCATATTCATACCCAGGGGCGTAAGCGGCGTCCCCGGCTCTGTCCGTGCCGCTACGACCAAGCCGGCATCCCAGCCGGGTGCGCGGCCGCGGGCGGGGAGCCCGATCTCGGTGTCATGACCGCTACACGCGAGAAGCCACGAGATGAGCGAGTTGGAATTCCACATCTCCCCTGCGCCCATCTCGTCGCGGCCCCAGGTCGCAGTCGGAAATGCATAGACCAGGTCGATCAGCGCGCGCGCCCGGAACGGGTCGGTGCTGATAGATCGTGGGCTCGCGACGGCGGATGCGGCATCGGGGATGACGCCACCTCGCCAGCAACGGACCTCGTAGCGGAACAGTCGGAAGCGTCCGAGCCACTTGCTACCGACAGCGCCTCCACGCGCCACGCCGCGGTCTGACTCCTTGCTTTCCCACACCGGAGCCATCTCGATGACGTAGCGGTCGGTTCCGAGGCGAACCGCAAGCGCCGAGTGGTACAGATCGCACGCCTCGCGACGTTGCCGGCGTGCGACCAGCGCTTCGAAGATTCGCCCATTCCAGCGCACGATTGGAAAAGCATCGCCAGCGCCCAACGGCAGCCAGTACAAGTCGACGCTTGCGAAGGTTCGGGAAATGCGCGCCTTCGATGGCGCGCGAGCAGCCACGCCGAACTCCACCTGCCGCAAATGCGATCGACGGCGCAGCCCGGCGCTGACGTTCGGCGGGATCTTCTCGAAGCCCATCACGTCAAAGCCCATCACGACGGACGGTCGCCGCGTGAACGGCCGGCGAGATCGTGACGACCAACCAGCGCGAAGCAGAGACCGATCACGAAGTAGATGGGATGGAAGAAACTGAACGATCGGATGAAGGCGAACTCGACGAGAATCCATCCCATCAGCAGGAGGCCGGCGGCCACGGCGACGGGCCCCGATCTCGAAGCGGCGCGCCAAGCCAGCACACCCAGGACTGTGAAGGGAACGGCCACGACAGCTGTTAATGCCATGGCCCCGACCACCGGGCTCTTGAACGGCAGCCGCTGATCGAGTACAGGACCAATGTCGAGCATTCCCGATGCGAGGCCGGCGGCTCCGGCCCACGCCCCCGCCGCCGTCGCAAAGGAAGCGGCGGCGAGACCTCGTCTGATCATCCCGGCACCCTTAGAGGCTGTTGGCGAACGCCCGCGCCCACGCGACCGCTCGCTCGGCCTCGCCCGGAAGCAGTTCGTTGTTCTTGTCGACGAAGAAGCTCCCAGCGTCGCGGATGTCGCGGAATCCGCTTCGACGCAGGCGTTGGGTGATTCCCCGCGCCGCGCGACCGGTCATCGAGACCGGTCTGCGCACGCGGGTGTCGAACGCCACTGCTACGGCGAAATTCGCGCGGTCTCGTGTACGCAGCGCCGAGAACCACTCGCGGAGCCCGGGCCCAGCCGCCGACGCGTCGACTTGCAACGCCTTGCTCCGTGCAGCGTCTATCGCTGCCTTGCGAGTGGTGGCCCGTGACAGGGAGTGCACGTGCGTCGGACCGCCTACGACCAGGACATGGGCATCCTCCACGAGCTCGGTCGTCGCTTTACTGACGGGCACAACCGTGGTGTCGAGCGCCGATCGCAATCCGTCACCAAGGCATTCGGCAATCGTGTGAGTGTTCCCGTACATCGACTCGTAGACGACAACGGCATGCATGATTGACGCATCCTCTGTGTTGTTCGGAGACGTGTTGTTCGGTGACGTGTTGTTCGGTCACTCAGGTTGATCTGGTTACGCAGGGGGAACGACCAGCACCGGTCGGCGCGACACGTGCAGCAGCTTGTGTGACACGCTGCCGAGCGTGAGCGACGCGACGTCAGAACGACCGCGCGACCCGACGACGATCATCTCGGCGTCGAGGTCGTCGGCAGCGCTCGCCAGTGCCTGTGCGACGTGTCCGTAGTGTGCCTCGCGGGACTCGAAGCGGGCGTCGACGCCTGCTGCTCGCAGTCCCTTAAGGACCGTTTCGGCAAACGAGTCACCAGCCGTGTCGTCGACCCGCATGCTTCCCCAGCGCCCGACGGCGACTTCGTGGACGTGCGTCACGACGACCTCGGACTTCGTGAGTTGGGCCAGCTTCTCCGAGACCTCGGCGGCACGTTGTGAGTGCGTCGAGTCGTCGACTGCCAGCAGGATCGTGCTCATTGCAGCCTCCTCTGTACCCCGCGGTTTCAGCCTCGTCCTATGTGCCGCGAACCTTCAGGGCACAATGTCGCCTCGCGGTGGGCCCTTGTTCCCGGTCCGGATTTCTCTGTCACGATTCGTGGCGGATCACGTCGGTCACCGCGCGGCGCGGGGTTGCGACGTCCGAGCGCGCGTATCCCAGCCGCAGGATCATCTGCGGGTGGCCGAACTGGAAAAGCTCGCTGCGGATCTCCTCGGTTTCCAGCGGCTGATTAAGGAAGGACGCCGCGAGCCCGCGCACAGTGGCGAGGAGCAGAACCCGTTGGAGCGCCTGGCCGGCGTGCAGCCATGCCAGCGGAGTGTCTTCGGCAGTCGAAAGCAGTGCGATGCAGGGGTCGGCCGAATAGCGCTCCCGACGTACCGAAAGCTCTGGATGCGCTCGCGCGAAGTCGCGCATAGGAGGCGATCCGCTCAGGGGCGTCGTACCGAAAGAACTCGGCGGGATCCCGTCGCGGCGCCGCGGGTTGTCGTCAGTCCACGGCGCCATGTCGACGTCGTAGCGGGGATCGACCGTAAGCGCGGCTTCCGATAACGCAATCAGGTCGAGGAGCCACGCTCGATCGGGTCGCGATAGTGCGACGAGTGCCGACTGTTCGAGGTGTGCCGCCTCGACAAGTTCACGCAGGATCAACCCGGGTACCGCTCGCGGGGCGAACGCACGGCGATGGGTGTGTCGCCTCCTGATGGCGGGCTGGAGTGCAACCTCGACGCCGCGGATTGGAACGCGCGACCCGAGTTCTATGGCCGCGAGGAGCGTAGGCCTGGTCGGGTCAGGTAGAAGGTCAACCCTGATCGCGCGGCCAAGATGAGCGGCCGTGACGCGCATGTTGAGCAATGCGGCGCCGCAGCTGATGGTCAACTGTCTGCCGAACGGGTCGATGCGTTGCAACCGTGCCCGCCCGGCGTCCACGTAGAGGTCGATCGTGTGGTCGTGGATGTCGAACGACCACGGCTGGGTGTTCAGAATCGAGGGCGCCGTAGCGGCAGCCGCGATTAACGCGTGCGCCACGCTTACCCGCGTCGAGGGTACGGGAGTGCTCGACGACGTCATCAGGTCTCCTCAGCCGCGTTGCCAGTCACGAGATTCGTCACCTCAAGGCCACTCTCGACCTGACCTAAGACGCCCAGCAGAGCCCATCGCCCACGGGTTACGGGGCCAAGGTCCCGTTACCGCACGGTGAACGGGCGCCGCCTCGATTGGCGAGATTGATCGTCTATGGGGTCCCGGTCAACTGAGGTCTATGGCATCGCGGGTGCGGGACCTAAGTCGCTACGTCGCAACAGGCCCGGCAGACAACCATCGGTATTGCAAGGTTCGACGGATCACATCAGCCGGATCGTCCGGCTCAAAAGAAGGAGGTCGTCATGCGCCGCAAGACTTTTGATGCACTAATGACTACGGGAGGCCTCGTTCTCGCGGCCGTCCTGATCGTGGCGGGTGTGTTGGGTCTCTGGGCCCACAACTTCATCGACAACCAGGTCAAGAGCCAGTTGTCGCAGCAGCAGATCTTCTTCCCGGCGGCCGGTTCGGCGGCAATCTCTGATCCGCTGATCAAGCCTTACATGACCAAGTACGGCGGCCAGCAGATGACCAATGGCGCGCAGGCGGAGACCTACGCTGACCACTTCATCGCTGTTCACCTCTTGAAGATCGGTGGCGGGAAGACCTACTCCCAACTGTCGACTCAGGCACAGACTGACCCGACCAACACCACGCTCGCGAACACCGTCAACACCATGTTCAAGGGCGAGACGTTGCGTGGCCTCCTTCTGAACGGATACGCGTTCTGGAAGATGGGCCAGTTCGCCCTCATGGCGGCGGTGATCTCCTTCGTCGGAGCAGCCTTCCTGCTGCTGCTCGCCGGTCTGGGAATCGTCCACCTGCGTCGCACCGACCCTGCGGCGGAGTTGCTCCCGAAGCTCGGTGCGCGGACCCCGGCTCCCGTCGAACCGTAACGGCGACCGCACCGACGATGAGGGCCCCTGCTTCGGCAGGGGCCCTCATGCCGCTGCGATGCACTACTGATGTAGTTGGACGGCGATTGCTGAGGGAGGTGAAGAACATGCGTGACGCTTTGTACGTGACCTCGACGCAGGCGCGTTCGGGCAAGGCCGTCGTTGCGCTCGGGCTCATGGAGCTGCTCACCAGGCAGGTCGATCGGGTTGCAGTCTTCCGCCCGGTGATCGCCCCCGGTGCCGCGCGCGACCCGCTGATCGAACTGTTGCGCGAGCGCTACCTGCTCGACATCGACTACGACGACGCCTACGCCTTTACCTACAGCGACGCCGCCCGGGTCGAAAATGCCGGAGGCACCTCCCGGCTGATCGCGCAGATCGCCGATCACGTTGCCCGGCTGCGTGACAAGTTCGAGTTCGTCTTGTGCCTCGGTACCGACTACACCGGCCCCTCGGCCGCAACCGAACTGGCTCTGAACGCCGAACTGGCCGTGAACCTCGCGGCCCCGGTGGTGAACGTCGTGTCCGGTTACGGCAAGGACGCCGAGTCGCTCTCGATCGCGAGCAAGAGTTCTCAGGAGCTGCTCGTCGACCACGGCTGCGCCATTGCAGCGACGATTCTCAACCGGGTCGAGCCAGCCGTCGTCGAGCAGTTGTGGGCTGCGCCTCCTGCTGCGACCGGTGAGGCGCCCGTCTACCTGCTGCCCGATCTGCCGGTCCTCTCCGCGTTGACGATTGACGAGGTGGTCAGCGCGCTCGGCGCGACCGTGCTGGCCGGTCATGGTGCGCCGATGCAACGCGAGGTCGAGGCCTACCTCGCGGGATCCGGTTACTTGCAAACGATGTTGCCAAGACTCGTGAACGGCACGTTGCTGTTCGCCTCGGGAGACCGGGCTGATCTCGCCGTGGCGATGGGTGCGGCCGCGCTTAGTCCCTCGTTGCCCACGCCGTCCGGCATCGTTTTGACCTGCGGCATCAAGCTCGATGCCGCGACGCTGGCATTGCTCGAGCCGTCGGGAATCCCGGTCGTTGCGGTCGAGGCCGACACCTACGCCGCGCTGCACACCTTGGAAGGCATGCGCGGGGAGATCAGGCCGGGCAGCCGTCGCAAGATCGCGGCTGCGCTCGGGCAGTTCGCAAGCTCCGTCGACATCGAGGAGCTCACCGCACGCATCAAGCTCACTCGAAGTGATGTCGTGACACCTCTCATGTTCTCGGCTGGTCTGCTCGAGCGAGCCAGAAGTAACCGGCGCTCGATCGTGCTGCCTGAGGCCGACGACGATCGCGTCCTGCGTGCCGCCGAGGAACTGGTGCATCAGCAGGTGGTGTCGGTGGTGCTACTCGGCGATCCCATTGCGGTGGCGGCGCGGGTCGAAAAGCTAGGGCTAAGTCTGGCCGATGCTGAGGTGATCGATCCGGCCACATCGCCGCTGCGGCAGGAGTTCGCAGACGCCTACGCGGTGTTGCGGGCACACAAGGGCGTGACGCCGGCCGCGGCGTGGGATCTCATGGCCAACTCCACCTACTTCGCGACGATGTTGGTGCACACGGGCCGCGTCGACGGCATGGTCTCTGGTGCGACTCACACGACCGCCGAGACGATTCGACCTGCTCTCGAAATCATCAAGACAGCAGCGAATGCCGCCAAGGTGTCGAGCGCGTTCTTCATGTGCCTGCCGCATCGGGTACTGGTGTTTGCCGACTGCGCGGTCAATCTCGATCCCAACGCAGCCGAGCTCGCCGACATCGCCGTCCGCACCGCCGAGACCGCGTCCGCGTTCGGCATCGAGCCGGTCGTCGCCTTGGTCTCGTACTCGACGGGGACTTCGGGCACCGGCGTCGGTGTCGAGAAGGTCCGCGCAGCTACCGAGTTGGTCGCGGCGCTGCGGCCCGATCTCCCGCTCGCCGGCCCAGTTCAGTACGACGCAGCAGTCGACCCGTCGGTGGGGGCATCGAAGATGCCGGGCAATGCTGTCGCCGGCCACGCGAACGTGCTCGTCTTTCCCGACCTTAATACGGGGAACACGACCTACAAGGCGGTGCAACGCTCGGCCGGGGCGATCGCGATCGGACCGGTCCTGCAGGGCCTGCGGCGTCCGGTCAATGATCTGTCACGAGGGTGCACGGTGGCTGACATCGTCAACACCGTCGCGATCACTGCGATTCAGGCTCAGCAGCTGCAGCTCGTGCCAGTCACGGATTGATGTGCTTGTCTTGCTTGCTCTCGGTGGAGAGGATCGCGGCTTGGGTGCGGCGTTCGAGCCCGAGCTTGCCGAGCAGTGACGACACGTAGTTCTTAACTGTCTTCTCGGCGAGGAACATCCGCTCACCGATCTGGCGGTTGGTCAGGCCTTCGCCGATCAGGTCGAGGATTCGGTGCTCCTGGCTCGTGAGGGCGGCGAACGGATCGGCCTTCTCGCGATCTGCCGCGTCGTCGCGTAGCCGTTGCATGATGCGAGCGGTCGTCTTGGCGTCGAGCAGCGAACCGCCAGCGGCGATCGTGCGCACCGCGTTGACGAGGTCGCTGCCCTTGATCTGCTTCAGCACGTAGCCGGCGGCACCGGCGAGGATCGCGTCGTACAGCGCGTCGTCGTCGGCAAAAGACGTGAGCATCAAGCACGCGAGGTCGGGCATCTTCGAGCGAAGGTCACGGCAGACACTGACCCCGTCGCCATCGGGCAGTCGAACATCGAGGACGGCGACCTGCGGGCGTAGCGCGGGCACCCTGGCCAGCGCTTCGGCTGCGGTGGACCCTTCGCCGATCACGACAATGTCAGCCTCGGACTCGAGCAGCTCCTTGACCCCGCGCCGGACGACTTCGTGGTCGTCGAGCAGGAACACGGTGATCTGGGTTTCAGTGGTTGGCACGGATCCACCGTATCCGGATCGGGAGGATCACGAATCACCGACCGGCACGCGCCAGATGAGTTCCGCGCCGCCTTCAGGCGCGGAGTGGGCGATGAACGTGCCTCCGAGGCTGTCGGCTCGGGCTTCGAGGTTGGCGAGTCCGCTGCGGCGCCCGTCGTCGGGGATCCCGATCCCGTCGTCGTTGACGGTCAACGCGACCGAGGTTGTCGCCGACGACGACGGATACGTCGGCATGAGTGGCTTTGGCGTGGCGGGCTGTGTTGGACAAAGCCTCGCGCAACACCGGCAACAGGTTGTGCGCGACGTCTTTCGAGACCCGTGTGTCGACCAAGCCCTCGAGACGCAAGGTAGGTGTGAACCCTAATGCGGGCGTGAGTTCCTCGATGAGTTCGACGATCCGGGCCCGCAAGCTGCTCGACGGCGATCGATCGGATCGCTGAAGTGAGTAGATCGTCGATCGGATTTCCTTGATGGTCTTGTCGAGGTCACTCACCGCACCCTGCACGCGATCCGACGCCTCGGGACCGGTCATGTACCGCATCGAGCTCTCGAGTTGCATACCAGTGGCAAACAGCCGCTGAATCACAGTGTCGTGCAGGTCTCGCGCGATGCGGTCGCGATCGCGAAAGAGGCTTAGCTGCTCGGTCTCGCGGCGTTGTCTGGCAAGTTCGAGCCCCAGGGCGGCCTGGTCGGCGAACGCTTCGAGCATCGCCTGATGCGGGCTACGGAAGCGGCGGCCGCCGACGAGGTTACCCACCCATAGCACGCCGTGTCGGGCACCGCCCGCGACGAGGGGCACGATGATGACGGGCCCAAATTCGTCGAGTGCCTCGGAGTTGGTTGGCCAGTGCGGGCTTTGGTGGATGTCCTCGATCGCGACCGTCGCGCCGGCGCGGAAGGCGTCGCCGATCAGGGACGCCTGCGGGTCGATGCGTTTGCCGGTGAGGTGTTCAGCCGCGTCGCCGTCGGCTACCTCGATCACGAGGCTGTCGCCGAGCGGCAGCACGATGGCCGCAAAGTCGGCTTCGGCCAGATCCCTCGCGCGTTCGGCGACCAGGCGAAGTACCTCATCGGGCTCGGCTCCGGACAGCAGCGCGGTCGTGACCTCCGAAGAGGCATTGAGACGGCGTTCGCGCTGGCGGACGTCGTCGAAGAGGCGAGCGTTTTCGATAGCGACGCCCGCTGCTGTCGCGAGCGCTAGGACCACGCTCTCGTCCTCGGCGTCGAAGTCGCCGCCCCCCTCCTTCTCCGTCAGATAGAGATTTCCGAACACCTCGTTTCGCACCCGGATCGGTACCCCGAGGAAGGTCTTCATGGAGGGGTGGTGAGCCGGAAATCCGAACGCGGCCGGGTGCTCGCCGAGGTCGTGAAGGCGTAGCGGCTGCGGGTCTTCGATCAGCAGGCCGAGAATCCCGCCGCCTCGGGGGAGCGGACCGATGCGGGCAGCAGTCTCTTCGTCGATGCCCACGGTAAGGAACTCAGACAACAGGTGCAGATCGTCGATCACCCCGAGGGCTCCGTAGCGGGCATCGACGAGCTGGGTGGCAGCCTCGACGATGCGGTGCAACACGGTCTGGAGGTCGAGGTCGGTCCCGATCGCCAGAACCGCATCGAGCAGCGCATGTACGCGATCGCGCGTGCCAATGACTGCTTTGAGTTGGCTCTGGAGATCGCCTAGGAGTTCGTCGAGGTGCAGATTCGTACGCAGCTGGGGACCAACCGATTCGTCTTCCACGTCGCCCTCTTGTTACACGGGCTCGAGGAAGAGGGAGTCGACGAAGCACCATGCCCAGTCTTCACCAGGTTCGATGGATCGCATGATCGGATGAGCAGTCGAATGGAAATGCGCAGTGGCGTGGCGCCGAGGCGAGTTGTCGCAGCAGCCGACGTGACCGCACTGAAGGCATTCGCGTAGGTGCACCCATCTGGTGCCTTCACGAAGGCAGTCTTCGCAGCCGCGCGTTGTCGACGGAGTGACCTCCGCAATCTCGACCAAGTGGGCGCACGTGGCGTCGGTCGGATTGCCGTCGGCGTCGCCGACGACGGCGTAAGTGGGGATCGCCATTCGCGTCGTCCCTTCGGGTCGCCTGACATTGGGCCTGCCCAGAGTAACCTTCCGTGACGAATGCTTGCCCAGCACTCGCGTTCCCGGCCGAAAGGAATGTGGCGTTGGTCGCCGACCGCGAATTCATCGCCACCGGTAGCGCAGCGGATTCCGCGTCGGCAGACGTCGCGTCGGCTGTGCAGACTGCGCTCGCCAAAGCGGCCGGACGAGCGACGAAGCACGCGAACTCCACGGCCGGCCCCAGCGTTGTGGCGGAACCCATCACCTACCTGCGCCGCACCTGGTTCGACACGTTCGACTGGAGATTGCACAAGGCCAACCTCACCCTCGAACGCATCGAGGCCGGCCGATCGAAGGTTGCCGGCGGGCGGCTCGTACTTGCCACGCACAGCGACAAGGTGAGTTCGGAACTCGTCGCGCCCGTCCCCGCCGAAGGCGCAGGGTCCGGAGTGGTTCGCACCGCATTTCCGTTCGACTCCGTCGTCCCGTCGGGGCCGATGAGGAGCCGTCTCGAGCCGTTTGTCGAGATGCGCGCGCTCACCCCCGTCGTCACAGTGCGGACCGTCGTCCGCACGTTTCGGGTTCGCAACGACGACGACAAGACCGTTGCTCGCGTGGTCGTCGAGCACGCCGTGGCTGGGGGGGTTGGTCAGGTGCTCGGTGGCTCGGTTGGCTCGGTTGGCTCGGGTGTTATCGGATGTCGGGTGTCCGTCGTGGCATGCAGGGGTTACGACGCGGAGGCTGTGGCGACCGCGCGTGTTATCGAGAAGCTGCCTGGTCTCACCGCCACCGACACGTCGATGTTCGCGCAGGCGGTTGCAGCCGTCGGCCGACAGCCGGGCGACTATTCGAGCAAGCTCGATATCGCCCTGACGCGCTGGCATGCCGACCGGGTACGCGATGCGGCGCATCATGCGCGCGCTGCTCGACGCAGCGCAGCGCAACCTGCCAGGCGTGCTTGCCGACACCGACAGCGAGTTCTTGCATGACCTGCGCGTTGCTATTCGGCGCGGTCGTTCGACGCTGAAGGTCCCGGGTGCAGCCCTGCCCACGGCGCAGTCAGCGGCCGCTGGCGCTGCTTTGAAGTGGCTCGGCGATTTGACGACGCCAACGCGCGACCTCGACGTCTACCTGCTTGGTCTCGACGACCTGGCGAATGAGGTTGCCACGCCGGGCTGGGCGGTCTCCCAGCTTGGCCCCTTCCGCGACTTCCTCGCCGCTCGACGGGCTAAGGAGCAAGCGGCGTTGGCACGTAGCTTGCGTACGGTCCGTTCCCGGCGCGCTTTCGATGCGTGGGCGGCGGTCAGCACCGGAGGTGAACCCGACGACGCGCACGAGACAACGACGACTGAGCCGGTCGCCACGGCCATCGAGTCGGTCGCGACGGCTGCGGTTCAGCGCGCATTCAAACGAGTCATCAAGGCGGGCACGGAGCATCGACGCTAGTTCGCCGCCGACCGAGCTGCACGGTCTTCGCAAGCGATGCAAGGAATTGCGCTACACGCTGGAGATTTTCGCCGCGTTACACGACCCTGTTGCGCAGCGCGCGCTCGTCGACGATCTGAAGAAGCTGCAAGACTGCCTCGGTGAGTTCCAGGACACCGATGTGCAGCAGCACGCGATTCGGCAGTTCGCCGCGCAAATGCTCGCCGACGACGCATCGAACACCACGACGGTCGAAGCCGTCATGGCGATGGGTCGGCTCGCCGATCGATTGGGTGAACGCCAGGTAATCGCGCGCGACACTTTTGCCACGCTGTTCGATCGCTTCGCCGGACCAGTGCCGCGTGCGCATCTCGCCGCGTTGTACGAGCGCAGCTCGAAAGCACAGTCGTGAGGGTTTTCGCGACGTACAACATCAAGGGTGGAGTCGGCAAGACGTCGGCCGCCGTCAACCTGGCCTACCTCGCGGCTCGCGATGGGCAACGCACTTTGTTGTGGGATCTCGACCCGCAAGGGGCGGCGACATTTCTCTTCCGCATCAAGTCGGGAGTCTCGGGCGGCGCGAAGGCGTTGGTGCGGGGGCGCACGGGCATGGGCGCGCCGGTGAAAGAGACCGACTACGACAATCTCGACTTGCTGCCCGCCGATTTCTCCTATCGCAACATGGACCTTGCCCTTGACCGGGCGAAGAGTCCTACCCGGCGCATCACCCAACTGCTCGCCACCCTCGCCTCTGACTACGACGTCGTGTTTCTCGACTGCCCGCCCAGCGTGTCGTTGGTATCGGAAAGCGTGCTGCGCGCGACTGATGTCCTGTTGGTCCCACTGATCCCGACCACGCTCGCCGTCCGCACCTACGATCAGCTCATCGCGTTCGTCGCCGAGGCCAAGGCTCCGCGACCCGCCGTGCTGGCGTTCTTCTCTATGGTCGATCGCCGCAAGAAGCTGCATCGCGAGTCGATGGCGGCGCTTCGCGACGGTCGCCCCGGGATCGCCGCCACCGCGATTCCGGCCTCGGCCGTCGTCGAGAACATGGGCCCGCGCCGGGAGCCCGTCGTCGTCTCGGCACCGTCGAGTGAGGCTGCCAACGCCTACGTCGCACTCTGGGCCGAGGCCCGTGACCAGGCCCACGGAGACGTCTGATTTGGTGGCGGGAAGTTCGTGCGCCCGGTGCAAGTTAGGGCAATATAGGGGACGCCGAATTGCACCGCCGTTCGTCGTGGCACCGCATTTCCGTGGCACGACCCCCGTCTGCCACGGCCTCCTACTAGCACCGCCTGACGAATGGGGCAGTCCCGATGGCGCAAGTGATCTGGGAAACCGCACCGGACGCGCACGATTATCCTGCGGCGTCCAGCTACCTGTCGTTGCTCGTCGCAGACGACGGATTGCGCGACGACGCTGATCGCGCAGCTTCAGGGCGCGCCCGTCTCGCACTACAAGGCGAAGGACCTGCTACGCGCCTCGCAACTTGCGCTTGCTCACCGCCGACAACGTTCACGTCGCTGCTGACCTGCGAAAGATTCGCAAGTCGCGGCCACTGTCGCCGGTGCTGCTCGTGCGCGGTGACTTGCTTCGCGGATTCCCGTTGCAGATCGCCGATGGCTACCACCGAATCTGCGCGAGCTACTTCGTGAACGAGAACACCGACATTCCTTGCCGGATGATCGACCTTCCGAGTGGGCAGCGCCTGCCGGCGGCGAAGACAGTCGCGCCAGCCAAGAAAGCCGCGCCAGCAAAGAAGACCGCACCGGCCAAGAAAGTCGCAGCCGCAAAGAAGGCAGCACCCGCAAAGAAGGCAGCACCCGCGAAGAAAGTGACCAAGAAAGTCGCCAGGAAAGTCGCTAAGAAAACGGCGCCGGCCAAGAAGGTGGCGCCACCAACGAACATAGGGGTGGCGGCGGTGCCCCACCCGAGGTAGCACCCGAGGCAGGGAGCACTACTGCCCAGTAGGCAGGGACCAACGACTGTGACTGGCGGCCGCGCTCGAGCGGCAAGCTTTAGTTCACAAGACTGAGGAGAATGTCATGAGTACCGACACAGAAGTGACCCGCCCGCTGATCGTCGTCGGCGTCGACGGCTCGGCCGAGAGCGCGAAAGCGACCGCGTGGGCGGTCGAGCAGGCGCGCGCCACCGGCGGCACCCTCGACCTTGTCATCGTCTGGGCGCGGCCGATGTCCTACGGCTCTGCCGCTCGTCGTCGGAGGTTACGACCCTGAGCACCAAGCCCAGGAAGTCGTCGAGAAGATCGCGGCAGACATCGACCTGCCCGCACAGCACCTCCGCAAGTCGGTCATTCACGGTGCAGCGCCCGAGGTCTTGGTCGCTCGTTCCGGCGACGCCGATCTCGTCGTCGTCGGCTCGCGCGGGCACGGCGGGTTCGCCGAGCTGTTGCTTGGGTCGACCAGCGATCACGTCGTCCACCACGCCAACTGCCCGGTCGTCGTCGTCCGATAGTCGATAGGTAGTGGCGGCTCGAGCAGAGCGGCGGGCACCAACTGTGACCGTGTCCGCCCCGCCGCTCCCGAGCGGTTCGACCAGCGGTTCGCCGAGGACTTGGCGCAACGGCATCACAGTCGCGGCGACGGCACCCACGGCGGAGGTCCTGCAGGAACTCGGGGTCGCTGCTGGTCACGGCCTGTCGGGCGCCGACGTAGCCCGGCGGCAAGCGCGTACGGGCCGAATTCGGTCTCGTCCCACCGCGCCCGGCTGTTTCCGGTGCTCTGGCACCAGCTTCGATCGCCACTGCTCGCACTGCTGCTCGTTGCCGCCGTCGCGTCGTATTTCGTTGGCGAGAAGAGCGACGCTGTCATCATCGGCATCATCGTCGGCTTGTCGGTCGGACTTGGTTTCGTCAACGAATACCGGGCTGAGAAGGCAGCCGAAGCACTGCACGACCAGATTCGCCACGAGATCGTGGCGATCCGTGACGAGCGTCCGGTCTCCGTCGACGTCACCGCGCTGGTGCCGGGCGACATCGTCGAGCTAAGGCTCGGCGGCATCGTGCCGGCCGACGTCCGATTGGTCGAAACGACCAACCTCGAGTGCGACGAGTCGATACTGACGGGCGAGTCGGTGCCGGTCGAGAAGGCAACCGATCCGGTTGCCGCCGGCACGGCGCTGGCCGAGCTGACCGGGTGCGCGCTGATGGGCACCGTCGTACATGCGGGTAGCGCGTGCGGGGTTGTCGTGACGACTGGCGCGCGCACCGAGTTCGGAAAGATTGCTGCCGGTCTCGGCACCCATCAACTCGACACCGAGTTCCAGGTCGGGCTGCGCAAGTTCTCCATGTTGCTTGTCTACGTCGCGGGTGCGTTGACGACGTCGATATTCGTCATCAACGTCGTTCTCCACAAGCCGATCATCGACGCTGCGTTGTTCTCTCTCGCGATCGCCGTGGGCATCACCCCGCAACTGCTGCCCGGCCGTCGTGTCGACCAGCCTCGCAGCAGGGTCGCGGCGGATGAGCCGGCGCAAGGTCCTGGTCAAGCGGCTCGTCTGCATCGAGGACCTGGGCAATGTCGACGTCCTGTTCACCGACAAGACCGGCACGCTCGACCGTCGGGCGGATCGACTACATGCGAGCCGTGCCGGCAGGCGTCGGCGCCGCTACCGCCGATGGTGTCGATCAGGTCGTGCGTTGGGGACTGCTGTCGACGGAGACCATCGGCGCCGACGCACCTGCCGTCGGTGGCAACCCGCTCGACTCGGCGTTCTGGGAATCTCCTGCGGCAGCGATCGCAGCGGTGCGCTGCTTGCCGGCTATACGCGGGTCGGATTGCTGCCGTTCGACCATGAACGGCGGATGGTCTCGGCTGTCGTCAAGGACGCGTGCAGGGCAGTTCACCTTGGTCACCAAGGGCGCCCCGGAGATTGTCCTCGACCGCTGCGTCGACGTCCCGGCCTCGGCTCGCGACGCGCTGGCGGCCGAGTTCGCGGCGGGCAACAGGGTCGTCGCGGTGGCATCGCGTCCTGCTACGTGGTCAGCGCAGCGAGCGCCACTGACGTCGGACGACGAGCGAGGGCTGTCCCTCCTCGGGCTACTGGTCTTCCTCGATCCGCCGAAGGACGGTGCCGCCGACGCGCTGCGCCGACTCGCGAACCTCGGCATCGCGGTGAAGGTCGTGACCGGTGACAACGCTGCGGTTGCGGTGAAGGTGTGCCACGACCTCGGTCTGCTCCGACGGGCAGGCGCTCACCGGCGCCGATCTCGATGCGCTTGACGACGCCGAGCTCGCCGCAGCGATCGGCCGCACGACGGTGTTCGCTCGGGTAAGTCCGGAAGACAAAGCGCGCATCGTTCGGGTTCAGCGAAGCACAGGCGGAGCCGTCGCTTTCCTCGGGGACGGCGTCAACGACGCGCTGGCGTTGCACGCCGCGGACGTCGGCATCTCGGTCGATTCGGCCACTGACGTCGCCAAGGACGCCGCCGACGTGATTTTGCTCGAGAAGGATCTTGAACGTTCTCGCCGACGGTGTGGCCGAAGGACGGCGGATCTTTGCGAACACGATCAAGTACGTTCTGATGGGCACGTCGAGCAACTTCGGCAACATGTTCTCGGCGGCAGGGGCATCGTTGTTCCTCAAGTTCCTGCCGATGTTGCCGTCGCAGATCTTGCTCAACAACATGCTCTACGACAGCAGCCAACTCGCGATCCCGACAGACAACGTCGACGAGGAGCAGTTACGGCGTCCCTCTCACTGGGACATCGCTTTCATCCGCCGCTTCATGATTTTCTTCGGGCCGCTGAGTTCGGTGTTCGACTTCGTCACGTTCGCCGTCATGTTGTGGGTCTTTCACTCCGGGGCGGCTCAGTTCAGGTCGGGCTGGTTCGTCGAATCGCTGGCGACTCAGACGCTCGTCATTTTCGCGATCAGAACACGCCGGATCCCGTTCTTCCGCAGTCACCCAAGCCTCCCGCTCACCCTCGCAGCGCTTGGCGTCGTCGACGGTCGGCGCGGCGCTGCCCGTCAACGCCGCTCGCCCACACGCTCGGATTTCACGCATTGCCTGGCGGGTTCTTCGTCGCACTCGCTGGCATGGTCGTGTGCTACCTCGCCTTGATCGAGGTCGGCAAGCGGTACTTCTACCGCAGCCGCCGACGCCGCCCGCCGTCGCGTCGGCACTACACGCGACGTCGACACCTACGCCGCCGCGCCGCGTATTTCAGCACGGCGCGCGGACGCCGAGCGGTGAACGCTGAGCGGTGAACGCTGAGGCAATGTTCAGGAAGCGTCCAGCCAGGCGTGACCAGCGGCGGCGACGCTCTCTGCATGACGAACATGACATCGCAACATCGCACTCGCGGACGACGGCGAGTGAAGGCTGTCAGCGCGGCAATCGCCACGACTTCGGTGGCCGGCGTCGGCGCGCTGGCGTTCGCTCTGTCGGCCGGAGCGGTCCACACGGCAAGTACGGCGTCAACTACTTCTGGCGCGACGTCTTCGACATCGACTGCGACGTCGGCCACGACATCGACAACGACGAGCGGCACGACGGCGCCCTCGAGCCTGACCTCGACTGCGGCGTCGAGCACCTCGACGTCCACCGCGAAGTCGACCGCGACGGCTGCGGCGGCCACTCCGACCGCGGCCGCGACGACTGCGTCTGTCGCCACGAGTGGCGGGAGCTAGTGCTCGTCGAGCAGACACCGCCGCACGACTCAGAATGCGGTAGCTAGGCATGCGGGGCTCGGCGATTGCCGACTGGACCGCTCTCGGCACTAGCGCCCGCCTGCTGGTCACGGATCTCGGCGGCGCTGGCAGCGGCCCGCGCTGTCGTCGAGTGTCAGCTCGCCGCAATCGATCTCGCGGCGAGCCGCTTCCGCACCGACTCCGAGTTGAGCCGGCTCAACCTGCGCGGCGGGCGAGTGGGTCTCGGTGTCACCGCTCTTCTCGCAAGCCCTTCGAGTCGCGCATGACGCTGCGCAATGGTCTGACGGTCTGGTCGACCCGACTGTCGGGGCCGCGCTGATCGACGTCGGGTACGACCGCACGTTTACCGCCGTCGTCGCAGACGGCCCGCCGATCGCCATGTTCGCGCGCGCCGTACCTGGTTGGCGTCAGCTCGAGGTCGACGACGAGGGCTTCCGGGCGCGGGTGCCCGTCGGCGTCCGCCTCGATCTTGGTGCTACTGCCAAGGCATTGGCGGCAGATTTGTCTGCGACCGCGGTTGCAGCGGCCGTGGGTTGCGGGGTGTTAGTCAGCCTCGGCGGCGACATCGCGGTGTCAGGCAGAGGCGCCGGTGGGAGGCTGGCCGATCGAGGTGACCGACCGCAGCGACCCCGAGCTGCCCGCGGGCGGAGCCGGCCAGGTCGTCGTGATCCGCGAAGGTGGGCTCGCGACCTCGAGCACTCGGGCGCGACGCTGGCGCCGCGGGGGATCGGAGCTGCATCACCTGATCGATCCGCGCAATGGCCTGCCCGGCCGCCACACCCTGGCGCACGGTGAGCGTCGTTGCGCCGACCTGCGTGCTGGCGAACGTGGCCTCGACGGCCGCCATGATCATCGGCACGTCGGCGGCTGGCTGGCTCTCGGGTCGCGATTTCTCGGCGCGCTTGGTGGCCGTCGACGGCACGCCCGCCTACGTCGGCAGGTGGCCAACGGGCGGCGAGCGGTCGTGATGTGTCGCCGCCGCCGTCCGCGCCTGAATTCCCTCACTTCGGCGGTAGCCGGGTCGATTCGGTCTGGTGAGCTCGTCCAGAGCTCCTGCGCGGGACGCCTTGGAGGCAAAACAGGCATGACGGCTGTGTTGAACGAGACGGTGGCCACCGAGACTGCTTTCACCGGTCGTGAAAGAGCCCCAGAGCGGCGAGCCGCTGGTTCGGCGTGGGCCGCAGCTCCGAGGCCGACGCCCGCACGGCCGGCACGTCGCGCAGCCCACGAGGCGCTGGCCGGACGCTCGGCGTCGCTCGTCATGGTCTTTTGTCCGGCAGATATCGACATGCAAGCGATGCTCGAGGGAGTCAGGGCCGAGGCTGGCGACGTCCCGTTGATCGGTTGTAGCGGGCTCGCGCAGCTCGCCCAGTCCGGACCGGCCGAGCCCGCGGTCGTCGTGAGCGCGCTGGGGGGCGACGGCTTCGAGGTTCGCACCAGCGTCGCGCTGAACGTGTCGACGGGCCAACGCGCCGCCGGCGAGCAGGTGGCTGACGTCGTCGACTCGCTGACGAGCGACCACAAGTTCCTCATGCTGCTCGCCGATGGACTTGCCGGCGACCAGCACGAACTCGTGCGAGGCGCCTACAACGTGGTCGGCGCGACCGTCGGGTTGGCGGGCGGCTGCGCGGCCGACGAGTACCTGTACGAGCAGACGTTCCAGTTCATCGGTGACGCAAACGGAGTCCGGGTCCTCAGCGATGCGGTCGTCGCGGCGGCGATCGGTTCCGATGCGCCGATCGGCGTCGGTGTCGCCCACGGCTGGCGCAAGGTCGGCGAGCCCGATGGTGGCGACCCGCAGTGCCGGTGGGCACGTCTACGAACTCGATGGCGAGCCCGCACTCGACGTGTTCGCGCGAGCGGGTTGGTGCGACGCGGTCGATGGCCGATGACACGCAGGCCTTCAGGTTGTTTGCGATGAAGCATCCGCTCGGAATGTCGCGCCGCAGCGGCGAAGACATTCGGGTCATTCACGGCGGCAATGTCGAGGACGGCTCGATCGAGTGCCTGGCGGACGTTCCGCAGGGTGCGCTGCTTTGGATGATGGAGACCGACCGCGCAGGCTTGGTCTCCTGCGTCGACGACGCGTACGCCGAAGCAGTCGCCGAGCTGAACGGCGTCCCGCCTCTTGGGTTCATGGCTTTCGACTGCGGTGTCCGTTACCTCTTCTTGGAGCCCGACGGCGTTCGCGAGGAAGTGGCGCGGTTCACCGAGCGTACCGCCGGGATACCGTTCGCCGGCTTCTACACGATGGGCGAAATCGCGCGCACTCGCGGAGCGCGCGGCATGCATCACCTGACGTTGGTGCTGGTGGCCTTCGCATGAGGAGCAGCCGGTGGCTTATCACTGGTCCATCCACCAGCTAACCGAGTACTTCGAAGCGGTCACGTCGCAGGATGACGAGTTCGTCGCCGTACGCGGAGCCATCGAGCGCGCCGTCGAAGCCCTCGGTGCCGAGGTCGGCGCGCTTGTTCGTGACGACGATCTGCTTGCCTGCGTCGGCATGGGCCGAGACGTTCCGTCGGTCGAGGTCCTGAGGCCCGCCGCGCAGGGCGCCGTGATCATCGACATGCCGGGGCTCGGATTGCTGCATGCGGTCGCTGCTCAACTCGACAGCGACATCTCGGGCTGCCTCGTGCTCGGTCGCATACACGACGAGTTCACCGGCGAGGAGCGCCAACTGCTGCAGGGCATGGCCAGCGTTCTGGGTCTCGCCCTGCGAAGCCTGCGCACTCTCCAGGTCGAGCGAACCGTTGAGAACGGAGCGCGAGCAAGAAGCTTCGGAGCGGTTGGTATTGCTCGACACGCTCGGCCGTCGGCAACGACTGCTCGAGTCGTTGCTCACGATCCAGCGGGCTATCTCGCACCGCGCGCCGTCGCAGACCGTGCTCGACGCGGTCACCGCCGGTGCGGCACAGCTCCTGAACGACGCGTTCGTCGCGCTCGTGATCGTCGAACCGGTGGCGGGTGACCATCGGGTCGTGTCCTCGGGCGGGATGATGAGCGGTGCCGACAGCTACCGTTCGCTCGATCATGGCCGCGGCTGCCGATTCCGTCGCGATCGACGGCCTCGTCACGCGAGTGAGCGACGACGGCGCCGACGTGCAATGCACGGCGCTCGCTGCGCCGGTGCACATCGAGGGAAACACCACGGGAAGTCTCGTGACGGTCGCGTTGCCCGGCGCAGCGGACGTCAACGATCGGCGCGACACCCTGGCCGCTTTCGCCGAGCAAGCCAGCGTCGCGCTCACCGACGCGCGGACGGTCGAAGCGATGCGTGACGCGTACCGCGACTCGTTGACCGGGCTGCCGCATCGCGCGCTTGTTCCTCGATCGCCTCAACCACGCCTTGCTGACGGCAGCCCGATTGGGTACCGACGTCACGGTGCTGTTCATCGACCTCGACCGGTTCAAGGACGTCAACGACAGCCTCGGACACGCCGCCGGCGATCGAGTTGCTCGCGTGGTTCGCCGGATCGCATTCGCGAGGCCCTGCGTGGTGACGACACTGCTGCGCGCCTCGGCGGCGACGAGTTCGCGATCCTGCTGGAAAGGACCGATGGCGATGCCGCCGGCCGCCGGGTCGCAGCCCGGCTCACCGAAGCGCTTCTCGAGCCCGTGTGGCTGGCCGGTCGTGAGGTATTCGCGTTCGCGAGCATCGGAATAGCGTCGAGTGACACCTCGACCGGCACGGCCGATGACCTGCTGCGCAATGCCGATCTGGCGATGTACCGCGCGAAGCGCAGCGGTGGCCGTGCGGCGCTCGTCTACGACTCGACCATGCACACCGAGACGATCGACGGGCTCGAACTCGGCAGCGACCTCTACCACGCGGTAGTGCGCGGTGAGCTGCGCCTGCAGTACCAACCGGTCGTCGATCTTGCGACGGGCGCGGCCGTCGCGGTCGAGGCGTTGGTGCGCTGGGATCACCCCACCAGGGGGCTCATACCGCCGATCGTGTTCATCCCTCTCGCCGAGCGCAACGGCGTCATCGTCGAGATCGGTGAATGGGTGTTGCGGCGCAGTTGTGCTGCGGCTGCGGCTTGGCGGGCCTCGTCGCTTCCCGATCTGAAAATCAGCGTCAACGTGTCGGCCCGCCAACTCGACGACCCGACCTTCGCCGATCTGGTCGCCTCGGTACTCGCCGACACTGCGCTGCCCGCGGGCGCGTTGATGCTCGAGGTAACCGAGTCGGTCCTGATGCGCGACCCACAGCGCGCGGTTCAATTGCTCGGCCCGTTGAAGGCGCTCGGCGTGCGGTTGGCGATCGACGACTTCGGTACGGGCTACTCCTCCCTTGCTTCGCTTCAGCATTTTCCGGCCGATCAGCTCAAGATCGACAAGGCCTTCATCGACACGATCGAGACGTCGGTCGAAGGGTCCGCGATCGTGCGAACGGTCGTCGAGCTGGCCCGCACGCTCCACATGCAGACGGTCGCGGAGGGCATCGAGACGCTCGAGCAGTGGATCAGCCTGCGCGAGCTGTCGTGCGACCTCGGGCAGGGCTATTACTTCGCCCGCCCACTCGGACCCGACGCCGTGCCGGCCTTCTTCGTCGCCGCCGCAGCGGCGGCACAATTCGGTGCCGAAATCTCGACCGTGGAGACTGCCGCCGTCGCTCGCATCGCGAACTGAGTGCAAGCTGTGAGGCCGCCAGGACCACGGCTCGGAAAGTGTCGGGGCTCCGTTTAGACTCTAAGCGGCCGTGAAGGATCGGTTCCGGCGCGCCGCGAGGGCGCTTCGATCAGTCCGGCTGCTCTGCAGACGAGGCCCAGTCCGCTAACGGGAGAGAGCTTGCCATGAAGACCCTTGCCAATTTTGCCGTCAGACACCGCTGGTGGGTGGTCGCCGGCTGGCTCGCTTTCATCGTGGTCGCGCAAGGCATCTCTGGTGCT
Organism: uncultured Actinomycetes bacterium; assembly: GCA_963809135.1. Lineage (GTDB taxonomy): Bacteria > Actinomycetota > Actinomycetes > Acidothermales > Acidothermaceae > PALSA-607. Next base: position 321,168 of record CAWEIG010000006.1, read on the forward strand.
CTCGGTGGTCCCTCGTACAAAGACACGTTCAGCCTCCCGCACACTGAAACGGCCTCGGTCGCCCAGGTTCTGAAGAGCGCGGGCTTGGCCGACCAGAGCGGCGCGACCGGCACCGTGGTCTTGAAGGCCACCACCGGGACGCTCACGTCTCCTCCGGCTGACGTCGCGCCCGCCCTGCTGAAGGTCTGCTCGTCGGGCGACCAGGTCGCCGGCATCCGCACGCCGTGGCAGGCGATCGACTGCACGAAAGGGCGGCGCCGTCACCGCTGGTGACCCGAAGCTGCTGAACACCGCCAACGGTTCGACCACGGCGCTGGTGAACATCACCTGGAACTCCAACCACTACGACCAGAAGCTGTTCACGGGTGTGTACAACGACCTCAAGACGTTGCGCAGCGGGAGCCTCGAGGTCGAGTTCACCGGTAACGCGTTCGAAGGGTCAGGGTCAGAACACGCAAGGCCTCCCGCCGTTCGCGTTCGGCTTCATCGCGGCTCTCATCATCTTGATCTTCGTGTTCCGCACCGTCGGCGCGACCGTCTTGCCGCTTGGCCAGCGCGGTCGCCGCGCTCGGCGGCGGGCTCGGGCTGATCGGCATGCTCACTCACGTCATGAACGTGTCGAACATCACCCCCGAGCTGACCGAGTTGATGGTGCTCGGGGTCGGCGTCGACTACGCGCTGTTCATCGTGACGCGACACCGCCGCAACCTGCGGCGCGGAGTCGGGGTGACCGACTCGATCGTCACCTCGATGAACACCTCGGGACGCGCGGTGCTGTTCGCTGCGACCACGGTGTGCATTGCGTTGCTCGGGCTGCTCGCCCTTGGCGTGAGCTTCTTCAACGGCATGGCGATCGGCGCGGCTGTCGCGGTGACCCTGACGGCGGCCGCGTCGCTGACGCTGTTGCCGGCGTTGCTCTCGCTGTTCGGGCTGAAGGTGCTCCCGCGCAAGCAGCGGCGCGCCGTGCGCAACGGTGAGTTCATCGGCTCCGAGCCCACCCGCGGCTTCTGGTCGCGCTGGTCGATCATCGTCGCCGAGCACAAGCTCGTCCTGAGCGTCGTCGCGGCGGCCGTCATTGTGGTGCTCGCGCTGCCGTTCTTCTCCATGCGACTCGGTGCCGGAGATCAAGGCAACGACCCGAAGGGGACGACGACGCGCACCGGCTACGACCTCATCGCGCAAGGTTTCGGCGTGGGTTACAACTCGACACTTGAAGCCGTCGTCAATGGCCCAGGTGCGACCGACCCGGCGTACCTGACGAAGGTCAGCGACGCGCTCCAGTCGACGCCGGGCGTCGACCCGACCAGCGTGCATGCCGTTCCGCTGAACAGTGCGGTCGCGTTCGTGTCCTTCAAGTCGACGACATCGCCGCAGGACGCGAAGACCTACGCGCTGGTGAAGGACCTGCGCGCCAACGTGTTGCCGAAGGTCTACAGCGGCACGGCCGACCACATCTACGTGTTCGGTGACACCGCGATCCAGGTCGACTTCGCGAAGGTGCTCGCCGCCAAGATGCCGCTCTTCATCGCGGCCGTCGTCGGGCTCTCGTTCCTGCTGTTGCTGATCGCCTTCCGCAGCCTCGTCATCCCGCTGACCGCGGCCGCGATGAACCTGCTCGCCGCAGGTGCATCGTTCGGTGTCGTCGTCGCGATCTTCCAGTTCGGCTGGGGTTCTGAGGCACTCGGCGTCGGCAAGGGCGGGCCCGATCGATGCCTGGGCACCCGTCATGTTCTTTGCCATCCTCTTCGGGCTCTCCATGGACTACCAGGTGTTCCTGGTCAGCCGCATGCACGAGGAATGGGTGCACACGAAGGACAACCGGCGCTCGATCATCGTCGGCCAGGCCGAGACTGGCAGCATCATCACCGCGGCCGCGCTCATCATGATCGCGGTGTTCGGCGGGTTCGTGCTCGGCGACCAGCGGGCGATCAAGCTGTTCGGTATCGGCCTCGCGAGCGCCGTGTTCCTCGACGCGTTCTTGCTGCGCACGATCCTGGTGCCGTCGCTGATGCACCTGCTCGGCGACCGCAACTGGTTCCTGCCGCGCTGGCTGGATCGGGTCACCCCGAAGGTGTCGTTCGAGCCACCCGACGAACTCGAGTCTCGAGGACGAGTCGGTCCTGGTCGGCAACCAACGCGTCTGACCGCTCGCCGGTGCTACTGCGGGCTCACCCGCTCTGCCGCGACCTTCTCGATGGCGGCGGCGATCGCCGGGTGCTGCTGTTGGAGTTCGCGAAAGCGGCTACCGAACATCGTCCACACGGTCGACGGCGTCGTGATCGTGACCGTCGCGGTTTGCCGACCGTCGCCGAGCATCGACAGTTCGCCGAAGAAGTCACCCGGGCCCAAGGTGCGCACGACGTTGCCGCCGACGATCACATCGGCGGCCCCGGTCATGCAGGACGAAGAAGGCGTAACCCGAAGCACCCTCGTGCGTCAGCTTGTAGCCGGGGTCGAACTCGTCCGACGTCCAGCCAGCTAGCGACGACGCGTTGATCTGCTTCGTCCAGTCCCGCGAACAGCGCGATGCGCGACAGGTCGCTTGGGTTCAGGGCTGACATCGGGACCTCCGTGGGCACACCGCTCGTCGGTAGCAGGAAACAGTAATGGACGGCGTACGCGTGAGGTCTTCGTCGGACCGGTCGTTCACCTAGCAGTCACCATCCGTTCACCGCGGCGCCTCGCAGACGGGTTACCGTCCCGAGGTGGTCGGGGGCGCACATCGCAGCGGAGGCTCGCCTGAGGACTAGCCCTCGACGTCTGCGGCTCGACGTTGCGCTCGCACTCGCGGCGCTTGCCAACCGGGCTTACAGCGTTGCGCTCGTCGTCTACGTGTACCACGCGACGCACTCGTCGGCCTGGGTTGCCGCCGCGGCGGCTGCCCGCTACCTGCCCGGGATCGTGACGAGCGTGTTCGCCGCGCCGTTACTCGACCGGTTTCCGCCGCGCCGGCTTCTCGTCGGGTCTGACATCTGTTGCGCTGTCGCCATTGCCGCGATGGCAACAGCGATCTTGTTGAACGCGTCGCCGGCCGTGGCGATCGCGCTCGCCGCGGTCGTGCGCATCGCGGCGAGTGGGCAGGCCCCCGCGGCTGCGTTGCTGCTACCGATCGTGGCGGGCGGTGGCGACCTTTCCCGTGTCGCGTCGAGGCAGGCGGCCACCGACAAGCTGTTGCTGCTCGCCGGCCCCGCTGTCGGCGGCCTGATGCTGCTCGTGATCAGCCCGGCGGTGGAAATGCTCGCGCTCGCCGTGCTCGTGGCTCTTGCTGCGATCGTGAGCCTCGGGCTTCCCTCGCCCGGGCAGGTGCGGTCACTGCGGTTCCGACCCAGCCGCGAGCACTCGCCACGAAAGATGCGCGCACACACGACGTCGGGCATCAGCATCTTCGTCGCCCTCATGGGTCTATCAGGCCTCGTCTACGGAACGGACACGGTCCTGCTTGCAGTTCTTGCGACCACCCGCCTTCATCTTGGTGATGCCGGCTACGGCGAGCTGTTCGCCGGCCTGGGCACCGGCGGCCTGCTGGCTGCACCCGTCGTCAATCGGATCGTCCGGCAGCACCGACTCGCGGGCTGGCTGGTCGCTGTGCATGGCTGTCTACTGCCTGCCGTCGGTGCTGATCGCGCACAGCCACAACGCGGCGACGGTCGTCGCGCTCGAGGCGCTGCGAGGAGCCGGCGCGCTGGCCGTCGACGTGGTTGCGCTGACCGAACTGCAGAGGTTCGTGCTCCCGCGGGGGTTGCCGTTACTGACGGCACGGCTGACGTCCGTCGTGTTTGGCGCGGTCGCGGTCGGTGCGCTCGCTACCCCGCTCAGCCTGCACGCGTTCGGCACAACGGGGACCTTGACCCTCCTGGGCGTGCTTCCGCCGATCGTCGTGATCGGCGTCTACCCGGTGCTGCGCCGATCCGACAGCGCGTCGACCAGCCGCTTCGAGGAGCTCGAACCGCGGATCGTGGTGCTCCAACACCTCGGGCTGCTGCAGGCGTCGTCGCGGCCGGTGCTCGAGCGCCTTGCCGCTGACATCAGCGAGCTCGGCATTGCAGCAGGGACGACGATCATCCGCGAGCACGATGTCGCCGACGCGTTCTACGTGGTGCGGGCAGGTGAACTCGAGGTATTTGTCGGTGATCGTCACGTGAACGACCTGCACCCCGGCGACTGGTTCGGCGAGATCGGGCTCCTCGAGGGAGTGCCGCGGACGGCGACCGTGCGAACCGTCGTGCCGAGCGTCCTTTACCGAATCGGTGGCGAGGCATTCCTCGAGGCGTTCGCCCAGCTGCCGCCGTCGCCGAGCCTGCTCGACAGCGTCGCGGCGCGCCTCGCGGTGAGCCGGCTGGACACCGGCCCGTCGTCAGGACCTAGCCTGGAACGACCCAGAACGAGTCCGGAGCGTCCGTGGCCACCTTCGCTGTCACCACCGCGCGAGGCCCTAGCTGGCAGCCCGACATCGGGATCCGTGATCAACGCGGTTGGGATGAGCACGCCGACTTCGCAGATCAGCTTGTCGAGCAAAGGGCCATCATCCTCGGCGGGCCGATCGCCAGCGACGACCCGGACGAGGTCGCACTCATGGCGTTCGAGGCTGTCGACGAGGACGCCGTGCGGTCGGCGTTCAGTCGGGATCCGTGGGTGGTCAACGGGGTGCTGCGAATCAAGTCCGTGCGCGCCTGGGCGTTGTGGCTCGACGGCCGCTGAGCTCTCGCGATTCGCCAGTGCCCCCGGCAGGATTCGAACCTGCGCCCCCGCCTCCGGAGGGCGGTGCTCTATCCCCTGAGCTACGGGGGCTCAAGTGTGCCGAGGGTATCAGCGGATGCTGTGCACTACTGTCCGACGCGTGAGTGGTTCGGACCAATCCCGGCGCGGCGGCACGGTGCCCGCACGAGGGTGCTCGTTGTCGACGACGACCCGATGATCAGGCACTTGATCACGGTCAACCTCGAGCTCGAAGGCTTCGAGGTTGGGCACGCCGACGACGGCGAGAGCTGTCTGCGTGCAGTCGAAGCTGCTGCGCCCTGATGTCATCGTGCTCGACGTGGCGATGCCCCTCCTCGACGGGCTGGCTACGGCAGCGAAGTTGCGCAACGACCCCTCGACGTCCGGCATCAAGATTGTGATGGTCTCGGCGAGGGCGCAGCAGACCGACATCAGGCGCGGGCTCGAAGCGGGGGTCGATGTGTACCTCACCAAGCCGTTCGACCCCGACGTGCTGATCCGTGCGGTTCGCGACCTTGCAGAAACAAGCGTGCCGGACGCCGAGGGGCCGCGAATCCCGTAACGCGCACGAGGATGCACCTCGTGCTGCGATAGCCTCGCGCCCGTGACTCCCGCTCAACTGTCCGACTCTGTGATCGCTGCCATTGCGGCTGCCGTCGGGGCTGGCGATCTTCATGTCGAGCCGCCGCAAGCGGTCACTATCGAGCGGCCGAAGAACAGGGAGCACGGCGACTACGCGACGAATGTGGCTCTCCAGCTGGCAAAAACTGCAGGCCGGCCACCGCGCGAGATCGCCGAACTGATCGCGGCCCAGCTTCGCGGCACGCCGGGCATCGCCAAGGTCGACGTCGCCGGTCCTGGTTTTCTGAACGTCACGCTTGGAAAGCGCCGAGCAGGGCGACGTGGCCCGCCAGATCGTCGAGGCCGGCGCGTCGTACGGTCACACCCAGACCCAGGGCGGACAACGGGTGAACCTGGAGTTCATCTCCGCGAATCCGACTGGGCCGCTGCATCTGGGTCACACCAGATGGGCCGCTGTCGGCGACGCCATTGGGCGGGTGCTCAGTGCGGCTGGCGCCGAGGTGACCCGCGAGTTCTACATCAACGACCGCGGTGTGCAGATGGATCGTTTCGGTGCGTCGCTCGAGGCCGCGGCACTCGGCCGAGCCCGTTCCGGCCGATGGTTACCACGGCGACTACATCGCCGACCTCGCCGCACAGATCGTGCACACCCGGCCCACCATCGTCGATCTGCCTGAGGGCGAGCGGCTCGAGGCATTCCGCGAAGCCGGCTACGAGCTGCAACTGGCTGAGCAGAAGGCGGTTCTCGACGCATTCGGCACCCACTTCGACGTGTGGTACACCGAGCGGTCGCTGCACTCGTCGGGCGCTGTCGAGCGCGGGCTGGCGCGACTGCGCGAGATGGGCCACGTCTATGAAGCCGAAGGTGCTGTGTGGTTGCGCACCACCGATTTCGGCGACGACAAGGATCGCCCGCTCATCAAGAGCAACGGCGAGCTCACCTATTTCGCTTCTGACACTGCGTACTACGTCGACAAGCGCGCGCGTGGATTCGACGTGTGCATCTACCTGCTCGGCGCCGACCACCACGGTTACGTGCAACGGCTGACGCACCGTCGCTGCGTGCGCGGGTGACGATCCCGACTACAACATCGCGGTGCTCATCGGGCAGCTGGTGAAGATTCTCAAGGGCGGCGTCGAGATCCGGTTGTCGAAGCGTGCCGGTGAGATCGTCACGCTTCAGGAGTTCGTCGACATGGCGGGGGTCGATGCCGTTCGCTACTCGCTCGCGCGCTACCCCAGCGATTCACCGTTGACTCTCGACATCGACGTCATCACCCGCAAGACCAACGACAATCCGGTGTTCTACGTGCAGTACGCGCACGCGCGGATCGCCTCGTTGTTGCGCAACGCAACCGAACTCGGCATCGCGCGCGGCGAGCTTCGACCCCGCATTGCTCACCCACGATCGCGAGGTCGACCTGCTCGGCACGTTGGCGGAGTTCCCGCGCGTCGTCGCAAGTGCCGCCGAGCTACGCGAACCGCACCGCGTCGCGCGCTACCTCGAAGAGCTCGCCGGGGTCTACCACCGTTTCTACGACGATTGCCGGGTGCTCCCGCAGGGCGACGACGAGGTCACCGACCTCACGCGGGCGCGGCTGTGGCTGTGCGAAGCGACCCGCACCGTGCTGGCGAACGGCCTCGGCTTGCTCGGCGTGAGTGCGCCCGAGCGGATGTAGTCGTGCACACCCACGAGGCGGGAGCGCTGCACGCAGATGCCCGCGAGCCGCTGACACCGGCGCCGGTTGCGCCCGCCGACGTGAACGCTCTCGACCCGATGATCTGGTCGTCGAACGTCACTAGATCGGACGCCGGGGTGCTCACGATCGCCGGAGTAGCGGCCACCGACCTTGCCAGTGACTTCGGCACCCCGGCGTACGTCGTCGACGAGGCCGACTTCCGGGCTCGCTGCCGGAACTGGGTCGGCGCGTTTCCGGCCGCCGACGTCTTCTATGCGGGCAAGGCTTTTCTCACGACCGAGATTGCCCGCTGGGTGCGCGACGAGGGGCTGGGGCTCGACGTCTGCACAGGCGGCGAACTCGCGGTTGGCCCTGCGCGCTGGCTTCCCGCCAGACCGGATTGCCTTGCACGGCAACAACAAATCGGTCGCCGAGTTGACGGCTGCACTCGATGCCGGCGTCGGGCGGATCGTCGTCGACTCGTTCGAGGAGATCGATCGGCTGACGTCGCTTGCCGAGGGGCGTGCGACCCGGCCACGCGTTCTTGTACGCACGACCGTGGGTGTCGAGGCGCACACTCACGAGTTCATCGCGACCGCGCACGAGGATCAGAAGTTCGGCTTCTCTCTCGCCGGGGGAGCGGCCAAGGAAGCCGCCCGACGGGTGCTCGAAAGCGACACGCTCGAACTGGTCGGGCTGCACTCGCACATCGGTTCGCAGATCTTCGACACCGCCGGCTTCGAGGTGTCGGCGCATCGCGTCGTCGGCCTGCTGCGCGACATTCGCGACGACTACGGGGTCGAACTGCCCGAACTCGACCTTGGTGGCGGCGTCGGAGTTGCCTACGTCCCGACCGACGATCCGCCGGAAATCTCTTATATAGCAGCACAATTGGCCGACATCATCGAGCGCGAGTGCAACGCGGCCGGCCTCGCTCACCCACGGCTGAGCGTCGAACCCGGCCGGGCGATCTGCGGGCCGACCACACTCACCCTCTACGAGGTCGGCACGATCAAGCCGATCGAGGTCGGTGCCGGGTTGGTTCGCACCTACGTCAGCGTCGACGGCGGCATGAGCGACAACATCCGAACCGCGCTCTACGACGCGACCTACTCCTGCACGCTGGCGAATCGCGCATCGACCGCCGCACCCGTACTGAGCCGCGTGGTCGGCAAGCACTGCGAGTCCGGCGACATCGTGGTGCGCGACACGTTCCTGCCCGCCGATGTGGCGCCTGGCGACCTGATCGCGGTGCCCGTCACCGGCGCCTACTGCCGCTCGCTGGCGAGCAACTACAACTACCTGGGCCGCCCGCCGGTCGTCGCGGTCCGCGACGGCGTCGCGAGGGTCATCGTGCGGCGCGAGACGATCGATGACCTGCTTCGGCTGGACGTCGAGTGAGCCCGTCGCGTGAAGTGACAGCCCACTGACCCGGCGACTGCTAGCGGGAACAGGGCAGAATGAGCGCCGGACGCGCTACCGACCACAGCACGACCAACTACGGCACGACCAACTACGGCACGACCGACTAGAGCACGACCGACCACTGAGGGACGGAGATTCACGATGAGCGGGCGACCGCTGCGGATCGCCCTGCTCGGCTGTGGTGTCGTCGGAGTCGAGGTGGCGAGGCTGCTGACCGAGCAGGCCGACGATCTCGCGGCCAGGGTCGGCGTCCCCCTTGAACTTGCCGGTATCGCGGTCCGTCGGCTGAACCGCAAGCGCGACATCGACCTCGACCCGGCGCTGTTCACCACCGACGCCGCGGCTCTAGTCGCGCGCGACGACATCGACATCGTGGTCGAGGTGATCGGCGGCATCGAACCCGCGAGATCACTGCTGCTCACGGCGATGAGCCACGGCGCGTCGGTCGTGACAGCCAACAAGGCGCTGCTCGCAGAAGACGGCGCGACGCTGCACGACGCCGCGAACAAGCACGGGGTCGACCTCTACTTCGAGGCAAGCGTCGCGGGCGCGATCCCGTTGCTGCGGCCGTTGCGCGAATCACTTGCGGGCGACACCGTGCACCGGGTGCTCGGCATCGTCAACGGAACGACCAACTTCATCTTGACCCGCATGGACGAGACCGGCGCAGGGTTCGCCGAAGCACTCGACGAGGCGACCGCGCTCGGCTACGCCGAGGCGGATCCGAGCGCCGACATCGATGCGTTCGACGCGGCCGCGAAGGCTGCCATCCTCGCCGGGTCTTGCTTTTCATACCCGGGTCACGATCGCCGACGTCCATCGCGAAGGCATCGCCGACGTCACCGCGACGGCAGTGCGTAGCGCTCGCGACATGGGCTGCGTCGTGAAGCTGCTCGCTATCTGCGAGCGCACGGCCGACGGGCGCGGGGTGAGCGTCCGGGTGCACCCGGCGATGATTCCGCGCTCGCACCCGCTGGCCGGCGTCCGCGAGGCCTACAACGCGGTCTTCGTCGAAGCCGAAGCGGCCGGCCAGCTGATGTTCTACGGCCGCGGGGCGGGCGGAGCTCCTACGGCGAGTGCGGTGCTCGGCGACATCGTGGCGGTGGCGCGCAACAAGGTGAAGGGCGCGCTCGGTCCCGGCGAATCCGCGTACGCAGATCTCGAGCTGCGCTCGATGGGCGAGACACTGACGAGGTATCACATCAGCCTCGACGTGGCCGACAAGGCAGGCGTGCTCGCCCAGGTCGCCAACGTGTTCTCGGCGCATGACGTGTCGATCCAGGCGGTGCGCCAGTCAGGGCGCGGCGACGACGCGAGCCTGGTGATCGTCACGCACACGGCATCTGACGCTGCGTTGTCAGCGACGGTCGCCGACCTGCGCACGCTCGACATCGTGCGCGATGTCGCGAGCGTGATGCGGGTCGAGGGCGAGGACACCGACCGATGAGCGCCCGGCCCCGTTGGCGTGGAGTGATCGAGGAGTACCGCGAGTGGTTGCCCGTGACCGAGGCCACGCCGGTCGTGACGCTGCAAGAAGGCGGCACCCCGTTGCTGCCCGCGCCGGTGCTTTCTGGGCTCACCGGCTGCGACGTTTTCTTGAAGGTCGAGGGCGCGAACCCGACCGGATCGTTCAAGGACCGCGGCATGACCATGGCGATCAGCAAAGCCGTCGAGGATGGCTCGAAGGCGGTCATCTGCGCGTCGACCGGGCAACACGAGCGCGAGCGCGGCGGCATACGCGGCGCGGGCCGGCTTGCTGTGCGCCGTGCTGGTGCCGCGAGGCAAGATTGCGCTCGGCAAGCTTGCTCAGGCCCTGGTGCACGGCGCGAAGTTGTTGCAGGTCGACGGCAACTTCGACGACTGCCTGTCGCTGGCGAGCAAGCTCGCGCAGGACTACCCAGTGACGCTGGTGAACTCGGTCAATCCCGATCGGATCCAAGGTCAGAAGACTGCGGCGTTCGAGATCGTCGACGCGCTCGGCGACGCGCCCGACGTGCACTGCCTGCCGGTCGGGAACGCCGGCAACATCACGGCCTACTGGAAGGGCTACGTCGAGTACGCAGGCGCGGGGCGCGCTGCCAACCGACCGAAGATGCGCGGATTTCAGGCCGCAGGTTCGGCACCGATCGTGCTCGGCCACGTGGTCGAGAACCCCTCGACCATCGCCACCGCGATCCGCATCGGCAACCCGGCGAGCTGGGTCAACGCGCTCGACGCTCGCGACCAGTCAGGCGGAGCGATCGAGTCGGTGACCGACCGGCAGATCCTGTCGGCGTACCGGTTGCTGGCGAGTAAAGAGGCCGTCTTCGTCGAGCCCGCGTCCGCTGCGAGTGTGGCCGGCCTGCTGATGGCGCACGAGCAGGGCACGCTGCCCGCGGGCCTGCGGGTGGTGTGCACGGTGACCGGCCACGGGTTGAAGGACCCCGAGTGGGCGATCTCGGGTGCGCCAGCTCCGATCACCATCGCGGCCGACGCCATGCTCGCCGCGCGTCACCTCGGCCTGGACGCCTAATGGGCGTCTCGTTTCGCGCCGCGCCTGCCCGGGTGCGGGTGCCCGCGACCAGCGCCAACCTGGGTCCGGGCTTCGACAGCTTCGGGCTCGCGCTCGCGCTGTACGACGACGTCGTCGTGCGGGTCGCGGAGTCGGGACTCGTGGTCGATGTCGCCGGCGAAGGCGCCGACGACGTGCGGCGCGACAAGCGCAACCTCGTCGTGCAAGCGGTGCGGGCGACGTTCGACGCTCTCGGTGGTCAGCCCCGCGGGCTCGAGATCGTCTGCGCGAACCGGATCCCGCACGGCCGAGGACTTGGCTCGTCGGCGGCCGCGATCGTGGCGGGCGTCGTGGCGGCCCGGGAGCTCGTGCTCGGCGGCACCGAGCGATTGCCGGACGACGCGATGCTGAGGCTCGCCGCACAGCTCGAAGGCCACCCCGACAATGTCGCCGCGTGCTTGGCGGGTGGCTTCACGATGGCCTGGACCGAGCCGGCTCCGCACTGAGCGGCAGCGGCCGGACCGGGAACAACCGGCTCACGCTGCGCTGTTGACTCGAGCGCTGCACCTCGACGTCCACAAGAGTATTGCTGCCGTCGTCTTCGTCCCCGACACAAAGTCGTCGACGACGAAGGCCCGCAAGCTGCTACCCGAGTCGGTGCCCCATCACGAAGCTGCCGCGAACGCGGCCCGTGCGGCGTTGCTCGCACAGGCACTAACCCGGCGTCCGGAGTTGTTGCTCGTGGCCACCGAAGACGCGCTGCACCAGCAGTACCGTGCGTCGGCGATGCCGCGCAGCGCGGCATTGCTGGCGCGGTTGCGCGAAGCCGGTATCGCTGCGGTGATCTCCGGCGCAGGCCCGACGGTGCTGGCGTTGACGACGACCGCACAGGCCGAGACCGTCGCTGCGTTCGATGCGCGCTGGTTCACGGCCTCGCAGATCGCGATCGACACCCAGGGCGCGCGCGTCATGCCGTTGACGGGCTGAACGAACCTGCACCACCCCGGCGTCCCGCCAGACGTGCCTGATGGTGGCATCGAGTCGCTAGGTGTGGCAGGTGTCTCCGGATGGGGCAGGGGTGCTACGATGATTTTGCACCAGTCGCCTTACCCGGTCTGGATGCTTGCTCCCCACGACGCGCCGGTTCGACCGGCATCCCGGGCTGCCGAAACCCGACAGAACCGAATTCCGGTCATCCTCCGCGCGTGGACCCCATGATTTCCGGTGCAGTCCGCAATTCCGGGCCGCACCAGCTTTCACGGTGGATCGAGACTCAGTTCCGCAAGCCGCTGATGCTTCCCCGTGTAACAGCTGTGGCCGTTCGCCATAGCTCCCAGAAAACCGCCGTGGCTCATCGCCCGGCGCGTTGAAAGTGGCTCCAGTTAGAGCAGGTGTACGACACCGGCTCCGACGCCGTGGGCCTTTTCCGGAAGGATTCGAGTGACCGAAACAACAGACGCCCCTACCTTCGCTGCGTCGCCTGATGGCGATGCCGAAACAGGTGGCGCGCGCACCAAACGCCGAGCGGCCGGAACCGGCCTGACCTCGATGGTGCTGCCAGAACTAAAGGCGCTTGCCGCCACGATGGGCATCAGCGGCACCGCCGCGATGCGCAAGGGCGACCTGATCGCCGCAATTCAGAGAGCGGCCAGCAGGCCGCCACCAACGGTGCGGGCAAGACAAGCTCCGCACCCATCACCGAAGCTGCCGGCTCGACCCGGCCAGCGCGCAGCTCGCGGCGTCCGGCCGCAGCAGCGTCAGAGGCACCTGCCTCGACAGACTTTGAACGCAACGGCTCCGACAACCACGTCGCCGAGCGTGAGAGCGCCGGAGCGCAGCGCGTCCGAAAGCTCTCGTTCCGAGGGCGGCTCCGCCGAGAACGGCGAGAGCAGCCGATGGCGCCGGTCAGCAACGCGGCCAGACCGTGCCCGAGCCAGGGCGGCTACCGCCAGGATCGCCCGGATCGCCAGCGCGGCGGCCAGAATCGCAATCGCGATCGCAGCGACCGTGACCGAGGAGACCGCGGCCGAGGGCGGCGCAAGCCGGACAGTCCGACCAGCCCCAGCAGGGTCAAGGCGGCGGCACAGAACAACCAGAACTCGCAGGGCGACCGGCCCCGCCAGAACCAGGGCGGCCAAGACCGGCAGGGCGGCCAGCGACAACGCAGGGCGGCCAGAACCGGCAGGGCGGGCAGGGCGGGCAAGCGGCCAGACAGGCAGGGCGGCCAGAACCAGGGCGGCCAGCCGCGCGACGACGACGAGTTCGACAGCAGCGGACGCCGGCGCCGCGGGCGTTTCCGCGAGCGGAACCGCAGTGCGCGGGGCCCGGGTCGCGAACGGTTCGGCAGCGAGGCCGAGCCCGTTGTCAGCGAGGACGACATCTTGGTGCCCGTCGCCGGGATCCTCGACATCCTCGACAACTACGCGTTCGTCCGCACGTCGGGCTACCTGCCCGGCGCGAACGACATCTACGTGTCGCTGGCCCAGGTGCGCCGCTACGGCATGCGCAAGGGTGACGCGGTCACCGGCGTCGTCCGGCAGCCGAAGGACAACGAACGGCGCGAGAAGTTCAACGCGATGGTCCGTCTCGACACGGTGAACGGCACCGACCCCGAGAAGGCGAAGGCACGTCCGGAGTTCGGCAAGCTCACGCCGCTCTACCCGCAGGACCGGCTTCGCCTCGAGGGCGATCCTGGCCAGCTCACGACCCGGGTCATCGACCTGGTCGCACCGATCGGCAAGGGCCAGCGCGGTCTGATCGTCTCGCCGCCCAAGGCCGGCAAGACCATGGTGTTGCAGGCGATCGCGAACGCGATCACCCGCAACAACCCCGAGTGCCACCTGATCGTCGTGCTCGTCGACGAACGACCTGAAGAGGTCACCGACATGCAGCGCTCGGTGAAGGGCGAGGTCATCGCCTCGACCTTCGACCGGCCGGCAGAAGACCACACGATGGTCGCCGAGCTCGCGATCGAGCGGGCCAAGCGACTGGTCGAACTTGGCCACGACGTCGTGGTCCTGCTCGACTCCATCACTCGCCTTGGCCGCGCGTACAACACCGCAGCTCCGGCGTCCGGTCGAATCTTGTCCGGTGGTGTCGACTCGGCAGCGCTGTACCCGCCGAAGCGGTTCTTCGGCGCAGCCCGCAACATCGAAAACGGCGGCTCGCTCACGATCCTCGCGACAGCGCTGGTCGAGACCGGCTCGCGTGGTGACGAGGTCATCTTCGAGGAGTTCAAGGGCACCGGAAACATGGAGCTGAAGCTCGACCGGAAGTTCGCCGACAAGCGGATCTTCCCGGCGGTCGACGTCGATGCTTCTGGTACCCGCAAGGAAGAACTCCTGATGGCACCGGAAGAACTGCAGATCGTCTGGAAGCTGCGGCGGGTGCTGCACGCACTCGACTCACAGCAGGCGCTCGAGTTGCTGCTCAACAAGATGAAAGAGACAAAGAGCAACGCCGAGTTCCTGCTCCAGATCCAAAAGACGACCTCGATGCCGATCGACTAGCTCGATCTGAGCACCTGCGCACGATCACTTCGAAGCGAGGGCGCCGACAAGTTCCTTCCCGATCGCGATCGCACCGGCGTCCTTGTTGAGGTCGTCGGCTCCTTGGATTGCGACGAGCCACTTCCCTGTCTCGACGTCGAGCTCGACGCCGGCGAACATCGCCTTGTCGCCCACGCCCGACACCTGCTGGACAGTCCCGACGCCACTCAGCACGGCCTGCATGGTGTTCCACGAGACGCCGCTGCTCGGCGTGTAGACGATCACCACGAGATCGACGCTCGGACCGGAGTACGGGTAGGTGCATTGGTCTTGCCCGGCGGCGATCGTCGCGGGAGTACCGCCTCCATACTTGCGCCCGGTCAGTGACGAGGCTTGGGCGCCGGTCAGCAGCGAGCACGCATTCAGCTCGCCGCCCGCAGCTGCTGCCGCAGGAGCCGAGGGCGTTGTCGCCGACGACGAAGCTCCCGGCGTTGCGGTGGCCGAAATGGCTGGGCTCGCGGCGATCGACGGTGAGCCCGACGCCGAGGTGGTGTCGTCGGCTTGGGTCTGGGTGGCCGGGGCATTGGTTGCGGCTGCCGGAGCTGATGCGTGCGAGCTGCTCTTGCACGCCGTGGCTGTCAGAGCGAGAACGGCGATGCCGGCGATCGCGAGGGTGTTCAGACGCATGGCTGCTCCAAGGTGTCGCACATCACCGGGCATCCCGGTTCTGAAAGCAAAGCGATCGCCCGTAACGGCTGTGTAATTCGGCTGGCGGTGCGCGGCCGTCGTAGCGACGATCAAGGGGATGTCGCCCCGCGTCGATGCCGCAAGGGTGCGAACTCACTCCGCCGCCCTGGACGCCGAGCCGCTGCCGTCGTCACCGCGTGCCACCGTGGGCTGGGGCTGGCTCTGGTTGGTCGCGACGGTTGCTCTCACAGTGACGGCCGGCGTGCTCTGGTTGGGCACAATCCCGCGGGTGTTCCAGTTCCTGGGGACGTCGCAGGGCGGCGATTACACGGAGTGGGTCTACTCGCCGCTCGCGTGGGCGTTCTTCCTGACTTTCACAGTCGGAGTCGTTACCACGATCGCGCTGTGGTTGTGTCGTTGGACGCAGCGCACCCGAAACGTCTTCTTCGCGGTGTCCCTAGCCCTCAGCCTGACGATTGTGATCCGCGGAGAGCATGAGTCGACGTCCCGTCGGCACATGACTCCCGACCTTGTCGCTGTTGTCGACGCGCTCCACGCCCCTGCCGGTGGCACGCCTTCTGGGGACGCGGTTGTCGAATTGAACGATGGGTCTCCGGAGAATGACCTGCTCGACGAGCCTTCCGTGTCCAAGTCGTGGCAGCTGCCGACCGACTCGGCCACAGCGGGCTGCGCGGCGGTCAAGCAGATGGTGGCCGGTGAGCGCGGTTGGACGTCGCGGGTGGACCGTTTCTATTGCGAGTTCGACCGCCGGCACGGACGCGTCTTCGTCCGCATCAGCGATAACCAGCTCGGCTCCAAGGCCGACAAGATCGAGGTCGTCGCGTGGCCGACGGACGGCTGGGACTACTGATGCGAGCCGCCGAGTACCCCGTCGCCCCGCCGCCGCCTTTGCCATTACTGCCGACCACGGCCGGCTGGCGCTGGCCGTGGCTGACCGGGACCGCCGTCCTCATATTGACGGCAGGTGGGCTTCTGCTGCCGGCTCTCGAGATGGCAGTCCAGATCGGTACGAGCAGCGACGAGCAGTACACCGCGTGGGTCGGTGAGCCGCGGGCTACCGCCTACTTTCTGGCGCTTGTCGTCTCGCTCGCGACCTTTGGCCTGCTATGCATGCGCCGATGGAAACACCGCACCCGAAACGTGATGTTCGCGGTATGCGCGGTGTTCGGCCTCGTCGCTGGCTTGTGGGGCGTGCACGAGTCGGCAGCCCGCCGCCACGTAGGGCCCGCATTGGTTGCGGCCGTTGATTCGATCCACGGCCCGGCGGGTGCCACGGCTTCGGGGCCGGTCGTCGTCGACTCGGACGGCGGAACGCCATACCTCGGCGAGCTTGGCGCACCTCAGGCGGGCCGGGAGTGGGACCTCGCAACCGACACGGAAGCGGCGGCGTGTGCCGATGCTCGTGCGATGGTGGCCGGCAAGAGTGGGTGGCAGCCGTGGGGCATCTGCGGGTTCAGGCGCGTGCAGGGGCGGGTGCTCGTCATCGTCGACGTCGGGGGGATTCGCTCGGCAAACGCCATCGACGTCTCGGCGTCTCCTAACGACTAGCCACTCCCCGTCCGAGCGGGAATCGGGGGTGCTCCACAGGCGTTTGGACGACTATCAAGCCGGTCTGTCACACTGAAGGTCGGTCCAAGTCGGTTCCGGTTCACGTCAGCTTTTGCTCGGGCAAGCCCTGAGAGACGACCCGGCGGCCGCGACAGCTTAGGAGAACCAGTGAAGCCCGAGATCCATCCCGAATACACCGAGACAGCCGTGGCCTGTAGCTGTGGGAACACGTTCACCACGCGCAGCACCGCGAAGGGCGGCACGATCCACGCCGACGTCTGCTCCGCGTGCCACCCGTTCTACACGGGCAAGCAGAAGATCCTCGACATCGGCGGTCGCGTCGAGAAGTTCGAGAAGCGGTTCGGCAAGGCAGCCGCCAAGTAGCTACGTACGGCGCCGGTCCCAGGGCTCAATCGAGTTCGGGAACCGGCGCCGTCGCCATGTCCGGCGCCCGAAGGCCCTGTCTGAAGCTCGAAGGCGTCCCTAGCCCGAAATGCGAGGAGGTCGTCATGTTCGAAGCAGTCGAAGAGCTGCTCCTTGAGCACGCCGACCTCGAGACGAAGATGTCGGATCCCGGGGTGCACGCCAACCCAGGTCTAGCGCGTTCTCTTGGACGCCGATATGCGCAGCTCACTCCGATCGTCGAGACCTACCTGCGCTGGCGAACACTTGGCGATGACCTCGAGGCCGCCCGTGAACTCGGCGACACCGACGCGTCCTTCCGCGCTGAGATGCCCGACCTCGAACGCCGACGCGATGCGGCCGCGGAGGAACTGCGCACGCTACTGATCCCGCGCGATCCCAATGACGGCAAGGACGTGATCCTCGAGGTCAAGGCGGGTGAAGGCGGCGAAGAGTCGGCGCTGTTCGCCGGCGACCTGCTGCGGATGTACCTGCGCTACGCCGAGCGACAGGGCTGGAAGACCGAGGTGCTCGACGCCAACGAATCCGACCTCGGCGGCTACCGCGATGCGACCCTCGCGGTCCGCGCGGGTACCGGCGATGGCGCGTGGAGCCGGCTGAAGTTCGAGGGCGGCGTCCACCGGGTGCAGCGCGTCCCCGTGACCGAGTCGCAGGGCCGCATCCACACCAGCGCCGCCGGCGTCCTCGTGCTGCCAGAAGCAGAGGAGGTCGACGTCGAGATCGATCCGAACGATCTGCGCATCGACGTCTACCGGTCGAGCGGGCCAGGGGGCCAGAGCGTGAACACGACCGACTCGGCCGTGCGGATCACCCACGTGCCGACCGGCACCGTCGTGTCGTGCCAGAACGAGAAGAGCCAGCTGCAGAACAAGGAGTCCGCGCTGCGGATCCTGCGGGCCCGGCTGCTCGTGCTCGCGCAAGAGGAAGCGGCCGCGGCTGCGAGCGCCGAACGCCGTATCCAGATCCGCACGGTCGACCGGTCGGAGCGGATCCGCACCTACAACTACCCCGAGAACCGGATCTCCGACCACCGCGTCAACTACAAGGCCTACAACCTCGACCAGGTGCTCGACGGAGATCTCGACGACCTGATCCAGGCACTGGTCGACGCCGACTCCGCGGCTCGCATGGCCGCGGTCGCGGAGCCCACGCCATGAAAGACGCCATGAAAACCACACCGCAGCGATCCTCTGTGAGATTGAGCGTCGCGATCGACAACGCCTACAAGCAGTTGGCCGCGGCCGGCGTGCCGTCGCCGCGACACGATGCGGAGACACTCGCGGCATTCGTGATCGGCTGCCCGCGCGGACGCCTCCTCGTTGCGGGCGACCTGTCAGCTGGTCAGTCGGCGGTGTTCGAGAAGCTGGTCGCACGCCGCGCTTCGCGGGTGCCGCTCCAGCACCTCACGGGCAGCGCGGCGTTCCGCTATCTCGAGGTC
Source organism: uncultured Actinomycetes bacterium (assembly GCA_963809135.1). Lineage (GTDB taxonomy): Bacteria > Actinomycetota > Actinomycetes > Acidothermales > Acidothermaceae > PALSA-607. Next base: position 339,666 of record CAWEIG010000006.1, read on the forward strand.
GCCGTTGGTCCAGGAGTCTTCGTGCCCCGACCCGAGACCGAAGTGGTCGCGGGCTGGTGCATCGACAATCTGCGCGAGCCGGCCCGCTCGCACGCACCGATCGTCGTCGACTTGTGCACCGGCTCGGGCGCGATCGCGCTGTCGATTGCCCAGGAGGTCAGGGGCGCGACCGTACACGCGGTCGAGCGAGAGTCGGCCGCGCACGAGTGGGCGGAGCGCAACGCCACGGGCACCCGGGTCATCGTCCACCACGCCGACGCCGTCGACGCGCTAGCCGAGCTCGAGGGAACCGTCGATCTCGTTGTCGCGAACCCGCCCTACCTGCCCGAGACCGATCGGGATCAAGTCGATCCAGAAGTGCGAGATCACGATCCGGACGCCGCGTTGTGGGGTGGTCCCGACGGCTTGGATGGGCCACGGATGATCGAAGCCGCTGCCCGCCGCCTGCTGCGCGATGGCGGTCTGGTCGCTGTCGAACACGCTGACCACCATGGGTCTTCGGTCGCCGAGATGTTCCGCGCATCCGGAGGGTGGGCGCACATCGTCGTCCGGCAAGATCTTGCTGGACGCGACCGGTTCGTGACCGCGCGTCGGGACGTCTCGCAGGAGGGCAGCTGATGACGGTCTACGACTGCGACGATCCGGCCCAGCGCGCGATGGGTGTCCGCGAAGCTGCGTACGCCGTTCGCCGCGGCGACCTCGTCGTGCTGCCGACCGACACGGTCTACGGCATCGGGGCTGACGCGTTCACGCCGTCGGCGGTGAACGCGCTACTGGCGGCAAAGGGCCGGGGTCGCGACATGCCGGTGCCGGTGCTGATCGGCTCGCGAACCGTGCTCGACGCTCTCGTCGGCCAGATCTCCGAACCCGCGCGACACCTCGTCGAGGTGTTGTGGCCGGGCGCGCTCACTCTCGTTTTCCAACACACGCCGGCGCTGGCCTGGGACCTCGGCGACTCTCGCGGCACGGTCGCCCTGCGGATGCCAGCCGATCTGCTCTGCCTTGAGTTGCTGAAGGAAACGGGTCCGATGGCTGTCAGCAGCGCCAACCGCACCGGGCTGCCACCCGCGACGACGTGTGCGAACGCGCAAGCACAACTCGGCGAAGCGGTCGCGGTCTACCTCGACGGCGGGCCGACGACAGTCTCGGTGCCGTCATCGATCGTCGACGTCACAGGCCCGGTGCCCGTGCTCGTGCGGCCAGGCTGGATCACCATCGAGCGCCTGCGCGAGATCGTGCCTGACCTGCAGGATGCGCGCGCGGTCTAGCCGTAGAGTGAGCGCCGTCGATGATCGACATCGCCGCCCACGAGGAGTGACGTGCGCGAGTATCTGATCACGTTCCTGGTCGCCGCCGCGGTCACCTACTTCTCCACGCCGATCGTCCGGCGGTTCGCGGTGCGGATCGGTGCGATGACGAGCGTCCGCGACCGCGACGTGCACTCGATCCCGACTCCTCGCCTCGGGGGAGCGGCCATGTTCGCCGGGATGGCCGCCGCGCTGCTGGTCGCCTCGCGAATGCCGACCCTGCAGGTCGTCAACGAGAAGTTCTCGGAACCGCGGGCGCTCTTGCTCGGCGGCGGCGTCGTGTTCATCATCGGTGCGCTCGACGACCGCTTCAACCTCGACGCCGTGACCAAGCTGGCGGGTCAGATCCTCGCGGCGTCGGTCATCGTGTTGCAGGGTGTGCAACTGCTGTGGCTGCCGATTCCGGGTTCAGGCACGCTGATTCTCGGCCAGGACTGGTCGGTCATCTTGACTGTCACGTTCATCGTGATCGTGATCAATGCCGTCAACTTCATCGACGGACTTGACGGTCTGGCGGCGGGGGTCGTCGGCATCGCGGCGCTGGCCTTCTTCGCGCTGTCGTACAACCTGGCGCGCGGAGCCCATCTCGGCGCCCTGCCGCCGGTGCTGATCGCGATCATCGTGGCCGGCATCTGCCTTGGGTTCCTGCCGCACAACTTCCACCCCGCGCGGGTCTTCATGGGCGACTCGGGTGCGATGCTCATCGGCCTGCTGCTCGCGGCGTCGACGGTGTCGTTCACCGGACAGGTCAACGTGGTCACGCAGTACCAGCAATACGGCGCCTTCCTGCCGTTGCTGCTGCCGTTCGCGATCCTGCTGGTGCCCTTCGCCGACCTGGTGCTCGCGGTCGCCAGGCGGACCAAGGCCGGGCGGGCGCCGTGGGCTCCCGACAAACAGCACCTGCACCACCGGCTGCTCGAACTCGGTCACTCGCAGCGCCGCGCCGTGTTGATCATGTACTTCTGGTCGGCTCTTTTCGGCGCCGGCGTCGTCGCACTTTCGGTGACGAAAGGGCCTCTCGTCGTGGTCTCGCTGGGCGGGGCCTTGGCCGCCGTCGCGCTGCTGTTGGTGAACATGCCGCGCCTGCGGGCGGCGCGTCGTGCCCGGCACGGGGCGGCATGACCCGGGCACGTTCTCAGTAGGGACGGACCGTAGGATGAGGCCCGATCCCCAGGGGCCGCCGCAACTCGGCCTTTACGCTCTGATTGGCATTGGCACACTCAATCTTGTGTCGTTGCTCGTCGGGCTGGGGATCGGTTGGTATCTCGACGGCAGGCTGGGCTCGTTCCCCGCAGCCACGCTCATCGGGCTGGCGGTGGGCATCGGGGCGGGTCTGACGGCGAGCTGGTTTCAGATCCGCAAGTACTTCAACGGCGCCAAGTAGCACCCAAGCACCGTGTCGAGGGGAGGCCCACTGATGAATAGCACCGCTCCGCTGATGGTTCCAATCGGCACCCCCCGAAGGGTGTTCATCATCGCCGCCGTTCTCGGCGGCGTTGGCCTGCTCATTGCCTCGGTTCTTGGTCACGTGGTCGTCGGGCTGCTGTTGCTAGCAGGCCTCGTGCTCGGCGCGATCAACAACATCATGACCGTGCGCTCGATCTTGAAGTTCACCTCGGCAGGCGACCCCGACCGCAAGAAGTTCGCGAAAGCTTCGCTGGTCAGGCTCGCCTACATTTCGTTGATTGCGGCGCTGTTCCTTATCGTGTTCCGACGCGAGGGTATTGCGGTCCTGGCCGGTCTCGCGGTGTTCCATCTGCTTGCCGCGCTCGCGACCAGCGTGCCGGCGTTGAAGGAGTTTCGTAAGGCATGAGTTGGTCAAGCTCCGCCCCGGCGCAGGTCGTCGCGGCGACGATCGACGTCGGCGTGCACCCGCATGTCAAGATCCTCGGGCTGACGATCAACTCCGACACGGTCCTGACGACTCTGATCGCCGGTGCCATCGTGGTCGGGCTTGGCCTTTATATGCGGGTCCGCGCTCAATCCGGAGTGCCCAGCAAGTTGCAGCTCATCTTTGAACTCATCGTCGACAACGTGAACAAGCAGGTCGACGAGAGCATGGGCATCGAGGTGGCCCCGTTCGTGGTGCCGCTTGCGGTGACGCTGTTCCTGTTCATTCTCTTGTGCAACTGGATCGGGCTGATCCCAAGCGGTCACCCCGAAAAGTTGCCGGCGCCGACGGCCGACATCAATCTCACCCTCGCGATGGCGTTCGCCGTGATCATTCCGTTGCACATCGTGAGCATTCGGCGGCGCGGGCTGAAGGCCTACGTCAAGCACTTCTTCCAGCCCTATCCGATCATGTTCCCGATCAACCTCATCGAGGAGATCGTCAAGCCGTTCACGCTGGCGCTCCGACTTTTCGGGAATTTGATCTCGGGTGCAATCATGGTCGCCCTGCTGGCTCTCCTTCCCGCCTACATCCTGTGGGCCCCTCAGGGGATCTGGAAGGTGATCGACGCGCTGGTGGGTGTGATCCAGGCCTTCATCTTCGCGCTGCTTACGATCCTGTACTTCGCGTTTGCCACCACCACAGAAAGCCATGGCGCCACCGACAGTCACTCCGTTACCGACGGGCAACCCGTCATCGAAGGCCACTAGCTCGAACAGCATCGACAACCTATGCAACGACAACCTCTGCAACGACAACCTCTGGAACCACAACCGCTGGAAAACCACAACAGCTGGAACAAGGAGAGACATGGCCACGGACGCTGCAAACCTCGACAGCGCCATCAAGACAGCCGGCGCCTTCGTCGGTGGCGGCCTCGCCCTCGCGGGCGGCGCCATCGGTGCTGCCGTCGGTGACGGCCTCGCCGGCGCCCAGACGATCGCCGGTGTCGCGCGGCAGCCCGAGTCGCAGCCGCGGCTGATGCCGATCTTCTTCCTGACGGTCGGTCTGGTTGAGGCGATGTACTTCATCAACCTGGCCTTCATGGCCATGTTCGTCTTCGTGCTCGGCAAGTAGCTCGGAGCCAGCGTGCCCACCTTCATCGCAGCCGCTAGCCCGACGCCTGCTCCGACGAGCGCGAAGACAAACAACTTCCTGATCCCGAACGGCACCTTTATTGCCGAGCTGATCATCTTCTTGGTCATCCTTTTCGTGATCAGCAAGTACGTCGTGCCGTTCGTGAACACGAAGCTGGCCGAGCGGCAGGAGGCGATCCGGCTCGAGTTCAAAGAACTCGAGGACGCGCGAGCCAAGCTCGAAGCGACCGAGGCCGAGTATCGCGACCTGATCGCCAGCGCGCGGGCTGACGCCGCCCGGCAGCGCGAAGAAGCTCGCGAAGAGGGCGCGCAGATCTTGGCCGACTTGCGCGCGCAAGCACAGGTCGAATCCGAGCGCATCAAGCAAGCGGCGCATCAGCAGATCGAGGCTGAGCGGTCGCGAACGGTCGAGGCACTGCGGGCCGAGGTCGGCACACTCGCCGTCGAGCTGGCCGGTCGGGTCGTAGGCGAGTCGCTCACAGATGACGCCCGGCAACGGCGAGTCGTCGAGCGGTTCCTGACCGAGGTCGAGTCGCGCGCCGGAGAAGCAGCCGGCTCGGCAGCCGCCGGCGAGCAGGTGCGCGGCTGATGCAGGGATCCAGTCGGGATGCGCTCGCGCACTCGTGGACCTACGTCGAACGCCAGCTGGCACGACAGTGGCGACGAACACCACGAGGCGGCAGGTGTCGGCGAAGAACTGTTCGGTGTCGTCGATCTCATCGATGCGCAAGTGGGGCTTCGTCGCGCGCTGTCCGACCCGTCGGTCGAGGGCAAGCGCAAGGCTGACCTGGTCAAAGCGGTGCTCGGCTCGCATGTGTCGGAGGTCACGCTTCGCATCGTGACCGAAGTCGTCCGCGCCCGGTGGTCACGGATGCGCGATCTGGCCGATGCGATCGAGACGCTTGCGGTGCTAGCGATGTTGATCGAAGCAGACGCTCATCCCGGCAGCGGCCACCGAACCGGCGAATCCGACGACGTCGAGGACGAGTTGTTCAGGTTCGGTCGCATCGTCGAAGGCAACGCCGCCTTGCGGGCTGCTCTGTCCGATTCCGCGCTGCCGGATGAGAACAAGGTGTCCTTGGTCAGTGCGCTCGTCGAGGAGAAGGCGCGGCCGGTCACGCTCCGGCTCTTGACGCAGATTGCGACCCGCCCGCGCGGTCGCTCACCCGAAGACGCGATCGCCGACTACACCTCTATTGCGTCTCGTCGCCGTGCCCGCCTGGTCGCCGGGTTACGACCGCCGTCGGACTCTCGGACGCTGAGATCACCCGCCTGCAAGCAGCGCTCGCTGGGCTCTACGGACATGAGTCCATCTGCAGATCGAAGTCGACGCCGACATCGTCGGTGGTGTCGTCGTGCAGGTCGGTGACGAAGTTCTCGACGGGTCGGTTGCTGGTCGGCTGGCCGAGGCACGGCGACGTCTTGAATAACCCGCGCAGCCGGTGTGGACGTCGTCCGCAGCATCTTTCACGAACCCCACGAACGAGGATGGACTGATGGCAGAGCTCACGATCCGCCCGGAGGAGATCCGCGACGCGCTCGAGCGTTTCGTGTCGTCGTACACGCCTGACGCGGCAGCGCGCGAAGAGGTCGGCCGGGTGACCGAAGCCGGCGACGGGATCGCGCGCATCGAAGGACTGCCGTCGACGATGGCCAACGAGTTGCTGCGCTTCGCCGACGGCACGCTCGGCATCGCGTTGAACCTCGACGTCCGCGAGATCGGTGCCGTCATCCTCGGCCCGTTCGCGGGCATCGAGGAAGGGCCAGGTCGTCAAGCGCACCGGCGAGATCTTGTCGGTGCCGGTCGGCGACGGATTCCTCGGCCGGGTGATCAACCCGCTCGGTGATCCGATCGACGGTCTCGGCGACATCGCGTCCGAAGGGCGGCGCGCGCTGGAAATCCAGGCACCGACCGTCGTGCAGCGGCAGCCGGTCAAGGAGCCGCTTGCAGACCGGCATCAAGGCCATCGACGCGATGACCGCAATCGGGCGCGGGCAGCGCCAGCTGATCATCGGCGACCGCCAGACCGGCAAGACCGCCGTCGCCATCGACACGATCATCAACCAGAAGGCCAACTGGGAATCCGGAGACCCGAAGCTTCAGGTCAAGTGCATCTACGTGGCTATCGGGCAGAAGGGCTCGACGATCGCCGCGATTCGCGGGGTGCTCGAAGAAGCGGGCGCGCTGGCGTACACGACGATCGTTGCCGCTCCCGCGTCTGACGCGGCCGGCTACAAGTACCTCGCGCCCTACACCGGCTCGGCCATCGGTCAGCACTGGATGTACCAGGGCCAGCACGTGCTGATCGTGTTCGACGATCTCTCCAAGCAGGCCGAGGCTTACCGCACGGTGTCGCTCCTGCTGCGGCGTCCGCCCGGTCGCGAGGCTTACCCCGGCGACGTGTTCTACCTGCACTCGCGGTTGCTCGAACGTTGCGCAAAGCTCTCCGACGACTTGGGCGGCGGGTCGATGACCGGCCTGCCGATCATCGAGACCAAGGGCAACGACGTGTCGGCGTACATCCCGACCAACGTGATCTCGATCACTGATGGACAGATCTTCCTCGAGACCGACCTGTTCAACTCCGGCGTGCGGCCGGCCATCAACGTCGGTATCTCGGTGTCGCGAGTCGGTGGTTCAGCGCAGATCAAGGCGATGCGTTCGGTGGCTGGCCGGTTGCGACTCGACCTCGCGCAGTTCCGTGAGCTCGAAGCGTTCGCCGCGTTCGGCTCCGACCTCGACGCCGCATCGCGTTCGCAACTCGAGCGCGGGGCACGGCTCGTCGAGTTGCTCAAGCAGGCGCAGTACTCACCGTTCCCCGTCGAGCACGAGGTCGTGTCGATCTGGGCTGGCACGACCGGTCAGCTCGACGAGGTTCCGGTGGCCGACATTCGCCGGTTCGAGAAGGAGTTCCTCGAGCACCTTCGCCTGCAGCACAAGGGCATCCTCGACGACATCGCGCAGACCAAGCAGCTCTCCGACGAGACCGCTGAGAGCCTGAACCGAGCGATCACCAGCTTCAAGAAGAGCTTCGAGACCTCCGAGGGCAAGTCGCTCGTCGGCAACGAAGTAGCCGAGGATCTCGACGAGTCAGCTCATGGCGAACGAGAAGGTCCGCAAGCACCTGCCGCCGGAGCCCAAGGAGTAGGGGTGGGAGCACAGGTCCGGGTCTATCGCCGTCGCATCAGATCGGTGCGTGCCACGGCGAAGATCACCCGTGCCTTCGAGCTGATCGCGGCGTCGCGCATGATCAAGGCGCAACAGCGGGTAGCGGCCTCCACGCCGTACGCGGAAGCGATCACCCGCGCGGTGACGGCGGTCGCGAGCCAGTCGGATATCGACCACCCGCTGACCACCAAGCACGAGAACGCGACGCGCGCGGCGGTGCTGCTCATCACGAGTGACCGCGGCCTCGCAGGTGCGTACAGCTCGAACGTGCTGAAGGAAGGCGAGTCGTTGACGCGCGTACCTGCGCGAGAACGGCTTCGAGGTGTTGCCCTACATCGTCGGGCGCAAGGGTCTCGCGTACTACCGCTTCCGCGACCGCGTGATCGCTGGGGAATGGAGCGGATTCTCCGAGAGCCCGAGCTATGCCAATGCGAAGGAGATTGCCGACGCGTTGATCACGACGTTCAACACGCCGAGCGACGAGGGCGGCGTCGATGAGATCCATGTCGTCTACACCCAGTTCGTGTCGATGCTGACCCAGACCCCGGTCATTCGGCGGATCCTTCCGCTCGAAGTCGAAGAGACGACCGAAGAACCTGTCGGCGGGCCGTTGCCGTCGTACGAGTTCGAGCCGGGCGCAGAAGGCGTGCTCGATGCGTTGTTGCCGCGCTATGTCGAAGCGCGCGTCTACAACGCTTTGCTGCAGGGCGCGGCCTCGGAGCTCGCAGCCCGTCGCCGCGCGTGCAAGTCGGCGACCGACAACGCAGAAGAACTCATCAAGACCTACACCCGGCTGGCGAACGCAGCTCGCCAGGCGGACATCACCCAGGAAATTAGCGAGATCGTCGGTGGCGCTGACGCGCTCGCCGCTACCGGGAGCGAGTGAGGCCAGTCATGACCGCAACAGTTGAGAACACCGCCAGCCACGACGCAGGGCACACCGGCATCGGCCGAGTCGCCCGCGTCATCGGCCCGGTGGTCGACGTCGAGTTCGGCGTCGACGACCTGCCGGAGATCTACAACGCGCTCGAGGTCGACATCGACCTGTCGGGCGAGGACGAAGACGTCGAGGGGCTGCACAAGCACACGCTGACCCTCGAGGTCTCGCAGCACATCGGCGACAACCTCATCCGCGCGATCTCGATGCAGCCGACCGACGGGCTCGTGCGCGGTGCACCGGTTCGCGACACCGGTGGCCAGATCACCGTGCCGGTCGGCGACGTCACCAAGGGCCACGTCTTCAACGCCCTTGGCAAGGTGCTCGACGTCCCAGAAGAGCTCGCTGAAGATCACCGAGCGCTGGCCGATCCACCGTTCGTCGCCGCCCGTTCGACCAGCTCGAGAGCAAGACCGAGATGTTCGAGACCGGCATCAAGGTCATCGACCTGCTCACGCCCTTACGTGCTGGGCGGCAAGATCGGCCTGTTCGGTGGTGCCGGCGTCGGCAAGACGGTGCTGATCCAGGAGATGATCACCCGCGTCGCCAAGAACTTCGGTGGTGTGTCGGTGTTCGCCGGTGTCGGCGAGCGCACCCGTGAGGGCAACGACCTCTTCCTCGAAATGACCGAGTCGGGCGTCATCGACGACACCGCGCTCGTGTTCGGTCAGATGGACGAGCCGCCGGGCACCCGCCTTCGCGTCGCACTCGCGGCGCTGACGATGGCCGAGTACTTCCGCGACGTGCAGAACCAGGACGTGCTGCTCTTCATCGACAACATCTTCCGGTTCACGCAGGCCGGTTCTGAGGTGTCGACGCTGCTCGGCCGCATGCCGTCGGCGGTCGGTTACCAGCCGACGCTGGCCGACGAGATGGGCGTGCTCCAGGAGCGCATCACGTCGACCCGCGGTCACTCGATCACGTCGCTGCAGGCGATCTACGTGCCGGCTGACGACATCACCGACCCCGCGCCGCACACGACGTTCGCTCACCTCGACGCGACCACCGTGCTCTCGCGGCCCATTTCGGAGAAGGGTATCTACCCTGCGGTCGACCCGCTCGACTCGACGTCCCGCATTCTCGACCCGCAGTACATCGGCGAGGAGCACTTCGGCGTCGCCAACCGCGTGAAGCAGATCCTTCAGCGCTACAAGGACCTTCAGGACATCATCGCGATTCTCGGCATCGACGAACTCGGTGAAGAAGACAAGGTGCTCGTCGGGCGCGCGCGTCGTATCGAGCGCTTCCTGTCGCAGAACATGTTCGTCGCCGAGGCGTTCACCGGGCAGAAGGGTTCGTTCGTTCCGATCGCGGAGACAATCGAGTCGTTCCGCAAGCTGTGCGAAGGCGACTTCGACCACCTGCCCGAGCAGGCGTTCTTCATGGCTGGTGGCATCGCTGATGTCGAGGCCAACGCAGACCGGCTCGCCGGCAAGTGATGACCGGAGGCTCCCTATGCCACTGAACGTCGACCTGGTCTCGGCCGAGCGCCGGGTGTGGTCGGGCGAGGCGAACTTCGTCGTCGCGCGCACACTCGACGGCGAACTCGGCATCTTGCCCGGCCACATCTCGTTGCTCGGAGTACTCGCCGAGGGCTTCACGGTCCGCATCACCGGCGGCGAGGCCGGAGACGGCATCGAGGCCGCAGCTCACGGCGGGTTCCTGTCGGTCAGCGACGACAACGTGACGATCCTCACCGAGATCGCCGAACTCTCCGGCGAGATCGACGTCGAGCGGGCCCGCGCTGCACTTGCGCGAGCAACCGCGGCAGGGGCGGACGCCGGGCCAGCCGGCGCAGGTGACGGCGGGGACGGCTCGAACGAGGCGGCCGCCGCACGCGCCCGAGCGCGACTCGCGGCCGCCGGTCAGTCCGTCTGACGTTCGCTAAGACGGGGGAGCGGACGAGATGCGAGTTGTCCTTGACTTCCTCGATGGCGCAGGCTGGATCGTCGTCCTCGCTGTCGTCCTGTTGATCGCGTTTGTCGTACGTCGCAGCGTGGTGCGACGTCGTGGGGCGACGTTGCATTGCGGGCTGCGCATGGGCGTGCACGACTGTCAATGCCGGGAGTCGAGGTTGGCATACCGGGATGGCTCGCTACACGCCCGAAGACCTCGAGTGGTTCCGGCTGCTGAGCTTGCGGTACCAGCCGAACTTGACGTTCGTTCGCCGCAGCATCGAGATCACGAGCCGTCGCGATCCGCGCGGCGCCGAGACACTCGCCGTCCCGCGTGATGCGGTGATCGTCACCTGCAATGTGATCACGCGCGAAGGCGACGCACTGGGCGTCGAATTCGCGATGAGCGACGCCGCTGTCACCGGATTCTTGGCGTGGATCGAATCGTCAGCGCCGGGGGCGCATTCGCACCCCGACTCGAGGGTCTAGCCAGTCGTCTTACCACGGTGATACCACGAGGCCTTGGACGGCGAGGGCGACGGCCACCTGTAGGAGCAGCCACCCCCGCCGTCGGGTGAGCACTGCCGCGGCGCCGACGACCCATGGGGCGTAGGGCAGCCAGATCCGTTCGACTTCGCCGCGCATGTATCCGCTGAGGTCGCTGACGGCGATGGCGATGAGGGCTGCGCCGACGAGCCAGACTGCCGGATTGCGTCGCACGTTGAGGTGGACGAGGCCGGCGATCGTAGCGGGGCCGATCATCACAAGGAACACGGCGAGATCGGCAAGGAGGAAGTATCCGTATGGCCTGCTGCCCGAGCCGTAATTGTGGGCGTAGAAGTGGTGCGTTGCCCGCACGCCGTCCGGCCACCAGAATCCGTCGGCAGTGAACGCAGCAACGACTGCGCCAGCCCCAATCGCAAGACCGCCTACGGCCCACCACCTGCTGCCACGAACCGCCGGGGCTCGAAACCCCTCGACCGACACTTCAAGCGGAATCAGCAGCACCGCCGCTACAAGCGCCGCAACTGGGAGCAATCCGTAGGAGAGGTAAGGGACACAGCCGACGACCAGGCCTCCGGCGACCGCGATCGCGACGACTCGTGCAGCTGATCGCTGCACCCGCGACAGTGCCAGGAGCGCCACCCCCCACGCGACAACACCGGTGAACAGTCCGTCCATGCTGGTCGCGATCCACGCGGTGCCAGGGGCGAGCACGAGAAACGGAACCGCGCGCCGTGCAAGGTCCGCTCCGGCCACGTACCGCAACGTCGTCGCGACCGCCACGACCGCAGACGTGCCGACAGCGATCACCAATGCTGCAGACCATCCAGGGCCATGTAGGCCGATGTGTTCGAGCGCCCACAATACGAGTACAGGCAGTGGCGGATGCCCTTTCACTTGCGTCGGGTACAGGTGGAGAAGCGTGACAAAGTCGCGCACGAACTGCGCCGGGTTTCGAACCGACGGCAGCGCGGCCCGATACTCGGTGCTGTTCGTCAGGGGTGCCGCGACGGCATGCCAGCCGCTTGACGCAGCAAGCATGACGGCCCACGCCGCGGCGCATGCCCAGGCACAGCCGAGCAGCAGCCACCATGGCAGTCGTCGAGCGAGCGGTGCGATGAGAACGATGCCGATCCCAAGGGCAGCGGCAGGCCACAATGGCCAGGTCTGGATCCGATGCCGCCGCTGGCCAAAAAACGGCGCGGCGGTTCCAAGCTGAAGGTGCTGCTTCGCGGGCGCGTGTGCACCCAGGCGGACCGCGACATAGACAACGGCGGCCGCCGTGAGGAGTGCAATCGATGTCATAAGCGGGCGCCAGAAACTGAACCTTAACCGCCGATGGGCGCGGCCGATGGCGGCGGGAGCTAACACAGGTCGGAGCCTACGGACCGCGTCACGGCACCGCGTCTGGAGCACGCGCGTTCCTTAAACCGTAAGGAGTATGCGCAGCGTCCTGCTTTAGCGTCGGGGGCATGACCAATGCGCCCATCGACGTGGTTTTGCCGTGCCTGGACGAGGCCGACGCATTGCCGTGGGTGCTTTCGCGACTGCCCGGTGGCTATCGGGCAATCGTGGTCGACAACGGCTCGCGTGACGGGAGTGCCGATGTCGCGCGTTCGCTCGGCGCAACGGTCATCGAGGAGCCGCAGCGTGGATTCGGCGCCGCATGTCATGCAGGGTTGCTGCATGCCACATCGAATGTCGTCTGCTTCATGGACGCCGACGCGTCGCTTGATCCGCGGCAGTTGCCGTTGGTCGCGGATCCCGTTACCAACGGGGCAGCCGACATCGCGCTGGGCCGACGCATCCCCGAGACTCGCCTCGCGTGGTCACGGAACGCGCAATTCGCGAATGCGGTGCTGGCTCGGCAGATCCGGACACGCACCGGATGGGTCCTGCGCGACCTCGGTCCGATGCGCGCTGCACGACGCGAGCCGCTTCTTGCGCTGGGTCTGACCGATCGCAGGTTCGGGTACCCGCTCGAGATGGTGCTGCGCGCAGCGGCCGCAGGGTGGCGCGCGACAGAGGTCGATGTCGGCTATCGCCAACGGGTCGGACGGTCGAAGGTCACGGGCACAATTCGCGGCACCGTGCGTGCGGTTCGTGACATGCGCGGGGTATTTGCCGCATGAGGGCGCTCGCCGTGCGCGCCCTCGTGCTCGCCAAGGCTCCCCTCGCCGGGCGTGTAAAGACCCGCCTCTGCCCGCCGTACAGTTCCGCCCAGGCAGCCGCATTGGCGGCAGCGTCACTCGACGACACCCTTCGCGCGGTCGCGTGCTCGGCTGCGAGCGGGCGAACGCTTGTGCTCGACGGTCCACCGGAGATGGTCTCGGCCGCTGGCTTTGACGTCGTCCACCAATGTGGTGGCGGCCTCGACGCGCGCATCGCTGCCGCATTCGGCTGTCACACCGGCGCGCAAATTCTCGTCGGAATGGACACGCCACAGCTCACTCCTGACCTGCTCGACGAAGCGATGACGGCGTTGCTCGACACGTCGGTCGACGCTGTTATCGGGCCGGCCGAGGATGGTGGCTACTGGGCAGTGGGACTTCGCTCACCCAATGTCGGCGCGTTCGTCGGCGTCCCGATGTCGCGACCGTGGACCTACCTCGCCCAACGCGAACGGTTCGATCGTCTCGGGCTACGGGTCGTGACGCTCCCTACTTTGCGCGATGTCGATGACGCCTTCGATGCGAAGTGTGTGGCCGACCTCGCACCGGCGACCGCCTTTGCCAGGGCATTTCGCGAGATGGACGACGCGAGGGCGGCTCTGTGCTAACGGACGTTGAGATGCCGACGAACTCGTGGCCCGTGAGCGACTTCGGCGCGCAGCTACGAATCGCGGCGCGAGGTGCTCCCGCGGACGCGTCGCTCGAACATGCCGATGGCGTGCGAACGGCAATGGATTGGCGCCGCTGGTGTTCACGCCCTGACGACGCGGATAGCAGCGTGCTGATACGGGTTCAAGGAACCACCCTCGACGTCGGTTGCGGTCCGGGCCGGCTCACGGTCGCATTGACCGCGCGTGGGCATGCGGTCCTGGGCATCGATGTGACCCCGGATGCGGTCTCGGTCACCAGGGCTGCTGGTGGCGTTGCGTTGCACCGCAGCGTTTTCACCCACATCCCCGGTGAGGGCCGGTGGGACACCGTGCTGCTCATTGACGGCAACGTCGGTATCGGCGGCGACCCGGTCGCGCTGCTGCGTCGGGTACGACAACTGCTAGCACCCACCGGCTGCGCCCTGATCGAGCTCGAACCACCGACGACGGTCGGACACGTCGGTCCGGCACGGATCCGTCGCGCCGACGGGTTCGTCACGTCATGGTTTCCATGGGCGCGCGTGCCGGTCAGCACCATTGGGGGAATCGCGGGCATGGCCGGCTTCGTGACGCGCGAGTGTTGGTGCGTCGATGGGCGGTGGTTCACCGCGCTCGAACCTGCGACACAGCGATGACACTTCGTGTCCTTACGAAACCGCTCCCGCTGCCGCCGCGGTTTCTACGTCAGGGTCCGCTGCGAGCGGGATTTTTTCGAGGTCGGTTGCGGTCGATCGCCTTGACCGCGCGGATCGGCACCTTGCTCGGCGGCTGCCTGACGGTCGCATTCATCACTGGCCTCGCGAGCCACCTCGCGCAGCACCCGCTGTGGGGCGTCTCGTTCCCGACACGGCCAGTGATGTTGTACCGGTTTACTCAGGGCCTGCACGTTGCGGTCGGGCTCGCGTGCGTACCTCTCCTCCTTCTGAAACTCTGGGCGGTCTACCCCAAGTTGTGGCAATGGCCGCCGGCGCGCAACCTGTTGCACGTCGCCGAGCGAGCGTCGCTCTTGCTCCTGGTCGGATCGGCGATCTTCGAGTTGCTCACGGGTTTGCAGAACATTTTCTACTGGTATTCGTGGCCGTTCTTCTTCACCACAGTGCATTACTGGACGGCGTGGGTGCTGGCCGGATCGGTTCTGCTGCACATCTCCATCAAGTGGATCGAGATCAGGGCCGGCTGGAGTTCCACCTTGGCGGAGCCCTCGTCGACTTCGATCGACGTCCCAAAGGTGGCAGCACCGGGCGAGCCCGACGATTCGGCCGGGTTGAGCCGGCGCGGTTTGCTGATGGGTGTTGCGGCCGGCATCGGGCTGGTTGCGGTCACCACCGTAGGTGAAACCTTGCGGCCGCTCAGCGCTCTCGATGTGCTCGGACCACGACGGCCCGACATCGGCCCGCAAAAACTGCCGATCAACAGGACTGCGCGCGCCGCCGGCGTCCGCGCGGCCGCGAGCGACCCCGGGTATCGCCTCGCAATCACCGGGCGCGTCGCGTCCACGGCGTCGTTAAGCCTCGCGCAGCTACAGGCCATGCCGCAGCACGTCGTGCAACTGCCCATTGCTTGTGTCGAGGGATGGAGTGCGGGTGCATCGTGGACCGGGGTTTCCGTGCGCGACCTCGTGCGAAACGCAGGCGCGTCGGCCTCAGCTCGGGTGCGGGTTGTATCGCTCGAGGCCGGCGGCCGATACCGCACATCGTTGCTTGAGGCGGACGCGGTAGCCGACCATTTGACGCTCTTGGCGTTGCAGCTAAACGGCGCGGTGCTTGATCTCGATCACGGTTTCCCGTGCCGGCTCATTGCGGCCGATAGGCCCGGCGTCATGCAGACGAAATGGGTCACCAGGCTGGAGGTGCTGTGAAGCAACCAGTCGGGCGGATCATCATCGGTGCGATCGGGCTTGGCTTCATCGGCATCGGGGTGCGCGGCATCCTGACCCACAGCCACGACACGCACCCGCGGTCGTGGGTCACGTGGGTCGTGTTTGCGGCGCTCGCACACGACCTGATCCTGGCTCCGGTCATTGGGGTGATCAGCGTGCTCGTCGGCCGACTCGTCCCGCGGCGCGCGCGGACCGGCGTCCAGATTGGTCTGCTTGTCAGCGGGTGTGTTCTGGTTGTCGGCTTGACGGCGGTGCTGACTCCGGGGGGTCGGCACTATTCCGACAACTCATCGTTGCTGCCGTTGGCATATGGGCGAAACCTCGTCATCGTGCTCGCGATTGTCTGGACGGCGGTTGCGATCGCGATCGTCGTGACCTCGCGTCGTCGCGGGCGCGGGGCTGGACGCGGCGCTCAATCCGGCGAGCTCGAACCCCCGACCGAAGGCAGCTGAACTTCGTGCGAGTGCTGGTGACTGGGGGGGCGGGCTTCATCGGATCACACATCGTTGAAGCCTTCGTTGCGGCAGGTGACGACGTTGTGGTTCTTGACGCGCTGCTGCCGTCGGTGCACGGGTGCGGCGCTTCGATCGAGGCGCCAGACGGCGTCGGGGCAATTCACGGCGACGTGCGTGACAGGCCCACGGTCGAGCGGGCATTGCGTGGCGTCGACGTCGTCTGCCACCAGGCGGCGATGGTGGGGCTGGGCAAGGACATCGCCGATCTTCCCGACTACGTGAACCACAATGATTTGGGGACCGCGGTGCTGCTCGCGGCGATGGCAGCCGCCGGCGTCCGCAACCTCGTCATAGCGTCGTCCATGGTGGTGTATGGCGAGGGTCGCTATCGCTGCGTTGTCGATGGAATCGTTCGGGCTATGCCACGCGAAGCCAGCGACCTTGCTGCCGGATTCTTCGAACCCAGGTGCCCTCACTGCCACTCGCCGCTCACGTTGGAGCTTGTCGAGGAAGATGCATCGCCCGACCCCCGAAACGTCTACGCCGCAACGAAACTCCACCAGGAGCACCTCGCATCGTCGTGGGCGCGAGAAACTGCATCAGGGGCTCGTGCACTGCGCTATCACAATGTGTACGGTGCGCGGATGCCTCGTGATACCCCGTATGCCGGAGTGGCCGCGCTGTTCCGCTCTGAACTAGCCGCCGGGCGGCCGCCGCAGGTATTCGAGGATGGCAGACAGCTCCGAGACTTCGTGCACGTTACCGACGTTGCTCGCGCGAACGTGCTCGCGACCCGCGATCAGCGACGAGAGTTCCGCGCCTACAACGTCGCGAGTGGTACGCCCTGCACGGTCGGCGACGTCGCGACGGCACTAGCGTCTGCGGCCAGCGGTCCGGCGCCGATCACTACCGGGCAGTACCGGCTCGGCGACGTCAGGCACATCGTGGCCGATCCATCTCGAGCCCGTGACGAGCTCGGCTTCAGTGCGGCGGTCAGCTGGGCCGACGGCATTCGAGAGTTCGCCACCCAACCCATGCGAGTCGGCGCCGGGCGCGAAGTCGCACCTCACACGAGGGCCTAGCGGGCCGTTCGGGTCAACGGCAGTCTGGTTCGGGTGTTGTCGTCTGCGGGCGTGTAGACGATGATGCGGCACTCGGGCATCTCGGTGACCGCGAAGCTCGTTGTGATGAAGCGCAGCAGTCCGGCGCGTGGGTCGAGGAAATGCTTGATGCGGACGCCGGGTCTGGCGACGTCGTGCCGCGCCCACATGCGGGCGAAGTCTTCGCTACCTTCGGTGAGCTTGCGGATGAAGTCGGTCCAGGCCGGTTCACCAAGGTGGCCGGCGAATGCCGCCCGCAACTGCGCGACGCTGCGCGGGGCCTCTTCCTCGAAGTTGAGGTAACGACTGCGCACATTGGGTTCCATGAAGACGCACCACAGCATGTTGGTCATCTCGCACGGGTTGTCGTGCCAGTAGGCGAACAGCTGCTCGTAGGCCGCGTTCCTGGCGAGCACGTCCCACCGACTGTTGATGACCACGGCGGGCAGCGGGTCGAGCGTCGCTATCACCTCGCGAACGGGGGGTGACACGGCGAGCGATGGCACAGCAGTGACCCGCAGCGGCAGATCGGCGAGTTCGTACAAGTGCTCACGCTCGTCGTCGTCGAGGCGCAACGCGCGGGCGACCGCATCGAGCACCTGCCCGCTCGCCTTGATCGGCCGGCCCTGCTCGAGCCAGGTGTACCAGGTCACGCCCACGCCGGCTTCCTGGGCGACTTCCTCGCGACGAAGGCCCGGGGTGCGCCGGCGGACGCCTGGCGCGAACCCGATGTCTTCGGGCCGCAGCCGGTTGCGGCGGGTGCGCAGGAACTCGGCCAGCTCACGGCGACGGTGTCCGGCGAGGGATGCGCCGTGCCGTCGCGGTTGCCGGTCAGCGAGGGCGCGGGGGGGTCGTCAAGGGTCGTCATGGGTACCAGTGTCACGCCTTCCCAGCGCTGGTGCCAGGTACGTCTGGTACCAGGATAAGTACGCTCTGGTACCTGGTTCGAGCTTCCCGCACGCTGGGTGTCATGACCAACTCGACCACTGCAGCTGCCTCGACGTCCACCTCATTTCCGCCTGTCGCAAGCCCCTCGATGGCGGAGAGCGCGGAGAGTTCGGGGAGCGGCACGATGCTCGCGATCCTCGTGATGGCGCAGTTCATGGCGTTGCTTGATGCCTCGATCGTCAACGTCGCGATCCCGAGCATTCGCGCCCACTTGCACGCGAGCGGTGCCGGCCTTCAGCTCGTGATCGCCGGGTACACAGTTGCGTACGCGATGCTGCTGATCACCGGCGCGCGACTCGGGGCGCTCATCGGTCACAAGCGGCTGTTCATCACCGGTCTCGTCACGTTCACGACGGCATCGCTGCTGTGTGGTGTCGCGCCGACGACGGGCGTGCTGGTCGGAGCGCGTGTGTTGCAGGGAATCGGCGCAGCGGCAATGGTTCCGCAGACTCTGAGCATCATCCAGAAGCGCTTCACCGGCGCGAGTCGAACGCGCGCATTCAGCGTCTACGGTGCAGCGCTCGCGATTGGTGGTGTGACCGGGCAGGTTCTCGGCGGGGTGCTCGTCGACCTCAACATCGGTCACAGCGCATGGCGTTCTGTCTTCTTCGTCAACGTCCCGGTCGGAGTGCTTGCGGTTGTACTCGCAACCCGCAAACTTCCGGCGGACGACGCGGTGCAAGGTCGGATTCGCGACGGCATCGACGTCATCGGGTTGCTGTTGGGCTCGGCGGCCGTGTTGCTGCTCGTGCTGCCACTGGTGCTCGGACGTGAAGAGGGTTGGCCCGCATGGACGTTCGTCGCTCTTGCCTGCGGCGCGGTCTTGGCGGTGGCCTTTGTTTTGGCAGAACGCTCAGTAGCTTCTCGGGGTGGCCGGCCGCTACTTGACCTGGAGGTCGTGCGCAGCCCCGGTTTGCCGAGCGCCTTGATTGCGCTCGCCGCCGGCATGATCGCGTACGGCGCGTTCTTGTTCGTGTTCGCGTTCCACCTTCAGGGCGGACTCGGTGAAAGCCCGCTGCGCGCCGGTCTCACCTTTGCGCCGGCCGGAGCCGGGTTCGGGCTCGTCGGATTCTTCTGGCGGCGACTGCCCGTCGCGTGGCATCCGAGCCTGCCGGTGGTCGGGTTTGCGGGTGCGGCGGTCGGCTACTTCCTGGTGGGAGTAGGCCTGCACGACGGGTCGCGCGGTGGCGCCTGGCTGGTGCCGTTGATGTTGGTGCAAGGCGCGTTCATGGGAGCTGCGTTCAGCCCGCTGCTTGCGCACGGGTTGGTGCGTGTGCCGCCCGCACGAGCCGCCGATGCGAGCGGGCTGTTGACGACGGTGCTCCAACTATCGATCGTGCTTGGGGTGACCGTGTTCGGCGACCTGTTCTTGAGCTTGAGTACACACATCCGCGCTCACGCTTCGGCTAGCGCTTTCGGTGTGGTGCTGCTCGCGCTGTGCGCGGTGTCGGTGGCGGGTCTTCTCGGTGCGGTGCCGTTGTCGCGCAGCGTTCGCCGGGCGACTACCTCGTGAGCTAGCGGAAGCTAAGCACACGATCAACGGCTGCCGGCGGGCTTCCAGAGCACGTCGCGCCTGCCGCTGTTGTGTTCGCGTAACGCGCGAGCACGAACAGCAGGTCGGACAGCCGGTTCAGGTAACGCGCAGGCAGCGGGCTCATCGACGCACCGAACTCCGCCAGCGCCGACCAGGTGTGTCGTTCGGCCCGGCGCACGATCGTGCGCACGACGTGAAGCAACGCCGCGCCGGCGCTACCGCCTGGCAGCACGAAGCTCGCGAGATCAGGCAGCTGCGCGTTGTAGTGATCGATGGCGCTGCTCGACCCGTTCGATGTCGGATTCCAGGATTCGCAGCGGCACCGTTCGCGGGTTCGCGACGACCGGCGTCGCGAGGTCGGCCCCGACGTCGAACAGGTCGTTTTGAACACGCAGCAGCAGATCGCGGACGTCGACGGGCAGGCCGCCGAGCGCGATCGCGACGCCGAGTGCCGAGTTCGCCTCGTCGCAGTCGCCGAACGCCATGAGTCGGGCAGTCGGCCTTGGAGGTGCGGGAGCCGTCGACGAGCGCGGTCGTACCGGCGTCGCCGGTTTTCGTGTAGATGCGGGTCAGGTGCACAGCCATACGGGCTCCGAGACGCAATGGGTCTCGTGCGCGCGCCCGGGGCTACCATGCCGCGATGGAGCGGATCAGGGTCGCGGGCAGCACCAGACTGGCCGGTGAGGTCTTCATCACCGGCGCCAAGAACAGCGTGCTCAAGCTGATGGCGGCGGCGCTTCTCGCGCCAGGGCGGACCACGATCACCGCGGTCCCCGGCATCCTCGACGTCGACATCATGGCCGAGCTTGCTGCGCCGCCTGGGGTGCGATGTCGACAGCACGCCGGGACGGCTGACCCTCGACGTCCCGGATCGAATCGGTCACGAGGCCGACTACGACCTGGTCCGTCGACTGCGCGCATCGATCGCTGTGCTCGGGCCGTTGCTCGCCCGGTGCGGCGAGGCTCGGGTCGCGTTGCCCGGCGGCGACAACATCGGTTCGCGCGGCCTCGACCTGCACGTGGCCGGGTTGCAAAAGCTCGGCGCCGAACTCGACAGCGAGCACGGTTTCCTGATCGCCCGTGCGCCGCGGGGGCTGGTCGGTGCGCCGGTGTGGCTCGACTTCCCCAGCGTCGGTGCGACCGAGAACCTGATGATGGCCGGCGTGCTCGCACGCGGCACCACCATCATCGACAACGCCGCGCGCGAGCCCGAGATCGTCGATCTCGCACGGATGTTGCAGGGCATGGGTGCGAAGGTCGACGGCGCCGGTAGTTCGACGATCGAGATCCAAGGCGTCACTGCACTGTCGCCCGCGACGCATGCCACCGTGCCAGACCGCATCGTCGCCGGCACGTTCGCGATGGCGGCAGTGATGACGCAAGGCGACATCGAGATCCACAACGCGCGCCCCGAACATCTCGAGATCGTGCTCGACCGGCTCGTCGGTTCCGGCGCTGCCGTCAGCGAACTCGACGACGGTTTCCATGTCGAGATGAACGGTCGGGCGTCGGCGGTCGACGTCGTGACGTTGCCCTATCCCGGTTTCCCGACCGACTTCCTCCCGATGATCATCGGGCTCAACTCGGTTGCCGACGGGCGCGGCGATGGTGACCGAGAACGTGTTCGAGGGCCGCTTCCGCTTCATTCAGGAGTTGGTCAGGCTCGGAGCCGACATCAGAACCGACGGTCACCACGCGGTGATTCGCGGTCGCGAGAGGCTCTCCGGTGCACCCGTCGAAGCGACCGACATCAGGGCCGGCGCCGGCCTCGTGCTCGCGGGTCTTGTTGCCGACGGCGTGACCACGGTGAGCGAGGTACATCACATCGACCGCGGGTACGCGGGCTTCGTCGAGCAACTGCAAGCGTTGGGCGCCGACGTCGTCCGCGAATCCGATCCCACGCCCGTCACGGTTTGACTTCGTCGTGACGCGCGTCGCGGTGGTCGGTGCCGGATTGATGGGCTCCGGCATCGCGCAGGTCGCGGCTCAGGCCGGCTACGACGTGGTGCTGCACGATACGACGTCGCAGGCGCTCGAACGTGCGATGACGGCGATCGCCGCGTCGCAGGTGCGGCTCGTTGCTCGTTCGGTTCTGACCGAGGCGGACGCCGAGGCCGCGCGCGCGAGGATCGTGACCACGACCGACCTCGACGACATCGCGAGTGCGCAGATCGTCGTCGAGGCCGTGTTCGAGCAACTCGAGATCAAGCTCGAGGTCTTTCCGCGAGATCGACGCGCGCGCCGCACCGGGTGCGGTGCTCGCGACGAACACGACCGCGATTCCGATCACCAAGATCGCGGCCGCGACATCGCGACCCGAGGACGTCGTCGGCACCCACTTCTTCTCACCGGTTCCGGTGATGCAGCTGTGTGAACTCGTTCGTGGCGATGCGACCTCGAACGAGACACTCGCCCGCGCACGGGCGTTCGCCGAGTCGGTCGGCAAGACCTGCGTCGTGGTCGAACGCGACGTCGCTGGCTTCGTCACGTCGCGGTTGCTGATCGCGTTTGTCAACGAGGCGATCGCTCTCGTCGAGGCCGGCATCGCGACGCCCGCCGACATCGACGTCGCCTGCAGGCTCGGCTTCGGGCACACCATGGGTCCACTCGCGACCGTCGACCTGACCGGGCTCGACGTGATCCTGCACGCCGCGCGCAACATCTACGCCGACACCGGCGACGAGAAGTTCGCCCCGCCGCAACTGCTCCAGCAGATGGTGGCCGACGGCCTGCTCGGCCGTAAGTCGGGCCACGGCTTCTACAGCTACGAACGCCAAGACTGACCGAACGGTCCGGCGTGTCGGCTCGGTGAATCTTGTCTGATTTGTGAAGCTGCGGAGGCAACCAGACGTCGAGATGGCGCGTCTAAGGGTGCGACGGGGTGGCCCGAGGGGCAAATTGACGAGGAGGGCGGATGCCAGCGTTCATCGTGCGCGGGCCGCTCGACGTCTCGACCGCGGCCACGTTGCGAGCCCAGTTGACCGGCCTGCTTGCTACTGACGGCACCGACGACCTCGTCGTCGACCTGCACCGCATGGGACCACTGGATTCGGTCGGTCTCGGCCTGCTCGTCGCTATTCACCGCCAAGCACAGCGAGGCGGACGGCGGTTGGTGCTGATCGGCGTCCCGCCTCGCGTGATGCGAGTGTTGACCGCAACGCGATTGCGGCGGGTGCTCACGATCGACGTGACCGACTCTGTCGATGACGGGCTTGTGGGTGCCGCCGAGGTCAGCGCCAGCTAATCGACCGAAACTCTCGATCGTCCTGTTTGACGGTCGACCGGTCGGACAGTTCTCGAGAATCTCGTCGAACGGTCGTGCATAAAGAGTCAAGCAATTCCAAAGTCGCGCCGAACGAGGAACCCAAATCACCCTTACCTGGGAGCCTCTCGTGTCGCAACCCTCTGAGCGCCCGCAGCGCCGCCGGCACCTCATCCGTGTCGTCGCTCCGGCTTTCGGCCTGCTAGCGGCAGGTCTCCTCGTCTGGCAAGGCAGCTACGCTGCCTTCTCCGCAACGACCATCGACACCAACAACACATGGGCTGCCGGCTCCATGGTGTTAACGAACAACGGCGGCGGCGCGGTCTACTCGGCGGCGACGAGCGCGACGTTCGGCGGTGCAAACCTGAAGCCGGGCGCAACGGGGACTACCTGCCTCACCGTGAAGAGCGTCGGCACGGCTGCGGGCACGCTCGCGATGTACGAGAGCTCGCTGGCTGACTCGGCCCCGTCCTTGGGTGCGCAGATTCAGCTGACCGTGACCGAGGGTGTGCCGGCGACCGACGTCCAGTCGAACTGCACCGGCTTTCCAGCGGCCGGCCTGACGACGGTAGCCACGAACAAGCCGCTGTCGACCTTCCCGACCACCTTCGCTACCGCGACAGGCACGACGCCCGTTGCTGCCGGCACGGTGCTCGAGGCCTACAAGGTCGTGTGGACGTTTGTGACCACCGGCACCAACCCCGGTGACACCGCGCTGATGGGCAAGACGGTCACCGCGGGCTTCACGTGGGAAATCCAATAGTGCTCTAGATCCGGTACTACGCCCGATATCCCATGCTGTCCGGAAAGGGCCTCGCACAACACGTGCGAGGCCCTTTTCTTGCGCCCCGTTACGACCGGTTTCATCCCTAGTGGGTTCGGAGTTCGAAACCCGAATGGAGCAATCGCAGCAGAGCACTTCGGCCGCGTGACTTCTGACATCAACCGACTGGACAGAACGTGACCTTAGTCATCAAGTCCACGCCTTTTGCGACCGAACAACTCGCCAAGTCCATCCACTACCTGGGAGCAAAAAACACATGTCCGAGCAGCCCAAGCAGTCCGAGCGCCGGCGCCGCTTCGTCCGTGCCACCGCCCCGGCTTTCGGCCTCCTGGCCGCCGGCCTCCTCGTGTGGCAGGGCAGCTACGCCGCCTTTTCCGCCACGACAGTCGACACCAACAACACGTGGGCGTCCGGCTCACTGGCTCTGACGAACAACGGCGGCGGCGCGGTCTACTCGGCCTCGACCAGCGCGACGTTCGGCGGCAACAACCTCAAGCCTGGTTCGACCGGCACCACCTGTCTCACGGTCAAGAGCGTCGGCACGTCCGCTGGCAACTTGGCGATGTACGTGAGCTCGCTCGCTGACTCGGTGCCGTCCTTGGGCGCGCAGATCCAGCTGACCGTCACAGCGGGCGTACCCGCGACCGACGTCCAGGCGAACTGCGTCGGCTTCCCGGCCGCCGGCCTGACGACGATCGCGACGAACCAGCCGCTGTCGACGTTCGCCGGCACCTACGCGACCGGCGTCCCGATCGCCGTCGCCACAGGCACCGTCCTCGAGGCCTACAAGGTCGTGTGGACGTTCGCCAGCACTGGCACCAACCCCGGTGACACCGCCCTGATGGGCAAGTCCGTCACCGCGGGCTTCACGTGGGAAATCCAGTAAGAGCTCCGCTCGACATCTCGTCGAACTAAACCGCCGGCTCCCGGGCCCCCGCACAACCGGGGCTCGGGAGCCGTCGGTCGTTATTCGAGACAACGCACTGTTCGAGACAGCGCAGCGCTCGAGACAACGCTAATGAAGGGAAGTGTGGTGGCTACCGAGGTCGCAGTGGAGGCGCCTGCAACTGCAGGCCCGCAACTGCGTCCCGCGAGTAACGCCAGGCTGTTCGGTGGTTTCGTCGGCCGCACCTGGTTGTGGTTCCTCGGCGGCTGTCTCGCTGTCACCTTGTTGCCTTTGCTGTTCGGCTGGCGGCCTTACGTCGTCGAGTCCGGGTCGATGGCTCCGCGGATCAAGGTCGGCGATGTCATCCTCGCCGCACCCGAGCACAACCCGCAGAAGTTGCTCGGACGCGTGACGGTTTTCCACGACCCCGACCCCGGCCGCGTCGGAAGCGTCAAGTCGCACCGAGTCGTCGCGATCAACTCCGACGGCACGCTCACGACCAAGGGTGACGCCAACCAGTCTGTCGACAGTGTTCACGTCCCGATCTCGTCGGTGATCGGTCTTGGCCGGCTGCTCGTGAGGTACGTCGGCTTGCCGCTGATCTGGGCGCAAAAGGGCGAGTGGGTATAGCTCGGTCTGCTCGCAGCCTCGATCTGGTTCGCCGCGCTCCTTGTCATGCGCGATCAGGACGGCGTCGTGGTCGAGCCGGTCGATCCCGATGCTCCCTCCGATCCACCTGACCCGCCTGATCCAGCTGCACCTGACCCCGAGGCGACGAGTGCGCAGGCCGACGCCGAAGCGGCTGGTCGAGCGATACCGCAACCCCGATCCGAGGGCGGTCGGTTCTTGCCCCGGCCTCGGGCGAATCCGGCCAGTCCCCAGGGTCAATCAGAAGCTTCCGCGCGAGTATCGCTCGCGCGGCTTCGGCATGTTCGGACCAGCCGCGTGTGGCGCTCACCCTTCACGCGCGTTGCAGGCAAGCTCGCGCGACGAACGGCATACGCCGGGGTGCTGTCACTTGCGCTCGTGTTGCCGACCGCTCGCGCGGCGTTCTCCGCGAAGACCGTCAACACGGCCGACTCGTGGGTCGTTCCGACGTACAACTACACGACGGAGACCAACAACCTCGGCCCGTACCTCTACTGGAAGCTCGACGACGCGACCGCGAGCACCACGGCGGCGGACACATCGGGCAACGGCCGCACCGGTACGTACAACTCGACCTGGACCAAGAACCAAGCCGGCGCGTTGGTCGACCAGGCGCCCAACCTTGGCGTGACGGAGACCAACGCCGCTGCGCCGGCCGCCAACACGTCATGCATCTACACGACGGGCACGACCGGCATGGCGACCCCGGGCCCGATGACCTACAGCGAGGTGATCTGGTTCAAGACGACCTCGACCACAGGTGGCAAGCTGATCGGTCTGGAGAACAACAGAACAGGCGTATCGAACAGCGCGAGCGGCGGCGGCCAGTACGACCGGATGATGTACATGGACGCCAACGGCGAAATCTGGTTCGGCGTCTATAACGCCACCGAGATCGTGGCCCATTCGCAAGCCGGCTTGAACGACGGCAACTGGCACATGGCAGCCGCCACGATGAGCCCGACCGTCGGCATGTCGCTCTACATCGACGGCAAGCTGGTCGGCACGAACGCCAACACGGTCTCGGAGACGGAGACCAAGGCGAGCTTCTGGCGGGTCGGTTGCGGCAACCTGGCCGGCTGGGGCGGCGACTGGACCGGCGCCAACGCGCCTGGCAACACCAATGCCGACAACCTCAACTACCCGTTCAACGGGTCACTCGACGAGGCGACCGTCTGGTTAAGCACGCTCACCGCGACGCAGATCGCCTTCCTCTACTGGATCCACTGAACCTTCAGCAACCTTCAACCTTCAGCGGCCGCTCCGGTGGCCGATGAGTCATTGAACGTGTCCACCCCGATCCGGAGGACCTATGACCACCGGCCCCGCGCTGGCCGCGCTCCCCGACGACCCCGGGACCTCGCGCGCGCTTGCCTCGGCAGTCGCTGCGCGCCTGATCGGCAACGTCGAGCAGGTCGTGCACGGACGGCGCTCTGCGGTCGAGCTGGTGACAGCCGGCCTTCTTGCCGGCGGACACGTTCTGGTGCAGGACGTCCCGGGCAGCGGCAAGACCACCTTGGCGCGCGCCTTCGCCCGCTCGGTCGGTGGCACGTTTCGAAGGATCCAGGGCACGGCGGACCTTCTGCCGGGCGACATCACCGGTTCGGCGATCTGGGACCCCGACAAGCACAGTTTCGTCTTCGTCCCAGGTCCGGTCTTCGCGCACGTGCTGCTCGTCGACGAACTGAACCGCGCCACGCCGCGTGCACAGTCGGCGTTGCTCGAAGCTCTCGACGAAGGGGCCGTCACGGTCGACGGCGTCCGGCATGCATTGCCCAGCCCGTTCTTCGTCGTAGCGACGCAAAACCCCACTGACCAGTACGGCACGTATCCGTTGCCGGAGGGCCAGCTCGACCGGTTCGCGGTTGCGCTGACTCTTGGCGAGAATGACCTGGCCACCGAGACGGCAGGTGGTGCGCGAGCAGTTGCTGCGCCCGACCGTCGACGACCTGCAGCCGGTGGTGTCGCCGCAGGACTTGCGATGGGTGCAGGCCGAGGTGCGCAAGACCCACGTGGCTGATGGCGTCCTCGATTTCGCGTTGACCGTCGTCCGTGCGACGCGACGTCACCCGGCAGTGCGGATCGGTGCAAGCTCGCGCGCGGCGCTGTCGCTCGTGCGCTGTGCGCAGGCGAGGTCGCTGGTGTACGACCGCGAGTTCGTCGTGCCGGACGACGTCAAGGTGCTGGCGCCGTATGTGCTCGGGCATCGATCGTTTGGTGTTGTGCAAACGCGGCGCCGGAACCGATGCGCTCGGGGCTGGCAGCGCGGTGGTCGCCGAGGTGCTGGCCACTGTGCCGGTCCCGGTCCGTGGCTAAGCAGGCAACGCCCCCGGCGTGCCCGGCGGGTGCGGATCACCTCGAACGGGTGGACCGCGGTCGTCGGGGCGAGCGTGATGTTCGCGATGGCGGTGCAGACGCAGAGCGTGTGGATGCAGGTTGTCGGCAGCGCGTTGGTCGGCCTGCTCGGCAATCTCGTGGCTTTCCGTCAGTGCGCCGACGAGGTGGCGTGACGGTAAGCCTGCAGGCACCAGCCGAGGTGACGGTCGGCATCGCCTACGACATCTCGGTGGTCGTGCGCAACACCGGCCGGCGACCGACAGCGCCGTTGCGCATCAGGTACGAGGTGCCAATCGCGCCGACACCAGTCGCGCCCGCGGTTGTCTACGTAGACCCCGTGGCGCCGGGCGAGACAGCTCTCATGTCAGTGACTCGCATTCCGCTGCGGCGTGGAGCCGTGCAGACCAGCCGCCTGTACGTCGACGCGATCGGATCATTCGGATTCTTCACCTCCTCCGAGCGAGTTGACGCGCCCCCTGCGCTTCTACGCAGCCCCGGCCGCAGTCGCGCCGATCGACTCTCGCGCGAGCGCTGAGCGCGAGCGCCGACGGCTCCGGCCCGATGGGTCCTGGCCTCGACGTGCGTGGCGTGCGTGAGTGGCGACCCGGCGACGCCGTGCGTCACGTGCATTGGCGTTCGACGGCGCGCACCGGTCGCCTTGCTGTTCTCGAGTACGGCGAACCGACGGTCGACAAGTTCGGGGTGCTCGTTGCCGGGACGACGGCCGATCCGCGCTTCGAGGCAGAACTGGCGCTCGCGGCGTCCACCGACGTGGCGAGGGTTGGACGACGGCGTCAGCGTCGTCATCTGCTTTCGCGGACGCGGCGGTCCCGAATCCCGAACCGTTCCTCGCCGCAGACGGCAGCTGGGCGACTGCTGCGATTGATCGCCCAAGGGGTATCACCGGATATTCGCCGTACTGCGTGCGGCGGTTCCCGAGCGCAGCACCGTCGACGGGTTGCTCGCCTACGTCGGATTCGGCGGCGTCGTCTTGCTGGCTGGCCGGGGATGGGCTCCCCGTTCGAGTTCTTGTCGTACCTCGAGTCAGCGGCGATCGCGTCGCCGGCGTGCGCGCTGCTCGACGTCGCCGACTACCTCGAGGGCTCGCGATGAGCGGGCCAGCGCTAAGTCCTGCAGTGGTCAACGCGCGAGCGGCACGCATCTCGTTGCTCGTCGGCGGCGCGGCGGCGCAGTTCGCGGTCATGCCGTTGCTCAGCGGACTCGCCGACGCGGTCGCCATGACGTCGCACTCGTCGCGATCGGCATCGCAACGATCCGGCTCCCGCTGCCGGCGGTGGCCCCGCGTGCGCGCGCCCAGCGTGTTCCGACTGACGATGGCACCGCGTCAGGCGACCGCACTCGTGCTCATCATGCTCGGCGCCGTACTGGTGCTTGGGCGCGTGAATACGTTCGACACGAACTCGAAGGCCGCTGCACTCGCGACGTTGCTCCTCGTCGTCCAGGTTGCGCATTGTCTTGCCTTGCAGACACGGCGTGAGGCGGCGCTCGGGTGCGCGATCGTCGTCGTGATGTTGTCTGTCGGCGCGGCGTTTGCCGGTGACGTGACGCTGTTGCTGCCGGTGATGGTCGCGTTGCCTGCGGTCGCGGTGACTGCGGCGCTGTTGCATCGCGGGTCGTTGATCGATGCGGCAGATGTCACGTCGACCGGGGGAGCGGGCGCGATCGTGCGCGCGTGCGTGACGCCGGTGACGTTGGCCACGGTGTTGGGGCTCGTCGTCTTCCTGGTCTTGCCCAATACGTCACACCTGCACACCCACGCGCACTTCATCAACTCCGACACCGCAAGCTGCATCGGACACCGGTTCGGACCCCGCGGCATCGGGTGCGGGCTCGCGCAGTGCGAGCGACCCGGGCGCCGGTTCGATCGACCTGCGCGCACGTGGGCCTCTCAGCAACGCAGCCGTGTTCGAAGCTCCGGCGAAGTCACCTGCGTACTGGCAGGCAGCGGTCTTCACCGAGTTCGACGGCACCCACTGGATTGCGAACGGACCGCTGACGCGGTGGTCGGAGTCGACGAGCGCCGGCGGCACGCAGGTCGCGCCGCCGGATCTCGGCCCTGCCGCCAACGAGGTCACGCAGCAATACACCGTGCGAGTGCTGCAAAGCACGGTCGCTCGACGTCGTGCATCGGCCCAGGACGGCCGGTCGCCTACACGGGCCCGGGCGTCGTCACGAGCGATCGCAAGCGGCACCGCGCACTTGGGAGGCGGACCGTCGGCGTGGGCACACGTACGCGGTGGTCTCCGCCGTGCCGCAAGATCAGTCGGACGCCGCGTTGCTCTCGTCGGGCGAATCCGCAGACATCGACGCGCAATCGTTGGAGATGCCCGCCGATCTGCCCGCACGTGTGACCGCACTCGCGGCATCGTTGGTGGGCGGTGCGGGGAGCCGCCTCGCTGCCGTGAATGCAGTCGACGACTACCTGCGCTGCCAACGAGACGTACAACCTGAATTCCCCAGAGCCGGCGCTGCAGATGATGCGGTCGATGACTTTCTTTTCGTTTCGCACCAGGGGTTTTGCGAGCAATTCGCGACCGCGGCTGTCGTCATGCTGAGGAGTCAGGGGATTCCGGCGCGACTTGTCACGGGCTACGTCGACGGCGATCTGACGTCGGTGCCAGGTCAGCGCGTCTTTCGCGGCTCGGACGCGCACGCATGGGTGCAGGTGTACTACCCCGGCGTCGGATGGGTGAACAGCGATCCGACAGCTGGCTCGGTCGCGCAGGTGAGCGGTCATTCGATTCGCCAGCGCATCGGTGCGGCGTTGACGCGGTTGTGGCATCGCGTTCCCGGCGGTCGGTGGGGCGCGCTGCTCGGCGTCGCGCTCGCCTTCGTCGTTGGGTGTCGGTCTCGCCGAGATCGGACGGCGATGGCTGCGGCGCCGTCGCAGGTTCGCGGGAGTCGACCGCGGCCGCGCTGGCGACGGCCCCATCCTGGCTGCCTACCTGCGTCTCGACGTGGCCCTGCACGGAGTCGAGCGTGCTCGCGCGCCGAGTGAGAGCTTGGGCGAGCTGGCTCGGCGCCTCGGCGGCTTCGTCGCGACGCCGGCCGAGGTCGCTGTCAGCGGTGAGGTGTCTCGAACGCGAAAGCTACGGTGTCGACCCGCCGTCGGCCGCCGAGACCGCTGACGCGATCAGCGTGTTCGACCGGTTGCATCACGCCGTCGGTCGGGAGTTGGTCGCGGTGTGCCGCCGCAGGCACCGACGACTTAGAACAGCCGCGCGGTCGGGTCGTCGGCTCCGCGCAGCGCGTCGTAGTCGATGCTCACGCACTCGATCCCGCGATCGAGTGCGAGCACCCGCGCTTGGGGCTTGATCTCTTGCGCAGCGAAGATGCCGCGCACCGGTGCGAGCAGGGCATCACGGTTCATCAGTTCGAGGTAGCGGGTGAGTTGTTCGACGCCGTCTATCTCGCCACGCCGTTTGATCTCGACGGCGACATGGCGCCCAAGCTGGTCGCGGCACAGCAGGTCGACCGGACCGATCGGGGTCGGGTGCTCGCGACGCACGAGCGTCATGCCGTCGCCAAGCGCCTCGGGGTGGGCGGCGAGGAGTACCTGGAGGTGCGCCTCGACGCCGTCCTTCACCAGGCCCGGGTCGACACCAAGCTCATGGCTCGAGTCGTGCAGCATCTCTTCGATGGTCAGCACGAGTTGCTCGCCAGCCTTGTTGGTCACGGTCCAGACGCCCGGGGCTTCCTGAAGCACGCACGGCGGGCTCATCCAGTTCAGCGGCTTGTACGCGCGGTCGTCGGCGTGGATCGATACCGATCCGTCGGCCTTGACGAGGATCAGCCGCTGCGCGCTCGGAAGATGGGCTGTCAGTCGGCCGACGTAGTCGACGCTGCATCGCGCAATGACCAGCCGCACGCGTGTCAGGTTAGCTGCTGCCGGGCTGGCGGGTTTACGTGCAGGCGGTTGTGGTGAGCCCGCCGCCGAAACTCGCGTAGTAGAAGGGCTTGGTCGACCCGGAGGTGACCTTGATGCAGAAGCCGCCGCCCTGCTGAGTGGTGGTCGAGCCGCCCGTCGTCGCCCCGAGGGGGTAGGTCCAGACGGTGAT
This sequence comes from uncultured Actinomycetes bacterium, assembly GCA_963809135.1. Lineage (GTDB taxonomy): Bacteria > Actinomycetota > Actinomycetes > Acidothermales > Acidothermaceae > PALSA-607. Next base: position 371,199 of record CAWEIG010000006.1, read on the forward strand.
GTCGATCGTCTTGCTCGACATCCGAAAACCGCTAGCGGCAAGGAGCGGTCGGCGGAGTCGCCGATCGTCGGCGAGTTGACGTACGTCTGCGCCTCTGTGAAGTACGTCTCTTCGGCAGTCGCAGCGTTGTGGATGTCTTCCTTCGCCTGCGCGTCGTAGCTCTTCTGCTTCTGGCTGAGGAAGATCGGGATGGCGATGGCGGCCAGGATGCCGATGATGATCATCACGACGAGCAGCTCAATCAGCGAGAACCCGCACTCCGCATCGCTGGCAGTCTGGGCGCGGCGCAGCCGCGCGCGCGTGGCGGAGAGTCGCCTGAGGCCCATACCTCTACTTGTCGGGGTCAGCGGCCCGACTCTGTAGGTTCTTCTTGATCGAATCTCCAGCTCGCGCGTCGACTGTGACAACCTCGCGGCGATCGGGTGCGTCTACCCGGGCGAGGCGGCGGGAGGAGTCGCGATGACGGCAGTCGACGCGGAATTCGCCGCCTTCGTGCGCGCGAACGAGCGGTCGCTGCTCCGCCTCGCCTGGCTGCTGATGGCCGATCGAGATGCAGCTGAAGATCTTGTGCAGACGGCGCTCGAAAAGACGATGCCGAAATGGACGTCGATCCGGCAGGACGATCCGATGGCGTACGTGCACCGGGTGATGGTCAACACGCGGACGTCGTGGTGGCGCCGCCATCGCGGCCGCGAATCGGTGACGAGCGAGGTCGTCGATGTCGGTGTCGATGATCGGACGCGACGCGATTGCCGAGCACGACAGGTTGGCGACGGCGTTGCGCAGCCTGACGGAGGGACAACGCAAAGTGGTCGTCCTTCGGCACTACGAAGACATGTCCGAGGCTCAGGTCGCGGCCCTGCTCGGCTGCTCCACGGGAACGGTGAAGAGCCAGAACGCACGCGCACTAGCCCGACTGCGTGCGGCACTCGCTGAGCCGGCAGATCAGACCGGAGTCGGCTCTTGCCACTGGGACGGAGGGCACATGAGCGACGACCGCGATCCCCTGGTGTCCGACGCACTGCGCCGTCTCGCGGGTGCGGCACCTGCGCCACGGGTCGACCGGCTCGAGGCTGTCGTCGCCGGCGTGCGCCATCGTCGGCAGGTGCGGGCGACCACGAGCACCCTGGCCGCGGCCGCTTTGGTGGTGGCGGTCGCGGTCGGGGTCCACTCGTGGCACACCACGGCGTCCGACCAAACCGTTGGCCCTGTGCCCGCTGACATCAAGCCCGGGCGTGGCGCCGAGCAGCCCCGCGGCCTCGCTTCCGGCGTCCGCCTCGTCGATTGCGAGTGCTACGCCGGCACCGTCGGCGACCACTCACGGGACAAGCTCGAAAGGCTTGGTCGTGACGGTGACGGTGCCGACATCGGTCACTGTCGGCGCGCCCGCACGAGCTGTCATGACCGTGACCAACAAGGGCGCCGTCGCGACCCACGGAGGTGCGTTCACCCTCGTCAACGCCTACGCCGAGAACGGCACCCAGGCGACCGGAACCGTCTCGGACGGCCACTCGAGTGGCTGCGTCGCGGCGGCTCCGGGCCTGCGGTGCGCGGTCGCGACCTTGGAGCCCGGACACAGCGTGCAGTTCTGGGTCGCAGTTGCGGCGTCCGGGCCGGCAACCGCGATCGTGTTCGACATTCGGTGGCAGTACACCGCTCCCGATGGCGCGACCACGCAGACTCCGTTCCCCCGCTCCGTGAAGGTGGTGCCGCTGCCGTCGTCGCAACCGCCGTCGAGTGAGGTGCCGGTGTCGAGCGAATCGCCAAGCGGTTCACCCACCGGTTCGCCCAGCCCGACCTCGAGCTAGAGGTCCCGACCGCATCGCCGCGCCGCGGATACCCTGGTTTGTATGAGCCCGCGGCGCACTCGACCCACCCGCAGATCGGCGTCTGCGGTCGCTGCCGACGAGGACGGCGACACCGGACTCACCGGCGGATTTCAGTTCGTCGAGGTCGACGCGCGCGGCGAGGAATGGATCGTCCGCCGGTTGACCGGTGTCGTCGTCGACCAAGACGTACCGCTGCCCCGGCTGCAATCAGGAGATCCGACCCACGACGCCGCATGTCGTGGTGTGGCCGAGTCTTGCGGTCGACATGCGCCGGCACTGGCACACGCCATGCTGGAACTCGCGGTCGCGCCGGTCATCGCGCGAACTGCGCTAGCCCTTGAGGGTCGCTGCCAACTCGGTGAGGACGGCGTCCGTGATCGCGCTGGTGCCGCCGAATGCTTTCACTGACGTGATGGTGCTGGCGTGGGTGGTCAGGTAGCTGGTGACGGGTTCGGGTAGCGCACCGGATGGGTGGCACCAGCAGCACGGGGTTTTGCGCCAGCCCGGCGATGGGGCCGGCGGCGAGCGCGTCGGGGAAGCTCGCTGCTGAGGCGACCGAAACGCCTGTGGTGTCAGGGAAAAATGCGAGCGCGACTGCGTCGGATGTCGCGTACCGGTCGGCGCCGGCGATGCCGATCGCGGACGGGTCTGCGTACGCAGCGGGCCCGCCGATCGCGTAGCGGGTTGTCGCGTGTGCGGTCAGGTAGGCGGTCGTGACGGACGCCGGGGCGGTGCCGTCGGTGAGCAGGATCGCGCCATGATTCGCGACCGCCGCTGGTACCGCTGAGAGCGCGTCGGGGAAGTTCACCCCGCTCGCCTCGAACACTGTCGTCGGGTTGCCCATCGCACCGGCGATCGCGACCGCGGTGCCGTATCTGTCGGTGCCTGCGATGCGTTGTGGCACGTCGCCCAGGGCCGTGATCGCGGTTGCGACGGCGTCCGATATCGCGGAGGTACCTCCAAGGAGGTAGACGGTTCCGCCCTTGGGCAACACCCGCTGGATCTCGGCGCTCGTCACCGCATCAAGAGAGCCGGACGACGTGAGCAGCAGCGGCGCGTGTTTCGCGGCCGCCAACGGGCCGCCCGCAAGAGCATCGGCGAAGTCGTCGGCGCGCGCCAGCACGACTGCCGACGCAGAGCCAGCGGTGGGAAATGCGGACTGTCGACACTGCGACCGCAGTCGACTTGTCGATCAGCACCGGAGACGCGGGTCGGCGTCGCGGTTGATGGACCCGGCGATGAATAGACCCACGTGACGTTATTCGGAGCTGTCGGCGCCGCGTAATCGCCGAACATCACCACTTGATGAGTTGCCCCGTCGTACGAGATCGCGAAGTTCGTTTCAGTACTGGGACCGGTTGGGCCTGCGGTCTCGGTCCAGCCGGAGCCGTCCCATGACCACGATTGATCCGTATCAGTGCAAGTGATGTCGAAGTGACTGGGCGGATGACCAACGCAGGGAACCGATTGACCGACGTACACCAGGTCAGTGCCGGTGTCGGCGTCAAACGTGATCGGCGGAATCGTTCCGCTCGATGGGAGCTCCGGCGAAGGTAGGTCGGCCTGACGGGTCCACGTCGCGCCGTCCCACGTCCAGGTTTCCTGCACGTCGGCGTCGTCATCGAGGATCATCACAATGACGTTGCGTACCGCGTCGTACGTCATCGAACACTCGCCGTTCGGGGGCGTCGTAGCCGGCGCCAACAGGGCCCACGTGGTGCCGGTCCAGCTCCAGGTCTGGAAGGGGGGAGCTGGCGAGAGATCGGCAGAACCGCCACTGGCCATGATGAACTGCTTCGTGGCGGCGTCGTAGGCGGCACACCCGCCGTAGGCAGGCACGGTCGCCGGATGCTCCTGCAACCCAGATCGAACCGTTCCACGCCCAGGTATCGCGGAGGAGCTCGCTAGCAATCGTGTGACAACCCGGGTCGTAGCCGAAGCCGCCGAACAGGATGAGCTGCTTCGTAGCCCCGTCGTACGCCATCGTGGCCAGGTCGCGCTGTGCAGGCGCGGTGGGCAGTTGATGGCCCGACCAGTTCGCGCCGTCCCATGTCCAGGTGACGTTCGGCAGGCAGTTGCCTTCGTCGACGGACGGGCCGAACATCATCACCTGCCCGGTCGCGGCGTCGTAGGCCATTGAGGAATTGACGCCGTCACCGGGCGGCACCTGCGCCGGGTTAAGCGTGCTCCACGTTGGTGCGGCTTGCGCGGCCGCGGCGACCGAGGCGAGCGTCGAGACGCCGGCGAGCAGCGCCACGGCAGCCGCCAGGGCAAGAACACGACGCACAGCGGTCTCCCGACGCTCGAGTTGTCACCGACCCAGACGCAACCTGCGCGCGGAAGGTTGTCAGACCGATCACGTCGTACAGACGTTCCCGAGCGCTGATCGGTGAAACTCAGCGCGCTCTGAACTGGATCGACACCTGGTTGGAGTAGCCGTGCGGAACGGTGCTGCTGTCGGCGATCCACGCCTCGTAGAAGACCGGCTGCGGTTGCACCTCGTCGCCGACGATCGTGAAGTGCGCGATGCCGTTCGCGTCGGTGTTCGCCGGCACCGGGCTCGATCCTTCGCCCTGCCCGTTGATGCTCGACTCACCGGCGAGGAGCCCACCGTAGGCGTACACGACCTGACCGAGCAGCACGGTGACGCCAGCCTTGTGCACCGGATTCCCATACTGGTCTTGCAGTTGCACGGCCAACGAGACGGGCTGGCCTACGGGAATCGACGAGTTGACGGCGTCCGGAATGATCTCTGTCGAGACCCGTGACACGAGGTAGGACTTGCTCGTCGACATCGCCGCCGGGCTGCCGGTGAAGGCCGCGATGAACATCGGTGCGGCGACTGCGGGCATCGATCCGGTGTTCGGAGCGCGCAAGATGAACGTCGCTTGACTGTGCGGAGCGATCGTCGGTGTAACCGGCTGACCCGACGCATCGACCGGGTTCCAGAACGTGGTCGCGTGTTGCTGCGTCTCGACGGTGAAATGCGGATGCTGGGTGTGTCCGGTGCGGTTGACGACCTGCACTGTCGCCTGGTCGATGGTGCCGAGCTGGCCGGTCGATTGGGTGTCGACGACCCGAATAGACAGCGGGGACGGCGACAGCACAGCGATCAACGCAAGGCCTACGGTCAGTCCAGCGCCAGCCAGTAAAGCTGGCTCGAGCCAGCGGCGCGGTATCGGCCGCCAGGTGATCGGCACCGGGCCAACGGTAAGGCCGGCGATGATGGCTGCAGGTACCAGCATGAACAGGTAAGAACCGAACGACCTTGTGGGCAAGAAGAACGACGCCCCTACCAACGGAACCCACGCGCGCTTCATGACCGCGTATCTGCACCGGTAGAAGAACACCGCCAACACGAAGCACGGCGATGCCCGCGAAGGTGTAGAACTCCAGCCGGCCGCCGCCGAAGTGATTGAAGATCGTCAGGTCGACAAGCCCTTGCCCGTCAGGAATTGTCGATTGGAACAGCGGCAGAAATGTCCCTCGCACCCACGCCGTCGGATCGGCTGCGATGAACGGTGCGTTGATGAGCACGAATGTGCCGGCGGCCGTTGCGGCATAGCGCCACACGACCCGTGCGCCGTCGCGGCCCGTGTCGCGATTCTCCAGCCACAGCCCGACCAACAGAAACGGCGCGAGGAACCACGGCGTCTGCTTGACGCTCGCCGCAATACCAAGAGCGATGGGTCCGATCCACCGGGCAACCGAATGTTCGAGCCGGACGCCGTAGCGATCCCAGCGATAGACGGCCAGCAACACGAACGGTACGAAGAGCGCGTCGGTCAAGCCGCCGATCATGAAGGACAGGTACACGGCGGCACTGACGATGAGTCCCGACACCCACGACAATCGCGCCGGCAACATGCGCCAGATCAACAGGCCGGAGAACGCCCAGAACGCGAGGTCGATGACGTTCGCGGCCTGCGTATGGAAACCAAGCGCCAAAGCCGGCAGGTAGAAGAGGAACGAGCCTGCCGGGTACGACAACGTGTCGACCGCGGTGCCGTTCAGACGGTAGGTGTGAAAGATCTGCGGAACATGGAATTGCGCGAGGCTCGGCGCCATCGAATGCGTGTAGGGATTGAGGCCGTGCAATACGAGGCTCGCTGAGTACTGATCGAACGCGGCGCCGTCGGTCCCGTAGCCGGGTTGAGTCATCCACACCGCGGCGGCGTAGAAGCCGATCCCGACGACGAGCGCCACGAGGACAATCGCTTGACCAGAAACCTCGAGCCCGTTCGGGCCGGCCCACGCCCGCCAGACGCCCCACAAGGCTGATCAGGATCAGCGCGACGCTGACGAGATTCGCGCCGGGGACGAGGATCGATCCGGCCCACGCCTGCAACCCGGTGAGCCCGGTCAGCAGGCTGACTAGTGACCATCCGATTCTGCGCGACCGGCGACCCGGGTTCCGGTGGTCGGAGTGGGCGGCGCTTGGCTGCGCGTCGGCTTGCGGGGCTGCCCCGGCATGTCGGGACGGCGTCTGCATCCCGAGGATGGTCACCGTCGAGCGTGCTTCGGCTCGAGTGTATGCAGGGAGTGCTTCCGCGCAGATGACTTAGCACCCGAGCGAGTCGAGTGCCGCGGCTCGGCAGATCGGCTCGGCGCAGCGACCGAGCCGTACTGGGACCGCGAGGGCACCTACGCGGCGTCGACGGACCGCTAGGAAGACGACTCCCACCAAGAACAACGCGAGGAAGGCGATCGCGACTCTCCCGCCAACGCCTGAGCTCGTCGAAGGCTTGGTGAACTGCTCGCCCTGGACGATCGTGGGAGGAGCACTGCTGCTCGGTGCAGCGCTTGCACTCGCGCTCGGTGCCGCGCTGACCGATGCGGCAACGGGGAGTAGGCGCGAGGATCGCGAAGTCGGGGTCGGCCAACAACGTGACCGTGACACTGCCAGGCGCGAACACCGCTTCTTCCAACGTCGCGCTCGACGGGCTGGTGAACTTGACGAGCCGGTCGCCGGCGCCAATCGAAGGTCCGGTAATCGTCAGCGTCAGCGGGTGCGCGAAGTTACCGGTGAGCGGCTTGCCGTTGGTGTTGTACGACCTTGACGCCGATTCCGCCGATCGCGGAGAAGCCGCCGAAGCCGAGTTGCTGAAGCACCGGCTGGATGCCCGTCAACGCTGGCGTGGTGATCTCGATCTGCGCGGTGCGGCCAAACGCGTTGCGCGGCACGGTCAGGTGCGCGTGCCCTCCGGCCACATTCGCGTCGAGACCTCCGCCAGCTCGTCGCGAAGGTGTGCGTCGCCACGATGTTGCTGTAGCCGCCGGGCGCGTTCGCCGGACCGGTCGGGCCTGTGACGCCCGGACCGTACCCGCCTTGACTCGCAGCGGCCGACGACGCCCACCACAGACTTGCGATGACGACGAATACGAACAACGCGAGACGCCCGCGTCGCGCGATTCTTGGTGCCGACGGGCAGACTCGGGAGTGAGTCGAATCTGTTCGGGCAATGTCTGTGAAGCCGTGGGCTTACCGTTGGCACGGACACGACACACATCGGTGTGTCCCAACCCTGCACACGAGCGTGTAGATCGAGCCGCACCGGAGGCAGCGACGCGAGACTGATTGCAACAGGGCGTGCTGATCGCGGATGCAGCGCAGTGCTGTGACCCCGCGCCGGTCGTGAGTGACTCGGTCTCACGGAGCGCTGCGACGGGCCCGCACGGTGCGACGTGACTACCCGCCGATGTGCTGGGCGTCGTGCACCCATCTTGTGCTGCGACATTGTCCCCACCCCAGTCGCGACCGCCGAAGCTCGTACTCGCGGTGGCGCTGCGATTTTAGCTTCGATTCGCGAAGCCAAAGGGGGAATTCCTAGATTGCACAAGGGTTTCTGCCTACCAACGTACAAAGCGGGACATTGTCGTTACGCCAAACGGGTGACCGCGCTAACGCGCGAGCACCTGTGTCATCCACGCCTCGACAGCATCGGGGTCGCGCGGCAATGCCTCGGTCAGATTGCGGCAGCCGTCGTGGGTGACAACGACGTCGTCTTCAATGCGGACGCCGATGCCGCGCAGGTCTTCGGGAACGGTCAGATCATCCGACTGGAAGTACAGACCCGGTTCGACGGTGAGAACGTAGCCCGGCAGCAGCACGCCCTCGTGGTAGTTCTCGCTGCGCGCCTGCGCGCAATCGTGCACGTCGAGGCCGAGCATGTGTCCTGTACCGTGCAGTGTGTAGCGACGGTGCAAATCGCCGTCCGGGCCGTCAAGATCTCTTGGCACTGGCGGGAGGATTCCCCACTCGACAAGCCCATTCGCGAGCACTTGCTGCGCCGCGCGGAAGTAGTCACGAAACGCGGCGCCTGGTTTCACCGCTGCCATCGCGGCGCTCTGCGCCTCATACACGAGTTGGTAGACGCGGCGTTGCGGCTCGCTGAAGCGGCCGTTGATCGGGATGGTTCGGGTGACGTCAGCGGTGTACAGCGCGGCGTTCTCGACGCCGGCGTCGAGCAGCAGAAGGTCGCCATCGCGTACGGGTCCGTCGTTGCTCGTCCAGTGCAGCACGCACGCATGCTCGCCCGCTGCGGCGATGCTGCTGTAGCCGACGTCGTTGCCCTCGACGCGCGCTCGACGCCAGAACGTGCCTTCGATCCAGCGCTCGCTCGTCGCGCGCGCTGCGTCGAGTTCGCGCACGACGTCCTCGAAGCCGCGCACGCTCGCAGCGACGGCATCGGAGAGCTGCGCGATCTCCCAATCGTCCTTCACCAGGCGCAGATCGGAAAGTGCAGTCGCGACGAGTGCCTCGTCGGCAACGGGCGCACCTGCCAACGCCTTCAGGACGCCGTCGAGTTCGGCCAGTGGACGCGTCACCAGGCCCAAGGTCGCCTGCGTTTCGGCAATGCCAGGACGCCGGCCGGTCCAGAGCTCGCCGTAGTTTCGATCGCGATAGAACTGCGCGCTCTCGTGCCGCGACGCAGATGCGCGCATGAACAGCGTCGAGTTGTGACTGCTGGGCGCCTCGGCGTCGGGCGTCATGACGAGCACGGCGTCGGCCATGCCCGCGCCCGTGAGCCACACGAAGTCGCTGTTCGCCCGGAACGGGTACGGCACGTCGTTGTTGCGAACGCGCGGCGAGCCGGCCGCGACGACGATCACCTGGCCAGGGAAAGTTGCCGACAGCGCACCGCGGCGCTTCGCGGCGTAGGGCGCGACCTCGGCCGGTTCGGTCGCCGGTGCCGGGTCGGGCGCCCAGCCGTCGCGCATGAAGGCGGTGAGCGCGGGGGAGACGTCGGCGTCGTAGTTCGTCGTCGCGAATTCTTCGGTCATGGGTCCATGGTAGGAGCCCGCCAGGGCCGCGCGAGCGTGACTCGGATACAGCGCGTGCAATTACTACCCCGTGAGGACAGCAATCGCACGCGCTAGCCGCCGCTCCAGCGGCCGCTACTTGCTGAACGCGCCTGATTGGTAGATCAGGAAGATGACGCAGATGATCCCGGCGATGACGGCCAGCTTGAGGAGCTTGCGGGTGATCCCGATGAAGACCAGCACCGCGAGGATCACGATGACCGGCACCGTCACCTTGGCCTTCGGCTTGGGCAGCGCCGCAAGCACGTGCGCGGCCGAATGCGTATTCGCCGAGATGAGCGTGAGCAGGGTGGGCGTCATGGTCGGATCATCTCAGCCCAGCGCGGCCTGGACGAGTTCTGTCAGCACTCCTGACAGGTCTTTCGGGTGTACGAACGCGATCGAGGCGCCGAGCGATCCGTGCCGCGGTTGCTCATCGAGAACCCGAACGCCCTGTGCCGCAAGAGTTTCCATTGCCAGCCGGACGTCGTCGACCGCGTACCCGATGTGATGCAGCCCCTCGCCGCGGCGGGCCAGAAACTTGCCCACCGGCGTGTCGGGTCCGAGCGGCTCGAGCAGCTGCACATAGGAGTCGGAATCCCCGAGGCGCAGCATCGCCTCCCGCACGCCCTGGGCGGGGTTCGACTCGAGCACGACGACGTCGAGCCCGAACGCGGCGCGGTAACGTTCGACTGCCTCTTCGAGATCGGGGACGGCGATGCCGACGTGGTCGATACGCGAGAGCAGCACGGCCGCGGCGTCCCTTCTTGATCGGTCCGAAAGCGATTAACCTGAAACCACGTTAGAACAGGGAGGTCGTCGAATGGCGCTTGGTAGTGGTTGCGTGATCGTGGCGGGTGCGCGGACGCCGATCGGCAAGCTCCTCGGCGCGTTCACCGACCTGTCGGCGGCGCAGCTTGGGGGTGTCGCGATCCGGGCGGCGCTCGATCGAGCCGGCGCGTCGGGCAGCGACGTCGACTACGTGATCATGGGCCAGGTGCTGCTCGCCGGTACGGGGCAGATCCCGGCCCGACAGGCGGCGGTTGCCGCCGGCGTCCCGATGAGCGTCCCGGCCCTCACGGTCAACAAGGTGTGCCTGTCGGGGCTCGACGCCATCGCGCTGGCCGACCAGCTCATTCGGGCGGGGGAGTTCGAGACCATCGTCGCCGGCGGCATGGAGTCGATGACGAGTGCGCCGCACCTGCTGCCGAAATCGCGTCAGGGCTTCAAGTTCGGCGCGGTCGAGATGCTCGACGCGATGGCTCACGACGGGCTGACCGACGCGTTCGACCACGTCGCGATGGGCGAGTCGACCGAGCGCTACAACACGCACCTGCAACATCACCCGCCAGGAGCAAGACGAGTTCGCCGCCCGCTCGCATCAACGTGCTGCGCTCGCCCGCAAGAACGGGCTGTTCGACGACGAGATCGTCGCCGTGCCGGTGCCGCAACGTCGCGGTGAGCCGCTCATGATTGCTGAAGACGAAGGCATTCGCGACGACACCACCACCGAGTCGCTCGCGAGGTTGCGGCCCGCGTTCACGCCAGACGGCACGATCACTGCGGGGAGTTCGTCGCAGATCTCCGACGGCGCGTGCGCGGTGATCGTCACATCGCGAGAGAATGCCGGACGCCGCGGGTGGCCGATCCTCGCCGAGATCGGCGCGCACGGGGTGGTCGCAGGGCCAGATAATTCCCTGCATTCACAGCCTTCACGAGCGATCGCGCGCGCGCTCGAGCGCGAGAAGCTGACAGTCGGCGACATCGACCTGTTCGAGATCAACGAGGCGTTCGCTGCGGTCGCGATCCAGTCGATGCGCGAACTCGGCATCGACGCCGACGTGGTGAACGTCAACGGTGGCGCCATCGCGCTGGGTCACCCGGTCGGGATGTCGGGCGCACGCATCGCGCTGCACCTTATTCACGAACTGCGTCGACGCGGCGGCGGTACCGGGGTGGCCGGCCTGTGCGGCGGCGGCGGCCAGGGCGACGCTCTGGTGCTGCGCGTCACGAACGCCTGACCCAGATGAGCGCAGCGCCCGACATCGACTCACTCGTGAAGGCGGCCCGCGCTCACGACGCACGTGCGCTCGGCAAGCTCATCTCGATGGTGGAAGACGACGACCCCGCCCTGCCCGCGTTGATGTCGGCACTTCTCGGGGCCGGCGTTCAAACGCCCTACGTCATCGGGCTCACTGGGGCGCCTGGCGTAGGGAAGTCCACCACGACGTCCGCCCTGATTGCGCTGTGGCGTGAACGCGAGCAACGAGTTGGTGTGCTCGCGGTCGATCCGACGTCGCCCTTCACCGGCGGAGCGCTGCTGGGCGATCGGGTTCGCATGCAGACGCACGCGACCGACGCCGACGTCTTCATCAGGTCGATGGCATCGCGCGGGCAACTCGGTGGCATGGCGGCGGCGACACCGCAGGCGGTGCGGGTGCTCGAGGCGACCGGTTTCGACGTCGTGCTGGTCGAGACCGTCGGAGTCGGTCAGGCCGAGGTCGACATCGCCGCGACCGCCGACACGACCGTCGTGCTGCTCGCGCCCGGCATGGGCGACGGCATCCAGGCTGCGAAAGCCGGCTTGCTCGAGGTCGCCGACCTGCTCGTCGTCAACAAATGCGACAGAGAGGGGGCGGACGACGCGGTGCGCGAACTGCGGAACATGATCGCGGCCGGGGCCGAGCGAGAACCAGGTGAGTGGCGGCCGATCGTGGTGCGCGCGACTGCTACCGCGCCCGGTGGGATCGACGAGCTCGTCGAGGCGATCGACAAACACCGGGCGTGGCTCACGTCGTCAGGAGAAGGCTCGCGTCGCCGAGTTCGCCGTGCTGCATGGGAAATCAGGTCGATCGCGCTCGCGATGCTGTCGGCACGGATCGGACTGCGCCCCGACGATGCGCGGCTTGACGCGTTGGCGACCGATGTCGCTGCAGGCCGCCTCGATGCCTACGCCGCTGCAGACCAACTCGTAGCGCCAGGCTTGAACTGCTAGAGCACGTGCACGCTTTGGCGGTCGTTGTCGTGCAGCGAGTCGATCGCACGGCTCAAATCGGTGCGCAGCAGGTCGCCAACGAATCTGCCGGGTACGACCTCGTCGAACAACACGTAGCCAAGATCGCGTGTCTCGACCGACAGAGGTCGAAGGGTGAGTGATCCGTGCGAGATTTCGTCGCGCAGATGGGCAGGCAGGAGATCGGCAAGGCGAAATGGTTCGGCCTCCGGCGTGACATACGTACCGCGGTCGGTGTGGTTCAAGACCAAGACTCCGCGTACATCCGGTCCGGGGCCCGCCGATTCGTTCAGCACGATGAAGCATCGGCGAAGTCGCAATCGCACGGTGCTCGCTGCCAGCACGCCGAGCAGTTCATCGAGGCTCTTGCATGCCATGAAGGCGCGATTGAGGCTGAGCACATTGTCGATCGAGGCCGGTGCACTCGACTGCATCGCCAGAATCGTTGCGTTCGCGGTACCGTCGTCGAGTTCTGCCGCACGGGTCGAGCCTCGAACGACCAGCGTGCTCGCGAGGGTGACGTGTCCCACGGGCGGCGCTCCGCCAATTTGTGACAGCAATAGGTTCGCCGCTAACTCCCCTTGCGCAATGAGATTCTGGCTCACCGTCGTCAAAGTCGGCGTGCATTCCTGCGCGATGACATCGTCGTCGAACCCGGTGACCATGACGTCCTCTGGCACCCGCAGGCCAACGTCGTCGAGGGCATCCATGGCCCCGACAGCGGAGCGGTCGTTCATCGCCACGATGGCGTCCGGGACTGCGCCGGTCTTGAGGAGCCGCTTAATCGAGGCGTAGGAGACCTCGCGCTCGAAGCCACCTTCGAGCATGAACTCGGGATCGAGGCCGCGTGCCGCCAGTTCGGTGCACACGACCTCCAAGCGTTCGCGCGCATCAGCATGGTGTTCGAGCCCGCGCAGGATCGCGATGCGTTTGGCCCCGGCGTCGTCGAGCAGGTGGGCCATGAGGGCGCGCATGCCGGACGCGTTATCGGCGCCAACCGACCATCCGTTCGCCGCCACCGCGCCAATCCCGACCGAAGGGAGACCGACGGCGGCCAGCGTAGTGACGAGATCGGCTTGCGACGCAGGGTCGGTCAACAGCGTGGTGATCACGCCGCGCACTCCGGCGCAGCGCAGCAGGCATTTCGCCACGGGTCGCAGCTCGATGGCGAACGAGTCGTTGGCGTAGACGACGAGCGGGACGCCGGCCGCGACTAGGACGTTGCGTACGCCTTCGAGAAGCGAAGTCTGATAGACGTTGAGATGGTCCAGGACAAGCACCACCGGCCCCTGCAGTCGGGTCGCCAGTGCACGCTCCTTCACAGCACCCAATCGACCGCCGCCCTACCATCCTGAGAGCGAACGCGGGCGACGTTAGCTGGGCATGCCGTTGTCGTGCCACCGCTGGAAGACCGCGATCTTCTCCGGGGGCCACGCGGCAGTGGCCGGCCTGGCCGCGGGCGCGTTCTCGATGGCCACCGGCGAATACGTCTCGGTTTCCTCGCAACGAGCTCATCGAGGCCGAGGTCCGCAAGGAAGCGCACGAACTGAAGCACAACGCCGCGTCGGAACAGATGGAACTGGCGGCCAGCTTCCCGCCGAGCAGGGAGTGACGCCGACCTGGCCGACCAGGTCGCGGCATCTACGCCGAACCCCGGCGCGCGCTTCGGCATGCACGATCGCGAGGAACTGGGCATGGACCGCGACAATTGTCCTCGCCGTACACGGCGGCCAGGGCGCCTCGCTGGTCACGTTCGCAGTCGGCGCGCTGATCCCGCTGCTGCCCTACCTGCTCGGGATGGACAACCTCGCGGTAGCCCTGGGCCTGGCTGCGGTGGCCGCGTTCGTCGGCGGGGGCCTGGTGGCCCGGCTCACCGACCGGCCGTTCCTGCGTGGCGCGCTGCGCCAGCTCATCCTGGGCGCCGCCGCGGCCGGGATCACGTTCCTGATCGGCGACGCGGTCGGCGCTGGCGTGTCCTAACCCTGCTACCAGGCGTCCGGCCCGAAGGAGTCGTCCTCATGGCCGCCGGGCCCGGAACCAGCAGCTTCAGGTCCGCCTCCACCATCATCGTGATCAGCTCGTCGAAGCCGACCTGGGGTGACCAGCCGAGCCGCCCCGCGGCCTTGGCCGGGTCCGCGCACAGCTGGTCCACCTCGGCCGGGCGGACGAACGCCGCGTCCACCGTGACGTGGTCCCGCCAGTCCAGCCCGGCCACCAGGCGAAGGCCTGCTCGACCAGCTCCTCGACGCTGTGCGTGATTCCGGTGCCGATCACGTAGTCCTCGGGCTCGTCCTGGCCCAGCATCGGTGCATCGCCCGGACGTAGTCCCCGGCGAACCCCCAGTCCCGGTGCGACCACAAGGTGCCGAGCCGCAGCTGCCGTTCGTGCCCCAGCCTGATCCTGGCCACGCCGAGGGACACTTTACGGCTGACGAACTCCGCGCCCCGCCGGGGCGACTGGTCATTGAAGATCCCCGGACACCGCGAACATGCCGTAGGACTCCCGGTAGTTCTGGGTCAGGAAGTGCCCGTAGGCCTTCGCCACCCCGTAGGGGCTGCGCGGATGGAACGGGGTCTGCTCGGTCTGCGGGCTCTCCCGGACCTGGCCGAACATCTCTGACGAGGACACCTGGTCGACGATGGCGTCTACTGGTTTCCGTTGCATGTATTGCTGGTCGGCGGCCAGACGCTCGTTCCCTATGGCTGGGTCGATTTCTGCAATCGCTACCAGGGCGAGTGCGACGGCCGTCGCCTTCAGGCGGTCGACATCAACTGGACCCGAAGACGCAGAAGATCATCGAGAAGGTCAACGCCTGGGTGAACGCCAACGTGCGGCCTATGTCGGACGAGGATCATTGGGGCGCGGTCGATCGCTGGGATTATCCGACGGACGGTTACGGCGATTGCGAGGACTATGTCCTTTACAAGCGGCGGTTGCTGATCGACCAGGGTTTTCCGCGTCGAGGCGCTGCTCGTGACGGTCGTCAAGGACTAGCATGGGCGAAGGCCACGCGCTCTGACGGTGAAGACCAATCAGGGCGAGTTCGTGCTCGACAACCTGCACGACGAAGTGAAGCCCTGGAACGACACCCGTTACGCTTACGTCAAGCGCCAGTCGCAGACCGATCAGAATGTCTGGGTCGATATCGGCGAGCCGACGGCCGCGCCGCAGATTGTCTCCCGCTAGTCCCCTGCGGGCAGACGCAAACTGGCGCCGGGCGTGAGCCCGGCGTTTTTTTTGTCGCGGGCTCTTTGGCGATTCAAACGCGGTTCATCTTGACCGTAGCAACTTGTGGCGCCTTGATGGCGACCGCCCAGGGCGCGTTGCGCGTTGCGCGACGATCGAGCGGAGGCGCCAGGCGCTTTCGAGCCATGAAAGGGAGTAGGGAATGATGTCACGTCTATCGCAGGCCGCTTTTGGAGCGGCCGTACTCGCCGCCTTCGGGCGTTCGGCGTTGCGCCCTCGCAGGCGCAGACCGCGATCCAGCAATGTTCGGCGAAATACCAGGCCGCCAAGACCGCCAATACGCTGAACGGCCAGACATGGAATCAATTCCGCTCGGCCTGCCAGGCCGAACTGAAGGCGCAGCCCGCCGCCGCGACGACGCCCGCGCCGGCCGCAACGCCTGCCGCCGCGCCCGCCAATCCCTTGAAGCCGACGCCGGCAGCCGCAGCCGCGCCGAAAGGCGCGCCTGCCGTCATGCCGGCGACGAACGCGGTGTTCCCGACGGCGATCGATCCGAAATACAGCAAGGAATTGGCCGGCAAGCAGCGCCAGAAAACCTGCCTCGACCAGTACAACGCCAACAAGACGAGCAACGGCAACGGCGGCCTGAAATGGATTGAGAAGGGCGGCGGCTACTACAGCCAGTGCAACACGCGCTTGAAGGGCTGAGCGCACTCGCAACAGTGAAGAAAAAGGCCCGCCTCGGCGGGCCTTTTTTATTGCGTCAATGCAGCAGCGCCATGATCGCATGGACGTTGAAGAACGTGCCGCCGAGGAGCACGAGGCCGATCGCGCCAAGCGCCGCCGAGCCCATCGCGAATGCCATCACACTGGAGAGCAGCGCCACGGAGGCGAGCACGATGCCGAGCTGCAGGATCAGCGAGGCGATCTCGTAGGCGTGATAGCGGCCGAGCTGTTCGTCGCGCTCGTGTTCGAGCGCCTGCGCGCGCACCGTCAGCTCCTTGCGGCCTTCATTGGTGCTCGGCTCGCTTTCCCAACGATCGATCGTCGCCTGCCAGGCGGCCGTCTGTTTGTCGGAAGCGGCCTTGTCGGCGGGCTGTCCGATGCGCGCGTTTTCCAGCGCCGTGCGCAGCACGGTCTGGCGAATGGTCTTGGCCTGGAAGAAATTCCAAGTGTCGCTCGCGTGGATGTTCAGCGCCAGACCTTCCGTCTGCGCCGATTTGCCGAGCATTTCCGAGACGGCGAGGAAGAGCGCCAGCACGGCGATCAGCAGGCCGACGAATTTGGCGTTGCCGGTTCCCTCATGCGCCGCGTGATGCTGGGCGTCGTGGGCGGCTTCATGGACAGCTTCGGACATTGGCCCCCGCCAATAAGTGGGTTAATGGCCAAGTCCTAGCCGCAAAGCCATCGCGGGGAAGGGCGCGGCGCGCCCGTCCCCGAGCGAAATGCGTGGGCAGACGCCTATTTCGGGTTCAGCGCTGCCTTCGTCGTGTCCACCACGTCCTTGGGCTGGCTCAACACTTCGCGCACGGTTTTCTGCACGGCCTCGCCCGTCGTCCAGGTGATGTCGAGGCCGGCGAGCTTCGCGCCGGCGACGAATTCCGGGTCCTGCATCGTTTTTGCGAAGGCCGTTCGTAGCATCTGCACGCGGTCATCCGGCACGCCGGGCGGGGCGGCGATGGAGCGGTTTTGCGTCAGCGAAAGCGACAACGAGGCGCGCCGCTGCGAGCTTTTCCTTGTCGGCGCCGACAATTTCCGTGAACAGCGGCACGTTGGGCAGGCGCGGATCGCGCACTTCGCCCGCCTGGCTCAGGGAAATCAGCATGCCGTCCTTCCATTCCGGGAAATCGGTCTGGAAGGCCGGCCAAGTGCTGCCGGAGCGTCCCTCGAGCTCGCCGGAACGGATCGCGAGATTCATTTTCGCCGAGCCTTCGTAGCCGAGCAGGACCTTGAATTTCGTGCCGGCCAGCGCGTTATGCGCCTGTGGCAGGAGCGCCGAGATCGAGCCCGCGCCGCTCGATCCGATGATGACTTCTTTCTTGCGGGCGTCCTCGATGGTGCGGATGCCGCTGGTCTTCCACACCACCGTGATGCTGTTCGAGGCGCTGAAATTGCCGATCCATTTGAAATCGCCGAGCGATGTCTGCAGGCCCGGCATGCCGACGGCCTGGAAAAGCAGAAGCCCGTTGGCGGCCATGACGACCCAGGTGCCGTCCTGCGGGGCGATCTTCGCCGCGTGATTGATCGCCAGCAGGCCCCCCGCGCCGACCTGGTTGACCACCTGGATGTTCGGCTGGCCGGGGATGTATTTGCCAATGAACCGCTGCAGCAGGCGCAGATAGCCGTCATATTCGCCGCCGACGCCGCCATGCGTCGACATGGTGATCGTCTTTCCGGCGTAAAAATCGTCGGCTAAAGCCGGCGCGGCGAGCGCCATGAACGTCGCCACGCCCGCCGACAGGATTGCTTTCGCCCCCATTCCACTTCCTCCCGATCGCCGCGGGCGGGATTCCGCGCGGCAGCCTTGGGGCCAGAATGCGGGCGATTGATCCCGCCTGCAAGCGCGGCCGCAGTGGCGCCTCCCCCCAACGCTGTCGCGGCGCGCGAATGACCTTGCGGCGGCGCGGGGCGGGGAGGTAGATTCGCTTTTTGCGGGAGCGTTCCATGCCGATCGTCAATCGTATCGCGGATGGGCGGCGGGAACAGGCAGACGTCAATGGCGGAGAGGGTGAGATTCGAACTCACGAAACCTTTCGGTTCGCCGGTTTTCAAGACCGGTGCCATCAACCACTCGGCCACCTCTCCGTGTAACAATCATAACCGAAAAATTGCGCGGCTCATCAGGCGCCAGGGTGCACAGGGCGTGGCGCCGGGCAGGTGCTGGTAGTGGGCAGCCGCGGGTGGTTGATCGTCGCCAAAAAAGAAGAGTTGTTTGGAAGTCAGGAAGCTAACGTGCTCATGCCATTCCTTGAACCGAACAACTCGCTTAGCCGTTGCCTCGCGGCCAGCTTTTCCGTATTCTGAGGCCATGGATGTGCAACTTACTCCCGACCAAAAGGCTTTTGCCCGTCGTGCGATCGAAAGCGGACGGTTACACTCAGAACAAGACGCCATTCAGGAGGCGCTTGCGCTGTGGGAACAACGCGAGCGGCAACGCACTGAGTTTCTGTTTACCCTTGATGAGGCCAGGGCTTCCCTCGGTCGTGGAGAAGGCCGAGTTATCACGCAGGAATCCATGCGCCAGCTTGCTAACGAAGTGAAAGAACGGGGACGCGCCCGCCTCCTTGCGGAGCTCGCCACCTCCCGCTAATGGCGCACCGGCTAGCGCCACAGGCTGAAGCTGACTTGGACGACATCTGGTATTACGTCGCGAAAGAAAGTAGCAGCATCGAGATCGCCAGCCGCCTCATTGATTCCATCACAGACCGTTTCGTCGCCCTTGCCAGCTTCCCTTTCATCGGACGTTCACGCGATGAGGATTTCGGCCCGGGCATCCGCAGCGTGGCAATAGGGGAGTACGTAATTGTCTACTGTGTGGAAAATACAGATGCGTTAATTCTTCGCGTCGTGCACGGTCGCCGCGACTTGGAGGCTTTGTTCGGTCACTGAACGTGGGCCGGTGCAATTGCATCGACACGTTCGTCCGGATCTCGAAAATCGTGAGACCAGGGGCACCCCGGGGATGGGTACACGCAGGGCGAAACCAATTGCCCGCCCCTCGCCCTCACGAGGTGGATGGCGTTACCCCGAGCATTTGAAGGGACGCACCTTCAGGTGCACCGTACAAACTTTTTTATTTGTCAGCCCGAGGAGGCCTTCAGGCCAAAGAGGGATCTGCTTTTTCGACTTTTTCAGCAGCCTCTCTAGTCGCTGCCGGACCTCGCCTTAACGTGATCAGAGTTTCCTTATCCTTTCCGCACTCAAGCCGTCGCAGTGCTGCCTGATCCGGTGTCGGTCGAGCTGGCTGCGCCCCCGTCTGCTCCGGCCCCACCCCCCTCGGTGCCAGCTCCACCGCTGTCGGGTGAAGCTGACGCCATCGCGCCGCTGGGAGCGGAATCCAGCAATTTCACAATGAGCAACGCGCCCGCCAGACCGACAGCCGCGATCAAAGCCGCAAGTTCGCACGCGCCGCTGGCAAAGCAGGCCACAACCGCGACTAGCGCTTCCAAAGCAATGACTACACCGATCGCCAGAAGGGCTGCGAGCAGCACTGTTTCAACAAATTTGACGAGCTGCGTATTTTCGATCTTGATGCAGACGCAGCCATTGGCAATACTGCCGGACCAGCGGCAGAAGCCCGCGCCGCCGCTCGGATGAGTGCAGTTCTGACCACCACATTCCTTGTAGGTATAGGGGCACTCTGGAGACCGCTGCAGCGCGTCCTCGTGTTGCTGATCGCCAGCGCGGGCGTGGCCGGCGTGCGCGACACGAAGCTGGGCGATCCGGCAGCTCCCTGTTGAATGGTGTGCGTGAGTTCGTGGGCCAGCAGCCTTTGGCCGTCGGCACTCTGCGGGTGATAGCGTCCGGGGGCGAAGACGATGTCGCGGCCGGAGGTATAAGCCAGTGCGCCGACGGCTTGCGCGGAGCGTCCGGCGGGCTCGTCGTTGTGAACACGTATCGACCCCAGGTCGGCACCCAGGCGCGACTCAAAAAAGCCACGCGTCGCCCGGTCCAGCGGTTGCCCGGGCGAGGCCAGCGCCTCATGCACGATGGGCGGTGCTTCGCCTCCCACGGCCGCCTGTCCATCGCTCTTGCCCCGGACCGTCTTGGCCTCTTCGTCTTCGCAGGAGGCGCACTTGCGGCGTATGGCCGGAAGTCCCGCAGACGAGACCATTGCCGGATCGGGCATGCGCATGACCTGATCGGCCACGCGATCGGCTTCAGCTTCGAGCGGATCGTTGACCGCGCCGATCTGCAGCTTGCATTGCAGGTGCGGCGCGCTTCGCGACAAGCGGCGCAGCGATGCCTGATTGCCGGCATAGCCCTCGACGGGAAGCGACTGCCGCGAAGCCACGCCCGCCGTGCGGTGCAACTCTCGCACCGCATGAGTCGGAGTCGTGGGCTGCATCCGTTGTCTGGCCTTCTGCATTGCATTACCTCCGCGCTCTCAGCAGGAACGCGACTTCTTGAGTCTGGTCAAGTCACGTTGCCAATTCGAAGAGCACACGATTCTTCATTGCCAGATAATACTCCGCGCCATATTCGTGCGCGGCTGTCAATTTTGGAATTCCGCGGCAGCGTGCAATCTTCACCCGCGGTTGGGCGTCTGGAGTCAAGGCCTCGGCCACGCTCAAAACCAAGCCACGCCGGAAGTACAGCAGCTCACGGACTGAGTAGCCGGTCAGAGCAAATTCAGGCGGCTTGCGAATATCGGGATCGCCCAGCGGCAGCATCGCCTCCAGCGGAGGAGCTTCGACGGTCTCGACCGCAATCACGCGATGAGCGCGCGAGTAGACCACCAATCCACCCGCGGCTGAAGTGGGCGCGGCATAGGTCTCGCGCAGCGCCGGGTAAGCGCCAAGGTAGGCATCGTCAACGGTGACCGGAGTTCCCATCGTAGACGCGATATCCGAGGTGAGGCAGGGTGGCAGTCCCGGCCACTCCACCAGCCGAAAATCGAGTAACGCGCTCAAGAGCGCCATTCAATGAGGTCGACATGGATATCATCACCGTTTCATCACAGACCAATCAGTGACACTCTCCCGTGAAAATAAGCTGCCCGGAAGCGATCGTTCCCAACCTGGCCAAGGATAGCTTGCGCGTTAGCGCCGGCGGCGTGATATCCCAGCGTGATCGGGGTAGTGGGCGGCGTGCAGCTGCCGGCCACGCCTTGAGTGAGTTGGGTGAGCAAGCCGGCACTGCCGGCAGCCTTGGTACGGACAGACAGGAACAGCTGCACCCCCAAAACTTCGGCGAAGCCTTCCACCAGGACTTGATCAAACGTGACTCCGCTGGGGAATCGCGGCGAACTGGTAGTGGCGGCGAAGAAGTCCGGGTGCGCGAGGGCATGCATCAGCTCGTGGCAGAGGGTGCGAATCGTGTTCCAACGGGTGGTGCATTCCGAGGATGCAGTCGAAACCTCGGTGGCAATTCCGACCTCGTGAGTTAGCCGGTTGGTCCTGCCGGTATGACGAAGCAGGTCGTCAACCAGGGGCTGCACCACGGGGTCGGCTTCCAGAGCCGCAACCACAGCGTCGAAGGCAAGCCCGTCATCATGGCGGTTGGAATCGAAGTTCACCCGCGAGAATAGCGACGGACCGCTGCTGTCATCCTGTCCAGCGATGGTCGCACGGTTGCGGATGAGGCTCAGCCGCTCGTCCCGTGGGATGGTTCTGGGAGCGCCCGCGGCATCGGTGGTGACACTGGAGATTTGGGAGGCGTATTGCCAGCCGTCGAGCCAGCGGTTGTCTCGTGCCGTGTCGGCATAAGGAGCGAAAAAGCTGAGAGCCTGCGCCTGGATCGCGTTGCCCACGGACTGTACGTCAGCCAGTGGTTGGGGGCGTGCTCCCGGCCAGTTGGCAGGATTTAGAGCGCCGCCGCTAAGGACCGCGGTAGTGAGAACAGGCAATTCCGCGTTGAAGGTGACGGGATCGAACACCCCTCCGGGAGGCGCGGAGGAATCGGGAGGAGGATTCAGCAGCGGATCGATGACCGTCAGGTCCGTGGCCGTTGGTGCAGTCAGCCCACCACTGATGGCTTCCTCGCCCCATCCCGATGTGGTCAAGACCTCGTGCTCGAAGGCGAGGCTTGGCGTTCCCAGAGCGCGCGTGGTGGAACTGGGCGCGCGATCCACCAGGCGCTGAAATGCCCGGGGGCGATTCAGTCCCGGCGCCTGGGCCGTATTCTCAGAGAGAACATCGAGGCCGTAAAGCACCCATTCCTGCTGCAACGGAGTGAAGGCCGTAATCTGTGCAACCACTGCGGGATCGAGCGCTGCGCCGGTGTAAGACAGAAAGCGCGACTGAATGGCGGCAACATAGCCGCTCACGGGAACGTTGATGAGGTCGCCGTAGTCGACCTCTGCCGAGACGTTGCCCAGCTTCACGATGGCGCGAGAAACCGTTGGCGGAGCGGAACTGACCAAGGGCGCGCGGGAATTGCGGGGCGGAGCAGCGACACCGTTGGTGCCACGTTGCTGCATGGTGTGCGCCAGTTCATGCGCCAGCAGACGATGACCTTCCATTCGGCCCGGTGCATACTGGCC
This sequence comes from uncultured Actinomycetes bacterium, assembly GCA_963809135.1. Classification (GTDB taxonomy): domain Bacteria; phylum Actinomycetota; class Actinomycetes; order Acidothermales; family Acidothermaceae; genus PALSA-607. The sequence goes on from CAWEIG010000006.1 coordinate 393,733, forward strand.
ATCACCGAAAACAATGTGGTTGCCTACGGTGTAGGCAAGGGCGTTGACCGCCTGCGCCGACGCTGCCGCCGTCGCGTCGGTGTGTAGGCGAACATCGGCGAACTCGGCGCCGAAGCGCGGTTCCAGCGACAGGCGCGTCGCCGGGTCCAGCGGTTCGCCCGGCGAACGCAAAACGTCATGAACAATCGGCGGAGCTTCGCCGGGCAAAGGCTCACCGGCTGGCTTGGCGTGCAGCTTCTTGTCTTCTTCCTCCTCACAGCCGGCGCACTTGCGGTGGACAGCTTGCGCTGCTTCCGTGGAAGGGATGCCCGGATCGGACATGCGCATGACCTGGTCGGCGACGCGATCGGCTTCGGCCTCGAGCGGATCGTTCACCGCGCCGACTTGGAGCTTGCATTGCACATGCGGAGCGCTTCGCGATAAGCGGCGCAGCGTGGCCTGATTGCCGGCGTAGCCTGCGTGAGGGAGCGACTGCTGTGTGCCCCAGGTTCGCCCATCCGTTGGGCTAACGTGGGATCGAAGCTCACTGCGCTGCGTGCGATGAAATTCTTGCACGGCATCGGTCGGAGTCGTGGGCTGCATCCGTTGTCCGGCCTTTTGCATTGCAATTACCTCATTGCCTCGAAAAAATCCCAGCGGTCGATGGCTGCCTCATGGCGCAGTCCCCCAAGTGATGGTGATGGAGTCGTTGGCAACGGGATCGCCGGTGATGGGGGTGAGCGCTCCCTGCCCGTCGCCAGTCACGCCCGTCTGGCCACCGTTGCCGGTGCTCTTGCCGGTCTGCGCGACGGCATCGTAGCTGCTTCCCCCAGTCCACTTGCCAAAGACCCCAACCCAGGTAAAACATTTTGTCAGACGGCTTGTGGTGGGCGGCAAACCAGGTGCAGAAAAAGTCGCTGCCTTCACCGCTGGTGAGACTCCCTTTACCGTCCGGAGTCTTCCACGGCGCCAGGTTGTTGGGCCGGTCCTCGGTGTCGACGATGTACGCGGCGTCCAGGGCCTTCACATCTTTGGCCTTGGACCACGGCTTCGATCCGGCCGCGCTGTCGCGGATGGGCAGCGGTTTGACACTGATGGTCATGGTCTGACGCGGGCCGCCGTCCTTGGCTGCGTAGTACAGCGTCATGGCCGAGGTCAACAGTGCTTGCACGAATCCGATCTCATATTCCGAAAGATTGACGCTCGTATCGGCGAGCACCGTACCTTCGGCGGACATCAGGGGGCTGTGAATTGCTACCGCGGGTTCCTGCTGACTACCTAGCCACCAAGGTGAGAAGCCAAGTGGGCCGTTGATGCTGAGCGATAGCCGACCGTAGATTAACGGCGCGCTATTGCCGCCGCCACCCGTCGGCACAGCCTGTCCGGAGCCGGCAGCCGGTGTTGCCTGCCCTGAGCCGGTCCCGGGCGTGGCGGGAGCCGGGCCTTGCGCGGTCTGCGGATCGTCCTGGCGACGAATGGTTGATGGCATTTCACGCAATCGCGCCTGGTTCCCCACCTCAGGATCAGCCCAACGCGATAACCGGGCAGCGCCTTGCTGCATAGTGTGAGTCAGCTCGTGGGCCAGCAGTCTTTGGCCTTCCGGGGTCCCTGGATGGTAGCGTCCGGGAGCAAAAACGATATCGCGGCCCGCCGCATACGCTAATGCGCCGACCGCCTGCGCGGAACGTCCAGCGTCCTTATCGGTGTGAATGCGGATGGAACTCAGATCGGCTTCGAAGCGGGACTCAAAGAAAGCGCGGGTCGTTCGGTCCAGCGGCTGCCCGGGTGAACCCAGCACCTGGTGCACGAGGGGCGGCGCTTCGCCTCCCACCGGCCCGATTCCATCGGGCTTCGTCCTTACAGTCTTTGCCTCCTCCTCCTCGCACGCCATGCACTTGCGCCGCAAAGCGGGCGGCCCATTGCCAGCAGGCAATTCCGGGTCGGACATGCGCATGACTTGGTCGGCGACGCGATCGGCTTCGGCCTCGAGGGGATCGTTCACCGCGCCAACTTGCAGCTTGCATTGCACATGCGGCGTGGTTAGCGACAGGCGGCGCAGCATTGCCTGGTTGCCGATGCGGACCTCGTTGGCAAGACGGCGCTCCGGCACCGCAACCGCCGGCTGCGCCGAGGGGGCCCGGCCGGTGGTCACATCCGTGGTTGCTGCCTTAGCGATCTGCATTCCGGTTACTCATGTGAACAGGAGGTTCTGACTCACTTGCCCACAGTCAAACTCACGATGAAAACCCACCCGGCACTATGCCCCTGCGAAGTCCGGTAGAGTCGGCCGCCGCCACGCGCCATCACGGCCCCTCCATCGACGGCGTCGGAGTCTCTTCCCCTTCCGTGCTTTGCTTCGAACCCTTGGGGGGTGTTGCCGGAAGGCCGCTGCAATCGGACTTATCCGGTTTAAGTTTCGTGATGTCCGCATCGAACGTGGTCAAGCAATCGGGGACAAGCAAGCCCGCGCCCATTAGCCCGGAGGTATCCATCCAGGTTCTGCCGCGGCTGTCGATCTTAGCGCCGGTCCAGTGGATGCACCACCAGATTTCGTCGGAGAAGCCTTCCACGCAAACTCCGAAGGCATTGCTCAAGGCCGCCAAGAGCGGAGTTCCCACGCCTGCATGGCAGCCGTAGAGAGTTATCTTGGCGCCGCTGGCAAAGCGGTCGCGAACCGCCGTGATGGAGCTGAGTTTTGCCGCAATTGTGGTAGTGCTGATCTGCCCCGGGGGCGTAAACGACACGTCCATGGGGCTGACTGTGACGTCGCCGCTCAGGCCGAAAACGCTGGCGCTGGCGTGCCCGACCAGCCCCAGCTTCGCGATGGACCCTTTGGACTGGGCGCCGATCCATTTGATCAGGTCGTCGAAACTACTGGCGCCGGAACCTCCACCGGAGGTCGCGATCGTCGCCGCGAAATCCACCGTTGACGGATACCAGGTCTTGGCGGTCGCGCTGGCAATTTCCGCAGGATCGCCACCGTACGGGCTCTTATATGCGCCGGCGTAGATCAGGTCGCGCTGAATGCTGCGCTCCACTGTGGCGGAGCCCTGCTGTGCCACATGCGTCAGTTCGTGGGCGATCAGGGCACGCCCTTCCGCGGTCTGCGGCCGGTAGTGGCCTTCGCCGAACACGATGTCTGATCCCACAGTGTAGGCCCTCGCCTGCATGGCGGCTGCGGATGCCGCTGCCGGGTTGTCGGTGTGAATGCGGACGCCGCTGAAGTCATAGGACCGTGCAGCGCCAGCTGTCCCGCCATCCCGCATAACCGCTTGGGCCGTGGACTCGGCCTGACCTTCGTGCGCATCACCGGGTTCGCCAATGGTGAGCTTCGCCTGCGGCTTCCCCGCCGCAGCCGGAGCCGGCCTGAACTGCTCCCCCATGCGCTGGCCAAAACGCGGCTCCATGAAGGAGCGGGTTGCAGAGTCCAACGGCCTTCCCGGTGAGCTGAGCACCTGGTACACAATCGGGGGAGCTTCGCCGGGCAGCGGCGCTCCTGAGGACTTGGCATGTAGCTTCTTGTCCTCTTCCTCCTCGCAGCCGGCACACTTCCGGCTGATTTGTGGCGGTGCAGTAGCGATGGAGATGCCCGGATCGGACATGCGCATGACTTGGTCGGCGACGCGATCGGCTTCGGCCTCGAGCGGATCGTTGACCGCGCCGATTTGCAGCTTGCATTGCAGTGTTGACGAGGTGCGAGACAGCCGACGCAGCATGGCCTGATTGCCAATGCGCATTTCGCTGCCGGAGCGGCGATGGCTGACCGCATCACTCAGCTTCACCGGAGCAGCGGAGCTGGCTGTCACATCCGTCGTGGCGGTCTTAACGCTCTTCATCGTGGCTTACTCGGCGGTTCGCCCGGGTTTTCGTGCTGTTCAAAATCCGTCATAGATCACTGGACAGTGGGCTCTTAATCACAACTACTCTCCCGGGTCTCGAAAACCGCGAGACCTGGGGCACCCGGCAGTGCAAAGTAAACCACGTAACACAATGGTCGTGTTTCATGGTCCGGGAGCTGGGGTCTTGTACTTATCGCCAGTCAGGTCTCGGGCCAAGTAAGCCAAATTCCAGAGGCGCGAATCGTCCACTCCGCCGAGGAAGCCGTACAAGCCTGCCAGCATGTAGGTGGTGCGGGCCTCGTCGGTAGGCAGGCTCTTCCAAACCGGGCACAAATGAAAATGCGAGAAGATGGCATACCAGTAGGTGGCGGCGCCGGTGCCGCAGCGGCCACTCTTGGCATCCAACTCGCATTCAAAGCCGATGTCAGAATCCAACTCGCCCGCCAGCTTGTCGTAGACGGCCTGGGCGGCATCGAGAGCCGGGATGGCGGTTGAACCCAGATATCGCTGCCGCAGAGCTTCCGTTTGTGTAAGGTATTCGGGCTTGCGATAGCCGGTTGCGGTCTGTGCTTCGCGGTTCCAGCGTTGGGCCAGCGCAATGGCGGTGCGAATCAGCGGTTGCCAGTCTGCTGGACAGTCGGTCGTGGGATCAACCGGCGCGGTACTGGCGACCACTCGGCTGGTACCGAGTTCCTGAACAAACAGGCCGAAGGATTCGGCATTGGTCAGCGCCTGCTGGGTAGTCAACAAAGCATAGATGCGGTCAGACTGATACCCCAGATCAGTGATGTGAGCGCCGCCCACCAGAGCGTGTGCCATCTCGTGAATAATGGCCTCTGAATGCCATAGGCCGGTGCCATTAAAAAACCCGGGGCAAAAAGCAAGCAAGCTGCTGCCCAGGACGTAAGCAGCGGCCGATCCGCAGGTTCTGTCGTCGTTACCATGACACTCAACCCTAAACGCGGTGCTGCCGGTGATGTTGGTCCGGATGGCATCAAGACGGCCTCGCACCTGCGTTGCCGTGTCGCCAGCAGTTGAGTGGAAGTGCCGGTCCAAGGCGTTGCGGACTGCAGCTTGCGCGGGATCGGCGTTATTGACGATGTAGGCATCGAGCCTTTGTATGGTCTGGTTCAACCAAGTCACGGACTGAATAACCGCGGGGGCGATGGTACGGTGTTGATCGAGCGTGCAAACATTGGGGCCGGTGGGCGCCGTGACCTCGACCGTCGTTTCCGCATCGCGGCTGAGCATGGCAGGCGACGCGGACACCGGCGTTGGCTGCGGTTGCCCCCCCTGGATTCCTGGCGACATCGCTGCCTCAGCGGGATGCCGGTCGCCGCGCTGTTGCAAGACGTGAGTCAACTCGTGCGCCAGCAGACGCCTTCCATCGGCACTCCGAGGAGCGCCCTGTTCTGCGCCCAGCACAATGTCTTGTCCAACTGTGTAGGCGCGCGCCCGGACCGCTTTTGCTGAGTCAGCGGCGGCGGATCCGGTGTGCACACGCACATCGCTCAGAGAGCTGCCAAAGCGAGGCTCGAAGAAGGCGCGAGTGTCCGAGTCGAGCGGCTGGCCGGACGAGCTGAGCACGTCGTGGACGATAGGCGGCGCAGCAGACCGGTCGAGCGCGGCGGCTGCGGCTGACTCCTTGCGCGAGAGCTTTCCCTTCTCCTCTTCTTCGCATTCGGCACACTTGCGCTGGACCAGCTTGGCGGGGGCAACGCCGGGATCGGACATGCGCATAACCTGATCGGCGACGCGATCGGCTTCGGCTTCGAGCGGATCGTTGACTGCCCCGATCTGTAGTTTGCATTGCACGCGCGGCGTGGTTCGAGACAAGCGCCGCAGTGTCGCCTGATTGCCGGCGTAGCGGTCGACAGGGAGTGCCTGCTGTGTGCCCCAGGTTCGCCTGTCCGTTGGGCTAACCTGTGATCGGAGAGCACTGCGCTGCACGCGATGCGGCTGCGGGCTCGCATGGGTAGGAGCCGTCGCTTGCACCTGTTGTGTAGTCTTCTGCATTGCACTCGTCTCAGAGTGTTGGGACAGCCCCGTTGCTTGTGCGTGCGCCGTGTGGGAGCGGATAGATCACAGTAACCAGCCATCCATTCCGGCAACTGTGAGCGTACTTGAGCTCAAAAATAAGATGAGGGGCCTATGAGTAGGCCCCTCATCTATATCTCATTAAGGGCATCGAACCCCCTAACACAGACAAATACTGCGCTATCCTCTCCAGAGGTGAGGAGCACATTGTACTTCGGCATACTGCTTATGTCAAGTAATTTCCTCATTTTCATGGAATATTGTCCGTTTGCCGGAAGAACTGGGAGATCACGTTGGCCGATGAGGAGGCATTGTCACTCGCCTTCCAAAGAATGTTCTTGGGCTGCCAGGTGGCGTCGAGCACGGTCTGAATTCCGCCAGTGAAATTCAGCATGCAATTGCGCTCGATCAGCAGACGAGGCCCAAAGAAGCCAGCCACCTTGATGGCATAAATATTCTGACCGGCGTTGGGATAACGGGTCAGCTCGAGATGGTTGTCGTCGATGATGGCGCTGGTGGCGCAGCCCACGAAGATGCCGTGGCGGTCGCCGGTCATCTCGGAGGTCAGGCGCACATTCACGGTGTTGCCGCAGATTTGCACCCGCTGCGCCAGGATGTGCGGCTGGTGCGGACGTATCTTCAGGTCGCTCAGCCCGACGTGGATGCCCTGGGCAGTGCCGTCAATGGTGTTGTTCATGATGCGGATGTCGTTGGCCAGGTCACCGCCCACCACGATGCCCTGCGAGGAAGTTGAATAGAGCTGCGGCAAAGTGGCGGCGAAATAGTTGCCGAACGCAGGCGCCACTTTGTACGGATCTTTCACGATGTTGTTGGCGATTTTCTTCAGCGCATTGTGAACGGCACCTGCCGAACTGCTGTCGTTGAGTCCGACTGAGCGCAGCGCGTCACCCCAGGCATTGCCCAGCTTGTCGCTGCTAATGAACTGCAGTTTCACGTTTCCGAAAGTGGCGCGCACGTGGGCGCGGCCAACCGAGCCCAGGTTGATGCCTGACGTGGTTCCAATGGTCGTGGCCGCCGGCGCCGCAGCTTCAGTCGCGCCAGCCGCAGCGGGAGTGGTTGCGGGGGCAGGCGCCTCTGCTTTGGTATCAGGTTTTTTCAAGGCGGCTGGGGCGTCGGCCGCCGGCGCTTTCAATGATGCCTCGGCCTTCGGCTTCTTGAGCAGCCGCGCCCGGGCCTTTTTGGTCGCCGCCGTGGCGTCGGTGATGACCATCGAGTTCAGCAGTTGCTTCTGCAGGCGTGCTTGCGTGAAACGATACTGGCCGAGATTGCCCACGGTGAGATTGCGCGACTGGAGAGGAGTGATGATCAGGTTGCCTTCCACCTGCGCGCGGTCGGCGTTCACCATCAGGATGCCAACCTGGAAGTGGCCCACGGTGAACTGACTGTTGAGCACGCGAACGTTGTATGTCGGCGTCTGGTTGACGGCCTGCACCGGGTTGTATACGGCGAGACACGATGCGGAGCGAAGATCGCCATCGGCGCAGGTCAGGAAGACGCGTTCGATATCGACCTGATTACAACTGCGCACCGTCACCGCACCCTGCAGTCCGGCGGTTGCCGGATTGTTGGAGTAGCCCGAGGTTCCCGCCACCACGCTCAGATCGGACAGAGAGACGTCAGGACAGTTGTCGAACTCCAGCACCGCTTCCAGCGTGGCGCCGGTAAGCACCGTCCCTTGTCCCGCGCCCGTCATCTTCACCGATTTGCCAGAGATCGTGATCTTGCTGGTGACCGCGAACTGCCCAGGCTGGAAGCAGATGCTGAGCGCAGGGGCGTCACTAGTCACAGCGTCGTTGAGCGTGTTTTGCCAGTCCTCGGTTGGCTCCAGCGTCAGGTTGCAGCAGACGCAGCTGTGTACATCAATCAACGGCTGGAAATGGTTGCGGCAATCGTGAATGACGGGCGGACCATCGGCCGGAGTAACCACGGCCAAGTCGCACAGCCATTGACGGGGACCGTCGGGAGGCTGGGTCGCCTGTTGATAGCGCT
>CAWEIG010000007.1:0-244450 GCA_963809135.1 uncultured Actinomycetes bacterium
CACGAGCTCGCGCGGTAATCGACGGCAAGGCCACACGAGGTGAAGTCAAAGACACGCGATTTATCATTCGGCCGCACTGCGGACGGCGGGTTGGTAATTGCCTGGAACGGTACGAAAAGCAACATTGATGCGGTTGGCGCCGTTGATCGCAACGATCGCGAGTGTGTTGACCAATTCTTCCTCGTTGAACTGCGCTCGCGCAAGCGCAAAGACGTCGTCCGGAACGTTGCCTTCACTAAGCAACGTCAGGGCCTCCGTCCAAGCGAGCGCGGCACGTTCGCGCTCGCTGTAGAAGGGGCATTCTTGCCAAGCGCCAAGAAGATAGAGCCGCTGCTCGGGTTCTCCGGCGGCGCGCAGCTCCTTAGTGTGCATATCCATACACCAGGCGCAGCTATTTATCTGTGACGCACGCAGCTTGATAAGTTCGAGGAGCTTGTGGTCGAGCCCGCACCTGCCGACATAGGCATGGAGATTGGACATTGCGTTCATCGCCTCCGGCGCAGCTTTGCGCGGGTCCAGTCGTGCTCGCATGCTGGTCATCCTTTCATTTGGAAGAGCTTCTGCGCATCCGGATGGCGGAGCGTCGTAGTCAGCGTGTCGAAACTGCCGGTGGCGCGCAGCTCTCCGCAAGCCTTTGGATTGTGGACATCGCCACCAGAGTCGGCGCCGAAGCGATTGTGATCCGCGCTACGCCGATTTGCTCGAATGCCGCTGCGTTAGGCATGCCGGGTCGACCGGTGATGTTGACAGGGCCGCCGACCGCTTTGACCAATGCGGCAATTGTCGCAGGATCGCGCAGGCCGAAGGAGATAGACGCAATCGGCGCCTGCGGCGAGATATGCCTTATACCAACCCGCTGAGTGCCTGAACTCTTGTGGGGATTCACAAATCACCGGCGAAGTGATTCAAGGTGGCAAACGGAGGGTCGTTTGCCATGGGCCAGGCGATTGCGGTGCGGACGGACTTTACGGCCGGCGAGGTCCGCCGGTTTGCCAAGCGGGCGAAGGATGGCGCGCAGGCGCGCCGGCTGCTGGCGATCGCAGCGGTGCTCGACGGCGCTTCGCGGGAAGATGCCGCCAAGATCGGCGGGATGGACCGTCAGACGTTGCGGGACTGGGTGATCCGGTTCAACGAGCAAGGGCCGGACGGTCTCATCAACATTCCTTCACCGGGCGTGCCGCCCAAGCTCGGCAAAAAGCACAGGGCCTTTCTGGCCCGGCTCGTGGAGGAGGGCCCGATCCCAGCGGTGCACGGCGTGGTGCGCTGGCGGGCGTGCGATCTGATCATGCGGTTGCACGAGGAGTTCGGCCTCTCGGTGTCGGACGACACGATCTATCGCGCCTTGAAGGACTTGGGCTTCTCGCATGTGAGCGCGCGGCCGAAGGCCTACAAGCAGGATCCTGACGCCATGGAGGCGTTCAAAAAAACTTTGCCGAACGCGTGGCGGAAGTCCGCGCCAAGCTCGCGCCGGGCACACCGGTAGAGGTCTGGTTCCAGGACGAGATGCGGGTCGGGCAGAAGAACAAGCTCACCTATCGCTGGGCCAGGAAGGGCTCGCGTCCCCGAGCCGCTCATGATCAGCGCACCCAATCGACCTATCTGTTCGGTGCGGTATGCCCCGAACACGGAACCGGCGCTGCCCTCGTTCTACCGTTCTGCAACACCGAAGCCATGCAGCTTCATCTCGATGAGATCGCTACAAGAGTAACCGCAGGCGCGCACGCAATCCTTATCCTCGATCAGGCCGGCTGGCACGGCGCCAAAGAACTCAAGATTCCCAGCAACATATCGCTCCTGCCACTGCCGCCGCGTGCACCTGAGCTCAACAGCCAAGAAAATATCTGGCAGTTCATGCGACAGAACTGGCTGTCGAACCGAATCTTCAAATCCTTCGACGACATCGTCGATCACTGCTGCTACGCCTGGAACACCCTCATCGATCAGCCCTGGAAAATCATGTCCATCGCACGCCGCGACTGGGCCGTCGTCGGTCACTCAATCTGAGGGTTGGTATTACAGCGCGCAACTGTCGCGGCGAATTGCGTATGTTCCTCACCGTGCTGGAGGTGGAAAATATCGCAGCGTGCATTGAGCACGATCGGTACACCTTCCTTACGTGCTGCATCGCGAGCGGCGCGCAGCCGCGCGGCCGCATCCTCAATGCTACGGATCGGGCCGTGAAGCCCATCCTCCAGATCGATCCCAACCACACCGGCCTGAATGATCTCGGCAACATGCGCCCCGACTTCGGCAGGTGTTACGCCGTATCCGGCCTCGATATCTGCTGTCACCGGTACGTGAGCCGACCGCACGATACGCGCGGTCGCGGGCCAGCCACCTCAGTCCAGGGAGCAAGTTCGCCGTCGGGATAACCCAGTGCCCAAGCGACGCCGCCGCTGGTTGTCGCCAACGCATCGAACCCGGCAGCAACGAAGAGCCGCGCGCTCCATGCGTCCCACACGTTCGGCAGCAGGAGAATGGGCGGGCCGCGGTGCCGCGCGAGAAACAAATTTGCCAGTTCTGCCTGTTGCGCTTTGTCCACATTGGCCTCGCACGTCGCTTTCGCGATAACGAGTATGGCCCGTCTGCATGACCCGGCGATAGCCCTTCCAATGACGCTGATGTAGCCGTTCGGGAATGGCGTCGAACTGGTGCGTCAGCGAAACAGCGGCGCCGCTGGGCTCCACAGTCCCCACGATGCGGCTCAACCGGAAGACGCGGGTCGCCGCCCGGTCGGTGTCGTAGGCGGCCAGATACCAACGCCCGTGCCACGACACGAGGCCCCAGGGGTCGACGTGACGGGTCGCACCCGGCGTCCGGTAATCAAAAGTGACGGGACGCCGATCAGTGGCCGCCTGCCGTAACGGCTCGAACGCCGGCTCGCTGGTGGCAACGCGCGTCTCGATCGCGACGGGGACCGCATCGTCGATGTCGACCCCGGCGGCGCGCAGCTTCAAGATCGCCTCGAACGCCTGCCCACCAAGGCTCGCGTGCTGCCAGGTGCGGGCAGCAACGCCGAGCACCGCTAGTTCGGCTGGCTCGAACGCGATCTCCGGCAGGTTGTAGTCGTCGCGGCGGATCCGATAGCCGGGCTCGTCGTCGAAGGGGCTGTCGCTGCCGGTCTCCAGCGGTATGCCGAGATCGCGGAGGTCTTCCTTGTCGCGCTCGAACTTGCGCTTGAACGCCTCGTCGCCGAGGTCTTCGTAGCCCGCGACGGTGCGCCGGATCTGCTCGGCCGACAGGTAACGCCGGGTCGCGAGCAGGCAGATGACAAGGTTCAGCAAGCGTTCGGTCTTGCGGGCGGACATGCCGTGGACGCTAACGCATCAGCGCCCCTCGGTTCATTTCACGTCGACGAGGTCGACAGTCATTTCACGTCGACGAGGTCGACAGTCATTTCACGTCGACGAGGTCGACCACGAAGATCAGCGTCTCCCCCGGCGCGATCGCCCCGCCCGCGCCCTGCTTGCCGTACGCGAGCTCCGACGGGATCACCAGCTTGCGACGGCCGCCGACGCGCATACCGACCAGCCCCTGGTCCCAGCCCTTGATGACCCGGCCCTTGCCAAGCGGGAACGCCAGCGGGTCACCTCGGCTCCACGAACTGTCGAACTCCTCACCTGTCGAGAACGCAACCCCGACGTAGTGGGCGACGACGGTGTGGCCGACTTCGGCCTCGGGGCCGTCGCCGACGATCTCGTCGACGATCACGAGGTCCGAAGGCGGTTCGCCCTCGGGAAAGTCGATCTCTGGCTTCTCTCGTTGCGTCACGCGCGAGCCTTTCGTTCAGTCGGGGAATGCCCCGAGAACATCGACGACGAACACCAACGTGTCCGTTCCGCTGATTCCGGCCGAGGATTGACCCGCTGAACCGTAACCGTCGGCCGGCGGGACGACTAGGAGCACCCGGCTGCCGACCTTCACGCCGACGAGCGCCTTGTCCCATGCGGGGATCAGATCGCCCACCCCGATCGTGAATCCGGCTGGGATGCTGCGTGACCACGACGAGTCGAATTCCTTGCCGCTGGCCCAGATTTCACCGGTGTACTGCACCACGAGCTCGTCGCCCGTCACGGTGACCGGACCGGTCCCCTGGATCAGCGTGGTCGACGACAGCGCGGTGGGGGGCGCCGATTTGGGGATCGTGATCGTGGGCTTGCCCACGGCGCCGGCCGCCACCGTCGGCAGCGCTCCGCCGCCCGACGCGACGGCCGCGCCACTCGGCCCGGCATCTCCAGCAAATGTCGCGCGCACGTCGAAGACCAGCAGCGCGGTGTCGGACTTCTGCACCCCGGTGGGCAGCGCGCTCGTCACGTTCGCGAAGCCGTAGGTGGGTGGCAGAACGACAAGCACCCGGCTTCCGACGGGCACCCCGACCAGCGCCTTGTCGAGGCCCACTAGTTCGATCCTGCCCGTGCCGACCGGCAGCGTGTCGGGCGGGCTCGCCGAGGTGAACGTGTTCTGGAAGGTCGTCGCACTCCGCAAGGTCCGGCCGTAGTCGTCGACGACGGCTAGGTCGCCGATTTTCACGATGGGGCCATTGCCGCGGGAGACGACGCTGACTTCTGTTGTGGCTGGCGCCTTTGTCGTGGCCAGCTTGATGGTCGGCGCAGAGCCGAAAGCGCCAGACACCGATGCGACTTCAGTGGCCTTGTCGCCGATCACGATCGGCGCACCTGACGCCAGCGGTGTTGCGGTCGTCGACTTCGAGCCGCTGCAACCGGCCACAAGGAGGGCGGCGAGCACGGCGACACTGGCGGCCGGCGCGAACGGCCGCCCCGAAAGGAAGCGAGGCACGAAAGACTCCTACATGCTGGCGATCAGCTTTTCGACGCGGTCGTCGACAGATCGGAACGGGTCCTTGCATAGCACAGTTCGCTGAGCCTGGTCGTTCAGCTTCAGGTGGACCCAGTCGACGGTGAAGTCGCGGCGCTTCTCCTGCGCCCGCTTGATGAACTCGCCCCGCAACCGAGCTCGCGTCGTCTGCGGCGGCACCGACTTGGCCTCGAAGATGTCGAGGTCGCGCGCGACCCGGTCGACGCTTCCTCGACGTTCGAGCAGGTAGTAGAGCCCGCGGTTGCGGTTGATGTCGTGGTAGGCCAGATCGATTTGCGCGATCCGAGGCGACGACAGCGGCAGGTTGTGCTTGGCGCGGTAGCGCTCGATCAACTGGTACTTGATGACCCAGTCGATCTCGCGGTCGACGAGCGAAAGATCGCCAGTGGAGACGGCTGAAATCGTGCGCTCCCACAGGTCGAGCACCCGGGCGGCGATCGGGTCAGCGCCGCGGCGCGCGACGAAATCGCGCGCCTTACCGAGGTACTCCTCCTGGATCTCGAGTGCGCTTGCTTCGCGGCCGTTCGCGAGCCGCACCTTCCGGCGTCCGGTCGCGTCGTGGCTGACTTCCCGGATCGCCCGGATCGGGTTCTCGAGCGTGAGATCGCGGAGCACGATCCCTGCCTCGATCATGCGCAGCACGAGATCTGTCGACCCGGTTTTGAGCAGGGTCGTCGTCTCTGACATGTTCGAGTCGCCGACGATTACGTGCAGCCGGCGGAACCGCTCGGCGTCCGCATGAGGCTCGTCGCGGGTGTTGATGATCGGCCGGCTGCGTGTCGTCGCGCTCGACACGCCTTCCCAGATGTGCTCGGCGCGCTGGCTCACGCAGTAGACCGCGCCGCGGGGTGTCGCGAGGATCTTGCCGGCGCCGCAGATGATCTGCCGGGTCACCAGAAACGGGATCAGGACGTCGGCCAGGCGGCCGAACTCGCCCTGGCGGCCGACGAGGTAGTTCTCGTGGCAGCCGTAGGAGTTGCCAGCCGAGTCGGTGTTGTTCTTGAACAGGTAGATGTCGCCGGCGATGCCTTCTTCGCGCAGGCGGCGCTCTGCGTCGACCAGCAGGCCCTCAAGGGTGCGCTCGCCGGCCTTGTCGTGCACGACGAGGTCGACGACGTTGTCGCACTCCGGGGTCGCGTACTCAGGGTGACTGCCGACGTCCAGATAGAGCCTGGCGCCGTTGCGTAGGAAGACGTTGCTCGACCGGCCCCACGACACGACTCGCCGGAACAGGTATCGGGCTACCTCGTCGGGTGAGAGCCTGCGTTGGCCATGGAACGTGCAGGTGACGCCGTATTCGTTCTCCAGGCCGAAGATCCGCCGGTCCATGAGCGGCAGCCTAGGGCTACCAGCGGGAAGCGCGGGCCATCGGTCCAATCGCCAGGCCGGGAATCTGCCAGCCGCGCGCAACAAGTGCCTCTTCGTAGGCCTGCGCTGCGATCCGCTTCTCGTTCACGAGGCGATCGATGACGTCTGCTTGGGCGGCTGTCTCCCGTGCGGTGTCGAGGCGTGCTACGGCGGCCAAATAGGTGCGCATCAAGCCGTGTAGCCGGCCGTCGTTCGTCCAGGACGCCATGTCACCCTCCTCGAGGACCCGCGTGGCTCCGCGAGGTATCTCACGACTCCGTTCGGTCACAGACAGTAATCGGCCGATTGGACCAGTGAACTTGAGCCCAGCTGGCGGAAACCTCGAAAGTATTTGGCTCAACCGCCTTGGGCCGTCTGCCGCCGACGCCGTGGCAAACGGCTCCGGCGACGAGTGCGCGGGTTCGCGGCCGTGCTCAGGAGGCTGAATCTGCCTCGACGTCGGGGTCGTCGGGGTCTGCGGCAGGCGGCGCAGTCGTTGCCGTGCTGGTCGCTGTCTCGGCCTGGTGCGGGACGCTGCTGGCAAGCAGGGCCTCGAGCTCGGGGCCGACGTAGCGGCGAAACGCGCGTCGAGCGCGCGAGCGCACCAAAGCGGCGACCTCGAGCTGGGCTGCGGTGAGCGTGCGCATCTCCCCATCAGGGGCCTGGGTCAAGACGTCGACGGCGAGCCTCAGGGCGTCGGTGAGCGAGGCCCCCGCCACGTAGCGCTCTTTCAGCAAGCCGGTGATGTGCTCAGCCTGGCCGCCCATCGCGACGAATCCGTGCTCGTCGGCCACCGAGCCGTCGTAGGTGAGCCGGTACATCGTGTCGCCGTCGACCTCGTCGCCGACTTCTGCCACGACGATCTCGACCTCGTAGGGCTTCTCCCCCGCCCCGCTGAAGATGGCGCCGAGGGTCTGCGCGTAGGCGTTGGCGATGGTGCGGCCGGTGACGTCGCGGCGGTCGTAGGTGTAGCCGGTCAGATCAGCGAGGCGGACGCCGGCAACGCGCAGGTTCTCGAATTCGTTGTAACGCCCCACTGCAGCAAAGGCGATCCGGTCGTACACCTCACTGATCTTGTGCAGTGCTTTTGACGCGTTCTCAGCCACGAACAAGATGCCGTCGGCGTACTGGAGGACGACGTTGCTGCGACCCCGAGCGATCCCCTTGCGGGCATAGTCGGCGCGGTCCTTCATCAACTGTTCTGGCGAGACGTAGAACGGCGCGCTCATCTACTGCTCCTGGTCTGGGGTCTCGGTGCGTGGGTGCGCGTCAGCTCAGTGGTGCGGCAGGCCCGCCGGGGCGTGTCATGCGGGCGTCGACCACCCGGGCGACGAGGTCGTGCAGGACGTCGTCGGCCACGCGGCTGAACCCCTCGGCGGTGCAGGAGACGACGACGGGGTAGATCTGCCGGGTGAGGTCAGGGCCGCCGGTGGCTGAGTCGTCGTCGGCCGCGTCGTACAGCGACTCGACGCAGGCCCGGACAGCTTCGTCGTGCGTGAAGTCGTCTCGGAAGAACTTCTTCAGGGCTCCGCGGGCGAACATCGAGCCCGACCCGACGGCGTGGAAGGAGTGCTCCTCGTAGCGCCCGCCGGTGACGTCGAAGGAGAAGATCCGGCCGGCTTTCGCTGGTTCGGGCACGAGCTGGTCGTAGCCGGCGAACAACGGGACGACGGCAAGCCCTTGCATCGCCATCGGCAGGTTGCCGCGGATCATCATCGAGAGCCGGTTCGCCTTGCCTTCGAGGGTCAGCGTGGCGCCCTGAATCTTCTCGTAATGCTCGAGTTCGACCTGGAACAACCGCACGAGCTCGATGGCCAGGCCCGCCGTGCCGGCGATTCCGACGCATGAGTACTCGTCGGCCTGGAAGACCTTCTCGATGTCGCGCTGGGCGATGATGTTGCCCATCGTGGCCCGGCGGTCACCGGCCATGACGACGCCGCCTTGAAACGTGACGGCGACGATCGTCGTGCCGTGCGGCGCATCGATCGTGCCCGGGGCGAGCGTGCGCCGGCCGGGCATCATGTCGGGTGCGTGCATCCCTAGAAAATCGGCAAAGGAACCCACGCCTGGCTGGTGAAACGCTGTCGGGAGACGCCCTGAGCTGTCGGTCGTCACTGGCCACCCTTTTGGATGTAAGAGCGCACGAACTCCTCGGCATTCTCCTCGAGCACCTCGTCGATCTCGTCGAGGATCGAGTCGACGTCGTCGTTCAGCTTCTCCTGCCGCTCCTTGAGATCGGACGCGGCGGTGTCGTCGACGACCTCATCGGCCTCACTCGAGCGGCGGTTGGCGCGCTGCTGACCTTCGCTGTCCTTCTCGGCCATGTGCCCTCCGGTCTTGGTGTCCTCCGGACGCGTGGGCGTAACCGGCGGTGCTGTGCCGACATTACCTTCGACGGGCCTCGCGCAGAGCGCCGACCACGCGATCAGGCAGGTCCTGTCGATCCGGTCAGGGCCGCGACGAGTTCAGCAGCCGTGTCGCATCTGTCGATGAGTTCACCGACGTGCGCTTTCGTGCCGCGCAGCGGTTCGAGGGTCGGTATCCGTTGCAGCGAGTCGCGGCCCGGTAGGTCGAAAATCACCGAATCCCATGACGCCGCGGCAACGTCGCCACCGAACTTCGCCAGACAGCGACCGCGGAAGTACGCGCGGGTGTCTTCGGGTGGCCTGCTGGCGGCGCGGGTGACTGCTGCCTCGGTGAGGAGCGTCTGCATGCTGCCGCGCGCCACCAGGCGGTTGTACAGACCTCGATCTTCACGCACGTCGTGATACTGCAAATCGACAAGCTGAAGCTTGTGGGCTTCCCAGCCGAGGCCTTCGCGATCGCGGTAGCCGTTCAGGATCGACAGCTTGGCCACCCAGTCGAGTTCGGTCGAGAGCTGCATCGGATCGTCGGACAGCCGGGTCAGTACCGACTCCCAGCGGTCGAGCACGTCTCGAGTCATGTCGTCGGCGTCGACGCCGAGGCGGTCTTCGACGTACTTGCGAGATTGCTCGAGATATTCCATTTGGAGTTGCAACGCGGTCATCTTGCGACCGTCGCGCAATGTGATGCGGTGCGTGAGCGACGGGTCGTGAGACACCGCACGCAGAGCAGCTACCGGCCCTTCGATCGAGAGGTCGACCGACAGGAAGCCGTCTTCGATCATTGCAAGGACGAGCGCGGTCGTACCGAGCTTGAGGTAGGTCGAGATCTCACTCATGTTCGCGTCGCCGATGATGACGTGCAGCCGGCGGTATTTCTCGGGGTCGGAGTGTGGCTCGTCACGGGTGTTGATGATGGGACGCTTGAGTGTCGTCTCGAGCCCGACCTCGACTTCGAAGAAGTCGGCCCGCTGCGTGATCTGGAACCCGTGGGTGCGGCCGTCGGTGCCGATGCCAACCCGTCCAGCGCCGCAGAAAACCTGGCGGGTAACGAAAAACGGGGTCAAATGCCGGACTATGTCGGTGAACGGGGTGCTACGACGGGTCAGGTAGTTCTCGTGGCATCCGTAACTGGCGCCCTTGTTGTCGGTGTTGTTCTTGTATAGCTGGATTGGCCAGCTCCCGGGCACCGTCGCCGCTCGTCTCGCAGCTTCTGCCATGACCCGCTCGCCAGCCTTGTCCCACAACACGCCGTCGAGTGGGTTGGTTATTTCAGGTGACGAATACTCGGGGTGAGCGTGATCGACGTAGAGCCGCGCGCCGTTGGTCAAGACCACGTTGGCGAGCCCCAGATCTTCGTCGGTCAGTTGCGACGGGTCGGCGACTTCGCGGGTCAGATCGAAACCGCGCGCGTCGCGAAGCGGATTCTCTTCCTCGAAGTCCCATCGAGCGCGCCGATCGCGGGGCAATGCGCCCGGAACGTACGCATTCACGATCTGGGACGATGCCGCCATCGCGTTGGCTGTGGGGTGCCCGGGCACGGAAATGCCAAACTCCGTCTCAATGCCCATTACGCGGCGTACGCTCACCCCACTAGCCTACGTGTCAAGGGCAGCTCCTGAGGGAGGATGCGGCCCCGGCAGCGAAGCAGTAACGCGCGGGCGTGGGCTGGGCTGCATTATTGGGGATTGAAGGGGGCAGGGGAATGGCACGTTCGCGCCGCAAAGTAGCCGTGATTGCGGAGGTGTGCCTTGCGCTGATTCTTCTCGCGATCGTTTTGGTGCTCCATCAGTCGTCTGACTCGCCGACGCCGACGCTCGTCTCCGGCAAGGCCACAAGCAGCGTCTCTCCGCAGGTGCTTGGCACCGTCTTTACGGTTCCGTCCGTGGCACCCGACCCCGCCGACTCGGTCCTGTTCGGGCCGGTGCCAGTCCAGACGACATTGTTCATCTCGACGATCACTGCGCTTAGCACCGTCATCGTGAGCGGGCAGCCCGTCGTCCACACCGAGTTCAGTACGGCGACCGCCACCGCAAGGGTGACGCTGAAGCCAAAGGACGGCCCGACGGTGCTCAGTACGCGGACGTTCCTCGCGACGATCACGCAGTCGGGCAAGGAATTGGTGACCACCCAGACGGCGACGGCCATCCAGGTCCAGACTCAAACCCAGACAAATACAGAAACCCAGACCGAGACAGCGACGGTGACTCACACGTCGATCGCGCCCGGCCCGACGACAACCATCATTTTGCCAGGGCCAACGCAGACCGTGACTGCACCTGGCCCGACTGTCACGGAAACCGCGACCGTGACCCAGACGCCGCCACCCCTACTGGTGTTCTGCCCAGGCGACCCGCTCTGCCCTGGGCCGTAACAGCCCGGGCTTTCGGCGAAACTGCTACAGGTATTGGCCGGTGTTCGCGACCGTGTCGATCGACCTGCCCGCTTCGGTGCCCTGCTTGCCGGAGATAAGCGTGCGGATGTAGACGATCCGCTCGCCCTTCTTGCCGGAGATCCGAGCCCAGTCGTCGGGGTTGGTCGTGTTCGGGAGGTCTTCGTTCTCCTTGAACTCATCGACGCAGGCTGACATCAGGTGCTGCATGCGCAGGCCCTTGTTGCCACTCTCGATGAAGTCTTTGATCGCCATCTTCTTCGCGCGGTCGACGATGTTTTGAATCATCGCGCCGGAGTTGAAGTCCTTGAAGTACAGGATCTCCTTGTCGCCGTTGGCGTAGGTGACCTCAAGGAATCGGTTCTCTTCGGTCTCGTCGTACATCCGCTCGACCGTGCGCATGATCATCGCTTGCACCGTGGCTTCGCGTGAGCCGCCGTGCTCGGCCAGATCTTCAGCGTGCAAAGGCAAATGTGCCTTGATGTACTTGCTGAAAATGTCGCGCGCCGCCTCGGCGTCCGGCCTCTCGATTTTGATTTTCACGTCGAGCCGACCGGGCCGCAGGATCGCCGGGTCGATCATGTCCTCGCGGTTCGATGCACCGATGACGATGACGTTCTCGAGCCCTTCGACGCCGTCGATCTCACTGAGAAGCTGCGGCACGATGGTGAGCTCGACATCGGAGCTCACGCCCGAACCGCGGGTGCGGAAAATCGAATCCATCTCGTCGAAGAAAACGATGACCGGGTTGCCGTCGCTCGCCTTTTCGCGTGCCCGCTGGAAGACGAGCCGGATCTTGCGTTCGGTCTCGCCGACGTACTTGTTCAGCAGCTCGGGGCCTTTGATGTTGAGGAAGTAGCTCTTGCCCTCGGGCTTGCCGGTGACCTCTGCGACCTTCTTTGCAAGCGAGTTCGCGACGGCCTTGGCGATCAGCGTCTTGCCGCAACCGGGCGGCCCGTACAGCAGCACGCCCTTGGGTGGTCGCAACTCGTGCTCGCGGAACAGATCGGCGTGCAGGTACGGCAACTCGATGGCGTCGCGGATCATCTCGATCTGCGCCGCCAGGCCGCCGATCGCGGAGTAGTCGATGTCAGGCACCTCTTCGAGGACGAGCTCCTCGACTTCGGCCTTCGGGATGCGCTCGTAGACGTAGCCGGAGCGCGTCTCGAGCAGCAGCGAGTCACCGACCCGAAGCGGCGTGTCGAGCAGCGTGTCGGCCAGCATGACGACGCGCTCCTCGTCGCTGTGGCCGATGACCAGAGCGCGCTCGCCGTCTTCGAGAACTTCCTTGAACATGACCACTTCGCCCTGGCGCTCGAACGCGAGCGCGGCGACGACGTTCAGCGCCTCGTTGAGCATGACTTCCTGGCCCTTGCGAAGCTCCTCGGCCTCGACGGCAGGACTCACGGTGACCCGCAACTTGCGGCCACCGGTGAAGATGTCGACGGTCCCGTCGTCGTGGCGAGCCAAGAACACGCCATAGCCGGACGGCGGTTGGGCGAGGCGGTCGACCTCTTCGCGCAGCGCGATGATCTGCTCGCGAGCCTCTTTCAGGGTGCTGACCAGGCGCTCGTTTTGACCGGTCAGGCCGGCCATCGGTCGACTGCGCGTCGGCCAGCCGCTCTTCGAGTACCCGGACGCTGCGTGGCGACTCGGACAGCTTGCGCCGCAGCATCGAGATCTCCTCTTCGAGGAGACCGAGCTGCGACTGCAACTGCGCCGCGTCGTCGTCACCGTGCGCGCGCGAGTCGTTCGTCTGACCGTCGCGAGAGTCCTCACGACTAGCCACGAGCCTCACCTCCCTGCAGGACTGCACCTCGACCCTACCGTCGGTGCAGGCGCACTGCGCTTCGGACGCCTTGTTATCGTCGGTTGTGGCGCGGACCTGATACTTCGCGCGCCACGACGTGAAACACGACCGGGAGGTGGATGCGTGGTCACCGCAAAGCCGTCCCGGAGTGGCCCAGACGGACAGCAGCTGCAACTCGGGCATCGAGTGTGGATCGACCAAGATCTGTGCACCGGCGACGGGATCTGCGTCCAGGAGGCCCGGAACGTTTTCGAGTTCGACATCGACGGCCTGGCCTACGTCAAGAACGCAGCGGGCGACCTGCTGACCGAGGTGGCAGCACAGACCGACGTCCCGGCCGACACGTTCGACGAGGTGGTCGAGGCCGCCCGCAAGTGTCCAGGGGCGTGCATCCACGTCGTCCGGGCCATTGACGGCGTCGAAGTCGCCGGGCCGGACGCCTAGACCAGCAGAGCCTGCGGTAGTGGCGTCCGCCGAGGCGGCCGCTTCGGCCGACCCAGTTGTCGTGGGCCGACGTCGCCGCGGCGGTGCGACGACCCCGTCGGCGAGCCGACGCGCGGTGACCAGGAAGCCGGTGTGGCCGATCATCCGGTGGTCGGGGCGCACCGCCAGACCCTCGACATGCCAGGTGCGCAGCATCGTCTCCCACGACGCCGGCTCGGCGAACCGGCCGTCTTCGCGCAAGCGACTCGACGACCCGCGACAGCTGGGTCGTGGTGGCGACGTAGCAGCAGACCAGGCCGCCTGGCAGCAACACCTGCGCCACGGCGTCGAGGCATTCCCAGGGCGAGAGCATGTCGAGCACGACGCGGTCGACCGGCTGCTCGGGCGGGTGCTCGGCGAGAGACTCCACGAGGTCGCCGACGGTGAGCCGCCACGCCGGGTGCGGCGAACCGAAGAAGCGCTCGACGTTCTTGACCGCGACGGCCGCGAAGTCGTCGCGCCGCTCGTAGGAGTAGACGAGCGCCGGTCTCCCCCACGGCCCGTAGCAGCGAGCAACTCAGGGCACCGGATCCGGCACCCGCTTCGATCACCCGGCACCCGGGAAGACGTCGGCGTACCCGACGATCATGGCGGCGTCCTTCGGGTAGACGACCGCTGCGCCCCGTGGCATCGACAGGACGAAGTCCGACAGCAACGGCCGGAACGCGAGGTAGGGCGTGCCGCCAGTCGACGTCACGACCACGCCCTCGGGCTGGCCGATCAGCTCGTCGTGTTCCAGCGCCCCGTGGTGGGTGTGGAACTGCTTGCCCGCGGTGAGCACCACCGTGTGCTTGCGGCCCTTCGGGTCGGTGATTTGCACCTGATCGCCGACCTCGAAAGGCCCGCGCTTGATCAACGACGTCATGCAGCGCTGCCGGCCAGCGCGCGGCCACGTCGACGGCCGCGAGAACTCCATAGATTCGCGCCGGCGGGATCGACCACGACGTACTCCGAGGCGGCGGCTCGCTGGAGCTTCGCGAGCAGTTCCTCTCCGGACCACGAGGCGTCGATCAGCTCGACCGCCGAGACGTGGCGAGCTACAGAACCAGTGCTTACCCATGGACGCCGCGGGGCCGGCATCGCCGTCACCGCGGCCTCCTTCACCACTCCGGTCGGACGCCCGTCGTCGTCGACGATCACGATCCCCTGAGCATGGGCCTCCTGCGCGCGCCGGACCGCCTCGGCGAGCGGCAGGTCGGCCGACACCGAGATCGAACTGCGGCTTAGCGCCCGAGCGGAGATGCCGGGCAACCGGTCGCGCAGCGCCTGCTGTCGCAGTACCTGCGTCGAGCTGACCCATATCGTCGCCGCGATCACGAACGCCCACAACGTGCTGATCGCGGAGCTGCTCGGGTGCGCGCCAGCGAGGGCGACGCCGCCCACCGCCGTGCAGACTGCGATGACGCGGCCGGCCCAGGCGGCGCCGATGGTTCCGGTGCGGACGCTGCCCGTGATGCGCCAGATCAGCGCGCGCAGCAGTTGCCCACCGTCGAGCGGCAGCCCGGGCAGCACGTTATAGACGCCCACGACCGCGTTCGACCACGCCAGACCCGCGGCCAGGATCGCCCCGATGCCGCCCACGGGGAATTGCCGCAGCGCTACCCACGAACCAGCCGCGATGACGAGGTTGGCGACCGGGACCAGCCGCAGCGACGGCGGAGGCACGGCCGGGGGTCTTGGGCTCTTCAGCGAGCACGGAGTGGCCGGCCAGGAAGCTGAGCGTGATGCGCTCGATCGGGATGCGGAATCTGCGGGCCACGACGCAATGCGCGACCTCGTGGGCGAGCACCGAGAGCCCGAGGAAGACGCCGAACGTGGCGGCCACGAGGTAGCGGGCGGAGCCGATCCCGGGCACCTCGGTCGCGACCGACGGGGCGAACCAGACGGTGATCAGGCCGACGAAGAGCA
Organism: uncultured Actinomycetes bacterium; assembly: GCA_963809135.1. Classification (GTDB taxonomy): domain Bacteria; phylum Actinomycetota; class Actinomycetes; order Acidothermales; family Acidothermaceae; genus PALSA-607. The sequence goes on from CAWEIG010000007.1 coordinate 15,140, forward strand.
GCCAGCTCGGCGAGATATAGATCGGGACGCCGAATGGCCGGCCGATGAGTTGGCTCTGCAGGCCAGAACTGCGTCGACCGGTTCGCTGCCGCGGACCGCTTGGTACTTCCGGACCGCTTTCGCGCTGCCCGGGCTGCTGATGCTCGGGGGCGGCCACCTCTTGATCGTATGGCCACCCCCAGCCGGCGCCGCCCGTCCACAGCGCCAGGCGAGGCGCAGCCGAAGTGTCGTGGGCCAGGCTTACGCTGCCCTCATGACCGCCGTGGAGTTGAGCGCAGTGGAGTTGGTCGCAGCCGAACCGGGCACCGAGATACCCCTCGGCGAACCACGCCCCTGGGCACTCTCGCCCTCGCGCGCCGGCGATTTCATGACCTGCCCGCTGCTCTACCGGCTGCGCGTGATCGACCGGTTGCCTGAGCCGTCGAGCCCGGTCACGACGCGGGGCACGCTCGTCCACGGCGTCCTCGAGAGGTTGTTCGACAACCCGGCCGCCGAGCGCACGATCGAGCGCGCGTCTGCGCTGCTCGAACCTGAGTGGCAACGGTTGCTCGAAGAGCGACCAGAACTCGTTGAGCTGTTCCCCGATCTGCCTGACGACGGTGCCTCCGCGCACGAGCAGGTGGCGGCGTGGCTGGCGAGCGCGCGCGTGCTCCTTGAGACCTATTTCCGCCTTGAAGATCCGACCCGCGTCGAGCCTGCGCAACGCGAGGTACTCGTCGAGGCTGCTCTCGACGGCGGCGTGCGGTTGCGCGGGTTCGTCGACCGTGTCGACATTGCCCCTGGCGGTGCAGACCCGCATCGTCGACTACAAGACCGGCAGCTCGCCGTCAGAGTTTTTCGAGGCGAAGGCGTTGTTCCAGCTGAAGTTCTACGCGCTGGTCATGTGGCGAGTCAGCGGCGCGATTCCGACGTTGCTCCAGCTGATGTACCTCGGCGATGGTCAGATCCTGCGGTACGCGCCCGACGAGGCCGATCTGCTCGCGACCGAGCGCAAGGTCAGGGCGTTGTGGGCCGCGATCGAGCGCGCGCTCGCGACGAAGGAGTTTCCGGCCCGTCGCGGCCGTCTGTGCGACTGGTGTGCGCACCAGTCGATCTGCCCTGAGTTCGGTGGTGTGACTCCCGCGTATCCCGAGCCAACCGATGCGGCAGTGCCCGTCGACCAGCCCGCAGAAGCCGACGACATCACGCCATAACGCCAGTGACGGTTGTCACTGCTGATCGGTGGCGTCCGTCCGATCCGCACCAACCCGACGTCCAGGTAGCGTGAGCAAGCGACCTCGCGAATGGTCGCTACGCGCGCCGTCAACGAGGGAGTCGTTCGTGACCAGCATGACCCCTGTCCAACCTGGGGAACCGACGAACTGCGGCCGCGCGAGCGGTGCATCTGACGAAGATTTATGGCGAGGGCGAGACGACGGTCGCCGCATTGCGCGATGTCACCGTCGACTTCGCGCGCGGTCACTTCAGCGCGATCATGGGTCCGTCGGGCTCGGGCAAGTCGACCCTCATGCATTGCCTGGCAGGTCTCGACAGCGTGACGTCGGGCACCGCGATCATCGGCGACGTCGAACTCAACACGCTCAATGACAAAGCACTCACGCTGCTGCGCCGCGAAGCAGTTGGCTTCATCTTCCAGTCGTTCAACCTGATCCCCACGTTGACGGCGATGGAGAACATCACGCTGCCGATGGACATCGCCGGTCGCAAGCCCGACCAGGCCTGGCTCGACGCCGTTATCGACGCGGTTGGCCTTGCGGGATCGCTTGCACCACAAGCCTTCTGAGCTTTCCGGCGGTCAGCAGCAGCGCGTTGCTTGTGCGCGAGCGCTCGCGTCGAGACCGACGATCATCTTCGCCGACGAGCCGACCGGAAATCTCGACTCGCGCGCCAGCGCCGAGGTGCTCGGTTTCCTCCAACGGTCGGTGCGCGAGATGGGTCAGACCATCGTCATGGTGACGCATGACCCGTGGGCGGCGTCGTACGCCGACCGCGTCGTGTTCCTCGCCGACGGGCAAGTCATCGACGAGATGCGTGATCCGACGCAGTCGGCGGTGCTCGACCGCATGAGCCGACTCGAAGCTCGCAGTCAGGATGCTCCGGCTCAGAACGCCACAACTGGAGAGACGCGGAGTCAGGACGCCTGATGCTGCGAGCCACACTACGCAACGTCTTCGCTCACAAGGTGCGCCTGCTTCTCACGGGCGTCTCGGTGGTACTGGGTGTCGGCTTCCTGGCCGGCACGCTCGTCTTCACCGACACGTTGAAGGCGACGTTTAACGGCCTGATCGGGCGCACGAGCACGAACCTCAGTGTCGTCGTCCGAGCGACGTCTGATTTCTCTACGACCGACATCGGCGCATCGAGCGAGCGCGCGCTCGTGCCGGCCTCGATGGTGCCAGGCGTGAAGTCAGTGCCGGGGGTGCAGCAGGCCGTCGGTGAGATCCAGGGCATCGACCTCCTTGTCACGCAGGCAGGGAAGGCCGTGCAGCCGAAGTCGCCAGGGCCGCCGACGCTCGCGGTCTCATGGACGCCAGCCAACTTCGGCAGTCTCGCGTTCGTGCAAGGCGCCGGCCCGACTGGTCCCGGCCAGGTCGCGATTGACCAGAGCGCTGCGAGTTCGTATCACCTCAACATCGGCGACCACGTCACGGTGCAGACGCAAGGCGCGCCGATTCCAGCGACGATCGTCGGCATCGTCACGGTCGGTGGCAGCAGCAACCTCGCCGGCGCGGTGCTGAGTGTGTTCGACCCGACGACCGCCGCGCAGGTCGCAGGCAAGCCCGGGTTCGTGAACCAGATCGACGTCCAAGCCGCGAAAGGCGTGTCGCAAGAAGATCTCGCGGCCCGCATCGCGACGACGCTGCCGAAGGGGTTCGAGGCTGTTACAGCGAAAGCTGTGAACAAGGAGCAATCTGACTCGATCAGCAAGGCTCTTGGGTTTTTCAACGTCTTTCTATTGATCTTCGCTGGTGTGGCGTTGTTCGTTGGGCTGTTCATCATCCTCAACACGTTCACGATGCTGGTCGCCCAGCGCACCCGCGAGCTCGCACTGCTGCGCGCGATTGGAGCGAGCCGGCGGCAGGTCATGAGTGCCGTGCTCGGTGAAGCATTCGTGGTCGGCGTGGTCGCATCGACGGTCGGCCTAGCTGTCGGACTCCTCGTTGCGGTCGGCGTTCGTGGCCTGCTCGACGCCGTCGGCGTCTCGATGCCCGCCGGGTCGCTTGTCATCAAGACGCACACAATTGTGGCGTCCTACATCGTCGGCGTGCTCGTCACTCTCGTCGCCGCGTGGTTCCCGTCGTTTCGCGCCTCACGCATTCCGCCGATCGCTGCGATGCGTGACGGCGTCGCGCTCCCCGAACGATCACTACGGATCCGGGCCGTGCTCGGTGGTGTCCTCACACTCGTCGGCGCGGTCTCGATCGCGGGCTCGATTCGGGGTACCAGCGGCAGTGCGGCGGCGAAGGTCGGCGTCGGCATCCTGCTCGTCATGATCGGCATGTGGGTGATGAGCGCCCTGATCAGCCGGCCGGTCGTGCGCGCGATCGGAGCACCGTTGGTCTGGCTGTTCGGCATTCCAGCGCGTCTCGGTCGCTCCAACGCTGTCCGCAACCCGCGGCGCACGGCGGCAACGTCGGCGTCCGTCATGATCGGACTCGCACTCGTGACGATGTTGTCGGTACTCGCGGCGTCGACGAAGTCGTCAATCACTTCGGTGGTCAACAACAACCTTGGTGCCGACTACGTGTTGACGTCGCAGTCGTTTCTCGGGTTCTCCCCCGACGTTGCGACCAGGGCTACCACAACGCCGGGCGTGGCAACCGTCGGCGAAACGCGAGTCGGTGCCGCCCATCTGAACGGCAAGTCCGTGATCGTGGCCGCGGTCTCGACCAACATCGGGTCGGTCATCAAGGTCAAAATGCAGGCCGGTTCACTCGATACTTTGCAGAACAACGAACTGCTCGTCTCCGACACGAAGGCAACGTCGAGCAAGGTGCACGTTGGGGATCTCGTCAACGTCGAGTATCCGACGGGCGGCACGCAGCAGGTTCGCATCGGCGGGATCTTCAAGGACAACAGCCTGCTTGGCAATGGTGGTGCTGACTACCTGATCTCGCTCGCGACCTACGCCAAGAACTACACGACTCAGCTCGACGCGATCGTCTATGTGCTGGCGAAGCCTGGCCAGCGCGAGGCCGCGGGCGCCGCACTCGAGACGAGCCTCAAGACATACCCGCAGGTGAAGATCCAAGGGCAGAGCGCGTACAAGGATTCGATCACCAAGCAGATCGACCAATTCGTCAACCTCATCTTCGGGCTGCTCGCCCTCGCGCTGCTGATCGCCGTGCTCGGCATCGTCAACACGCTCGCGTTGTCGGTGTACGAACGCACCAGAGAGATCGGGCTGCTCCGCGCGGTCGGCATGTCGCGGCGACAACTGCGTCGGATGATCCGCCTCGAGTCGGCGGTCATCGCAGTCTTCGGTGCGTTACTCGGTCTGCTGCTCGGCGTGATCTTCGGTTGGGCGGTCGTCTCGACATCAGGCGGTCAGCTGAACCACGTCGTCTACCCGATCACGTCATTCGTGACGTTCGTGCTCGGTGCCGGTGTCGTTGGTGTGCTGGCCGCGCTGTGGCCCGCGTGGCGCGCGTCTCGGCGTCCCGTCTTGGCAGCGATCGCCACCGAGTAGCCGCGCCGTGGCGCTCCGATCTTCCGAACCCCTAGTGCCACCCGCCGTCCCTCCCCACCCGCCTGGTGCCGAGTGCAGGAATTCCCGGGTGTTCTCGCGAAGGAACACCCCGGAATTCCTGCACTCAGCGAGAAAAGGAGGGGCTGGGCGCCCGCGCGGCTCAGTCGAAGAGTGAGCGAAGGAAGGCCAGATCGACGCCGACCAGGGACGGGCGGATGACCCGCCGCGGCGTCGGCTCGATCGCCGCCACACTCGGGATCGCGACGACGAAGCACCCCGCCGCGCTCGCCGAGGCCGCCCCACCGGGTGAGTCCTCGAGGGCGACGCACACCGACGGGTCGACGCCGAGCTTGGCGGCACCGAGCAGATACGGCTCGGGATCCGGCTTTGCGGCCGATACGTCATCGCCCGCGACGACCGTGTCGAATGTCAAAGGCGACAGGCCTTCGAGCGCCGCTTCCACCAGCACCCGAAACGACGACGAGACCAGCGCGCGGGGCACACCTGCCCCGTCAAGTTCGTCGATCAGATCGACGACGCCCGGCTGTAGCACCGGTGCATCACGAAGGCGCTCGCGCATTCTCAGCAACAGTTGCTGCGCAACGTCTGCAGCCGTGACACCGTTGCCGGCGCGATCTGCAACGAATGCGGAAGCCACCTTCAACGAGCTTCCGACCAGGCTCGCGTGGTCGCTGTAGTCCCACAGTGCGCCGAGTTCGGTCAGAATCTCGGTCTCGACGCGGAACCACAGTGGCTCGGTGTCGATGAGCAAGCCGTCCATGTCGAACAGGACGGCGGCGGGCAGCACGGAGCGGCCTGAAGCAGCGGCGGTAACGCTCACGCGCTGAAATACTTGGCTTCGCGATGGTGCACGATCAGCGCATCAGTCGACTGCTCGGGGTGCAGCTGGAGCTCGTCCGACAGCGTGACGCCGATGCGATCGGGACGCAGCAACTCGACGATCTTCGCCCGGTCTTCGAGATCGGGGCAGGCGGGATAGCCGAACGAGTAGCGCGAACCGCGATAGGCCTGATGTTCGAGCACAGCCCTCACGTCGGAGCTGTCGTCACCGCTGGCGCCGAGCTCCTCGCGAATGCGGCGATGCCAGAACTCGGCCAGCGCCTCGGCCAGTTGCACAGAAAGGCCGTGCAACTCCAAGTAATCGCGATACGCATTCTCGGCAAACAAAACGGCAGTCGCGTCGCTCACGCGCGGGCCGATGGTGACGATCTGGAACGCGACGACGTCGGTCTCCCCCGATTCTCGCGACCGGAAGAAATCGGAGAGACACAATCGGCGATCACGCCGCTGCCGAGGGAAGGTGAAGCGCACCCGATCCGATCCGTCGTCGTTCAGTACGACGAGGTCGTCGCCTTCGCTGACGCACGGGAAGTATCCGTAGACGACCCCGGCGTCGAGCCAGCCTTCGGTCTGTATCCGGTCGAGCCACTTCCGCATGCGAGGCCGACCTTCGGTCTCGACCAGGTCGTCGTACGACGGGCCGCCCCGAACACCGCGCAACCCCCAACGCCCGGCGAACGTCGCCTTCTCGTCGAGCAGGTCGGCATAGTCGGCGAGCGGAATGCCCTTGACGAGCCGGTCTCCCCAAAACGGCGGCGTCGGTACCGGCACATCGGTCGCGACGTCTGACCGGCCCTCGAGGGCGTCGTCGAGAGGCTCGGGGCGATCGATGACAGCCGTCACGCGGCGCTGACGCAAGGGTGGCAATGCGGCACCTTCGACGCCGCGCTTCACCCCCATCAACGCATCCATCAAGCGCAGGCCTTCGAACGCATCGCGCGCATACCTGACGACGCCGGCGAATTGTTCCGCCAGATCCTGCTCGACGTAGGCCCTCGTCAACGCCGCGCCCCCCAGCAGTACCGGCCACTTGCCAGCGAGCCCTCGCGTGCTGATCTCTTCGAGGTTCTCCTTCATGATGACGGTCGACTTCACCAGCAGACCCGACATGCCGATCGCGTCGGCCTCGTTCTCTTGCGCGGCTTCGATGATGGCCGACACCGGCTGCTTGATGCCGAGGTTCACGACGCTGTAGCCGTTGTTGGACAAGATGATGTCGACGAGGTTCTTTCCGATGTCGTGCACATCGCCCTTCACCGTCGCCAACACGATCGTGCCCTTGCCCGCGTCGTCGGTCTTTTCCATGTGCGGCTCGAGGTAGGCAACCGCCGCCTTCATGACCTCGGCCGACTGCAGCACGAACGGCAACTGCATCTCACCGCGACCAAAGAGTTCGCCGACCACTTTCATACCCTCAAGCAACGTGTCGTTGACGATCTCGAGCGCCGGCCTGGTCTGTAGTGCCTCGTCGAGATCGGCCTGCAATCCGACGCGCTCGCCGTCGATGATGCGCCGTTGCAACCGCTCCGACAGCGGTAGCGCCGCCAACTCCTGCGCGCGCGATGCCTTCGCGTCTTGCGCATCGACACCTTCAAACAAGTCGAGCAACGCGCCGAGCGGGTCGTACCCGTCGCGCCGCCGGTCGTAGATGAGGTCGAGGGCGACTTCGCGCTGCTCGTCAGGAATACGGGCGACGGGCAAGATCTTCGACGCATGCACGATCGCGGCATCGAGCCCGGCCTTCGTGCACTCAGCGAGAAACACCGAGTTGAGCACCGTTCGCACGACAGGCTTCAACCCGAACGAAATATTCGAAAGACCAAGAATTGTCTGGACGGCGGGGTGCCGGGATTTCAGTTCGCGGATCGCCTCGATCGTCGCAAGACCATCGCGGCGGCTCTCCTCCTGACCGGTGCCGAGGGTGAACGTGAGGCAGTCGACGAGGATGTCGCTTTCGTGCATGCCCCAGGTCTGCGTGAGGGTCTCGATCAGCCGCTCGGCGATGGCCACCTTGTGCTCGGGTGTTCGTGCCTGGCCCGTTTCGTCGATCGTCAAAGCAACAACGGCAGCCCCGTGCTCACGCACAATCGGCATGACGCGCGCGAACCTGCTCGCCGGCCCCTCGCCGTCCTCGAAGTTGACGGAGTTGATGATCGAACGGCCACCCAGGCACTCAAGCCCGGCCTCGATGACCTGCGGCTCTGTGGAGTCGAGCATCAAGGGCAATGTCGAGGCGGTGGCGAAGCGGCTGGCGACCTCGCGCATGTCGGCGACGCCGTCGCGCCCGACGTAGTCGACGCACAGGTCGAGCAGATGCGACCCGTCGCGGGTGGCTTCGCGCGCGACCTCGACGCAGTCTTCGTAACGGCCCTCGAGCATCGCATCGCGAAACACCCGCGAGCCGTTTGCGTTCGTGCGTTCACCGACGGCGAGGTACGAGGTGTCTTGGCGGAACGGCACGGTCTGGTACAGCGAGGCGGATCCCGGTTCTGGGTTCGGACGGCGGGGCGGCAGCTCGCGGCCTCGTACCCGTTCGACCACCAACCGCAGGTGTGCGGGTGTCGTTCCGCAGCAGCCGCCGACGAGCGCGAGGCCGTGTTCGCGGGTGAAGACGTCGTGGGCATCGGCAAGCTCGACCGGGGTCAGCGGGTAGCTGGCGCCGTTTTGGCCGAGCACGGGAAGACCTGCGTTGGGCATGCACGAAAGCCCGATGCGCGCGTGCCGGGCGAGGTAGCGCAGGTGCTCGCCCATCTCCGCCGGCCCAGTCGCGCAGTTCAGGCCGATGAGGTCGATGCCGAGGGGCTCGAGTGCTGTGAGGGCAGCGCCGATCTCGGAGCCGAGGAGCATGGTGCCGGTCGTCTCGACGGTGACCTGAGCGATGAGCGGGAGCGTCGAGCCCGCCTTTGTCAGGGCCCGCCTCGCGCCGATGAGGGCCGCCTTGGCTTGGAGCAGGTCTTGTGCGGTCTCGACGAGAATCGCGTCGGCACCGCCGGCGATCAGGCCTTCGGCTTGGGTTTGATAGGCATCGCGCAGCGCCGCGTAGCTGGTGTGGCCCAGCGTGGGCAGCTTGGTTCCAGGCCCGACCGACCCCAGCACGAACCTCGGATGCTCAGGGGTGGTCCACCCGTCGGCGACCTCGCGCGCGAGCCGAGCTGACGCGTGGGCCAGCTCGTAGATGCGGTCGGCGATGTCGTACTCGGCCAGGTTCGCGAGGTTCGCACCGAAACTGTTCGTTTCGACCGCGTCGCAGCCGACCTCGTAGTAGGCGTCGTGAATGGCCCGGACGACGTCGGGCCGGGTCACGTTCAGGATCTCGTTGCAGCCCTCGAGGCCCTCGAAGTCGTCGAGGTCGAGTTCGAAGCCCTGCAACATCGTGCCCATAGCCCCGTCGGCGACGACGACGCGGTGGGCAAGCTCGTCACGCAGGAGTTCAGCACGGCTGTTCACCCTTTCAAGGGTACTGTGCCCGCCGAGCTTGCTAGCTGATTTGTGTTGCGCCGAGCGTGGGGCCGAACACGTCGTCGGGCAGAACTAGAGCTCGGATGTCGGTCTGCCCGGTCTCATCGTCCGTGCTGGCGACGGCGCCGGTCGTCTCGAGTGCCGTGTCGCGTTGATGCCAGAGGACCCTGAACCACAGCTGGCCTCCGGGCACGTCGGCCATTACGTCGCAATGGGTGCCGTCCTTGGCACACGTTGCTTGGCCACGTAGGCCTGCTACTGCCATTGCGTTCGTGATCTCCCGAGTCACGGTGGCCATGGTGTTCTTGTCGACCCAACAGCCCACCTTGTCCAGATTCTCGCCGCAACTGACGAGGAGATAATCGGAGGAGGTATCGGCGACGAAATCACTCGGAAGCTGCACTGTGCGGCCGCGCGCTTCCAATGCGAGGGTCTGACGGATGACGCGAGCGACCAGCATCGTCTGAGCCACCGCAGCCGACGCCGACTGTTCGGCCTGCCATCCGGTCGCGCCCAGCGCGAGCGCTGCCAGCGGAATAAGCACCCACGCCGCGATCGCCATCGGTCGCCGAGTTCCCTTGACCAGCGCAAAACTCATACTCCGTCATCGGACCACGCGGCCGGCGTCTGTATCTCGACGGCGAATCCTCGATCCGCCATAAGGTGGTGGGAGGCAGAATCGAGGCCGGTCCGGCGCCACGACATGGGGAAGGAGGCTCGCGTGATCGAGATCTCCGGTGTTCCCACGTTGCTTCGGCCCGTGATGGTGACGGCTTTCGAGGGGTGGAACGACGCCGCCGACTCCGCAACCGACGCGATCGAGGCGCTTGAGTCGTCGTGGGACGCCAAGCCGCTGGGCGCGCTCGATCCGGAGGACTACTACGACTTCCAGGTCAACCGGCCGACCGTGTCGCTTGTCGACGGCGTGAGCCGGCGGGTGTCCTGGCCGACCACGCGGCTGTCGTTGGCCGCGCCGGTTGCTGGTCGGCGCGACATCATCCTGGTGCGCGGCCTCGAGCCCAACATGCGCTGGCGGTCGTTCTGCGGCGAAATCATCGATGTCGCCGTCGGTCTTGGGGTTGAAGAAGTCGTCAACCTCGGTGCGTTGCTTTCCGACTCCCCGCACAGCCGGCCCGTTCCGGTGACCGGCACGGCGGTCGATGGCGATACCGCACGCCGGCTCGGGCTCGAGCAGTCGCGGTACGAAGGCCCGACCGGCATCGTCGGCGTCTTCAACGACGCCTGTATCCAAGCTGGACTGCCTGCGGTCTCGCTCTGGGCGGCAGTCCCCCACTACGTCGCCCAGCCGCCTTGCCCCAAGGCGACCCTGGCGTTGTTGCGCAACCTCGAGGACGTGCTCGAGACGCCGATCCCCTATGGCGATTTGGCCGAGATGTCAGAGGCATGGGAGCGCGGGGTCGACCAGCTGGCCGAAGAAGATTCCGAGGTTGCCGAGTACGTGCGCACCCTCGAGCGGCAAAAGGACGAAGCGGAGCTGCCCGAGGCCAGCGGTGAGGCCATCGCGCGCGAGTTCGAGCGATATCTGCGGCACCGCCGCGACGGCTCGGCCTGACACCCCAGCACCCGCTCGGCGTGCCACCTCTGACGTAACCCCGCCACCCCGCCGTCCCGGCTGACGATCTTGGTACGCGTCCCGCTAGGCGAACCATCACTTCAACAGGTGCGCCCACCTGTTGAAGTGACCGCTGGCCCCCCTTACGTGATCAACCCGCGGCTGCTCGCGGCGGGGTCAGCTTCCGGCGAAGTTGTGCTGGCGCCAGGCCTCGTAGACCGCGATCGCGGCCGCGTTCGAGAGGTTCAGCGAGCGACGTCCGGCCAGCATCGGGATGCGCACCCAGCTGGTCACGTGCGGATCGGCGAGCACCTCATCCGACAGGCCGTCGGGTTCAGGCCCGAACATCAGCACGTCGCCCGGCTCGTAGGCGATGTCGGTGAACGTGGTGCTGCCGCGGGCAGTGAACGCGAACACGCGAGCGGGCATGAGTGAGGCCCACGCAGTGGCGAGGTCAAGATGCACCTTCACCGTGGCGAGATCGTGGTAGTCGAGGCCCGCCCGGCGCAGTTTGGCATCGGACAGGTCGAATCCCAGGGGTCCGATCAGGTGCAGTTCGCACCCGGTCGCAGCGACCATGCGGATCGCGTTGCCGGTGTTGGGCGGGATGCGTGGCTCGACGAACGCGACGCGGAACACGCCTAGGGGACCTCGGGTGCATGGAGAGAGATGCCGAGCAAGGCGTCGGCCATCGCACGAACCAGCACCGGCGCGTCAGGGTCGATGCCAACGGATGCAGACGCGGCCGCCGCCTCGGCATCAACGGCCGCGTATGCCGCCCAGTCATCGATCGCAGCAATCGCGCCCGGTGCGTCGAGGTCGTCCGCGAGGCGTTCACGTACGTCCGCGAGCAACCCGTGCGCTGCTGGCCCACTCGACAGCGCCGTCGCATGACGCCACGATCGCAGCCGCGCATTCGCCAGCTCAAGGTCGGCCGCGGTGTACTCCCAGTCGCTTCGGTAGTGGTGCGCGAGCAGGGCCAGCCGGATCGCCATCGGGTCGACGCCGCTGTCGCGCAGGGTCGACACGAAGACCAGGTTGCCAAGCGACTTCGACATCTTCGCCCCCGCAAAGGCGACCATGCCGCCGTGCACGTAACTGCGCGCGAACGGATGATGGCCGATCGCGCTTGCCTGCGCGGCGCACATCTCGTGATGCGGGAACACCAGATCACGACCGCCACCCTGGACGTCGAGTGGTGCAGGTAGGTATTTCAACGCGATCGCCGTGCATTCGACATGCCAGCCGGGACGACCGCGCCCGATCGGGGTGTCCCACGCGGGCTCTCCTGGGCGCTCCGCCCGCCACAGCAGGCAGTCGAGCGGATGCTTCTTGCCAGGGCGTTCTGGATCGCCGCCGCGCTCGGCGAACAACGCGAGCATCGTCGCGTGATCGTCGTGCGACACCACGCCGAAGTCGGGCGCCGACGCGACAGAGAAATAGAGGTCGCCATCGACGTCGTAAGCAACGCCAGCGTCGAGCATCGTCTGGATTAACCCAGCCACAACAGGGATCGACTCGACCACGCCGACGTAATGCAGTGGGGGCAGCACTCGCAGCGCCGCCATGTCGGCATGGAACAGCTCGATCTCGCGGGCCGCGAGATGTTGCCAGGTCTCCCCCGTCGCGGCCGCACGTTCGAGCAGCGGATCGTCGACATCGGTCACGTTCTGCACGTAGCTGACATCGACACCAGCGTCGCGCCACACCCTGTTCAGCAGGTCGAACCCGATGTAGGTCGCGGCGTGCCCGAGGTGGGTGGCGTCGTATGGCGTGATGCCGCACACGTACATCGAGGCACCGCCGGACGACCCGACGACGACGGCAGCGGCAGCCGAGGTGTCCCACAGCCGAGGCAACTCGCCTCGCCCAGGCAGTGCGGGAAGCGTCGATGGGGCCTGCCAGGGGTGCATGCTCGAACTCTAGCCAGCCGCCGCTAGAACGGCGGCCACGGGACGGCGGGCCAGCCGTCGCCGGGCATCGGGAAACATCCTTCGCGCAGCAACCGATCGATGCGGCGCCGCGTCGCGGACACTTCGCGCGGGGTGATGAGTTGCTTCAACTGGACGCCGAGGTCGCCGGCCAGGTCGATACGCAGCGCGGCCAGGGTGTCGAGGGCATCATCTGGAAGCGCGGTACCGCGCCACTGCCACAACACCGTGCGCAGCTTGTCTTCGGGTGAGAAGCAGACGCCGTGATCGACGCCGTAGATGTGGCCACCCGGCGTCGGTAGCAGGTGACCGCCCTTGCGGTCGGCGTTGTTCACGACCGCGTCGAACACTGCAAGCCTGCGCAACCCCGGGTGGTCGCTGTGCAGCAGCGCCAGCACATCGGCGTCCTCGTCGATGTTGATCCAAAGCTGGCACGCGCCAGGCCCAAGCGGACCGTCGCGCATAACGGTGGGTGGCACGACGTCCCATCCGGTGGCCTCTGACACCAGGTACGCGCCGACTTCTCGGCCGGCGAGGGTTCCGTCGGGGAAATCCCACAGCGGGCGCTCGCCGCGGATCGGCTTGTAGACGCACGTCAGCGAGACCGCTCCGTGCGTGACCTCTGCGTACAGCGTCGTGTTCGACGCGTCGATCAACCGGCCCTCGATCGTGAGCTCGCCGTCGGTCAGGACGGCGCGCACATCGGCGGCACTGAGTTCGAAACTCTGCTCGGTCACAGCACGCCCGTCAGTGCGGGTGATGGCCGTTGGACCGTGCACACACGTGGCTTTCGGGGTCGAGGGGTTGCCCGCAGAACTGGCACGGTGGCCGACCGGCCGCGACGATCGCCAACGCTCGCCTCGTGAACGCGCGGGCAACTGCGCCGCTGATCCGCACGCGTAACACATCGGGGCCTTCGGCGTCGTCGTCGCTGAGCAATCCCGGGTCGGGGTCGTCGGGATCGGACTCTTCCGAATCGTTGTCAGAGGGGTCGCTGACCGCGAGAGCTTCGACGACCACGCGCTCGGTCTCGGGATCCCAGCCAAGGCCGAGCGCACCAACGCGGAACTCTTCGACGATCGGCTGGTCGAGCGGCAATGTGTCGTTGAGTTCGAGGGGCGCGACTGCGGGCACCGACGACGTCCCGCCCGATGCACGAAGCACCTCGTCGAGCAACTGGTCGAGCCGTTCTGCAAGCGCCGCGACCTGCACCTTCTCGAGTACGACGCTGGTCAGCTGCCCGGCACCGCGCGCCTGCAAAAAGAAGGTGCGTTCACCGGGTTGGCCGACCGTGCCGATGACGAGGCGCTCGGGCGGGTCGTAGACGAAAATCTGACGGGGCATATAGACGACCCTAGTTGGCCCCGGCGCCGCCGCCGACCACGGCATCGCTGCCGGTCGTCGTACTGCGCTTGCGCCCGGCCTTCTTCGGGGGCGTGAGCAAGGTCGCGAGATCGCTCCCGGTGTCGTTGACGCGAACGACAAAAGGCCGAAGCGACGTGTACGTGATGACAGTGACCGAACACGGATCGATCACGATGCGCTGAAACGTGTCGAGGTGCATGCCCAGCGCATCAGCCACGATGGCTTTGATGATGTCGGCGTGCGAGCACGCGAGCCAGGTGGCGTCGGGTCCGAGTTTCGTGTTCCACGAACGGATAGCGTCGACGGCTCGCACCTGTGCGTCGCGCATCGCCTCGCCGCCCTCACCGGGAAACGTCACCGCACTCGGGTGCGCTTGCACGACCTTCCACAGCGGATCCTTGGCGAGCCTCTTGATTTCCTGACCGGTCCAATCGCCGTACCCGCACTCGATAAGTCGCGGTTCTGCTTCGACGGTTCGGCCGGCGGCGATCACCTCGGCTGTCTGTAGGCACCGATCGAGTGGGCTGGTCACGATCGCCTGGAGCGCAACCCCAGCTAGCCGCTGGGCGACGGCGGCGGCCTGTGCTCGGCCTCTTTCGTCGAGATCGACGCCTGGCGTTCGGCCAGCGAGCACCGGACCGGTCAATGCAGTCAGGCCGTGGCGAACGAGCAAAACTGTGGTCACACGCAGGTGCTCGGCTCAGCCTGCGGCGGCGGGATGGCCGACGATGCCGGTCGTGGGGAGATTCTTGTAGGCGGACCAGCAGGCGGACGCTCCTGGTCGCGACACCTGCGTCTCGCTCGGGCACTTCCCGTGCGGGCCGGCGACACCGGCGAGAGTGATGAGAGCGAGCACTCCCGAAAGCGCAAGGACGACCACGAGGGCCACAAACTGTGGCTGCGAAAGCGGCCGGTCGGTCTTCGGCCTCGCGGACACGCTGCCTCCTGCGCTCAGTTCGAAGGTCGAGGGCCCGAGTGTATCGACGCGGCCGTGGTATCCCCACGCGGCACCACCGGGTCGGCTCAGGGTCAGGCCAGGGATCTCCCGGATTGTCGCGCCACCGCGCTGGCCAGCATGGTGAGAGCCGGGCTAGTAGTTCTGGAGGATGCACCGTGATCGAGGTTCGTGATCTCAGTAAGAAGTTCGGCTCCACCGTCGCCGTTGATCACCTTTCGTTCTCGGTGCGACCCGGTGTCGTCACCGGATTCCTCGGTCCGAACGGGTCGGGCAAGTCGACCACGATGCGCATGATCTTGGGTCTCGACCGCCCGTCGAGCGGCACGACAACGGTCAACGGCCGACCCTATGGGCGGATCCACCGGCCCCTCCACGAAGTCGGTGCGCTGCTCGACGCCAAGGCGATGCACGGTGGCCGCAGTGCGTACAACCACCTGCTGTGCGTGGCCCAGAGCAATGGAATCTCGCGCCGCCGCGTTGGCGAATGCCTTGACCTGGTGGGCCTGAACGGTGTCGCTCGCAAGCGCGCCCGTTCGTACTCGCTCGGCATGGGCCAGCGACTCGGCATCGCGACCGCACTGCTCGGTGACCCCGAAGTGCTGATGTTCGACGAGCCCATCAACGGCCTTGATCCCGAAGGCATTCTGTGGATTCGAACGTTGTTGCGCAGCCTCGCCACCCAAGGTCGCACGGTCTTCGTTTCTAGCCACTTGATGAGTGAGATGGCATTGACCGCCGACCATCTCGTCGTGATCGGCCGTGGCCGGTTGATCGCCGACTCGAGCACAACAGATCTCATCGCACACAGCTCGCAGGGTTACGTCTATGTACGCACTCCCGATGCCGCCGGACTTGCCACGCGGTTGCGCGGAGCTGGAGCCGTCGTCGAGAGCGAGGCCGACACGATGCGGGTGACCGGTCTTGAAGCCGCGGCGATCGGCGAGTTAGCAGCGCTCGACCACATCGTCTTGCACGAGTTGACACCGCGCGCGGCATCACTGGAGGAAGCATTCATGGAGCTGACCCGAGACAGCGTGGATTTTCGCACCGATAATGCGTTTGCACTCGAGCAGGCGTCATGACCGTGACAGCGATCGCTGCGCGCGAATCGATCCATGCAGGAGCGCCTGAAAGCATCGGGCTCGGCAACGTCGTTCGTTCCGAATGGACAAAGCTGCGCACCGTACGATCGACATATTGGACGGCGATTGCAGCCGTTCTTGCGACAGTTGGCGTCGCCGTGCTCGGTGCGAGCGAATACGTCCACAATTTCGATCCGAAGAATCTCGAAGGCTTCGACGCGGCCAACTTCGTGCTTCAAGGACTTTACGTTGCGCAGATTGCCCTGGGCGCGCTCGGCGTCTTGACCATCACCGGCGAGTACGCGACAGGCATGATCCGAACGACGCTGACCGCTGTGCCCCAACGCCGAGTTGTAGTGGCGCTCAAGGGCCTCGTGTATCTGGTCGCCATGGTGGTGATCGGCGAGATCGTGTCGTTCGCCACGTTCGGGATCGGGCAGGCAATCCTGCACCTCAAGCACGCCGGCGTATCGCTGTCGGACCCCCGCGTGCTGCGGGTCGTCATCGGCGGCGGCCTGTACCTGGCGTCGGTCGGTCTGCTCGGGTTTGCCCTCGGCACGCTGGTGCGCCGAACGGCTGGGGCGCTCGCGAGCTTCTTCGGCGTCCTGTTTCTGCCGTCTGCTCTTATCGATCTGTTGCCCAACTCGTGGCGCGCCGACGCCATCAAGTTCGCGCCCGCAAATGCCGGCACCCAGATCCTCAACACGCAACGCATGCACGGCATGCTCGGGCCCTGGCAAGGCCTTGGCATGCTCACCCTGTACGGGCTCGCGATTCTGCTCGGCGCGCTGTACCTCCTTGGCCGCCGCGACGCGTAGCGGGCCGATACGGTGCAGCTATGGAACAGCGGCACCTCGGTGCGAGCGGGCTCACCGTCTCGTGCATCGGGCTCGGCACGGCGACGTGGGGGCGTGACACAGACGAGCACGAGGCGGCCGACCAGCTGAAGGCGTTCGTCGACGACGGCGGGTCGCTTCTCGATACGGCAGATACCTATGCGGACGGCGACAGCGAGCGCGTGATTGGAACGTTGCTCGCCAAGACGGTTGATCGCGAAGATGTAGTGATCGCGACCAAGGCGGGTGGCGTCATCGGACCCGACCGCGGCAGCCGATCAGACACCTCGCGCCGGCACTTACTCCAGGCACTCGATGATTCCCTCGACCGGCTCGGAGTCGATCACGTCGACTTGTGGCAGTTGCACGGGTGGGACACGTCGACCCCGTTGGAGGAAACGCTGTCGGCGTTGGACTTTGCAGTCGCGTCCGGGCGTGCGCGCTACGTCGGCGTGTCGAACTTCGCCGGTTGGCAGACAGCGAAGGCGGCCGGTTGGCAGCGCTCGTGGCCGGGCCGGGTGCCGCTCGCGTCGACACAGGTCGAGTACTCACTTCTCCAGCGGGGTGTCGAGCGCGAGGTCGTTCCAGCGGCTCTCGACGCGGGGCTTTCGCTGTTGCCCTGGTCACCGCTCGGGCGCGGCGTGTTGACTGGCAAGTACCGCACCGGCATTCCCGCCGACTCGCGCGCCGCCAGCGATCATTTGGCCCGCTTCGTCGAGCCGTACCTCGACGAGTCACATGCCCGAGTGGTGCAGGCAGTCTGTACCGCGGCCGAGGGGTTAGGTGTGTCGCCACTGGCCGTCGCGTTGGCCTGGGTGCGCGACCGACCCGGTGTCGCGGCTCCTATCGTGGGCGCGCGCACGGCTGCGCAACTGCTCGGGATCTTGGCGGAAGCCGACGTCGTGTTGCCGCCGGAAATACGCGACGCCCTCGACGACGTGTCGGCGACCCCAATGGGTTATCCCGAACGACGGGCCGGACAAGAACGGTAGGCGCGAGCGTTACTCGTCTTCGGGCGCTTCCCACTCCAGATCGTCGTCCTCGTCGTCAGCTTCCTCGTCGTCCGCCCCGTCGCTTTCAGCTTCGTCCTCGTCCTCGTCGTCATCGTCGTCACCGTCGGAATCGACGGGCCCGAACGGTGTGACCTCTTCATAGGCTGAGAACAGGGCGTCGTCGTAGATTTCGCCGGCCGAGGCGAGCGCGTCGTAGGCCGCTTGGACGTGCGGATCGTTCTCCCCGGCTCGTGACTCGACGGCGGCGAGGTGGGCGTCGAGGGCGGACTTCAAACCGGCAACGGCGGCGCGAACCTGCTCTGGCGTGGCGGAGAACTCGTCGGGCATGAGGTGAACGCTACCGGCCTACCCCCATGGACGCGCAACGCCGATCTTTCTTCTGTTGCGAATGTGAGCCCGCCGTGACCTCGATGCGAGCACAATGGACCATGGCCGACTACGAATTCAGGCAGCTGTTACTGCCGCGTGGAACGTCGCGCAACGCCGCTTGGCGACTGCTGACCGAACAAGCGGAACACCACGGCTGGGAACTCGACCGCCTCCGCCTTTACCCCGACGGAACTCGGCGGGTTCGGCTGCGTCGACGGATCTTGCGGGTCGCGCGCACTCTCTAGCAGTTGGTCTCTAGCAGTTGGTCAAACTCAGCAGTTCGACAGAAAGTGGTCGAGGACCCGGGTGCCGAACTTCAGCCCCTCGACCGGCACCCGCTCGTCGACGCCGTGGAACATGCCGGCGAAATCGAGATCGGGCGGCAACCGAAGTGGCGAGAATCCGAAACCCCTGATACCGAGCAGTGAGAATGACTTGTCGTCGGTCCCACCGAACAGGCAGTACGGAATCGCTCTGCCTTGAGGATCTTCTGATGTGATCGACGCCTTCATGGCATCGACGAGTGCGCCTTCCCACTCCGTCTCGATCGCGATGTCGCTGTTCTCTGTCTCGCGCGTCACATTCGGCCCGAGTAATTCATCGATGGTGGCGTAGAACTCCTCTTCGTAACCAGGCAGGAAGCGGCCGTCGATGTGGGCCGTGGCCTCTTGAGGAATCACGTTGACCTTGTAGCCGGCTTCGAGCATCGTCGGGTTCGCGGTGTTGCGAACGGTCGCCGACACAAGCGCCGTGATGGCGCCAAGCTTCTCGGCCAGCGGCCCGAGGTTGTGCGGATCGATCTCGATGCCGATCGCGTCGCCGAGCTCGCCGAGAAACTCCTCGACCGTTTTGGTCAATCGCACCGGCCATTCATAACGACCGATTCGCGCAACGGCCTCCGCCAATTCGGTGATGGCATTCGCGTGATTGACGAGGCTGCCGTGGCCGGCCCGACCTTTGGCCACCAGCTTCATCCACGCCATGCCGCGCTGGGCTGTCTGCACCGGATACAGCCGCAGGTCGTCGCGGATCTGGACGGAGAACCCACCGACCTCGCTGATCGATTCAGTGCAGCCTTCGAACAGTTCGGGGTGATGGTCGACCAGCCAGTGCGCGCCCTTGCGGCCGCCGGCCTCCTCGTCGGCCACGTAGGCGAGCACGATGTCGCGAGGCGGCTTTCGGCCTTCTCTCATCCATTGCCGGACGACGGCCAGCGACATCGCGTCCATGTCCTTCATGTCGATGGCGCCGCGGCCCCAAAGACACCCGTCGATGATCTCGCCGGCGAACGGGTCGACCTTCCAGTGCGCGGCATCGGCGGCGACTACGTCGAGGTGGCCGTGAATCAGGAGCGCCCCGCGGCTCGAATCGACGCCCTCGATGCGGGTGACCACACTGGCCCTGCCGGGCTCTGACTCGAACAGTCGCGGGGTCAAGCCAACGTCAGCCAACTTCTCGGCGACGTATTCAGCGGCGGGCCGTTCTGGCTTGATCGGATTGGACGTGTCGATGCGGATCAGGTCGCGGCACAGGTCGACGACCTCATCTTCCGCGTGCGGGACCGTGTTCGGTTCGCTCATCGGGTCTCCTCGCGCGGTTGGTTCGACCGGGTAAGGCCATCCTGCCCCGTGCAGCGACCAGCGTCTCCCCCGGCGTCCGTGTTGATATGGTGTTCGCCGGTCCTGCGCAGCGGGACTCCACGTCCGGGTGGCGGAATTTGGCAGACGCGCTAGCTTGAGGTGCTAGTGCCCGAAAGGGCTTGGGGGTTCGAGTCCCCCCTCGGACACCGTGAGTCTGCACCGCCACTTCCTTGAGTGTCACGTTCAGGCCCAATAAGAATCTGCGCAGCGCCGTGAGGACGTTTCGAACGACTGGCGCCTCATTGAACATCGCGACGATCACCCACACCTCCGTGGTGGACGGGCCTGGGCATCGCACATTCTCCCGGACGGGATTCCCTCTCGGAGCCCGCCGGTCGGCCGAATAGGACCGGGAGATGTCCCCCGGCCCAAGGTGGAACTGGCAATGCGTTCAACGAACTCGGTAGTACTCGGTCTTGCCCGCAGCGCGAAGCCGCGCATTGTCGCGGCGTCCGTAGCGGTGATCGTCGGCAGCGGCGTCATCGCGGCCATGCCCATTGCGGCCATGGCAAGCCCATCGACTGTGAGCCAGACCTACGGGTATACCGGAGCGACGACAACCTTCATCGTGCCGGCCGGGGTTACCCAGCTCACGCTGTCGATGACAGGTGCCCAGGGCGGGCTCGGCGGCGTCGACTCCATAGGCTTCCCCGCGGCCGGCGGGTATGCCGGGCTGATCACCGGAACCATCGCCGTGACGCCCGGGCAAGTTCTGACCATCGCCGTCGGCCAGGGCGGGACGACGGGACGCTCCAGCGTGTCGCACGCTCTGGGCACCACCCCGGCGGGTGCCGGTGCCGCAGGCGGATTGAACCCACTCGGCGCCTACAAGGGCGGGTTCGGCGGCCTGGCGGGGCGCTCCGGCAGCTCCGGCGACGGCGGCGGCGGTGGTGCCGCCACAGTCATCACGACAAGCGGCGCAACGATCGTTGCGGCTGGCGCCGGCGGCGGTGGGGGCAGCGGACAGTACCTCCCTCTCGACGGCCGAGCTGCGTACGCGTTCTTCACCGCGCGACCTAACCCAGCCTCCACACTCGGACAAGACGGCCTCAGCGTTAACGACGTCTGCACTAGCTCCTGCGACGGCGGCGGCTCCGGTGCAGGCGGCGGCGGTGTCGTAGGTGGGGCGCAAGGCAACGTCGAGTTCGGAACCGGCACCTACACCGAATGGTTCGGGTACGGCGGATATCCGGGATCAAGCGATACTGCCGGTGTCAGCGGACTGAGCTCGAGCTACCAGTTCTACGCGGGCAACAACGGCGCCGGGTCAGTGACGATCTCCTACGCTGCCGGAGCTCCCGATGTTCCCACCGGCGTCGCCGGCACTGCGGGCGACACCACGGTCGCACTGGCCTGGACCGCGCCGGCCTCCGTCGGGCAGTCGGCGATCACTGACTACACCATCCAATACGCGCTCGCGTCGGATCCGACCACCTGGATCGACTACTCCGACGGCGTCTCAACCGCGACCTCCGCAACTGTCACCGGTCTCACCGATGGCACCGCGTACATCTTCCAAGTGTCGGCGGTCAACGCGGTCGGCACTGGCAGTCCTTCTGCGTCCTCGAGCCAGGTGACTCCCTCTGGCGTGCCCGACGCACCAACCATTTCGACGATCACACCAGCGGATGGCTCCCTCTCGGTCGACTTCGCGGCTGGCGCCTCGGGCAGTCCCATCACGGGCTACGACTATGAGCTCAACGGCAGCGGCAACTGGGTCTCGTCAGGCGCGACGGCCACGCCCCTCGGCATTGCCGGGCTCGTGAACGGTACGCAGTATTCGGTGCGGATCAGGGCTGTCAGCGCAATCGGCGTCGGACAGCCGTCGGCGGCGGTTGTTGCGACCCCGCAGGCACTGCCCGGCGCGCCCAGCATTACCTCGACGGCCGTTGGCGTGGGCTCGGCAACTATCTCCTTCACCCCAGGGTTCTCGGGCGGTGCCACGATCACCGACTACGAGTACCAACTCAATGGTGCTGGCTCGTGGCTATCCAGCGCTTCGTCGTCGAGCCCCTTCACCATCCCGGGCCTGGCGAACGGCACGACCTATTCAGTAGCGATCCGCGCGGTGAACGCTACGGGCCCCGGCACAGCGTCGCCGTCGTCGAGCGTTACGACGCCCGACCTGCCCGCTGCACCCGTCGTCGCATCGGTCACGCCAGGCGACAGCTCGGTGTCGATCGCGTTCACGCCAGGCGCCACCGGTGGCTCGACCATCACCGCGTACCAGTACCAGACCCTCGTCGCGGGTGCCTGGACGACGGCGCCGTCGCTCTCCAGCCCTATCGCGGTCTACGGACTCGTTAACGGGACGACGTACGCCGTCAGCGTGCGCGCAGTCAACGCGGTCGGTACAGGTCCCGGATCGGCTGCGCAGCCAGCGACGCCGGCGACGACACCGAGTGCCCCGACGATTACCGGCAGCACGGTGGCCGGGTCCGACCTCCACTTGTCGGCCGCATTTACTCCCCCGGCTTCCGATGGCGGATCGGCCATTACGACGTACCAATACACGACAGACGCTGGAACAACGTGGCGAGCCAGAGACGACGCGCCCTCGACCGCTAGCCCGCTGGCCATTTCCATCGCGAGTGACGGGACGACGACGCTGGTCAACGGGACGACGTACTACGTCGAGCTCCGCGCCGTCAACGGCGTCGGTGCGGGCATCGCTTCAGCGGTCGCGACCGGCATCCCACTGGTTGCGCCATCGGCGCCGACTATCACGACTGTGACCGCCGGCCCATCGTCGTTGAGCGTCGTGTTCGCGCCGGCCTCGAACGGTGGCGCGGCCATCAGTGCGTACCAGTACCAGCTCGGATCCGGAAGCTGGACCGACACGGGAACACTCGGTACTAGCTTCCTCATCAGCGGTCTCACCAACGGCACGCCTTATGCCGTGAGCGTGCGCGCGGTGAACTCTCAAGGCAACGGCGCCGCATCTGCGCCGGTATCCGGCACGCCGGTCTCCGCACCGGGGCAACCGACCATCACGGGCATCACGCGAGGAGACCAGTCCCTCAGTGTCGCGGTCACCGCCGCAGACAACGGCGGGTCGCCTATTACCGGCTGGGAATACACGACCGACGGTGGAACTACGTGGGCAGCGGCGGCAGGTACTACGAGCCCGCTCACGATCACTGCGCTGTCGACCAACGGGACGACGCTCGTGACTAACGGCACCGGCTACCCCATCGCCGTCCGCGCGATCAACGTCGTCGGAACCAGCGTCGCATCTGCGATCACCACAGTCGCGCCGAGTGCTGCGCCAAGTGCGCCGACCATCGTCCTTACTCCCCTCAACCAGGCCATCCAGGTTGCGTTCACGCCGGGAAGTGACGGCGGGTCGCCTGTCTCCAGCATCGAATACCGGCTTAACGGCGTTACTTGGATCAATGCCGGATCGCTTGCGAGTCCGTTCACCATCGCAGGACTCGACAACGGCACTGCGTACGCGGTCCAAGTGCGTGCGAACAACGGCATCGGCACGGGTGCAGCGTCGACTCCGTCGACGACGACGCCGCGGACGGTGCCTGACGCTCCGACCGCGGTAAGCGCCCAGCCTGGCACCTCTCAGGCGGTCGTGTCGTGGACAGCGCCGGCGTCCAATGGCGGATCGCCGATCACCGCGTACGTCGCGAGTGCGTACGCGTCTGCCGTCTCCGCGACCGCACTTGCCACCTGCACGACCGCAACGGCGTCGTGTTCGATCCCGGGCTTGACCAACACCACCACCTATTACGTCTCGGTCAATGCCCAAAACGTTGCGGGATCGGGCATCGCGTCCAGCCCGCGCGTCGCTGTGACTCCGGTCGCGTTGCCTTCTGCTCCGACATTGAACACGCTGACAGGAGGCAACACGTTCGTCACGCTCGCATTCACGGCCGGCAGCGCGGGCAGCTCGCCGATCACGGGATATGACTACCAGCTCAACGGCGGTGTCTGGATCTCGGCAGGCTCGACCACGAGCCCGATCACGATCTCGGGCCTCACCAACGGCACGAGCTACACCGTGGCGCTTCGCGCCACGAGCGCGGCCGGCGCGGGCGATCCGTCGTCGACGCTCACAGCGACCCCGTTCACAGCTCCGAACGCACCCGACTCGACGACGATCGTCGCCGACGGCCGCAATGCCAGCATCGTCGTCAGCTGGGCGGCCGCGAACAACAACGGGTCGGCGATCAGCCTCTACTCGATCGTCGCATGGTCGGCCGCGGCACAGGGAACTCAGTCGGGAACGTGCTCAACTGCCGGCACTCTGACCTGCACCGTCACCGGCCTGGTGAACGGCACCACCTACTACGTCACCGTGCAGGCAACCAACGCCGCTGGTGCGAGCACGCGGTCCACGCCGCGGGTTCCCGCGACGCCATCGGTGAACCCTGGTGCTGTCAGTGCCGTGACCGGCACCGCCGGTTCGGGACAGGTCGCTCTGACCTGGACACCGGGCGGCATGGGCGCCAGCGCCATCACGGACTACACAATCTGGTATTCGTCCGGTGGCGCCTACACCCAGTTCAGCGACGGCACGTCGACCGCGACCTCGGCGACAGTGACAGGCCTCACGAATGGCGTCGCCTACACCTTCGAGGTGTACGCAGTAAACAGCAACGGAACTGGTCCCGTAAGCGCGGCGTCAGCGCCGGTTACTCCTGCCACCGTGCCTGACGCGCCGACCATCGGCACCGCTACACCGGGCAACGCGCGCGCCACGATCACCTGGACCGCTCCTGTGAACAACGGCGGGTCGGCAGTGACCGGGTATGTCATCACGCCGTCGAGCGGTTCACCGGTGACTATCGGCAACGTCAGCACCTACACAGTGACCGGACTGACCAACGGCATCGCGTACACGTTCACGGTTGCTGCGATCAATACCGTGGGCACCGGCGCGTCAGCATCGACGGCTTCGGTTACCCCTGTCACGACGGTGGCTGACCCGCCGACCATCGGGACAGCAACATCGGCGAACACCAGCGCCACGCTCACCTGGACCGCACCGCTGAACAACGGTGGCTTCGCGATCACGGGATATGTCATCACGCCGTCGAGCGGTGCACCGATCACAGTCGGCAACGTCACCAGCTACGCAGTGACCGGGCTTACGAACGGCACGGCCTACACCTTCACGGTTGCGGCCATCACCACCGCAGGCCCCGGCGGCGACTCTGCGGCCTCCAACTCGGTTACCCCATCGACCACGGTGGCCGACGCGCCGACCATCGGCATTGCAACAGCTGGCGACACCAGTGCAACCCTCACCTGGACCGCACCGCTAAGTGACGGTGGCCTCGCGATCAGCGGGTATGTCATCACGCCGTCGAGCGGCTCACCGATCACTGTCGGCAATGTCACCACCTACGCAGTCACCGGGCTGACCAACGGCACGGCTTACACCTTTACCGTGCTGGCTATTAACACCGCGGGTAACTCGGTCCCTTCGGCGGCGTCGAACTCGGTGATGCCAGCCGCCGGCGGCGGTGGCGGAGCGACGACGCCGACCCTGCCGGTGCGGGTGGGCGGCCCCGATCGGTCGGCGACCGCCATCGCGGCGTCCGTCCTGGACTACGCGACGACGGGTGCCGCCGGTGCTGTCGTGCTTGCGCGCTCCGACGACTATCCCGATGCACTCGTCGGGACGACGTTGGCCGCCGCGAAGCACGCACCGCTGCTGTTCTCCCAGGGAAGCTCATTGAGCGCGACCACCCGAGCCGAGATCCAGCGGGTGCTCCCCGCCGGCGGCACGGTCTACCTGCTTGGCGGCGTCGCGGCGATCCCGGCAAGTGTCGCCACGAACATCACCGCCCTTGGCTACGTCCCGGTGCGCTATGCCGGCGCCGATCGCTTCGGCACCGCGCTTGCGGTGGCCGACGCACTCGGCGACCCGAGCACGGTGCTGCTGGCAACCGGAGTCAACTTCCCTGACGCACTCGCAGCGGGTCCGGCCGCCGCACACCTTGGTGGAGTCGTGCTACTGACGAGCGGGCCGACCATGCCGGCCTCGGTAACGGCGTACCTGCTCGCGCACCCCGGCAAGGTCTATGCGGTCGGCGGTCCCGCCGCCGCGGCGGACCCCGCCGCCACCGCACTGTCAGGCGCTGACCGGTACGCCACCGCGGCTGCGGTCGCGATCGCTGTGTTCAGCGGGCCGACGAGCGTCGGTGTTGCAAGCGGCGAGGCGTTCGCCGATGCGCTTAGCGGAGGCGCGTTCGAAGCACACCACGGTGGCCCGATTCTCCTCACCACCGCGATCGCCCTGCCGGCCCCGACGATCGGCTACCTGAACGACGGCAGGAGCACGATCGTCAACGTGACGATCTTCGGCGGCACGAGTGCGGTGTCGACCGGCGTGCAGACGGCCGTCGGAACCGCGCTCGGCCTATGACGCGCGCCGGGATCAAGCATTGCGGGTGGATCTCGACAACTGTGGGCATGGGTCGGCGCGGTTCACCATGGTGGTACCGCCTGCGGTCGGCGGTGCTCGCAGCCTAGACGGCGATCTGCTTCGACCTGCGCGTGCGCCCAGGCCCGGGCTGGCCGCACGTGATCCGAAAGGCCTTCTCGCGCCCGTCGATGACCACCAACAGCGGCTTGGCTACTCCAACGGCTTGGTAGTCGAGCCGACTGAACAATCGGCAATGTCGTCGGACCGGCCCGTCCCCTCGGCAAAACGACACGCATCGTCGCCCGCACAGTCGTCGGGCGCTGCGCATGGTCATCGCTTGGGTGGCGACGGAAGAACACCACATCGTGGGCGTCATGGGAAGACTGCCCCTGCGGATTGGAGGGATCGAAGCGGCTGGGCCCCTCGCGCGAGCCTTTGATCGCCGGTCCGGACTCATGATTGGTCAACCCTAGGGCGACCGTACGACAACCGGGTCGATCTCCTGCGGAGCATCGACATGGTCCCTATTCACCTCACCTGAGGAGGGCTCACGACAACGCCAACTCCCCGCGCAAAGCCCATGTACGTAAGGTTTGTCCCCCCTCGGACACCAGGCAATCAGTTTGCACGGATGCTCGTCCAGACCGCCCGGTCTTGGCAGGCGTTCGGTGGCGTCGCCGGCTTGGGCCGTCATCTCCCCGCGAGTGCGGCGACGACGCCCGCGAAGGCGTCGATGTCGTCTTCCCAACAGGTCCAGTAGGACAGGCCCCACCGCTCTCGCCGCTCGAGCAGAGTGTCGACGATGTGGGACGTGTCACCCACGAGTGCATACGGCCCGTTGGCGACGACGTCGCGCGGCGCCCAATCGTTCTCCGGGATCTGGTCGACGTTGTGGTGCATCTCGAAAGCGAGAATGCCTCGTTCCGGCCCGCGGTCCGCCCGGGTCTCGGTTGCGCCGTCGAGAATCGCGATCTTGGCGTCAAAGGCGGACTCCGAGAACTCGCTGGGATCGATACCGCCGCCGGGCAGCGACCGCGGTACGAAGGCGACCGTGTCCGCTGTCTTGGCCGCGAAACGTGTCATCCGAGGACCGCCTCCGCCCAGCAGTAGCGGGATCGGTCGTTGCACCGGCTCCACGGACAACGCACAATCGGCGAGCTGGTAATGCGTCCCGTGCTGGGTCACGGTGTCGCCATTGTGGAGCGCGCGGATGATCCCAACCGCCTCTTCGTAGCGATCCACGCGGATCGGACCGTTGTCGAACCGCACGCCGACGGAGTCGTATTCGTCCTTGCTCCAGCCGGCGCCAATTCCCAGTTCCATCCGGCCTTCTGAGAGCACATCGATTTCGGCCGCCTCACGTGCGAGCAGAACGGGATGCCGAAAGTCGTTGTCGTAGACATAGCTGCCGAGCCGAATCGTCGAGGTCACGGCTGCGGCGGCCGCCAAGCGGGGCGTACACACGGTCCCGTTCCCATAGTGATCGGCCACCAGAAGAACCCCGAAACCGAGCGACTCGACTTCGCGGGCGTACTCGGTCCAACGGCGGCGGGAGCGATCCGTCCCGTTCGTCGTCACAACACCAAATCGAAAGGGCCGAGGCGAGCGCGAGATCGACACGCCGTCATCCTCGCGCAGGGTGCGCGTGCGTGTCGATCGTGCCGGCCGACGGCTCGAGGCGCCATCTCTGGGTTGTGCGAAATGATGAGGACGCTCCTCGGACACCAAACCTCAGGTCTGCCACTGGTCTTCCGATGCCTTTGATGTGGACTTCGCGGCCGAGATGCATCAGCGGCTCTGGCGCCGCCTCGACCGAGCGGCCAACTGGCGGTGGCTGATACTCCCGCTATGGCTCGGACTCGTCGCGATGCTGCCGAACCAAAGGAACGCAGACGGGGACTGGGAGTTCTTCCGGCGCGGCGCCGGGGCGCTGCTCGGAAACCCCATTCTCGGGAGTCCGGGCGGAGTACACCTGTACGCGTCGCGACCCGACATCCAAATCGGTCCACCAGCGCTCGTCGTGGCGGTTCCATTTCGGTTGCTGCCCCGACCATGGGACGTCGACGCAGCTCGCCTCGTCATGTGCCTCGTCCTGCTTGTCGTCATGGCGATGACCGAGCGCATCTGTTCGACCCTTGGCGTGTCCGAACGCATCATCGCGCGAGTAACGCTGCTTGGTGGCGCTCTCGTCATTCCCGCGTGGGTGACCGTGGCGGTCACGGAAGCCCATCTCGACGATGTCATGGTCATCGGCTTCACGACCGCTGCGTTGCTCTTTACGGCCCGAAAGAAGCCGATGTGGGCGGCGGCCGCGGTAGGGCTCGCCGTGGCCAGCAAGCCGTGGGCCATTGTCGTCATAGCTCTGCTTCTGCAACCGGAGCTGCGTCATACGCTGCGCGCCTGCGTCGTCGCAGCAGGTGTCGCCGCTGCGTGCTGGCTACCGTTCCTGAGTGATCCACGAACGGTGACTGCGCTTTGGCACTTCCGGTTGGATGTAAGTGCGAACAGCGGCTTGGCCCTTATCGGCGTTGCCGCTGGCCCGATGCCCGGATGGGCTCGGCCGGCGCAGCTTCTCACGGGTGCGCTACTCGGCGTCCTCGCTGCCAAGAGAGGTCACTGGATCGGCGTCCCGCTGGTTGGCTTTGCCGTCCGCGTCGCACTCGATCCCGTGACGTTTTCCTATTACGAGGCGTCGCCAATCATCGGTGCGCTGATCTGGGACATGTCACGCAGTCGAAGCGGCGTTCCGTGGGTCACCACCGTTGCAGTAGCCGGCTTCGCAATCAGTTCCGGAGCCGGCAACGATCTGCTGAGCGCCGCCGTTCACGCGTTCACCTGCCTGGCGCTCGTGGTGTTTGTACTCGTACAGCGCCGGCCTCCGGCCACGTCGCGGCCGATCAATCGGCTTGTGATCGACAACGATTTCGCCATCGCCTGAGGGCCAGACCGCCAATGCGTACGCAGATCGAAATTCAATAGGCCCACGAGATACTCCGACCGCTAGCGTCGGGAGCATGCGTGTGTTGATCGTCGAGGACGAGCCCTACATGGCGGAAGCCATCCGCGACGGCCTCCGCCTGCAAGCGATCGCTGCGGACATCGCCACTGACGGTGACGCCGCGCTGGAGTTGCTCAGCGTCAACGCCTATGACATCGCGGTCCTGGACCGTGACATTCCTGGACCCTCCGGCGATGAGATCGCCGAACACATCGTCGCGTCAGGCAGCGGCATGCCAATCCTGATGCTCACGGCCGCCGACCGGCTCGACGACAAGACCTCCGGGTTCGGACTCGGCGCCGATGACTACCTCACCAAGCCTTTCGAACTCCAAGAACTCGTGCTCCGTCTTCGAGCGCTCGACCGCCGGCGCGGCCACAACAGGCCACCCGTGCGAGAGATCGCAGGTCTGCGCCTGGATCCGTTCCGCCGCGAGGTCTACCGCGACGGGCGCTACGTCGCGCTCACCCGGAAACAGTTCGCAGTGCTCGAAGTGCTCGTCGCTGCGGAAGGCGGGGTTGTCAGCGCCGAACAGTTGCTGGAACGAGCGTGGGATGAAAACGCTGACCCGTTCACCAACGCCGTACGCATCACGGTCTCAGCTCTGCGCAAACGCCTCGGCGAACCGCAGTTCATCGCGACGGTGGCCGGCGTCGGGTACCGGATCGACACAGCAGCCGACACCGGGCACGAGGGAGGAGACCGTGGATAGGGCTTCGGGCTTGAGCGTCCGCCTCAAGCTCACCTTGAGCTACGCAGGCTTCCTCATGGTCGCGGGAGCCCTATTACTCGTTGCCGTAGGACTGTTCCTCCTGCGATACGTGCCACTCCATGAGTTCGTCTTCACTCACCCTGGCGCAACTCCCGAGTTGGCGCCTAGCCGTCGCGAGTTGCTGGCTGATTTCGTGCCGACTGCGGCCATCGCATTGGCGTTGCTGCTGGTATTCGGTCTCGTTGGTGGATGGATTCTCGCTGGCCGGATGCTCGCGCCCCTGGCGCGCATCACCGACGCCACCCGCACCGCTGCGACCGGATCGCTATCCCACCGAATCAGACTGCCGGGCCGCAGAGATGAGTTGCGCGAGCTCGCCGATGCCTTTGATGCGATGCTCGCGCGGCTCGAAGCACACGTCGCTGAGCAGCAAAGGTTCGCGGCCAACGCTTCACACGAACTGCGCACCCCGCTCGCGATCACCCAGACCCTTCTCGAGGTAGCCCGCAACGATCCGGACTGCGACACGGCCGAACTCGTCGACAGACTCCACGTCGTCAACACCCGAGCGATCGACCTCACCGAAGCGCTGCTGCTGCTCAGCCGAGCCGACCAGAAAGCCTTCCGACTTGAACACGTCGATCTGTCACTCATAGCCGAGGAAGCCACCGAAACGCTCGTACCCTTCGCAGAACAGCGCGGGGTCACTGTCGCGACCGATGGTGACATGGCCCCGACAATCGGCTCACATGCGCTCCTGCTGCAGTTGACGACGAACCTCGTGCACAACGCAATCGTCCACAACCTTCCTCAAGGGGGGACCGTGTGGATCAAGACCTGTATAGATTCCGACGCTGCTGTGCTCACCGTCGAGAACGCCGGAGAGATGCTCACGCCACAGCTGGTTGCCACGCTCGTCGAGCCTTTTCGGCGGGGCACGGAGCGCATAAGAACCGGACACGCAGGTGTCGGCCTTGGTCTGGCAATCGTCAAGAGCATCACCGAGGCACACGACGGAATCCTGACGCTCAGTCCTCGCACCGCTGGGGGCCTGTTCGTAACGGTCCGACTACCTGTCACCACGGCACGGCCAGCTATGTGATGGGAAAGTCAAAATAGGTGTTCGGATACGGCTCGTGTTTCAGCGTGTAATGCCACCACTCGCGGTCGTAGGAATCGAAGCCGCAGCCTTCCATGACGAAGCAAAGGTGGTGACGGTTTCTCGCCTCGACTTCCGCGATACTTGCAGCGCTGTGATGAGACTGCGGATCCATCAGGTCGTGGTCGCCGCCCATCGGCGCAAGTTCGCCTGAGGCTAGATCGTAAAATGTCAGGTCGACGGTGGCGCCTCGGCTGTGACCCGATTTGGCGGCCACATATCCCCGTTCGAACATTTCGGCTCTGTCGATGTTCGGGTAGTGACGCGGCTTCGTTCGTCCGTCGTCCGGTTGCTGTGACCACCGCAGGAAGCAGTCGACGGCCCGTTGCGGGCGGTAGCCATCCCAGAGAAGCAGACCGAAGCCAAGGGCTGCAGCCCTTTCGCGCGCTCTGGTCAGCGCAGCACACAATGCCCTCGTGCCGACAATGCGGTTTGCGTCGTATCCGTCGACGGGCTTGCCCGTAAAGTTGTCCCAGGTGGCGTACTTGGCATCCCAACGTATCCCGGGTACAAACTCGTCGACAAAGACGAAGTCGTTGTTCATTCTCTTTTCCCGTGCAAGGTCAACGATATGAGCCGGTCGAGAACGTCGGCTAAGGGCAAACCTGCGGCTGCCATCATTCTGGGGTAGCGGCTGTACGAGGTCATGCCGGGCAACGTGTTGACCTCGTTGAGTATCACTGTTCCATCGTCGGTCAGGAACATGTCGACCCGCGCAAGTCCCTTGCATCCCAAGGCGCGGTAGATGGCTTTCGCTGTCTCCTGCACGCGCGTGCGTGACTCTGGTGAAATGTCGGCGGGAACGATGAACGTTGCGTTCGCGGAGCCGCTCTCAGGATCGCTCTCCTGATGAATCCGGAAAAAGCCGTGCGATAGCGAGATGCGGTCTATCTCCCCAGCGACTAATCCGAGTCGCTCGCCCAAGATGGCGCAGCCGACTTCGCTACCGACGACGGCCGCTTCGATCACCACCTTCGAGTCGTATTGCCGTGCAGCTTCGACGCGCCGCCGGGAGTTCTCTTCTCCCAGAGACCTTGCTGACGCCGAAGGACGACCCCGAACGGGCCGGCTTGACGAACACTGGATAGGGAAGACTGTCGGCATCGATCGTCTGATGTGCTGTGAGCACCCAGTGTGTTGGAGTCTCGATCCCGGCGTTTCTGGCGACGATATAGGCCAGAGATTTGTCCATACACAGCACCGAGCTTTGGATGTCGCAGCCGACATAGGGGATGCCGGAGAGCTCCAGCAATCCCTGAATCGCGCCGTCCTCGCCCAGCTTGCCGTGCAGCAGGGAGAACACGACATCCAAGCGGACCATCTCGTACCTGTCCTGCTCCAGAACCAGCAATCCGTGGACGCTTCTGTCCGGGGACAGGACGGCCGGACGGCTATTGCCATTCTCCCAACTCGCACCAGGGCCGGTACACAGCTTCCATGCACCACTGGTCGTGATCCCGATCCAGAACGGCTCGTACTTCTCAAGGTCAAGGTGCCGCGCAACCTCTTGCGCAGACTTGACCGACACGGGGTGTTCTTCGGAGCAGCCTCCGAATATGACGCCGACCTTCACCGTGTCCACGCCGCGTTCTCCTCTTCGAATGTTCGGCAACTGATGACCGAGTTTTCGACGATGTCGTTCAAAGCGTGATCCGTGTAGTACGCGGTATGTGGACTAATGAGGACGTTCGGGAGCTGTTGCAGCCGCAACAAAGGTTCGCTTCCAATGGGTTTGCCCCTGCAGTCGGTGTAGAAGATTCCGTCCTCCCCCTCGAGGACATCCAACGCAGCGCCGCCCAATCTGCCGCTTTCCAAGGCGGAAAGCAGGGCGTCGGTATCGAGGAGTGCGCCGCGTCCAGTGTTGATGACGAACGCGCCATGTTTGATCTGTTCGATCCGTCGGCCATTGAGAAGATGGCGCGTGTCTGCAGTGAGCGGGGTGTGGAGCGTGATGATGTCGCTCTGCTGAAGCAGGTCATCGAGCGGAACGTAGTGGGCGGAGGTCTTGAGGCGATTGTCATATGCCAGTGTCCGGCAGCCGAATCCGCGCAGCCGGTCCATAACTGCCGCGCCGATGCGTCCCGTGCCAATCACTCCGACGGTCAGGTCGCGCAGCTCTTTTCCGCGGACTTCGTTCAGCCTGTAGTCATGAGAGTCTGTGCGGCGGACAATCGACTTCGCGTTTCGCACCGCCATCAACATCAGCATCAGCGTGAAGTCAGCCACGCTGTCGGGCGAATAGGCAACGTTACCGACGCAGATGCCAACGCTCCTCGCGTAGTCCACGTCGATGTGGTCGTATCCGATGCTGCGCGTGGAGACGTACTCGATCCCTGCCTGGCTCAGCGCCAGCATGGTGGCATTCGTGACGCGAGTCTGATGGCCGACGCTGATGCACCGGTTTCCGCGGGCCAATTCGACGTTAGCTTCCGCTACCGCTGCTTCGGTGATTGTTGCCGTGACGCCGAAGCGCGGCGCGATCTCGCGGAACGCAGCGGCCTCATCCGGCCCGCATCCATACACGGTGATTTCCGTACTCGTGCGGGTCGGGGAGGACGACGACGCCGGTGATCGCCTGCAGGGTGCCAGTCGTGCTGACTCGCCGTAGTTCATGCGTCTAGTTAAGGCAGCGTGGTGTTGCCGCCACGTATCTGATTTTCCATAGGCCGACGATATGTTGCCGCACGCCGCGACTCACGGATCGCTCGGACGCGCGCACGATTCACCGCTGGGTCAAGTGTCAAGAAGCGGTACGCGCCGAAGTCGGCGTCGACCACGCCTCGGATGATCGGTACCGACTCCCCTCGACTCGCGGACAGGTGCACGAATGTGCTGTTGACGAGAAGGAGCAGAGTTGCGGTCCGTTCGTCCTGGGGCATGGCGACGGTCGGGGTGCTGCCGAATGCGACCGAGTCGTGCCCGGTACGAAAACCGGTCAAGGGATCGTCGCCGGACCAGACCGGCGTCCAGATGACGACGAGCTTCTCCGGCACCGCATCGCCGTCGCGCTGGGACTCGGTTTCGCAGTCGTATATCGCCGTGAGCGCATCAATGCGCAGGCTCTTGCTTGCCTCGAGAGCGAACAGGTCCGACTTCACAAAGAGCCGGCTAAACGCGACGAGCGTCGGATCGTCGCTCGGTTCGAACACCGGCTCGCGGTCTTCCGTCAACGCCTTAAGACGATCGCGCAATGACATGTGCTCATGCACGGCGGCTCCGTCGTCGCCTCCATCATGCACGGCTGAGAGTCATTTCCTAGGGTCGGCTGGGCTGATGCTGTAGCGGAGGTAGACGACGCCGTTGCTGAAGCGGCGCTCGTCCAGCAGTTCGAGTTCGATGTGCGTGCCGACGGGCAACGACGGCTTGCCGCCACCGAGAAGCACCGGAGCGATGAACAAGTGGCACTCGTCGACCAGTCCGGCCTTGAAAGCGTGCGCTGCGAGATCCGCACCTCCCACAATGAGATCAGCTGTGGATGATGCCTTGATGCCACGGACTGAGTCGGGGTCGAAGTTGCGTTCGAGCTTGGTCTTGGTGGTCGGTACAGCGTCGAGGGTCGTGGAGTACACAACCTTGTCGGTGGACTGCCAGACGTCGGCGAAGTCGGCCATGAGCTCCGATTGGGCGCCCAGCGCGGGCTCGGTTTCCCAGACCGCCATGGTGTCGTACAAACGTCGCCCGTAGAGGTGGGTGCTGATCGAGCGCAGGAGGTCGGTGATGAACGCAAAGACCTCGTCGCTGGGCGCGGAGAAGTCGAAGTTGCCTTGATCGTCCTCGATGAATCCGTCGAGGGATACGTTCGAGACGTAGAACAGCTTGGCCATTTCGCTCCCCTGGGCCGACGAACAAACACCGAGAGTAACGAGAAGGAAGGGTCCTCGCATGTGGGCGCAACTGCAGAAGGTACGGACCAAGCCGGAGCGAGAGTCGGAGTTGCTCGACGTGTTCGAGCACCTTCGTGGGATTGAGCAGGCAGGCTCGGGTCTAGTCAGAACCACGATCATGCGTAGCCAGGCCGATCCGACCTTGGTCTATGTCCTCGTCGATGTTCAACAGCGAGGAGAATGCGCGCGCCCGCGAACAGGATCCTCGGCGCCAAGCAGGTCTTGAGCGTATTCGGGCCGCAATGGGCGGCATCCTTGACGGTCCACCCGAGTTCTTCGACCTCGACGTCGTGCACGAGCAATAGCGAACGAGAACCGTTTTGGTAGCTGGCTGCGACAGTAAGGGTGTGAGTGCAAGTAGGCGGCGGTGATGAGGCGGGATCCCGATGGCGGGGATGACGCCGCATTGCTGCGCGCCATCGCGCGCGGCGACGAGGCCGCGCTTGCGGAGTTGTATGACCGACACGCCGCTTGGCTGACCGCTCGATTGTCGCGACGATGCAGTCGCCCGGATGTCGTGGATCATGCGGTGCAGGACACCTTCCTCGCGGTGTGGCGCGCCGCAAGCACCTATCGAGGACAAGGCGACGTCGCCGCGTTCATCTGGGGCATCGGAATCCGCCGGCTGATCGACGGCATACGTCGAGATGCCGGACCGACGCGTCCGAAGCTCCGACACTCAGCTGACGCAGATGTCGTGGTGTCAGCCGAGGATCAGGTCCTGGTCGGCCTTGAACACGGTGACCTCGGTCAGGCCCTCGCGCAGCTGTCACCCGAGCTTCGGGCCGCCCTTGAAGCGACTGTCCTTGACGGCCTGAGCTGCGCCGAAGCGGGGTTGTTGCTTGGGATCGCCGAGGGCACCGTCAAATCTCGCTGTTCACGTGCGCGTGCGGCGCTGCGCGCTGCGGTCGCCGAGCAGGCTCGCGCCGCTACTCCATTACCTCGCCGACAAGCTTGGGAGATCCCATGACACCTCCGCCTCTTGACGCCCCGGAATCGGCGGCGTCCGGCGCGAATTGGCACGCTGGTGCGGGCGTCCTTGTCACCTACATGGCGGGTGAGCTTGACGGTGCCCATGCGTGGTCGATCGAAAGTCACGTCGCCGAGTGCGCGGTCTGCCGCGCCAAGGTTTCACAGCAAGCCGACGGCCCACGTCTGGCACGCAACCGCGCGATCGTGCTCGCGCTGGCCGCGGTCCCCCGGCCGGGGAGGCTCCGCCGGCTCGCTCGCCGCTGCGGGATGCCAGAGCACCTGCTCGTTTTGCTCTCTGCCACACCGTCATTGCGGCGGTCGTGGCTCCTGTCCGTCATCGCGGTGCTTGGTGTCGTGACCGCCGAGACGCTGTTGGTCCGCGCGTTGTGGCCGAAGGGCCCGGCCGGGAGCAGTTATTCAGGGCCGGAGCTCTTGACCCCGTTTCTCCTTGTAGGGCCGTTGCTGGTGCTGGCGGTCGTTGCTGCTGCGTTTATGCCGGCGCTCGATCCCGGTCACCGCCTTGCGGTCGCGGCGCCGTTCTCAAGTCTGACGCTGCTACTCGTCCGAGCCGTCTCCACCCTTCTTGCGGCGTTGGTTCCGGTGACCCTTGCCGCCGCCTTGGTGCCTGGCCCGGGCTGGCTGCCTGCCGGCTTGCTGTTGCCCTCTCTGGCGCTGTGCGCGTTTGCGCTGGCGGCGGCGACAGTCGTTGGTCCGGGAGCGGCGGTATTGGCTGCCGGAGCGATGTGGGCTGCACCAGTTGCATGGCTGGCTGTGACCAGATCTCCGTTAGAGAGCGTGCAGGTGCACAGCCAAAGTTTGTGCGCGGTTGTCATCGCCGTCGCTGTTGCCGTTGTGTTCGTGCGTCGCGATCGATTGGAGCTGAGATGGGCGAGCTGACAATGAGCGGGACGACGTCGGCTGCGGCCAGCGCTGCCATCCGCGTCGACGGCCTGTCT
This sequence comes from uncultured Actinomycetes bacterium, assembly GCA_963809135.1. Taxonomy (GTDB): domain Bacteria; phylum Actinomycetota; class Actinomycetes; order Acidothermales; family Acidothermaceae; genus PALSA-607. The sequence continues at coordinate 51,983 of CAWEIG010000007.1, forward strand.
CGCCGTTACGGCGACATTCGTGCACTCGATGCAGTGGATCTGACATTGGATCGCGGCATCACCGGACTGCTCGGTCCCAACGGAGCCGGCAAGACCACGCTGCTGTCGATTCTTGCGACGGTCAACGAGCCTGACGCTGGCGGCATAACGATCTTCGGGCTGAATCCGAAGGTTCACGCCGAGCGGGTGCAGATTCGGCGCCAACTAGGCTTCCTGCCGCAAGAACTGGGCTACCACCGTCACTTCACGGTCGCAGGATTCCTTGACTACGTTGCGATCCTTAAGGAGATCGTCGACCGCCGTCGCCGGGCCGAAGAGGTGGCGCGAGTGCTGGCAACGGTCGGAATGGAGCGTTTCGGTCGGCGGCGGATCCGCACACTCTCCGGCGGCTTTCGCCAACGACTCGCGATCGCTCAGTCTCTCCTCGGCAGCCCGGAATTGCTGGTCCTCGACGAGCCGACCGCCGGCTTGGACACCGAACAGCGGCTGCGGTTTCGGGAGTTGCTGTCGAACCTGCCTGGCGATCCGGTGATCGTGTTGTCGACTCATCAGGCTGATGACATCGCGGCGATCTGCCCGCGAGTCGTCGTCGTTCTCGAGGGACGCATTGCATTTACCGGCACCCCGACCGCACTGGCGGATACCGCCGCCGGGCACGTGTGGACTGCCACGCAGCGCGATGAGCGCGCCCACATGTCCTGGCGCGACGGGGACAACCACTGGCGGCACATCGGCGACCTGCCGCCGACCGGCAGCGTGGCCGCGACCGCAACCGTCGAGGACGGCTACCTATTGCTGTCCCACGCGGGCGGGAAGCGATGACCAACGTTCGCGCAAGGTCCATCGTGGATCTGGCCCGAATCGAAGCACTGCACCTCAGTCGAAGCGTCCTCGTACTCAGCGGCCTAGTTGTCAGCGGAATTGCGATGTGGCTCATCACCTATCGGAGCCAAGCGTTGTGGTGGAGCAACGACTGGCGAATCGGCTATGGCCAGACCGTCATCTCGCTCACCGTGCTTATCGCGGCCCAGCTGGCCACTGCGCGTTCTCGGCGGGACGGGTTGCAGGAGCTCTACCAGAGCTTCCCCACCAGCACGGGCCAGCGAACACTCGCGCACCTTCTCGGCGTGCTCGGCGCCGCACCAGCCGCCTTCCTTTTGGTCGGCGTTGCCGCCGGAGCATTCGTACTGCAAGGCGCCCTAGGCAGGCCTAATCTGGCAACGCTGATCGGCGGGATTCTGCTCGTGCTCGCCGGCGGTGCGATCGGTGTCGCGATTGGCAGCCGGTTCCCGCATCCGTTGGCCGGCGTGCTCGGCGGCTTTGTGTGGCTCCTTCCCTTCTCGCAGTCGAACCGGTTCAACAGCGCGATTCCTTGGCTGTTTCCCTGGGTCAAGCCTGCGCAGCTCAGCGAACTTCCCAGCCGGTTGCCCGGCTATCCACCCGCGCTCGCCCACGCCTTGGAGTTGGCCGCAATCGTCCTGCTGGCCGGGGTTGTGGCGCTCGCGATGACCTCAGCAGCCAGACGGCATCGCGTCGGCCTGCTTGTCGCCGCGGCGACCGGGCTCGCCGTGATCGTTGGCGCCTGCCTCGTTCAGCTGCAGCCGATCCCGACTCGCGATATTGATCGTGTTGTCAGCGAGGCCGCCAACACTGGCGCAGAGCAGCACTGCACGACGAGCGAGACCAACGGCCATGACGTCAGCTACTGCCTGTACCCGGCGTTCGGATCGCTTCTGCCAACCGTGAACGGACCTGTCAACGGCGTCCTCTCGCTCGTGCCCGGGCAGCCCCTGCACCCGCTGACCATCTCGCAAACATCCGGGCTCGATATCGGGGATTCGACGCTGACCCACGGGCACTCAAGCCAGCAGGTGACTGCCTGGCGTGCCCAGCTCCGGAGCGAGCCGGCGAACCTCCCGTCCTCATCGGCTATCTACGTGGATCTGGGAAGTTGGCCGTCCGGCGGACACCAGCTGTCTGTCGCTCAGTTCGACCTTGCCCTTGGCGCGGCCGAATGGGCGGTGGGCCTTCCGACGAACACCGGCCCCCCCATCGGGCTGCTGCCCACACAATGCGTGCCGCTGAACCAAGCCCGCGAGGCAATCGCGATCTGGCTTGCAGCCCAGGCGACCCACCTGCCGACCGCACACTTTCAGGGTCGCAACGGCAGCTACTCGGTTGCCCCGGTAGACGGCACCTCCGTCGTCGTCTGGACTTATCCCGGTGAGATCTCCGGTTACTTCGCCTCGCCTGGGCCGCAAACAACCGCCGACGGCTACCTGCTCGCTCAAGAGATGACGAAACTGCCGACCGAGCGAGTCCTCGGCTTGCTGACGTCCAACTGGGACAGCTGGATCAGCCCGCATGCCACCAGCACCAAACTCGCAGCCGCACTCGGCATCACCGTGCCCGCCGTCCGCCTTGTCGGCCCGAGAGGTCAGGTCATCACGCCCCTGGCGCCGCGAGGCTCACAACCTCAATGCACAACGTGAATCCGGTCGGGCGACCCCGCCGGTTTTGGATCCGCAGCCTGCCAGTGTTGGCCCGACACACCTTTGCCACGATGCCGTGGGTGACGTTGCTGGCCGGCTGCACGAGCGGCACAGTAGTACTAGCGCTGATGGCCCACTTTGCCGGCCACTCGCCGCTGGACCAGGGCACGGTACGTATGACCTTGCTGCCGGTGGTGGGTGCGCTGGCGTTCGTCCCGCACCTCCACTCGCGACCGCTGATCCAGACCACACCAGTGCCGACCTGGGTAGCTTCCGCTGGTCAGATTCTGCTCGCGGTCCCCGTCGTGGCCCTGACGTGCGCAATACAGCTGGAGCTCATGACCAGCACCGTGCCGGCGCAGGCCGCCAAGCACTTGCCGACCGTGCGTCCGCTCGTCGCTCAATTCACAGCCTGGAGCCTGCTCGCACTGGCTATCGCCGCCTGTTGCGAACGCACCCGGTACGTGGCCCTTAGCGGCGCCATCGCTGCGCCTGTCACCTATATCGCTATCGCCGCCGCCTCGTTCACGCGACCGCTCGATCGCTACCTCCTTAGTCCACCCGAAGCCGCGCACGTGGTCACCGTTGCTTGGTACGCGATCGCGGCCGCGGCTCTTGTCTTCGCCCGCTTCGCGGGCCGCGACCAATGGCACCGCTACACGCGGAGGCTCCGCCTTCCGACGTGAACGGCCTGGCGACCGGCATCATTACGAACGCAGGCAGGCGAGGGCGATTTCTTCGACGTGGGAGGCATCAGTTCCGCAGCAGCCCCCGAGGATCGTGAGCCCCGCATGCGAGAGCCGCAAGTCGCTATAAAGCGCCGCCAACTCCCGCGGGTCCCCCGCATCGAGCACCTCCGACTCGTCGAGTTCGGCGTGGCTTTTCTTTGAGGCGTTGGCTCGGATACTGCGAATGCGGCGGCCGCCCGCGTCGTCCGCCGGAAATGCATTTTGAAAATGTGTGGGGTAGGCACAGTTGATTCCGTAGTAAATGGGGCCGCGTTCAGTCGCATCATCGACGGCGCTGATCGCGTCGGTCAGAGTCGCGCCGCTTGGCAGGCGACCGTCGGTCTCGGTGGTGAAGGAGATCGCGACCTGCACGTCTGCGCTAAGAGCAGCACGGGCGATGCCGATCGCTTCTTCGACGTTGGTGATCGTCATAGCGTGCACGAGGTCGACGTCAGTCGCTGCAAGGGCCGCGATCTGCCACGCGTGATACGCCTGCGCGTCGTCGGCCGTCATCTGATGCGGGCGATAGGCATCGTCGCGCGGGCCGATGCACCCGCTGATAACGACGGGAGACTGAAGGTCGGCCTCGGCGCGCAGCGCCACGAGCAACTCGATCGCCCGCTCGTTGACGTCGCGCAGTTGCTGCTCCGAATACCCAAGCCGCTCTCCCCAGTGCGGGCTGGCGCGCCACGTCGGTGTCTCGAGAATCAACCCGCACTCGAAAGTCCGGGCGATCGCGAGGTGTCGACGGAAGTACTGCTTCAGGGCGGTAACGCCGGCGGGATCGTCGAGCAGGGTGAATGCGGCGAACTCGGGGAGATCGAACCCGCCGTTGAATATCAGATCCGTCTCGACGCCCGAGTCGGTGAGGAACAGCACATGTGAGAGCTGCGGCAGGCGTGAAGTCACTCAGGCACCTTGGCCCGATACCAGCGACGTGTCCAGGTACGACAGTCGGTGCAACGGCCGCGGACCTACGGGTGGGGCACAGGACCGAAGACGCCACTGATCCGGCGGATATCGCGCATTCTCGGCTCTGTCTGGCCGCGGCTCCACCGACTAACCGTCCGCACTGACACGCCAAGTTGCTGGGCCGCGGCTTCTTGTGACAACCCCTGACGGCGAAGGACATCGGAAAACCATTGCGCGAACGACGCACCGACGACCGCGGCGGACGATGCGGCTTCCTGCTCGGTCACCCCGGAGTGAAGCACCTCGATCTCGACGTCATCGGGATAAAGACGGACGACGACCTCGAACGATCCGACAGACGGCCCGGCCGCCATCAGCAATGCATCGGTGATCGCAACGTTGATCGCCCGTAGATGCGGCTCTTCGAGTGACGCTCCCGTGAGTGCGGATCTGACGAAGCCCATGGCGTCAGGCAGCGATCCTGGCCGCGCATCGAATGTCTGGCGGACAACGACGACGGGCGCAACGACAACAGAGCCACCTGTCGAGTCAGGTGGAGAGTCTGCGGGGACAGGCGAGGTCATCAAGGGCCGCCAGCCGTGGGAGCCGTAGAGAGCAGGGTAGACCGGCTGGTACTGAGGTCGAAAGCCCTCAGCGATCAGACTGAAAACAGTGATTCCCCGATTCCCGGATTCCCTCTGAAATGACCCGTCACATGTGTCTTGTAGGCGGCATCTCCGGTTCATAACCTGACGGCAGACGGCTCCGTCTCGCGATCCGGGACACAAGTGTCGCTTGTCAGACGACACAAGTGTCGGGCCGGACCTGGTGCGAAACGACCGCCCGGCAGCCGACGCGAAAGGCGGTGCCTGATGGCAGCCGCAGCAAAGACCGCAGCCGATCCGTCCGACAAGACCGCCGCCGATCCAGCCCTACACATCCTGTGGATCAATGCCGGTCTGTCTTGTGACGGTGACTCCGTCGCACTGACGGCAGCCACCCAGCCGAGCATCGAGGAGATCGTGCTCGGTGCGTTGCCGGGGCTTCCGAAGATCCAGGTGCACTGGCCGCTGATCGACTTCGAGTGCGGTCCGGAGACCGGTGCCGACAACTTCATCGAATGGTGGTGGAAGGCCGATCGGGGCGAGCTGGAACCATTCGTCCTCGTCATCGAGGGCTCGATTCCCAACGAGAAGATCAAGTCCGACGGGTACTGGTCAGGCTTCGGGAACAACCCGATGACCGGCCAGCCCGTCACGACGAACGAATGGCTTGACCGGCTCGCCCCGAAGGCGACGGCGGTCGTCGCCGTCGGTACCTGCGCCTGCTACGGCGGCATTCACGCGATGGCAGGCAACCCGACCGGTGCGATGGGGGTGCCCGACTACCTCGGCTGGTCGTGGAAGTCCAAAGCCGGCCTTCCGATCGTGTGCGTGCCTGGCTGTCCGATCCACCCCGACAACCTTTCCGAAACCCTCGTGTACCTGCTTTATCAGGTGGCGGGTCAAGCGCCGATGATCCCGCTCGACGAGGCGCTGCGGCCGCAGTGGCTCTTCGGCGCCACCGTTCACGAGGGCTGTGACCGCGCGGGCTACTACGAGCAGGGAGATTTTGCGAAGGAGTACGGCTCGCCCAAGTGCTTGGTGAAACTCGGCTGCTGGGGTCCGGTCGTGAAGTGCAACGTGCCCAAGCGTGGGTGGATCAACGGCGTCGGTGGTTGTCCAAACGTCGGAGGCATCTGCATCGCGTGCACGATGCCGGGTTTCCCTGACAAGTTCATGCCCTTCATGGACGAGCCGACCGGCGCCAAGATCTCGGCGACCGCAAGCACGGCCTACGGCACCGTGATCCGTCGGCTGCGAAGCATCACAGCGAAAACCGTCGACAAGGAACCGAAGTGGCGACACACAGGTGCTGAGTTGACGACCGGCTATAAGCGCAACTGGTAGCGGAGGAACTGACATGACCGATCTACAGCAAGCGCCCGGCCGGTCGAGTGGCGTCGACAGCGATGTCGTGGAAATGGCGTGGGACCCGATCACCCGCATCGTCGGCAGCCTCGGCATCTACGCCACCGTCGATTTCAAGCAGAAGGTCGTGCGCGAGTGTCACAGCACGTCGTCGATCTTCCGCGGCTACAGCATCTTCATGAAGGGCAAAGGACCCGCGCGACGCGCATTTCATCACGAGCCGGATCTGCGGAATCTGCGGCGACAATCACGCGACCTGTTCGGTGTACGCGCAAAACATGGCCTACGGCGTCAAGCCGCCGAATCTCGCGGAGTGGATCATCAATCTCGGCGAAGCGGCTGAGTACATGTTCGACCACAACATCTTCCAAGAGAACCTGGTCGGCGTCGACTACTGCGAGCGGATGGTCAAAGAGACCAACCCAGGCGTTCTCGAACGTGCCAACAACACGGAGGCTCCGCATGCTGGCGACCACGGGTACCGAACGATCGGCGACATCATGCGGTCGCTCAACCCGATCGAGGGCGACTTCTACCGCGAGGCGCTGCACGTCAGCCGCTACACACGCGAGATGTTCTGTTTGATGGAAGGTCGTCACGTTCACCCGTCGACGCTGTACCCGGGCGGCGTCGGCACCGTCGCAACGATTCAGCTCTTCACCGACTACCTCACGCGCCTGATGCGCTACATCGAATTCTTGAAGAAGGTCGTGCCGCTTCACGACGACCTCTTCGACTTCTTCTACGAGGCGTTGCCCGGATACGAGCACGTCGGCGAGCGCCGCATCCTGCTCGGTTGCTGGGGCGCGTTCAACGATCCGGAGGTGTGCGACTTCAAGTACTCGACCATGCCCGAGTGGGGCCGGAGAATGTTCGTCACGCCCGGCGTCGTCGTCGACGGAAAGCTGGTCACGAACAGCCTCGTCGACATCAACCTCGGCATGCGCATCCTGCTCGGGCACTCGTACTACGACGACTGGGCCGACGGCACGCACGAGAAGTTCGTTCATCGTGACCCGCTCGGCAATCCTGTCGACGATCGGCACCCGTGGAACATGCACACCTTGCCGAAGCCGCAAAAGCGCGACTTCGACCGCAACTACAGCTGGACCATGTCCCCCCGCTGGTTCGACGGCAAGGATCATCTCGCTCTCGACACCGGCGGCGGCCCGATCGCTCGGCTGTGGTCAACGGCGCTGTCGGGTCTTGTCGACATCGGCGGCTACGTCAAGGCCACCGGCAGCAGCGTGCAGTTCAACCTGCCGCGCACCGCGCTGAAGCCCGCAGTCAGTTACGAATGGAAGATCCCCCGGTGGAGCAACGCGCTCGAGCGCAACAGGGCGCGTACTTACTTCCAGGTCTACGCAGCTGCGGCGGCGTTGCATTTCGTCGAGATGGGGCTGGCCGAGGTTCGGGCCGGTCGCACGAAGACCTGGGAGCCGTTCACCGTGCCCGATGAGGCAATCGCCGTCGGCTTCACAGAGGCGGTGCGCGGCGTGCTCTCGCATCACCTGGTAATCCGCGAGGGGAAGATCGCGAACTACCACCCGTACCCTCCGACGCCCTGGAACGGCAGCGTGCGCGACGTGTACGGCACCCCCGGTCCGTACGAGGACGCGGTCCAGAACACGCCGATCTTTGAAGAGAACCCGCCCGACAGGTTCAAGGGCATCGACATCATGCGAGCGGTTCGCAGCTTCGACCCGTGCCTGCCGTGCGGTGTGCACATGTACACGGGCAATGGCTCGTCGGTCGAGCAGGTGCACTCGCCGGCTGCTGCGGTCAAGCTGTACTGAGGTGGACGCCAGCGACGTCCGCGAGTTACCCGCCCGCATCGAAGCGCTGCTCGACGACCTGAACGACTCGACGGATCCAGTCATCGCCGAGCGGGCCGACGAGCTCGTCGCGGCCGTGGTGACCCTGTACGGCGAAGCGCTGTCTCGCATCGTCGCGCTCATCGGCGACGCACCGGACGGCGACCGGCTCGTCAGAAAGCTGGCTGCTGACGGGCTGGTCGGAAATCTGATGCTGCTGCACGAGCTGCATCCGGATGACACCACGACCAGGATTCAGGCAGCTCTCGACCGCGTGCGGCCTTTCCTCGGGACGCACGCCGGGGGCATCGAGTACGTCGGGATCGACGACGAGGGCGTCGCGCACCTTCGGCTTCAGGGAAGTTGCGACAGCTGCCCGTCGTCGAGCGTCACCGTGCAGTCGAGTGTCGAACGGGCGGTACTCGAAGCGGCACCCGAAGTCGTCCGCATCGAGGTCGAGGGGATGGTGGAGTTCCAGCCACTTCCCGAGCGCGGGCAGCTCCTCCAGATCCAGCCGTACCGTCCCGATCTCGACGGCTGCCCGGTGCCGGAGGTGGCCGCGCGGTGACCGACGTGTCGGCTTCGACCTCTCCGATGCCCCTGAAGCCGGGGACGCCGTTCGAGGATCCGTTCGGCGTGCTGCGCCGGGTGATGCAGCCGCGCGAACGCAAGGCGCCGGGCGAGCGCTGCGAGATGTGCGGCGAAGACATCGAGCGACACAGTCACGTCGCGAATCTCGCGGAGCGCCGGTTGCTGTGTACGTGCCGCGGCTGCTACCTGCTTTTCACGGTGCCAGGAGCCGGCGGACTGCGCATGCGCGCGGTTCCGGAGCGATACCGATTGGTCGACGACTTCGCGTTCACGCAAGAGCAGTGGGACGACCTCGCCGTGCCGGTCGACCTGGTCTTTCTCTTTCGTCAAAGCGATATCGACCCGACCAAGCCGCGCCAGCTGGTCTGCTGTTACCCGAGCCCGGCGGGGGCGACCGAGTCGGAACTCGACCTGACCACCTGGGACGACATCGTCGCGGCGAACGCGTCATTTGCCGACGTCGAGCCCGATGTCGAGGCGGTGTTGCTTCGACGCGACGCTGCCTCAGGTTTCACCTGCTTCGTGGTGCCCATCGACGCGTGCTACGAACTGGTCGGCGTGGTTCGCCAGTACTGGTCGGGTTTTCAAGGTGGCACCGAGGTGTGGCAGCACATCGACGAGTTCTTCACTGATCTCTACAGTCGCGCTCGAGTCGCACCGCCGCGCGGTTGACATGGCAGATCTCGATTTCGCGTGTACCGACGCCAAGCCCGATACCGCGGCTGCCTCGCCGACGATCCTGCTGCGCTTGCACATCGAGGAGAACAGCGGTGCGGCCGTGCATGCGCTGGTGCTGCGGTGTCAGATTCGCATCGCGCCGCAACGCCGCCGCTACGACGATGCGGAAGCGGAGGGGGTGCGCGATCTCTTCGGCGAGCGGGCCCGGTGGGGCGACTCGCTAAACCCCATTCAACTCGCGTTCGTGAACCACGTCGTGCCTGGGCTTCAGCGGGTCGACCGATATCGACCTGTCGCTGCCGTGTAGCTACGACTTCGACGTGGCCGCGAACAAGTACCTCTATGCGCTAGACGAGGGCGAGGTGCCGCTGGTGTTGTTGTTCAGCGGCACGATATTCACCCCCGGCGTGAACGGCTCGTCTGGCATCGCGGTCGAGCCGATCCCTTGGCACAAGGAAGCGTCCTTCCGGATGCCGGTGCAGGTATGGAAGCAGACGATGGATCTGCACTTTCCCGGCGCCGCCTGGCTGCGCCTTCGCCGCGAGACGTTCGACGCCCTGCATCGCTACCGCATCAACCAGGAGTTCGTGAGCTGGGACGACGCGATCGAGCGTTTGTTGAAGGAGTCGGAGCAATGACGGCGGTCGACGCGGCGCGCGACATCGCCGACGCCGTCCTGTTCGAGGGGTACCTGCTTTATCCGTATCGAGCCAACGACGCCAAGAACACGGTCCGCTGGCAGTTCGGCGTGCTTGCCCCGCCGGCGTTCGTCTCCCTTGACCCGTCAGAACGTTCCTTCCTGCAAACCGAATGCATTCTCGAGGGACGCGACGTCACGTTGACCGTCGCAGTGCGGTTTCTGCAGGTGCAACGCCGCGTGGTGGAACAGCTGAGGGGTGGCACATCGACCGAAGTCGAATCACTCGACGTCGGCGAAGCGACGTACCTGCCATGTGATGAGGCCGTCGTCGTCGAGCGGCAGGTGAGGGTCACCCTTCCCGCGCTTGCTGCGGTCTCCGAACCCCACGAACTCACCATCCCGGGCGGAGCCGACACCGAGGCGCTCGCATCCGACGGCGCCGTCGTCGGGCGATTGTGGCGCAGCCGCGAGCCACTTCGCGCCGTCCTGCATGTCGATGCTTCGCCATTGCCCGGGCCGTACGGCGTGAGCCGGCTGCGGCTACGACTGGAAAATCACACACCCTGGACGGCGGGTGGCACCGTCGCGCCGGATCGCCCCGAGGCGTTGCGCCACGCACTCGTCGCGGCTCACCTTCTTGTCGCGGCCGAGAACGGCTCGTTCGTCTCGCAGATCGATCCGTCTGAATGGGCGCGCGGCTATGTCGAGGAGAACGAGCAGGTCGGCTGTTTCCCTGTGCTCGCAGGACCACCGGGTGCCCGCGACCTCATGCTGGCATCGCCGATCATCCTGTACGACCACCCGCAGGTCGCGCCCGAAAGCGAGGTGGAGTTCTTCGACGCCACCGAGATGGACGAGATGCTTACCTTGCGGACCCTCACCCTCACCGACGAAGAGAAACGACTGGCTCGCGGCAGCGATCCGAAAGCGGCCGCGCTCGTGGATCAAGTCGATCACCTGCCCGCAGAACTCCTTGCGCGCTTGCACGGAACGATCCGCGGCATGACCGGCGTTCCTCGATTGAGCAGTCCAGTGAGCAGCCCGGCGCCAAGCCCCGTGCTGGAGCCGACGCTCGATGCCCCGTGGTGGGATCCGGGCCAGGACATGAGCGTCGATCCCGACCGCGACTTCGTTGTCATCGACGGTGTCGCGGTGGCTCGCGGCGCCACGGTTGTGCTGCGACCGGGCCGCCACAGCGCCGACGCACAAGACATGTTCCTCGAGGGACGCACGGCGACGGTCGAAGCAGTGCTGTTCGATGTCGACGGAGGCACCCACCTCGCGGTTGCGCTCGACGACCTGCTCGACGGCGGCTTCAACCCGCACGGGCGCTTCCTGTACTTCGCTCCCGACGAGGTCGAGCCAGTTCGGGTCGATGCCTGATGACGATCCTCGTCGCGGGCCTAGGCAACATCTTCAACGGTGACGACGGATTCGGCGTCGAGGTCGCAAGCTTGCTGCTTCAAAAGGCATGGCCGGACGACGTGGAAGTGGCCGATTTCGGCATTCGCGGCGTCCATCTGGCCTACCAACTACTCGACGGCTATGAGCTGGTGGTCATCGTCGACGCCGTCTCGCGCGGGGGCGGACCGGGCTCGCTGTATGTGATCGAGCACCTCCCCGACGAGCAGCGGCCGATAGAGCCCGGTGACCAGGCCATGATCGATGCTCACGACCTCGGACCCGACGGCGTGCTCGCCCTGGTGCCTTCCCTTGGCGGCACCCTCGGGCGGGTGGTCGTCATCGGTTGTGAACCGGAAACTCTCTCCCCCGGCGTTGGCCTTTCCGCGCCGGTCACGGGTAGCGTCGAAGCTGCGGCCGACCTCGTTCGCGAGATCGTCGAGCAAGCGCGAGTGGGTGTGCGAAGGCAACAGGAGGCGAGTGACGATGCGAAAACTGCTCGGAATAGTGTTTTTGTTCGGTAGCGGCGCGCTGGCCATGCTGGCGTTCCCCGACATCAAGCGGTATCTCAAAATGCGCGCGATGTTGCTCAGGCTAGCCAGGTAGACATCATGTGCTTGGGCATCCCCGGGAAGATCGTCGCGGTCGAGGTCGGCAATGATCTCGCCCAGGTCGACGTCGCCGGAGTCGTGCGCGACATCAACCTCGCGCTCCTCGACGGCCCCTTCCACCCTGGCGACTACATCTTGATCCACAGCGGGTTTGCCCTCGAACGGATGACGCCAGAGCAAGCGCGTGACGCACTCGCTGTCTTCGAGGACGGGGACATGACGAGTTCGATGCCGCCGGGATGGGGGTGACCGCGTGACCGCAGGCATCGAAGCGGCTTCGCGGGCAACGGTGACCGACGACGTTCCCGGCGCGATCATGTTCGTGCGCTATGCGTTCCCTCCGAACTACCACGGCGCCTGCGGGCCGCCCGACTCCGCTGGCCTGTTCCAATACGCGGCGCAGTCAGTGGTCGACGACGGCTTGCGCGACCTCGCTCGGCAGTTCAACGGTGCCTGGCCGTACCTCGAGTTGATCGCAGCCGCCACTGGCATCACCGACCCGCTCGATCGACGCGTCGTCGAGGCCTACTGGGTGGGTAACCGGCTGCTCGACCGCGTGGGCGCGCGCCACCTCGGTGCGTCGATGGACGAGCGCTTCCGGCTTCGCACTGGTCGCCAGTTCGGCAAGCTCGCCGAGGCAGCGCAGGCCGGCGGCATGCCTCACCACAGCTACCACGTGTTCTGCATCTATCCGTGGGTCGGCCTCCTCGGAGACGACCGCCGATACGAGCAGGCGTTGTCGGTACTCGACCGGTGCCGCATCAGATGGGGGCAGGTACGCATCGTGTACGACGACAAGCTCGTGGTGGAGTCGCAGCCGCTGCTGTTCGAGCACGGTCGCCTGTTCCTAGGGCCGCCGCAGTTGGAGACGGTCGAACGCACGCTGAAGGGCGTCGGGCTCGTCGCGGAGTTTGCCGTGGGCGACTGGGTGTCGATGCACTGGGAGTGGGTGTGCGACGGGCTCTCCCCCACGCAACTCAGGGCTCTGCGCCACTACACCCGCCAGCATCTCGAGATCGTCAATGATCGGCTCGATCACCCCGGCGCCATCGTCGCGCTCGGCTGAGCGCCCTCGAACACCCAGATCTGCCGAAGCTCCCACGCCATCGTCGCGCCGAGCACGTAGCGAGGCGGCCCGGGAAGCGCGACGGTCAGCTGCCTGCCCGCGACAGTCGAGGCGGTACTCGGTTGACGAGCCCCGAAACGCAATCGCCGTGACCTGGCTCGTGCTTGCTCCGCCCTCCGCAACCCAGTCGGGCCGAACCATCACCTGCGTGCGGTGCGGCTGAGCGCCGGCAAAGCGTTGCCGCGCACCGACACCGCACCAAAGCCGAGGTCGACCGACACCAAGTCGACACCGAGGGTGCTCACGTCTGCCGTCAGCACCGAACACCCCCCAGTCAGCGTGGCCGCAACGGCGTTGATCGGCCTCGCGTAAACGGTGCCCGGCGGCCCCACCTGGATCAGCCGACCGGCGTCCATCAAAGCGACCTGGTCGGCCAGCGCGAGCGCCTCGGCTGCGTCGTGCGTGGCGTAGACGATCGCAGCGCCGCTCTCGTCGCGGCGCGCAAGCACCGACTCCTGGAAGGCCGCACGCAGGTGGGTGTCGAGGTGCGCGGTCGGCTCGTCGAGCAGGTACAACGAAGCGTTGCGTGCCAGCGCTCGCGCCAGACCGACGCGCTGCTGCTCACCGCCTGACAACCCGGCTGGGCGTTCGTCGGCGAGGTGCGCGATGCCGAGTTGCCCGAGCAGCTCGATCGCCGCCGCGCGCGCCGCGTCACGTGAGACGCCGGCTCGGCGCAGCGGATACGCCACCGTGTCGAGCACGCGGATATGCGGCCAGAGAGCGAAGTTCTGGAACACAAGTCCGACGTCGCGCCGCTCGGGAGGTACGGCCTTCCCGCCACCGGCCACCAATCGCCCGCCAAGCCAGATCTCGCCCGGCCGACGGCTCGACAAGCCCTGCCACGGCATGCAGGAGCGTCGACTTTCCCGAACCCGATGCGCCGAGCAGCGCGACGAGCTGCCCCGGCCCGACCTCGAGGTCAACGTCACGCAGGACCGGTACGCCGTCGTACTCGACGCAAAGACCGGAGCAGCGCAGCACGGACGGCATCACGGGTTGGCTCGTGTCGCTGGGCGAGGGGCGGGTCTCAGTAGACACCGACGGCCTCCCTTGAAGGCACTACGGCCGGACGCCGAGGCGCCCGTCGCGACGCCGCGAGCCGCACGCCGACGGCGGCCGGTAGGACACCAACGAGGAGCAATCCCGTCAGCACGACTGACAACGCGGCCGTCGATCCAACGTCCCCCAGCTCCTGACTGTTCAGCACAGCGACTGCCAGCGTCTGGCTACCCGGACCGTAAAGCAGGCTCGACATCGTGACTTCGTGCAGCGCAGTGACGAACACGATGAGCCAGCCGGCGAGCAACGCAGGTGCGAGTGCGGGCAACCACATCGTGCGGACGGCGGTCATCGGGCTGGCTCCACTGGAGCGAGCGGCCTGCACCTCGGCGGGAGGCAATCGATCGACCGCAGCCGACAGCGTGCGATGTCCCACAGCCCAGAACTTAGCGACGTACGCAAGCAGGATCAGTGCCAGGCCTTCGTCGAACCGGCGACCGTAGGCGATCAACAGGCCCACCGCGAGTGTCGAACCGGGCACCGCGAAGGTCAGGATCGCCGCGGTGCCGAGGGCGCGGCCAGCTCGCCGGCGTTCGAGGGCGCACAGCAGCGCTCCGAGCAGGGTCACGATGCACGCCGCGGCCGTGGCGAGTTCGAGGCTGTGAACCAGCGCGGTAATCGTCGGTGCGTCGAGTGCGGTGCGGAAGTTGTCCGTCGTCCAATTGCCCGGTGTCGGCGCCACCCCGATCGCGCGAGTGATCGAAGCCAGCACGAGGGCGGCCGTCGGCAGACCGACCGCAGTCGCGAGAAACCCGAGGAGCACGACGCCCGGAGCAGCGACGCGCAGCGACAAACGAGCCCTACGGCGATGGTGCGCCATTTTGGGCTGACGCGAACATTGCGTAACCGCGGGCCGAGCACCACATCGGTCGGTAACAGGATTGCTGCGGCGATGACGACGAGCCCCAAAGCGAGTGTCACCGCATCGACGAACGACTGAGGGTCGCTGGCAAGTGATAGGTCGGAGTAGATGCGGGTGGTGATCGTGGAATATCCCGCGGGTGTGCCAAGAACTTGTGGCACGGCAAAGTTCTCCAGCGCAGCAACAAAACTGAGGACTGCGGCAGCCGCGAGCGCGGGCCGCAACAACGGCAGTGTGATCGTGCGAAGCGTGGTCGCACGTGCTTGCGCCGCTCACCCGCGCCGCGCGTTCGAGGTCGGGCTGCGCCCGGGTCGCGAGTCCGGCAGTTGTGAGCAGAAAGCTGATCGGCACTGCGCCGACGATCATCACGACCGCGACACCGATAGGCCCCTGGAGGCCGCTCCAGCGCAGGCCGAGCACCGTGTCAGTGAACCCCGCGCGCGCGTATGCCTGCGTCCAGCTGTACCCCAGCACGAACTGGGGTATGACCAGCGGCAAGAGCACCGCCAACCTCAAGACCGTGCGGCACGGAACGTCGCCACGCCGTAGGTAGAGCGCGATCGCCGCGCCGATCGGAACCGAGAACGCCGGCACGATGAGCGCGAGTTCACACGTGTGCGCAAGGGCGATCGAGAGTCCGGGTGCATGCAGGACCCGCGCGAGCGCGGTGTGCCGGTCGTCGAAGACGACCTGGCACAGCTTCAGCAGCGGAACGACCACCAGGACACCGAGGGCACCGACCGCGATCGCGAAGGCCGTTCGTCGCTGCCACACCGCACGAGCAGCCACGTCAGCCACCCGGCCACCTCAGCTGCCGAAGATCGCGGTATAGCTCGACAGCACCGACTTGTAGTTCGCGAACAGGCTGGACCAATCCGGTGAGATGGTCGTCGCGCCGGCGGGGATAGGTGGACCCGCGACCCCTGGTGTCACCGGGTAGGTTCCTTGCGCGGCGATGATCTGCTGCCCGGCACTGCTCGCCACGAAGTCGGCGAACTGCTTTGCCAGCGGCGACCGTGACTTTCTCGTCGTGATCCCGATCGGTGCGTAAATCGCGATGCCGCCGGGCTTGGGCCAGATCACGTCGATCGGAGACCCCTTCTTCTGATCGACGTACGCGGCATTCGCCAACGTGAATGCGGCCTTCGACGTGCCCTGCTCGACCGCGGTGAGGGTATCAGCGGGGCTCTGTAGTTGCTTCGCCCCCGCACTCTTGAGGCGCTGGTAATACCCGATGCCGTAGTCCGGCGCCGAAGCGAAGTAGCCAAGCATTCCTAGCGCAGATGCGGCGAAGCTCGGACTCGGGAGCACGACACCGTTCGAAAACGTCGCGCTTGTCAGGTCGGCATAGCTGGCGGGTGGCGTCGTACCCGTGTGCACAACCACCACCATGTAGAGCAGGTCGACCCCGGTGAAGTCGGCCGTTCGATAGCTGCTGGAAATCTGCCCTGCATCGGTTGGGCTCCACTTCGCGAGCAACTTCTGCTGGTCGTAGCCGTGCATGGTCAACGGGTCAGATGCCCAGATGACGTCGGCCTGAAGACCGCCGCTGCGCAGGTCGGCCGCGATGCGCGCGTTCAACGGGCCCGTTGCCGCGCGGAACACGGTGATCTTCGTGCCCGAGTGGGCCTTCTCGAATGCGGCGACGAGTGCTTGCTCGACGTTGGCGGTCGCTGACGTATACAACGTCATCGTCTTGCCACCTGAGCCTGAGCCCGACCCGCCACCGCAGGCCGTGCCGAGTATCGCGATGGAACATGCCACCGCGGCAGCGACGAGACATTGACGTGATCGCCCTCGGGTCATCCGGAGGAGCCGAGCGGGTAACTGCGGTCAGGGACCTCCGCGCCGAGAATCCACGATGGTCGTGCCAGCGGAGGTTGGTCCTCCGACGGCCGTTCGGTGCTGTGGCGGTGCAAGGCTCGCTCCGTCAGGTCGACGACCTGGGTCTGATCGGGCTCCCATTGATGGGGATCGTCGGTGAGGCCGAAGAGGTAGGTCACCGTGCAGTCGAGCGCCATCGCGAGTTCGGGAAGCTTTGCCGCGTCGACCCCGGTGCCGTGCTCGAGACTCGACAGCGCGCGATTGGTCGTGTGCACCCCGACGCGGCCAAGCCGGGTGACGACCTGCTTTTGGGTGAGTCCGAGTTCGCATCTACGCTCGCGCAGTCGCAGCGTGATCAGAAGTTGTCGGCCAGTCCACGACTGGCTTTGCGAGCCTGGTTGACCACCCACCTCGGACCTCCAAGACCGCGGGAGCAATTCTGAGTCTTGACCTGGCCGGTGAATCCGTCAATGCCGGAATTTTGGAAAAAAGTCCGGCTATTCCCGACTCACGGACGAGGCCGGGGAGGTACCCATGTCGGCGAGGGCGTACACCTCGTAGCGTGCGAAGTTGAAGACGGGCGCACGGGCGAGCAGCCGCTCGAATTCCTCGTGCGAGTCGACGTCGTAGATCCACGCCCCGCCGTGCGCTCCGACCACATGCCAGCGCGAGACGACCTTGCCCTCGCTCTCAAGGGTGGCGCCGTAGGCCGCCATGCCACCGACCGCCTGCGCCATCTCTCGGGACAGCAGCGACAACTCCATCCGCCAGATCACGAGGAACTTCATCGCGCTCCAGC
Source organism: uncultured Actinomycetes bacterium (assembly GCA_963809135.1). GTDB lineage: Bacteria > Actinomycetota > Actinomycetes > Acidothermales > Acidothermaceae > PALSA-607. Next base: position 69,490 of record CAWEIG010000007.1, read on the forward strand.
CGCTGCCGTGTCGCGCACTTGTGCGCGAAGCCAATCGCACCACTCGTCGACGCCTTCGCCGGTGCGCGCGCTAAGCGTAATCGTCGCCACCCCGGGATTGATCTTGGCGAGATTGGCACGGAACAGTTCAAGGTCGAAATCGAGATGAGGCAGCAAGTCAATCTTGTTGATCGCAACCAGATCGGCCGACCGAAACATCACCGGATACTTGAGCGGCTTCTCCTCCCCCTCGGTGATCGAATAGATCATCGCCCGGGCATGCTCACCGACGTCGAACTCCGCGGGGCACACCAGGTTGCCGACGTTTTCGATCACCACCAGGTCGAGGTCGCCGAGCGTCAGCCGGGCCAGAGCCGAACGCACCATCGGGGCGTCGAGGTGGCACTCGCCCCCGAATCCATTTCCGGTGTTGATCAGGGCGATCTGGGCTCCCAGGCCTGCCAGCCGGTCAGCATCGAGGCTCGTCTCGATGTCGCCCTCGATGACGCCGATGCGCAGTACCGAGCCGGCCAGACGTCGGAGAGTCTCGCTCAGCAGCATCGTCTTGCCAGCACCCGGCGACGACATGAGGTTGACAGCACAAGCACCCGCGCGGGCGAGGTCGTCGCGGTTTGCCGCAGCCGTACGGTCGTTCTCGTCGAAGATGCGCTCGAGTACGTCTATGCGGTCGCGGCCGGTTTCGTAAGCCGAATGGTCACCGAGATGGCGGGCGACGTCGGCATCGGCGTGTTGATGAACTGTGCCGTCGTCGTGACGGTGGAAGCGGCCCATCGAAGCTCAGACCTTCGCGAGATCGAGTGATGTCATCAAGAACTCTTCGCCGGCCAGCACCTCGACGTCGGCGCCCTCGCAGGCCGTGCACAGCAGGATCGGGAAGTCATCGAGTTCGCTCTCTTGGCCGCAGGTGCGGCACTTGATCCGCGCCCGAACGTACTCGATCTCGAGCCGTGATCCGTCGAGTTCGGTCGACGTCGTCACCATCGGCCAGCAGTACGCAAGAGTGTCGGGCACGATTTGGCGGAGCTGCCCGATCCGGAGATGAATCACGTCGACTGGGCGCCCGCCCGCGTGCCGGGTGGCGATATCAGCGACGGATCCGCAAATCGACAACTCATGCATGTGCTCCGGTATATCACCGTCGCCCGGCGCTATCGACCTGCCGGACGGATCCAGAGCGAGAGCTGGCTCGGCTCGACGGCACGGTTGACCGCGTCGAGCAGGTCGGTTCGCACAGTCTCAAGTTGGACGGCGTCACGCAGCCGCGTCGCGAACTTGGCCACCATCGCTTCGGCGTCGTAGCTGCTCCGGTTGAAGCGTCGATCGACCCGGCGCTGCACCCACCGCCGTACCGGCGTGAAGAGACCCACCGCTACGAGTGTCGAGGCGGCAACACCGACCGACGACGACAACGGGATCAGTCTGCGTCGTCAACGCGATCATGCCCGACGTAGACGCCGACCAGCAGACCGGTCACGATCGCGTACGACAGAGTGCGGCTGACCAGCCGATCGATCTCATACAGCCGGTACTTCAAGACGCCGACCCCGATGCTGATCGGGAGCGCAGCGACCGCGACGAACCCGACGGCGGCGATGACCCGGACCATCTTCGAGCCGGAGTTGCTCTCTGTCAAGGCGAGTACCGAGCCCAACCAGTGACAGGAGTCCGCCTGACATGAGCCACTTCAGCTGTTCGCTCGCCGATCACCGGTCGAGCGGCGGTAGCCGAGCACCTGTCGCATCACCCACGACAACACGATGGCCACGTAGAGCAGCAGGAAGGTCGTCGCACCGAGGTTCTGCAGGACACTCCCTTGCGTGTGTGCCACCACGAGATCACCACTCGAATCGACTTTGATGTGGCGAGCCGTGAGGGCCTGCACCATGCCGCCGAACCCGATAATGAGCAGGAGCAGCCCACCCAGCGCCAGGTATACCCGCAATGTCCAACGCCAGAAACCGGACTCGACGCGACCGTCTGGAAAGAACACGATCGGCAGCGGCAGCAACAGGATGAACGCGATCCAGAGGAGTTGGCCGCGACCGCGAGGCGCGCCAGCGGCAACCCCGGATGGTGCAACCGGTACGCGAGTATGGCGTACTGGCCGGTATCCCCGGTGGTGAACATCGTGAGAGCCAACGCGACGAGCACCCAACCGATCGGGTTGCGCGGACGCTGCCTTGCGAGGATGAGACCGACGATCGCTGCGGGCAGGAACGGCACGCATTGCGAAAGCTCATGAGTGAGCAGCGACAGCGGCACAGCGGCAACGAGCAAGACCAGCAGGATCACTCCTACGACCAGCGCAGTCCGCGGCGTCGCGAATCGAGCGACCCACCGCGCCATCATGAAGCCCGGCTCATGGGTCGGATCCACAGCGACACCTGGCTCGGCTCGACAGCGCTATTCACGACGTTCAACAGGTCAGTTCGTACAGTCTCAAGCTGGACGGCGTCGCGCAGCCGAGTCGTGAACGTGGCCACCATCGCCTCAGCGTCATAGCGCGCGCGATTGAACCGGCGATCGACCCGGTGCTGTACCGACCGCCGCACGGGCGTGAAGAGCCCGACCGCTACCAGCGTCGAGGCCGCGACACCAACCGACGACGACAACGGGATCAGGTGCGTCGTCAATGCGATCATCCCGATGTAAACCCCGACCAGCAGCCCAGTCACGATCGCGTACGACACCGTCCGGCTAATCAATCGATCGATGTCGTAGAGCCGGTATTTCAAGATGCCGATGCCGAGCGCAATAGGCAACGCGATGATGCCAAGCGAGCTCAGGTTCGCCACCCAGTGCCACAACGTCGAATGGCTCGGGCCGAGCTGGAGCGAGACCAGGAGGCCGACGACGCAGATCAGGCCGCCGCTGATCAGCCACTTCAACTGCTCGCGTCGGTCGCCTGTCGATCGCCGATACGACACCACCTGACGGACCACGAACGACAACGCCACGACGACGTAGACCGGTACGAGCGCGGCTTCCGCGGTTGAGGCCCACCCGGTCTGGCTGCCGTTGAAGGTCGCCAGCTCTCCAGAGGAGTCGAGCGTCAGGTGGTGGGCGAGCACGCCGGTGAGGTCGACGATTCCGTACACCGTCAACAGCGCACCGATGTCGATGAGGTAGATCCACAGCACGATGCGCCACCGTCGCGACAGCTGGCCGTCGGGGAACAGCCCGATCGGCAATGGCAGAGCACCACCATCCAGATCCAACCCGCGGCCGCGAACACCGCCACCCGAGCGAACGGCAGGGCGTGGTGACCCCCGCTGAAGTACAGCTCCGCGTACTGCCCGGCCGCGCCGGCGAAGGCGATCGCGATCAGGATCGCGAGCAGGATCCAGCCGATCGGATTCCGCGGCTGACGTCGGGCGATGATGAAGCCGACGATTCCGTACGGCAGGAAGATCAACGAGAGGACGTTCGCCAAGCGGCCGCCGTTCGCGATCGACAGCGGAACCCCGGCGAGCACGAGAAACGCCGCGACAGCGCCCGCCCACAAGGCCGTCCGCGGCGTCGCCCATCGAAAGCGCGGACGATCCAGCGCGAGGTCGGCTTGCACCGTCATCCCGCACTCCTCTACCTGCGCCTGCTGAGCCGAGGCTGATCAGGCGAACCTAGGTGCCCAGCGTTCCCAAAGCGTTACGGCGGACCGGCGGTCACCACTCCACCAGCGTCCATACCTCGGCCCGCGGCTCGCCTCCGGTGTCGACCGCCGCGAACAGCCGCGCCGCTTCCTTGAGGTGCTCGAGGGCCGCGGTCTCGTCGCCCGCCGCGTGCAGCAGGTCGGCGAGATTGGTCTGTAAGGCCGCGAGGCGGTGTTGGTCGCCGCGCTCGGTGCCCAGCCGCAAGGCCTCGCGCGCCGCGTCGAGTGCTTCGTCGCGTCGGCCGCGATCAGCTAGCACGCGCGCGAGATTGTTCAGCGCCGCAATCGCAACGCCGGTGTCGGGCAGCTCGCTCGCCTGCTCGATGCTGCGCCGCAGCAGCGAATCCGCCGCCTCGAGATCGCCGGCCGCCGCTGCCACCATGCCCAGCACATCGAGTGCCTGCGCTGCCGCAGCCGTGTCGTCGACAGACTGCGCAGTCTTCAGCGCCTCGTCGGCGAGTTCGCGAGCAACGGTCACGTCGCCCGTTCGGTAGGCAAGCAAGGCGCGGTCTGAGCCGATCCTCGCGAGCAGCGCAGCCGACGAGTCGAACACGTCAAGACTCAATACAGCGGGGCCAGGAGAGCTGAGCAAATCGATGGCCGTGCGCAAGTGATCGTCGGCTGCTGACCAATCCCCCAACCGGTGATGCACCTCGGCAAGTTTGTGTTCGACCCCCGCGGCGGATTCGGCGTCATCAGCAAGACCCGCCGCGCTCTCGTAAGCACCCAGTGCCTCCGAATACCGGCCGAGCGCAACGAGAACGTCGCCCGTGCTGGTCCATACCTCGCCGGGTGGGTACCCCAATGCCAGCGCGCGCGACAGATCGGCGTACGCCTGCTCGTGGGCATACAACCCGCGCGACCTGGCAGCGGCTCGCCACCACCATGCGGCCGCCTCGGTTTCGCGCCCCGACTGTTCGAAGTGATGAGCGACGACAGCAGGCGAAACAGACTCCGTCGAGAGCGTCCGCTCGTGCCGGCGCGCGAGAGCGTCAGCTGCTCTGCCATGCAGCAATCGACGTCGGGCGAAGGTCGTCCTTTCATAGACAACCCGCCGCAATGCTTCGAACGGAAAGTCATACGCCGGCGCCTCGCCGTCCGACGATGCTGGATTCTCTTCGAGCAGCCGATGCCTGACCGCGTCGTCCAACGCGTCGGCCGTCTCGGCCTCACTCCGACCGCTGACCGCGCGAAGCAGCTCAGCGTCGAACCGTCCCTGCAACACCGCCGCCGCAGACACGACCTGCACGGTCGTCTCGCGCGCGGCGTCGATACGCCGGTCGAGCAGATCGCGGACCCCCGCCGGCGGCGTCTCGGCCCCGCCGCCATGAGCCGCCCTGATGTACTCGACGACGAGCAGTGGCAACCCACGTGTCTCGGTCAGCAAGCGGCCTGCATCAAGTGGCGCCGACTGGCCAGCAGGCAGAGCAGCAAGAAGCTCGGCAATTTCGACAAGCCCAAACGGCTCGAGATGGACGACGGCGGCGAGCCCTTCTGCCACCGCGTCGGCGACGGTGGTGCGCAGGCCATTCAAGCGGCCCGCATTCTCGGGCGCCCAGGTCAAGACGATGCGGATCGGCAGCTCGGCCAGTCGATTCGTCAGGTAGCCGAGCACGCTCACGGTCGCGTCGTCGGCCCAGTGGGCGTCGTCGATGACAAAGATCGATGGTCTCGCCGGATCTCCCTGGCCGGCCGCCGTCAATGTGCTGGCGACGGCGCTGTAGAGCCTCGTGAGCCCGGCGCTCGTCAACGCGGGCGGCGACGCTGCGGCCGAAAACGCTGGCACCAAACGAGATATCTCGAGTGCGACGTGGTTCGGAACACAGCTCGGGAAGATCAGGTCGACGGCTGAGAATCTGCGCGAGCAGATCGGTGAGCACCGCGAACGGCAGGCTCGCCTCGCCCTGATGCGCGCGCACGACGAACACGCTCGCTCCTGCTCGAGCTGGCCCGCGCAGCCAGCTCGCCGACGAGCCTGGTCTTGCCCGCCCCGGTCTCGCCGAGCAGGGCCGCAAGGCGCCCCCGAGGTTCCGCGGCCAGCACGATCGGTTCAAGCGCGGCCAGCTGGGCGGCGCGACCGACGAAATCATCGGCAACTGCCACGACGGTCGGTTCAGGCGCACTGACACGGACGCCGGGGGGTGCAGGCTGCGCGGCCGGCCGCGACGGCGCGGCATTGCCCGACGGAGGCCGCTCCGACGCTCCGACCCGGCCCGATCGCACGTCGTCGTACAGGGCCGTGGTCTCCCGCAGGGGCGCTACGCCGAGCTCGTCGGCCAGCGCGCGCACGCAGTCGCGGTACTGCTTCAGCGCTGCCGAGCGCTGCCCGGTCATGGCAAGAAGCCGAATCGCGGCCTGCTGCGCGGGCTCGTGCAACGCGTCGAGTGCGACCCAGCGGCGGGTGAGTTCCAGTGCTTTCTCGAGCTCACCGCTCGCCGTGCGGGCGGTGACCAGCGCCTCGAGCGCGGTGCTCAGACGCTGCCGCAGGTCGGATGCTGTCGAGCTCTGCCAGTCGTCGAACTCCGGGCAGTCGCGCACGGCGAAGCCAGCCAGGAAGTCGTCGCGGTACAGCGTGCACGCCTTGTCCAACGCCGCCAGGTCGCCTCGGCTGAGGAGTCGGCGAAACTCCACGGCGTCCACCTGTATATGGCTTTTCTCGACCGCGACCGTCGCACGGGTCACGACAAGCGCCTCGCCGACGCCCGCTCCTGTGACCGACAGGGTGCGACGCAACGCACCCCGCGCCCGTTCGTCGTCGGAGTCGGGCCAGAACATGGCGGCGAGACGATCGCGGCTCAACGGCTGCTCGGCCAACGACACCAAAGCGAGCAGGGCGACCGCCTTGCGGGTGTCGAAATGAACCGGCGAACCATCGCGGTCGATGCGCGGCGGACCGAGTAGGCCCAGCCTCAGCACGGGCACCCCCCACGCTCAGGTTCGGGGACCAACGGATTGGCCCTTCTGTGATGGACCGCAACGGCTAGAGCGGCTTGGCGCAAACCGTAACGCTTTCGGAACGGTGAACGAGAAGACTCCTCCTCGAAAGGCAGCCGAACCAGTCCCAGCGACGCAGCCGTACAGAACTAGGGAGGGGCGATGATGCAGCCAAGTCGCACCGTTCCGACGCCAGCGGCCCTACGCTGGTCGCTTCCCAGCGCCTGTTTGACAGTGAGGTCGTCATGACCGAATCCCTGCTGTCGCAAGATGCCGCACCCGAGGTCGACCGGGTCGCGGCCGCTGCCCGCACCAACCGTGTCGCACGCCGCCGGCCGCAGCGAACGGTGGCCGGTCGGTCCTGCGCCGGATGCGACGCACCCGCACGGTGACCGTTCCTGAACCCCGTGCGCAGATCCACGCCGGGCCGTCGTTCGACATCGCCCCCAACGATCCGATCCTCGGCTACTGCCAAAGCGCCGACGGTCCGGTCGACATCACCGAGCTCGTCCTCGACTCCCCCGGCCTGGCTGCAATGCGCGCGGCCGGCGTGGTGCTCGTCGTCCCGCTCGTGTCTTCGGGCGAGCTCATCGGGCTGCTCCACCTTGGGCCGCGGTTGTCCGAGCGCGACTACTCCACCGACGACAGGCACCTGCTCGACTCACTCGCCGGGCACGCCGCCCCGGCCATCAGAGTCGGCCAGCTGGTGCTCGAACAGCAGGCCGAAGCCCGACAGCGCGAGCGCATCGACCAGGAACTCAAGGTCGCCCAGCTGATTCAGCAGCAGTTCCTGCCAAAGGAGTTGCCCGACCTGCCGAGCTGGACCGTCGCCGCGTTCTACCGCCCGGCCCGCCAGGTCGGTGGCGACTTCTACGACTTCATCTCCCTCCGCGACGGGCGGGTCATGGTCGTGGTCGGCGACGTGACCGACAAGGGCGTGCCGGCCGCGCTCGTGATGGCGAGCACGCACGCGTTGCTGCGCTCGACCGCGCCTGAGCTCACGTCTCCTGGCGCCGTTCTCGCGCACGTCAACGATCTGCTCTGCCACGACATCCCTGCGCACATGTTCGTCACCTGCCTGGCTCTCCTGCTCGACCCCAAGAGCGGCGCGATCGAGTACGCGAACGCCGGTCACGACCTGCCGTTCTTGCGCACCGCCGACGGCGTCGTCGAGCTGAAGGCGCGAGGCATGCCGCTCGGTCTGATGACGGGCATGGAGTACGAGCAGAAGACCGCCGAGCTGCACACGGGCGACTGCCTGCTGCTGCATAGCGACGGTCTCGCCGAAGCGCACAATCCGAAGCGCGAGATGTTCGGCTTCCCCAAGATCGGCGAGGTCGTCAGCCGCGGTGATTCCGGCGAGGCGTTGATCGACCTGTGCCTGTCCGAGCTCGACAAGTTCACCGGGCCTAACCACGAACAAGAAGACGACATCACGCTCGTGAGCTTGCAGCGCACCGGCGGATCCCGGTTTGTAGGCCTTGAGGCTCGGTCATGACCAGCAACCAGGCCCAGGAGTCGGTCGAGGTGCTCGCGACGTTCGCGGTGCCGAGCGAGCCGGGCAACGAGCGGGTAGCGCTGCGCGAAGTCGCGGCCGTAGCTGCTGATCGAGGCCTCACTCCCGACCAGATGGAACGGCTCAAGACCGCGGTGGCGGAAGCGACGATGAACGCCATCGAGCACGGCAACGAGAACCGGCCCGAGGTGCCCGTCGACATCACCGTGCTGCAAACCGCGGGCTCGATCGCGGTGACGATCACTGATCGCGGCGGCGATCGCGCCGACAACGCCCCGCGCGAGGTTCCCGACATCGAACTCAAGCTGCGTGGCGAGCAACGGCCGCGTGGGTGGGGATTGTTTCTCGTGCAGGCAATGGTCGACGACATGGAGGTGTCGACGCACGGCACGTTGCACACCGTGCGCCTGACGATGCACACGGACGGCGCGAGCGGCCCCGGCGGTAGTGACGGTAGCGAAGGAGAAGACGATGCCCAGCAGTTGTGAAGTTGACGTTCAAGGCCGTTCCCGGCGCAGTGATTCTGGTCATGCGCGGCGAGATCAACGCCGCTGCAGCGACGTCCTTGCAGACGGCCTATGCGGAGACCACCGGACCCGACATGGCACCCCGCGTCGTCCTCGATTTCACCGCAGTCGACTACATGAACTCGACCGGGATCGCGCTGATCGTCGGGATCCTCGCGCAGGCACGCACCGAGCACCGCATCGTCGCGGCGAGCGGTTTGTCAGATCACTACCGCCAGATCTTCGAGATCACGCGGCTTTCCGATTTCATCCAGGTCTACGCCGACGTCGACGACGCCATCGCGACCACCGCACAGCCGACGGCGTGACCGCCGCGCACAAGAGAGGGAAATCATGGACGCACCAACCGTGAGCATGGATGTACGCCACGTATCGAGCGGCACGGCGGTGGTCGACATCGCGGGTGAGGTGACCAGCGCGTGCGAGCCGGTGCTGATGTCGGCGTATCAGCAGATCAGCGGCAACGACACGCAACGCGTCGTCTTGAACTTCAGCGGTCTCGAGTACATGAACAGCGGCGGCATCGGCATGCTCGTGACCTTGCTGGTGCGCACGAATCGCCAACACCAACAGCTCGCCGCGTACGGCCTGTCGGACCACTACCGGCAGATCTTCGAGCTCACCCGGCTCGACGAGGCGATCACCATCTTCGATGACGAAACGGCTGCGCTTGCGGGCGCGACCATCCAGGTGAAGAGGACATCATGAACACATCGGACCCAACCGGTCAGGGCGGCGCGGCGCCTGTCGAAACCGCAACCCCGAGTGCGGCGCTCGCGCCACGACGCGACGAGCAGAATTGGGCCGCCAACGTGCAGCGACTCACGGTCGAGAAGCGCGACGGCGTTCGAGGCACGAACGTGTCGGGCCGCCGGCTCACCGGGCCGATCCAGGGTTTCGGCAAGATGTGGCAGAAGACCTACGTGACCAACCTCGGGCGCGACGTCACCCCCGAGCACGCGATCAGCGAGTGGCGCGAGCATTTCGGCGACTTCTGGCCCAAGGGCAACCGGTTCGCCGGCGGCCTTGCCGGCCTGAAGCCCGGCGATGTCGCATTGATCGACATGGCATTGGCGCCTGGCGCTCCGCGGCTCTCGACCGGCGTCATGGTGCTGTACTCCGACGAGCAGTCGTTCACGTTCATGACCCCGCAGGGCCACATGTTCGCCGGTTGGATTACGTTCAGTGCCGAGCGGAACGCTTCAGGCACGACGAACCTCCAGGCTCAGGTGCTGCTGCGCGCGAACGATCCGATCTATGAGGTGGCGCTGACCCTCGGTGGCCACCGCAAAGAGAACAAGTTCTGGGAGCACACGCTGACCGCCGTTGCACGCCACCTCGGAGTCGCCGACCCCGTCGTCGAGAAGACGGTGCTATGCGTCGACAACAGCAGGCAGTGGCGGCATTGGACCAACGTGTGGCACAACTCGGCGATTCGCAGTGTGTTCCAGTCGATCGGCCACGTCGTGACGGCACCGTTCCGGCGTCGAGGCGCCCAATCGCGTGGGTGACGCTCCTGATGCGATCGTCGTCGGCTCGGGTCCGAACGGGCTCGCGGCGGCGGTCACCCTCGCTGACGCAGGTTTGCGCGTGCACGTCTACGAGGGCGCAGCTAGTCCCGGCGGTGGTGCGCGCACCGAAGAGTTGACCCTGCCGGGGTTTCGTCACGACGTCTGCTCGGCGGCACATCCGCTCGCTCTCGCGTCGCCGTTCTTCCGCCGGTTCGACCTGCGAGCGCACGGCGTTCGCCTCCTCGAGCCCGACGTGCAGTACGCGCACCCACTCGACGGCGGGCGCGCAGGATTCACGGTCAAGTCCGTCGCGGAGACCGCTGACGGACTCGGCGTCGACGCAGCCGCCTACCGACGCTGGTGCGGGTCGACCGTACGACATACCGACGACGTCATCGATATCGCACTCTCTGCCTTGCGAATGCCACCCCGGCACCCGTTTCGCGTCGTCGGGTTCGGCGTGAACGCGTTGCAGTCGGCGTCTTTGATGGCGCGAAACTTCAAGACCGATGAAGCCCGCGGACTCCTTGCGGGGGTCGCCGCGCACTCGATGCTACGTCTGAGCCGCCCGCCAAGCGGCGCCGTCGCGCTCATGCTGGGGTCGCTCGGCCACACCGTCGGCTGGCCGATCGTCGAAGGTGGCTCGAGTGGCATCGTCACGGCGATGGTCGACGCGATTAAGGCGGCCGGTGGTGACGTCATCACCGACACATGGGTCACGTCGCTCGACGAATTGCCGCCGGCGCGCGCGAGACTGCTCGACATCACGCCACGCGCATTGCTCCGGCTTGCCGGCGACAAGTTGTCGTCGGGATACCGGCGTGCGCTGTCGCGCTTTCGATACGGCCCCGGGGTTTGCAAGGTCGACTTCGCGTTGTCGGGTCCGGTGCCGTGGACCGCCGAACCGTGCCGACACGCCGGCACCTTGCATCTGGGCGGCACGTTCGAAGAGATCGCCCGCAGCGAAGACGATGTCGCCCTCGGTCGCCACCCCGAGCGGCCATACGTACTCGTCGTGCAGGCCAGCGTTGTCGATGCGAGCCGGGCCCCCGACGGCCAGCACACATTGTGGGCTTACTGCCATGTGCCATCGGGTTCGACGGTCGACATGAGCGAGCGCATCGTGGCGCAGATCGAACGGTTCGCACCGGGCTTTCGCGACCTGATCCTTGCGAAGGCCGTGCTGACGGCCGCGCAGGAAGAGCTACAGAATCCGAATTATCCTGGGGGCGATATCGCTGCGGGCGCGCAGACGATGCGGCAGACCTTCGCCCGTCCCGCACTGCGCTGGAATCCCTACCGCACGGGTATCGAGGGCACGTACCTGTGTTCGTCATCGACGCCGCCCGGCCCCGGCGTGCACGGACGATGCGGTGAACTCGCGGCGCAGACGGCATTGCGCGACGTGTTCCACAGCTAGCGACGAGCTACTGGGTCGACATCCGCCCGACAAACTGGCCGGCGTCATCACCGAGCGATGGAACTGTTCTCGCTACGCCACAACCGTTGGATGCCCAGGGTCACACAGTGAAGTTCAAGAACTTCTAGTCGCGGGGTCAGACCGGGTGCCTCTGTTCCATGCAACGCCTCGCTGCGTGGATGCGTCTGGTCGATGTGAGGGTGCCAGGACGATCCGCAATCGCGGTGAGTCTAACTGGGTGTCTATTCGTGGTCGGTTCTGCCAGCCAGGTCGGGATCGGACGTGCGCAAGGCCCACCCACCGTTTCTGCTACCGACGCTGCATGCAATACAGACCAGCTCCGCGCGGTGGTGTTCGGCCCAGCGGGTGCGGCTGGCTCGTCCGTGTACCGCATCAGGATCAGTGACGTCGGAGGCCCCTGTGTTCTTCGGGGATCACCGAGTTTTCTTCGTGGAGTAGATGCAGCCGGCAACGTTGAAGGGCTGAACCCGACGCCGTTGGCCGCTGACGACACGGAAAGCATGGCCAGCGGCGAACCTGCAGATCTGACCAATGCTTCGAGCGCCGACGTCGTCTTGCTCGCCGGATACGCGTGCCCAGCAGCCGCCCCTCAAGCAGCACCAACGCAAACGTTCGGCTCACTTCAGCTTGGCGTCGAAAGCGGCACCCTCGATGTCGCATATATGCAGGGAACAGAACCGTTTGACACCAACGTCTGGCTCCCGTGCGGCGTAGCTATGTCGGGGTTTTACGCTAGCTACTCGACGACGAGCAGTGCTGCGCAATCCGGGCAGACGTTCTCGGCTCCGGCCTCGAAGTTGCCGAAAAGCCGGATCGAGATGAGACCCGCGCCGCAAAGAGCCGCAGGGCCGACAACCGTCTGCCTGACGGCGTGCCGGATCTGAGGCTGCGCGGGCGGATCGGCCTCCATTTGCGCGAGCGCGCCTTGCTCGTATCCCATGAATCGGGTATTCCCGAGCCGCTAAGTAGCAAACCGCTACGTGGCGTGCGCAATGCGGCGTCCCGGCTCAATGTCGCAATGCGGCGTCCCGCCTCAATGTCATGAGGTCAGGCCGAGGGTCATTAGGTCAGGCCGAGGTCGTCGAGTTCCTTGTGCAATGCGGCGCGCGATCCATCACCGCTTGGGCCGATCGCGGCTTTGCGTGAGCTGGGCTCGACGCTTCGAGGTGGTCGGCGCTCGCGGATCAGGAAGGCCGCGGCGATGCCACCGATCAAGCCGAACAAATGCTCCTGCCAACTGATGTGCGGGTCGTTGGGCAAGACACCGCGCAGGATCGACCAGTAGGTGACGGCGACGACGATCCCGACGATGACGTCGAGGATGTGCCGCTCGACGATGCCGCGCACCACGATGTAGCCGAAGTATCCGAAGATGACGCCACTCGCGCCGGCTACATCTGTGTGGGACGGCGAGAACAGCCAGCCACCGAGGCCACTCACCACCATGATGAACAGCGTGACCACGATGAAGCGGCGGATGCCTCGGTAGGCGGCCAGGAAGCCGAGAAAGAACAACGGCGCGTGAGTTGGCTTCGATATGCGCGAAGCTCCAGTGCAGGAAGGGCGCCGCGAAGATATCGGGCAACCTCGATGGCTCCCGGGCGACGAGCCCGAAATGCACGCTCAGCCAGTAGTGGTCGAGCCAGTTGAAGATCTGCAACGCCCAGATGAACGCGATCACACCAGCCATGACGAACAACGCGCGCCGGGCATCGGAGAGGACTCCATCGGAGTTCGAGGGCGCAGCGGTGTCAGTGGAAGCCGAGCGACGCTTCATTCGGTCAGCATATTCTCGGCCAGCTTTTCGTGGCGCCGTCGAGCGCTGGACCGGTCTAGTCGATCGATTCCCGTTGCCGAAGGTCGATCAACCGGTGCCCGTGCGGCGTCAGGTCAAGCACCTGCTGGCGAGCGCCTTCTGCGACCCGCACGCAGTTTCGACCCGAGTGTTTGGCCGCGTAGAGCGCGGTGTCGGCGGCATCGAGCAACTCGAGCACCGAGTGGCCGCTGTCTCGAAACGCTGCTACGCCCACCGAGACCGTCACGCTCACGTGTTGCTGCCGGCCGTCGTCGATGGACACTTCCGCGACATGCGCCCGAATGCGTTCGGCGGTCTGCCTGGCCTGCTCGAGATCGGAGCCGGCGAGCAGGATCACGAACTCTTCGCCACCGAAGCGGCCGACGAAGTCTCGCGGTCGCAGGCCGTCGGTGAGCCCGGTGGCAACCCCGCGCAGGACGTCGTCGCCGGTCAGATGTCCGTACCTGTCGTTGACTGCCTTGAAGTTGTCGATGTCGACCAGCAGCACCGCGAGCGGCTCTCCCCCACCTCGCGCACGTTTGATCTCGCGCTCGGCGACGTCGCGCCAGTAGCTCGAGTTCGCCAGGCCGGTTTTCGGATCGGTGCGTGCCGCGTCTCGGAACTCGGCGAGCAAGAGGGTTCGCTGCAACACCAGCACAGGCGCGAGTGCGAACAGCACGGCGTACGGCGATGCTGCGCACGCCAGCGCGACCAGCACGCCCGTGCACGATTCGGCGGCAATGCCCACCCAGGCGTCGGGATCGACCAAGTGGTCGCGCAGTCGCGACGGACTCGACGTCAGCGCCATGACTTCGGCGACCAGGCCCATGTTGATCGACGTGACGCACGGCGACGCAGGTGATGGTCACGGCAAGTGCACCAGGCGTACCGACCAGCGAATGGACGTTCCACCGAGCCGGATCGGCCACGAAACCGCGATGCAGGCTTGCGGCAGCGAAGTTCGCCAACCCGGCCGCCGACATGCTGAACAACAGCTTGATGGGCGGTCGCCTGCTGACACGCAGTTGGAGAAACGCGAAGACCGGGACGACGACCAGCGCGCCATACACCGGGGGCAGCAAGAGGACGACGGGAATGGTCCAGACGGCGAGCAAGTCGTTCGTCGCGCGGCCGGGCTTCGGGCCTTGCCACACCAGCCGCAGCGATCCCTCGATGCTCACCAATGCGGAGCACGCGAGCGCCGCGAACGCGATCCCATCAGTTGCCGTCAATGGCGTTGTCAACGTGCCGACGACGATTGCGGCGATGTACAGGAAGCCAACGGCGACGACGAGACGACGTGCCGCGAAATTCGCTTTGATCGCGGTCACCCCCCGGCGCGCGCTCCCCCAGCGACGGTCGGCTGCACGGACCCGGCCCCGGTCACTCGCTGTAGTCGAGCACTCTACGCGCTGTGTATTCACCCCGCAGCGAGAGCGCGATTTACCCGTTTCGAGTCTTTTGATGAGTGTTCAAGTTTGTGCCGATAGGTGCCGAGAGCCCCTGGAGGGCGTTATGCGCGACCAGCAATGGTGGTAGCAGACACCTGAGACCGCGAGCCGCCGGATCGAACCCCCCACCGACCTGGCGGCTCGCCTCATGTCCTCAGGTCATCCAAGCCGGCCGACCGCGTAGCAGGCGACTGCCGCAGCCGCCGCCACATTCAATGAGTCGACGCCGTTGCTCATAGGGATTCGCACGGATCTCGTTGCCGATCCCATGACGCTCTTGGACAAGCCCGGACCCTCGGCACCGAACAACAGAGCGATCCTGTCGACGTCCCGCATGTCAGTGATTTCGTCGATCGAGTCTGCGTTCGGATCGGGGGTGAGGGCGAGCGTGTGAAATCCCGCATCGGTGATATCGCGTAGCCCGGAGGGCCACGAATCGAAGCGGGCGTAGGGAATCGCGAACACCTCCCCCATCGAGACCCGCACCGAACGGCGGTATAACGGGTCGGTACAGCTCGGACTAAGCAACACGGCGTCCATGCCAAGGCCTGCTGCACAACGGAAAATCGCTCCGAGATTGGTGTGGCTGTTCACATCTTCGAGGACGACGATGCGTGCACGCGTCGGCAAACGCTGCACGAGCTCACCTACACCCATAGGCGCAAGACGACCCATAGCGGCCAGCGCCCCTCGGTGCACGTGGAATCCGGTGACCGACTCGAGCAGCTCCTCGGAGCCGACGTACAGGGGCACGTCGACCTCAGCGACCAGCTCGGCCAACGCGCCGCCGTCGACCATCGCCGACAGCCACCGCTGCGTCATCAGCGCCGACCGCATCGGATAGCCGGCGCGCAGCGCCCGCCGGATCACCAGCTCACCCTCGGCGATGAAGATTCCCTGCTCCGGCTCGATACGCCGTCGCAAGCTGACGTCGGTGAGGGCACGGTAGTCGGCGAGTCGCGGGTCGGTTACGCCGTCGATGAACACCGTGCGGGCCACGCATCGCATCATCCACGACGGCGCCACCTGGCGTACCGTGGAGGTGTTGATCACCGCTGTGGCGATTCCCCTGAGGGAGCTGGGTTCCATGGACGACCTGCAAGTCATCGGCAGCCGCGGCCGAGGGTCGGTGATGCGCATCGTGCGGGCGAGCGCTGCGTTGTTCGGCAGCGGCTTCGTCGCCGGACTCGTGGTGGCCCTGATCTTCCACGCACTGATTCACGCGCTCATCATCATCGCGGCCGTGCTGATCGTGCTCGGCTTCGCGATCAAGGTGATGGTCACCCGCCGCCGTCCCTGACGCCCCTTCTCGCGACACGACGCTCAGGGCGAGACGAACAGCTTGACCGCGACCGCCGATCCCGACCACGACGATGAGCAGGCGTAGCAGGTCGGGTGCCAGTCGGCGTCCGATCTTTGCTCCGATCTGCCCGCCGATCGCCGACCCGATCGGCGAGCAGGGCCGCCGGCAGGTAGGCAACCGGCGCGAAGACGACGAACAGGAGCGCGGCAACTGCGTTGACGAGACGCGGCAAGCACGTTCTTGACTGCGTTCAACCGCTGCAGGTGCTCGTCGACGAAGATGCCGAGCAGCGCGATCAGGATCACCCCTTGCGCTGCACCGAAGTAGCCGCCGTAAATGGCGGTCAGGAACACCGTCGCATCGAGCACGTCGGTGCGGGCGCGCGCGCGGCGGGCGCAGCGCGGCCCGCGCGGATCATCCGGGCGGACAGGCGCGGCTGGACGACGACGAGCGCGCAGGCAAGCACGACCAGGTAGGGCACGACGCGCTCGAAGGAGATGCTCGGAAGGATCAGCAACAGGCCGGCGCCCAGCGAGGCCGCCGGCGATCGAGATCGCTCCGAGCCGACGAATCCGCGAGCCGCTGGCCGGTGAGCTCGCGGCGATAGCCCAACCGCGCCGCTGACCGACCCCGGCACCAGGCCGAGCGTGTTCGACACATTGGCGACAAGCGGCGAGTAGCCGAACGCGACCAGCGTCGGAAACGTCAGCAACGAGCCCGAACCGACGACGGTATTGACGGTGCCCGCGACAACGCCGGCGCCGACGACGCCGGCGATCTCCCAGGGGGTCAGCGCCGGCACGCCCCGATGCTAGCGGGGAGACATCGGTCGACCGTCGTCCATAAGGGTCAAGCGGAGGTCGGCAACGGTCGACGTACCTAGGGTGAATCCCCCGGGCACGCCGCTCCGTCCTTGCGCGGCCGACTGGGCCGCGTTCGCGCGGTCGTGGTCCTCGCGGGCTCGCTGGCGATCATCTCGGCGCGAGCGCGTCCGCACAGGCCGACACCTCAATCAGGCCAACGCCCAAGCCCAGCAGCTCGCGGCCCAGATCGAGCAAGCTGCAGCCCAAGGTCGACGCCGCGCTTGCCGCCTACGACACCTCACTGGCCGCGCTTGGCCAGGCGGTGTCGATGAACGTCGCGGCCGGGCCGGATCTATTCAGCTCACTGCTCGCGCAGGCCGACAACCTCGTCGCGCAGCGGGACTCGCACATCGTCGCGCTGTACAAGAGCCGGCGGCTCGCTCGCGCTTTACGCCAGCGCGCTGCGGTCAGGCGACCCGGCCAGTCTGCGTGCAGGTGCCCTATCTGAACGGCATCGTCACATCGGACGCCGAGCAGTGCGGCGAGCTGCGTTGCGTCTGGCGACGTCGGCGAAGGCGACGCTCGACGCAAGCCAGAACCAGATCGACAACGGCCTTTCCAACGCGGACGCCGTGAACTGCGCGACTTGCCGATCTGCAGAGTCTTCTCGGCCAACAGCAGGCGTTGCTCAACGAGGCGTCGACCCGCGCCAAGAATCTCCAGGCGTCTGAAGGACGCCGCCGCAGCTCTCGCTGCGTCGCAAGCAGCTGCCGCGGCCGCCGCGCAAGCGCCGCAGACGCGCAGCCGATCCGAGCCGCGCCGCGAACTACAAGGCGCTGTTCCAGGCCGCCGCGACGACCTGTCCGGGGCTTGTCCTGGACGTGCTCGCCGCGATCGGCCAGGTCGAGACGCACGACGGCAGCGGCGGGATGGTCTCGTCAGCCGGCGCACTCGGGCCGATGCAGTTCCTGCCGGCGACGTTCGCCGAGTACGCCCGCGACGGCGACCACGACGGCAAGGCGAACATCATGGATCCGGCCGACGCCATCTACACCGCGGCCGCCTACCTCTGCGCGAACGGCGCCGGCCAAGGCGGTCAGTCGCTCTACGACCGCGATCTGGAACTACAACCACGCAGACTGGTACGTCCAGCTCGTCGAGTCGCTAGCCGCCAAGATCAGCTGACGCTGCCCGGCTGCCGGTGCTTCGGGGGGCGCGATCTGCATGACGCGGCTTCGTACCGACAGCAGCGCCGACGCCGTGTGCGAGCCGGAGCTCCGTCGGCGCCTGGATCCCCGGTCAGGCCGCCCACGATGCTGCCGAGACCCTCGAGCGCCTTACCCATCTCACTCGGGACGATCCACAGATTTGTGTCGCGTCGCCTTTGGCGATCTGCGGCAGCATCTGGAGGTACTGGTAGGCCAGCAATTCGGCGTCCGGCTTGCCGTCGTGAATTGCTTTGAAGACCGTACCGATCGCCGGGCTTGGACCCTCCGCTCGCAGCGCTTGCGCCTTAGCGTCAGCCGGGAGGAAGTCAAAGCCGTGGCCCGCGGTCGAGCCGCACGCATGAATCTGGCCTCGCGCAGCGTTCGCCTGGGTCACGGCCGCCTGCGCCTGACCCTCGGCCTTGAGGATCGCCGACTGCTTTTCGCCTTCGGCGGTCAGAATCTGCGACTGCTTGAAACCCTCGGCGGTCAGGATCGCAGCGCGCTTGTCACGGTCGGCGCGCATCTGCTTTTCCATCGAGTCCTTGATCGACGCCGGCGGATCGATCGACTTGAGCTCGACGCGGTTGACCTTGATGCCCCACTTGCCGGTGGCCTCGTCGAGCACGACGCGCAGTTGCGAGTTGATCTCTTCGCGCGAGGTCAGCGTCTTTTCGAGGTCCATGCCGCCGGCGACGTTACGAAGTGTCGTGACGGTGAGCTGCTCGATGGCCTGAATGTAGTTCGCAATCTCATACGTCGCAGCACGTGCATCGGTGACCTGGAAGTACAAGACGGTGTCGATGCCGACGACGAGGTTGTCTTCGGTGATGACAGGCTGCGGCGGGAACGAGATGACTTGTTCGCGCAGGTCGAGCAGCGGACGCAACCGATCGACGAAGGGCACCACGATGTTCGAGTCCGGGCGTCAGCGTCTTGTTGTAGCGACCGAACCGTTCGACGATGCCGGCGCGCGCCTGCGGAACGATGCGTACCGTGCGGCCGACGACGAGCAATACGAATATCGCGACCACGATGAGCGCAATGAGTGCCGGACTCATGAACTACTCCGTTCCATAGACCAGGGCGGTTGCGCCCTGGATCTTCACGACGTCGACCGACGTCCCGGGTTCAAGAACCTGGTCTTCCATGTACGCGCGCGCGGTCCAGATCTCGCCGCCGATCTTCACCTGACCGTTGTGGGCGTCAACCCGCTCGAGCACGAGCGCACGCTTGCCCACCAACGCATCGACGCCGCTCTTCAGTTCAGCCGGTGTACGCAGATGTGACTTCGCGATCGGCCGGGCCACGCCGACGCAGCCCGATCGAGCCGGCGATGAAGGCGCCGAATTGCAGCGGAACGGGTCCGCCGGCCACGGCAACGATCAGTGCGGCGACGGCCGCCATCGAGACGAAGCCGAGAACGAGCGTCAGTGTGACTGCTTCCGCGCCCGCGCAGACAGCCGCGACGATCGTCCAAACGAGCCAAGCGGACATAACTCGATCATAGGCCGGTAATTCACCTAGCGCGGGCGGTCGCTGCGTGCGCCGGCGCTCTCATCTCGCGCGGGCGCTGAACCGTCCGTCGCGATAGTCGAGGTGCAGTGCGACGCCGAACGTGTAGCCAAGCGAATCTTCTGTCATCGACTCGTGGAGCGGGCCAGCGGCGACGACCTGGCCACCGCGCAGCAACAAAGCGTGCGTGAATCCGATCGGGATCTCTTCGACGTGATGGGTGACCAGGACGGTCGTCGGGGCACCGGGGTCGGCGGCGATCGAGGCGAGTCGAGCCACCAGATCTTCGCGCCCACCCAGGTCGAGGCCCGCTGCCGGCTCGTCGAGCAGCAACATCTCGGGATCGGTCATGAGCGCCCGCGCGATCTGTACTCGCTTGCGCTCGCCCTCAGAGAGCGTGCCGTAGGTGCGATCGGCCAGATGTGCGCACCCGAGTTGCCGCAGCACGACATCGGCTCGGGTGTCGTCCCAGATGTCGTAGCGCTCGCGCCATCGGCCGACCATGCCGTACGACGCGGTCAACACGACGTCCTTGGCCTTCTCCTTGGCCGGAATGCGCTCGCCGAGCGCCGTGCTCGAAAGCCCGATCCGTGGGCGCAGCTCGAAGACGTCGACGGCGCCCATCCGCTCGCCGAGGATGTTGACGGTTCCGCGGGACGGAAAAAGCCGGGTCGAGGCGACGCGCAGCGCCGTGGTCTTGCCGGCACCGTTCGGGCCCAGGATCACCCACCGCTGGTCCTGATTGACCGCCCAGTCGATGCGGTCGAGCAGCGTCGCCCCATCACGAACTACCCCGACGCCCTGCATCGAGATGACGTCGCCGGTTGCCTGCACGCTGGAAACTTACCTGCACGAAACTTACCGGGACGCCGACGGGCGGGGCCGCTGCTTAGGGTGGTGGGGTGCCGATGCCTCCCGAGGACCCGCCGACCGTACCGGTCGCCGACCCCGAACTGTGTGGTCGGTTCGCCGCCTGGTTCGCCGCGGCGTTGACCGGGCGCGTCGATTCCAGCGCCGCATTGACGGCAATCGAGTCGGGCAGCGACGGACACACCGTCGCCGGCTGGCACGACTGGTGGAACGGCACGAACGGCGCCGGCCTGGTCGCCAGACTTCCGGAGGCCGGTCAGGCGATCGTCGAATTCACGATCGCCGACGTGTTCGATCGGCTGCTCGAGATCGGCGTGCAACGCGTCTCCCTCGTGCTCCCGGTGCCGGGCGATCCCCTCGGGCTGGTCGGTACCGGCACGTTTTCGGTCGCTGCACTCGACGCCGAGTGCGGGGTGCTGCTGGTGACCGATCACGCGCGGCTCGGCCTGATCCCGACACCTGACCTGCGAGGTTCGTCGTATCGCGGCTGGCGCTGGCAGGTCTATGTCGAACCGATTGATCTCGACGCCGACGTTTCGGCGGCCGACCCGTTCGCAGCCGTTGGAACCCTGCCGCCCGCCGACCCCCAACATGTGATCGAGCAGGCTGACCGTGCACTCGCGCGTGCGCTGCATGCGGCGACGCACGAACTTGCCGCGCTCGACCTTGCACACTGGCGGCCGGAAGTGGCGGCTGGCCGCAAAGAAGCGGAAGCAGCGCTACGCGCAGCGGGTCAACGACTGCCTCCCGGTTGGCCACCTGCTGCGCGCGCTCTCGCCGAGCGGGCGCTGATGTTGTGGCGCATCGTGCGCGTCGCGCGCGCCGACGCGGGTGCCGCCTCGGCGTCCGGTAGTCAGGTTCGAGGCGAAGTGCTGCGCGGGCTGTCGCACGCCGTGCGCGAGGCGGCGATGGTTGCCTACAACGTGCCGCTGCTGACCCTGCCGGCGTCGCGACCTACGAGCGCGGTCGAGTCCGACCTGCGATGAGTCTCGAGCGCACCCTTCTCGTCACACTGACCGGACGAGACCGACCTGGCGTGACATCGCGCCTATTCGCGGAATTGGCGCGGTTCCCACTCGTCGTTGTCGACACCGAGCAGATCGTGCTGCGCGGTCGGTTGATCCTCGGCGTGCTGGTCGACCTCGCGGGCGCCGGTGCCGCCGCCGAACTTGCGTTGCGCGACGGATTGTCGCAAGCCGCCCGCGATCTCGGTCTTGAGATCGAAGTAACGGTCGGGCGAGAAGATGACGGCGCGACGACTCCTGGTCCACTTCACGTCACGGTGCTCGGCAACCCACTTCTGCCCGCGGCGATGGCAGGAGTCGCGGGTTGTATCGCGAGTTGCGGTGCGAACATCGATCGCATCGTGCGGCTCGCGAGCGAGCCCGTCACCTGCATCGAGATGGACGTCTCGGGCGCCGATCCCGACGTGTTGCGCGCCGAACTGAACGCGCAAGCCGCATTGCTCCAAGTCGACGTGGCGGTGCAGCGCAGCGGTTTGTACCGCCGTGCAAAAAGACTTGTCGTGATGGACGTCGATTCGACGCTCGTGCGCGGCGAGGTCATCGATCTGCTTGCCGAACGTGCCGGGTGCGAGCTCGAGGTCGCTGCTATTACGGCGGCCGCGATGCGCGGTGAGATCGATTTTGAGCAGTCGCTACGCGAGAGAGTTGCTTTGCTAGCAGGGCTTTCCGCGTCAGCTTTGATCGAGGTTCGCGAATCGCTGGTGCTCACTCCGGGTGCCCGCACGTTGGTGCGAACGTTGAAGCGCCTCGGCTATCTCGTGGCCATCGTCAGCGGTGGATTCAGCCAGATCACCGATGGCCTTGTCGACGAACTTGGCCTCGATTTCGCAGCTGCGAACACGCTCGATATTGCGGACGGCGTGTTGACGGGCAAGCTCGTCGGACCGATCGTCGATCGTGCCGGCAAGGCTGCGGCACTTGAAGAATTCGCGGCTCTGGCAGGCGTTCCGCTGACGCAGACGATCGCGATCGGCGACGGTGCCAACGACCTCGACATGCTCGGGCGCGCGGGCCTCGGCGTTGCCTTCAACGCGAAGCCCCTCGTGCGCGAGGCCGCTGACACCGCGCTCAACGTCCCTTACCTGGACGCGATCCTCTACCTGCTCGGGATCACTCGAGATGAAATCAATGAGGCGGACGCCGAGGGCCCGGCGTTCGTTCGCACGTGAGCGTGCCGCTGCTCGGGTACGACCTCAGCGCGCTTGGTTTTCGTGCCCTCTTCGGGGTACTTCAGCAAAACCCACATCGGTAAGCCCGCTGCGATCAGTGTCATCACTACGCCCAGTGGGATGTTCAGCCAGAACCAGTTCATCGTTTCGGCGCCGAGTTCTCATTGGTTTCGTTGTGTGCGGCACCGTCTCACCTCCAGAGCTCAACCTGCCGGTTGGAGCTTGGAGTGACCTCACGTGTTGCTGACTGTTGGATCTGAATCATTTCTGTGCGGCAGCTGATCGTCACCGCGAAGGCGTGAGTAGAGAACCATGTCGTGCCACTGGCCGTCGCGCCATTGAGATCCGCGGAGGACGCCCTCGCGCGTGAATCCCGCCTTCTCCAGCGCCCGCTGTTCGGCGCGGTTCGTGACGTCGGTACCCGCTTCGATTCGGTTCACCGGGTAGGTGGCGAACAGGTATTTCGCCAGCTCAAGCTGAGCGCTGGTGCCGTGGCCGTGTCCTTGATACTCGGGCAGAATCTGGATTCCGATGTTGAACGCGTTCGACATCGGCGGCGGACCGAGGTGCACGACATGCCACTGCACGTCGCCGATGACGGTACCGTCAACATCGATGGCAAGGGTGCCGTCGGCTTCCCCGATGAGCCGATTCTCAGCCCAGCGGGCGCGAACAGTCGCCACGCCTCGAGCGAATCCGAAGAAGCTGTAGGGATCCGCAGCCTGATCTGGACGCTGATCGAAAAAAGTAAGCTCGGCTTCGGCGAACGGTCTCAGAATGACCATGGCCGCCTAGCGTAGAACACGCGCGCCGCGAACCATCGGAGACCTGCCGTCGCTCGGACGACAGCAACTCTCCGAGGGTTCGGGTTACTTCGTGAGTGCGGACCAGACTTGCGGTCCGACGACGCCGGGGTGCTCGATCGCCAGCCCGTGTGCAGCCTCGAACTTCGTCGTAGCAGCAGCGGATTGCGGGCCGTACCGACCGTCGATGGTGAGCGGGTAACCGGCCGCAACCATCTCGACCTGCCAGGCCCTTACGTCAGCGCGGACGTGTGAGACGTCGGCGACGGTCAGGTACTGGCCGTGCCAGCCGGTCACCCCAGCAACGACCGTGCTGGTGGGAGCCGGAGCGGGCGTCTTCACGACGGGCGCCGCGACCGGCGGCGCGACGGGTAGTGGCGCAGCCACGGCAACAACCGGAGCGACTGGAACAGCAGGCGGTGTCGGTGCCGCCGAGGGCGTTGCTGACGGCGAGGGTGCCGGCGCAACGACGGGCGCCAATGGAGGGCGCTGAGTACCGCGGTCAGCGGTCCTGTCGTCGACGAGTCCGAGCTTCGCGCTGCAGGAAGGCCATGGCTCCCACCCACGCGACTGGTAGAGGCGTTGCGCAGCCTGATCCTGTACGGCAGGTGGCGCCTGCGACGCAACACCTGAGTAGCCAAGACCGTGCCAGGTGCGGACATCGAACTGATAGGCGCCGTAGAAACCATTCCCGGTATTGGTCGCGTAATTGCCGCTCGCTTCGCACGCGCGAAGTTGGGCCCAGGTATCTGGAGTGACAGCCCCTGCAGTGCCCGTGAATGAGAGCGATTCCCCGACCATCAACGCTGCCGCGACTCCCCCGGCGGCTGCCGTTCGATGAAGGGTGCTTGGAGGCATCGGCTTTGCGTGCCGCGCGCCCGAGGGCCGCCCGTGACGAGGACCGGCATAGCTGTGCGAACCCATGATTCCCTTTCGATTTCGGCAATTTCAGATGCCGAACCGGGTCGACCGGACTGTGCCAGCAGGTCGCGGCACTCCTGTGAACTCGACAGCAGACTCGCCAACCTTGACGTCGAACCGGGCAAACGCCACCTGCAATTCCCCCGTTCGGCCCAACGGGGCAGGGAGTTTGAGACGCTCAGTGCGCGGTAAGACCCTTGGCGCCAGCCGTCTTGGCAGCCGTCTCGTGCGTGGGCTCGGGGGTCTTCGACGACGTGCGCCCAGGCGGCCGGGTGATCCGCTGCTCGTCGTTCTCGTAGATCTTCCACGGAGGTCCGACGATGCTCGAATCCGCTTTGCCGATGATCGCCATGTCCTTGTCGGGATAGGGAACCCTCGCTAGCACGTGGCGCATCGCAGCGACCCTCGCCCGCCTCTTGTCGTTGCTGCGAATGACCGTCCATGGCGCGTAGTCGGTGTCGGTGGCGTCGAACATCGCAGCCTTCGCTGCGGTGAAATCGTCCCAACGGTCGATGAGCGCAAGGTCGGTCGGACTCAGCTTCCACTGCCGAACAGGATCGATGCGCCTGATGATGAACCGCGTGCGCTGCTCGCTGCGCGACACCGAGAACCACAGCTTGATGAGGATCAACCCGTCATCGGTCAGCAGCCGCTCGAACACCGGCGCCTGCTCGAGGAACAGCTTGTACTTCTCGTCAGTGGTCCAGCCCATGACCCGCTCGACGCCGGCCCGGTTGTACCAGGAGCGGTCGAACAACGTCATCTCGCCAGCGGTCGGCAGCTGGCGGACGTACCGCTGGAAGTACCACTGCCCGGCCTCGCGCTCGGTCGGCTTGCCGAGTGCCACGATGCGGGCGGCACGCGGATCGAGATGCTCCATGAATCGCTTGATCGTGCCGCCTTTTCCGGCCGCATCGCGGCCTTCGTAGAGCACGCACACCCGCGCACCGGCGTCCTGGATCCACTCCTGCATCTTCAGCAGTTCGACTTGTAGCGCACGCTTTTGTCGCTCGTACTCGCCGCGCTCGAGCCGCTCCTCGTAGGGGTAGTGCTCCCGCCACGTGTTGACCCGCTTGCCGTCGGCCCGACGAGGATCGGGTCGTCCAGAGTCTTCGTTGTCCGCTTCGAGGGTCAATCCGTCGAGGGACTGCGTGAGGTCGACGCTCTCCCACACCACATTCCGGCGCTTGCCGCTTGGACGTCGCGATCTGGGTCGGCGCTGACGGCATGTGCTACTCCCCTTTCGGCTTCGCTCGCAGAGAATCTGCCGTATCCGCGACGGAGACAGCAACATGGCCGGTGTCGCGGGGGTGAACGCCGGGTGAAGTCTCGAGGCGCGCGCACGCGGCGTCCTAGTGCCGGTGCGGGTGCAGCACTGCGAACGCCGCGGGCGATTCGAGCGCACACGGATCGGGCTCCGGGCACGCCTCACATTCCATCTCGATCGTCGCGTGCGCGATGTCGAACTCGGTCGCCACCAGGTCCTTGATGCGCTCACCGGTCGCCTGCGCCTGTTCGAGGGTGGGGTGGCCCGAGACTGCAACGTGCGCCGACATCGCGTGCAGGTCGCTCGAAAGACTCCACACGTGCAGGTCGTGGACATCTACCACGGTCGGCACGTCGCGCACCGCGGCGAGCACGGCTTCCGGGTCGATCGCCTTGGGCGTCGATTCCAGTAGCACGTCGGCGCTGTTGGTGCAGCAGCCGTACCGCCTGGCTCGCGATGGCAACGCACACCACCAGCGACACCGCTGGGTCGACCCAGAACGTTCCGTGACTGAGCACGATGATGAGCCCCGCTGCTGCCACCGCCAACGAGACCGCCGCGTCGGAGACGAGATGCAAGGTCGCGGCCGACATGTTCAGGTCGGACCGACCGCGCCGTTCGTGCACGAGGGAGGCGCCGACCCCATTGAGCACCGCAGCACCGAGCGCGACGATCGCCACGATGCCGCCGTGGACCGGCTGCGGGTGCACCAGCCGTGGCGACCGCGTCGACCGCGACGAAGCCGGTGACGGCGAGCAGCAAACCGCCGTTGGCGAGAGCCGCGAGGATGGTCGCCCGGTGGTGGCCGAACGACCGGGCCATGGTGGCACTTCGCAGGGAGTAGCGCAGCGCGATGACGGCGATGGCCAGCCCGGCGACGTCCGCCAGATTGTGCCCTGCATCGGCAAGAAGCCCGAGTGAATGGGCGAGCAGTCCCCAGACGATCTGCGCGACGACGACCGCGACGTTGAGCGCGATCGCGATGATCAGCCGCTGCTGGCGGCGCGCGTTGCGGCTTTGCGTGCGCGCTCACGTGATCAACGGTACGGCTCTGGGCCTAGGGCGCCAAGAGGCGCATCAACGGACGCCGATCAGCTGCCCATGGCGTGGACGCCACCGTCGACGTGGATGATCTCGCCGGTGGTCTTGGGGAACCAGTCCGAGAGCAGCGCGACGATCGCCCGGGCAGCCGGCTCGGCGTCGGTGACGTCCCAGGCCATCGGGGCTCGCGTCTCCCAGATCGCGGCAAGCTCGTCGAACCCGGGAATTCCCTTGGCCGCCATGGTCCTGATCGGCCCGGCCGAGACCAGATTGACCCGCACGTTGCTCTTGCCGAGATCGCGGGCGAGGTAGCGCGAGCAGGATTCGAGCGCCGCCTTGGCCACGCCCATCCAGTCGTAGAGCGGCCACGCGACGCTCGCGTCGAAGTCGAGGCCGACGACCGAGCCGCCGTCCCGCATCATCGGCAACGCGGCAGTGGTCAGCGCCTTCAACGAGTAGGCCGACACCTGCAGCGCGGTCGCGACGTCGTCCCAGCCGGTGTTGAGGAAGTTGCCGCCGAGCGCGGCCTCCGGGCGCGAATGCGATGGCGTGCACGACCCCGTCGAGCCCGTCGAGGTGCTCACCGACCCGCTGCGGAAGTGCAGCCAGATCGTCGGCGTTCGTCACGTCGAGCTCGATC
This sequence comes from uncultured Actinomycetes bacterium, assembly GCA_963809135.1. Classification (GTDB taxonomy): domain Bacteria; phylum Actinomycetota; class Actinomycetes; order Acidothermales; family Acidothermaceae; genus PALSA-607. Next base: position 96,876 of record CAWEIG010000007.1, read on the forward strand.
ACCGGCGGCAGCTCGGGCAGTCGGCCGGCGATTCGCTCGGTGAGCCGGCGCACCCGTCCGTAGGACGACAGGACGACCTGCGCGCCTTCCTGCTGTGCCAACCGCGCGACATCGAAGGCGATCGAGGCTTCGGTCAGGACGCCCGGTGATCAGCAGCCGCTTGCCGGTGAGCAGTGCCATTCAGTGCCCCATTCCCAATCCGCCGTCGACCGCAATGACGGCACCGGTGATGTACGCGGCCTCGTCACTGGCCAGGAAGCGGATCACCCCGGCGATCTCATCCGTGGTCCCGTAACGGCTCAGTGGGATCTGATCGAGCAGTTGCGCGCGCCTGCCGTCGCCGAGAACGGCGGTCAGGTCGGTCTCGATGAACCCGGGGCCACGACATTGGCGGTGATCCCCCGCGAGCCGAACTCACGCGCCAGGGAGCGCGCGAAGCCGACCAGACCCGACTTGGTCGCCGCGTAGTTGGCTTGGCCGGCCGATCCGGAGAGGCCAACCACCGAGGACACAAAGATCATCCGGCCGCCGTGCGCGCGCAGCATGCCGCGGGCCGCGCGGCGGGCGACCCGGTAGGCGCCGGTGAGATTCGTGGCGATGACGGCGTCCCAGTCGTCGTCGGTCATCCGGAGCAAGCAACGTGTCGCGGGTGATGCCCGCGTTGGCCACCAGGACCTCGACCGTGCCCTGCTCCGCCTCGACGCGCTCGAACGCCGCCTCGACCTCGTCGGCGTTCGTCACGTCGCAGCGGACGCCGAACAACCCAGGGGGCGGCTCGCTCGACAGGTAGGTCACCGCGACGCGGTCGCCAGCCGCAGCGAGTGCCTGCGCTGCCGCGAGTCCGATGCCGCGGCTACCGCCGGTGACGAGCACAGAGCGCGGCACGCGGGTCCTTCCACGAGCCCGGTGCGGCCGGGCAACGACACCACTATCGGTCGCCCGCCGAGGCTACCGGTAACCGGGGACGGGAGCGCGCCCGCGCCCGCCCGCGACCCGGCCGACGACCCGCCGGGACCCGGCCGACGACCTGCCTGCGACCCGGCCGCCGACTTCACATCGCTTGTGGTTGCGGATTCGCCACTATCCGGCCCAGATCGCGACCACCCGGGATGTGAAGTCGGCGTCGGGTGCCGGACAGGCGTCGGGTTACGCGGGGAAAGCGCACCCGGCCACGCTCAGCTACGCCGGGTGGACTAACGCAGGTCACCGCAACGGGGGGGATCGATCGTCGCGCGGCGCAGGAAACTCGCTCCGTCCGGACCTGCGACCAGGGGGTCAAGCTCCCGATCAAATAAGTGTCGTCCAGCTACCAGCAGGGGAGAACCCAATGAGCACTATGACCGCCGACACCTTCGACACCGTGACCGCCAACGTCCTCGCGGACGGAATCGTCGTCCGACTGACCGGTTCGCTCGACGTGGCGTCATTGCCCGACCTGCGGGCGACGTTGCTGAGCAGCCGCCCCGAGGGCTGCGACGACGTGCTCGTCGACGCCGGCCACGTCACCGAGGTGCACGAACGTGCACTCGCCGTCCTCGTCGCTGCCTCCGAGTGGGCGCGTCAGACCGGTGGTCGTCTTCGCTTCGCGGCGATGTCCCCCGCCTTGGTCGACACCGCCGACTACTTCGACGTCACCGACTTGCTGCCTCGTCTGCCTGGTCCGGGGGGACGGGCAGGCGGGGCAGCACACCTCCAGGCCCGCTAGGCCTATCCCGTAGGCGGCGCGCACGTCAGCACCGCCGCAGTACCACCGCACGACACCGCTACCCCACCCGCACCAACCCAGCGGCACTACCCACCCGCCGGGCCCCGCGTCACCGCACTGCTCCACTCACCCGCACTGCTCCACTCACCCGCACTGCTCCACTCGCTCCGCTGCTACCGCCGTCTGGCCCGGGACCCCCTCCCGGCAGGCGGCGGTGGCCGGTAGCCGCATGTCCGGGCCGCGTCCGTCGTAGGGTGGCCTTTCGCTCCTCCGTCCGCGTGACGACCCACCGGAGGTAGCCGAAGCGATGACCGATCGCGAGATCGATCCAGACCTTTCTCGACTTGCCGCTACGGAGCCTCGCTGACGCGGCCCTGTCGCGCGCACGGGAGCTCGGGGTCTCGCACGCGGACCTGCGGGTCGAACGCCATCGCTCGCAGCATCTGCGGCTTCGTGACGCCGGCCTCGAGGGTCGACTCGACGATGTCGACAGCGGATTCGCCGTGCGCGTCGTGCACGAGGGCACCTGGGGATTCGCCGCCGCCGTCGACCTGACCCCCGAAGCGGCGGTCAGTGTCACCGAGCAGGCCGTCGCGATCGCAAAGGCCAGCCGACCGGCGAATCGCGAGCCGGTGGAGTTGGCCGACGAATCGGTGTACCCCGACAAGCGCTGGGTGTCGTCGTACGACGTCAACCCGTTCGACGTCCCCGATAGCGACAAGGTGGCGTTGCTCGCCGAGCGGTCGGCGCGGCTGCTCGCTGCAGACGGCATCGACCACGTCGACGCTGCCGTCGCCCAGGTTCAGGAGAACAAGTTCTTCGCCGACCTCGCCGGCACGATGACGACGCAGCAGCGGGTGCGCTTGAACCCGACCCTCACGGCCGTGCGCATCGATGCCGACTCAGGCCGCTTCGAGACGATGGAGAGCCTGGCGCCGCCAGCAGGGCGGGGTTGGGAGTTCGTCACCGGTACCGGGTGGGACTGGGACTCCGAAATCGCCGAGATTCCGGAATTGCTTGCCGAGAAGATGAAGGCGCCGTCGGTCGAGGCCGGCAATTACGACCTCGTCATCGATCCGTCGAACCTCTGGTTGACGATCCATGAATCGATCGGCCACGCGACCGAACTCGACAGGGCGCTCGGTTACGAGGCCGCCTACGCGGGCACAAGTTTCGCGACCTTCGACAAGCTCGGCACGCTTGTCTACGGCTCCCCGCACATGCACGTCACCGGCGACCGCACGGCGAAGTACGGCCTCTCGACCATCGGCTACGACGACGACGGCGTAGCAGGGCAACAATGGGATCTGATCCGTGACGGCATCCTCGTCGGCTATCAGCTCGATCGCCGCATGGCGAAGCTCAAAGGCCTCGGCCGATCAAACGGCTGCGCGTTCGCCGACTCAAGCGGTCGGGTGCCATTGCAGCGCATGGCGAACGTGTCCTTGCAGCCAGCGCCGGGCGGCCCTTCTACCGACGAGTTGATCGCTGGCGTCGAACGCGGCATCTACGTGATCGGCGACAAGAGCTGGTCGATCGACATGCAGCGGTACAACTTCCAGTTCACCGGCCAGCGCTTCTTCGAGATCCGAGCAGGCCGGATTGTCGGCCAGCTGCGCGACATCGCCTATCAAGCCACTACAACGGACTTCTGGGGTTCGATGGACGCCGTCGGCGGGCCGCAGACCTACGTCCTCGGCGGTGCGTTCAACTGCGGAAAAGCCCAGCCGGGCCAGATCGCGCCCGTGAGTCACGGCTGCCCAAGCGCGGTTTTCCGGGGCATCAAAATCCTCAACACTGTCGAAGAAGGCGGCCGCTAGATGAGCGACCAGACCCCGCAGGAAACCATCGAGCGCGCATTGGCCGTCGCGGCTGGCATGCCAGCCGTCGATGGCTGCATCGTGATCGCCGATGAATCGAATACGGCAAATCTGCGCTGGGCTAACAACACCCTCACGACGAACGGCGTGACCAAGGGCAGGCGGCTCACGGTGATCGCGTCGGTGAGCGGGAGTGAGGGCACCGCGGCCGGCGTCGTATCGCGCAGCACCGTGCACACGTCCGAGCTCGACGACCTCGTGCGCGCAGCCATAGTTGCAGCCCGCGAGAACACGCCGGCTCAAGACGCCGGACCCCTGGTCGCGCCCTCAGGCCCAGTCGGCGACCCGTGGGAGGACGCGCCCGCGGAGACATCGGCCGCCGTCTTCGAGCGGTTCGTCGGAGACCTCGGCACCGAGCTGACCAAGGCCAACGCCGAGGGGCGCCGCCTGTTCGGATTCGCCGAGCACGTCGTCCACTCCAGCTACCTCGGCAGCTCGAGCGGCCTGCGACTTCGGCACGCGCAACCGACCGGCAAGCTCGAGATGAACGCGAAATCGGCCGACCTGTCGCGGTCAGCCTGGTCGGGCGCAGCCACTCGCGACTTCACCGACATCGACGTCCACCGCGATTGCGCCGTCCTCGCCCAGCGACTCGACTGGGCGACCCGCAAGATCGAACTGCCCGCCGGTCGCTACGAGACGATCCTGCCGCCGACCGCACTGGCCGACTTGATGATCTACATGTACTGGTCGTCAGGCGCCCGCGACGCCCACGACGGTCGCACCGTCTTCTCCAAGGCAGGCGGCGGCACCCGCGTCGGCGAGGCGCTGACCCAGTTACCCGTGACGTTGCGCAGCAACCCGAACGAACCGGGGCTTTCCTGCGAGCCGTTCGTTGTCGCCCACGCATCGAGCGGTGAGAGTTCGGTATTCGACAACGGCTTGACGCTTGCGCCGACGACCTGGATCGACGAAGGTCGCCTCAACGCGCTCATACAAACCAGGTACACCGCGTCGATGACCGGCCTGCCGGTGACACCGGCGATCGACAACCTCATCTTCGAGCAGGCCGGTGCCACAGCGACTGTCGACGAGATGGTCGCGACAACCGAGCGAGGCTTGCTGCTCACGTGCCTGTGGTACATCCGTTCGGTCGACCCGCAGAACTTGCTCATGACCGGACTGACGCGCGACGGCGTCTACCTCGTTGAGGGCGGCGAGGTCGTCGGTGCGGTCAACAACTTCCGCTTCAACGAGAGCCCCGTCGACATGCTCGCGCGCATGATCGAGGTCGGGGCGACGACGCGATGCTTGTGCCGCGAATGGAACGACTACTTCAACCGCACGGCAATGCCAGCAGTTCGGGTGGCCGACTTCAACATGAGCACAGTGAGCCAGGCTTCCTGACCTCCCATGTAGTGAGCCAGGCTTCCTGAGCTCGGGGTAGACGTCTTCGAGCCGGAAGCCCACCTTCATGCTGACCTGAAAGTGCTCGACGTCTCCGTCGACAATGTGCCCACGAATCTCGGTCACCTCGAACCAGTCGAGGTGGCGCAGGGTCTCCGATGCCCGGTGCACACCGTTTCGCACGGCATGCTGCACGCTCTCCTTCGACGTCCCGACGATTTCGGTGACTCGGTAGGTACGGTCGCTCATGTGAACCTCCTGCTCGTCTGTTCCTCCTGCTCGCACGTGGACCCCATCATCGCGGCGTAGCCTGGGGAGGTGGCAAGACAGGTATCAGATCGCGGGCACGACGAGGATCCGCAGGTCTACCTGGTCACCTCGGCCCGTCCGGGCCACTCCCAGGAAATGTCGGGGCGGCTACGGCGTTATCTGATATCGATGACGATTCGGGTGGTGTGCCTCGTGCTGGCGATCTTCGTGTTCAGCGGATGGCTGCGCCTTGTAGGTGTGGCCGCGGCGGTCGTGCTGCCGTGGATCGCCGTCGTCATGGCGAACGCCGGGCCTACCGGCGACGACGAGCAGCCGACGTTCGTGTCGACGGACCGCATCGGGATCGACGGACCGCCCACGACACAGATTGGCCAGTCAGGAGACCGCACGGCATGACCACAGACCTTTATCCACTACCGCCGGTACCGCCCGAGCCGGTGATACCGCCGCCGGGTGTGCCCGAGGGGTGGGCTGAGGAGATCCGGTCGCTCGCAGCGGCTCGCAACGCGGTGATCCTCGCGCACAACTACATGCTGCCCGAGATCCAAGACATCGCCGACCACGTCGGTGACTCGCTCGCGCTTTCGCGGATCGCGGCCGCGAGCGATGCCGACACGATCGTCTTCTGCGGCGTCCATTTCATGGCCGAAACGGCGAAAATCCTCGCACCGAGCAAGACGGTGCTGATTCCTGACCTCGACGCAGGTTGTTCGTTGGCGGCGAGCATCGACGTCTCCGACGTCCTCGCGTGGAAAGCGGGACATCCCGACGGTGTTGTCGTGGCGTACGTAAACACCTCCGCCGCGATCAAAGCCGAGGTCGACGTGTGCTGCACCTCGTCGAACGCAGCCGATGTCGTGCGCTCGATCCCGCAGGACAAGGAAATCTTCTTCCTACCCGACCAGTTCCTCGGCGCGCACGTGCGGCGGGTGACCGGTCGCGACATGGACGTGTGGGCTGGTGAGTGTCATGTTCACGCCGAGATCTCGCCGTCCGATCTTCGGAAAACGCTTGAAGCGAATCCGGACGCCGATTTGCTGGTGCATCCCGAATGTGGCTGCACGACCACCGCGCTGTATTTGACCTCGACGGGTGATCTGCCGGCCGATCGTACCCGCGTGTTGTCGACTGGCGGCATGGTCGAGTACGCCAAGAACACGACCGCAGAGCGCGTACTTGTGGCGACCGAAACCGGCATCTTGCACCAGCTGCACAAGCTCAACAGCACGACCGACTTCATGCCGGTCTCGCCGCGCGCCGTGTGCCCCTACATGAAGATGATCACGCCGCCGAAGCTGCTCCGGTCGCTTCGCGAGAACCTGTTCGAGGTCGACGTCGATCCGGTAACCGCGAAGCGCGCACGTTCGTCGGTCGAACGAATGATCGAGATCGGCTCGCCCGCCAGGGGTGGCGAGTAGGTTCGAAAGGCTTCACTCCACCCAGAACGGCCTGATCTCGATCATCCCGATGCGGGCCACGGGGTGTTTCGACGCGATCTCGATTGCCTCGTCGAGGTTCGCTGCGTCGATGATGTCGTAGCCAGCCATGACCTCTTTGGTCTCGACGAATGGACCATCGGTCACCACGACGCGGCCACCCCTCGATCGCACGGTTGTCGCCGCCTTTGGTGGCTGCAGCCGGTCGCCGTCGAGCCGAATCCCGCGACGTTGCGTCTCCTCGAGCCACTCCTCGATCGTCAGGCCGCCCGGATCTTCCGGGGTCGGCTCCGACGGATCCACACAGACCAGCAACATGTACTTCACGGCTTCTCCTTGGGTCAGGCGGCTCATATGTCCTCACATGAGCAGAGCTCCCGCTTGCGCGGCTTCCACCTCGACGACGAACGCCGCTGGTCGCGTTCGACATTTGTGCATCGCACTTCGCCCCGGACGACCTGAGGGACGACCCATTGGAGCAATACGGTCGCTGTAGCAACCGCAGATCACCGAAGGTTCACTGCGCGGACGGACCCGGTCGCTGGACCGACGCAAACGGTCCACGCAACGGGACGGCGGGTGGGCGGGGGTCGACATGTCACTGGTCGCCGTCTCCGGTGGTGGAGTAACCCACCACTGTCGGATCCTGTCTCAGGCAATCGAATAGCTGCTGCAGCTGCAGGTTGGTCGCATGGTCGACCCGGAACCGCACGTTCGAGCGCAAGGTCGCCGGGTATTTGCTCTTCGTGACAAGCGGCTCCGGGGTGGTCCCACCGACGTGCTGGCACAGCGCCCACACGCGGGCGTGATCTGCCTGGGTTGCCGTCAACGTGAACGCGACCACGACCTCCTGCTGGGAGAGGTTCGCGGTCTGCCGGCAGCCGGTGAGCATGATCACCAGCAAGCCCCCAAGAAGGCAGACAAACAAGGATCCGGCGAGCACGCGGCGCATGCCGTCAGGCTACCGGCCCCGAATTCTCAGCGAGCTTTGCGTGAATCTCCGTCGTCAACGCATGGATTTGCCGCGTCAGCTCGGTGTTGTCTTTGAGCTCGGTCTCCTGCGCAACGAAGTCGTGGTTTGCCTTGGCGGCAGCAAACGACGACTGGCGATTTTGGCCGATCATGACGAACGTCGACAAGAAGATGGCCTCGAGGCTGACGATGAGCGTCAGCGTCTGCCAAGGGCTCTTCTCAAGAAACAGCATCCAGAACCCAAAGATGACCGCGTGGATGTAGACGAACATCATGGTGCCGGCGAACTTCGTGATCGCGTCGGCGATCCGGAGCTGTGCGTTCGCTGCGCGCTCTGCGCGGTGAGCGATCAGCACGGGGTGCACGTCGGGCTGTGAGTCCAGGGACGGGATGCGGGCAGGGGCGTCAGAAGTCATGCTCCATCGTGCGTCGCGTCGCGATCACGACCCGGCAGCGACACGTATGGCTCGAACGAATTCCTGACGCGGTCGACGCGCAAGCTGCATCGGTTACGCCGAGGGCTCCGGTGTCGCGTCGGCCAGTGCGAGGCGGGCTAACTCATCTGGGTCGGCGGTGTCGTCGAGGTCTGCGACGTCACCCGTGTCCTGGCGTTCGAACTGGGTGCGGTACAGCTCGGCGTACAGGCCGCCAGCTGCGAACAACTCGTCGTGGTGACCGCGTTCGACGACGCGGCCGTCGTCGATGACCAAGATCTGGTCGGCGTCGCGGATCGTTGAGAGCCGGTGAGCGATCACCAGCGACGTGCGGCCTGCGAGTGCAATCTTGAGGGCGCGCTGCACGGCCGCCTCTGACTCGGAGTCGAGGTGAGCGGTCGCCTCGTCGAGCACCACGATGCTCGGTGCCTTCAGCAACAACCGGGCAATGGCAAGCCGCTGCTTCTCACCGCCCGACAACCGGTAGCCGCGTTCGCCGACCAGCGTGTCGAGGCCGTCGTTCAGTGAGGCGACCAGGTCCCAGATCTGCGCCGCTTTGCACGCCTCGATGAGCTCTTCTTCGCTCGCGTCGGGCTTCGCGTAGATGAGGTTGGCGCGGATCGTGTCGTGGAACATGTGGCTGTCTTGGGTCACGACGCCGACAGTGTCGCGTAGCGACAACTGGGTGACGCGCCGCACGTCGAGGCCACCGATCTTGACGGCTCCCTCGGTGACGTCGTACAGCCGTGAGACGAGAGCGGAGATCGTCGTCTTGCCTGCTCCTGAGGGCCCGACGAGCGCGACGAGCTGGCCGGGAGCCGCCTCGAACGACACATCACGGAGCACCTGAGCGTTCGTTGACGTATCGAGGACGGCGACCGACTCGAGTGACGCCAGCGACACCTCGGCCGCGACCGGGTAGCGGAAATCGACGTGGTCGAACTCGATGGTGTTAGCACCGGCCGGAAGATCGATCGCATCGGGTGCATCGTCGATCATCGGTGGCAGATCGAGAACCTCGAAGACTCGCTCGAACGACACCAGCGCGGTCATGATCGAAACATTGACGTTCGACAACGCGGTCAGCGGACCGTACAACCGCGTGAGGTACGCGCCGAGCGCGACGACGGTGCCGACGTCGAGCTCGCGGTTCGCGGCCAACCAGCCACCCCAGCCGTAGACGAGCGCGACACCAAGCGATGCGACCAGCATGAGCGACGCGAAGAAGACGCCGCCGTACATCGACTGGGTAACCCCGATGTCGCGCACCCGCCCGGCCTTGGCGCGAAACGCGTTGTCTTCGTCGCGGGGGCGGCCAAAGAGCTTGACCAACAACGCGCCTGCCACATTGAACCGCTCGGTCATCGTGTTGTTCATAGCCGCGTTGAGGTTGTAGCTCTCTCTCGTGATCGTCTGCAGCTTGCGGCCGAACCAACGCGCGGGCAGGACGAACAACGGCAGCAGCGCGAGCGCCGCCAGCGTGATTTGCCACGACAGCACAAACATGACCGACAACGTGAACGTGACAGTCAGCAGGTTCGTGACGACGCTCGACAACGTGCTGGTGAACGCCTGCTGAGCACCCATCACGTCGTTGTTCAGGCGGCTCATGAGCGCGCCGGTCTGAGTGCGGGTGAAGAAGGCGATCGGCATCCGCTGAATGTGACCGAAGATCTTCGCCCGCATGTCGAAGATGAGACCCTCGCCGATCCGCGACGTGAGGTACCTCTCGACCAGACCTAACCCCGCATCGAAGATCGCGATGAGTCCGATCGCGATCGCGAGTCCGATCACGAGGTCGGGGTGCGAACCCACGCCCTTGTTGCCGATGCCCTTGTTCAGAATCTCGCGGATTAGCAATGGCGTCACAGCGCCGAGCGCGGCGTCGAGTGCGAGGAGCACCAGCAAAATCACGACGAACCGCTTATAGGGCGCCGCGAACCTCACGATCCGCTTGACGGTGCCAGGCGCCAGCTTCTTCTTGGTGACCGACGAGTCCTGAGTGAAGCTGCGCATCGCATGCCAGGTAGCCATGCCTTGGCCCATGCTCATCGCGCACTCACCCGCTCATCTTCTCCGATTCTGGTACGCAGCTGCTCGCTATTTGCGTCCAGTGTCTCACCGGTGCAACGCACAGGGAGCGTTCAGACTTCCCGCTCGACCCGTCAGGTCTCGCCCGCTGCAAGACGCAGCCCTGCCGCGAGATCGCCAGCACGCCGCCGACTATCAGCATCTGCGGCCACTAGCACGGCCTTAACCGTCGTAACCGCGGTACGGGGCACCGCCAGTACTGCGTCGATCAACTGCTCGAGCGCGGCGTCGAGATCCGCGGGCTCGACTGCGAGATTCGCGAGACCGAGCACCGCCGCCTGCACACCAGACACGCAGCGCGTGGTCGTGACGAACTCGAGCGCGCGCGAATAGCCGAGCACATCGCCCAACCTCGCGACGGTGTCGATTGCGAGGCCAAGCCCGCTTTCGGGATCTTCGTTCAAGGCGGACGCCGAAAGCTCGGCGTCGTTGGTCACTATCCGCAAGTCGCACGCCATCGCGACATCGAGCCCTGCGCCCGTCGCGCGGCCGGTGATCGCCGCCACGGTGACGAGATCTGGGCGCCGGAGCCAGCCGAGCGCATCAGCGGTCGAGGCGGGCGTCGAACCGGCCGAGCGCGGCACCGGCACTGCGGCCGGCAGCGCCGCCGTCCCGTCGAAGAAGTCGGCTCCTGCGCCGCGCACGATCACCAACCGGATCGCCCCGGTCAGCTGACGCCCTGCATCGGCGAGCATCGCCCACAGCGCGTCCTCGCCGACTACAGGCAACCGCAACGTGAGGATCGAAGGCACGACAGCGACCCTAGCCGTCGGGCCTGGCCCAGCCCCGGGCCTAGCGTGCGCGCGCCTTCCCCCGGGTCGCGCCGCCACGCCCACGCAGGGTCGCTCCGGACTCGCTCAGCATCCGGTGGATGAAGCCGTAGGACCGCCCGGTCGCGTCGGCCAGTGCGCGAATGCTCGCTCCGCCGTCGTACTTCCTGCGGAGGTCGGCAGCCAGCCGGTCGCGCTCGCCGCCAGTTACCCGGCTGCCCTTCTTGAGAGTGTCGGCCACGGTTTCTCCCTCTCTGGATCGGATTGTGTGCATGGGAGTCCTCTCCAGCCATGATCACCCATGTTCGGGTCATCGGCCACCCGAGCGAGCGGTGGGTTCGATCGGTCACCCGCTCAGGCGAGCGCGACCAGATCGGCCAGTTCGTCGCTCCAGATGTCCTCTACCCCATCGGGTAGCAACAGCACACGCTCGGGAGACAACGCTTCGACGGCGCCCTCGTCGTGGGTGACCAGCACGATCGCGCCGCGATACCCGCGCAGGGCTCCGAGAACCTCTTCCCTGCTCGCGGGGTCGAGGTTGTTCGTCGGTTCGTCGAGCAACAGCACGTTGGCGCTGGAGACCACGAGACGCGCGAGCGCAAGGCGGGTCTTCTCTCCACCCGACAGCGTCTTCGTGCGCTGTTCTACCGTGTCGCCCGAGAACAGGAAGCTACCGAGAACGCGGCGCAATTCGACGTCCGCCAGATCTGGTGCTGAGGCACGCATCGTCTCGAGCACAGTGGCGTTGGGGTCGAGCGTTTCGTGCTCCTGCGCGTAGTAGCCGAGCTTGAGGCCGTGGCCAGCGAGCACCTCGCCAGTGTCGGCGGTTTCGACGCCAGCAAGTGTGCGCAGCAGTGTCGTCTTGCCGGCACCGTTCAAGCCGAGAATCACCACGCGCGAGCCCTTGTCGATCGCGAGGTCGACGTCGGTGAAGACCTCGAGAGAACCGTACGACTTCGACAAACCCGTCGCCGACAACGGCACCTTGCCGCACGGTGCAGGGTCGGGAAAGCGCAGCTTCGCCACCCGGTCGTGCTTGCGCACATCTTCTAGGCCCGCAAGCAATTTGTGCGCCCGCTTCTCCATGTTCTGCGCGGCTGTTGCCTTGGTCGCCTTGTAGCGCATGCGGTCGGCCTGCGCCTGCAACGTTGTTGCCTTCCGCTCGGCATTCGCCCGCTCGCGCTTGCGTCGCCGCTCATCGGCTTCACGCTGATCGAGGTAGGTCTTCCAGCCGACGTTGTAGATGTCGAGGACGGCGCGGGTCGCATCGAGATGGAGAACGCGGTTCACGGTCGTCTCGAGCAAGCTCACATCGTGGCTGATAAGGACCAGCCCGCCCTTGTGTGAGCGAAGGAACTCCCGCAACCACGCAATGGAATCAGCATCGAGGTGGTTGGTGGGTTCGTCGAGGAGCAGTGTCTCGGCACCGGAGAACAGGATGCGCGAGAGTTCGACGCGACGGCGCTGCCCGCCCGACAACGTGCCAAGAGATTGGCCGAGCACGCGATCGGGCAGCCCGAGGCTCGCGGCGATCGATGCGGCCTCCGACTCCGCCGCATAGCCCCCCGAGCACGTGGAAGTGGTCTTCGATACGGCTATAGCGGCGAACCGCGGCGTCGCGCACAGAGTCGTCGTCGCTGCCCATCTTGTCTTCGGCTGCGCGCATGTCGCGCACGACGACATCGAGGCCGCGTGCCGACAAGATCCGGTCGCGCGCCAGGATCTCGAGGTCGCCAGTGCGTGGGTCTTGCGGCAAGTAGCCGATCTGACCGGTTGTCGTGACGGTGCCGGCCGCCGGAATTGCCTCGCCTGCAAGCACTTTGGTCAGTGTTGTCTTGCCCGCGCCGTTGCGCCCGACAAGACCGATGCGGTCACCCGGCGCGACCCTGAAGGTGACCGCGTCGAGCAGCACTCGGGAGCCGACGCTGATTTCAACGTCGGTAGCAGTAATCACCGTTAGACCGCGTCAGACATTGAATCCGATGGCGCGCAACTGCTCGCGGCCGTCGTCCGTGATCTTCTCCGGCCCCCACGGCGGCATCCAGACCCAGTTGATCTTGAAGTCCTTCACCAGCCCGTCGAGCGCGCTGCGGGTCTGGTCCTCGATCACGTCGGTCAGCGGGCAGGCCGCAGAGGTGAGCGTCATGTCGATCGTCGCGATGCCGTCTGCGTCGAGCGCGAGGTCGTAGATGAGCCCGAGGTCGACCACGTTGATGCCGAGCTCAGGGTCGACAACGTCGTAGAGAGCTTCCTTGACGTCTTCAACGGTGGTCGTCATGACAGCCTTTCGGACGGTGTATTAGCGAGACGCCGAGGAGTTCTCGACCGATGATGCGCGCGCCTGGGCTTGTGCCGTGGCATCTTTCCAGGCCATCCACGACAACAACGCGCACTTGACGCGCGCTGGGAACTTCGAGACGCCGGTGAACGCGACGGCATCTTCGAGGATCTCCTCGTCGGGCGTCGCGGTGCCTTTGCTCTGCATCAACGCGACGAACTCGCGGTGCGCCGCCAACCCGGTGTCGATGCCGTGGCCGATCACAAGGTCGGTGAGGACCGATGCGCTGGCTTGGCTGATCGAGCAGCCGACGCTGTCGTACGACACGTCGGTAACGGTGTCGCCGTCGAGCTTGACGCGCAACGTGATTTCGTCGCCGCAGGTCGGGTTGACGTGATGCACCTCGACGTCGTAGGGCTCCCGCAAACCCTTGTGGTGGGGCGTGCGGTAGTGATCGAGGATGATTTCTTGGTACATCGATTCGAGTTGCATCAGCGGAAGAACCTCTTCGCCTTCTCGATCCCGTCGACCAGCGCGTCGATCTCGGGTAGCGTGGTGTAGAGGTAGAACGACGCGCGGGTCGATGCGCTGACACCGAACCGCTGGTGAATCGGTCGCCCACAATGATGACCCGCACGGACCGCGACGCCGTGACCGTCGAGCACCTGCGCGACGTCGTGCGGATGCAGATCGCCGAGCGTGAACGAGATCGCTCCCCCGCGATCGATGCTGTTGGTCGGGCCGAGTACGCGCAAACCGCTCACGCCGCTCAGCGCGTCGAGGGCGTAGGCGGTGACGTGCTGTTCGTGTTCGGCGACCGCATCGATGCCGAGGTTGGTCAGGTAGTCGACCGCTGCACCGAGCGCCGCTGCTTCGGCGATGGGCGGCGTGCCCGCCTCGTACTTGTGCGGCAGCCCGGCGTAGGTCGAACGCTGCATCGTGACGGTCTCGATCATCTCGCCACCGCCGAGGAACGGCGGCAACTCTTCGAGCAGCTCACGCCGTCCCCCACAAAACGCCGATGCCCGTAGGCCCACACATCTTGTGCCCGGTGAACGCAAGAAAATCAATACCAAGCGCGTGGACGTCGACGGGCAGCTGTGGCACCGACTGCGACGCATCGAGCACCACAAGAGCGCCAACCTCATGTGCACGCGCTGCGATGCGCTGCACCGGGTTCAGTGTGCCGAGGATGTTCGAGACGTGCACGAACGACACGACTTTCGTGCGCTCGTTGATGAGATCATCGATATTCGAAAGATCAAGCCGACCCTCGTCGGTGACACCGAACCAGCGCAGCGTCGCACCTGTGCGCTCGCACAGGATCTGCCACGGCACGATGTTGGAGTGGTGCTCCATCTCGGTGATGACCACCTCGTCGCCGGGCTTCAGCGCGCGCGCACCCCACGACAGCACATTGGCGACCAGGTTCAGAGACTCACTCGAGTTCTTGGTGAAGATGACCTCGTCGGTGTCGGTCGCGCCGATGAAGGCGGCGACCTTCATGCGGGCACCTTCGTACGCCGCCGTCGCCTCTTCGCCCAAGCGCGTGCGTCGCCCGGTGGATGTTGGAGTTGTGCTGCTCGTAGAAGTCGGCGAGCGTGTCGAGCATCTGGCGCGGCTTCTGCGATGTGTTGGCGCTGTCGAGGTAGATCAGCGGCAGGCCGTCATGCACGCGCCGGTCGAGGATCGGGAAGTCCTTGCGGACAAGCTCGACGTCGTAGGGTGCGTTCATCGGATCCACCTCCTCACGCGGTCTTGGCGTATCGCTCGTAACCTTCGGCCTCGAGCCGGTCGGCGAGTTCGCGGCCACCCTCTTCGACGATGCGGCCGTCGACGAACACGTGCACGAAGTCGGGCTCGATGTAGCGCAGGATGCGGGTGTAGTGCGTGATGAGCAGGACGCCGCGGTCGGGCTGCGCACGGAACCGGTTCACGCCCTCGGCGACAACGCGAAGGGCATCGACGTCGAGCCCGGAGTCGGTCTCGTCGAGCACCGCGAACTTGGGGTTCAGTAGTTCGAGTTGAAGGATCTCGTGGCGCTTCTTCTCGCCACCTGAGAAACCCTCGTTCACGTTGCGCTCGGCAAACGCAGGATCCATCTGCAACTTCGCCATCGCGCCCTTGACCTCGCCCACCCAGGTGCGCACCTTCGGTGCGTCGCCGCGGATCGCGGTCGCCGCGGTGCGCAGGAAGTTCGACACCGAGACGCCAGCGACCTCGACCGGGTACTGCATCGCGAGGAACAGGCCGGCGCGGGCACGCTCGTCGACCTTCATCGCGAGCACGTCCTGGCCGTCGAGGGTGACCGAGCCCTTGGTGATCGTGTACTTGGGGTGTCCTGCAATCGAATACGCGAGGGTCGACTTGCCGGAACCGTTCGGGCCCATGATGGCGTGCGTCTCCCCGGCGTTGACCGTGAGGTCGACGCCGCGCAGGATCTCGCGGGACTCTTCGCCGCTGCCGATCGCGCCAGTTTCACCGGTCGTGCCGGCGTTGACGACGACATGCAGGTCGCGGATCACAAGCGCGCTCATCGCACGGACTCCTGGTTTGTTAGGGAGGGAGCAACGTCGACGTAAACGTCGTCGCCGTCGAACTTGATGTCGTACACGGGCACGGAACGTGTTGCCGGCGGGCCGAGCGGTTTGCCAGTGCGCACGTCGAACTTCGAACCGTGCAACCAGCACTCGACGGTGTAGCCGTGTATCTCGCCGTCGGAAAGCGCCACCTCGGCGTGCGAGCACACGTCGGAGATCGCATGGAACTCGCCACGGCCGGTGCACACGATCGCGACCGGCTCGCCCTCGACCTCGACGCGCAGCACCCCGCGCGGCCGCGGCAATGAGGCAACGTCACCGACCTTCACGTACCGGCTCATCACGACACGCTGCTGTCGAGTTCGCGGTCGACCGTGGCCAGCAGGCGCTCGACCAACTCAGGTACCTGAATACGCTCGATGACGTCGGCGAAGAACCCTCGCACGATCAGCCGGCGAGCCTGGTCGGCTGGAATGCCGCGCGCTTGCAAGTAGAAGAGCTGCTCGTCGTCGAACCGGCCGGTGGCGCTCGCGTGCCCGGCGCCGACGACCTCACCGGTCAGGATCTCGAGGTTCGGCACAGAATCAGCGCGCGCGCCATCTGTGAGCAACAGGTTGCGGTTGACTTCGTAGGTGTCGGTGCCGATGCCGGTCGCGCGGATGACGACGTCACCTGTCCAGACCGAGCGAGCACCTGCACCTTGCAACGCGCCGCGATAGTTGACTCTGCTCTTGCAGTGCGGCATCTCGTGGTCGACGAGCAACCGGTTGTCGATGTGCTGACCTGCGTCGGCGAAGAACAAGCCAAGCAACTCGACGTCCGCCCCAGGGCCTGAAAAGCGAACGGCGGGGGTGACGCGGACGGCGCTGCCGCCGAAGCTGATGTTGATGTGGCGCAGTCGCGCGTCGCGGCCCACGAGTGCGGTGTGAGCGGACGCGTGCACGGCATCGTCGTCCCAGTCCTGGATGCTCACGACGGTGACTGCCGCGCCGTCGCCGACCTTGATCTCGACGTTCTCTGCATACTGCGCGCCGCCGACGTGGTCGAGCACCACCGTGCCCGTCGCATGCGGCGCGACATCGACGACGACGTGCCCGTACGACACGCCGCCGGTGCCCTTCGCACCGACCACGACCGGCTCGGTGAGCTCGCCTGCGACGGTGATGACGAGTGCTTCAGTCGCCTTCTGAAGTGCGATGGCCGACAAGCGGTCGAACGGCGTGTGCACAGAACCGACGCGGCTATCGGTGATCGGCACGACCTCGACCGGCGCGCCGCTGGCCCACGAGAACGCGAGCGACCCATCGGCATCCGGCGCCGCGAACAGCGGCCGGAGTCGGGGCAACGCGGCGAAACGCCACAGCTCCTGCCGGCTGTTCGGCTCCGGAAATGCCTGCGGGTCACGGGAGAAGACGCGGTCGAGATGGCGACCGCCTTCGCCGCCGCGACCGTGCGTGTGGCCCTCCGGGGCTGCTGGCGCGTCGGTGAGCTCCGCTTTGGCGCGCTGGAGTTCGCCGAGCTCGAGATCCTCGGTCGTGGTGAGCTCAGTCATGGGTCAGCCCACAGACCCTTCCATCTGCAACTCGATGAGCCGGTTGAGTTCGAGGGCGTACTCCATCGGCAGCTCACGCGCGATTGGCTCGACGAAGCCACGCACGATCATCGCCATGGCTTCGTCCTCGGTCATGCCGCGGCTCATCAAGTAGAAGAGCTGGTCTTCGCTGACCTTCGACACTGTTGCTTCGTGGCCCATCGACACGTCGTCTTCGCGGACGTCGACGTAGGGGTAGGTGTCGGAGCGGCTGATGGCATCGATCAGCAGCGCGTCGCACTTCACTGTCGACTTCGACCCGTAGGCGCCATCCATGATCTGGACGAGTCCGCGGTAGCTCGTGCGGCCACCGCCACGAGCGACCGACTTGGAGATGATCGTCGACGACGTGTGCGGCGCGGCGTGCACCATCTTCGAGCCAGCGTCCTGGTGCTGGCCCTCGCCCGCGAACGCGACCGAGAGCGTCTCGCCCTTGGCGTACTCACCGACGAGCCAGACGGCCGGGTACTTCATGGTGACCTTCGAACCGATGTTGCCGTCGATCCACTCCATGGTCGCGCCCGCCTGAGCGACCGCGCGCTTCGTGACCAGGTTGTAGACGTTGTTCGACCAGTTCTGGATCGTCGTGTAACGGCAGCGCGCGTTCTTCTTCACGATGATCTCGACGACGGCACTGTGCAGCGAGTCACTCGAGTAGACCGGCGCGGTGCAGCCTTCGACGTAGTGAATGTAGGAGCCCTCGTCGACGATGATCAGCGTGCGCTCGAACTGGCCCATGTTCTCGGTGTTGATGCGGAAGTAGGCCTGCAGCGGGATGTCGACGTGGATGCCCGGCGGCACGTAGATGAACGAACCGCCCGACCAGACCGCGGTGTTGAGCGCAGAGAACTTGTTGTCGCCGGCCGGGATCACCGAACCGAAGTACTCGCGGAACAGGTCCTCGTGCTCGCGCAGGCCGGTGTCGGTGTCGAGGAACAGCACGCCCTGCGCTTCGAGGTCTTCGCGAATCTTGTGGTAGACGACTTCGCTTTCGTACTGGGCCGCTACACCCGAAATGAGCCGCTGCTTCTCGGCCTCGGGGATGCCGAGCTTGTCGTAGGTGTTGCGGATGTCGGCGGGCAGGTCGTCCCAGCTGTCTGCCTGCTTCTCAGTCGATCGCACGAAGTACTTGATGTTGTCGAAGTCGATGCCCGACAGGTCGGCACCCCACAAGGGCATCGGCTTCTTCTCGAAGATGCGCAGACCCTTGAGGCGCTGCTCGAGCATCCAGGCCGGCTCGTTCTTCTTCGCGGAGATGTCTCGCACGACATCCTCGTTCAGGCCACGCCTCGCGGCAGCGCCGGCGACGTCAGAGTCGGCCCAGCCGAACTTGTAACGTCCGAGCTGGTCGAGCTCTGGATGCTCGATGGTCGTCATGAGGTGACCTTTCCGGACGCGGTTTGTACCTGGACCAACGGAATGTGGGTCGTGCATATGCCGTCGCCGTGGGCGATGGTGGCGAGCCGCTGCACGTGCGTGCCGAGCAGCCGGACGAACATGTCGGTTTCGGCCTCGCACAACTGCGGGAAGTCGACGGCGACGTGGGCGATCGGGCAGTGATGCTGGCAGACCTGCGCGCCGCTGCCTGCCTCGTGCGCGGAGGCCGCGTAGCCATCGGCCGTGAGCGCAGCAGCCAATTCGGCCGGACGCCGATCAGCCGGCACATTGGCTAGAGCGGCCGCGTAGCGGGTCTCAAGACCCTGGAGTCGCTGCCTCGCGAACGCGCTGACCGCCGCATCGCCGCCGGCGTCGCGCAGATAGTTGAGAGCATCGACCGCGATGTCGTCGTACGCGTGGGGAAACATCTCGCGACCGTCGTCGGTCAACGCGAAGAGTTTCGCCGGACGGCCACGACCGCGCAGCTGGCCGTGCACCTTGCGCTCAGGAACCTCACTGACCCGACCGGCCGCAATCAGCGCGTCGAGATGGCGCCTCACTGCCGCGGGGGTGAGGCCGAAGCTCGCGCTCAGGGCGCCGGCGCTTTGGGGACCGTGCTCATGGAGGGCCCGGACTACGCGATCGCGGGTGCGCGCGTCATCAGGGCCCACATGGGTGGCAGCTGACGCGTCGGCGACGAGCATGGATTTCACAACAGCAATGTTACCTATTTCCCCCGACAGGCGCATCACCCGCCCTCCATGGGGCCGACATGCTGGGTTAGTCCGTACGATCTGGGTGCCATGGCGCAACAAACAGCCTTAGCGGCGACCGCCATTGCCTGGCGGCCGACGCCCATCACCATGCGCCGCCTCGCGCTCGCATCCTTGGTCGCCAACATCGGCATCGTGGCCACCGGCGGGCTCGTCAGGCTCACGAACTCGGGCCTCGGCTGCCCAACCTGGCCACGCTGCGAGAGCACCGACTTCGTGCCGACGAACGCGCTCTCCTGGCATGGCGCCGTCGAGTTCGGTAATCGCATGCTCACCGGCGTCGTCCTTGCCGTGGTTGCGGCAGTTTTCATCGCCGCCGTGCGGCTGCGGCCGGCCAATGCCGAGATTCGCCGTTGGGCCTGGGTCACATTGCTCGGCGTCCCTGCCCAGGTCGTTATGGGTGGCCTCGTGACGCTCTCGAAGCTGAATCCCTGGGTCGTCGCACCGCACTTCCTGCTCTCGATGGTGCTGATCGCGGCGAGCACCGTGCTGTGGTGGCGGACTCGGGCGCCACGGCCCGTGCGCGAAGCCACCGCGCTGCCGCGCCTCGTTCGGCGTATGGGTCTCGTCGTCTGGGCGGTCACCTATCTGGTGTTCGTCGTCGGGACGGCGGTCACGGGCAGCGGACCTCACGCTGGAAATGCCACAGCGATCCGGTTGCCGTTCCGGCCTCAGGCGGTCAGCCAGCTCCACGCAGACGTCGTCATGCTCCTAGTCGGGTTGGCCGTATCCCTGGCGGTCTACGTCACAGCAGCGGGTGCGCCGATCACAGCGCGCACCACCACCCGGATCCTGGTCGGCGTCCTCGCCGCGCAAGCGACGGTCGGTTTCGCTCAATACTTCAGCGGGCTGCCCATCGCGCTCGTGGAGCTGCACGTCACTGGTGCCGCTATCCTCGCCGCGGCTGCGACGGCTGTTGCGCTATCACTACAGGAGTCGGTGCAGGAACCGCTCCCGAAGCCAGTACAGCCACTACAGGATGGGCGCGAGGGGCCTGCGGGATCTGAGAGTCACGAGGGGCAAGACCTCCGCAATACGGTCTAAAACGTCGGTAATCGGCTGACCGCGCAGGGTCACGCCTATGTAACAGATCCATTCCGAACGTGGGCGATGACACCGTTCCCCCTTACGTTCCGCGCTCGCGGTGCATATGTTGTGCGCGACAACAACTGGGCAGTCCTGCAGGGCACCACGTCCTGCGCCCAGGAAGCAAAAGGGGACCGTGCATGAACAAGACTGCGATTCGGCTCGTTGCCGTCGCGGCGGTAGCCGGGCTCGGCATTGCCGGCTGTAGCAGCAAGAAGTCGTCCACCGCGGCGCCACGTCCAGCTCACCGCCCGCCGCCACCAGCTGCAGCGGCACCCGCTGCCACGCAGCTCCGCAGCGCCTGCTGCCACCAGCTCCGCGGCTCCCGTGTCGAGCGCCCCTGCGGCCAGCGGCACCGTCGGCGTGATCCTGCCCGACACTCAGTCGTCCACCCGCTGGGAGACCGCTGACCGCCCGGCCCTCGTCAAGGCGTTTGGCGCTGCCGGCATCAAGGCCGACATCCAGAACGCTCTCGGTGACAACGCGAAGTTCCAGAGCATCGCGCAGAGCATGATCCAGGAAGGCGTCAAGGTCCTCATCATCACGTCGATCGACCCCGCAACGTCGATCCAGGTCGAGACCGAAGCGAAGTCCGCGAACATCCCCGTCATCGACTACGACCGCTTGGTTCTCGGCGGCAGTGCTGCCTACTACGCCTCGTACGACGGCGTTCAGGTCGGCGTCGAGCAGGGCACCTGCTTCGTCAACGCGATGGCGAAGATCGGCAAGCCGACCGGATCGATCATCATGATCGACGGTTCTCCGACCGACAACAACGCGACGCTGTTCGGTCAGGGCGCGCACTCGGTCATCGACAAGAGCACCTTGAAGAAGGTTTCTGAGCAGGCCATCCCGAACTGGGACAACACCCAGGCCGGCAAGACCTTCCAGCAGCTGCTCACCGCCAACGGCAACAAGATCGACGGCGTCTACGTGATGAACGACGGCATGGCCGGTCCGGTCATCACCGTCCTCAAGGCGAACGGCCTCAACGGCAAGGTGCCGGTGACCGGTCAGGACGCAACGTCGTCTGGCTTGCAGGCCATCCTCTCGGGTGACCAGACCTGCACGATCTACAAGGACGCGACGATGGAAGCCACCGCTGCAGCAACGCTGGCGGTCGACCTGATCCAGGGCAAGACCCCGGATGGCTTGACGACGTCGAACGACCCGCAGGGCAAGCGCAGCGTTCCTTCGATCCTGCTCAAGCCTGAACTGATCGACATCTCCAACGTCGGCGACCCGATCAAGTCCGGCGCAGTGCCGTACGCATCGGTCTGCACCGGCGCGTTCGTCGCACTCTGCACCAAGGCTGGGATCGCGGCTTCCTAAGCCCCTTCCCGGAGCTCGTCCGGTGGCGTGGCCGGTCAACCCGGCCACGCCACCGGTTCCTTGTTTGCGTGCAGTTGTTTTCGTGTAGTGACTGTCGACGAGATCTCGGCCGACGCCACCGACGCCACCAACCCCAGCAACTCCAGAGGTTGGTCCTCGCCTTAGCGAAGGCCGCGGTCTATCTTGGCGACGTCCAGCCGTTCGGCCTATACAAGAGGGGCTCATGGTGGCCGATTCGCCCATCCTCGCTCTGCGAGGAATCAACAAGAGCTTTGGCGCGATCCAGGTGCTGCACAGCGTCGACTTCAACGTGTTCCCCGGCGAGGTCATGGCACTGGTCGGCGACAACGGAGCCGGCAAGTCGACGCTCGTCAAGTGCGTTGGCGGCATCTATCCCGTTGATTCAGGGGAGTTCCTGTTCGAAGGGTCCGCCATCGCGATCCACGGGCCGCGTGATGCCGCCGCATACGGCATCGAGATCGTGTATCAAGACCTCGCGCTGTGCGACAACCTCGACATCGTCCAGAACATGTTCCTCGGTCGCGAGTTGCGACGTCCGATTTTCAACACCCTCGACGAAGCGACGATGGAACGGCGTAGCCGTGACACGCTGGCCGGCTTGTCCGTGCGCACCGTCAAATCGGTTCGCCAGCAGGTTTCGAGCCTGTCGGGCGGTCAGCGCCAGTCGGTCGCGATCGCGAAGGCGGTGCTGTGGAACAACAAGGTCGTGCTGCTCGACGAGCCCACCGCAGCGCTCGGCGTCGCGCAGACCCGCCAGGTGCTCGACCTCGTTCGACGACTGGCCGACAGCGGCCTCGGCGTCGTGCTGATCTCGCACAACATGAACGACGTGATGGAGGTCGCCGACCGCATCACGGCGCTGTTCCTCGGGCGCGTCGCCGCGGAGGTCAAGCGCGTTGATGTGACGTACTCACAAGTGGTCGAACTCATCACCGCCGGTCGCACCGGAACCATCGGGCTCCAGCCCGCAACTGCCGCAGAAAGCGCGTGAGGCCGCGATGAGCGAACAGACCACTGGGGCCCCCGGAAGCGAAGCCGGCCCGAGCGCAGCCGACCTGCCGATCATCGGCCGTCATCACCACGCCGATCTCCGACGACGCGGTCGCCGAGGCGTTCAGCGGCGATCTGGGCTCCATCACTCTGATGGATTCCGCACGCGCGTACATCGCCAAGGTGCGTGGCGGCGACCCGGGTGCTCTGCCTGCGTTGCTCGGCCTCGTTATCTTGCTCATCGCCTTTTCCAGCCTGAGCAACCAATTCTTGACCGTCGGCAACCTGGCGAACTTCACCGGCCAGGCCGGCTACACGATTTTGATCGCCATGGGTCTCGTGTTCGTGCTGCTGCTCGGCGAGATCGACCTCTCCGCGGGTACGGCCGCGGGCGTCTGCGCCATGATGATGGGGCTCGCCTACGCCCACAACGGAAACATCGAGGGTTACCTCAAGGGCGGCAGCTACGGCGCGATCGTCATCGTCATGGCGGTCGGGCTGTTGATCGCGGTGCTCAACCGGCTATGGCTCGCGGTGCCGATGATCGCGTTGGGCTTCGTCGTCATCTTGACGCACATCGGCGGCCACGTCTGGATCGCGATGTTCCTCGCCCTCGCCGTGGGCACCACGATCGGCTGCATCACTGGCTTCCTGGTGGCCCGCGTCGGCATTCCGTCGTTCATCGTGACTTTGGCGTTCTTCCTCGCCTGGCAGGGCGTCATCATCTCGTTCGCGGGTAAGGCCGGCGCCATCAGTATCGGGAACGGCCCCATCAACGAGCTCGTGCACAGCAACGCGAGCCCAACGCTCGGCTGGATTTTCCTCGTGGTGTTCGTCGGCGGCTATGCGGCGTTCACCTTGTTCCGGTCGGTTCGGCGCAGAGCTCAGAAGCTCTCCGCCGAACCACTCGCCTTGGTCCTTGTCCGGATCGCCGGACTCGTGATCGTCGGCGTGTTCGCCGTGTATCTGCTCAACCGCAACCGCCAGGTCAACAAGTTGGGCAAGGCCCTCATAGGCATGCCGTGGGTCATCCCGCTCATCATGGTGCTGCTCGTCGTCTTGACCGTGCTCCTCACGAAGACTCGCTTCGGCCGCTATCTGTACGCCGTAGGCGGCAACGCTGAGGCTGCGCGGCGCGCCGGTATCGACGTCCGCCGCATGCGGATCGCAGCATTCGCACTCTCCACGACCATGGCCGCCGTCGGCGGCATCGCATTGGCCTCCTTCGACGGCGGTGTGCCGCTCGACATCGGTGGCGGCAACACGCTGCTCTACGCCGTTGGCGCAGCCGTCGTGGGCGGTGTCTCCCTCTTCGGAGGCCGCGGCCGGATTCGCGATGCGGTCATCGGCGGCACGGTGATTGCCATGATCCCCAACGGGCTCGGGCTCAAGCCCGGCGTCAACGCCGCATACACCTACGTCATCACCGGCGCCTTCTTGTTGCTCGCGGCAGCCGTTGACGCCTTCGGCCGACGTCGCTCGGCGAAATGACACGACGACGCCGCAATCGTCGTCTCGGATAACCGAGCGCCGCCCACCATGTCGACCCCATCGGGAGCTACCCAAGACGAGATCCGACGTCGCAACGTCAGCACGTTGTTGCGGCAGGTCCACGTCCAAGGCCAGCTGTCACGCGCGCAGCTGACGACCCGCATGGGGTTGAACCGCAGCACGATCAAGGCGCTCGTCGGTGACCTCTGCGATACCGGGCTCGTCGTCGAGACAATCCCGGAGAACGGCCTTCGGGCGGGCCGGCCGTCGCACCTGGTCGGTCCGAGATCCGATACGGCGTACGTGCTCGCGGCGAACATCGGAGTCGACACGGTGACGGTGGCCGCTGTCGGTCTCGGTGGCGTCATCAACGCTCGCAGTGAGTACCGGCTTCCCGGCCCGGGCGTCGACTACGACCTCGTCATCGAACGGCTCGCCGACGAGCTACGCAGGCTCCAGAAATCCGTCAAGCCCGGCGGGTGGCTCGCCGGCGTCGGGGTCGGCGTTCCGGGGGCGGTCCGGCGGGCTGACGGGTTCGTCGAGTTCGCGCCGAACCTCGGCTGGCGCGGCGTCCCGTTCGGCGATCGGCTCTCGCAACGCCTCGCCCTCCCGGTGCGCACCAGCGTCGGCAACGACGGTGATCTGGGCGGCCTGGCCGAGCACGTGCGCGGCGCCGGCCGTGGCATCGGACACCTCATCTACCTCGCCGGCGAAGTCGGCATCGGTGGTGGCATCGTCGTCGACGGCCGCATCCTCACCGGCGCCCACGGTTACGGGGGCGAGCTCGGCCACATGATGGTCAATCCCGATGGGCGCCCGTGCAGGTGCGGCAGCCGCGGGTGCTTTGAGACCGAAGCCGGTGAAGACGCAGTTCTCGTTGCCTGCGGGCGGACGGCGGGGGGTGGGCGAGCTGCATTGATGGAGGTCTTCGCCGCCGCGAGTCACGGCGAGAAGCGCGCCCTCGAGGGCCTTCAGAGCATTGCGTTGTGGGTCGCCCGCGGTTTGACCAGCCTGGTGAACATCCTGAATCCGGACGTCGTGATCCTCGGCGGACCGCTTTCGTCCCTGTTCTATCTCACCGGCGACCGCATCAAGTCGGAGATGGACGCGATGTCGACGTTCGCCGGTCGCCCCCAGGTGCGGCTCCTCCAGCCCGGGCTCGGCGAGGATTCGAGTCTGTTGGGTGCGGCTGAGCTCGCCTTCGAGCCGCTCCTCGACGACCCGGTCGACGCGTGGTCGCGTCGCGCCAGCTAGCGAATCGGTCACCGCGGCTTCCTCAGTCGGGCGACGAGTGCTGTCGATAGCCCCATGTGAGGAAAACGCGGTCGGACGCCGAGCAACAGGTCGCCGACCTGCTGCTGATAGCCAAGAGGTCTCTTGGGCTGAGCGTGTCTTTCCTGAGTCGGCTCGACGGCGTGACCCAACACCTAGAAGTGGTCGAATCCTCGGTGCCGTTCCTTTTCCAAGAGGGCAACGAGCAGGTGCAGGCGACCTCGCTGTGTCAGGCGATCCTCGAGAAGAAGTTGCCCGCCGTCATTCCAGATCTCAAGGCCTTCCCGGCCGCGATGAAGCTGCCCGCCGCACGCCTGCCGCACATCCGCAGCTACGTCTCGGCACCCGTTGTCCTCAGCGACGGCACCCTGTACGGCACGTTCTGTGCGGCCGGCCTGACGTCCGACAAGGATTTGACCAAGCGAGACAAGTCGCTGATGGACGTCCTTGCTCACGCCGCGGCGGTCATCATCGAACCCGGGGTTCGGGAGCGAGCCAGGCATGACGAGATCGCGCAGCGTCTTGCTCCGATCGTGAGTTCGGGCGGTCCCGCCGTTGTGCTCCAACCCATCGTCGAACTTGCGACGGGACGGCGCGTTGGTGCGGAAGCGCTGAGCCGCTTTCCCGCCGAATGGGGCAAGCCGCCCGACGTCTGTTTCCAGGAGGCTCACAGCATCGGTGAGGGCGACCGGCTCGAGTTGCTTGCCCTGCGACGCGCCGGCGATTACCTCGACGAGGTCAGTGGCTACGTGGCGATGAACGTGTCCCCGGCCACCCTGATGACTCCCGCGTGCACCGAACTGCTGATGGAGTTCAAGCTCGATCGCGTTGTGCTCGAACTCTCCGAGCACGATCAGGTCGCCGACTACGCGGTCCTGCGCGACGTTCTCGAGCCGCTGCGGGCGGCCGGGATGCGGCTGGCCATCGACGACGTAGGCGCCGGATTCTCGTCGCTTCGCCACATCATCTTGACCACACCTGACGTCATCAAACTCGACCGCAGCATCATCGACGGCGTGGCTGTTGACCCGGTGCTCACAACGTTAGTGCGCTCGCTGGTCGACTTCGCCCGCGGCTGCGACACGCGGGTTGTCGCCGAGGGTGTCGAGACCGCCGCCGACGGCCAGATCCTGCTTGGTCTCGGTGTCGATTACGGCCAGGGCTGGTTCTACGGCCGGCCAGGACCGGCGGGTGACCTCGCAGCGGCAGGTCTGGGAACTGTCGGTGCGGTGGGGCACAGTGGGTTGCATGACGACATCACCGAACGGCCCATCATTGAACGGCCTGGCACTGCACGGTCTTCGGTCGGTGATCTATCCAGCACCTGACCTCACCGCCGCCACCTCTTGGTGGAGCGAGCTGCTCGGCGTCCGGCCGTATTTCGAGGAGCCCTTTTATGTGGGCTTCAACGTTGCCGGGTACGAGCTTGGCCTGCTCCCCTCCGCTGACCCGGCCGACGGGGCGCAGACGTTGTGGGGTGTTGACGATGTCGCAGCCGCAATGGCACGGGCGATCGAACGCGGTGCCGTCGAGCATGGACAGGCCACCGATGTCGGCGACGGGATCGTGACCGGCACCGTGCGCACCCCCGG
Organism: uncultured Actinomycetes bacterium; assembly: GCA_963809135.1. GTDB lineage: Bacteria > Actinomycetota > Actinomycetes > Acidothermales > Acidothermaceae > PALSA-607. The sequence continues at coordinate 124,124 of CAWEIG010000007.1, forward strand.
CGGTGTGATCCTCGGGTTCATCTACAACCCGCATTTTCAAGCGGGCGAGGCTACCTGACGAACTGGCCTACCTTACAAACTGCCCGAGAGCGACGGCCGCGAACAACAACGTCAGGTACGTGATCGACATGTGGAACAGCCGCATGGGCCTCGGGTCCTCTCCGGCCTTCGCGCGTGCAGATAACCGATGCGCCTCGACTAGGAACCAAGCGCCCAGCACCGTCGCGACCCCGAGATAGGGCAGCCCCGCGTGCCCAACCGGCACCAACACCAACGACACGGTGACCATGACGTAGGAGTAGGTGACGATCTTGCGCGCCACGGTCGTGGCGTCGGCGACGACCGGCAACATCGGCACGCCGGCCGAGGCGTAGTCGTCGCGGAACTTCATCGCCAGAGCCCAGAAATGCGGCGGCGTCCACGCGAAAATCACCCCGAACAACACGACAGCGGGCCAGCCGACTCCCCCGGTGACCGCCGACCACCCGATCAACACCGGGAAGCAACCCGCCGCGCCACCGATCACGATGTTCGATGGCGTCCGCCGCTTCAGGCCCAGCGTGTACACGAAGACGTAGAACAAGATCGCTGCGTCGGCGAGCAGAGCTGACGGCCAGTTGACCGCAAACCCGAGCGTCAACGTCGCCGCTACGCCCAGCACGATGCCGAACCTCAATGCCGCGACCGGCTCGACAAGGTCCCTAGCAAGGGGGCGCCGCGACGTGCGCCGCATGACCTTGTCGATGTCGCGATCGACGTAACAGTTGATGGTGTTCGCACTACCGGCGGCCAGGCTTCCGCCGACCAGCGTGGCGACGATCAACCACGGCGACGGCAGGCCGCGGCGCGCCAGGATCATCGCTGGCACGGTGGTGACTAGGAGCAGTTCGATGATGCGCGGCTTCGTCAGCGCGACGTAGGCACCGAGAAGTTGCCGAACCGATCGGGGCTCGGTTGGCGATGTGCCCTCAAGTTCTACGCCGGGAACCGTGAGAGTCATACGGATTCCGCGAGCATCGGCACTCCGGCATCCTACCGACGGTCATTTGGATCAGCTGTCCCTGGGGCTTGCGCGCGCGCATGGGTAGGGTGACAGTCGGGAATCACCTACCACAGTGAACGCCCACGACGGCCGCGGCAGCTGCCTCTAGAAGCAGGACGGACAGGACGAGCCGATGACGAATCAACAGACGCGCACACGCGCGGGCGCTCTCGAATGGTCGGACGTCGATGCGAGAGCCGTCGACGTCATCCGGGCGTTGGCCATGGACGCCGTCGAAGCCGCCGGCTCGGGACATCCCGGTACTGCGATGAGCCTGGCGCCCGCGGCTTATCTGCTTTTCCAGCGACTGCTACGCCACGACCCCACGGAGCCCGGGTGGGTAGGCCGCGACCGGTTTGTCTTGTCGTGCGGACACTCCAGCCTCACTCTGTACATCCAGCTGTACCTGTCCGGCTACGGCTTGACACTCGACGACATCGCACACCTTCGCCAGTGGGGCAGCCTTACACCCGGACACCCCGAGCACGGTCACACACTCGGCGTCGAGACCACGACCGGCCCGCTCGGACAGGGCGTCGGGAACGCGGTCGGCATGGCGATGGCGGCGCGCCGCGAACGCGGCCTGTCTCGATCCCGACACCGCTCCTGGTGAGAGCCCGTTCGACCATCACATCTACTGCTTCGCCTCCGACGGCGACCTCGAAGAGGGGGTCAGCGGCGAGGCATCGAGCATCGCCGGCACGCAACGCCTCGGCAACCTGACCCTGCTCTGGGACGACAACCACATCTCGATCGAGGACGACACGAACATCGCGTTCACCGAAGACACCGTCGCCCGATACGCGGCATACGGATGGCACGTTCAGCGCGTCAATTGGCTCGACGATGACGGCTCATACGACGAGAACGTCGGCGCGTCTTTACGACGCCTTCCTCGCCGCGCACGAGGTCACCGACCGGCCGTCGTTCATCGCATTGCGCACCATCATCGGGTGGCCGGCCCCGAACAAGCAGAACACCGGTAAGGCCCACGGCTCCGCGCTCGGCGCAGACGAGGTCGCCGCCACCAAGACAGTCATGGGCATGGATCCGGACGAAGAAGTTCGACGTCCCGGCCGACGTGCTAGACCACGCCCGTGAGCGTCATCGCGCGCGGCCAGGCATTGCGCCGTCAGTGGCAAACCGGCTACGACACCTGGGCCGCGGCCAACCTCGACGCTGTTGCCCTCCTTGACCGGATGTCGCGCCGCCGGCTGCCGGACGGGTGGGAGTCGGCACTGCCAACGTTCGAGCCAAGCGATAAGGGCATCGCGACGCGCGCAGCGTCAGGCAAGGTGCTCACAGCCATCGCCCCAGTCCTTCCCGAACTGTGGGGCGGTTCGGCCGACCTCGCCGAAAGCAACAACACGACACCAGATGGCCAGCCGTCGTTCCTGCCCGAAGACAGGCAATCGAAGGCGTTCCCTGGGGGGCCCTACGGCCGGGTTCTGCATTTCGGCATCCGCGAGCACGCGATGGGTTCGATCCTCAACGGCATCGCGCTGCACGGTGGCACCCGCCCGTACGGCGGCACGTTCCTGACCTTCAGCGACTACATGCGTGGCGCGGTGCGTTTGGCCGCCATCATGAAGCTCCCTGTTACCTATGTCTGGACGCACGACTCGATCGGCCTCGGCGAAGACGGCCCGACGCACCAGCCGATCGAGCAGTTGGCTGCGCTGCGGGCGATCCCCGGTCTCGACGTCGTCCGGCCTGCCGATGCGAACGAGACCGCCGTCGCGTGGCGCACGATCCTCGAGAACACCGACCGCCCTGCCGGCCTGATTCTGAGCCGGCAGAACCTGCCGATCGTCGACCGCACGGTCTACGCGTCGGCCGAAGGTGTCGCGAAGGGGGCTTACATCCTGGCCGACGCTGGCTCTGGCATGCCCGAGGCGATCATCATCGCGACCGGCAGCGAGGTCCCGATTGCACTCGCCGCCCGCGAGGCGCTCGAAGCCCAGGGCATGGGCACCCGCGTCGTCTCGATGCCGTGCCAGGAGTGGTTCATGGAGCAGGAGCCGGCGTACCGGCAACTCGTGTTACCGCCCGACGTCTTGGTCCGCGCATCCATCGAGGCCGCGGTGACCATGGGCTGGCGCGACTTCGTCGGCGACCACGGCGAGATGGTCGGCATCAACCACTACGGCGCGAGCGCGTCCGGCGCGGTTCTCTATGAGCAGTTCGGGTTTACCGCCGACCGGCTCGTGGCGGCTGTGCATGCGAGCCTGTCAAAGGTCACGGGAATCAAAGGAAGCACCACCGGCAACTGAGAACGACCCAACCCAGCACACACCAGGCAGACACACGACCAGGGAGCATCCCATGGCATCCGACGCATCCAGCCCTGATCCGCTCGCACAGCTCAGCGCAGCCGGCGTCGCCGTCTGGCTCGACGACCTCAGCCGCGAACGACTGAGCTCAGGCAACCTGGCAGCTTTGATCCGCGATCGTCACGTCGTGGGCATCACCACCAACCCGACGATCTTCCAGAAGGCGATCAGCGGTGCTGACGCGTATGCCACGCAACTACACGACCTCGCAACCCGCGGGGTCGACGTCGGCGAGGCGTTACGCCTCATTACGACGTCCGACGTCCGATGGGGCTGCGATGTCCTGCGCCCCGCGTATGACGCGAGCGACACCGTCGACGGGCGGGTGTCGATCGAGGTCGACCCGCGGATCTCAGCGGACGCCGCCAAGACCATTGCTGAAGCTCGGTCGCTGTGGTGGATGGTCGATCGCCCGAATCTCTTCATCAAGATTCCCGCGACCCTCGACAGCCTGCCGGCCATCAGCGGGGCGTTGGCAGAAGGCATCAGCGTCAACGTCACACTGATCTTCTCTCTCGAGCGCTACGGCTTGGTCATCGACGCATTCTTCGACGGGCTCGAGCGAGCTCGTGCAGCCGGCATCGATCTTTCGGCGATCGGTTCGGTCGCCTCGTTCTTCGTGTCGCGAGTCGACACCGAGATCGACAAGCGCCTCGACAAGATCGGCACCGATGAGGCAAAGGCATTGCGCGGCAAGGCCGCGGTAGCCAATGCGCGGCTCGCGTATGAGCTGTACGAGGAGAAGTTCGCGGGGCCGCGCTGGGCCTCGCTTGCGGCGTCCGGTGCGAAGGTGCAGCGCCCGCTGTGGGCCTCCACTGGCGTCAAGGACCCCTCCTACGACGACACGATGTACGTGGTCGACCTCGTCGCCGACCACACGGTGAACACGATGCCCGAGCCGACCCTGCAAGCTGTGCACGATCACGGCGTCGTCTCCGGCGACTCGATCCGCGGGCACTACGCCGACGCGCGCGCCGTGCTCGACCAGCTTGCCGCAGTAGGCATCGACTACGACGACGTCGTCTTGACACTCGAGCGCGAGGGCGTGGAGAAGTTCGAAGCGTCGTGGCTCGACCTCATCGCTGCCGTTGACAAAGAACTCGAACAGAAGGCGGGAAGCTGACCGGCATGAAGGACGCATCAACGACGGTCGAGGCCGGCGGGATCACAGTGACGATCAGCGGCACAGATCTCGTCCTGGCCGCGCGCAACGCGACCACAGCACTTGTCGACGCCGGTGTTCCGAAGAGCCTGATGGCCAAGGATCCCGGACTGTGGGGTCCCGACGCCGCCGAGTTGGCGGCCACCAGGCTCGGCTGGCTTGACCTGCCGAACAGCTCACGGCAATACATCCCAGAACTGCGCGATCTGCATGCGCGGCTCGCTGCTGACGGCATCGACCACGTGGTCCTTGCCGGCATGGGTGGGTCGTCGTTGGCACCCGAAGTGATCGCGGCCACCGCCGGCGTCCGGCTTACTGTTCTTGACACCACCGACGCGGGGCAGGTCGCCGCTGCGATCGCCGACCGCCTCGACCGCACCGTGCTCGTCGTGTCGAGCAAGAGCGGCGGAACGCTCGAGACCGACAGTCATCGCCGGGTCTACGAGCAGGCGTTTCGCGATGCCGGCATCGACCCCGTCGCGCGCATCATCGTCGTCACCGATCCCGGCTCGCCGCTCGAGCAGGCATCGCGGGCCGCGGGGTACCGGGTGTTCCTCGCAGACCCCAATGTCGGTGGCCGCTACAGCGCGCTGTCGGCGTTCGGGCTGGTGCCGACCGCACTCGCCGGCGTCGATGTCGCGGGCCTGCTCGACGACGCGGCCGCGTTGCTGTCCGCACTCGGCGGCGACACCGACAACCCCGGTCTGACCTTAGGTGCCGTGCTCGGCGAGGCAGGGCGAGCCGGTCGCGACAAGGTGGTCATCGCTGACTTCGGCTCGCGGCATCCGGGCTTCGGGGATTGGGCTGAGCAACTTGTTGCCGAGTCGACCGGCAAGCAGGGCACCGGGCTGCTCCCCGTCGTCGTCGAGTCGGTCGAGTCGCCAGGGTTCGGCGAGGCTCCTGATCGCCACCTGGTGACGCTCGGGCAGCATCTGCACATCGACGGCACCACGATCTCGGGCTCACTCGGAGCCCAGTTTCTTGCGTGGGAGTACGCGACCGCGATCGCCGGTCGGGTGCTCGGCATCGATCCCTTCGACCAGCCCAACGTGCAGGAGTCAAAGGACAACACCGGCAAGATCCTCGACGAGTCGGGCGACGGGCCGTTGCCCGAGGGCAAGCCCGTGTTCACTGACGGGGCGGTCGAAGTGCACACCGACGACCCGATCCTGTTGGGCGGTGCAAACGACCTCACAACGGCGTTGTCGGCCTTGCTGCGGGCAGTTCCGGACCGTGGCTACGTCGCGGTGATGGCCTACCTCGACCGGCACGAAGACTCGGCGGCCGCACTGCTGCGAAGGTCACTCGCACGGCAGACCGACCGACCCGTGACGTTCGGCTGGGCGCCTCGCTTCCTGCACTCCACCGGCCAGTACCACAAGGGCGGCCCGCAGACCGGCGCGTTCCTCCAGATCACCGGAGTCGTCGCGCGCGACCTCGCGATACCGGGTCGCCCGTTCGGGTTCGCCCGCTTGCAGATGGCGCAGGCACTTGGCGATCTACGGGCGCTTCAGCAACGCGGGAGGCCGGCGATCCGCCTGCATCTGCTCGACCGCACCCAGGGCCTCCAGCAACTGCTCAACGCCGCTGGCTCGACTCGATGAGCCAGCTCGTCGGCGAAGTGCACAACCCACTTCGCGACCCGCGCGACCGACGGCTGCCAAGGGTCGCTGGGCCGTGTGGTCTGGTCTTGTTCGGCGTCACCGGTGACCTGGCCCGCAAGAAGCTCATGCCCGCGATCTATGACCTCGCCAATCGCGGCCTGCTCCCGCCGGGCTTTGCACTCGTCGGGTTCGCGCGTCGCGACTGGGCCGACGAGGATTTCGCCCAGGTCGTGCACGATGCCGTAAAGCAATACGCTCGCACCCCGTTTCGCGAGGAGGTTTGGAACCAGCTCGCCGAAGGGTTCCGGTTCGTTCCCGGCGACTTCGACGACAACAACGCGTTCGATGCGCTCGCGCAGACCATCAACGATCTCGACCGCGTCCGCGGCACCGGCGGCAACCACGCGTTCTACCTGTCGATCCCACCGAAGCTGTTCCCGGTCGTCGTCGGACAACTGAAGCGCTCTGGACTGTCGGCCAAGAACGGCGATCAATGGCGCCGCGTCGTCGTCGAGAAGCCGTTCGGTCATGACCTGAAGAGCGCGCGCGCATTGAGCGACACCCTCAACGACGTGTTCCCGCCCGACTCGGTGTTTCGCATCGACCACTACCTGGGCAAGGAGACGGTCCAGAACATCCTGGCGCTGCGCTTCGCCAACACGATGTTCGAGCCCATCTGGAACCGCTCGTACGTCGACCACGTGCAGATCACGATGGCCGAAGACATCGGCATCGGTGGCCGCGCGGGTTATTACGACGGCATCGGCGCGGCGCGCGATGTGATCCAGAACCACCTGCTCCAGTTGCTCGCGCTTATCACGATGGAAGAGCCGGTCAGCTTCGAAGCGCAATCGTTGCGGCTCGAAAAGACAAAGGTGCTCTCAGCGGTTCGTATCCCCGACGACCTCGCCGCATACACCGCGCGTGGGCAGTATGCAGGCGGCTGGCAGGGCGGCGAGAAAGTGCTCGGCTACCTCGAAGAAGACGGCATCCCCAAAACCTCGAAGACCGAGACCTATGCAGCCATCAAGCTCGAGGTCGACACCCGTCGCTGGGCGGGCGTCCCTTTCTACCTACGTGCAGGCAAGCGGCTCGGACGTCGAGTGACTGAGGTGGCGTTGGAGTTTCAGCGTGCGCCGCACCTTCCGTTCGCGGCGACCGCGACTGAAGAGCTCGGCCAGAACGCACTCGTCATCCGCATTCAGCCCGACGAAGGTGTGACCCTTCGATTCGGCTCGAAAGTGCCTGGCACCGCGATGGAAGTGCGCGACGTGAACATGGACTTCGCCTACGGCGAGTCATTCACCGAGTCAAGCCCCGAGGCGTACGAGCGGCTCATTCTCGACGTGCTGCTCGGCGATCCACCGCTGTTCCCGCGACACGAAGAAGTCGAGCTCTCGTGGGAAATTCTCGATCCCATCGAGGGTTTCTGGGAGCACCACGGTCACCCCGAGCAGTACCGTTCAGGTGGCTGGGGCCCTGACTCCGCGATCGCCATGCTGGCCCGCGATGGTCGCGTCTGGCGGCGGCCATGAACCGCGACCTCCAAGACACGAAGTCGTCGGCGATCCTCACCGCACTGACTGAGGCGCGGCGGGGCTCAGGCAACGCGGCGCTTGGCATGGTGCTCACGCTGGTGATCGACGTGAACGAGACCGAGCACTACGACGCTCTCCAGGCTGCCAACGCCGCAGCACGCGAGCACCCCTGCCGGATCGTCATGGTGATCAGGCGACCCGGCAAGTCGGCACCGCGCCTCGATGCCGAGATCCGGGTCGGTGACAACTTGCTCGGCGAGGTCCTCGTGTTGCGGCTCTACGGATTGCTTCGCGACCAAGCCGATTCGATCGTGCTGCCGATGTTGCTGCCCGACGCCCCGGTGCTCGTGTGGTGGCCAGGGCAAGGCCCTGCGGTTCCTTCACTCGATCACCTCGGCCTGCTCGCCCAACGCCGGGTCACGGACGCGGCGTCTGCGCCGAAACCGACCGAGTCCCTGCGCGAGCGGGCCCTCGATCACTCCCCCGGCGACACCGACTTCGCCTGGACCAGGATCACCCCCTGGCGCACCTTGCTGGCAGCCGCGCTCGACCAGCCGTTCGACGACATCGTGTCCGGCGAGGTGAGCGCGGCGCGCAACAACGCCAGTGCCGAGCTCTTGGCCGCATGGTTGGAAAATCGCCTCGACATCGAAGTCACCCGCAAGACGAGCCGCGGCCCCGGCATCACCGGCGTCCAGCTGCTGACCAGGCGCGGCGAGATCTCGATCCTGCGCCCCGACGGCAGGCTCGCCACCTTGGTCCGCACCGGTCAGCCCGATCGCGCGGTGCCGTTGCCCAGGCGTGCCACCGAGGAGTTGCTCGCCGAGGAGTTGCGGCGCCTAGACCCCGACGACGTCTACAACGAGACGATCCACTGTCTTTTCGGCAACACGCCAGGGGCCGGACGCCGACAGGCGGCCGCCGATATCAAGCCGCAGGAGTTGACCAAGCGACCCGCGCCTGCGCGCAAGTCAGCGGCAACGCGGGCTGCGGAGGTGGCCGACTCCCCCGCAGCAAAGCAGGTCGCGAAGCGGGTGCCAGCGAAGACGGCGCCAGCGGCCAAGAAAGGGCGGCGCCGAAGAAGGCGCCGGTGAAGAAGCCGCACCCGCCAAGAAAGCGCTGGTGAAGAAGGCCGCACCCGCGAAGAAGGCGGTGCGGCGCAGGCCGTGAGTACCGCCGAAGTCGTCGTGCACCGCGATGCAACGCTGCTCGCGCGTGCAGTTGCGGCGCGGCTCGTCACGCGCATTGTCGATGCGCAGTCGGCGCGCGGCCACGCCCATGTGGTGCTCACGGGCGGCGGCATGGGCACGTCAGTGCTCGCCGAGCTGGCGGCGTCTCGGGCGCGCGATGCCATCGACTGGGCGCATGTGCACGTGTGGTGGGGCGACGAACGCTTCGTGCCAGCAGGCCATCCCGACCGCAACGACGTCGGCGCGCGAACGGCGCTGCTCGACGCCGTCCCGATACCGCCGACGCATGTTCATTCGATGCCGAGCAGCGACGGTCCCGACGGCGACGATCCCGAGACAGCAGCCGCCCGCTACGCGGCCGAGCTTGTCGCGGCGTCACGCCCAGAAGACCACGGCCCGGTGCCCGCGTTCGACGTACTGATGCTCGGCGTCGGCGAAGACGGCCACGTGGCGTCGTTGTTCCCCGGAATGCCTGCGCTGTTCGACGATCGGGCAGTGGTCGGCGTCCGCGGAGCGCCGAAACCACCACCGACGCGACTGTCGCTCACGTTCACCTCGATCGCCTCGGCCCACGAGGTGTGGTTGATCACCGCTGGTACGGCGAAGGCCGCTGCGGTGAATCTGGCGATCAGCGGTGCCGGGCCGGTCGAGGTCCCGGCCGCCGGAGCACACGGGCGCCAGCGCACCTTGTGGCTTCTCGACGAGGCGGCGGCGGGCCAGCTTCCGCGAAGCCTGTCACGGATCGCGTCGCCGTAATGGCCTTCGTAATGGCAGTGCCACCACGTCTCGTGCCGTTGCTGGCGCAGTTCGATTTCGGGCGCACTCGCCTCGCCAACCGCATCGGCGGTCCGCGCGTAGACAGCGGCGACGGGTCCGAGATCGACGTCGTGCCGATGACCGATGACGAATATCTGTGGGAACCCGTGCCAGGTTGTTGGTCGGTTCGGCGTCGCGATGCAGGGCCGGGCTTTCGAGCCACCGCGCTCGCCGGCGCGGGCGACTGGGGGCGCGATGCGGCCCCGTGGCCGCAACCGTGGCCACCGCCGATCACGACCATCGCCTGGCGGCTCAGCCACCTCAGCGAGATGCTCACCTTGCGGGCCGATTACACGAGCGGCAGCCACGCCCTCACCCGCGATGCCTACAGCTCGGCCGGCGACGCCACCGGTGCGATCACAGCATTCGACGATGCTGGTAGTGCGTGGCGCTCAGCCCTGCTGAGTTGTGACGACGCCGCCCTCGACACGGTGGGGTATTGCACCTACCCCTACGGCAGTGACCTCGAGGAACCATTCATCGACATCGCCTGGTGGGTCAATCAGGAACTGCTGCACCACGGAGCCGAGATCGCCCTGCTGCGCGATCTGTACAGGGCCGGGCCGGCCGCCATTACGCGCTAGATGCGCGGGTACACCTTCGACGTGCGCAGGCGCTCAAGGGCTTCAGCGAGGATTGCCTCACCGTCAGCGTCGTTGCGTCGCTCACGGACGTAGGCCAGGTGGGTCTTGTACGGCTCGCTGCGGGGCGCGGTTGGGGGCACATCGCGGTCGGGGCCAGCAGGCAAGCCGCAGCGCGGGCAGTCCCATGACTCCGGGATCACCGCATCGGAGGCGAACGACGGGCGTGTCTCGTGACCGTTGGCGCACCAGAACGAGATGCGACGTCGAGGTGCCGACTCGCCACGCTCGGCTTCACCCATCGGCCCAGCGCCTACCCGGCTTCCGCGAATCGCGTTGCCACCAGCCACAACTATCTCCTCCGTCTAGACAAAAGCGTGCAGAACTGTTGCAGGGCGGTCAGCTCCACGTCACTTGAAGAGCAGCAACAACCCGACGATCGAGGCGAACCACACGAACGCCGTGATGAGGGTGAATCGGTCGAGGTTGCGCTCGACGACCGAGGAGCCGGCAAAGCTCGACGTGAAGCCGCCGCCGAACATGTCAGACAGGCCGCCGCCCTTGCCGCGGTGCAGCAAGATCAAGACGACGAGCAGCAAGCTCGTCACCGAGATGATGATCTCCAGGGCGCCGATCACGTGCTTCTCCTTGGCCAGGTGTCGTCGGGCAGATCGCGTATGTCGTTGGGCGGCGTCTACTGGTAGGGCGGCGACTTGCTGTCGTATCAGGGTACCCCCTCAGTGCAGCCGGACCCGAGGGTCGAGCACCGCGTACGCCATGTCGACCAGGATGTTCGCGAGGATGATCGCCGCGGCGGCCACGATGACGATTCCGATGATGACCGGAAGATCTTGGTTCTCGATGGCTTGCACCGATTCGCGGCCAAGTCCTGGCAGACCCCACACGCTCTCGGTCAAAATCGCGCCACCAAGCACACTCGCAAAGTCGATCCCGAATTGCGTGACGACAGGTGTGAGTGCGCTGCGTAGCGCGTGCCTGAGGACGACCCGCCGCTCGGTCAAACCTTTCGATCGTGCAGTGCGGATGTAGTCCTCGCCGAGAACCTCCAGCATCGACGTGCGGCTCAGCCTTGTATAGGCAGCCGCAGAGATCAGGGCCAGCGTGAGCCACGGAAGGATCAGATGTCGGGCCCATTCAAACGGGCTCGAAGATATCGAGACGTATCCCTCGGCCGGGAACCATTTGATGTGGTGCAGAGTCAGTCGGTAGAACAAGAAATACCGCAACGTGACGCCGAGTACGAAGACCGGGAGCGAGTAGAAGAAGAGGGCGCTCGCCGTAAATGATCGGTCCGTGAACGAGCGTGGTCGGATGCTCGAGTAGACGCCCGTCGAGACACCGAGCAAGAACCAGATGATGGCGGCACCGACGGCAAGCGAAAACGTGATCGGGGCATCCTGTTTCAGCACCGTCGTGACTGGCAGTTGGTGGTAGTAGTCCCTGCCGAGATCACCGTGCAAGAGCCGCCACAGGAAGTGGCGGTATTGCATCCATAGGGGTTTGTCGAGACCGAGGTTCTTGTAGATCTGCTGCACCAGGTCGGGTGTCGCGTTGCGGCCGGCAAGCCGGCGCGCGATGTCCATGGGTGAGCCCAGGTAGAACATGCCGTAGATAGCGATCGTCACCATGAACATGACGACCACACCAAGGCTCAGGCGGCGAAGGAGGAAGCGGATCATGTCGGCCAGCCCTACTTCGCGAACAAACGGTCACTGCGCGGGTCGAACGCATCGCGCACGCCGTCGCCGAAGATGTTGAACGCCAGCGTCGTGATCAGCAGCGCCAGGCTGGGGAAGAAGAGATACCACCAGGCGACCTGATAAAGCGGCTGCGCGTCAGAGATCATCTGACCCCAGTCGGCGGTCGGCGGCGGTATACCGATTCCGAGATACGACAGCGCAGCCTCACTCAGCACACTGACGGGCAACAACAGAGTCGAGAACACGATCGCGGGCGCGATCACGTTCGGCAGGATGTCAACGAAGATGATCCGCCAGTCGCTCGCGCCCAACGATCGGGCAGCCTCGATGTACTCGCGTTCTCGCATCGAGATCACCTGCCCTCGAATGATGCGACCGACCGACGCCCAGCCGAACGCCGCAATGGCGAGCATCACGAGCCAGATGTTCAGGTGGCCCAAAATGGCGAACAACGAGATCGCGAACAACAGGTACGGGATCGACAGCACCATGTCGATGATGCGAGCCAGCACCGTGTCGACGATGCCGCCGAAGTAACCCGTCACCAGGCCAACGAGCACGCCGACCACGATGGTGATGGCCGTCGCACCGATACCGACGATCAACGAAATCCGCGCGCCGTAGGCAGTGCGCACGAGCACGTCGCGGCCCTGATCGTCAGTGCCGAACCAGAAAGTGCCGCTAGGTGCATGCGGTTGCCCGGATGCCGAGAGTGCGTTCGGCGTTCGGTACTGGTGATTGGGTCCGTGCCCGGTGAGCACGCCGAACAGGGGCGCCCCGATTGCGATCAGGATGATCAGAATGATCACGCCCAGCGAGATCATCGCGCCGCGGTCGCGGCGTAGCCGGTCAAACGCGAGGGCGAACGGGCTCCGGCCCCGAATCGCCTTGGTCCCCTCAAGACCTGGAACGAGAACCTCGGGAAGTTTGTCGGATTCACCGGCGGAGATCGCATCGCCGATACCCTGGGTCATCGCGGCACCCCCTGCGCAGTTGTGACGAGTCTGTTCATGTCGACAAGATTCCCGGTTCTGCGACAACCCGCTCCGCGGCCGCGATGGTTGGTCTGGCCAGGGCTAGATCCTCGTCGTCGGCGACAGGGAAATGGCATGCCGTCGCATGGGTCGGAGGGTCGTCGCCTCGCGCAACGAGCTCTGGCTCAAGATCGACACACTGCTGAGCCGCTTTAGGGCAACGCGGGTGGAAGCGGCAACCGTGCGGTGGATCGATCGGCGACGGCACGTCGCCAACCAGGATGATTCGCTCGCGGGTGTGCGCAGTCCGCGGATCCGGGATGGGGACCGCAGACAGGAGCGCGCGCGTGTACGGGTGACGCGAGTGGTTGTAGAGCTCTTTCGACGCGGCGTCCTCGATGATCTTGCCGAGGTACATGACGGAGACCCGGTCGCTCACGTGCCGCACGATCGAGAGGTCGTGCGCGATGAACAGGTACGTGAGGCCGAACTCCCTCTGCAGATCCGAGAGGAGGTTGATGATCTGGGCCTGGATCGACACATCGAGCGCCGACACAGGTTCGTCGCAGACGATCAACTTCGGCCGCAGAATCAGGGCCCGGGCAACACCGATTCGCTGACGTTGACCGCCAGAGAATTCGGCAGGGAATCGGTTGTAGTGCTCGGGATTCAGCCCGACGAGTTCCATCGTCTCCTGTACGAGCAGCTTGCGGTCCTTGCGGCCTTTTCCCGCACCCATGCCGTGGATCGCAAGCGGGTCGGCAATGATCGAGCCGACCCGGCGCCGAGGATTAAGCGAGCCATACGGATCCTGGAAGATCATCTGGATTTCACGACGGAACGGCCGCATACGGCGCCGCGATAGCTTGCTGATGTCTTCGCCGTCGAACGTGATAGTGCCCGCGGTGAGGTCGTACAGGCGGGTGATGCAACGAGCCAAGGTCGACTTGCCGCAGCCCGTCTCGCCCACGAGGCCGACCGTCTCACCGCGCCGGATCTCAAGACTCACGTCGTCGACCGCGTGCACCACCTCATGCGCGCCCTTGCGTATCGACGTCGACTGCACGGGGAAGTGTTTGACAACGTGTTCGACACGTACCAACACATCGCTGTCACGCCCCGCGGAAGACGCAGAGAGCGGCCGATCCGCGGGGAAGGTAGTCACGACGCTCCCCCGGCCCCGCTGGCGGTGGCGAGCGCCGTGCGCTCCGCGAGTGCGACGCGGGCGGCTTCGCGCTCGGCGCGGTCGACGGGCAGCCAGCAGGCCGACACGTGACCGGTACTCGGGGGGATCGGGCGCAGTGGCGGGTCTTCGACGCGACAGATGTCCATGACGTACGGGCATCGCGGGTGATACGGGCACCCTGACGGCAGGTTGATCAAGCTAGGCGGCTGCCCCTTGATCGGACGCAAACGGGCGCGGTCGTCGCCGTAGCCAGGAAGAGACTCGAGCAACCCTTCGGTGTACGGGTGGTGGAAGGCGTAGAAAATTTCGTCTTGAGTGGCCTTCTCGACCGTCGTGCCTGCGTACATCACCACGACGTCGTCTGCCAGATCGGCGATCACACCCAGGTCGTGAGTGATCATGATGATCGCGGTGCCGAACTCCTGCTGCAAGCGCTTCATGACCTCGAGCACCTGCGCCTGCACCGTCACATCGAGCGCCGTGGTCGGCTCGTCAGCAATAAGCAACTTCGGGTTCAGCGCCATCGCCATCGCGATCATCGCGCGCTGGCGCATGCCACCGGAAAACTGATGCGGGAAGTCGTGCACCCGCCTTTCGGGCTGCGGAATCCCGACCAGGCGCAGGAGCTCTATCGCGCGAGCATAGGCGGCCTTCTTCGACAGGCTGTTCTCGTGCGCCCTCAGCATCTCGACGATCTGCCAGCCGACGCGGTAGTACGGGTGCAGGCTCGAGAGCGGGTCTTGGAAAATCATCGCGATCTCGGCGCCCCGAATGGCTTGCATCTCGGCCGGCTCGAGTCCGAACAGATTCTTGCCTTCGAACAAAGCGCGACCGGTAATGCGCGCACCCTGGGTCAGGCCCATGATGGTCTGGGTCGAGACGCTCTTGCCCGATCCCGACTCCCCCACGATGCCGAGCGTCTTACCGGCATCGACCGTGAAGGAGACGTTGCGAACAGCCTTGACCACCCCGTCAGGGGTATGGAACGAAACGGTGAGGTCTTCGACCTCGAGCAACGACATGCGCGCTCCAGAAACGGCTGGTCGAGGAAGCTTCGGTGGATAGAAAAGCACGGGGGGCTGGAGCGAGTTGCTCCAGCCCCCCGCCTCGAACTCAGCTGCTCGTCAACCACACATTCGCGGGGTCGATCTGCTGGAACGCTGGAATGAACACTGTGTTGTGCACGTGGCTCGCGTGATAGGTCGGTTGGTTGTCGGCCGTGATCGGGAAGAACGCGGCGTCATCCATGACCTGCTTGTCAGCTTGTGCCCACAATGCGGCGGACTTCGCCGGGTCCTGTCGGCCGACGCCTGCTTGATCAGTGTGTCGACGGCCGGGTTGGTGTAGAACCCGTAGTTGCTTCCTGCGGGCGGGAACGACGTGCTAGCGAACAACGGCCCGAAGAACGAGAGCGCCGCGTCGCCGTACCAGTCAGGACCCCAGCCGGCGAGTGAGACGTCCCACGTGCCGGCCTTCGCGACGGTCGGTACCTGCAGGTACTTGGTGTAGAAGTCCGCGTTCGGAACGCCGACACCCACGACCTTGATGCCGGCCGTTGAAAGGTCCTGCTGGACGCGTGGTGAAGATCTTGGCTCGACAACGATGACTTCGGCCGGTACAGGAACTTCAGGGTCAAACCGTTCGGGCACCAGCGGCCGCGAGGTCCGCCTTGGCCTTCGCGGCGTCGTACGGTACACGTCGATACTTGTGTTGCTCGTCGTCCCGGAGATGCCTGCCGGCAGGACGTGGGTCAACGGCGGGGAAATGGCCGGACCGTTGTCGTCCTGGATCAGGTTGGCGCGACTGATCGCTTCTTCGAAGCGCCTTGCGGACCTCGATCTTTGCGAGGGCGCCGCCGTTGTTCGGCGAGACGAAGTTGAAAATGAGTACGGGTTTGTCGAG
Source organism: uncultured Actinomycetes bacterium (assembly GCA_963809135.1). Taxonomy (GTDB): domain Bacteria; phylum Actinomycetota; class Actinomycetes; order Acidothermales; family Acidothermaceae; genus PALSA-607. Next base: position 140,173 of record CAWEIG010000007.1, read on the forward strand.
AACGTCGGACCCAGGTAGAAGTTCGGGTCCTTCGCGTCGATCAGGCCCTGAACCGCGGAGACCGGCGGGAAGGTGTCCCATTCCATGTCGGCGCCTGCAGTGTTCGCCTGCAGTTGCTGCTGGATTGCCGTCTGGTCACCGGTCTCGTTGACGACGACCTTGTCGACGTATGCCTTGCGGACGCTGTCCGTGCTGGCACTCCAGGCCGGGTTGCGCGAGAAGTCGATCTCCTTGGTAGCGGTGTACGTGGTGACCATGTACGGGCCGTCGGAGATGGTGTGCGCCGCGAGCTCAGGGCTGGCGGGGAGGTACGCGTCGTACTCGGCCGGTGACGGCGAGAACGCCGGCAGCGAAAGCATCGCAAGGAAGTACGACGCGGGCTGCGTGAGCTTGAAGATCACTGTGTCGGGGTCACTGGGGTCGACCGAAACGCCCGGGAGCGCGGTGGCGTTTTGGTAGGCAGCGATCGCAGTAGCCGACTTGGGGTCGACCTTGGCGAAACCATCGCAGAACGCCTGGAGGCCCACGATCAGCGACTCGAAGTCAGCCTCGCCGCCGAAGGGCTGCGCGGGGTTACACGTGCGCTTGACGCCACGCACCTCGTCGGCTGCGGTGACTTGCCGTGCCGGCGTCGTGTTCCACATGTCGCCCTTGGTGATGGTGAGCTTGTAGGTGAGGCCGTCGGCGCTGATGCCACCATTCGCGGTGCTCGGGAGCTGCGTTGCCAGGTCGGGGACGTCGGTCGTGGCCTTTCCTGCGATAGCCGGGAACGTCACCAGCTGGCGGCTCCACAACCGAAGGCCGAGGTAACCGCCCGAGTAGTAGGAGATGTTCGGGTCCATGTAGTCGACGTCACCAACGCCGAGCATGTGGAGGGTGCCGCCCACAACAGGGGTGCCGCTGCTGTTGGTGTTCTCCGCTGCGAGGTCGCCGGTGCCTGCGGGAGCGCTGCTAACGGGCGCGCTCGCCGATGCGACCGGTGCGCTGCCACTGGCAGTTGCGCTTCCCGTTGTCGCCGGGCTGGAGCTGGTGGCTGCTTGCTTCTTGCTGCTGCTGCTGCACGCGGCAAGAGCCAGTGCCACGACCGCAACACCTGCTGCGATCTGAATGCCTCTACGTCTGACGAGCATGTCTCTCCTTCTGGCGACGCACCTTGTGGGTGGTCCGCGAGTAGTAGCTCCCGAACGCCGGGTTTTAGGCGAACGCCCCCCGCGGCGGTTCGCGGCGACTGTAGCCACCGCATGCCCGGTCGGACGATCATTGGGCCGAACTTAACGCAAATCGTGACACAAGAGTTACGTAGTGGGTCCCTACAGACGAGTTGTCGCCGAAGTGACACTAGTTCGTGTTGTTAAAGCGAACAATTCGGACGAAATCGTCTGGATCGAGGCTTGCACCTCCCACCAGGGCGCCGTCGACGTCACGCTCCGCAATGATCGCGGTCGCGTTATTTCCCTTGACGGACCCGCCATAAAGTATTCGCGTTTTGGCCGATACGGCAATGTCGTACAGCTCCCCAATCCGTTTCCGGATCGCGGCGCATTGCTGCTGAGCGTCGTCAGGCGTCGCCACCTCACCAGTGCCAATAGCCCAGATGGGTTCGTACGCGACCACGACGTCGGCGTCGGCGGGGATATCCGCCAGCCCGCCGTCGAGTTGGGCGAGTGTGTGGTCGACGTGCTCGCCGGCCTGGCGCACGTGGAGCGGCTCGCCGACACACAGGATCGGCGTCATGCCTGCGGCGAGCGTCGCCTTGACCTTGGCGTTCACGAGCGCGTCGTCTTCGTGGTGGAACTGGCGGCGCTCGGAGTGACCGACGACCACGAACGTGCAACCCAGCTTGGCGAGCATCGACGCCGAGATCTCGCCGGTATACGCCCCGGAGGGGTGCGCCGAGACGTCCTGCGCGCCGTAGAGGAGCCGTAGCCGGTCACCGTCGACAAGTGTCTGCACGCTGCGCAAGTCGACGAACGGCGGGAGCACTGCGACGTCGACCTCGTCGTAGTCGTGGTCTGACAGTGAGAACGCCAGCTTCTGCACGAGACCGATCGCCTCGAGGTGATTGAGGTTCATCTTCCAGTTACCGGCGATCAACGGCTTACGGCCCGATCCCCGGGCTGCCACCCTCAGTCCTCCAGAACCTGAAGGCCGGGCAGCGTCTTGCCCTCGAGGTACTCAAGGCTCGCGCCGCCACCGGTCGAGACGTGGCCGAAGTCGCTTTCCTCGAACCCGAGTTTGCGCACAGCTGCAGCCGAATCGCCGCCGCCGACGACCGTCAATCCGTCGACCCCGACCAACGCCATGGCGAGTGCCTTCGTGCCCGCCGCGAACGCGTCGAACTCGAAGACCCCCATCGGGCCGTTCCAGAAGACGGTGCGCGCGTCGGCAAGTTTCGATGCAAACAGGGCACGCGTCTGCGGGCCGATGTCGAGACCCTCGCGATCGGCCGGAATCTGATCGGCCGGGACGACGATGTGCTCGGCATCGGCGGAAAAGTGAGTCGCGGCCACGATGTCGACTGGCAGTACCAGGTCGACAAAGCGCTTGTCGGCCTCGGCGAGGAAGCCGCGGACGATGTCGAGTTGATCGGCCTCGAGGAGCGACTTGCCGACCTCGTAACCCTGCGCGGCCAGAAACGTGTAGGCCATGCCGCCGCCGATCAGAAGGCGGTCGACCTTGTCGAGCAGGTTCGCGATGACGCCCAGCTTGTCGGAGACCTTGGCGCCGCCGAGCACGACCACGTAGGGCCGAACGAGGTCGTCGGTCAGCCTGCGCAACACCGACACTTCGGCCAGCACCAGGCCCCCGGCCGCGTGCGGCAGGAGCTGCGGCAGGTCGTACACGCTGGCGTGCTTGCGGTGCACGGCGCCGAACCCATCACCGACGTACGACCCGCCCTCGCCAGCCAGGGCGGCGAGTTGGCCTGCGAAAACTGCCCGCTCCGCGTCGTCCTTACTGGTTTCTGCTACTTCGAAGCGCAGGTTCTCGAGCAGCACGACTCCGCCTTGCGAAGTCGCCGCGACCGCTGCCTGCGCGGCCGCACCTGCGATGCCCCTATCGCCACCACTAGCGTCGTCGGGAAAGCCGACCGGCTGGCCGAGGAGTTCCGCCAGCCGGAGCGCGGCCGGACGCAACGACAACTCGGGCTTGATCTCGCCCTTCGGGCGGCCAAGGTGAGCCATCACGACGACCCTGGCCCCGCGACCCACAAGATCACGGATGGTGGGAACGCTCGCCTGAATGCGCTTGTCGTCGGTGATCACGGGCTGGCCACCGCTGGTATCAAGCGGGACGTTGAGGTCGGCTCGGACAAGCACTGTCCGGCCGGCGACCTCGAGGTCGTCGACACTACGCATCGGCGCAGCCCCTAGCCGAGTCGTGACGCGACGAGCGCAGTGAGATCAGCGAGTCGACTGGAGTACCCCCACTCGTTGTCGTACCACCCCAGCACCTTGACGGTCTTGCCGCTCACCATGGTGAGCTTGGAGTCGAAGGTGCACGACGCCGGTGTGCCCACGATGTCGGAGGACACAATTTCGTCTTCGGTGTAGACGAGGTATCCCTTGAGGGGCCCTTCGGCGGCAGCTTTGTACGCCGCGTTGACCTCGTCGCGGGTCACTTCGCGCTCGAGCTCGACGACCAGGTCGGTGATCGAACCGTCAGGAACCGGCACCCGCAGCGCGAAACCGTCGAGCTTGCCCTTGAGCTCGGGGAGCACGAGCGCGACGGCCTTCGCGGCCCCGGTCGTGGTCGGGATGATGTTCTGCGCTGCGGCCCGCGCCCGACGCAGGTCCTTGTGCGGGAAGTCGAGGATCACCTGGTCGTTGGTGTACGCGTGGATCGTCGTCATGAAGCCTTTGACGATGCCGAAGCTGTCTTGCAGCACTTTCGCGAGTGGCGCGACGCAGTTCGTCGTGCACGAGGCGTTGCTGATGATGTGGTGGACCGCGGGGTCGTAGCTGTCGTCGTTCACGCCGAGAACGAACGTGATGTCTTCGCCCTTCGCCGGCGCGGAGATGATGACTTTCTTGGCGCCTGCGGCGATGTGCGCCTTGGCCTTGTCGGCGTCGGTGAAGTGGCCGGTCGACTCGATGACGATGTCGACGCCAAGCTCGCCCCACGGGAGGAGTGCGGGGTCGCGCTGCGACAGCACCTTGATCTCTTTGCCGTCGACCGTGATCGAGCCTTCGCCGAAGCTGACCTCACCGGCGAACGTGCCGAGCACGGTGTCGTATTTCAGCAGGTGCGCCAAGGTCTTGGTGTCTGTGAGGTCGTTGACGGCGACGATCTCGACGTTGCTGCCATGGGAGGCGGCGATGGCCCGGTAGAAGTTGCGTCCGATGCGGCCGAAACCGTTGACGCCGACACGAATAGTCACGACTGAGCTCCTCATTCGAGAAAGATCCTCTGCAACCTGAGACTAACCGATCGCCACCAGGCGCTTTGCACCGGATTCCCCGGTAACGGTCCCGATGACGGCCACTCTGCGCCGTCCGGTCAGCGTCTGGTCAGCGTCGGGTCAGGGGACCAGCATGTCGGGGGTCAGACCCGCCTCTGTGCCGGGCTGACCGAGGTCGCTCGCGCGCTTGTCGGCCATCGCCAGCAGCCGCCTGATGCGGCCGGCCACGGCGTCCTTGGTCATCGGCGGGTCGGCGAGCGCGCCTAGCTCCTCGAGCGACGCCTGGGCGTGTTCGATCCGCAGATGCCCGGCCGCGACCAGATGGTCGGGCGCCTCTTCGCCGAGCAGTTCGAGCGCCCGCTTCACCCGGGCGCCGGCTGCAACCGCTGCTCGGGCCGAGCGTCGCAGGTTCGCGTCGTCGAAGTTGGCGAGCCGATTCGCCGCCGCCCTGACCTCGCGCCGCACCCGCCGCTCCTCCCAGGCCAGCACGCTGTCGTGCGCGCCCAGCCTGGTGAGCAGGGCGCCGATCGCGTCACCGTCGCGGATCACCACCCGATCGACCCCGCGAACCTCACGAGCCTTTGCCTGGACGCCGAGGCGCCGGGCAGCTCCGACCAGCGCCAGCGCCGCCTCGGGGCCTGGGCAGGTCACCTCGAGCGCCGACGATCTGCCGGGCTCGGTAAGCGACCCGTGGGCGAGAAAAGCACCCCGCCAGGCCGCCTCTGCGTCGCACACGCCGCCCGACACGACCTGCGGCGGCAACCCGCGGATAGGCCGACCGCGACCATCGAGCAACCCGGTCTGCTTCGCCAGCAGATCGCCGTCCTTCACGACCCGCACCACGTACCGACTGCCCTTGCGCAACCCGCCGGGCGCCACCACCGCGATGTCGGAACCGTGGCCATAGAGCTCGGCGATGTCCTTGCGCAGCCGCCGCGCCGAGGATCCGGTGTCGAGTTCGGCCTCGACGACCACATGGCCGCCGACGAGGTGCAGTCCCCCGGCGAAGCGAAGCAGTGCCGACGTCTCGGCCTTGCGGCAGCATGACTTTGTGACCGTCAACCGCGACAACTCGTCCTTGACCGCCGAGGTCATCGCCATCGTTGTTCCCCTCAGTTGCTTTCGAACGTCAGTCGATCTCGAAGATCCCCGCATATGCAGCCGCGAGCAGTTCGGGGTCGTGGCGCGGGCTTCCGTCGCTCATCGCGACGGGTGCCAACACCAACCGGCCCCCTAACTCCGCAGCCGCTGATCGCAACGTATCGGCCTTGGCAACAACCCTCTGGTCGGCGAGCACCACATCGACCCGAAGGCCAGGTGCATGGGCCGCCAACACGTCGAGGTGTGCCTCAGGAGAGAAGTCGGCGGTCTCCCCCGGCTGGGGCGCGAGGTTGAGCGCGACCACCTTGCGCGCGTCGGTCGCGATCAGCGCCTTGGCCAGTTCGGGCACCAGCAGGTGTGGCAGGACGCTTGAAAACCACGATCCAGGCCCCAACACGATCCAGTCGGCGTCGAGGATCGCGGTGACGGCTTCTGGACACGCCGGCGGGTCGGCAGGCACTAGCGCCACCGACACCACTCGACCTTTCGCTGTCGCGACTTCGACCTGGCCGCGCACGGTTCGTATGGCTGACGGGTCGGCGGGATCGAACCCGGCGACCTGCGCCTCGATGTCGAGTGGCACGACCGACATCGGCAGCACCCGGCCGTTCGCCCGCAACAGCCGGCCGACCAGCTCGAGCGCGGCGACCTCGTCGCCGAGCAGTTCGCTGATGCCGACGATGAGCAGGTTGCCGAGCGCGTGATCGTTGAGCTCGCCGTCGCTGTCGAACCGGAACTGCACGACCTCCGCCCAGATGCGCCCCCACGGATCGTCGCCACACAGTGCGGCGAGGGCTTTGCGCAGGTCACCGGGTGGCAGGCCGCCGAACTCGCGGCGCAACCGGCCACTCGAACCGCCGTCGTCCGACACCGTGACGACGGCCGTCAGCGCGTCGGTGACCCGACGCAGCGCCGACAGCGAGGCCGCGAGCCCGTGCCCGCCGCCGAGTGCGACGACTCTGGGTCCGCGCCCGGGCGGCACCGGTGGCAACACCGCTCGAATATCGCCGAGCCGGACGCCGGAGGGCTCGCCCGCGATCACGACACCGGGCGCGTCACCCGGTTGCGGCGTCACTCTCGACCCAGATCACGGTGAGTTACTTGTACCTCGATCGGATCGCGCAGCTCACCCGCGTAGCGGCTCGCGTGATCCGGGCGCAACGCCTGGAGCCGGGCCGCGAGCTGCTCGGCAATGGTCACGCTGCGGTGTTTGCCGCCGGTGCAGCCGACTGCGAGGGTCAGGAACCGCTTGCCCTCGCGCTGGTATCCGTCGACGAGGATCGCCAACAGCTTGGAGTAAAGGTCGACGAACTCCTGCGCGCCGGGCCGGCTCATCACGTAGTCGCGCACGGCGGGGTCGCGCCCTGTGAGCGGCTGCAGCTCGGGGACCCAATGCGGGTTGGGCAAGAACCGGCAGTCGATGACGAGATCGGCGTCGACCGGCAGCCCGTACTTGTAGCCGAACGACACGACGGCGGCGCGCAGCACGGGCTCACCGGCGTCGGCGAACGCCGCGACGATCTTGGCCCGCAGCTCGTGGACGTTCAGCCGGGTGGTGTCGAGCACCAGACCCGCCTCGCCGCGCACGTCGCGCAACAGTTCGCGCTCGCGCAGGATGCCGTCGATCAGCCGGCCATCGCCTTGCAGGGGGTGTGGACGGCGAACGTTTTCGAACCGCCGCACCAATTCGTCGTCCGACGCCTCGAGAAACAGCACTTGTGGCTCGGCGCCACGCCGTTCCAGCGACGACAGCGCGCTCTGCAAGTCAGACGTAAAGCCACGACTGCGGACGTCGACCACTGCCGCGATTTTGGTAATCGCGCCGCCACTTCGGGTGCCGAGTTCGACCATCGTGTCGAGCAGACCCGGAGGCAGGTTGTCGACGACGAACCAGCCGAGATCCTCGAGGCACTTAGCCGCCGTGCTGCGACCAGCACCGGACAGCCCGGTGAGGACGACGAGCTGCAGCGCGTCTTGTTCCGGCGCGGCCTGGATGCTCACGCGATCGTCCCCTTGCCGGCTAGCGCGGCGTGCACGAGTTCGGCAGTCGATCGCCCGATGCCATCGACCTCTGCGAGTTCGTCGACCGTCGCCGCGCGCACCCGCTTCACCGATCCGAAGTGTCGCAGCAGCGCGGCCCTTCGTGTCGAACCCAGGCCGGGTATTCCTTCGAGCGCGCTGCGGGTCATCGACTTCGACCGCTTCGCGCGGTGATAGGTGATCGCGAACCGGTGGGCTTCGTCGCGAACGCGTTGCAGCAGATACAAACCCTCGCTACTGCGCGGCAGGATGACCGGATCGGCGACCCCCGGCCGCCACACCTCTTCGAGCCGCTTGGCCAAGCCGACCAGGGCGATGTCGTCGATGCCGAGGTCGTCGAGTGCGCGTTGGGCGGCGGCGACCTGGGGTTGCCCACCGTCGACGACGACGAGGTTCGGGGTGTACGCGAACTTGCGCGGCTTGCCTGTATCAGGGTCGATCATCCGGCCGACGGGACCGCCGTCAGGATCGGGCTCCGGCAGCTCATCCATCTGAAGGTCGCTCGCGGCTCGCTCGTCGAGGTAGCGGCGGAACCGGCGGGTGATGACTTCGTAGATCGCGGCCACGTCATTCGCGGTTGCCCGATCGATCGACGCGTCGGTCGCGTCCCCTCGCATCGCCGTCGCGGCTTGATCGACCGACGCCGGTTCGGCATGCGGCTCGAGATCGGGCGGCAGCGCGCCGCTGCCGACGGAGGTGATTGCGAAGCGGCGGTACTCGGACTTGCGAGCGAGCCCGTCTTCGAACACGACCATCGACGCGACGACATCGGTGCCTTGCAGGTTGGAGACGTCGTAGCACTCGATGCGTAGCGGTGCCTCGTCGAGCTGGAGCGCGTCCTGGATCTCTTGCAAGGCCCGACCGCGGGCCGTCAGATCGCCCGCCCGGCGGCTCTTATGCAGCATTAAAGCTTGGGCCGCGTTTCGCGCGACAGTCTCCATCAGCGCACGCTTGTCACCACGCTGCGGCACTCGGAAGTCGACCCGCGAACCCCGTCGCTCGCACAGCCATTGGGTGACGGCATCGAGATCGGTCGGGAGCTCGGGCACCAACACTTCGCGCGGCACATCGGCCGCAGCACCGACCAGTTCGTCGACCTCGCCGTAGAGCTGTGTGACGAAATGCTCGACAAGGTCGGCCGTCGTGACGTCCTCGACCTTCTCGACAACCCAGCCGCGCTGGCCGCGTACCCGGCCGCCGCGAACGAAGAACACCTGCACAGCAGCTTCGAGCTGATCTTCCGCGAACGCGACGACGTCGGCGTCGGTCGCATCGGCGAGGACGACTGTTTGCTTCTCCATCGCCCGCCGCAGCGCCGCCGCGTTGTCGCGAAGCCGGGCCGCGCGTTCGTACTCCTGCTCGGCCGCGGCTTGCTTCATCTCGCGTTCGAGCCGCTTGAGATAGGCGTCGGGATGGCCCGCCATGAAGTCGCAGAAGTCCTCGACGATCCCCCGATGCTCCTCGATCGACACCCACCCGACGCAAGGCGCGGCGCATTTCCCGATGTGCCCCAGCAGGCACGGCCGGCCGGTTTGCTCGGCCCGCCGGTAGACGCCGTTCGAGCAGGTGCGCATCGGGAACACCCGCAAGAGCAGGTCGAGGGTCTCGCGGATCGCCCAGGCATGCGAGTAGGGGCCGAAATACCGGACGCCCTTTCGCTTCGCGCCCCGCATCACCATCGAACGGGGGACGTCTTCGGACAGTGTCACGGCCAGGTAGGGATAGCTCTTGTCGTCGCGGTACTTCACGTTGAAGCGCGGGTCGAACTCCTTTATCCAGTTGTACTCGAGCTGGAGAGCCTCGACCTCCGTCGCTACGACGGTCCAGTCGACCCGGCTCGCCGACCACACCATGCTCTGGGTGCGCGGATGCAACGCGTCAATGTCGGTGAAGTACGAGTTCAGCCGTGATCGCAGGTTCTTGGCTTTGCCCACATAGACGACCCGGTCTTGCGGATCGCGAAAGCGATACACGCCCGGCGACTCGGGAATCGAACCCGTCGCGGGCCGATAACTCGCGGGGTCTACCACGACATCCAGCCTACCGACGACGCCGACAAATCGACGTCCGCGAAAGCGGGTCTCAGTCAGGCCCGCGCAGCAGTTGCTTTCCGGGGACGGCGAGTGGCTGGCGCCACAGGTGGCGGCTGGGCATCAAGCAGGTGCCGGAGGAATACCCCGGTGTGGCTTTCTTCGCTGCCTGCGAGTTGCTCGGGGGTTCCTTCAGCGACCACGAGACCGCCACCCGACCCGCCCTCGGGGCCCATGTCGATGACCCAATCGGCGGTCTTCACGACGTCGAGGTTGTGCTCGATGACGACGACGGTGTTCCCCTTGTCGACAAGAGATTGCAAGACGCCGAGCAGTTTGCGAACGTCCTCGAAATGCAGCCCTGTTGTGGGCTCATCGAGGACGTAGACCGTGCGACCGGTCGACCGCTTCTGAAGCTCCGACGCGAGCTTGACGCGTTGCGCCTCACCCCCCGAGAGCGTCGGCGCCGGCTGACCGAGCCGCACATATCCAAGGCCAACCTCGACCAGTGTGACGAGATGCCGCGCGATCGCTGGGATCGCGGCGAAGAACTCGGCGGCTTCCTCGATCGGCATGTCGAGAACGTCGGCGATTGTCTTGCCCTTGAAGTGCACGTCGAGCGTCTCACGGTTGTAGCGCGCGCCGTGACAAACCTCGCACGGCACATACACATCGGGCAGGAAGTTCATCTCGATCTTTATGGTGCCGTCGCCCGCGCATGCCTCACAGCGGCCCCCCTTGACGTTGAACGAGAACCGGCCTTGCAGGTAGCCGCGAATTTTCGCCTCGGTGGTCTCGGCGAAGAGCTTGCGGATGTTGTCGAATACCCCGGTGTAGGTCGCTGCGTTCGAGCGCGGCGTGCGACCGATCGGGCTCTGGTCGACGTGGATCGCTTTGTCGACCTGGTCGAGACCGGTGATGCGAAGGTGCCTGCCGGGCACGGTCTTCGCGCCGTAGAGCTCTCGCGCCAACGCTGCGTACAGAATGTCGTTCACCAACGTTGACTTACCCGAACCCGAAACACCGGTGACGGCGATAAAGCAGCCGAGGGGGAAGCTGACGTCGACGTCGCGCAGGTTGTGCTCGCGCGCGCCCTTCACCGTGAGAACCCGCTTCGGATTCGTTGGCCGGCGCATCGCCGGCACGTCAATCTTGCGTCGGCCAGACAAGTACGCGCCGGTCAAAGAATCCTTGCTGGCAAGCAAATCCTTGAGCGAACCCGACACGACGACTTGCCCGCCGTGCTCGCCCGCGCCAGGCCCGATGTCGACGACCCAGTCGGCGGTGCGAATGGTGTCTTCGTCGTGCTCGACGACGATCAGGGTGTTGCCGAGATCGCGCAGTCGCACCAATGTGTCGATGAGGCGATGATTGTCGCGCTGGTGCAATCCGATGCTCGGTTCGTCAAGCACATACAGGACGCCGACGAGCCCCGACCCGATTTGCGTGGCCAACCTGATGCGTTGCGCCTCGCCACCCGCGAGGGTGCCGGCCGCGCGATCGAGCGATAGGTAGTGCAGGCCGACGTCGAGCAAGAATCCCAAGCGGGAGTTGACTTCCTTGAGCAACCGCTCGGCAATCTGCTTCTCTCGCGGGGAAAGTTCGAGACCGCGTAGGAAGGTCGCGCATTCGCCGATCGGCAACGCGGCGACGTCCGCTATGGATTTGTCGTCGAGAGTCACTGCGAGCGAGACCGGCTTCAGTCGTTTGCCGTGACATTCGGGGCATGGCACCTCACGCATGTACCCCTCGAACTTCTCCCTGCTGTATTCGCTCTCGACCTCGGAGTGCCGGCGCTCGATGAACGGGATGACGCCTTCGTAGGTCGTGTAGTACGAACGCTCGCGGTTGTAGCGGTTCTTGTAGCGGACGTGGACCTGTTCGTCGTAGCCATACAGAACGGCCCTACGCACCTTGAGAGACAGCTTGTTCCACGGCGTCGACGTGCTGAAGCCCATCGTGTCGGCGAGCGAATCGAGCAGTCGCGCGAAGTAGTCGGTGCCATGACCACCCGACCAGGGTGCGATCGCGCCCTTCGCGATCGACAAGCTGCCGTCGGCAATGATCAGGTCGGGATCGACCTCGAGCTTGGTGCCGAGGCCCGTGCATTCAGTGCAGGCACCGAACGGTGAGTTGAACGAGAACGAGCGCGGCTCGAGCTCTTCGAACGACAGGTCGTCGTAGGTGCACGCCAGGTGCTCGGAGAACACCCGCTCGCGCTGCGGATCGTCGTCGGGTAGGTCGATGAACTCGAGCGTCAGCAGTCCGCCGGCGAGTTTTAGAGCAGTCTCGACCGAATCGGTGAGCCGGCGCTTCGCGGACTCCTTCACCGCGAGACGGTCGACGACCACCTCGATCGTGTGCTTTTCCTGCTTCTTCAACGTCGGCGGCTCGGTCAGCGGGTAGACGACGCCATCGACCCGGACTCGCGCGAACCCCTTCGTCTGGAGGTCGCCGAAGAGATCGGCGTACTCGCCCTTGCGACCACGAATCAGCGGCGCGAGGACCTGGAAACGACTGCCCTCGTCGAGTTCGAGAATGCGGTCGACGATCTGTTGCGGGGTCTGCCGTGAGATTGGCCGCCCGCACACCGGACAGTGCGGGTGCCCGATGCGGGCGTAGAGCAAGCGGAGGTAGTCGTAGACCTCGGTGATCGTGCCAACGGTCGACCGTGGGTTTCGCGATGTCGACTTCTGGTCGATCGATACGGCCGGCGAGAGCCCTTCGATGAAGTCGACGTCGGGCTTGTCCATCTGGCCGAGGAACTGCCGGGCATACGCCGACAGCGACTCGACGTAGCGACGCTGCCCCTCGGCGAAGATCGTGTCGAACGCGAGGCTCGATTTCCCCGAGCCCGACAGGCCGGTGAAGACGATCAAGGCGTCGCGCGGCAGGTCGAGCGACACGTCCTTGAGGTTGTGCTCGCGGGCGCCGCGGATCACCAGACGATCGACCATGACGCGGCTGACCCATCCCCTCGACTCGTCGCGGACCCGCTCAACCCAGACCCGAACCCAGAAACCACCGGGCTCGGTCCATCGTAGGTGCGGGGTCCGACAGAAACGCCGGCGCTCGAAATTGGGAGCGGTTCGAGCCCGTTCCGTATACCGCTCGGCAGACGACTCAACAGCGGACACCCGCGGCCGATTCCGCCTTGTCAGAGCACCTGCGGGGGTGCCTCCCGCGTGACGATGTCGCCGACGCGGATCACCCCCGGAACGACGACCCGGGTGTTCGCTCCGCGCAGCCGTAGCTCGCGACCGACGCGCGAGTTCACGAGCCGCATGGCCTCCTCCCCGAAGCGTTCAAGGAACTTGGCGCAGCCAAGGTGCGGCCTGTCGCTCACCTCTAGCACCGCGTGCCCCACCCGGATCAGGCTTCCCGCGGGAAGGTTGTCAACACTGAGGTCGAGGTCGAGGTACAGCTGATCACCCGCCAGCGGCAGTCGCTCTGTCCCGTCAGCGACGAGCTCGGCGGCACGCACGTTCATGACGGTGACCTGCGAGTCGATGACGGCTGGCCCGTCCTTGCTCCCACGCGCGAGCCAGTTGTCGCCGACCAGCCCCACGACGTGATCGAGCGTCGCCTCGGTCAGAGCCTCCCGCTCCCCTGGCGCCGGGCGGGACACGATCGCCACAAGTTCGCCATGGGTGGGCGGCGCCGCCCGAACGTGGTCAAGCCCCTCCATCAGCTGCTCGAGTGAGAGGTGGCCCATACCGCGATTGTGGCGGACGGGCCCGATCAGGCGCGAACGCTTATCGAGTGCACAATGTCGCCATGGATGCCTACACAGGTGACGTCAAGGTCGGCGGTCCCGTCGCGGTGCGCGACCTGCCCGGGTTGCGGATCACCAAGGTCGCGGTCGGGCCGTACGACAACAACGCCTACCTCCTGCGGTGCACGGCGACCGGCGACACGATGCTCATCGACGCCGCCGCCGAACCCGATCGGCTGTTGACCGAGCGCGGCGACGGAATGCTCGTCAGCGTCGTCACGACCCATCGGCATCCCGACCACTGGCAAGGTCTCGAAGCCGTCGTCGGAGTCACCGGGCCCGCCGTGATCGCGCATGCGCTCGACGCACCTGGCTTACCGATTCCAATGACAGAAACAGTGGCGGACGGCGATGTGCTCGGCGTCGGGAACGTTCAGGTGAAGGTCATCCACTTGAAGGGCCACACACCGGGCAGCATCGCTCTTGTGTATGACTGGGACTCACCTACGCCGCACATCTTCACGGGGGACTCGCTTTTCCCTGGCGGTCCCGGAAATACGCGCAAGAACGTCGCCGACTTCACGTCGCTGATGAACGACCTCGAAACGAAGGTGTTCGGCGTGCTGCCCGACGCGACGTGGGTGTACCCCGGACACGGCGCCGACACGACATTAGGTGTGGAGCGTCCGCACCTAGGCGAGTGGCGCGCACGCGGCTGGTAGCTCAAGGGATCATGCGGCCGACTTGGAAGCCCCAGGACGCCCAAGAGAGCGTCCACGGGCTTCCACCTTCATGCGCGCGTTCAACGCTGCTCAGTGCGGCTACTCGTCGGGCAGTTGCCAGCGGCTAGCTAGTCGCGCGGCCGAACGACGCGCTAACTCCTTGGCGCCGACGAAGTAGATGACAGCGACACACGTGAACAAGATGCCCAGGGCAAGGTGCAAGGGCTTCGGCTGAACGATCTCGGCGATCCAGTACAACGCCGCCACAACGGCCCAGAGCGCGCCGCCGAGGCGGTACCACTGAGGGGTTCGGCGTCGCGGCACAGCCACACGCTATCGCCGCCCATGGCCTCAGAGGGGTTCGAGGAGTGCCTCGGCCCACGGCTTGATCTCCCACTTGGCGACCAGGCCGTTCAGCACGAACGGGTCGGTGGCGGCAAATTCCTCGGCAGCTTCTTGGGTCGTGAACACCGCAAGGGCACCGGCGCGATCGGCGTACGGGCCGATCAGCAGGAGGGTTCGCTGCTCTTGGAACACAGCCCATCGCGCGCGGTGGTCGGGGAAAACTGCGCGCAGCTTTTCTAGGTCCATGTCGGCGGGCGATTCATAGATCAGCACGTACTTCACGAACGGGCCCTATGAGTCTGGGTGCATGGCGCGCCAACGCTCGCCCTGCGACTTGATGACCGGCGCTTGCAGCGAGCGATCGAGCTGGCGCTTCGACCAGGCCCGGCCGTAATCGACTGCGGTGCGTGCGAGGCGACGTGGCACCGGATGGCTAGTGGCTCCTGCTGCTGCGGCAACAAGAAGCGTCACCACGAAGAACTTCCCTGCGCGCCCTTTGCCAGCCTTACCGCGATCGGCGCTCATGTGACACCCCAAACGAAGACCGGTCAGCTACCTGTGGGATCTAGCGAGCCGACGATACCGACGGACGGCCGATTTCAACATGATTTGTTGCCGCAGCCACTTTGCCGGTCGCGGAGCGCCGGGTGCGCGCGGGCGGGAATCCGAGCACGGTCAGCGGACGCCGGCGGCTTCCATCCCGCGAAGCTCCTTCTTCAGCTCCCGAATCTCGTCACGTAACCGGGCGGCCAACTCGAAGTGGAGCTCGGTGGCCGCCGTGTGCATCTGCTCGGTCAGCTGGGCGATGAGCTCCCCGAGCTCCTCGCGCGGCATACCTGCGAGCTCGCGGGCGTGGATGCCAGCCGTTCGCGACGACAACCCCGGCACCGGCGCTTTCCCGCGGCTCATCTGCCGACCGCCGCCACCGATCAGGGCTTGGGTGTCGACGTCTTCGCGAACTATCGAGTCGAGGATGTCGGCAATCTTCTTGCGCAACGGCTGCGGATCGATGCCGCGCTCGACGTTGTAGGCGACCTGCTTGGCCCGCCTGCGGTTGGTCTCGTCGATCGCGTGCGCCATGGAAGCCGTGACCGTGTCGGCGTACATGTGCACCTGCCCCGACACGTTGCGCGCGGCGCGACCGATCGTCTGGATCAGCGAGGTGCCCGACCGCAAGAACCCTTCTTTGTCTGCGTCGAGGATCGACACCAACGACACCTCGGGGAGGTCGAGGCCTTCCCGCAGCAGGTTGATGCCGACCAACACGTCGAACTCACCGAGGCGCAGCTCGCGCAGCAACTCGACTCGGCGCAATGTGTCGACCTCGCTGTGCAGGTACCGCACCCGGATGCCGAGCTCGAGCAGATAGTCGGTGAGGTCTTCTGACATCTTCTTCGTCAACGTCGTGACAAGCACGCGTTCGTTGCGCTCGGCCCGCAGCCGGATCTCGTGGACCAAGTCGTCGATCTGCCCCTTGCTGGGCTTGACGACAATCTCGGGGTCGACCAGCCCTGTCGGGCGGATCACCTGCTCGACGACGTCGCCCTGCACTCGGCCGAGTTCATACGGGCCTGGCGTTGCGGAGAGATAGACGGTTTGGCCGATACGGTCGACGAACTCTTCCCAGCGCAGCGGGCGGTTGTCCATCGCACTCGGCAATCGGAAGCCGTGGTCGACGAGGTTGCGCTTGCGCGACATGTCGCCTTCGTACATGCCGCCGATCTGAGGAACGGTCACGTGCGACTCGTCGATCACGAGCAGGAAGTCTTCAGGGAAGTAGTCGAGCAACGTGTTCGGCGCGGTACCGGCTTCGCGGCCGTCGATGTGCCGGCTGTAGTTCTCGATACCCGAGCAGCTGCCGACCTGCCGCATCATCTCGAGGTCGTATGTCGTGCGCATGCGCAGGCGTTGTGACTCAAGCAGCTTGCCCTGCTTCTCGAGCTCGGCGAGCCGCTGCTCGAGTTCGGCCTCGATGCCGGCGATCGCGCGCTCCATCCGCTCGGGACCGGCGACATAGTGCGAAGCGGGGAACACGTACAACTCTTGGTCTTCGGTGACAAGCTCACCGGTCAACGGATGCAGGGTGGAGAGCCGCTCGATCTCGTCGCCGAACATCTCGATACGAACCGCAAGTTCTTCGTACTGCGGGATGATCTCGATCGTGTCGCCGCGCACCCGAAATGTGCCGCGGGTGAACGCGACGTCGTTGCGGGTGTACTGGATCTCGACGAGCTTGCGAAGAAGCTTGTCGCGCTCGATCTCTTGACCCACCTTGAGCCTGACCATGCGGTCGACGTACTCCTGCGGCGTGCCAAGACCGTAAATGCACGAAACGCTCGCCACCACGACGACGTCGCGACGCGTCAGCAGACTGTTCGTGGCCGAGTGCCGCAACCGCTCGACCTCGTCGTTGATCGAGGAGTCTTTCTCGATGTAGGTATCGGTCTGCGGGATGTAGGCCTCTGGCTGGTAATAGTCGTAGTAGCTCACGAAGTACTCGACCGCGTTGTTCGGCAACATCTCGCGCAGCTCGTTGGCCAGCTGGGCCGCCAGCGTCTTGTTGGGCGCCATCACCAAGGTCGGCCGCTGCAGACGCTCGACCAGCCAGGCGGTCGTCGCCGACTTGCCCGTACCGGTCGCGCCCAGCAGCACGGCATCGCGATCGCCGCGCTTGATGCGGCGCTCCAGATCGTCGATCGCGGCTGGCTGGTCGCCGGACGGCGTGAAGTCACTGACAACCTGCAGCGGTGCCACGCTGCGCACTAGATCGGTGACTGGTCTCACGGAGAACACCGTACGTGGTCGCCCCGACACTTTCCTGCGCGCGCAAAATCAGCCAGCGCCACTGGCCTTCACGGAACGTCGCAACGCAGGTCCTGGTGCACCACCTCCCGGACCACCACCACGATCGTCACGGCGGCGCAGCCGGTCACGACGTAGCTGCCCGCCGGCAAGGTGAAGCCATAGTTGCCATCGGCGCCGGTGACCACCGACGCCGCCGTCCTGCCGTTCTGGGTGGCGGTGACGGTGACACCGGAGGTTGGGGTTCCGTTGGCCGCCATTTGACCGTTGGGCAAGAGCGGGCCGCCGTACTCCCGCACCACGCCGGTCACGATGCCCACACCACCAACACTCACTCCGGACGCCGACGAGCTGGCGACCTGCGAGACGTGCACACCACTGAGACCGGAAGCGGACCCACCCGCACCTCCTCCGGGACTCGCACACCCCGTAAGCATCAACCCCGCAAGTGCGAAGGCGATCGCGCACGCCGCCACCCATCGCCGTCCGCTCATGGCCTTTCGACGTCGATGCACGCGCCACGGTTGCACGATCGCTGGCAGCTTCACACCCGGTCTGGTTGCCGAAACCGCCCAACGCACCCCGGCCAACAACCACACGAGGTGTGAAGTTGGCTCTACCGTGCGACGGCCGGGGCCGGTGTGACTCACAGCGTTCGTTGGTGCCACAGTTGCCAAAGATTCTCGCCTAATTCGCTTCCCTGTAATGATTTCCTCCCCTAACGTTTCGTCTCGCAAGAAGTGATCCGCCGCTCCCCGGGCGACCGGGAAGCATTCGCTGACGGCCTCGGCTGTTGGCGGTGGGCGGGGAGCCACTTGCAATGTGACCCCCCGGGCCTCGGCCCGGGGGGTCGCGTAATTCACGGGTGCCGCGTAATTCGGGCGGCGTAACTCCGCTCGCGTAAGTTCAGGGCGGCAGTTCAGCCGAGCAGGAGCGACCGGCGCCGGTGAGCGCAGAACTTCAGCCTGGCAGCTCGGTTCGCCAGTTCCGCAGCAACTCCAAGTCGGCCCATACCCGGTCGACCTCGTCGCGCAGCTCATCGAGCGTGCCACGGTTCACGATCAGCCTCCACGCCACCGCCGCGCGCTCCTCGTCGGTGGCCTGCACGCCGATCCGCGCGAGGGCGTCCGACGCCGACATCGCCCGGCTGTCGAACACCCGTTGGAGCCGCAGCGACACCGGCGCCTGCACGACCACCACGGCGTCGTACTCCCCTGCCATGTCCAGCTCGACCAGCAAAGGCGCGGCGTATACGACGATCGAGTCAGGGCTCGCGGCCGCGATCCGCCGCCTGGTTTCTGCCCGAACCAGGGGATGCACGATCGCTTCGAGACGCGCCCGCTCCTCGGCGTCCGCGAAAACCACCGTCGCGAGACGTCCACGGTCGAGCCAACCGTCGCTGCCGACGACCTCGGAGCCGAACGTCGCCACGACCTGGTCGAACCCGATCGTCCCCGGCAGCACGACCTCACGCGCGACGTCGTCGGCGTCGATACCGAGGGCACCCCGCTCCACGAACTCCGCCAGCACGACGCTCTTGCCCGCCCCAAGGCCGCCCGTGAGTCCGACGGTCAGAGCCGGCATGGTCGCCTCACGCCGTGCTCGCGGCCGAGGGTGACGCCGGTGCCTGGCCGAACTTCAGCATCGCCTCGGCGATGGATTCGAGGCCAGCGGGCGCCTTGTCGGGCGACAGCACCGTGGCCAACGCGACGACGACGATCGTGCGCGCCCCGTCGCTCATGACCAGCTCGCTCGACGTCGACCCAATCAGCACATTCGCCGGCTTGCCGTTGACCGTCACATCGGTCACGACAGCAGAAGCGCCGTCAGCCTCGACGGTCGTCTGCACGCGAGACGCGGCCGTTTTCGCGTCGACATAGGTGATGTAGGAAATCTGCAACAGCGGCGCGGGCGTCGGCGAGGGCGTTACTTTCCCGGACGGCGAGGCAGTTGGCGACACTGGAATCTCACCCGTCGAATTACCGTAACTACACGTCACTCGGCCGGTGCGTCCCGATTGCGGCACCGGCGCCGCCTTCAAGTAGTTCACCTGCCCGAGTATCCCGAAGCCGAGAATCTTCTCCAACGTCCCCAACGGAAGCAGCTGCGAGCACCCGGCGGGCAGCACCGGGGCCGACGGCGAAGGCGGACCACTTGAAGCAACCGACGCGGTCGGGCTCACGACCGCGGGCGGCGGAGACGTCGAAGCCGCGATGTGACTCACGACGGGCGTGGATGGCGTCCCCGACTTCTTCGTAATGCAGCCGGTCACGCACGCGAGGACGAGGGCGACGAGAACACCCGCGACACCCCGCCGCGCTATGACTGACATGGCCGCAGGGTAATGCTTACAGGGCAGGAAAAACGGCGGGCCTCGCCGAAGCGAGACCCGCCGGATTGGTTCGCGGAGACGGTCAGCTCTCGCCGCTCGTCAGCTTCCGTCGCAGCTCTTCTAGCTGGGCGTCGGAGGCCAGGCTGCCCTCGGCCGCCTCGGGCTCGGCATCCACGGCATCCACAGCGGTCTGCACAGCGACCTCGGGAACGGGCGTCGACGACGAGGTGGTCGTGGCAGAGGTGGCAGCGCCAGTACCGTCTTCTTCCGTGCCCGCAGCGGCCTCGGCCTTCTGCGCCTCGACGATCTGGCTTTGGTGCGCTTCGAAACGCGCCCGGGCCTCGGCATACTGCCGTTCCCACTCCGCCTGCTTCTCTTCGTGACCCGGCAACCATTCGTTGGTCTCGGAGTCGAAGCCCTCGGGGTAGATGTAGTTGCCCTCGGCGTCGTAGTTCGCCGCCATGCCGTACAGCGTCGGGTCGAAATGCGTGTCGGCAACGGCGGTGTCGCCGCTGCTCTCGTTCGCCTGCTTCAGCGACAAGCTGATGCGACGCCGCTCGAGATCGATGTCGATGACCTTCACGAAGATCTCGTCGCCGACCTGCACGACTTGCTCGGGGATCTCGACGTGGCGCTCGGCCAGCTCCGAAATGTGCACGAGTCCTTCGATGCCCTCTTCGACCCGCACGAACGCGCCGAACGGAACCAGCTTGGTGACCTTGCCCGGCACGACCTGACCGATCGCGTGGGTACGGGCGAATGCCTGCCAGGGGTCTTCCTGCGTCGACTTGAGCGACAGCGAGACGCGCTCACGGTCCATGTCGACGTCCAAGACTTCGACCGTGACCTCCATACCGACCTCGACCACTTCGCTCGGGTGGTCGATGTGCTTCCACGACAGCTCCGACACGTGGACGAGACCGTCGACGCCGCCGAGGTCGACGAACGCACCGAAGTTGACGATCGAGCTGACGACGCCGTTGCGGATCTGGCCCTTCTTCAGCGTCGTCAGGAACGTCTGCCGCACCTCGGACTGGGTCTGCTCGAGCCACGCACGACGGGAGAGCACGACGTTGTTGCGGTTCTTGTCGAGCTCGATGATCTTCGCCTCGAGCTCGCGGCCGACGTAGGGCTGGAGGTCGCGGACCCGACGCATTTCGACGAGGGACGCCGGCAAGAAGCCGCGCAGGCCGATGTCGAGGATCAGGCCGCCCTTGACGACCTCGATGACGGTGCCCTTGACGATGTCGTCGTTTTCCTTGATCTGCTCGATCGTGCCCCAGGCGCGCTCGTACTGTGCGCGCTTCTTGGACAGGATCAGCCGACCCTCCTTGTCCTCCTTCTGGAGAACCAGGGCCTCGATGTGGTCGCCGACCTTGACGATGTCGTTCGGGTCGACATCGTGCTTGATGGACAGCTCGCGCGAGGGAATGACGCCCTCGGTCTTGTAGCCGATGTCGAGCAGGACTTCGTCGCGGTCGACCTTCACGATGGTGCCGTCGACGATGTCTCCGTCGTTGAAGTACTTGATCGTCTCATCGATCGCGGCGAGGAAATCCTCGGAGGATCCGATGTCATTGACCGCCACTTGCGGCGAGATGTGCGGGGCGGCGCCGAGGACGGTCTCGGGTCGTACGTAGGTGCTGCTTGTCATAAGGGGATTGGTCTCCGGTCACGGACAACAGGTCGGCAGGCGCGCACGGGCCCGTCGTTTCAGCCGCTGTACCGGCGGCCACACTGCGGCAGTTAAGCGCGGGAGAGGTTACCGAGGTCGACCGAAGCGATCGCGAACCTGCTCCATACCGAGGCGCACGCAGGCCCACACGCACCGACCACCTTACGTGGCACGCTGGGAACCGGTCAATCCGGACCGTGATCATGCAGAAGGGGGCGAGTGTGACTGCCTCAGATCGCCCTTTCTTGCATGATCAGCGAGCTCATTCACAGGCTCAGGTGCAGGCAACGAGCAATGTCGGACGCCGATCAGTGGGCGCCGACGAGACCGCGCGGGCCAATCGGCGCTGGTGGGACGGCGCTGCCGACGACTACCAAACCGAGCACGGCGAGTTCCTCGGCGGCCTTGACCAGGCGCGGTTCATCTGGGGTCCGGAAGGGCTCGACGAGGCCGACGCCCAGCTGTTGGGCCCCAGCGCCTTGCTCGCCGGACGTCGGGTGCTGGAGATCGGATGTGGCGCCGCGTCGTGCGGCCGTTGGCTCGCCACACAAGGCGCTTTGACGGTTGCCTTCGACCTGTCGGCGCGCCAGCTCAGCCACGCCCAGGCCGCGACTGGCGCCGTCCGTCTCTTGCAGGCCGACGCCCAGCGCATCCCGATCCGCGACGCGACCATCGACATCGCGTGCAGCGCCTACGGCGCGCTCCCCTTCGTCGCCGACTCTTCGGCCGTGCTCAGCGAGGTGTACCGCGTGCTCCGACCCGGCGGTCGGTTCGTCTTCTCCGTGACCCATCCGATCCGCTGGGCTTTGCCCGACGATCCCGGGCCGGGCGGACTCACGATCAGCTCGTCGTATTTCGACCGCACGCCTTACGTCGAGTCGGACGCCGACGGGCGGGCAACCTACGTCGAGCACCACCGCACGTTCGGTGACCGGGTGCGAGAGATCGTCGCGGCCGGCTTCACGGTGAACGACGTCGTCGAACCGGAGTGGCCAGCTGCCAACCCGCGCACCTGGGGCGGCTGGTCGCCCTTACGCGGCCGGCTGATCCCCGGCACCGCGATCTTCGTTTGCGACAAGCCCGGCGGCTAGGTCGTCGCCGGGCTCGGACCTTGGATCTCAGCTAGACGGCGACGCAGTCAGCTTTGCCAGCGCAGACGCGAGCGCCGCAGACGCGGACGCAGCGGCCGCATCGCCCGCACCGGCCGACGCCGCGCCGCCCCCGAGGTCGATGCCGCAGGTGTTCTTCATGTAGTTCTCCACGTTCTGCTCTGCGGTCACTACTGCGGGCGCCTCCAGCGGTGCTTCGACGCTCGGGTCGATCTTGGTGAAGTCGTAGTTGTTCGCCGCGAGCGCGCTGTAGAACTGGTCGAGCGCCCCGAACAGCGTCACCAGATCAGGCTTGATGGCGCCCGGTGCCGACTTGAGGACGCCGGCCTTGATGCTCTGGTACTCCTGAACGCTCGCCTTAATCGAGTCGACGCCCGTGCCGCTCGCGGCCTCCTTGGCCACGTTGTTGTTCACGGTGTCGGCAACCTGCTGGCAGAACTTGCCGCCGCCGGTCGCCACGACCTTTGAGGACGTGTCAGACGCCGCCGCCGCAGCTGCTGTCGACGCTGCTGCTGTCGACGCTGCGGCTGTCGACGCGCTTGCGGTCTTCTTCTTTGCCGCGCAGCCACTCAGCAGGCCCACCACTGTGAGCGCAGCAAGACCAGCGACACCAAGACGTTGGAAGGATCTCGTGCTCACGTGCGTCTCCCCAGGTAGGTGGATCGAAGTGCCTGCAACCGGTCGGTTCTCCGACCAATCGTGAGGAGACCCCAGGTCCGCCGCTTGATACATCCGCCCACCCCGATTGGTCTGCGGATGTTGTAACGGGCAAAAGATACCGGCGCGCCCCGCGCGCGACCAGCACAAGATCGCAACGTTCATGACGCTTCTCGCCCGTGGCGACGGCTGGTGGCCGTCAGTGGCCAGCAGCGTCCCAGTTCGGGCCTACGCCGACAGAGACGTCGAGCGGTGCCTTGAGGGGGTAGGCGCCGGCCATTTCGCGGCGCACCAGCACCTCGACGTCCGCGCTCTCGCCTGGTGCTAGCTCGAACACCAACTCGTCGTGGACCTGGAGGAGCATCCGGGACTTCAGCCCCGCAGCGCGCAAGGCGCGGTCGACGTTGAGCATCGCGACCTTGATGATGTCGGCGGCGCTGCCCTGGATCGGAGCGTTCAGCGCCATGCGCTCGGCCATTTCGCGGCGTTGCCTGTTGTCGCTGTTGAGATCGGGCAGGTAGCGGCGGCGCCCGAGAATCGTCTCGGTGTACCCGTCTTGGCGGGCCTGCGCGACGACCCGGCTGAGGTAGTCGCGCACTCCCCCGAAACGCTCGAAGTACTCGACCATGAGGGCCCGCGCTTCGTCGGCGCTGATGCCGAGCTGCTGTGACAGACCGTACGCCGACAAGCCGTACGCGAGCCCGTAGTTCATCGCCTTGACCCGGTTGCGCAAGACGCCATCGACATCGACTAGAGGGACGCCGAAAACGCTCGCGGCCGTCGTCGCGTGGAAATCGAATCCGGAGCTGAATGCCTCGACGAGTGCGTCGTCGCCGGACAGGTCGGCCATGATGCGCATCTCGATCTGGCTGTAGTCGGCGGTCATCAGCGATTCGAAGCCCGCACCGACCACGAAGGCCTGCCTGATGCGCCGACCCTCGGCGGTGCGGATCGGAATGTTCTGAAGGTTGGGATCGGTGGATGACAGTCGGCCCGTCGCCGCGACCAGTTGATTGAACGTGGTGTGCACGCGGCCGTGATCGTCGATCATCGGAATCAACGAGTCGACGACGGTCTTGAGCCGCGACACGTCACGGTGGTGCAACAAATGTTCGAGTAGCGGGTGCTCGGTCTGAAGAAGAAGGCTCTGCAACGCATCTGCGTCGGTTGTGTAGCCGGTCTTGATGCGCTTCGTCTTCGGCAGGCCTAGCTCGTCGAACAAGATCTGCTGGAGTTGCTTAGGTGACCCCAGGTTGAACTCGCGACCGACGACTGCGAACGCGGCCTGTTCGGCCACCTTGACTGCAGCACCGAGTTCACTCGACAGGTCGGCAAGCACATCGAGGTCGGTGGCGATGCCCACTTGCTCGAGCCCCGCAAGCACACCGATGAGCGGCAACTCGACGTCGGTGAGGAGTTTGGTTGCGCCGCGTTCGTCGAGGTCGACGTCGAGTGCAGTTGCCAGATCGAGCACGGCACGAGCACGCACAATCTCGTTGATAGCCGCGCCATCTTCGTCAAGACCGTCGAGCGATAGTTGCGCCTGCCCGCTGCTGCCGTTCGCGTCGTCGGCCCGCAGTTCGCGATGCAGGTAGCGCAGCGCAAGGTCACCCAGATCGAACGAACGCTGCCCAGGCAACGCGAGATACGCAGCAAGCGCGGTGTCGCTGCTCAGCCCGGCAAGAGGCCACCCGTGCGAAGCCAGTGCAAGCATCGGGCCCTTCGCATCGTGCAGAGCCTTGGGTCGCTCTGGGTCGGCCAACCACGCCGCGAGCGCTTGATCGTCGGCCGCCGTGAGTTGAGTGGGGTCGAGATAGGCCCCCGCACCGTCAGCAGCCGCCAACGCGAGCCCGGTGACGATGCCCGTGCCGCGACCCCAGCTACCGGCAACGGAAACACCGACACGAACACCCGGTGCGGTGTGCTCACTAAGCCAAGCCGGCAGTTCGTCGGGACCGAGCAAGCCGCCCTCGACCGTGAACCCTGCGTCGGCCTCAGGTTCGGGCGCAGACAACGTCGCGTAGAGACGCTCACGCAACACCTTGAACTGCAACGAGTCGAAGATGCGGTGAACCGCTTCGCGATCCCATTGACCGAGCTCCAGGTCGAGCGGGCCGACGGACAAAGGCACCTCGCGAACGAGCTCGGTGAGTTGCCGATTTCGCAGCACACTCGCGACGTGCTCGCGCAGCAGAGCCCCGGCCTTGCCGGGAACTTCGTCTACGCGATCGACGAGGCTGGTCAACGACCCGAAGTCGTGCACCCATTTCGCCGCGGTCTTCTCGCCAACGCCGGGGATGTTCGGGAGGTTGTCGCTGGGGTCACCACGTAGAGCTGCGAAGTCGGCGTATTGCACGGGCGTCAGGCCGTACCGCTCTTCGACCGCCTCGGGTGTCATGCGTGCCATGTCGGACACGCCCTTACGCGGGTACAGCACGGTCACGTGGTCGCTGACGAGTTGAAATACATCGCGATCACCCGAGCAGATGAGCACGTCGAGGCCGGCGTCTTCGGCTTGCGTCGCCAAGGTCGCGATGACGTCGTCAGCCTCGTAGCCCTCGGCAGTGACAACGGGAATCGCGAGTGCGGTGAGGACGTCTTGGATCAGGCTGATCTGACCCTTGAACTCGTTCGGGGTTGCCGATCTGTTCGCCTTGTACTCGGCGAACGTCTCGGTGCGAAAACTCTGCCGAGAGATGTCGAATGCGACGGCGAGGTGACTCGGCTTCTCGTCACGGAGCACGTTGATGAGCATCGACGTGAAGCCGTACACCGCGTTCGTCGGTTGACCCGTGGTGGTCGAAAAGTTCTGGACGGGCAGCGCGTAGAACGCTCTGTAGGCGACCGAATGGCCGTCGATCAACAGCAGTCGAGGACGTTCGCCAGCGCCTTGATGGAGGGTCACGCCTGTGATCCTAGGCATTGGGTCTGACGGTCGCGCCGCGCCCACAGCAAGGGCAGCCGAGTAGGGCTAGACGCCCGACGAGCTCAGGCGTCGTGCGGCTGATCGGCGACGGGCGCGGCGATCGCGAGCCGCCGCAGCGCGGTGCGCATCGCGGTTCGCGTGGTGCGGGTGCCGAGCGGGCGCCTCGTGGCGCGCTCAGGATTCGGGGTGTGCTCGAGCGTCGCGATTCGGCGTCGCAATGCCGATGCCGGGGCGACGCGGCGTACCGACAGCGGGGTCAAGCCGAGTTGTGCGTAGAAGCGATTGGCCTCGCGAGACATCGGCGAGACGCTGACGGTCACCTGGTCGGCTCCGATGTCTTCGGCATAACAAGCAGCAGCGCCCATCAAAGCCCGGCCAACGCCGCGCCGGCGATATCCCTCGGCAACGACCGTGTACTCGACTTGCACGCACGCCGTCTCGTTCAACGCGCCGAGCGGGACGGTGGTCAGCATGGCCATTCCGACCGGCTCATCGGCGATGCTGGCGAGCAGGATCCGACTGGTCGGGCGGCTGATCAGGCGGCGAACTCGCTCTTCGATCTTGCGGTCATCAGTGAGCGCAGCTAGGCGGGGATTCAGAGCTCCGTACCGCTTGAGCTCTTCCCACAGGACGACGAGGGCAGCGACGTCAGACTCGCCGGCGGCTCGCACCGTGATGTGAGATCGGGTCACGCTTTGCTCCTAAGAACGACGTGCTCGTCCACGACGTCATGCGCCGCATCGAGCTCGTTGCCCCCGGCTCTCGCGAACGCGTTCCCGAACCGTGCCAGACCTGTAACCGAACCGTGCCCGAACCGTCACTGCTGTACGCCTGGACTGCACCCTCACCGCGAGTTACTCCCGGAAACCCGGAGCGTAGCGAGGTTTGGCGGCGATGTGGAGACCCTTCGACTAGAAAGATCAAGCACCTCCCCAAGACCGGCGTGTCGTCTCTTTTCACCCTAGACGCGACAACTAACCCGCACCGAATCGACGTCCCGCCATCGTTTCGTGACGTTCATGTCGACATGTCTCCCTGCATGGTCACCTACTGAACTCGCATCACTACTGTTCGTGTCCCCCATCCGACTCTTGACCTGAATAATTCACCACCTGCATCAGCGATCGCAGGCGAAGATCACCGGCCGAGATCGATTCGACGAATCACGAGGATCTTTTGCTGTGAGCCTCGCGACCTCGGTACGGTGTCTCCCGACGAGCCCGGGTACCGAGTAGAGAACGTCCAAGACCGGGGAAGGCTTGGACGGCGCCAAAAGTGCCCGGGCTCGCTTTTGTGGCTAGCCCGGCCGTTCGACCACAGCGTCGACACGCGGGATCGAGGCCGTGATCGACACGGCAAGCAACACTCCCCCAACGATTCCCGCGGGCGAGAGTCGATCGCCCAGGAGCGCGATCGCCAACAAGGTGCCTGTCAGCGGTTCGAGGAGCGCGATCACGGTCGCACTCGAGGCTGTGACCGACGGCAGCCCATGAAAAAACAACGTGTAAGCAAGCGCCGTCGGCACGACAGCAAGGAAAACCAGCAGCCCGAAGGTTTTCGCGGTGGGGTCGAAGCTCATCCCCTGCAGTGGCGCTGCTACGACGGCGAGCTCGATGCCGCCGAGTAGGAACCCGTAGCCGGTCACCGTGCGATGGTCGACGCCCACGAGCGGACGGCGCCCGAGTAGCACGAACGCTGCGAACGTCGCACCTGACAGCGCCGCGAGGCCGGCGGCAGCGAGTTGCCTGCCAGGATCCGATCGATCCGCAGGCAACCCGATCAGCAGGGCGAGGCCGATGATCGCGAGCAGTACCACCAGGCCGACCTGGCGAGATGGCCAGCGCCGCTGCGCGCACGCCTCGTAGAGCAGCACGAACACCGGCGAGGATCCGATCGCAACCAACGTCGACAAGCTCACCGACGACAGCGCGACGGCGCTGAAGAACGCGCCCTGGTACACCGCCGCCAACGTGCCGACCGCCGCTATTCGCTGCCACCCCGCACTGCCGCGCGGCGGACGACGACCGGAAATGAGTAACACCACGACGAGCAACCCACCGCCGAGCCCAAGGCGATAGGCGCCGACGGCAAGCCCTGACAAGTGGGCGGCGTCAGTCAACCCTCGACCGGTGATCCCACCGGTCCCCCACAAGATGCCCGCCCCTATCAAGGAAACGGCACCCGACGACACACGACTGGACAACGACAGCTCCTGCGACTAGATGGGATGGTCGCGAGAGCAGGGCCAAGCGCCTCGGCGTCGCCCGGCCTAAACCAGCCGGGAGCGCGCGTCCGACCAGCGGCGGGACGCGGTGCGCCAGAGCCCTGCTAGGAGCGGGGCGGCGGGGTGATGATCACACGGCGATGCACCGTCGGAGAGTAGCAGCCAGCGCGTTTTTCGATCGCGTCAGCTCGCGATCTCTTCGCCGAGGTACGCGGCGCGCACGCGGTCATCGGCAAGGAGCTCGCCGCCGGTTCCCGTGAGCACGATCTCGCCGGTCTCCATCACGTACCCACGGTTCGCGAGCGCCAATGCTTGAGCTGCGTTCTGCTCGACTAGCAGCACGGTGACGCCGTCGCTGTTGACCTGCCGGACAATGTCGAAGATCTGCGCGACGACGATCGGCGCGAGACCCATCGAGGGTTCGTCGAGCAGCAGCAGTCTCGGCTTGCCCATGAGTGCTCGCCCAATAGCGAGCATTTGCTGCTCTCCCCCAGAAAGTGTGCCGGCCTGCTGCTTGAACCGCTCGCGCAGTCGCGGAAACAGGTCGAGAACGTGCTCGAGGTCACCCCGGTCGACGGTCTTGAAGCGGAAGGCGCCCATCTCGAGGTTTTCGGCGACGGTCATGCGGGGGAAGACATGCCGCCCTTCAGGGACGTGACAGATGCCGAGCCGGATGAGGTCGTGGGCAGCGATCCCGTCGATGCGCTGACCGTCGTACACGATCGAACCGAAGGTCGGCCGAAGCATTCCGGAAATGGTCTTTTGCGTTGTGGTCTTACCTGCGCCGTTGGCGCCGAGCAACGCGACGATCTCGCGCTCGCCAACCTCGAAGGAGATCCCCTTCAGCGCGCGGATGTTTCCGTAGCGCACCTCGATCTGATCGACCTGGAGCAGCGTCATTCACGCTCACCTCCTGCTTCCTCTGTATCGATCTCGATCAGTTGTACCTCGGGTTGATGTGCAGCCTGATCCTTGGCCTGTTCCGTCGACGTTCCAAGATATGCGGCGACCACGGCGGGATCTCGCTGAATCTGCTCGGGCGTTCCCTCCGCAATCTTCTGTCCGAAGTTGAGCACCACGATGCGGTCGGCGACCGACATCACCAGTTTCATGTCGTGCTCAATGAGCAGGACGCCGACTCCGTCGTCGACGTTGATGCTCTTGATCAGGTTGGCCAGCTCGCGCTTCTCAACCGGGTTGGTGCCGGCAGCGGGCTCGTCAAGCAAGATAACGCCAGGGCTGGTTCCGAGCGCACGCGCGATCTCGAGTCGTCGCTGCTCGCCGTACGCGAGCGACGATGCGATGTCGTTGGCTCGCTCGGCGAGATCTACCCGTCGCAACAACGCATACGCCCGCGCTGTGCTCTCGCGCTCTTCACGCCGTTGCCACGGCATGCCGAGCATTGCGGCTATCGGGCCGGACTTCTGTCGTGTCTCGACACCGACCTTCACGTTCTCGAGTGCGGTCAACGCCGGGAAGAGCCGGATGTTCTGGAACGTTCGCGCCACGCCCAGGTGGTTCACCTTGTGGGTTGGCATGCCAAGCACGCTGACCAGCGGGTCTCCGACGCGACCGGAGACCAGTATCGAGCCCTCCTGCGGTCGATAAACGCCCGTCAGAGAGTTGAACAGCGAGGTCTTGCCGGCGCCGTTCGGGCCAATCACTGCGAGGATCTCGCCTCTGTGCATTTGGAGCGAGACCGCGTTCAGGCTCGTCACTCCACCGAAGCGCAATGTGACGCCGTCGACGTCAAAGACGATGTCGTTTGCTCCCGAAACGACTGAGGTATCGAGCGCCGTCATCGCGTCTTCACAACCCTTCCGACGCCGCGACCGCGACGGTCTCGGCACTCGACGGAGCGTCGAGGCCGGACAGTTCGGCCTTGCGCCGTCTCGCCGGGATGAGGCCGGCTGGGCGGAAGATCATCATTAACAGCACGACGGCGCCGATCCACATCAGCTTGTCAGAGGGCGGTACCTGGTACTTCAAGAACTCAGGAAGCCACGTCAGCATCGCCGCGCCGGCAAGCGCCCCCTGCAACGACCCCATGCCACCGAAGACGACATAGGCCACGATCAGAATCGAATTGTTCAAGACGAAGTTGTCGGGAGTAATCGATCCGATCTGACTGGCGAAGAACACACCAGCGACACCAGACGTCGACGCACCGATCGCGAACGCCGCTAGTTTTACCTTGACCGTGTTGATGCCTGTCGCTTGCGCCGCGACCTCGTCCTCGCGCACGGCCGCCCAGGCGCGACCGAGCCTCGACTGCTCAAGCCGGCGGAACGCCAAAATGATGACGACAAGAAAGATGAGCAGTAAGTACCAGTACTGCAACTGGTTGAGGCCCCATTTCGCGTGAATAGGCCCGATGTGAATCGACGGGTTGGGCACCGACTTCACATGGCGCGCAGTGTCGTTCGTGAGTCCCTCACTACCGTTGGTGATCCCACGCGAGTTGACAGCAGCAAGGTGAATGATCTCGCCGAATCCGAGGGTGACGATCGCGAGGTAGTCACCGCGCAACCGCAGCGTGGGCGCACCCAAAGCCAAGCCCGCAAGCAAACAGACCACGATCGCAAACGGGATCGTCAGCAGCGGAGTCATGTGCAACCAGTGCGGAGGCTTCACTGGAAGCGAGCCGACGAGGTACGCCGTCGTGTACGAGCCGATCGCGTAGAAGGCGATGAATCCGAGGTCGAGCAGACCCGCCCAGCCGACGACCACGTTGAGGCCAACAGCAAGCAGCATCGAAATGCCGATCTCCGACACGACGACTTCTTGCCAGAACGGCGTCGCGGTGGGCGGGTAGAACAATGCAGCCGCGACCGCGATCAGAAGTGCGGAGCGAGCAGCACCGGGCGCACTGAGATAACCGACTGCTCGACGGGCACCCGCTTTAGCAGTGCCACCCACGACATCGGACGTCGCGTACGCGACAACTGCGTCACCTTCGCGCGGCGCGGTTGCGGCGACATAGCCAGCAGCGCCGAGCAGGAACAGGCCGGCACAGGCCATCCAGCCGCCGGCACCAAGGTTTTGCCAAGGCCCGGTCGCATTATCGACCTTGTCGTGCGCGCCGAGCTTGCTGATGTCGAACAGCGTGACCAGGGTGATGATCGATCCGACGACGCCGACCGCTACCGCTACCCAACCGATTCCCCGGCTACGAAGCCAGGCCGCCGCAGCGGCGGATAGCGCAGCCAGCACGAACAACAACCAACTAAGCCAGCCGAGGTATTGATAGGCAATCGACGTGAGGCCGCTGCCCGCGAACAAGCTGTGGGTTGCCGACAACGTGGTGTTCTTGTTGCCCGGCGAGAACCATCGTGCGTCGAGGAAAGCAAGCAACGTGAGCAAGACGCCCAGCAGCACAAGCGGCAGTCCTGGGCGGAAGCCGAGTACGCGACCGACAAACTCCTTTGTCTGCGCCTGCTCCGCCTTGGTGGTGGCGGAGGCGAGCATCGCCCCGGCGATCACGAGGTAGCCGAGAATCGCGGCCGCATAGCCAAGTGAGTGGTCGACCTTCGGCCGTCCCGAGCTGACGACTTCCTGGTGTGCCAGGAAGCCGATCACTGCCGCAACGATGGCGGCAGCGGCGACCCCGATCGCGAGCCAACGCAACTCCACGATGATGGCGATCCCACCGACAACCACGATCGCGATGATTTGGCTCCACGCCAGCCAACCGAAGAACGCACTCGCGATCGGTGAGATGCCACTCGTGTGGCTCACGGCCGCCGCGGTCGACGAGAACTTCCCGCCACCAACCGGGTCGTACCAGTGCATCAACGTGATGGATGCGAGCACCGCAAGCGCGCCCGAAAGCAACGGCCAGAAGCCAGGGCGGGTCAGGTAGGGAACGATCGCCGGCCAGTAGGTGATGGCAAAGAACATCAGGACGCCGATAGCGAGGAAGACGAAGATCCGCGGCTCGAGAACCGACCGGTGGAATCCGTAGCCGTAGTCGGCCTGGGTGCCTTCCTGGGAGCCGACCATCATCGCCAGCACCACACCACCGGCCAGGCACGCCAGCAGCCGCTTGAAGAGAATGCTGCGTCGCGACGGTGCGTGGACGATGGCGCGCGGGGCTGCGGCGCTCTGTACTGGTACGTCGGTCATGCTGATCGCCCGACCCGCTCGCCGAGAAGGCCGGTCGGCCGAAACATCAGCACACCGATCAGCACGATGAACGCAACGACATCAGTCCAACTCGCATCGAACCCTGGAATGAGCAGCACCAGGTTCTCAACAACGCCGAGCAACATGCCACCGATCATGGCGCCGCGAATGTTGCCGATCCCGCCGAGAACCGCAGCCGCGAATGCCTTCACGCCGGGCGCAAAGCCCATGTTGTAGGCAAAACTGAAGTTGAGACCGAACAGGAAGCCGGCCGCGCCGCCGAGCAAGCCACCGATGAGGAACGTTCGCGAGATCGTCTTGTCGATGTCGATGCCCATGAGAGCGGCGGTCGGCGCGTCCTCGGATACGGCGCGAATGCTCCGCCCGAGCTTGGTGAGCCGCACCAACCGGTCGAGGAACACCATCATCACGATCGCCGAAACGATGATGACGACTTGCAGAACCTTCACGTGCGCGTGGTCGATGATGAACAACGTCGTGTTGTGATCAAAGAACAGCGGAAACTGATTCGTCGTTTGGCTGTTGAATAATTTGCTCGCCAAGGTGGAGAGGAAAAAGGACGCACCGATGGCGCCGATCAGAAAGGCGAGCTTTGGTGCGCCTCGTCTTCGCAGCGGCCGGTAGGCCACTCGTTCGAGGGTCCAGGCGATCCCTGCGGCAGTCAACGCTCCAGTGACCATCCCGATGACGATGACAAGCGGGACTTCCCAGGAAGCCGTGCCTGCGCCGTTGCCGACGATGAGATGGACGACGATGTAGCTGCCGAAAGCCCCCGACATGAAGACCTCGCTGTGAGCGAAGTTGATCAGCTGCAGGACCCCGTAGACCAAGGTGTAGCCCAGCGCAATCAGCGCATACATCGATCCGCGGGTGAGTCCGAGGATCAGGTAGTCGAAGAACTGGGTCATGCCCTGGTATCCCTCCGGCGGAGCATCGCTGCGGAGAAGTGTGCATCAGCCGTCAAGCTGAGCGACAGCGCCCCGGTATCCGATGAGCCGGATACCGGGGCGCCGTCAATAGCCGCCTTGTGCGGATCGCGCCTGCTACTGCTTGGTGATGTCACCCAAAAGGACGATCGCGCCGGCCTTCTGCTGGTACAGGTTGACGGTCGCCTGGGCGACCTCGCCTGTCGGAGTGAACTTCACCGTCGTCGTGATGCCGGTGTAGTCGAGTGCGTTGACCGCGGTCTCGACCGCTGCTCGGGTCACGGCGCCGGCCTTTTGCGCTGCCGAAATGGCCGAGATCATCGCATTCGTAGCGTCGAACGCCTCAGGCGAGTAGGTCGACGGCGGGGTGTTGAACATTGCCGTGTACGCCTTGTTGAAGGCAGACGCGGATGGTGCCGTCGTCGCGTCAAGGCAGCCACAAGCGAAGTAGTACCCGTCGCCAGCTGCGCCAGCAGTTGACGTGAAGACGCTGGACTTTCCACCGTTGCCGGAGATCTCGAAGCCCTTGTACGAAGCAGCCTGGAGCGCCTTGGCCAGCAGACCGGCCTGAGCGTCGTAGCCGCCGTAGTACATGGCGTCGTCACTGGATCCGGCGACCTTCGTCGCCACCGCGCTGTAGTCAGTGGTCGGTGCGATCGACTGGGTGTCGACCTTGATGCCCTTGGCCTTCAGTTCGGTCGCAACCACACCGGCGACGCCGGCACCGTAGGTCGAGGTGTCGTCGACGACGAACACGCTCTTGAACTTGGTGGCGAGGTAGTCAGCAGTTGCCTTGCCCTCGACACCGTCGGTCGGCACGATGCGGTGGAACGTCGTGAAGCCCTGGCTCGTCAGCGTCGCGTTGGTGGCCGACGGGCTGATCAGCGCGAGGTTCGCTGCCGCGTACTTGGCACCCACGGCCGCGGTTGCGCCGGAGAATGCTGGGCCGATAACACCGACGACAGCGGTGTCCTGCTCGAGAGCGGCCTCAGCGGCAGGCGCGCCAGCCGGGGTGCCACCGTCGTCGGACTGAAGGACCGCCAGCTGGAAGCAGAGGTTCTTCGCGGCGTTGGCCTCGTCGACTGCGAGGTTGACGGCGTTGATCATGTTGATGCCGAGCTGCTTGTTGTCGCCGGTCAGCGGGCCCTGGTAGCCGATCTTGTAGGTGGTGCCCGGTGCCGTTGCACGAGCCACCACCCGAGCTGGCCGATGCGCCCCCGCTCAGGCCGCCGCTGGCGGCTTTCTTACTGCTTGAACAGCCGGCCAGCACCAAAGAGCTGATCGCGCCGACGGCGACGAGCGTACTAACGATTCTCTTCTGCACCGAGGTGCCCTCCAACGAATAGCGCACGGACTTATGCCGTGCGTACGAATGACTGGGTCGGACAGTATCCGACCTTCAGTCGGCTCATAAAGCTGTGCATGTATCGCTCACGGCTGTTACCAAATCTTGTTCCGGCTGTAATGCTCCTCTGGCGGTTTGGCGGCTTATGACCAGTTCCGCCAACAGGGCGTCAGAGCACCAACACCCGTTGCTGTGTTGGGCGGACCGTACCTTCTCCGAGGCAGGCGACCCAAATCCCACACGCATTCGTGACCGGCTCGTGATATTCCACGACCTTGTTACATAGCGGACGGCGGTCAGGCAACGTTCCCAGTGACCGCCCGGGACCGCTTCTAGCCTTGCGCCTAGCCTTGCGCCTCGTCGGCGAGGTGAGGCCAGCAGCGCCTCCGCGACGGCCCGCATCGAGACCCGCTGATCCATCGCCGCACGCTGGATCCAGCGGAACGCTTCCGGCTCGGTGAGCTGTTGGGTCGTCTGAAGCACGCCCTTGGCGCGGTCGATGATCTTGCGGGTCTCCAGTTGCTCGGTGAGGTTCGAGACCTCGGCCGCCAGTGCGCAGCTTCGGCGTAGCGGCTCAATGCCATCTCGATCGCCGGGAGCAGGTCATTCGACGTGAAGGGCTTGACCAGGTAAGCCATCGCGCCGGCGTCACGCGCGCGTTCGACGAGGTCGCGCTGCGAGAAGGCCGTCAGTATCACGACCGGCGCGATCCGGCCGCTGCGATGCGCTGGGCCGCTGAGATGCCGTCGAGCACCGGCATCTTGACGTCGAGGATCACGAGATCGGGGCGCAGACGCTTCTGCCAACGCGACTGCGTGCTCGCCGTCGGCCGCTTCGCCGACGACTTCGTACCCAAGCTCGCCGAGCGTCTCCATCAGGTCGAGCCTGATCAACGCCTCATCTTCGGCGATGACGACGCGAGGGCGGACGACGGCGGCCTGGCCCGGTGCGGCACCCGACGACGTCCGCGGTGATGATCTTGGTGGTTCGGCGGTCGGCCCTGCGCGGGTTCGGCGGGCTCGGGCGCTTGCACACTGCGAGCCCGGGCGAGATGGGCGAGGTCGGCCGGTGTGGGCTGCGGCGGCCCGGCCTGGCTTGGCTTGCTTGGCTGCCTTCGGGTTTGCCTCGCTTGCCTCGCTTGCCTTGCTTGGCTGACCGTCCCCGTCATCGTCCCGCACGCGGGCAGCCTACCGGGACCGGTAGATTGACGGCCGAACTCCAAGCCCGGCCGGGACACCCGGCGGCAGCCCCGGTAGCCCAACGGCAGAGGCAATGGTCTCAAACACCATCCAGTGTCGGTTCGAATCCGACCCGGGGTACCGAGCGCAGCGAGCGGGACGGAGGAGAACCGCATCCAGCCCAGAAGCTGCGGCCTGCGGTCGAATCCACATGTTGGAAGTCCCCGAACGCGTTCTTGAGCGTGTGGGGATTTCCAAGTCAACGTGTGAGGGCGCGCACCGCGGCGTTGGGGCGCGGGGCGAAGTTGTCAGTCTTTGAGCGGTGTCTTGACCGCTGACGTACTGACAACGTCCTGGCCGGACGGCGGGTGGTGACCGAGGCGGCGGGCGGTGACCGAGGCGGCGGGTCCTGGCCGGACGGCGGGTGGTGACCGAGGCGGCCGGCGGACGGCGCGGGCCGCAGATCGACCCGGCACGGTAGTGACTAGCTGTAGGCCGGGATGTCGCTCTCGAGCGTGTCGCCGATGCGATGCACGCGCAGCGTGTTGGTCGACCCGGCCACACCAGGCGGGCTGCCGCCGACGATCACGACGAGTTCGCCGAGCGGCAGCCTCCGAGGTCCAGCAGCGCGCGTCGACCTGCCTGACCATCTGGTCGGTGTGCGACACCGGCGCCACCAGGAAAGTTTCGACGCCCCACGTGAGCGCCAGCTGGTTGCGGGTCGAGCCGACCGGCTGAACGCCAGCAACGGGAATCGCCGACCGGTACCGCGACAACCGGCGAGCACTGTCGCCCGTCTCGGTGAACGCGACGAGGTAGCGCGCACCGAGGTCGGCACCGACGTCGGCCGCCGCCCGTCGCGATCGCCCCACCTTTCGTACGCGCCTTGCCGACAACAACAGGAATCGTGTCGAGGGCGTCGCTTTCGACCGTGCTGATGATGCGTGCCATTGTCTGCACGGTCAGTGACGGGTGAACGCCGACACTGGTCTCCCCGGACAGCATCAGCGCGTCAGCACCGTCGAGCACCGCGTTCGCGCAGTCGGACACCTCGGCGCGTGTCGGTCGCGATGCGCTGATCATCGTCTCGAGCATCTGCGTCGCGACGATGACCGGCTTGGCGTTGCGGCGAGCGAGCGCGATGG
The DNA here is from genome assembly GCA_963809135.1 of uncultured Actinomycetes bacterium. Lineage (GTDB taxonomy): Bacteria > Actinomycetota > Actinomycetes > Acidothermales > Acidothermaceae > PALSA-607. Next base: position 176,990 of record CAWEIG010000007.1, read on the forward strand.
CCCGCTTCTGCACGAGGGGCACCTGCTCGAGGGGCATCTCGACGCCGAGGTCACCGCGAGCAATCATGAAGCCGTCGAACGCCTCCATGATTTCTTCGAGGTGGTCAACCGCCTGCGGCTTCTCGATTTTTGCGATGACCGGCACCCGCCGGCCTTCTTCGTCCATGATCTTCGCGACGTCGTTGAAGTCGTGCGGCCGACCGCACGAACGACAGCGCAATCATGTCGGCGCCGATGCGCAAACCCCAGCGCAGGTCGTCGACGTCCTTCTCGCTCATCGCCGGCACCGAGAGCGCAGCCCCCGGCACGTTGATGCCTTTGTTGTCGGAGATCGTGCCGCCTTCGATCACCGTCGTGACAACGCGAGGTCCGTCGACAGCGACGACCTCGAGACACACCCGGCCGTCGTCGATCAAGATGCGTAAACCAGGCCGGACGTCGCCGGGCAGCCCTGCGTATGTCGTCGACGCCAGCACTTTGCTGCCGGGGACGTCTTCGGTGGTGATCGTGAACTCGGCACCCGCGACCAAGCGTCACCGGCCCACTCGCGAGCCGCCCGAGCCGGATCTTCGGACCTTGGAGGTCGACCATGATGCCGACCGCACGGCCGCTGTCTATCGGAGGCTTCGCGCACCAGTCGATATACCTGCTCGTGGTCGGCGTGCGTGCCATGGCTGAGGTTCAGTCGCGCGACGTCCATGCCTGCGTCAACGAGACTGCGGATCGCCTCAGCCGAATCGGTCGCGGGCCCCAGGGTGCAGACGATCTTCGCCCGGCGACTCATGTGCCTAGCCTAGAGCGGCCGCAGATCACGAAGGTCGCCGGGCGTGATTACGTGAGAGGCCGGGCGGTCGGCGGGATCGGCACCGGGAGTCGTTCGACACCGGTGAGGAACCGATCGACTGCGGCCGCGGCCGCACGGCCTTCGGCGATCGCCCACACGATCAGCGATTGACCTCGCCCAGCGTCGCCAGCAACGAACACTCCCGGCACGTTGCTTGCGTACGACGAATCACGCGCGATGTTGCCGCGGGTGTCGAGATCGAGCTTGAACTGTTCGGCAAGAGTTCGTTCAGGCCCGACGAAGCCCATCGCCAGCAGCACGAGTTCGGCAGGTATCTCGAACTCGGTGCCCGCGATGGCTTCGACAGCTCCTCCAGCCATCTTGACCTCGACCACGCGCAACGCGCGCACATTTCCGGCGTCGTCGGAGAGGAATTCTTCAGTGTTGACAGCGAATTTGCGCTCGCCACCTTCTTCGTGCGCTGCCGAAGTGCGCAGCATCAACGGCCAGGTGGGCCATGGTGTGATGTCGGCGCGGCTATTGGGTGGCTCCGGCAGGATCTCGAGTTGCGTGACCGACGCGGCACCTTGGCGGTGCGCAGTACCGAGGCAGTCGGCACCGGTGTCGCCGCCGCCGATGATGATGACGTGCTTGCCGGCCGCGGTGATGGTCGGCTCGGCGAGGTCGCCCTGCTGCACGCGGTTGGCGATCGGCAGGTACTCCATCGCCTGGTGGATGCCGCCAACGTGGCGACCCGTTATCGGCAGGTCGCGCGGTGTCGTCGCACCGATCGCGAGCACGACGGCGTCGTAGCGCGAACGCAACTCACGGCCCGTCATGTCGACGCCAATCTCGACGCCGGGACGGAATCTGGTGCCTTCGGCCGACATCTGCGCGAGCCGCCGATCGAGGACCGACTTCTCCATCTTGAACTCGGGGATTCCGTAGCGCAGCAGGCCCCCGATGCGGTCGGCGCGCTCGAAGACCGCGACCGTGTGACCTGCTCGCGTCAACTGCTGCGCCGCCGCAAGGCCGGCCGGTCCGGAGCCGACCACCGCGACGGTCTTACCGGTCTGGCGGCCAGGCACTTGCGGCGTCACCCAGCCGTCGTCCCATGCTCTGTCGGCGATCTCGTGCTCGACCTGCTTGATCGTGACCGAACCACCCGTCTGTGACGGATCGATGGCGAGCACGCACGCCGACTCGCACGGCGCAGGGCACAACCTGCCCGTCACCTCAGGGAAGTTGTTGGTCGCGTGCAATCGCTCCGGCAGCCTCACGCCAGTCGCGCCGCCACACGAGGTCGTTCCATTCAGGAATGAGGTTCCCGAGCGGACAGCCGTTGTGACAGAACGGTATCCCGCAGTCCATGCATCGGCCGGCCTGCTTTTCCAGGTCTGCATGGGGAAATGGGTAGTACACCTCTTTCCAATCCATGATGCGGACGTCGACGGGCCGCGTCTGCGGTGTCTCCCGCTCGGTGGTGAGAAAGCCCTTCGGGTCAGCCATGTGACGCCGCCATGATCTGCTCGTTGACGTCGAGACCCTCATGCTCAGCCCGTGCGCGCGCGGCAAGGACGCGCTTGTAGTCACGCGGCATGATCTTGGCGAACCTCTCGACCGTCTTCGACCACTGCGACAGCATCTCGGCTGCGAGCAACGAGCCCGTTTCGTCGGCGTGCTTGCGCACCAGCAACAACAGTTGGTCGCAGTCGGACGTATCCAGCGGTTCGACCTCGACCATCTCGGTGTTCACCCGCGCGGGGTCGAGATCGACGACGTACGCGATACCGCCTGACATTCCCGCCGCAAAGTTGCGCCCGGTTGCGCCGAGCACGACGACGACACCGCCCGTCATGTACTCGCAACCGTGGTCGCCGACTCCTTCGACGACGGCCTTCGCGCCGGAGTTGCGGACGCAGAATCGTTCGCCCACGACACCGCGCACGAACATCTCGCCCGACGTCGCGCCGTAGAGCAACACATTGCCGGCGATGACGTTGTGGTGGGCCGCGAAGGATGCCTCGTCGTACGGGCGCACGATGATGCGACCGCCCGACAATCCCTTGCCCACATAGTCATTCGCGTCGCCGACGAGACGCAGGGTGATGCCTCGAGGAACGAAGGCACCGAACGACTGCCCTGCAGACCCTGTGAAGGTGATGTCGATGGTGTTGTCGGGCAGCCCCTCACCGCGGTACCGCTTCGTCACTTCGTGGCCGAGCATGGTGCCGACCGTCCGGTTGACGTTGCGAATCGGAATCTCGAACTTCACCGGAATGCGCTCGATTAACGCACCCTCGGCCAATGCGATCAACGTGTTGTCGAGCGCCTTCTCTAGGCCGTGGTCCTGGTCGACGAGATGACGGCGTGGTTCGTCGACTTCGACGGGGCGTGCAGCATCGGTTCGAGGTCGAGCCCGCTGGCCTTCCAGTGCGCGATTGCGTCGGCCGTGTCGAGAAGCTCGACCTGACCGACGGCTTCGTCGATGCTGCGAAAACCCAGTGCCGAAAGATATTCGCGCACCTCGGTCGCGATGAACTCGAAGAAGTTCACGACGAACTCGGGCTTGCCACTGAAGCGCTTGCGCAGTTCGGGGTTCTGCGTTGCGATCGCCGACCGGACATGTGTCGAGGTGGCACACGCGCATCAGCACGCAACCCGAGACGACGAGCGGTGCGGTCGCAAAACCGAACTCCTCGGCACCGAGCAACGTCGCGATGACGACATCACGGCCGGTCTTGAGCTGCCCATCGGTCTGGACGACGATGCGCTCACGCAGTCCGTTCGCGATCAGGGTCTGCTGTGTTTCGGCAAGACCCAATTCCCACGGACCGCCGGCGTGCTTCAGCGATGTCAAGGGTGCAGCGCCGGTGCCACCGTCGTGCCCGGAGATCAGCACGACGTCGGCGTGCGCCTTCGCGACTCCGGCCGCAACAGTGCCGACACCGACCTCGGCGACGAGCTTCACGTGCACTCGCGCACGCGGGTTCGAGTTCTTCAGATCGTGGATCAGCTGCTTGAGATCTTCGATCGAATAGATGTCGTGGTGAGGCGGTGGCGAGATCAGGCCGACGCCGGGCGTCGAGTGCCGCGTTTTCGCGATCCACGGATACACCTTGTTGCCGGGAAGCTGACCGCCCTCGCCCGGCTTCGCGCCCTGCGCCATCTTGATCTGGAGATCGTCGGCACCAGTGAGGTACTCACTCGTCACACCGAACCGGCCGCTGGCGACCTGCTTGACGGCCGAGCGCCGGTTGTCATAGAGCCGCTCGGCGTCCTCGCCACCTTCGCCGGTGTTCGACCTCGCACCGAGTGAGTTCATCGCGATAGCAAGGGTTTCGTGAGCTTCGCTGCTGATCGAGCCGTAGCTCATTGCACCGGTCGAGAAGCGCTTCACGATGGAGCTCACCGGCTCGACTTCGTCGAGTGGCACCGGTGCGCGGACGCCCTCGCGGAACTTGAACAGCCCGCGCAACGTCATCAACTCGCGCGACTGGTCGTCGACGAGCTTGGTGTAGTCCTTGAAGAGTTCGTACCGGCCGGTGCGCGTCGAGTGCTGCAGCCGGAACACCGTCTCGGGGTTGAACAGATGCGGCTCGCCTTCACGCCGCCACTGGTAGTCGCCACCGACCTGCAACCGGCGGTGCGACTGCTGCACACCACCGAGCGGGTAGGCATGCGTGTGCCGCGACGCGACCTCTTGCTGCGATCACGTCGAGCCCGACGCCGCCAAGCTTCGACGACGTCCCGGTGAAGTAGCGGTCGACAAGGTCGTGCGAAAGCCCGAGTGCTTCGAAGACCTGTGCGCCGGTGTAAGAGGCAACCGTCGAAATGCCCATCTTCGACATCACCTTGAGCACGCCCTTGCCAAGCGCTTTGACCAGGTTGTGCACCGCGACATCACCGCTCATGCCGGTGATTGCCCCGGTGCGCGCCATGTCCTCGACCGTTTCCATCGCGAGGTACGGGTTCACCGCCGCCGCGCCATAACCAACCAGCAGCGCAACGTGATGCACCTCGCGAACGTCGCCGACCTCAACGACAAGACCGACTTTGGTGCGCGTCTTCTCGCGGATCAGATGGTGATGCACCGCCGCCGTCAGGAGCAACGACGGGATCGGTGCCCGCTCGCGGTCGGAGTCACGGTCTGACAGCACGATGATGCGTGCGCCGCCCTCGATCGCGACAGAAACCTCAATGCAGATCTCGTCGAGTCGACGCTCGAGCGCGGCTCCTCCGCCGTCGACGTCGTAGAGCCCGCGGACGACGAATGGCGCCAGCCCCGGGAGGTCGCCATCGTCGTTCACGTGCAGGATTTTCGCGAGCTCGTCGTTGTCGATGACCGGGAAAGGCACCACGATCTGACGGCACGAGATCGGGCCGGGCAGCAGCAGGTTCTGCTCGGGCCCGATGGCGCCCGACAATGAGGTGACGAGCTCTTCGCGGATCGCGTCGAGCGGCGGGTTGGTCACCTGCGCGAACAGCTGGCTGAAGTAATCGAAGAGCAGCCGAGGTCGCACTGACAGTGCAGCAAGTGGGCTGTCGTTGCCCATCGATCCGATCGGCTCCGCGCCGGCGCGTGCCATCGGCGCTAGCAGGATGCGCAACTCTTCTTCGGTGTAGCCGAAGGTTTGCTGCCGACGCAGCACCGACTCGTGCGAGTAGACGATGTGCTCGCGGTCGGGCAACTGCGGAAGCTTCAGTAACCCGGCGTGCAGCCAGTCGTCGTAAGGCTGGTCAGCTGCGAGCTGCGCTTTGATCTCGGCGTCGTCGACGATGCGACCGGCAGCTGTGTCGACCAAGAACATCCGGCCCGGCTGAAGCCGGCCCTTGCGCACGATCGACGCTGGGTCGATGTCGAGCACGCCGACCTCGCTGGCAAGAACGACGAGCCCGGTGTCGGTCACCCAATAGCGCGCGGGCCGAAGACCGTTGCGGTCGAGCACCGCCCCGATGAGCGTGCCGTCGGTGAACGTCACGCAGGCAGGGCCGTCCCACGGTTCCATGACACTCGCGTGGAATTCGTAGAACGCCCGCCGCTCGGCGTCCATCTCGGTGTTCTTCTCCCACGCCTCAGGGATCATCATCAAGATGGCGTGCGGAAGCGAGCGGCCACCAAGGTGCAAGAGTTCGAGCACCTCGTCGAAGCTCATCGAATCGCTGCCACCCGGCGTGCAGATCGGGAAGAGCTGTTCGAGGTCGCCGGGGATCAAACTGCTTGCCAGCAGGCTTTCGCGGGCCCGCATCCAGTTGCGGTTTCCCTTGATGGTGTTGATCTCGCCGTTGTGCGCGATGTAGCGGTACGGGTGCGCAAGCGGCCAGCTCGGAAACGTGTTCGTCGAGAACCGCGAGTGCACGAGGGCGAGCGCCGACGCGAACCGCTGGTCTGACAAGTCGGGGAAGAACGGCTCGAGTTGCGGCGCGGTGAGCATGCCCTTGTAGACGATGGTGCGCGGAGACAGCGACCCGAAGTAGATCTCAGCTTCGCGCTCGATCCGCTTGCGCGCGCGAAACGTCACGCGCTCGAGAGCGAGACCGGTGATGCTCGCGTCGTTCGGCGCGACAAACAGCTGACGAAAGCTCGGCATCATGGCCCTGGCGCTTGGACCAGCAAGTTCGCGGACGACGGGGAGCTCACGCCAGCCGAGCGCGTGCAGACCTTCGTCGTCGACAATGCCTTCGATCGCGCCGACAGCAGCGGCCGCCTCGACCTCGTCGGTAGGCAGGAAAGCAATACCGACCGCGTATCCACCGACCGGCGGCAACGCGAAATCGACGACCGCGCGGAAGAACTCGTCGGGGATCTGGGTCAGAAGTCCGGCGCCATCGCCGGTGTCGATCTCGCGACCGGTAGCGCCGCGGTGCTCGAGGTTGCGTAGCGCGGAGAGGGCGTTCGCTACGACGTCATGACTGCGCCCACCGGCAAGGTCGGCAACGAACGCGACACCGCAGGCGTCGTGCTCGTTCGCTGGGTCGTAGAGCCCGTGCGCTTTGTCGTTGAGTCCGTGCGCCTGGTCGTAGAGCCCGAATGCGGGACTGGACATGGCTCTCCCGTCGTCTCCTGCCGCGTGTGCAGGCTCGACGCATCACGCCGTAGCCGTGCACGTTCTCAGGGACGACGCTGGCCCTGGCTCCTATGCTCGCATCACACGTGCCGAAACTCACCTGCAATACGCCGACAGGTTAGCGCATGGCCGCCGGCAGTCGATCAAGCCAAATCCGGACGGCGTGCTCGTCAGCTGATGTGCGTGCCGATCGCCGCACCGACCCCGTAGGTCACCGCGGCAGCGACCGCGCCGAGCAGGAGTTGGCGAAGACTGCCGAACCACCACGGCCGAGCCGTAATCCGGGCGACCAGCGTCCCGGCGAGAATCAGGGCAAGCCCGGCCACGATGCCCGCCGGCCACAACGCCGAAGCGCCGAACACGAACGGGAGCAGCGGCAGCGCGGCACCGATCGAGAAGGATACGAACGATGAGCCCGCGGCGAGGTAGGGCGAGGGCAGCGCGTCCGCAGAGATGCCGAGCTCTTCCCGGGTGTGGATCTGCAACGCTTGGTCGGGGTCGCGTGAGAGTTGCTTCGAGACTTCGCGCGCGAGAGCGGGGTCGACGCCACGCGATATGTACAGGTCGGCGAGCTCGGCCTGCTCGGCGACGGCATTGTGCCGAAGCTCGTGGCGCTCGACCTCGATCTCGGCACGGGCGAGGTCTCCTTGGGAGGCGACCGACACGTACTCGCCGACCGCCATCGAGAACGCGCCCGCGACGAGACCGCCGAGGCCGCTAAGGATCATCAGGTGCCGTGAGGCGTTGGCCCCAGAAAAGCCTGATATCAAGGAGAAATTCGAAATCAGGCCGTCCATCGCCCCGAACACGGCGGGGCGCAACCAGCCGCCAGTGACATCGCGGTGGTTGTGGTGGATCTCAGCGACCGCCTTGACCGGCTGCGCTGCTTCGGTCTCGTCTGCGGTGGTCATGTGCCCCCTCCGTCAAGGCTGCCACTGCTGCCACTGCCGCCCGGTGGTGCATCCCCGTCGACGTCGGATCCGACAGTCACCTCGTCAGCGGCACCGTTGAGCTCGCCCGCGGCGTCGTCGACTTCGTCGGTCGCTGTGTCGACGGGCACGGTGGCGACGCCCGGCCGAAGGAGATCGACCTCACGCCCAGGGCGCCGACGAGCCGAGACGATGTAGCCAACAACACCGGCGACCACGATGACGATGCTGGTCCAGTCGTTGAGTCGCAGGCCGAAGAAGTGATGCGCCGGGTCGATCCGCAACGCCTCGATCCAGCTGCGACCGAGCCCGTAGATAACCAGGTACAGCGCGAAGACTCGGCCGTGACCGAGCTTGTAGCGCCGGTCGAGCAGGATCAGGATCACCGCTGTCGAGATATCCCATATCGACTCGTACAGGAACGTCGGCTGGTAGAAGCCGTACGGGCTTTCCTGGTACTTGGTCGCGATCACGCCCACTTGATGGTTCGCGTCGATCCGAACCGCCCACGGCAGCCCGCTGGGCCGGCCGTACAACTCCTGGTTGAACCAGTTGCCCCAGCGGCCGATCCCCTGCGCGAGCACCAGGCCGGGTGCGACGGCATCGGCGACCGGCGGCATCAAGATGCCGCGTCTGCGGCAGGCGATGAAGACGCCGAGGCCGCCCATCGCCACCGCACCAGGGATGCCGAGGCCGCCCTTCCAGACCTCGAGCGAGCGGATCGGACTGCCGCCCTTGCCGAAGTAATCGGACCAGTCGGTGAGCACGTGATAGACGCGGCCGCCGATCAGTCCGAACGGCACCGCCCACGTCGAAACCTCGTTGATGGCCCCCACCGCTCCCCCGCGCGCGCGGTAGCGGCGGTCTGCAAGCGCGGCGGCAGCGAAGATCCCGATGATGATGCACAGCGCGTATCCCCGGATCGGGATCGGGCCGAGGTGCCACACCCCGTCACTCGGGCTTGGGATGTACGCCGGCATGACGCTAAGGGGCATCACCGCTGCGGCACCGCTTCAGACAGGCGCTGAGTTCTCATCACAGTGTCGACGCTATCCGCGCCGGACACCGGCTGCCAGTTCGGCGGCGAGCGAGTGGACAGCGACGGCTTCGTCCTGAGGTCCCCGCGCCTCGAGAACCCGCCGCACGAACGCCGAGCCCACGATGACGGCGTCGGCGTATCCCGCAACCTCCGCAGCTTGATCGGCGTTGCTGACGCCGAGGCCCACGCCTACCGGCAGCGACGTGATCGCACGGACGCGGTCGACGAGCGCCGGAGCCAGTGAACTGGTCTGGGCACGAGTGCCGGTGACGCCCATCACCGACGCCGCGTAGATGAAACCGCGACAATGCCGCACGGTCAGGGCGATACGGCTGTCGGTACTGCTCGGGGCCACGAGGAAGATCCGGTCAAGGCCGTGCGCGTCACTGGCCGCGACCCACTGCTCGGCCTCGTCGGGCAGCAGGTCAGGCGTGATGAGTCCACTGCCACCGGCCGCGGCAACCGCACCCGCGAACCGCTCGACCCCGTACTGCTCGATCGGATTCCAGTAGGTCATGACAACAGTGGCGACGCCCGTGGCGGCGACGGCTTCGACCGTGCGCAAGACCTTGTCGGTCGTCGAACCCGCTCGCAGCGCCACGTCATGCGACCGCGCGATGACCGGACCCTCGAGAACAGGGTCGCTATAAGGAAGTCCGATTTCGACGGCGTCGACGCCGCCTTCGACGAGCGCAAGCAGGGCAGCGACGCCGCGCTCGGGGTTCGGGAAGCACGCAGGCAGGTAGCCGATCAGCGCCGCGCGGCCTTCGGCTTTGCACCGGGCCAGCGTCTCGCTCAACCTGCTCGGGACGGCGGTCACCGGCGCCGCAGCGGGAACCGGAGCTGCGCCGGCTGAGGCTGCGTCGGTTTGCTCTGTCGGCAGAATCGTCATCGCGCGGCTGCCACAACCGGCGGGGCCGGCGCCGACCCCGATGCCGATCCCGACTCGAGGTCGAACCACTTGGCGGCCGTGTCGACGTCCTTGTCACCCCGGCCTGACAGGCTCACCAGCACCACGGCGTCCGGCCCAAGTTGGCGACCTAGGTGAAGGGTGCCGGCGAGAGCGTGCGCGCTTTCGATCGCGGGGATGATGCCTTCAGTGCGGGCAAGCAACAGGAAGGCGTCCATCGCCTCTGCATCGGTGACCGGCTGGTACGTGACGCGGCCCGTCTCGGCGAGCCAGGCGTGCTCGGGCCCGACGCCTGGGTAGTCGAGACCGGCCGAGATCGAGTGCGACGCAAGCGTCTGCCCGTCAGAGTCCTGAAGGACGTAGGTGCGCGCACCGTGCAGGACGCCGCGACTGCCCGCACTCAGGGTCGCCGCGTGCCGACCAGATGCCACCCCGTCGCCGCCTGCTTCGAACCCGTACAAGCGCACTGAGCTGTCGGCCAAGAACGCCGTGAAGATACCGATTGCGTTTGACCCGCCACCGACGCACGCGGTCACGGCGTCAGGCAGGCGACCCGTAAGGGCGAGCACCTGTGCTCTCGCTTCGTCGCCGACGACCTTCTGGAAATCGCGAACCAGGGCCGGGAACGGATGCGGCCCGGCGACCGTGCCGAACAGATAGTGGGTGTCGTCAACGGTCGTGACCCAGTCGCGGAAAGCTTCGTTGATCGCGTCCTTCAGCGTGCGGGTGCCCGCGGTGACAGGGATCACTTCGGCGCCGAGCAATTTCATGCGGACGACGTTCAACGCCTGCCGACGGGTGTCTTCTTCACCCATGTAGATCGTGCACTGAAGCCCGAGCAGCGCGGCGGCCGTGGCGGTGGCGACGCCGTGCTGGCCGGCCCCGGTTTCGGCGATTACCCTTTTCTTGCCCATGCGCACGGTCAGCAGTGCCTGGCCGAGGACGTTGTTGATCTTGTGCGAGCCGGTGTGCGCGAGATCCTCGCGTTTCAGCAGGATCCGTGCACCACCTGCGTACGCCGACAACCGCGTGGCATCAGTGATCGGTGTGGGTCGCCCCGCGTAGGTCGTCAGCAAGCGGGTCAACTCGTTGGTGAAGGCGGGGTCGGCCATCGCGTCGGTGTAGGCGACGCTGAGTTGGTCGAGTGCGGCAACGAGTGCCTCGGGAACGAACCGACCACCGAAAGGCCCGAAGTGCCCACTTGAGTCTGGCAACTTGGGCGCGATCACCGAATTAGCTTAGACGACGGCAGCAGACAAACCGGCACTATTGACCGTGCCGCAACGCGGGATGCGCGCCGGCCGTCACGAGATCGGCAACGGCCTGCCGCGGATCCTTGTCGGTCACCAGACCTTCACCCACGAGCACTGCATCAGCTCCGGCGGAGGCGTAGGCGAACAGGTCGTGCGGGCCGCGCACCCCTGACTCGGCGACCTTGACGATGCCGGGCGGGATGCGTGGAGCAAGCCGCGCGAACAACGAGCGATCGACCTCGAGTGTGTGCAGGTCGCGAGCGTTGACGCCGATCACGCGCGCACCTGCCTCGATCGCGCGGTCGACCTCGACCTCGTCGTGAACCTCGACAAGTGGGGTCAACCCAAGGGACTGTGCGCGTTCGACGAGCGAGACCAGTGCGCTCTGGTCGAGCGCCGCGACGATGAGGAGCACGAGGTCGGCGCCGTACGCGAGCGCTTCCCACAATTGATACGAGTGGTAGATGAAGTCTTTACGCAGCAACGGAATGTCGACCGCCTTGCGCACTGCTTCGAGGTCGGCGAGCGAGCCGTGGAACTTGCGTTGCTCGGTCAGCACGCTGATAACTGCCGCGCCGCCCGCCTCGTACGCACACGCAAGAGCAGCTGGGTCGGCGATGGTCGCGATCTCACCGCGCGAAGGACTCGAACGCTTCACCTCGGCGATGACGGTGACTGCGTCGCGCTTCAGGGCGGCGACTCCGTCGACGATCGCGTCGCGCTTCGCGGCCTTGACCTTGAGGTCGTCGAGCGGCATCGTGCGCTGGCGTTGCTCCATGTCGACGCGGACGCCAACCAGGATCTCGTCGAGCACGCTCACCTAGCGACCCCCTTGGTGCGCTCGTAGCCGACCTGTCGAGTGCTGCCCGAACGGTTTCAGGGTAGCGGCCGGGGTCGTAGTCCCCTCCGACCCCCCGGCTAGACGCCCGGGCGCACCGGCAGCGTGATCGTGAAACACGCACCGCCTTCTGGTGACCTGCCGGCGCTGGCGCGACCGCCGAGGCGGGCCGTCAACCCAGCGACCAACGCAAGGCCGACCCCCGTACCAACCCGGCGCACTCCGCGATAGCGGTCGTACAGTGCCGACCGATCGAAGGCAACTCTGCAGTCGTCTTCGGTCAGTCCCGGGCCGCCGTCGCGAACTTGCAACACCGCTTCGTGCCAGTTCGAGCCGACGGAGAAGACGATCGGCCGACCCGACGGCGTCACCCGCAGCGCGTTCTCGGCGAGACCGTCGATGATCTGCCGCACCCTGGTCGGGTCGGTGTCGACGATGACGGGCGCCGGTTCCACCTCGAGGCGGAACTCGACCCCTTCTTTGGCGCAACGGTCGGCCCAGACCAACGATGCCTGCCTGACGAGCACGACGAGATCGAGCCTGGTGATATCGATCCTGAAGTCCTCGGCCCCAAGCCGCGCAAGGTCGAGCAGGTCGGAGACCAGTCGCTCGAGGCGGCTCGATTCCGCCAGCAACACATGCCCGGTCGCCTCGACTGCCGCCGCCGGCACCACGCCGTCCGCCAACGCTTCTGCATAGCCCTTCACCGCCGTCAGCGGCGTACGGAGCTCATGCGAAATCGACAACAGGAACTCGCGCTGTCTGCCCTCGCTCGTTGCGAGAGCAGTGCTCAAAGCATTGAGCGCATCGGCAACGGCGGCGACTTCGGCAGGGCCTTCGGGCACGAGGCGGACGTCGCGGGCTCCCGTCGACAGTCGCCTCGCGGCCCCGGCGGCATGCTGCAAGGGCCGGGCAAGTCGACGCGCGAGCAGCACTCCGGTGAGCGCCGCCACGACAAGACCGGCTGCCAAGGCGATGAGCAGCCGCAGCCCTACCGAGCCGCCGGCGGATCGCGCGTCGGCGACCTTTTGCACCAACACGACGCCCCCGCCCGCGGCCGTACCCGTCGTGATCGGGCGACCTTCGAGGTAGTAGCGACCACCGCTGATGCGGCGCACGTCAGAGAAATTGTTGCCTGCCTTGAGGTCGGCGGCCTCCGCGGGAGTGACGATCCCGGTGGCGGTCAGCGCGCCTTCTGGGCCGGTGACCCGACCGTCGGGCTGCACGATCAGCAGTTGAACCTGCTGAGTGCGCAACAACGCGATGATCTTTGCGGGCACCGCGACCCGACCGGTCCGAGACAGGTCGGCCGCAGCCACCGACAGGTTGGCGTACTGCTCAAGAACCTTGTGCCCGGTGGTCTCAGCAGCCCTGCTGATCACCCGCGCCGACACCAAACCGGCAATGAGGACGGCGATGGCCGCGGCCAGCGTCGTCACCAGCGCGATGCGGGTTGCCAGCCCGGTGCGGCGTTTAGGCATCGGCGCTGTATCCGACCCCACGGACGGTGCGGATCGGGCTCGCGTCACCGAGCTTTGCTCGAAGCTGCGCGACATGGACGTCGACAGTGCGGGTCCCGGCGGCGGCCTCGTATCCCCACACTTCCGAGAGCAGGTGCTCGCGCGGGAAGACCCGGCCGGGACGGCGGCACAAGAACTCGAGCAGCTCGAACTCGGTTGCGGTCAGCTCGATCGGCTCGCCGCTGGCCAGCACCCGTCGGCGCGCGGGGTCCACGGTGACCGCGCCGACCACGTACACGCGTTCCTGCGACGCCGCCTCATTGCTGCTGCGCCGCAAGACCGCCTTCACGCGCGCGACAAGTTCGCGCGGGCTGAATGGCTTGGTCAGGTAGTCGTCGGCGCCAAGCTCGAGACCGAGTACCCGATCGACTTCTTCGTCGCGGGCGGTGACGAACAGGATCGGCGTCCAGTTGCCGTCAGCTCGCAGCATGCGGCACACCTGGGTTCCGTCGATCGTCGGGATGCCGACGTCGAGCACGATCGCGACCGGATGCAGGTTGCGGGCGGCCGCGAGCCCTGCCCTGCCGTCGGACTCGACGTGCACGCCGAAGCCTTCGCGGGTCAGGTACATACGCTCGAGGTCGGCGATGGCCCGCTCGTCCTCGATGACGAGCACGAGCCCCTTGGAACCTTGCGCGCCGTCGGCGTCTGGCCTCGAGCTCTGGCTCATCGTGGTCCTCCCGATTCCGACGCTAGAGCAGCGTCGACCTCTTAAGCCTCGACTTGAGCACGCAACGCCGTGTCAGAGGAATGTTCGAGGAATGTACGGGCCCCGGTTTCGCCGAGTGTGCACGTTCGGCGGTCAAAACCGGTCCGAAGACCCCCGTTTGCGCACTATGGGCGAGGCACGGCGGCCCAGGCCCGTCAGGCGGTGGGGTCGTCGCCCTCGTCGAGGCGATCCCACATGCCGACCTCGGTCAGGGGGCCGTCCTTCGCTCGCCCCGATTCGTAGCGCCGGCCCATCGAGGGCCAGCGTCCGCTGCCGACCACGGCCAGCACACCACACGCCGCGCCGAGCACGCCGGCGACCAGGGTCACCCACGGCCACGCGGTCGTGCTCCCGTCGAGCAGCCGGTCGGAACCGACCCCGGATACCTGGTCGGTCGTAAAAAGGATCGTCAGTAGGGCGGCGTATCCGATGCCAAGACCGGCGAGCGCAAGGACCGCGCCAGCAACTCGCCGTCCGATACCTCGCGTTGCCGGAAAAACGACGACGCCAGCCAGGACGACGAGGGCGAGCGTCGCGGCCGGCTGCGCGACTGCGTGCCCGGTGGCGGTCGCTCGCAGATCGGGAAGCCCATCGCGCGGGACGCTGTAGTGCAGCCACGCCCGGCCGACGGCAAAGAGGGCAGTCGCGCCACTGACCACGCACCCGGTCACGGCGAGGCCAAGGCCCCGGCGATCGGCCTGCGTCGCTGGCGTCTGCGTCTGCGCCGGTTCGGTCCTGGGAATCACGACGTGGTCACGGCGTACGCATGGCCTCGGCAATGGCGACGGCCGACAGCACGGTATTGGCCTTGTGACCGCATTCGGCGTCTTCGGTCGATGGGTCGGAGTCGGCAACCAGGCCTGCACCGGCCTGTACGTAGACAGTGCCGTCGCGAACGACCGCGGTGCGGATCGCGATCGCGGTGTCGAGGTCGCCGGCGAAGTCGACGTAGCCGACCACCCCGCCGTAAAGCCCGCGCCTGGTCGGCTCGAGTTCTTCGATGATCTCCATCGCGCGCACCTTCGGCGCTCCCGACAACGTGCCCGCCGGAAAGGTCGCGGCGAGCACGTCGAGTGCGTCGTGCGACGGGTCGACCTGACCGACGACGGTCGAGACGATGTGCATGATGTGGCTGTAGCGCTCGACCGTCATGAAGTCGACGACCTCGACCGTGCCAGGCGTGCTGATGCGGCCAAGGTCGTTGCGGGCCAGGTCGACCAGCATGACGTGCTCGGCGCGCTCCTTCGGGTCGGCAAGCATCTCGGCCGCCAACTCGTTGTCTTCTTCCGGAGTAGCGCCACGCGGTCGGCTGCCGGCGATCGGGTGCATCGTGGCGCGGCCGTCCTTGACCGTGACGTGCGCCTCGGGGCTCGATCCGACGATGTCGAACCCGTCGAACCGCAACAGGTAGAGGTACGGGCTCGGGTTGCGCGCGCGCAGCACCCGATAGATGTCGAGCGCACTGACGGTCGTGGTCGTCTCGAACCGCTGGCTCGGCACGACCTGGAAGATGTCGCCGGCCCTGATGTACTCGCGCGCCCGCTCGACCCACGCCATGTACTGCTCGCGCGACGTGCGTCGCAACGGCGGCGGTGTCACCGCGTCGCTCATGATCGTGACGGTCGATGGCGCCGGGCTTTGCAACGCCCTCGTCATGTCATCGAGCCGGCGTTCGGCGTTCTCTGCGGAGTCGCCCGGCAGCACGTTCGCGATGAGCAGCACGCTGCCATCGTGATGGTCGAGCACCGCCAGGTCGGTGACCAGGAACATCACCAGCTCGGGCAGATGCAGGTCGTCGATCGTGTCGTCGGGCAGCGTTTCGAGCCGCCGGACGGCGTCGTAGGTCACGAAGCCGACCATGCCCCCCACGAGCGGCGGCAACGAAGCGTCTCGCGGACCCCGCAGCGCGGCGACAGTGCCTGACAGGACCTCAAGCGGAGAACCAACAGTCGGGACGCCGGGGGGCGGGTCGCCAATCCAGAGCGCCTGCCCGTCGCGCTCGGTGAGAGTCGCGGCCGCGCGCACGCCGATGAAGGAGTACCGCGACCATGAGCGGCCGTTCTCGGCTGACTCGAGCAGGAACGTGCCGGGCCGGTCCTGGGCCAGCTTGCGGTAAAGACCGACTGCGGTCTCACCGTCGGCGAGGAGCTTTCTGGTGACCCTGCTGACCGGCTCCGCCGTGATGGTCACGTTGTCGCCGGAGCAGGACCGCCGACTACCGCGTCAAGGAGACCGGCGTCGAAGCAGGTGCGGTCGCCGGTGTGGCAGGCCGCGCCGATCTGGTCGACCTTGACAAGCACGGTGTCGGCGTCGCAGTCGAGAGCGACCGACTTCACCCATTGCTGGTGACCGGACGTCTCGCCCTTGACCCAGTACTCCTTGCGGCTACGGCTCCAGTAGGTGCAGCGACCGGTGGTCAACGTGCGACGCAACGCCTCGTCGTCCATCCAGCCCACCATCAGCACCTCGCCGGTGTCGTGCTGCTGGGCGACCGCCGGGAAGAGGCCGTGCTCGTCGCGCTTGAGCCGGGCTGCGATCGCGGGATCCAAAGTTTCGGGATTACCGGGGGCCTGAGCTGGGAAGTCTGGATCTGGCATGCATCCATTGTGCCGGGGACCGGGTAGCACCGTCGCGCGAGATACGGGCGAGAACTTCTCATGAAGGCGAATCCGCTCCCGAAAGGAACGCCGTGACCCCTGCGATCCCGATGCCGTCGATCCCGACGAGCCGCAAGGAAATTCGTCGCCGCGTCCGCCGCCAGGTGATGTTGCGCAGGTTGTCGCGCGAACTCGGTAGCAGCGGCGATGCCGACGCAAAGATCGTGCTGCGACGTCCCGCGTCGCCCGCCTGAACCGCCGGCCTAAAAGCCCATCCCGTCGCCGACCGCGAGTTATCGGGACTTGAGCCAGCGGTCAGCTTGTGACGGAATGACCGGCGCCTGGATGGCGCGGTTGTACGAGCGCGTCGACCACGCGGCGAAATTCGCGGACCAGCAGCCGGACGAGCGCCATGGCTCGAACGGTACGCGCCTGACAGGCTCGCGGACAGGTCCTAGCGGACTGGTTGGCCAGCGTCGCGCAGAGCGGCCTTCACGTCACCGATGCGCAGTCGACCGAAGTGGAAGACGCTCGCCGCGAGCACGGCGTCGGCCCCAGCGAGGACCGCCGGCGCAAAGTCGGACGCCGATCCGGCGCCGCCACTGGCAATGATCGGGACCGACACCACAGCCCGAACAGCCGCGATCAACTCGAGGTCGAAACCGGCAAGGGTGCCGTCGGCGTCCATCGAGT
The DNA here is from genome assembly GCA_963809135.1 of uncultured Actinomycetes bacterium. GTDB lineage: Bacteria > Actinomycetota > Actinomycetes > Acidothermales > Acidothermaceae > PALSA-607. Next base: position 194,330 of record CAWEIG010000007.1, read on the forward strand.
TGAGCAGGATCTCCCCCGCACCCAACTCAGCTGCTCGGGCCGCCCACGCGACAGCGTCGATGCCCGTGTCGTATCGGCCGCCATGAGTGGTGACCTCGAAGCCCGACGCCGTAGCGCCCCGGCGGGCGTCGATCGAGAGCACGACGCACTGCGCGCCGAAGCGATCGGCGGCCTCAGCTAGCAACTCGGGCCTCGTCACCGCCGCGGTGTTAACTCCGACCTTGTCGGCGCCGGCTCGCAGCAGCCTGTTGAAGTCCTCCACTTCGCGGACTCCCCCACCAACGGTCAGCGGTATGAACACCTGCTCGGCGGTGCGCCGCACGACGTCGTACGTCGTTTCGCGATCGCCGCTGCTCGCGGTGATGTCGAGGAACACCAGCTCGTCGGCACCCTCGGCGTCGTATACCCGAGCCATCTCGACAGGATCGCCGGCATCGCGCAGATCGACGAAGTTCACGCCTTTCACGACACGCCCGGCATCGACGTCCAGGCAAGGAATGACGCGCACGGCGAGCAACGCGTCGGTTGTCGTCACGACACCACGCTCCGACACGCGGAGGAAATTCGCTGAGTGCCGTCGCCAGTCACGTTCTCAACCCTAGCTGTGGACGACGGACAGCTCGGTCGCACACGTACGGCCCAGACCCTGAGTAGCGCCGAGGCCGCCTGTCTTTGGTCGACTGCAGGAATTCCGGGGTATCGAGACGCCCAAACACCCCGGAATTCCTTCACTCGCCGCGGAGTCAGCGTCCGCTTACTTCAGCGAGGGCTTGCTCGAGGGTGAATTCGCCTGCGTACAAAGCCTTTCCGACGATCGCGCCCTCGACTCCTAACGGCACCAGTTCGGCCAACGCGCGCAGATCGGCGAGCGACGACACTCCGCCACTCGCTACGACGGGTCGATCGGTGGCTGCGCAGACCGACCGCAGCAGGTCGAGATTCGGCCCCGTGAGCGTGCCGTCGCGCCGAACGTCCGTCACGACATAACGGGCGCACCCATCGGCGTCGAGGCGGGCAAGCACCTCGAAGAGCTCGCCACCGTCTTGAGTCCAACCGCGTGCAGACAACGTGGTGCCGCGGACGTCGAGGCCGACCGCGATCCGGTCGCCGTATCTCGCAATCGCCGACCGCACCCAGTCAGGGTTCTCCAAGGCAGCAGTGCCCAGGTTGACGCGCCGGCATCCGGTCGAGAGCGCAGCCTCGAGCGAGTCGTCGTCGCGAATGCCGCCCGACAACTCGACGGCGACGTCGAGCTCGCCAATCACGTGGCCAAGCAACGCAGCGTTCGAGCCTCGACCGAAGGCCGCATCGAGGTCGACGAGGTGAATCCATTCGGCGCCAGCGCGCTGCCATGCAAGTGCGGCCGCGAGCGGTTCGCCGTAATGCGTCTCCGAGCCCGCTGCGCCCTGAAAGAGCCGCACGGCCCGCCCGCCGGAAACGTCGACAGCCGGCAACAACTCAAGTGTCTTCGTCACAGCGTGCCGAGCCAGTTCGCAAGCAACCGGGCGCCCGCATCGCCGGACTTCTCGGGGTGGAACTGCGTGCCCGACACGAGACCGTCCTCGACGGCCGCAACGAACCGCTCACCGTGCGACGCCGTGGTCACCAGGCCGGGTGCATCGCGCGGCGCGTATGAGTGCACGAAGTAGAACCGCTCATTCTCGATGCCGTCGAACAGAACAGAGCCCGAGGGCGGGACGACGACATTCCACCCCATGTGAGGTAGCACGGGCGCGTCGAGTTTCGTGACGCCACCAGACCATTGGCCGACACCCGCGGTACGTACGCCGTGCTCGTCGCCGTAGCCGAACAAGACCTGAAAACCGACGCAGATACCAAGAACCGGTCCGCCGGCAGCGATGCGCCTCCGGACGATCTCGGCGCCGCCGATTGCGTCGAGGCCGTGCATGCACGCCGCGAAAGCACCGACGCCCGGAACGACGAGCCCATCGGCAGCGAGAGCAGCGTCAGCGTCAGCCGTCACCTCGACCTCGGCACCAGCGCGTTGGAGCGCACGCTCGGCCGATCGCAGATTCCCCGAGCCGTAATCGAGAACGACGAGCTTGCGCGACATCGCCTACAGCACGCCCTTGGTGCTCGGGATGCCAGCGACACCGTCGAGGCGGACGGCGTCACGCAGCGCACGAGCCACCGCTTTGAACTGAGCTTCGTTGACGTGATGCGCGTTGCGGCCTTCGAGCACCCTGACGTGCAGGCAAATGCGAGCCTCGGCGACGAACGACTCCCAGACATGCTTGGTCAATGTTGTTTCGTAGGTGCCGATGAGTTCGACGATCTCGGGTTCGGTGTGGACCAGGTAGGGCCGGCCCGACAGGTCGACAGCGACCTGGCAGAGCGTTTCGTCAAGGGGCACCAACGCGTCGCCAAAGCGCCTGATGCCGGCCTTGTCGCCCAGCGCTTCGCGCAGCGCCTGGCCCAGAGCCAGCGCGGTGTCTTCGACGGTGTGGTGCGCATCGACGTCGATATCGCCGACCGTGCGCACGTGTAGATCGAAGCCACCGTGCTTTCCGAGCTGGGCCAGCATGTGGTCGTAGAAAGGCACCCCGGTCTCGATGTCAACGGCACCGCTGCCGTCGATTTCGAGCTCGACGAGCACGTCCGACTCCTTCGTCGTCCGTTGTACTCGTGCATTTCGGCTCACGCTTCGACCTTTCCTGGCGGCTCGGCTCGCATGGCAGTGGCAGTGGTCGCGGCGACTTCGACCAGGGCCTGTTTGAACGCGGTCATCTCGACCGCCGTGCCGATGCTGACCCGAAGCCACGACCGCGGCCCGGTCTCGCGAATCAGCACGCCATGATCGAGCAGACCCTGCCACACGGCGTGCCGATCGGCGAACTCACCGAACAGCACGAAGTTGGCGTCGGAGTCCGCGACCGAGAAACCCTGTGCGCGCAGCCACGCGACCGTGCCGTCGCGCTCGGCGCGCAATGTATCGACCTGGGCAAGCAACTCACCGGCATGGGCGAGCGCAGCACGCGCGACTGCTTGCGTCACCGATGAGAGGTGATACGGAAGCCGGACGATCCGCACCGCGTCGACGACACCCGGGTCGGCGACGAGGTAGCCCACGCGGGCGCCCGCGTAGGCGAACGCCTTGCTCATCGTGCGGGTGACGACCAGGTGCGGGTACCAGTCGAGCAGCTCTACGGCACTCGGCGTGCCCGGACGCCGGAACTCCGCGTATGCCTCGTCGACGACGACAAGACCGCCGTGCTCAGCGGCGGCATCGAGCACCGCGCGCGCGGTCGCCATCGGCAACGCGGTACCCGTCGGGTTGTTCGGCGAGGTGAGCAACGTGACGACCGGACGACGGTCGCGCACCGCAGCCACGGCGACGGCGGCATCGAGGGTGAAGTCGGCCCGCCGCTCGACTGTCTCGTAGGACGTTAACGTGTCACGGCAGTACTGCGGATACATCGAGTACGTCGGTGCGAAGCCGAGCACCCGGCGACCGGGACCACCGAACGCGAGCAACAGCTGGTGCATCACCTCGTTCGAACCGTTCGCGGCCCAGACGCGAGCTGGATCGACGTCCACCTTCTCGAAAGCCTTGAGATAGCCAGCCAGATCGCGTCGCAACGCGACTGCCTCACGGTCGGGATAGCGATTCAGGTCACCCGCGGCCGCACCTACTGCTGCTGCAATGTCGGCGATCAACGACGGTGACGGCGGGTACGGGTTCTCGTTGACGTTCAATCGCACCGGGACGTCGATTTGCGGGGCGCCGTACGGGACCTCGCCACGCAGGTCGTCACGCAACGGCAGCGAGTCGAGCCCGCTCACGAGTGTTCGTCCCTCGGGATGCGCACCCGCACCGCGGCCACGTGCGCCGCGAGATCTTCCGCTCCGCCGAGGGCATCGATCAGTGGAGCAACCTCGGCGAGTGCAGCCCGGTCGTAATCGACGACGTGAATCATCCGTTGGAAGGCCTGCACCGACAGCCCGCCGGTGAAACGCGCAGTGCCGCCCGTCGGCAGGACGTGATTCGACCCGGCCAGGTAGTCACCCAAACTGACCGGAGACCACGGGCCTACGAAGATCGCGCCGGCGTTGCGGATGCGTGCTGCGACGGCAGGTGCGTCGCGCGTCACGACCTCGAGGTGCTCGGCTGCCCACGCGTCGACGACACGGATCCCGGCGTCGATGTCGTCAACCAGCACGTACGCCGACTGACCGGCCAGTGCCGCCTTCACCCGATCGATGTGTCGCGTTGTGGCGACCTGGCGGTCGAGTTCTTTGTCAACGTGGTCGAGCAGGTCGGCCGAGTCGGTGACGAGCAGGCAACTGGCAAGTTCGTCGTGCTCGGCCTGCGCAATGAGGTCGGCTGCGATCTGTGCAGGCTCGGCCGAATCGTCGGCCAGGATCGCGATCTCGGTCGGGCCCGCTTCGGAGTCGATGCCGACGACGCCCTTCACGATGCGTTTCGCTGCGGCGACGTACACGTTGCCGGGGCCGGTCACAACGTCGACAGGTTCGACAACTTCGCCGTTCTCCGCGTTGCTGCCGTAGGCGAGCAACGCGATCGCCTGCGCGCCGCCGACCGCATAGACCTCGTCGACGCCGAGCAACGCGCACGCCGCAAGAACAGCGGGGTGCGGCAGGCCGCCATAGGCCTTCTGCGGTGGAGACGCGAGCGCGATCGACTCGACGCCGGCTACCTGTGCAGGAATGACGTTCATGACGACACTGCTCGGGTACGCCACGAGACCGCCGGGCACATAGAGCCCGACGCGTCGCACGGGCACCCAGCGTTCGCGCACCCAGCCGCCTGGCGCGACCTCGACCTCGACGTCGCTACGCAGCTGCGCGGTGTGAACCAGGCTGGCGCGCCGGGCGGCCTCGACGAGTGCGGCCCGAACCGATGGGTCGAGGCTCTCGAGCCCATCGGTCAGAGCAGCGGCCGGCACCCGCAGTTCAACGAGGTCGACGCCGTCAAAACGACGAGTGATCTCGCGGGCCGCATTCGCGCCGCGCTTGAAGACGTCGTCGCAGATCGGCCGCACGGACTCGAGCACCGAGTCGACGTCGATCGGCGCCCGCGGAAGCAAGGTGCGGATCTCGATCGTGCCGGGCGTCCGACCTCGAAGGTCGATCCGACGCAACATGCGTGACTCCGCGGCCTCAGGACGTCGGGCGACGTCAAACATGATCGGTGGCTTAAACCGTCAGCCTACCGGCGCGCCGCCAGCCAATTAGCGAACGCCAGCTGGGCGGGGACGGCGTCCTGACCCCTGAAAAGGCGCTGACGAGCCGCCGCGCCTGGTGGACGAACTCGACCCGCTCCGGCTGGGCGACGTCCGGCCGGTGCTGCTTCGGCTCGTGGTGGTCCTGCTGGTCGTGGTCCTGCTGGTCGTGGTCTGCGTGTCGCGATGGGCGACGACGCGGACGACGACGGGCTCACCTGAAGCCGCAAGTTCGCGCACCGCGTGGTGACCGGGATGCACGTCCTGGGCGACCGGGCTGACGCCTGCGCCTTTGTGCAGGGCCGCGACATCGCGGACCTCACCGGGTTGCACGAGCGAGAGCGCAGTACCGCTGGCACCCGCGCGGGCCGTACGGCCCGACCGGTGCAGATAGTCCTTCGAGTCGTTCGGCGGGTCGAAGTGCACGACCAGGTCGACGTCGTCGACGTGAATGCCGCGCGCTGCGACATCGGTCGCCACGAGCACCCGCGGGTGCCCGGCGGCGAACCCGTCGAGTGCCCGCTGGCGGGCGTTCTGCTTCAGGTTGCCGTGGATGGCGGCAGCGTGAACGCCACCGCGAGCGAGCTGCATCGCGAGCCGGTCGGCGCCGTGCTTGGTCCGCACGAAGATGAGCGTGCGGGCCGGTCGGGCCGCCAGTTCGGTGATGACGGCGACCTTGTCTTCGGACTTCAACGTGAAGACCCGGTGCTCCATCGCGTCGATGTGCGACGACGAGCTCGCAACCGCGTGCAGGGCCGGATCCTTGAGGTAGGCGCGCACGAGCTTGTCGACGCCACGGTCGAGGGTCGCGGAGAAGAGCATCCGCTGCCCGTCGGGCGCCGTCTGGTCGAGGATCGTGGTGACCGCCGGCAGGAAGCCGAGGTCGGCCATGTGGTCGGCCTCGTCGATAACAGCGACCTCAACAGCGGAAAGCACGAGGCAGCGGCGCTCGAGCAGGTCGATCAACCGACCAGGTGTCGCGACCACGAGATCGACGCCACGGTTCAGCGCATCGATCTGCTTGCCGTACGGCGCGCCGCCGAAAACGCAGCAGAGCTTGAGCCCGAGCGCCTCACCGAGCGGGCGCAGCGCATCGGCTACCTGCATCGCGAGTTCGCGGGTAGGGACGAGAACGAGCGCTCGCGGTGCCTTCGACATCCGCATGGAACCGGACGTCGCGAGGCGGGCGAGCAACGGAAGCCCGAACGCCATCGTCTTGCCGCCACCGGTCTGGGCGCGACCAAGGACGTCGCGCCCGGCGAGAGCATCGGGAATCGCGTGCGACTGGATCGCGAAGGGTGACTCGATCCCGCGCTTGCTCAGCGCCATGACTAGGGCCTTCGGGAGGCCGAGTTCGGCGAAGGTGCGGTCGGCGGGAGCGGGTTGCGCCATCGCGAGGTCGAGCAAGCGCTCTAGTTCGGAGGCAGCGGTGGCTTTCGAGGCCTGGGGTGCACGCGACTGGGTTGACTTGCTGGCGCCGCGGTTCGGCCGGCGAGTCGCGCTTCGGCTGGGTGCAGCGCCTCGGCTAGGGGCGGCGCCGCGGGATGGGGCACCCGAGGAGCGGGTGCTGAAAGGCGCACCGGAGGCGCGCGCAGACGTGGACGAGTAAGAAGGGGCAGACATAAAAGGTGACGCTCCGTCGGTATTGCGGAGGCATCGTCATCATCGTCAGGTTCGACGTGGAGCGCGGTCGGGAAGATTTGCGCGCCAAAGGATCAAGGTTTCTGATCCTGGGAGGGACGGAGCCTCGCGGGCGGCTCGCCCGCGGGAGGGACGGCATGTTGTGCCGTCATCGAGATACAGACTAGCAGGCGGCAGGCACGTGCCACGTCAAGACAGGGCAGGACAGGGCGGTGACACCCGCAGGACACAGGCGGCCCAGTGGCGGCGTGATCATTAGCGGTTCTAGACTCCCCCGCCGTGAGCAACGGCACCCCGGCACTAGTGGTACTTGCGCGCGCCGGTGTCGGCCACACCGTGCACCCCTACCAGCACGACCCGAGCATCAGGTCGTTCGGCGACGAAGCAGCGAAGGCGCTGGGGGTTTCGACGTCCCGCATTTTCAAGACCTTGCTGGTCGACGTCGACGGCCAGCTGGTGGTCGCGGTCGTCCCGGTGTCTGGCGCACTTGACCTGAAGGCGCTCGCCGAGGCAACCGGTGGCAAACGGGCGGCCATGGCCGACGTGGCGGTCGCCGAACGCACGACCGGCTACGTCGTCGGCGGCATCAGCCCACTAGGGCAGCGACGCCGCCTCCCCACGGTGATTGATGCATCGGCGCTCGAGCATCCGACGATCTATGTCTCAGCCGGTCGCCGTGGGCTCGACGTCGAACTCGCTGCTCGCGACCTCGTCGCCATGACAGGCGCCACCCTCGCGGCGATCGCCAGGGACTAGCCGGCAACCAACCGGCACTAACTCGGCCCTGACTCGGCTGGCGCCGGCTCGGTCGGCACGATCTCGACTGGCCGGTCGGGCGTCAACAGCGCGACGACGAAGGTGACCGCCAAAGCGGCCATCGGCCAGGCTATGAGGTACTGCCGGGTGGCCAGTTCGAGGAAGTAGCGATGGTTGCCTGCGCTGACGTGGCTTGCCCAGTTTTCCGCAGGTCCCCCTGACATCGTGCGACCGATCCACGCGGCAAGCACCGCAGCGACCGTGCCGCCCGTGGCGAGCGCCACGCTGACCGCCACGCCCCGGTGCCGCGCGATGATCGCGGCGACGACCCCGCAGAGCAGGCCGGCCACAATAGTGATGAACAGAAACGTCACGTCGGCGCCAGCGAACGCTTTCGTACCGGGATTCAGCAGCCCGGTCTTGCCTTTGCCGTCGGCGACGGCCATCGCGCGTGGCGCGAGCCAGAGCCACACGAATCCGGCGACGACTCCGAGTGGGATCACACAGAGGGTGCCGAGAATCACCGTCCATAGGTCGGCCAGTTCGAAGAGCGGCTGTTGGCGGACATCAGGAACTGGGTTGGTGCTGGTGACAGTCACTGCGTATGGCGACGACCCGTACGGGATGGGCCGCGGCTGCGGATAGGCGAGCGTGGGCTCTGACGGTTCGGGCGCCGACCCATCGAATCGCGGATCGGTCGAGTCGTCGCTCACCTGCTCACCGTAACTGGCGGGGTTCAACGGGAGCGGACGGCACGGCGAAACGCCCAAGCCGAGGCAGTCAACGCCAGCACGCACACACCCACACAGATCGCGAGATCGCCACCAATCGTCGTCCAACTCGGTGTTGCTTTGAAGGATTCAGCGAAGGCGTCGACCGCGTAGGTCGAGGGCACCACCGCACGCACGGCCTGCACGACGCCAGGCAAACGATGGGCGGGCACGAGACCGAGGAACATCACCAACGACATACCGAGTTGGCCCGCGACAGTCGCGATTTCGGGTCGCGGCGCGACAAGGCCGATCAACGCACCGAGTCCGGCAAGCGACACTCCCGCCGCCACCACGACGGGCGCGATCACCCAGACATGCGAGAGCGGCAACCGGTAGAACGCCGCCCCGCCGACTGCGACAAGCGCCGATCCCGGGATCGTGAAACTCGCCCACGCGGTTGCGGTCGCCGTCACGATCGCGGCAGGCCTCACCGGCAACGCGCCGAAGTAGTCGAGCGCGCCCGATGCCTTCAGCACACCGAAGCGCTGCGCGAGCAGGTTCAGCGCGACGAACGAGACGACAGTGACCGACGATCCCGCGACGACCGACTGCTCGGTGACGTCGCTGTGGCTGTCGACAAGACCCTTCAGCAGCACAACCAGGCCGACCGACTGCAAGGTGGCAGCCAAAAAGATAGGGATCGCGGCGATTTTCGCGCGGGCGAGTTGACCCTTCAGTACGGCCGTATACGTCGCCGCGAATGTCGGGCGCGGCGCGGGTGCGGGTGGCGAGGTCTGAGCCGTAGACACCGCCTGCACCTGTTCGGGCATCGCTGTCACGTCCGCTCGAGATCGCGAGCCGCACCGCCGAGGATGAGATAGACGTCCTCAAGCGAAGGCGTCGACAGCGTGAAGTCGTCGAGCGCGGCGAAAAGCGGCCCACTCGACAGCTGCGCCAACGCAGCGCGGGCCTCGTCGGCCGGCAGCCGCACACTCCAGCGACGGCCATGTTCGACCGCGCGAGCTCGCAAACTCGACACCAGCACATCGTCGTCCGGCGGATCGTGGCGCCACGCAAGCTCAAGCCGCAACTCGCGATCGACCATCGCCTTCAACCGGCCCGGGGTATCGCTCGCGATGACGCGGCCGCGTTCGAGGATCGCGACCCGGTCGAGCACGGTCTCGGCCTCGAGCACGTTATGCGTGACGAGCACCACCGTCGTCGCGAACTGCGCGCGACGACGTTCGATCGCCGACCACACCGCTCGGCGCGCCGTCGGATCGAGCCCCGTTGTGGGCTCGTCGAGCACGAGCACCGGGCGATTACCGACCAACGCCGCACCGACGCACGCCAACCGCCGTTGACCGCCTGACAGCTTGCTGATCGGGCGCGTGGCGAAGTTAGCGAGATCGAGTTCGTCGATCATCGCGTCGCGCGCGGCAAGGGCATCGCGGCGGTCGAGCCCGCGCAGGCGCGCGGTGGTTTCAAGGGCATCGGCTGGGGAGAGATCGGCGAGCGCCGCATCGTCCTGCGGCAGGTAGGCAACAAAATCGGGGACGACGCGGGGTGCCGTCACCACGTCGTGGCCGAACAACTCGATGCGCCCGGAGTCGGGACGCAGCAACCCGATCAGCTGCCTGACCAGACTCGTCTTGCCTGCCCCGTTCGGACCCAGCAGGCCAAAAACCTCGCCGCGCCTGACCAGGAGGTCGATGCCGTCCGTGGCGGTCACATCGCCGGACTTGCTGCGGTAGACCTTCGTCAGGCCGGTGACCGCGTAAGCGCAACCAAGCCCGGCGTTCGCGGGCTCGGCCAACACGTGCTCCCTGGCCGTCATCTCGTCGAGCAGGCTACGGGCCGACGGTCGCGGATCGCCGGTCGGCCCTGGCCCGCGCTTACGCTCGCACCTACCGGCGCACGGGCTTGTTGCCGAACCGAAGCCACAGCAGCAGCACGATGATCGAGCCGATGACCGACCCGACGATGCCGGACGGCTGGATGAATCCGTTCTGCGAGTTGTGGTGGAACAGCAAGTAACCGAGGAACCCGCCGACGAACGATCCGACGATGCCGAGCACGATCGTCCCGCCGACCGTGAGGTCTTGCTTGCCGGGGACCGCGAGCCTGGCAAGGGCGCCGGACACAAGACCGATGACGATGAGACTGATGATCAGGCCGAGCATGGTTCCCTTCCTCTTAGAGGCGGCGCTTGCGGCGGCGGCGCAGGAAACGGGCAACCGCGAGGGTCAAGGCCGCGAAGATGGACCGGCGTCCAACAGTTGACATGCCTCCATCATGCATCAACCCAACCGACACCGGGTTAGACGAGGCAGGACGGGCCGAGCAACGCCTTCAGGTCGCCCATCAGCGCGGGTGTCGCATCGACGCGCAGGGTCTCGTCGAGTCGCAACACGGTCGTGCGCGCCCCGTTTCGCAGCTGAAGCTGCACCTCGGTGACACCTGGATGGGTGGCAAGTACCTCGCGCAGCCGCTCGACGACCGGAGGCGTGCAGCGGGCGGCCGGCATCTGAAGGACGACGGGTCCGCGCTGCGCGTTCTCGCCGACGTCGGGCAGGAACAGTTCGATGGCGTGCAGGCTCGGGATGTCGTCACGGCGACTAAGCCTGCCCTTGACGCAGATCACCGCGTCTTCGGCCAGTGACATCGCGTACTGCTGGTAGGTCTGGGGGAAGAACAGCACCTCGATCGCACCTTCGAGATCCTCGACCGTCGCGATCGCCCACGGGCTGCCCTGCCGGGTCATCTTCCGTTGCAGACCAGACACGATCCCGCCGATCGTGATGATGCCGCCCTCGGCGCGCTCGTCGGTCGTCAAGGAACTGATCGAGCAGTCGACAAGCCGCGACAGCACATGCTCGACGCCGAACAACGGGTGGTCGGAAACGTAGAGCCCGAGCATGTCGCGCTCGGCGGCGAGCAGCGCAGTCTTGTCCCATTCGGTGGAGGGGATCACGATCTCGAACCCCAGGCCAACGGCCAAGCCTTCAGCGTCGTCGGCCGAACCGAACAGGTCGAACTGCCCGATCGCTTCGGCGCGCTTGGTGCCCATCGCCGCATCGATCGCCTCGGCGTGCACGGCCACCAGGCCGCGCCGCGTGTGGCCAAGTGAGTCAAACGACCCGGCCTTGATGAGTGATTCGACGACCTTCTTGTTGCAGACCACTGGCTCTACCTTGGCCAGGAAGTCGGCGAAGTCGCGGAACCGGCCCTTCGCTCGACGGGTTTCGATGATCGACGCGACGACGTTTTCACCAACATTGCGAATCGCCGAGAGCCCGAATCTGATGTCGGTGCCACGCGGGGTGAAGTTGGAATCGGATTCGTTGACGTCGGGCGGCAGCACCTTGATGCCCATGCGGCGGCACTCGTGCAGGTACAGCGCCGACTTGTCCTTGTCGTCCTTGACGCTGGTGAGCAACGCGGCCATGTACTCGGCCGGATAGTTGGCTTTGAGGTAGGCGGTCCAGTACGACACGACGCCGTAACCAGCACTGTGCGCCTTGTTGAACCCATAGTCGGAGAACGGGACGAGGGTGTCCCATAGTGCCTTGATGGCGCCTGCGCTGTAACCGCGTTCGCGCATGCCGGCACTGAAGCGGTCGTACTCCTTGTCGAGGATCTCTTTCTTCTTCTTGCCCATCGCCTTGCGAAGCAGGTCGGCTTGGCCAAGTGAGTAGCCAGCAACCTTCTGCGCGATGGCCAGTACCTGCTCCTGGTAGACGAGCAACCCGTGGGTCTCGTCAAGAATCTCGCGCAGCGGCTCGGCAAGTTCAGGGTGAATTGGCACTGCTGGCTTGCGGCCGTTCTTGCGGTCGGCATAGTCGTTGTGTGCGTTGGCGCCCATCGGGCCCGGCCGGTAAAGAGCGCCGACCGCGGAGATGTCGGCGAAGGACGTTGGTTGCATCAGTCGCAGCAGCGAACGCATGCCGCCGCCCTCGAGCTGGAAGATGCCGAGGGTGTCGCCGCGACCGAGCAATTCGTACGTCGCCTTGTCAGCGTCGAGGTCAAGCGTTTCGAGAACGACATCGTCGCCACGGTTCTCTTTGATGCCGGCGAGGCAGTCGTCGAGCACTGTCAGGTTGCGCAGGCCGAGGAAGTCCATCTTGAGCAGCCCAAGGGCCTCGCATGCGCCCATGTCGAACTGGGTGATGATCGCGCCGTCCTGATCGCGCCGCTGGATTGGAATGACGTCGAGCAGCGGTTCGCGCGACAAAATGACACCCGCAGCGTGCACACCCCACTGGCGTTTCAGGCCTTCGAGGTCGCGCGCGGTGTCGACGACCTTCTTGACGTCAGGGCTGCCTTCGTACAGCGCACGGAACTCGGCCGCCTCGGCGTAACGCGGGTTGTCGGGGTCGAAGATTCCGGCGAGCGAGACATCTTTGCCCATCAGCGCGGCCGGTAGAACCTTGGTGATCTGGTCGGACGTCGAAAAGGGGAAGCCGAGCACGCGAGCCGAGTCTTTGACCGCCTGCTTGGCCTTGATCGTGCCGTACGTGATGATCTGCGCGACCCGCTCCTCGCCGTACTTCTCTGTGGCGTAACGGATCATGTCGCCGCGTCGGCGCTCGTCGAAGTCCATGTCGATGTCGGGCATCGAGATGCGCTCGGGGTTGAGGAACCGCTCGAACAAGAGCTTGTGGTGGATCGGGTCGAGCTGGGTGATGCCCAACGCGTACGAGACCATCGAGCCGGCCGCGCTGCCACGACCGGGCCCGACCCGGATCGAGCTCGCCTGCGCGTACCTGACTAGGTCGGCGACGACGAGGAAGTAACCAGGAAAACCCATCTGGCAGATGACACCGAGTTCGTAGTCGGCCTGCGTGCGATGACCGTCGGGCACGCCGTTGGGGAAACGCTTGCGTAGCCCGATCTCGACTTCCTTGACGAGCCAGGTCTCTTCGCTCTCACCGGCAGGAACCGGGAACTGCGGCATCAGGTTCGCGCCCTCGTTGAACTCGACGTGCACCCGCTCGGCAATCGCCAATGTGTTGTCGCAGGCATCGGGAAAGTCGCGCCACACCTCGCGCATCTCAGCGGGCGTCTTGAGGTAGAGCTGGCCCTCGCCGAACTTGAACCGGTTGGGATCAGCCAAGGTCTTGCCGGTCTGCACGCAGAGCAGGACCTCGTGAGCTTCCCAGTCTTTGGCGTACGTGTAGTGCAGGTCGTTGGTAGCAACGAACGGCAACTTCAGTTCCCTGGCCAACTTCAGCAGGTCGTCGCGATGACGTCGCTCGATGTCGATGCCGTGGTCCATCAACTCGCAATAGAAATTCTCAGGGCCAAAGATGTCGCGATAGTCGGACGCCGCTTGCTTCGCGGCGAGGTATTGACCTTGCTGTAGCAGCCGGTTCACCTCACCGGAGGGGCAACCCGTCGTCGCGATGATGCCCTTCGCGTAGGTCTGCAAAAGCTCGCGATCCATGCGGGGCTTGTAGTAGTAGCCCTCGAGACTCGCCAGGCTGCTCAGCTTGAACAGATTGTGCATGCCGATCGTGTCTTCGGCGAGCAGGGTCATGTGGGTGTACATCTCGCCGGCGTTGTCGTCGCCGACGCCGCCGGTCAGCGCAAGCCGCTTGCGTTCCGACCGGTGGCCGGGCGCGAGATAGCCCTCCATGCCGATGATCGGGTTGACCCCCGCGGCCTTCGCCTTTTTGTAGAAGTCATACGCGCCGAACACGTTGCCGTGATCGGTCATGGCCAGCGCCGGCATCCCCATGCGTGCGGTCTCGGCGAACAAGTCGTCAAGGCGCGCAGCGCCGTCGAGCATCGAGTACTCGGTGTGCACATGCAGGTGGACGAAGGAGTCAGCTGCCATACGTGCGCGACCTCCCGTCGTCCGCGCCCTCGTTCGGCGCTTGTATTGCCCGTGTTGCTCGGGACGTCGACCGGGGGAAGGCGGCCTTGCCGTTGCCTGTGCTCGTTCTTGCTCAAGCCCTAACCGGACCCGACCGCATGACTCTAATCCCACCCACCGACGGGCCTTCGGCGCGACACGATGGCCAACAGTCCTGGCCCGAAATCAGCCGGGGATGAAGCTCAGCCGGACCCGGCGCTCGGGGTTGTCGCCGTTGCTGTCGACCAGCACGACGCTCTGCCACGTGCCTAGAGCAGGGCTGCCGTCGACGACCGGGACTACCAGCGACGGCGCAACGAACGCTGGCAGCACATGATCACGACCGTGCCCCTGCGACCCATGCCGGTGCGAATACGCGGCGTCGAGCGGCCAGAGTCGGTCGATGGTGGCTTGAAGGTCGTGCTCGCTCCCGGATCCCACCTCGATCACGGCGACCCCGGCGGTGGCGTGCGGCACGAACACGTTCAGCAGACCGTCACCAAGATCACGACAGAAGTCGGTGATCGTCGCCGTCAGATCAGTGACGAGTTGGGTGCCGCTCGCGACCCAAACCTCACGAGTGTGCACGGCGCTCGCCCTCGACACCCGCTCGCACGATCTCGAGCGAGCGCGCAAGGTCGGCCGGGTACTCGCTGGAAAACTCCATCCAGCGGCCGGTGGTCGGATGCGCGAAAGCAAGACGCGCCGCGTGTAGCCACTGCCGGGTCAGCCCGAGCTTGGCGGCCAACGTCGGATCGGCCCCGTACGCAAGGTCGCCCACGCACGGATGCCGCAACGCCGCCATATGCACTCGGATCTGATGCGTGCGGCCGGTCTCGAGTTTGATCTCGAGCAGGCTCGCCATCGCGTGAGCTTCGAGCGTCTCGTAGTGCGTGATGCTCGGCTTGCCGTCGGCAACGACGGCGAACTTGTAGTCGTGCACGGGGTGGCGATCGATCGGTGCGTCGATCGTGCCGCGAGCTGGGTCGGGATGTCCTTGCACGAGCGCGTGGTAGGTCTTGTCGACGGTCCGGTCGCGAAACGCCTGCTTCAGCGCGGTGTACGCCGCCTCACTTTTCGCCACCGCCATCAACCCGCTGGTGCCAACGTCGAGACGATGCACGACGCCCTGACGCTCCTCGGCACCCGAGGTCGAAACCCGGTATCCCGCAGCGACGAGTGCGCCGACGACGGTCGGGCCGTCCCACCCGGGACTCGGGTGAGCGGCAACACCGACGGGCTTGTCGACCACCACAATGTCGTCATCGTCGTACACGATCGCCATGTCGGCGACCGGGGTCGACACGATCGCCGGACCAACGGCGGCAACCACGGGAAGTTCGACCTGCAACCACGAGCCGGCGGCAACACGATCGGATTTCACCGGCACCGCGCCGTCCAACTGCACTCTGCCCTGACCGATCAACTCGACCGCGCGCGTCCGCGAGAAGCCGAACAGCCGCGCTAGCGCCGCATCGAGGCGCTCACCGTCGAGTCCCTCGGGCACTTCCAAAGTGCGCAGAACTCCCTGATCGGACGCCGCGGGGCTCACGAGTCGGACTCGTCGGGGAGCACCGGGCTGGCCTGGGCTGAACGACGACGGTCGGCGCGACTTGACCGTGCCACCGTTCCGTCGAGCTGGCGACCGGCCAGCGCCAGCAACACGGCGAGTACGCCGCCAACGCTGATGGCCGAGTCGGACAGGTTGAACACCGCGAAGTGCGGAAGTTGGATCCAGTCGACGACGTGACCGCGCAGGACCCCAGGCGAGCGCAGTAGGCGATCGATCAGGTTGCCAGTGGCGCCGCCGAGCAGCAGTCCGAGCACGATCGCCCACGGAGTGCTGAAGAGTCGCCTGGCCGTGCGCAAGATCACCAAGATGACGGCGATGGCGACGATCCCGAACACGTAGGTAGCACCGGTGCCGATGCTGAAGGCGGCGCCGGCGTTGCGGGTGTAGTCGAGTGTCAGGAACCCGTGCAAAAGGCGCACCGGCGGCCGATCAGACAGCGTCGCGACCACGATGATCTTCGAGACGACGTCGGCGGCGAGCACGAAAGCGGCAACTGCGAACAGGACGCCGAGATGTCGCCGCCGCGGGATTCCGGTCTCCGATGAGACGCCGGTCTGAGCCCGATGCCGCCCCGGCGCTGCCTCTACACGTGGCTCCGCGCTCGTCCCTCGCGCTTCGCCTTCGTCACGGTATTGACTGGTCCGACTCGGCTCCACGCTCGTCCCTCGCGCTTCGCCTTCGTCACGGTATTGACTGGTCCGACTCGGCTCCACGCTCGTCCCTCGCGCTTCGCCTTCGTCACGGTATTGACTGGTCCGACTCGGCTCCACGCTCGTCCCTCGCGCTTCGCCTTCGTCGTCTAGCGACGTTCCTCGCGTTGTTTGCATGACACACACAGCGTCGCACGAGGGTTGGCTTGAAGTCGAAGCTTGCCGATCGGGTTCCCGCAGTTCTCGCACCGGCCGTAGGTGCCCGCGTCGATACGCGCCAGCGCGTGCTCGGTCTGAACCAGCAGGTCGCGGGCGTTGTTCGCCAGCGACATCTCGTGCTCGCGTTCGAACGTCTTGGTGCCCGCGTCGGCCTGGTCGTCGCCAGCTCCGTCGCCGCCATCCCTTAGCCGGTCGGCGAGTTCGGTCTCGGAGTTCGAGATCTCACCGCGAAGCCGTTGCGCTTCGGACTCGAGTTCGATCCGGATGGCGGTCAGCTCGCGCTTGGTCCACGGGTCATCGGGGACGACGGGAGGCGGGGGCGGCGGTGGGGGTGGCGGGTTTTGGCAACGCGCGGGGCGGGGCTGGTGGGGCGACGGGGGGCGCGGCAACTACCGGCGGGGCGGGTGGAGCAGCTGCCTTGGCCGCGCCCTTGACCGGCTTGCCCGCGGCCTTGACGGGAGTCTTGATCGGCCCGGGCGACGAAATGACCGGTGCCGGGCTTTCCGCGGTCGCGGCGCTCTTGACCGGGGTTACAGGCGCTGCCTTTGCGGGCTGGACGGCCTTGCCGGCAGGTGCGGTCGCCGGGACCTTGGCCGCGGCCGCCTTCTTGGCGGGCGCAGCTTGACGGACCGGCGGCGCGGCCGGTGCGGCCTTCTTGGCTGGTACCGCCTTCGCGGGCGTTGCCTTGGCGGGCGCAGCCTTGGTTGGCGCGGCCTTCTTCGGCGGGGTGACCTTGCGAGCCAGCGGGGCCTTCTTGGCGGGCGCAGCCTTGCGAGCGGGCACCACCTTGCGGGCCGGCGCGGCCTTCTTGACCGGGACAGCCTTCTTGGTCGGCGCAGCCTTCGCGGGCGCCGCCTTCTTCACCGCGGCAACCTTGCGCGCCGGCGCCACCTTGCGGGCCGGCACGGCTTTCTTGGCCGGCACGGCTTTCTTGCCGCACGGTTCTTCCGGCACGGCCTTCTTGGCAGCCGCGACCTTCTTCACAACCACAGACTTCGAGGCGGCCTTCTTCGCCGGGACAGCTTTCTTGGCGGGAGCGGCCTTCTTGGCCGTTGGCACTTTCTTCACAGGTACAGCCTTCACGGGTACAGCCTTCTTCGGCGGTGCGACCTTCTTGGCCGGCACCGCATTCTTTACGGGTGCCTTGCGCGCTGACGCCGCGCCCCTCGCTGCCGCGGCAGCAGAACCACGGACTTGCGCCTTCTTTGCCACCTTTTGGGGCGCGGTGGGCTTCGCGGGCGCTTTCTTGGCAGGTCGGCTGACGGCCCTGGACGCGACCGCCGACGACCGGCTCGCGGCGCGCTGTGCTGCCATCTCAAAAGGGCCTTTCGATCGCTCGCGATCATGATCGCCGACCAGGTCAGGCGAGGATAGGTGCCGCTTCGCCCAGCGGCAAACAGGCGCGCCGCCCGTTTCGCGCCAGTCGTGCCCGATAACTGGCGTTCATGTTGATATGCCCGATTCAGCGCAGCGCGAAGTCGGGCTCGGCGAGCCGAATTCAGCACGGAATTGCGGTCGGCCTAGGGTTTCGCGCGTGACCCGCGACCATGGCCAACTCCGACACCCTGGCCAACCTGGACATCCGGGCCATCTCGGATTCCGCCTGGACACCGGCGGGCCGATCACGACGGTGGTCTTCGACCTCGGGGCGGTCCTGATCGAATGGGATCCCCGGCACATGTATCGCTCGCTGTTTGCTGACGAGGTCGCGATGGAAAACTTCCTCTCGACCGTCACGACCCCGGAGTGGAATCACGAACAAGACCGGGGCCGGACGCTGGCGGAAGCCACCGCGATCCTGGTCGCCAAGCACCCCGAGCACGCCGAGCTGATCAAGGCCTACTACGGCCGGTGGGACGAGATGCTTGGCGAACCGATCGCCGGCACCGTCGAGATCGCGCGACAACTGAAAGCACGCGGTGTGCGACTGCTGGCGTTGACGAACTGGTCGGCCGAGACGTTCCCGCGGGCACGTCATCGCATGACGTTCCTCGACGACTTCGACGCCGTGCTCGTGTCGGGCACCGTGGGTCTTGTGAAGCCGGATCCGGCGATTTATCACCTGTTGGTCGAGCGCCACGATCTCGACGTCAGCCAGAGCATTTTCGTCGACGACTCGCTGCGCAATGTCGAAGCGGCAGCGAGCTTGGGATTCGATGCCATCCAGTTCCGGTCACCCGAGCAGCTCGCCGACGAGCTACGACAGCGCGGGATGCTCGCTCCCCTAGACTGACGCTTCGATGTTCACCCCGATGCCCAACCAGGTCGACCTGCCCGCGCTCGAGCACGAGGTGCTGCGCCGATGGCGGGATTCGAAGGTTTTCGAGCGTTCGCTGGCGGCAACCCAGGGTCGACCGCAGTGGACCTTCTACGAAGGTCCACCGACTGCCAACGGGATGCCCGGCACCCACCATGTCGAGGCCCGGGTCTTCAAAGACCTCTTCCCCCGCTTCAAGACGATGAAGGGCTACCACGTCCCGCGTAAAGCGGGCTGGGACTGCCACGGCCTGCCCGTCGAGCTCGCCGTCGAGAAAGAACTCGGCTTCAACGGCAAGCAGGACATCGAGGCCTACGGCATCGCCGAGTTCAACGCGAAATGCCGGACGTCGGTCGAGCGGCACGTCGATGCGTTCGAGCGCCTCACCGAGCGCATGGGCTATTGGGTCGACATGTCGCAGGCCTACCGCACGATGGACCCGAGTTACATCGAGAGCGTGTGGTGGTCCCTCAAGACCGTCTTCGACAAAGGTCTCTTGGTTTCGGACTATCGCGTCGCGCCGTACTGCCCGCGATGTGGCACGCCGCTGTCCGACCACGAGGTGTCGCTCGGTTACCTCGACGTCACCGACCCGAGCGTCTTCGTCAGGTTCCCCGTGACGTCGGGTCCGTTCGCGGGGCAGGCGGACCTGCTCGTATGGACCACGACGCCGTGGACGCTCGTCAGCAACACCGCCGTCGCCGTGCATCCCGACGTCCAGTACGACGTCGTGAGTCTGTCCGCGACAGACGATGCGCCGGCCGACCGGTTCGTGATCGCGCACCCACTTGTCGAGAAGGTCGTAGGGGATCGACCGCATGAGGTGCTGCGCAGCTTCACCGGGCGCGAGCTCGAGCACTGGTCCTACCAGCGACCGTTCGACCTCGTCGACTTCGACGGTGAACGCGCGCACTACGTCGTCCTCGCTGATTACGTCACGACGGAAGACGGCACCGGTCTCGTGCACCAGGCACCCGCGTTCGGAGCCGACGACCTCGCCGTGAGCCGCGCCTACAAACTGCCGGTCGTGAACCCGGTACGGCCCGACGGCACGTTCGACGAATCGTTGCCACTTGTGGGCGGGATGTTCTTCAAAGCGGCCGACAAACCGCTGGTCGCCGATCTTCGCGAACGCGGCCTGCTGTTCCGACTGACACCCTACGAACACAGCTACCCGCACTGCTGGCGCTGCGACACCGCGTTGCTGTACTACGCGTTGCCGAGCTGGTACATCCGCACCACCGCGATCAAAGACGAACTGCTTCGCGAGAATGAGACGACGACGTGGTACCCCGAGACCATCAAGCACGGCCGGTATGGCGATTGGCTGCGCAACAACATCGACTGGGCCCTGTCGCGCAACAGGTATTGGGGCACGCCGCTTCCCTTGTGGCGTTGTGAGAACGGCCACCTGACCTGTGTTGCGTCGCGTGCCGAGCTTGCCGAACTCGCGGGCCGTGATCTCTCTGAGCTTGATCCGCATCGTCCCTACGTCGACGAGGTCACTTTTACGTGTGCCGACTGCGGTATGGAAAAGACGCGGGTGCCAGAAGTCATCGACGGGTGGTACGACTCGGGTGCGATGCCGTTCGCACAATTCGGCTATCCGCATGTCGCCAGCGAGGAGTTCACCGACTCCTATCCGGCGGATTTCATCGCCGAAGCCATCGACCAGACCCGTGGCTGGTTCTACACGTTGATGGCGGTCGGCACCTTGGTGTTCGACCAGTCGAGCTATCGAACCGTCCTGTGCCTTGGTCACATCCTCGCCGAGGACGGCCGCAAGATGAGCAAGCATCTGGGCAACATCCTCGAGCCGATGGCGTTGATGGATAAGCACGGCGCCGACGCGTTGCGCTGGTACATGGTGGCCGGCGGCTCGCCCTGGTCGGCGCGTCGCATCGGCGATGAGGTACTCGAGGACGTCGTCCGCAAGGTGCTGCTCACCTACTGGAACACCACAGCGTTCTTCGTGCTCTACGCCAACGCGAGCGACTGGACGCCCGGCACCACGCCTGCCCCAGAACTCGCCGACCGGCCGTTGCTCGACCGTTGGGCGATCTCCGAACTGCATGCCACCGTGCAAGAGGTCGACAGCGCCCTCGACGACTTCGACTCGGCTCGCGCGGGCAGGCGGCTCGCGCGGTTCATCGACGATCTGTCGAACTGGTACGTCCGGCGGTCACGCAGACGATTCTGGGACGGCGATGTGTCGGCGCTGTCGACATTGCACGAGTGCCTCGAGGTACTCACACGCCTGATGGCTCCGTTCACGCCGTTCGTGACCGAAGAAGTGCACCGCCGGATCGTGACCGAGGTCTTCACCGACCTGCCCGACTCGGTGCACCTTCGCGACTGGCCCAAGGTCGACGGCAACCTCGTAGACGCGAAGTTGGGCGACCAGATGACGCTGGTTCGCCGGCTCGTCGAGCTCGGCCGCTCTGCCCGTGCGGAATCGAAGATGCGGACAAGGCAACCGCTGGCCCGCGCGCTCGTCCACGCGCCCGGATGGCGCGACCTCCCAGCCGAGCTCCGGGATCAGGTGATCGACGAGCTCAACGTGCGCGAGGTCGTCTCCGACGACGACGTTGGATCGCTGGCCGTCGTCGAGACCGTGGTGAAGCCGAACTTCCGGGCGCTCGGCAAGCGCTTCGGCAACCAGACCCAGGCAGTCGCGAGTGCAGTGACAGCCGCCGATGCGACACAACTCGCCGCGGCACTGACCGCCACCGGGACGGCGTCCGTCGTTGTCGGTGGTTCGGCACTCGAGCTTTCCAGCGATGAGTTGATCGTCACCGAGATCCCCACCCTCGGTTGGGCAGTCGCGAGCGACGCAGGCCTGACTGTGGCGCTCGATCTGGAGTTGAACGACGAGCTGCTCGGCGCGGGCCTCGCGCGCGAGGTGATCAGGTTCGCCCAGGAGACCCGGAAGACGAGCGGGCTTGAGATCAGCGACCGCATTGAGGTCTGGTGGGAAGCCGACGACGAGCCGCTGCTGTCGGCGATGCGTGGTCAGCGACCGCTGATCGCGGGCGAGATCCTGGCGGTGACCTTCACCGAAGGCAGGCCAAGCGCCGACATCACCCCTCACCGCGACGCCGAGCTCGGCCTCACCATGTGGATGCGCGTCGCCGGCGGCTGACCTGCCGGCTGCGCAAACGGGTGAAATCTGGGCAACGCACGCGTGGTCCGCGCGTACCAACGACCAACCACCCGATCGGCGCAGTCAAGGTGAGGGGGTACATGAGCCGATTGACACATCGCGGCGGTAAATGGGTTGTCGGGCACACGTAAGGCACCGGTCGCCGTGATCGCTGGAGCGTGAAAGGGAGGCGGCAGATGGCTGCGGCACCATATTTCGGTCAGCCGATGACAGCCGTGGCTTTGCGACCTGGCGTCGTGGCAGTGCCCGCGCTGGCGAGCCAGGTCAGACCCGCCCTGGTGCTCCCCGAGCGGGAGACCCGCGAGTTAATCGCCTCCGCACGCCTGTACGACGTCGGGCAGGGCGGGAACTTCGCTGCCGGTCCGGCCGGTATCCAGATCTGGAGCGGATCCTTCGACGGGCCTGGCGGTAGCCGCGGCCACGCCCTGCACCTGGGGTCGGTCGATTGGAGCTACAACACCCCGGTCAAGCACTACGCGACCATCTACCGGGCGATGGTGACCGCCGATGGGGTCGCTTTTGGAGAAACCACCGCCTCGATCCTGGCGCGCGTTCTGGCCCTGACCGGCCTGTCCCTCGACGGCACCCGCCTCACACTTGCGGTGCCACCAGCGCGCGACCCGTTCCGCCGGTCGCACGTCTGAAGCAGGTCTGAAACCGGATCAGATCAGATCGCTCAGGAATAGCCCGACGGCCTTCGTCGCCATCGGATCGAGCTGATGATCACGGCGAGCAGCGCCGCGCCGGCAAACCCGATGGCCAGGTCGTAGAACAGGATCCGGCCCGTCAGGATGCCGACACCCATCGAGGCTGCGGCAACGAACACCGCAGCCCCACTGAGCTTGATCACGAGCATCGCGTTCACCAGCACCGAGCAACGTCACCCATTGGACGACGGAACCTCCGGGCCTTCGTCAACTTCGAACCCTCCGCCGCTTGGCTGGCGCGGTGGGCCGCTCGGGCCTGACGACGGTGCGCCGCCGGGGGGCGGGGCGGACATCGGCGAGAAGGGACTAGGAGCACTGGGCGCACTGGGTGCGCTCGGTGGCCGGGGGGCCAGGGTTGGCGGGGTAGCCGGCGGGACGACGAATCCCGCGCTCGGTGCGGGCGGTGCTAACGGTGCAGGCACCGCCGGCGGGACCGATGCCCCGGCGTTGAAGCCACCGCCCGTCGCCGCACCCACACCCGCAGGCACGGGAGCCGCCGCAGGCCGCGGCGCGGTCGGCTGGACACCCTCGGCGCGACCGTCGAGGTCGCGCAACTGGCCCTCGAGGTAGGACTTCAGCCGCGCCCGATACTCACGCTCGAAGGATCGCAGTTCCTCGATCTTGCGCTCCAGCCGCTCCCGCTCGCCATCAAGGTTGCCCACGACGCTGCGGTGGCGTTCCTGCGTCTCGCGTTCGAGCTGGTCAGCTTTGGCGCGCGCCTCACTGAGCACCCGGTCGGCGTCGCGTTTGGCATCGGCAACCGTCTCTTCGGCGGTCTTCTGTGCCATGGCGAGCATCCGCATCGCGGCCTCTTGGGTGGCCTCGCTACTCGGCCCCGCCGGCACTACGGCGGCGGGGGGTGGCGGGGCGGCAGGGGGCGGAGCCGGTGGGAGGGGTGCGGGAGGTGCTAACGGCGCGGGCACCGCCGGCGGGATCGTGAAGCTCGCGGGCGGGGCCTCCTGGAGGGGAGGCGCGGGTGGCGCTGGCGGAGCTGGCGGGACCGGGGCCGCACCTGGCTGCCGCGCTCCCTGCTCGGCTACCTGGAGGCGCGCGCGCAGGTCGGTGTTCTCGCGGTACAGACGCGTCAGCTCGGCTTCGACCTCGTCGAGGAAGTCGTCGACTTCCTTCTCGTCGTAGCCGCCCTTGAAGCGGGTGGGCGTGAATTGCTTGTTCTTCACGTCCTCAGCGGTCAGCGGCATCGGGTCACCTCGGGGGTAGTTGGGTACGCGCCGGACAAATCATAGGGAGTGGTAGGGAACGTCATAGGGAGCCGACCACGGACAACAGGATGTAGGCAGTGCCGATGACGGCGATCCATGCCACGGTCCAGTCGGCACTGAACGCCCCCACGCGCAACGGCGGCAACAGACGGTGCACGAACTTCAACGGTGGATCGGTAACCGAATAACACGTCTCCAACGCCACTAAAACGACCCCGCGGGGACGCCATTCTCGAGCGAAAAGCTGAACATAGTCGAAAACAAGGCGAACGAACATCACCACGATAAAGACAATGAGGACGTCGCGCACGACCAGCCACAAAGTACTCATGACGTGCCGGCCGCCTAGCTTTGATTGAAGAAGCCGCCTTCGGCGATCCGCTGCTTGTCTTCCGCGGTCACCTCGACGTTCTGCGGTGAGAGCAGGAACACTTTCGCGGTCACACGCTCGATACTCCCACGAAGACCAAAGATCAGCCCAGCCGCGAAGTCGACGAGCCGCTTGGCGTCGGCGTCGTCCATCTCCGTCAGGTTCATGATGACCGGCGTGCCCTCACGGAAGTGCTCGCCAATCGCACGTGCCTCGTTGTAGGTACGCGGGTGCAGCGTCGTGACCCGCACGGCCTCTGCGGCGGAGTCGGCCCACCCCATCGGGGCTGCCGCGACCATCGACCGGCCCTCACCACCGCCTGAACGGGCGCCGGCGTAGGCAGGGGTGCGCTCGCGCATCTCGGTTTGGAGCGCGCGACGCCCGTACTCGACGTCGGCTTGCGACGAGCCACGGCGGCCCCCGGCTGAGTGGGCGGCGGCAACCGGCGCAGGGGCCTCGTACTCGTCGTATTCGTCGTAGTTCTCGGCGTCGTCCTCGACGAGGCCGAGGTAGACCATCGCCTTACGCATGACGGCCATCGCTGTCTCCCTCAGTCTCCCTCAGAATCTCCCGCACACACTTACGTCCGTCGGGACCTTACCCGACAGGATGCCGCCGAGAGCCGAGCAACGCCGCGCCGACACGCACGTGTGTGGAACCGTTCGCGACGGCAGATTCGAGGTCACCGCTCATACCGGCCGAAATCACGGTCGCCGCCGGATGCCGCTGCCGTACGCGATCGGCGATGGTGGCAAGCGTTGCGAAGGCCCTCCCGGGCTCCGCGCCGAGCGGCGCGACGGCCATCACGCCGTCGAGCTCGAGACCGGGCTGCGAGGCGACAGCCTCGGCGAGCGCGTCGACGTCCTCCGGCCGTACCCCGGCTCTGCCTGGTCGGGAGATCTCGTCGAGGTCGACCTGGACGAGGCATGGCAGAGGGTGAGCCGCCGCAGCGGGTGCAGCCGCTGCAGCGGCTGAACCCGCGGCACCTGCCGATCCTCTGCGGCGCGGCCAAGTGCTGCCACCAGCCGCAGGCGATCGACCGAATGCACGAGACTTGCGTACGTCACTACCGATGCGCACTTGTTGGTCTGGAGCGCACCCACGAAGTGCCAATGCAGCACGGGTGCAGCTACGTGCGTGGACGCAGCGATCTCGCCAACCTCGCGGATCTTCTGCACCGCCTCTTGGTCGCGACTCTCGCCGACCTCGGCGATGCCGAGCTCGGCGAGCAGCAAAACGTCGGACGCTGGAAACGTCTTCGTGATGGCGATGAGCTCGACGTCGTCGACGGGCCTGCTCGCGGCTGCGCAGGCCGCCGCGATGCGATCGCGTACCTGAGCGAGATTGGTCGTCAGCTCGCTGCGTCGACCTGCCGCCCGGTTGACGGGGGTCGGTTCGATCATGGGCCTCTCCACACCACGGCCCCCATGCGACCGGTCACGTGATCTCGGCGGTACGAGAACGTGTCGGGATCCTCGAACGTGCAGCCGCCGACCAATCGAACACGCCGCACACCCGCGCGGGCAAGCTGGTCGAGAGCGCCAGCCCTGATGTCGAGCGCGGCCCCACCGCTGCGACTGCGTGCTGCCGCAGCGGGAACCACGGCGACCACCGCTGCTGCCATGTCGGGGGGTACCTCGTAACAGTTGCCGCAAATCGTCGGCCCGATCGCGCCGCGAATTGACCGCGCGCCGAGGTCTCGCATCGTCGTCACGACCGCCTCGACCACACCAGCCACGAGTCCTGGACGACCGCAGTGCAAGCAACCGATGACACCGACGGCGGGATCGGCCAGAACCACGAGTGCGCAGTCGGCTGACAACGCGGCGAGACCGTGACCACCCGGACGGCCAGGGCCGCTCGTCGCCGTCACGAGTCCGTCACCCTCCACCGCGGCGTCGGCTGCGTCCACCTCACCGTCGACGACGTGCACATCGCGACCGTGCTGCGCACGCAACCAGGTCGCTGCGGCTAGATCGAGCCGGTCAAGAACGCTCGCCCTGTTGCGCTCGACGACCGCGGCGTCGTCACCTACGTCGAAACTGAGGTTGAGTTCGTCGTACGGCGACGCACTGAAGCCGCCGGCTCGGCTGGTGAACGCGAAACGCACGTCACCACCGAGAGCTCCGAGCCAAAGCACTACTTCAAGAAATCAGGGACGTCGAGTTCTTCCTCGATCTCGTCCTCGAACACGATCGTGCGCCGAGGTGCGGGCGGCTCACGACGCGGCAGCGCAGTCTCGGCCGGACCGGACGGCAAGGTGACCCGATCGGGCTGCCGTGGCTCGCTCTTGCTCAAGCTCGGCGGTGCGGTCGTGACGTTGATGGCGTCCTCGATCGGATCAGACGGACGGGGCGTCTCGACCATTCGACGAGTTGGCTGCCGCGCGGGCCGCGGGGACCCGCCGTCGAACCCTGCCGCGATCACCGTCACGCGAACCTCGTCGCCCAGCGCATCGTCGATGACGGCGCCGAAGATGATGTTGGCGTCGGGGTGGGCCGCTTCTGCAACCAGCTGCGCGGCTTCGTTGATTTCGAAAAGCCCAAGATCGGAACCGCCAGCCACCGACAGCAGCACACCGTGTGCGCCTTCGATCGATGCTTCGAGCAGCGGGCTCGAAATCGCCATCTCCGCTGCTGCGACAGCGCGGTCTTCACCGCGCGCTGAGCCGATGCCCATCAGCGCAGAACCTGCACCTGCCATCACCGACTTGACGTCGGCGAAGTCGAGGTTGATAAGCCCTGGCGTCGTGATGAGGTCGGTGATGCCAGACACGCCCTGCAGCAGCACTTGGTCAGCGGACTTGAACGCGTCGAGCACGCTGATCTTCCGGTCGCTGATCGAGAGCAGCCGGTCGTTCGGAATCACGATCAGGGTGTCGACTTCGTCGCGAAGTTCCTCGATGCCTACGTCGGCTTGCTCGCCACGCCGGCGACCCTCGAACCCGAAGGGACGCGTGACGACGCCGATCGTGAGAGCGCCCAGCCCGCGGGAAAGTCGCGCGACAACCGGCGCCCCGCCAGTGCCGGTACCGCCACCCTCGCCGGCGGTCACGAACACCATGTCGGCGCCCTTGAGGACCTCTTCGATTTCCTCGGTGTGGTCTTCGGCGGCCTGGCGGCCAACCTCAGGGTCAGCCCCTGCGCCGAGGCCTCGGGTGAGTTCGCGACCGATGTCGAGCTTCACGTCAGCGTCGCTCATCAGCAACGCTTGCGCGTCGGTGTTGATCGCGATGAACTCGACGCCCTTGAGACCGACCTCGATCATCCGGTTGACGGCGTTGACGCCGCCACCGCCGATGCCGACGACCTTGATGACCGCGAGGTAGTTCTGCGGTGCTGCCACCGGCTTCGCCTTGCCTTCCTCTATACGCCCTGGTGTGCCCCTGACGTGCCCTTGATGCGCGTGTCGCGTGTCACCGAAGCGATGGTGCGGGGAAGCCACCACCGTTCGTGCAGCGACTCAACAACGAAAGACGCGCGACCCTCATCCTCAAGTAGACCGTTATAGTTATGTCAACCTGAAGATGCGAGGAGATTAGATCCCATACCCGCGAGGGGTCAACGCGGGATCCGGCGTGTCGTCTCCGAACCTTTCCCCGCGCCGTGCTCCACACCGTGCTCCGCACCCTTTCCCCGGCTGTGCTCCGCACTTGCCCCCACACCGTCCCGCAGCGCATCGAGAACCTCAGGTGCGAGCATCGCGACATCTCCGCCAGCACCCATCGTCAACACCAGATCTCCGGGTCGCGCGCGCTGCGCGAGATGTGCGGGAACCGCTGACCACGACGGCTCGAAAACGACGTGCTCGGGCGGCAACGTCACAGCAGCGGCAAGCGCAGTACCCGTGCCGTCGGGCAGCATCGTCTCCCCCGGTGCGTACACCTCCATCACCACGACGTCGTCGGCGAGCGCGAGCGCCTGACCGAATTCTTTGCAGAAGTCGGCGGTCCGGTAGTAGTGGTGTGCTTGAAACGCGACGACCAACCGGCCGTCGCCCACGACGCCGCGTGCAGCCGTCAGGATCGCGGCGACCTCGGTCGGATGATGGGCGTAGTCGTCATAGACCCGCACCCCGTTGACGACACCCTTCGGTTCGAATCGCCGCCGCGCGCCCGTGAAGACGGTCAAGCCCGCGGCGAATTCCGCGAACGGCATATCGAGCCCGAGCCCGATGGTGGTTGCAGCCGCCGCGTTCAGTGCGTTGTGCCGGCCCGGCACGCGCAACACGACCTCACCGAGCCGGCGTCCGTCTGCAATGACGTGAAACGACGAGCCGGTTCCCGCGAGCTCGAGGTTCACGATCCGCACATCAGCGTCAGCAGCTTCGCCATACGTCCGGACGTCGATGCCGGCGGTCCGTGCGAACCGCGCGAGCTGCATCGCACCGCGGTCATCAGCGCACACGACGAGGAATCCGTCGCTCGCGATGCGCCCCGCAAAACGCTCGAACGCCTCATGAATCTCCGCGAGGCCGGCGTAGTGGTTCAAGTGATCGGCCTCGATGTTGGTGACGATCGCTGCGAACGGTGACAGCAGGAGGAACGACTCGTCGCTCTCGTCGGCCTCGGCGACGAAGATGTCGCCACCACCGTCGTGCGCGTTCGACCCCGGCTCGTTGAGATCGGCGCCTATGGCGAACGACGGGTCCTCGCCGCAATGTTGAAGCGCCCGGGCCAGCATCGAGGTGGTGGTGGTCTTGCCGTGGGTGCCTGCGACGGCGATGCCACGGCGGCCCGCCATGACCGAAGCGAGCGCGGCTGCGCGCGGAAGGATCCGCAAACCCCTTGCTCGCGCCTCGACGAGTTCCGGGTTCGACTCCTGGATCGCACTCGACACGACGACGGTCTCGGCGGCACCCAGGTTCGCAGCATCGTGACCGACGTAGACCTTCGCCCCGAGCACGCGCAGGGCGGCAAGCACACGGGCCTCTTTCGCGTCGCTGCCCGTCACGGTCGATCCGCGCGTGAGCATGATGCGGGCGATGCCCGACATGCCGCCGCCACCGATGCCGATGAAGTGCACGACGCCGAGGTGGTCGGCCGGCACCGCCTCGGCCGAGGCTGCGCTCATCGGCCCCTCGTTCGGCCCGGCCGGCTGGCGGCCGCCTCGAGAATCATGTCGACCAGTTTCTCGTCTGCGTCGCGGCGGCCCAAATCGGCCGCTCGCGCTGACATCGTGCGCAGCCTGCGCTGGTTGGTCAGCAACGGGATCACGAAGTCGTGGATCCAGGCTGGGCGCAATTCGGCGTCCGACACCATGAGACCGCCACCGAAGTCGACGATCGGCGCCGCGTTGAAACGCTGCTCCCCGTTGCCGTGCGGCAGCGGCACGTAGACACCGGGCAAGCCGACCGCGGTGAGCTCGGCGCAGGTCATCGCCCCAGCGCGGCAGAGCATGAGATCTGCTGCGGCATAGGCCAACTCCATGTGGTCGACATACGGCACCAACACGTACGGCGGGCTGTCGGGTTTAAGGGCAGGCTTCGAGGCGTCGACGTCGGCGACCTGGGTCGGGCCGGCGATGTGCAGTACCTGAATGCCCGCCCCCAGCAGGTCTTCGACGCTGCCTACCACGGCTTTGTTGATGGAACGCGCGCCCTGCGACCCTCCCGACACAAGCAACGTCGGTGCGTCGGCGAGCAGGCCAAGTTCGGCGCGCGCGCTGCCTCGAAGTGCGCCTCGATTCAGCGTGCTGATGGCGCGCCGCAGAGGGATACCGATGACAGCCGCGTGCGGCAACTTCGGGTCGTCGGTGCTCGATGCCACGTACGGCGTGAAGCGCGCGCCCCACCGATTGGCCAGACCAGGCTTTGCATTCGCTTCGTGGACGACGTAGGGCAACTTGGCGCCGCGCGCCGCAAGGTAGGCGGGCAGCGCCACATATCCGCCGAAACCGACGACGACATCGGCGCCGACGTCGTCGAGGATCGCCGTTGTCTCGCGGACGGCGGTGCGCATGCGGGTCGGAACGGTGAGGAACGTCGGGGTCAACGTTCGTGGCAGCGGGACAGGCGGAATTAGCGCCAGTTCGTAGCCGCGCGCAGGTACCAGCCTCGTCTCGAGGCCGCGCGCGGTACCCAGCATGGTGATGCCGACATCGGGATCGCGTCGGCGCAGAGCATCAGCGACCGCAAGCGCAGGCTCGACGTGCCCCGCGGTTCCGCCGCCCGCGAGCACCACGTGCATCGAGGTCACCGACTACTAGGGAGACGATGGGACAGGTGGAGGACGGAAGCCGTGATGAAAGCAGTCTTGCGGGCAGTCTTGCGCACACCTCGACGGAAGACATTGGGGCCGCGAGCAGCGATGGCGGCCGCTGCGCTCGGCTCCCGGCGAGCCAGTGACATCAACACCCCGAGGGCAAACAGCGTTGGTATCAGGGCCGAGCCGCCCGCCGATATGAGCGGTAAGGGAATGCCGGTGATCGGGAGCAGCCCGACCACCGCGCCAATGTTGACGAGGGCCTGCACCATGAGCCACGCGACGATCGCCGATGCCGTAAGCCGCGAGAACATGTCGCGGCTGCGTTGTGCGACGCGGATTCCCGCATATGCCAGCACGGCGAAGAGGATGAGAACCGCGATCGTGCCGACCAACCCGAGTTCTTCGCCGATGATCGCGAAGATGAAGTCGGTGTGGGCCTCAGGGAGGTAACCCCACTTCTGTCGGCTGCTACCGAGACCGACGCCCCACCAACCGCCAGCGCCCAAACCGTAGATGCCTTGGCAGGCTTGCCATCCGGTGTTCAGACAGTCCTTGAACGGGTGGTTGAAACTGAGCAGCCGCTGGAGTCGGTAGGGCTCGCTGATCGCCAGGTAGGAGACCCCCGCGATGACCGCGGCCAAGGTGATGACGAAGACCCGCAGCGGCGCGCCGACGACCCACAACAACGACAACACGATCGTGAGGACGACCAGCATCGTGCCGAGGTCGTGCTCCTTGTCGATGAGCAGCAATACGACGAGGGAGACCGGGAGCAGCGGAATGAGCATCCGCCGGTAGGTGTCGAGAGTGCGCAATTTGTACTTGCGCGCAAGCAAATCGGCACCCCACAACACCAGACCGAGCTTGGCGAACTCCGACGGCTGGATCGTGAACGGACCACCGAGCGCGACCCACCGGGTCGCACCGTTCGCAGAGACGCCGAGCCCTGGCACGAGAACAGCGATCAGCAAGACGCCCGACCCGAGCAGTGCGGGGTAGGCGAAGAACCGGAAGAACGAGATCGGGAGCCGGCTAGCGATCAGCAGCAGTGGCAATCCGATCGCAAGCCACAGCAGTTGCTTTTGCAAGACGGCGAACGACACCTGGTCGGATTCGACGTACGACGACGACCACACCATGACGATGCCGAAGCCGACGAGTAGCGCGGTGCTCGCGAGCAGCAGGTAGTACGAGGCCAGCGGCCGCCACAACAGCGGCGGGTGATCGATCTTCGACCAGATCGCGGTGACGGTACCCGTAGCCGGCTGATCCGTGCCTGCAACAGGCGGCTTCGCGTCGGATGCGGCCGCGTCGGATGCGGCCGCGTCGGACATCGCCGCATCGGACATAGCCGTGGCGGACGCTGCCTGCTCGGACGCTGCCTGCTCGGCCGGCGCCGGCGCGCGGTCCCGGATCGGTGGTCGTTGTCATCGAGCGCTCACCCGCTCACGCGATCCGCATGCGAGGCGATACGACGGTGCACCGCTGCGACGAATACGTCGCCCCGGTGCGCGTAGTCGCGAAACATGTCCATCGAGGCCGCAGCAGGAGCAAGCAGCACGGTGTCACCGGCGACTGCGAGCCCAAGCGTCTCGGCGACGACACGATCCATGACGGCATCCACCTGGTCAGTCTCGGACCCGACGACCTCGACCACGCGGACATCGGGTGCGTGTCGCGCGAGTGCGTCGGAGATTTCCTGCCTGGACGCGCCAATAAGCACAGCCGCACGCAATCGCGGAGCTGCGACACGCACGACATCGTCGAACGGAATTCCCTTGCCGAGGCCGCCTGCGATCCACACGATCGAATCGAACGACGTCAGCGAAGCCGCCGCAGCGTGCGGGCTGGTCGCCTTCGAATCGTCGACGAATTGCACGCCGTCGATCACCGCGACAACGGCGATCCGATGCGGTGCGGGCGTGAAGTTACGCAAGCCCTCGCCGACGGCAGTTGGTGCGACCCCGAAGGCACGCGCCAACGCGGCTGCGGCGAGAGCGTTGGCGACGTTGTGTGGTCCCGGCACGGTCACGTCGCTCAACGATGCGAGTTCGACCGCGTTGTTCGTCGGATCATCGACGAAGGCCCGATCCACTAACAGATCTTCGACGACACCGAGTTGGTGCGGGCGGGGACTGGTCAAGGTGAAGGCCACTCGACGTCCCGGCGCTCGAGCGAGTAGCCGCGTACTGACAGCGTCGTCGGCGTTTCCGACCGCACACGTGACGGCATGCGCGAACGCGAGACCCTTCGCAGCCACATAGTCGTCGAACGAGTCGCCCCACCAGTCGAGATGGTCGGGCGCGACGTTGAGCACGGCGGCGGCGAGCGGTGCAACCGAGCGCGACCAGTGCAGCTGGAAGCTGCCGAGTTCGACGGCCAATGCGTCGTAGGGACCGTTCACGAGCTCGACCAGGGCCGTGCCAATGTTGCCTGCTGACGCCGCGCGGTGTCCGGCGGCGTTCAGTATCGACTCGAGCATCAATGTTGTCGTCGTCTTTCCGTCGGTGCCGGTGACGACGAGCCAGGGCGCCGCATCGGGTGTGCGCAGCCGCCACGCAAGCTCCGGCTCGCCCCAAATCGGTATGCCACTCGATGCCGCCGCCACGAAAAGCAGTGACTCGCGCCGCCAGCCAGGCGACGTCACGACAAGCTGCACCGCCTCCGGCAATGTGTCGCCGTCACCGAGGCGGACGTCGACGCCGACCAGCGACAGCTCGGCGGCTGCCTTCTGCTCCCGCTCACCGGCGCCTGCGTCGACAGCGATCACCGAGGCGCCAAGCGATCGCAGCACGCGCGCGCATGCCGAACCGGAGACCCCGACGCCGGCAACGCACACGGTCAACTCGTGCCATGGTGCGTCATATGCAGCCGACGGCAACCACGAAGCAATCACTTCTGCCACGTGATCCACTCTGCGTAGAAAACGCCAAGGCCTAGTGCCACCGCAAGACCGGCGATGATCCAGAACCGGATCACGATCGTCACCTCAGCCCAGCCCTTGAGCTCGAAATGGTGTTGCAGCGGCGCCATTTTGAACACCCGGCGGTGAGTCATCTTGAAGTACCCGATCTGAATGATGCTCGACATCGTGATGACCACGAACAGTCCGCCGAGCACCGCAAGGAGCAGTTCGGTGCGGGTCATGATGGCCATTCCGGCGAGCGCGCCGCCGAGTGCGAGCGAGCCGGTGTCTCCCATGAAAATGCGTGCAGGCGCGGCATTCCACCACAGGAAACCCGCACAGGCGCCCGCGAATGCGGCCGCAAGAATGGCCAGGTCGAACGGATCTCGTACCGGATAGCAACCAGCGGCGGCTTTGGTGAGGCAATCGTTGCGCCCTTGCCAGAACGTCATGATGACGAACGCTGCGAATACCATCGTCGACGCCCCGGTTGCCAGTCCGTCAAGACCGTCGGTCAGGTTCACCCCGTTCGACGTCGACGACACGAGCACCAGCGCCCAGATCACGAACCCGACAGCACCCAGAGCGACGGTCGTGTCGCGGACGAAAGAGATGTGCGTCGACGCCGGATGAATGCCTGAGCTGTCGGGAAACTGCAGCACCAAGATGCCGAACACAACCGCTACGAGAGTCTGCCCGAGCAACTTGGTGCGGGCCCGCAGGCCGAGGTTGCGTTGCATTCGGACTTTGATGAAGTCGTCGAGGAACCCGACAAGCCCGAGCCCAGTCGCGAGGCCTAGTACGAGCAATCCTGACGCCGTTGGGCCGCTGGCGCTGAGCATGTTTCCCGCCGCGTAGCCAAGGATCGCGGCCAGCAAGATGACCGTGCCGCCCATCGTCGGAGTGCCGCGCTTCGTGTGATGTGTCGTCGGCCCGTCGTCGCGGATCAGCTGCCCGTAACCACGACTCGTGAGCAGCCTGATCGCAAACGGCGTGCCGAACAGCGAGATGACCAGCGCGATGGTGCCCGCGGCCAGAATGCCTTTCATCGGCCGCCTCCTTTCGGAGCAGCGGCGGACGCCGGCACAGCGAGCAATGCTTCTGCCACCCGCTGCAAGTCGGCTGCGCGCGACGCTTTCACCAGCACCACGTCGTCCGGCCCGAGATCTGATTCGAGCAACGCCGTCGCCGCCGTAACGTCATCAACAACGACGATGCGGGTCGGGTCGAGGCCCGCGTCGAGGGCACCGTCGGCGATGCCTTGCGCACCTGCACCGACAACAACAAGCCGATGGACGCCGAGGTGTGCCGCCGTCTCGCCCAGCTCGCGATGCGCACCTACCGAACCCGCGCCCAACTCGGCCATGACCCCGAGCACCGCGTGCGTGCGCCGGCGACCGCCGTCACCCATGGCCGCCAGCGCCCGCAACGCTGCCCGCATCGACTCCGGGTTGGCGTTGTAGGCGTCGTTGATGACGGTGAGTCCATCGGGTCGCTCGGACACCTGCATGCGCCATTTGCTGACGTTCTGCACGCGGCCGAGCAGGCCGCCAACAGACGCGAGGTCGAAGCCGAGCTCGAGAGCAACGGCAGCCGCCGCGAGTGCGTTGAGAACGTGGTGGGCGCCAGATAACGCCATCGCGACCTGGACCTCGCCGGTGGCGCTGACGATGCGAAACGCCGGTCGTGCCAACGCGTCGAGGCGAATGTCTACTGCACGCACGTCGGCAGACGCCTCGACACCGAACGTCACGACGCGCGCGTTAGTGCGCGATCGCATCGCGGCAACCGCGCCATCGTCGGCATTCAAAATCGCGACGCCGTCTGCCGGCAGCGCCTCCACCAGCTCGCCTTTAGCCCGCGCGACCGCATCACGGCTGCCGAATTCTCCGAGATGCGCAGTGCCGACGTTGAGGACAACTCCGATGCTCGGCCGCGCGATGCCGCACAGGTAGGCGATATGACCCACGCCTCGCGCAGAAAGTTCGAGCACGAGATATCGGGTGCCAGCGTCGGCTCGGAGCACCGTCAAGGGCAGTCCGACTTCGGTGTTGAAAGAACCGGCGGGCGCGACGGTCGAGCCGTGGTTGGCGAGCAATTGCGCGACGATGTCTTTAGTGCTGGTCTTTCCGCTCGACCCGGTGATGCCGACCACCTTCGGGCCGTCGGCGGCGGCGAGACGATCCAGATAGCCGCGTGCGAGAACACCTAGACCCGCAACCGTGTCGTCAACCATCACTGCGGGCACGTCGACGGGCTGGCTCGCGAGCACGGCACGTGCGCCATCGGCCATGGCTTGCGCTGCGAACTGATGCCCATCGACCCGATCGCCGGGTATCGCGACGAAAAGAGCACCTGGCACCACCAGCCGTGAATCTGCAACCACCGGACCGGGTACCAGGACGGTCGGGTCGGCGATGTCCGAAACCTTGCCGTTGCACAGCTGCGCGACCTCGGAGATCGTGAGCGCGATCACGAGGCACCGGCGGGGCGCGCGTTTGCGACGAGCTCGGCACGGAGCACTGAGCGGTCGTCGAAGGGATGCACCACGCCGCCGACCTCCTGCCCTTGCTCATGCCCTTTGCCAGCGACGACGACGACGTCACCCGGTCGAGCCCGCGCGACGGCCTCGGCGATCGCGGCCCTCCTGTCGAGTTCGACGATCACCTCACCGCGTTGCGCAGCCGCGACGCCCATCGCGCCGTCGAGCACGGCGGCCAGGATCTGCGCGGGTTCTTCGCTCCGCGGATTGTCGCTCGTCAAGATCGCAACGTCGGCGAGGCGCGCGGCGGCGGCACCCATCAAAGGCCGCTTCGCGCGGTCGCGATCACCGCCGCACCCGAGCACGACGATCACGCGGCCGTTCGTAGTCGCGCGCACGGTGGTCAGCAAGGTGACCACCGCGTCCGGGGTGTGGGCGTAGTCGACCAGTGCCACGAACGGCTGGCCAGCTGCTACGGCCTCCATGCGGCCCGGTACGACAGAGACGCTGGCGATCCCCGCGGCCGCGTCTCGGGGATCGACGCCGGCTGATACGAGGGTTGCGAAGGCGAGCAGGGCGTTGGAGATGTTGAAGGCGCCCGGCAGCGCAATCGCGGTTGCCATCTCGACGCCGGGACCGTGCACGACAAAACGCGAGCCGGTGCCATCGGTTGCAACCTCACTGACCGACCAATCGGCGTCCGTCGTGAGTGTCGAAACGGTGGTGGTGGCAATCGGTGCGCTTCGACGAAGTTGGCGACCGTGGTCGTCGTCGATATTCACCACGCCGAGCGATGCGAAGTCGGGTGTGAAGAGCCGCGCCTTCGCTTCGAAGTAGTCGTCGAGGTTCATGTGGAAATCCAGATGGTCCTGCGACAAGTTGCTGAAGGCAACGACGTCGAACGACGTGCCATCGACGCGGTTCAATGCGAGGGCGTGGCTGGAGACCTCCATCGACACCGAGCCGACTCCGCGTTCGACCATGACTGCCAGCAGCGCCTGCAGATCGGGAGCTTCCGGTGTCGTGCGCGCACTCGGCAGGCCGATGTCGCCGATGCGCGTTTCTATCGTCCCGATGAGCCCGGTCTTCTCCCCCGCCGCCCGCAGGCCCGCGTCGAGCAAGTACGACGTGGTGGTCTTGCCATTGGTGCCGGTGACACCGAGCACGCGTATGCGGGTCGAAGGTTCGCCATAGATCCACGACGAGACGCAGCCGAGGTGTGTGCGTGGTGTCTCGACAACGAGCAGCGGGACGTCGAGCCGGCTCGCCAACAGCTTGCCGGCCTCGTCAGTCAGGACGCCGACGGCACCCGCAGCGACAGCGTCGGCGGCAAATCGCGCGCCATGCGTATGGCTGCCCGGCAACGCGGCATACAGGTCGCCCGGGCGGATCGCATGCGAGTCATGAGTGACGCCGGAGATGGGCGCGTCGTGCTCGGGCGCAGCGACGCCGAGGAGGTCAGCGAGGCCGGCCAATCGGCGTCCGAATGACTCTTGCGGACGCAGGGACGCCGAGAGCGACGAACCGTCACGCGTGTCTTGGCCGGGCACGGCGCTCCACCATACCCGTCAGGGAAGGCTGAGCTTGATGACCGGCGGCGTCGTGCCTGTCGGCGGAATCTTCTCCGACTCGAGCGCGAAGGACATCACGTCTTTGAAGACGGGCGCGGCGATCGATCCGCCGTAGTGACCGTTGATCGGATTGTCGAGCACCACAAGGACCACGAGCTGCGGGTTGTCGGCTGGTGCGAAGCCGACGAACGAGGCCGTGTAACCCCGGTAGCAGCCACACGTCGGGTCGACGCGCTGCGCGGTTCCGGTCTTCCCCGCAACCCGGTAACCGGGAATGCGTGCCTCTGGCGCGGTGCCCTGGTCGGTGGTGACCGCCTCGAGCATGCTCTCGACCTGGCTCGCCGTCGACGCATTCACGACGCGTGTCTGGCTGGGCGCAGCAGCCGGCTTAATCGACCCGTCGGATTGAATGAAGCCCTTGACCAAGCTCGGCTCGACCCGCACGCCGCCGTCGGCAATCGTCGAATACACCGTCGCAACCTGAAGTGCGTTGACCGACAGGCCCTGGCCGAACGGCACGGTGTACTGCTGCGACGGCGACCAGCTCTTCAGCGGGTCGAGGATCCCTTGGCTCTCACCGGGAAAGTCCAGACCTGACGGCTGACCGAGACCGAATGCTTCGAGGTACGAGTAGAGCCGCGTCACGCCGACTTTCTCCGACGCAAGGATCGTGCCGATGTTGCTCGACTCCGCCAACACGCCGGCAAGTGTGAGGTGCTCCAGCCCGTGCGACTCCGCGTCATGGAACACCTTGTTCGCGCGAACGAGTGTGGGTGGGACGTCGATCGGTGACATCGGTGTGAGCACACCGCTGTCGATCGCAGCCGACATCGTGATGACCTTGTTGGTGCTGCCAGGCTCGAAAACATCTGACAGCGCAGCATTTCCGCGATCCTGCGCAGGAGCATCGCCTGGCTTCGCCGGGTCGAACGTCGGAACCGTCGCCATCGCGAGGATCGCCCCTGTGCGCGGTTGCATCACGATGACGGATCCGCCGGCGGCACCCGTGACCTTGACCTGCGCGGCGATCGCTTGCTGCGCTTTCCATTGAATGTCGCGGTCGAGGGTGAGCTCGATCCCCTGCCCCGGGACCGCCGCATCACCGCTGCCGACGCCGTCAGGAATCACCTGGCCGTTGTGCCCGAGCTCGACAGTCAGGTGGCCGTCCTTACCGGAGAGTGTGCTCTGGTACTGGTATTCGAGGCCGCCGAGGCCCTTGCCGTCAGAGCCCACGAACCCGAGCACGTTCGCGGCGACGTCGCCTGCGGGGTACACCCTTTTATTGGTGCTCTCGGCCGAGATGCCTGGCAGCTTCAACGCCAAGACTTGCTTCTCGACCTGAGGGGTCACTTGGTGGGCGAGGTAGACGAACTGGTTCTTGCCCGTGAGATCGCTGACGAGGGTGAACTGGTTGACGCCGAGCAGCGGCGCCAGCTTTGCCGCCATCGTCCACGGACTCGTCGCCGTCGACCCCGTCGCCACCAGCGGGTCACCGGTGATGTCGAACGCGTTGACGGTGTCGGCAAGAACCGCTCCGTTGCGATCGAGGATTTCGCCGCGCTGCGCCGGCAACGTCACCTTGTGCAGGTACTGCGCGTGCGCGTCGGCCGCGTAGACGGTCGAGTCGACACCTTGAAGCTGGAGAAGTCGGCCGGTAAAGATGATCATCACGAACGCGATCACGAGCAAACCCGCGTGCAAGCGGCGATGTGGCATCCCGAGGCGCGCGACCCTGCGCTTCACAGGGCGATTCGGTGGACGGCGCGCGGGTGGACGCCCGGGCGGACGCCCGCGGGTGGACGCCCGGCGAGTTGCCGCGGGGTGGGCTGCTGCCGCGCCGGTTGCCGGCGGATGGGTTCGACTCGCAGCGCCTGGCGACCCGCCGGTTCGACTCGCAGCGCCTGGCGACCCGCCGGTTCGCGCCGCAGCGCGTTACGGTCTGCGGGCTCGCGCCGCAGCGCTTGGCGACCCGCCGGTTCGCGACGTGCAGGTTCACGACGTGCAGGTTCGCGACGTGCAGGTTCGCGTTGAGCAGCACCGCGCGGGGCACTACCGCGCGTCGGCGTGGCGCGAGGCATCGCGGCGCGCGGCATTGGTCGGCGTCCCGTCGTATTGCCCGGAGGATCCACCCGGCTCACGTATGCGTCCCTGTCGGTTTGGCCGTTGGTTTGGCCGTTGGTACGGCTGTTGTTTTGGCTGTGGGCTTCGGTGTTGGACCGGTGCTGGGCTTCGGGGTCACGGTCGCCGTCGGTTTCGATGACCCGCTCGCCTTCGGTGACCCCGACGTTGATGGCTTGTTAATAGCGGACGCCGATGGGCTCGCCTTCGCTGAACCTGACGCACTCACCGACGCGGAAGCAGATGTCGATGTTGAAGCGGTGGGGCTTGGGCTGGTCGTCGCTGATGGCGAAGGCGTTGGCGTCGGCGACCACGAAGGCGAGGGCGGCGGAGGCGGGGGCGGCTTGCGAGCAACCGTCGCCGCACCGAGCACCGTACCGTCGCGCTTGAACACCGGATTGGGCGCGGGCACCATGCCGAGTGCGATCGCCCTGGCACCCAGCGCCTGCGGCGCTTGCGCATCGGCGACAGCTTGGCTCAAGGCTTGTACCTGGTCGGCGTACTTCGACTGCTGGAGCTGGAGCTGATTCACCGCGAACGAGCCTTGCGCCAGACGCGTGTTCACGAGCAACACGCCGATCAGCCCCGCCGCCAGCAAGCCCGACACGAGCAGCACGAACGGCGTGCGCGCGGCTGAGGGCCGTGACTGCACGACGCGCAGTGGCGCGGCAGGGTTTCGTCGCGGCGTCGGCCGTTGGGCGGGATCGGTATATGACGGCGCTGCCGGTTGAACCGTCTGTTGGTTCGCGTCACCCGCACTGATGACACGCTCCGGAACAGGAAGTGCGCTCACGCCGCCTCCCTGACGCGCTCAATCGCGCGCAGTCGTACCGACGCGGCACGCGGGTTGGCTGCCACTTCGTCGGCGCCGGCCTGCTCGGCACCGCGGGTGAGCAGCCGCAACCGCGGGGCGTGATCGGGAAGCTCGACAGGCAAGTCGGCAGGTGACGTGCTGGTCGCGCCCGCCGTGAAGAGCTGCTTAACGATGCGGTCCTCGAGCGACTGATACGACAAGACGACCACCCGGCCGCCGACCCGAGCAGCGGCGATCGCGGCCGGTATTGCGCGTTCGAGTGCCGCGAGCTCGCCGTTGACTTCGATCCGCAGCGCCTGAAAAGTGCGCTTGGCGGGATTCCCACCGGTGCGCCGAGTCGCAGCCGGAATCGCATCACGCACCAGCTCGGCCAGCCTGGTGGTCGAGCCCAGCGGCTCACGCGATCGCTCGCGCACGATCGCATCAGCAATTCGCGAGGCGAACCGTTCTTCGCCGTAGACCCGAAGCACCCGCGCGATCTCGGCGCCCGTATAGGTATTGAGAACGTCAGCCGCAGTGCGGCCGGTCGTTGGGTCCATGCGCATGTCGAGCGGCGCGTCTTGTGCGTAAGAAAACCCGCGCTCGGCTTCATCGAGCTGCATCGACGAAACCCCGAGGTCGAAGAAAATCCCGTCAACGGTGACCAGGCCAAGATCGCCGAGCACCACCGGCAGTTCGTCGTAGACGGCGTGGACGAGCGTGATCCGATCCTTGAATCGCGCCAACCGCTCCGCCGCGAGCGCGAGCGCAGCACGATCGCGATCGATCCCGACGAGTCGAGCGTCCGGATGAGCGTTCAGCAGCGCTTCCGCATGCCCCGCCATGCCGAGCGTTGCGTCGAGGACGACGGCGGACGGCGCCGACAGGGCCGGACCGAGCAACTCAAGGACGCGGCCGAGCAACACCGGCACGTGCTTGAAACGCGGGGACGCGTCCATGCTTGTTGTCTCGACCCTTCGTGATGTGTGGTACCAGGCGGAGCCAGTGGTGCGAAGTGGAGCGCCCCACGCATCGGGGTTCCCAGCCGCTCACCGGAGGTTCCCGTTCGCCTGGCACCGGGGAAGGTGAGCCAGGAGAGCGAGCGGCCGGAGGCCTCGAGGCGCGTGGCGCGCGCAACCGGGGTAGCTGCGCGTGCGGTTTCGTCACAAGACGCCGGGCAACACCTCCTCGCCGAGTTCGGAGAAGGCCGGCTCTTGGGCGGCCAGGTAGGTCTCCCACGCTGCGGCGTCCCAGATTTCGACCCTGGTGTTGGCGCCGATGACGGCGCAGTCGCGAGTCAGGCCGGCGTACTCGCGCAGCGCCGGCGGGATCGTGATGCGGCCCTGACGGTCGGGCACGTCGTCGGATGCGCTGGCGAAGAAGACGCGCGAGTAGTCACGCAGGCCTTTGTGGGTGACGGGTGACGTTCGCAATGCCTCGGTGAGCCGACCGAACTCGACCGCAGGGAAGACGTAGAGGCAGCGCTCCTGGCCCTTCGTGATCACCAGGCCCTCCGCGAGCTCGTCGCGGAACTTCGCGGGGAGGAACAGCCGGCCCTTCTCGTCGAGCCGAGGGGCGTGCGTTCCGAGGAACACCAGCCACCTCCACTCGCGTTGCGTTCACTACCCCGGCTCTCCATTCCGCGCCACTGTACTCCACACTCCCCCACTTTCAAGTAGTTCGAGCGCATGATCGCGAGCCGTCGCTCCCATCTCGGCAGCCGAACGAACCGATCAGGGTCCGTGCGCGTTCGCATCAAGTGACGTCGCCCGACAACCGCACTCAGGCCGAGACCGGACAACGAGCTGGTCGGATCACTCGTTTGCACGCGCTGGACCTGAGAGACTCGACGCCAGGCCTGAACCACCTGCACCAAGATGACGAAGACCTGACGCCGAGTTCGACCAAGCAAGGAGGACGGGTGGCTGCGTTCCCGGAAGCAG
Source organism: uncultured Actinomycetes bacterium (assembly GCA_963809135.1). Taxonomy (GTDB): domain Bacteria; phylum Actinomycetota; class Actinomycetes; order Acidothermales; family Acidothermaceae; genus PALSA-607. The sequence continues at coordinate 236,677 of CAWEIG010000007.1, forward strand.
AGGTGGGCGACCTCAAAGAGGTCGCGGAAACGGGTCGACGCATCTGCGCCGCGGTGGAGCAGGTGATCGAAGGTAAGTCGGACGTCGTCCAGCTGGCCGTCACCGTCCTGCTCGCCGAAGGCCACTTACTGATCGAGGACGTTCCAGGCGTTGGTAAGACGATGCTCGCCAAGGCCCTCGCCAAGGCCATCGACTGCTCGGTCCGCCGGATCCAGTTCACCCCGGACCTGTTGCCGAGCGACATCACGGGCGTGTCGGTGTTCAGCCAGGACACCCGCGAGTTCGAGTTCAAGCCGGGCCCGATCTTCGCGAACATCGTGGTCGGCGACGAGATCAACCGAGCGTCGCCAAAGACCCAGTCCGCTCTCCTCGAGAGCATGGAAGAACGGCAAGCCACGGTCGACGGTCAGACGTACCGGCTGACAGCCCCTTTCATGGTCGTAGCAACACAGAACCCGATCGAAATGGAAGGCACCTACCCGCTACCCGAAGCGCAGCGCGACCGCTTTACCGCGCGCCTGTCGATGGGGTATCCATCGGCAGCCGCCGAACTTGAGATGCTCGATTCGCACGGCACCCGTGAACCTCTCGACGACTTGGTGCCCGTCGCCGACGCGGCCGAGGTCGCGAAGGCGATTGAATTGGTTCGCACGGTGTATGTCGCGCAAGACGTCAGGCGCTACACGGTTGATCTCGTTGCAGCGACAAGGGCATCGTCGGAGCTTCGCCTCGGCGCCTCGCCACGCGCGACCTTGCAACTGTTGCGCACCGCCCGCGCCGCTGCTGCCCTTGACGACCGCGACTACGTGTTGCCCGACGACGTCCGTGCATTGACTCAACCGGTATTGACGCACCGGCTGCTCATCAATGCAGAAGCGCAGATCTCGCGCCGCAGTGCGTCGGAGATCCTGGCCGACATCGTCGGCAGAGTCGCGGTCCCGTCGCCGACACCGCGCTCACGGGCCAACCCGCGCTGATGCGGGCTGCGCTATCCGGCCTCACGACCCGCGGCCGAAGCTTCCTCGCCGCGGGTGTAGCGGCATGCCTGTGCGGATTCCTGTTGAGCGAGACCGACCTGTTGCGCGTCGGCATCTTCTTGTGTGCGTTACCGATCGCGACAGCAGTTGTGGTTGCACGCACGCGCTACCGCCTGTCGTGCGTTCGACGCATCGAACCGCGACGAGTACCCGTGGGTGAAAGTGCCGAGGTTGTATTGCGCGTCGAGAACCTGTCGCGCGTCGCGACCGGCATCCTGCTCCTCGAAGACCGATTGCCATACAGCCTCGGTGGCCGGCCGCGTTTCGTCGTGAACCGCATCGAGTCGCGCGGCACTCGTGAGGTTTCGTATCCGGTGCGCAGCGACGTGCGCGGGCGCTTCGTGGTCGGCCCGTTGTCGTTGCGTTTCGCCGACCTCTTCGGGCTCGTCGAGTTGACGCGCTCCTTCACCACCACCGATGCGCTCGTTGTGACACCGACGGTGACACCGCTGCCGGAGATTCGCCTCGGCGGCGATTGGGCCGGCGGCGGCGACAGTCGGGCCCGTTCGATTTCGACCATGGGTGAAGACGACGTCACGACCCGCGAATACCGTCACGGCGACGACCTGCGCCGCGTGCATTGGCGATCCACTGCGCGATACGGCGAGTTGATGGTGCGCCGCGAGGAACAGCCGTGGCAAAACCGTGGAGTGCTGCTGCTCGACAGCCGGGTCACTGCACATCGAGGTGAAGGGCCGGGGTCATCATTCGAGTGGGCCGTGAGCGCGATCGCGTCGGTCGGCTGCCACCTCGCGCGCGACGGCTTCGGTCTTCGGTTCGTCACCGACGTCGGCACCGAAGTCTCCGGGTATTCGGCCGACGCGATGGCCGGCACCCCCTTCGAATCGGTGCTGCTCGACAGCCTTGCGCTCGTCACGATGTCAGCCGGGCATTCGTTCGGCCCTGGGCTCGCTGCGATCCGACGCGGCGGCGGCGAAGGCCTGGTGATCGCGGCGCTCGGAAGTTTGACCGACCCCGACCTCGACGTACTCGCTCGATTCCGTCATCACGCATCGGCGTGCGTCGCGATCATGCTCGACACCTCGACCTGGTCATCGACCCCGCACGTCGGATCCGCTCACTCATTGGGTGCCCGCGAGCGCAACCATGCGCAGTCGTGCGCTCTGCTCTCGGGCGCCGGCTGGCGCGTCGTGTCCGTCACCGCGCGCACCGACATGCGCACGATGTGGGGCAACGCGGCGACCAACTCGCGCGAATTGGCGGGCCGGTCATGAACCCGCGACTTCGCATCACGGTGTTCGCAGGCCTTGCCACGATCCTCGGCTCGTTAAGTCTGCTGCCGATCTTTAGTTCGACCGGCTGGTTGCCGCGCGTGTTGTTGATGGTCGGAGCGATCTCCGCGACCTCCGCGTTGCTGCAACGGATCCGCGCACTAAGCGCGCTGATTCCCCTTGCAATGGCGCTGGTGTGGGCCGGGCTCGTGACGGCACTTTACGCACACACGGTCGCGCCGCTCGGCTTCATTCCCGGTCCGGCCGCGCTGCGTCAACTCCACGCCACGATGTCGTCTGGGTTCACCGACACGGTGCAACTCGCCGCTCCCGTCGAAGTCACTCGCGGCCTCAGCCTCCTGACGACTGCAGGCGTCGGGCTCGTCGCCGTTGTCGTCGAGACCCTCGCCAGCGCGCTGCGGCGTCCGGCCGTCGCCGGTTTGCCTCTGCTCGCGATCTTCACTGTGTCGGCAGCGACGATTTCGCAGGGTGTCGGCTGGGTCCCGTTCGTCTTCGCGGCTGCCGGCTACCTCGCCCTGCTTCTTGCCGAAGGACGCGACCGGGTCAGTCGGTGGGGCCGACCGGTTCGAGCAAGTCGTGGCCGCAAGCCGTCCGCGCGCGGACAGACAGTGACGACGCAGTTGACCCAGGTCGGACGCCGAGTTGGTTTCGCGGCGATCAGCATCGCCGTCGTCGTCCCGGTCATCATTCCTGGCCTGCATTCCGGCTGGTTCGGCAGCCACCACACCAACGGGGTCGGCGGCTTTGCCTCGAATCCGAACTCGGGTTCGGCGAGTATCAGCCCGATCGTGAGCATCGGCCAGGAGCTGAACGAACCCGTGCCGAGCTCGCTCTTCACCTACACAACGACGGGCACGCCGACCTACCTGCGGCTGGTGACACTCGACCGCTTCGACGGCAACCAGTGGACCGTGTCGTCGGTCAGCACACCAACAGATGCCAGGATTTCCAAGGGAATTCCCGCACCCGCCGGTGTCACCCTGCAACCGACTGGGAGCTTCGACACACGAACGTCGCAATCACCGGCCTGCGGCAGGCATACCTGCCGGTTCCGACCGACCGTGACCACGGTGCCAGGCGCACGGTGACTGGCGCTACAACCCGGTGAATCCCGCGATCTACGGCGTCAACACCGCGACGCCGCACCTCAGCTACACCGCGACGAGTGCGGTGTACCAACCGACGCCCACGTCTCTGAACTCTCTCGCCGCCGTCGCCGCAGACGAAACGATCGAGCCCTACCTCGCAATGCCCGCAGGCCTTCCCCCACAGGTCCACCAGGTCGCCGACCAGATCATCGCGAACGCCGGCGCGGTGACTCCGTACCAGAAGGCACTCGCCTTGCAGGCCTGGTTCCAGGCCGGCACGTACGACATCACGATCAAGACCGGAACGAGCGAGAGCGCGCTGCTGACGTTCCTCAGCGACCGTCGCGGTTATTGCGAGCAGTTCGCCGCCACTATGGCGTTGATGGCCCGGCTCGAGGGGATTCCGGCCAGGGTCGACGTCGGGTTCACGCCCGGCACGAAGATCGCTGGCTCCGACACGTACCTCGTGACGACCGCCGACGCGCATGCGTGGCCCGAGTTGTACTTCCCCGGCGCCGGGTGGCTGCGCTTCGAGCCGACGCCGCGTTCCGACGGCCAGACCAGCGACCCCTCGTACGCCAACGCCGCCATCGGACCCCAGCCCGCGACATCAGGCACGGGCGTTCCGAATGACGCCGTAGCCAAGCCGCAAATCCCCCACTTCGGAGGCGGGGCGGGCACCCCGACAGCGAAGTCCCGGCACCATGGTTTCTCGCTCGGCAAGCTGTCCGCGGGCTGGCTGACCGCGGTGCTCGTCGTCCTGCGTCGGCCTCGTCGTTGCCCCGGTGACGCGCTGGATCACCCGCCGACGACGGTGGACCTCAGCCGACACGGAGGCCGCGCGAGCGCACGCCGCCTGGGACGAACTCGGCGACGACGTGCGCGATCTCGGTCTCGAATGGGGCGGCGATAGCGACACGCCGAGAAGAGCAGCGGCGACGTTGGTCGCGACTCGACGCCTGGCCTACGACGTTGCCGCCCAGCAGGCACTCTCGCGGCTGACCCGAGCCGAGGAGCTCGCCCGTTATGCGGCACGTCCCGACGAGCTGCGATGGGTCGATCAAGATCCGCGCGCCGACGAGAAGGCAGTTCGCAAGGCGCTCTTCAACTCGGTTTCACGTGGCCGCCGACTGCGGGCACGGCTGGCGCCGTCCTCGACGAGCCGGATCGCGTCGAACGCGACCGCGTGGATCGCCGACACCTGGCCGCGGTCAGGGCCGGGCCTGCCCGGTGGGTCGCGAGGCGTTGAACGCCGCGGTGATCGCGACCGCCAGGGCTGACAGCCCTTCGCGAGCTGGGGCGACCGACGACCGCTAGCAGGACTAGCGGTCGTCGCCCGGTCGGGATCATCCCGCCACCAAGACCGTCGCGCCGGCGATCCCAACGATCTTCGAAGCGCTTGACGAGGCCTGCGCTTGGGCGTGGGCGGCGTGCCCAGCTTCTTGCCGCGACCCGACGCAGGCGGCGGCACTCGGTGGCTCGCCCGACGCCCGGCGCTGCGGCAGGGTCAGGACCTCACGACGTTGGCGCCAGGTCGACGCGCCGTACAAGAAGGCCAGCAGCATCAACAGGAATCCCGCGACGCTCAGCTCGAGCTGCTGGACCGCGATGCCGACCGGGAGAAGACCACCCCGACGATGCCGCCGAGAGTCGCACGAAGGTAACGACGGCGATGCAACGTGCGCGGGTCGATGCCACGAACCGTCGCTGCGAACTTCGGGTCGTCGGCGTAGAGGGCTCGCTCGATCTGCTCGAGCACTCGCTGCTCGTGCTCAGAGAGCGGCACGTTGCCCTCCCAACGACATCCCCACCATGCCCCCGACCACCTGCATCCGACTGTGCCGACCAGGCCACTGTTGCCTACCAGTGTGCAACATGATCAGAGCGGAACCGGCGGGCGTTGCCGAGCGACGACCGGGCCGGCCGTCGCACTTTCAGGATACGAGCCTGCCGTGAGCGGCGAAAGCCGGTTGGGCAAGCGATGGGTCGAGACCGGTACACGATCGGGACCTGTGGAGTCCCTCATGTCGCTTCAGTACGACCCATAGCCGTCGGATCTGGAGGGCCTTGGGAGCCACTGGAGCGACTCCGCGCCACTAGCTACGTCGGCCGACGACATGCAATTGCGTGGCGATCTCCCGAAAGGCCGGCACCTCAGACGCTTCGAACTCCAACGCGATCAGGGCCTCGACGGCGGCCGGGTCGGCGTCGAGCGATCCGCCCGGAATGAGGTCGGCGAACACCCGGGAGCCATGGGTGGCGATGACGGTCAGACCGGCCATCGCGAGCAGTGCCTCAAGGTCGGCCAGCGCGAAGCGGCGAGGAGCCGGGTCGGTGGCCGAATAGCGCCCGAGCGGGTCGCGCAGGGCATGCAGCGCTTCGTCGAAACGGCCCGCCGCCGCTCGGTGCAAGACGGCCGCGAGTCGGTTCGCGGCGACGACGCTCGTCATGCCGCCAGGCCGCAAGACCCCAGCCACCGCCGCGAGCACCGCGGTCGGATCGTCGACGATTTCGAGCACGCTGTGCAGGAGGACGAGGTCGAACGACGCCGGCCGGACGACGTCGAGCAGGCTTGCAACGTCACCCTGGACGCTGCGGATCCGATCGGTCACGCCCGCATCGGCAGCTCGTCGCACAAGGGCAGCAAGCGAATCAGGACTCGCATCGACGACCGTGACGTGGTGGCCGAGTTCGGCCAGCGGCACCGCGAATCCACCGGTGCCACCGCCAGCGTCGAGGACGTCGAGGTGCGCGCGTCCTGTTTCGGCGACGAGGTCGACCAGCAGAGATCGAACGCTGCGCAAGACGACGGCGGTGCGGACCGAGCCACGCGTTCGCAGTCGATCGACCATGACGCGCACCCTATCCGTCTGGCCGGCTCAGTCAGTCAGGAATGGGAGCGGCCCAGCCGGGGCGCTGGATGAGGCAGAAAGGATGCCCTGCCGGATCAGCGAACACGTCTTGGCCGTCGAGTTTGGTCGCGCCGAGGGAAAGCACCCACGGCCCGGCGTCGGCCACGCTCTCGACCATGATGTCGAGGTGCACCTGCTGCGGAACCGTGCCATCGGGCCAGGTCGGAGCGCGATGGTCCGGCGCGCGCTGAAATGCGATTCCGGATGTCGTTTCGCTGGCCGCGACGACGACGAAGTCGGCACTGGAATAGGTGATCGGTTGGTTCAGCAGGGTTGAGTAGAAGGTCGCAATCGCCCCCGGATCGGGGCAGTCGAAGATGACGTGATGCAGGCGTCCGTGCATATCGTCGATCGTCTCAGGTGCGGAGCTGATTCTCCGCTCAGCTTGCCCGGATCGCGTCGACCGGTAGCGCCGGCTGGTGAATGACGCCGATCGTGGTTTCGACCAATGCAAGGAAGGTCTCGGCATCGCGGACGAGGTCGTCGGACTCACGCGCCGTCACCGCGCCATCGAGCCCGGCTTCGGCTGCGGCCCGCTTGCCCGCACCGGCGGCAAACAACGCGGCCCATTCGGAAAGCTCGGGAGCGACTTGGGTAAGCAACACCCAGGCATTGCGCGATCGACGGACCCGGCGAACCCCTGGAATCTCAGGCCGGGCGCGCGCAGCGAGCACTGCCGCCGCGGCGCGGAGAGCCGCCAGGTGGGCACTTGCGTAGCGCTGCGCGGGCCGGGAACTGGTCGCGGCTTCGGCCAACCCATGGCGCGCGGATGCGAGAAGACCCAGAGCCGCCGGCAGGTTCGCGCGCTGCACGCGCTGGACGGGCTGAAGGCGCGTCATTGAGCTCATCGAAGTCATCGAAGTCATTGCGGTCATCGTCATGTCGCCAGCCTCCTTACGAGCGGCTCGATGGTTGGCGCCAGCAACAAGCAAGAGCAGCAAGAAGCAAGAAGATGCCGCCCGCTGCTGGCGCCCGAGCCACGGTGGGTCGAGGACCGTGGCCCGGGCGCCAGAGACAGTCACCTGTCAGCGCCCCCGCGAGCTCGACGGGGCCCCACCCGCCTCGCCCGACTGGTTTGTTCGAACGTATGTTCGAACACACCTCGACAGTAGGCGCCCACCCGCACCTCGTCAAGCCCATTTCAACGAAAGTCGCGAGACGTCTTGCGCACGCTGAGCGGCAGTCGCTCGAAGCGCTCGGCAACGATGTTGACGACACCCTCCTCACGCTCGAGGCGACCTCGCACCAAGAGAGCGGCGGCCGTGCGGGCGACCCTTCTGTAGTGCGTCCAGACGCCGCGTGAACAGATCACGTTGACCATGCCGGTCTCGTCCTCGAGGTTGAGGAAGGTGGTTCCGCCGGCCGTCGCCGGGCGTTGCCAATGCGTCACGACTCCCCCGACGAGAACACGGCGGCCGGCTTCAGCTGTTCGCAACGCGGCGGCCGTGAGGACGCCGAGGTCGTCGAGGTGGTCACGCACATGA
>CAWEIG010000008.1:0-448648 GCA_963809135.1 uncultured Actinomycetes bacterium
GACCCGCTCGCTTTCTCGAGAGCCTTCCAACGTCGTCAACCTGCGATCATCGTGCGATGAAACCTGCGAATAGGGTGCCCGCGGAGCTCCTGGTGGGTTCCGTGTTGACTGACGTCACGGCGAGCTGGCACATGTTCGGCGGCAAGCGTCGCGCAGGCCCTGTGTTCCTCTGGATGATGTTCGAAGGCCTGGGATTAGTCCAGGTCTCCACTCCCGGCGACGGCTCGCTCGGCCTTTTTCAGGGACACGATCCCGAGTCCTACGACATGGACCCGTATGGCTCGGTCATCGTGGAAGACCGCCCGCCATCAGTCGCCTTGACCAACTTCATCGGCGAACCCGTCCAACGCGTGACTGGTCTCAACGAGGCGACACTGGACGAGCCCTGCGGCTACGTGTTGTCGTTTCCATCTGCCGCCATCGGACTTGCCAACATCGCCGACGAGATCTGGTGCCTGCCGTGGCCCGACAACCGATGGATTGGGGTCTGTCGCGAGGCGTCCTGAAAGGGCCGACGCGTTTACCGGATCTGCCGCGATGACGCGCGTCGCGCGTACTGGCTTAGGGCGGTGGTTGTGCTGCGGGCGGGCATCCGTTGTGTTGGGTCTGAATCTGTTGGTCGACGACGGCGGCGTCGAGGAATGTGATGGTCGCGTCGCCGCTGACGCAATCGGTGCTCCAGGGCATCGCGTCGAGCTGCACGCGCCGTCCGGTCGTGTCGACGATGAGGTCCTGCGTGAGCCATTCCCCTGTCAGCTGAGGCAACGACGCGAAGGTGCTCACGCTGCCGCCGTGAACTCGGTAGATCGTCAATGGTTGGTGCGGGCAGTAAGCGGTGAACAGCACGTCGCCGCCCGGTGTCATTGCGGCGGTCGGCGTTCCACCCGGGCAGCCCTGTTCGGTTGGAGCACCGCGGACGACGGTTTGGACGCTGACCGGCTGCCCGGCGGAGCCGACGGAAAGCGCTTTGAGATCACGGCTCGGGCCGCCGTAGTAGTACAAGCGGCTGTCATCGGGTGCCCAACCGACCAACGTGTAGCCGTTGGATCCGTCGGGCAGGTTGGCTCCGGTCATCGCCATCGGGACGGCGAGCGCGGGGCGTGATGGCGTGCCCGTGTTGAGAATGAAGATCTGAGCGCCAACCGAGGTCGGCAGCACAAGCGCATGACTGGGACCGGGAGAACTAGGCGGTTGAAGCACTCTGACCGTCACGACATAGGCCAGGTAGCGGCCGTCGGGAGAAACCTGCGGAGCTCCCAACCCGACGCCCTCGTCTCCGGCGTTCGGTGAGACGGTGATGATCGTCGTCGGCGGCCCGCCGTCCAGGGAGACGCGTTGGATCGTCTCCATCGCCGTGGTCGGGGGTGGGTTGCCCCGGAAGTAGACGGTGCGACTCGCGATGCTCAACGTCGGTGCGTCGACGAACCCGCCAGTCGCCAAGACCGTCGGGGTCGCGCCAGCATCGTGGTCGCGACAGATCGCGATGTCTTTCGAAAGGCACAGGTAGAAGCCGTCGGCTGGCATCGACACCGACGGAGCCGCAGAACTCACCGAGATGTTCGCGCTGGCCACGAGCGACCCCGCGGAGGACGGTGGCGACCCGACGACAGACGGCTCAGGCGAGGCTTGGCGCGTCGGATGACCGGACGCCGCCGGCGTCGTCGCACACCCCGCGGATGCGACGAGTACCAGGGCCGCTAGGTACGTCTTCATGGTCATTCGACTGTAATGCGCGCTGGTCCGTTCCAGCCGGGTAGCAACGTCCGCTCATGCCGCGATGACGGTCGACGGTTGTGTCAGGCTGCCTATTTCAGAACCGCGTTCACGTGAACGCGGTTCTGCCGCGATTACGCGTCTGCAAACGTGCCTGTCCGGTCGTGCTGCGATTACCCGGTGCGAAGCGTGCCGACCACCGACGTGCCTGTGCGTCTAATCGTGCCGAGCGCAACCGCTCGCCGGTCGAGATCCGGATCGGGCGAAGCTCACCGAGGCCAAATACGGAGGCCAGCACTACAACCGGGAGCACCGCGATTGCCAAACCGTTGGACATTGCCTGCCACCGACAATGCGACGAGGAGGGCAGCAACCAGAGACCGCGATTCCGATGTCGGTACCGCGTTTGCGATGAATGGTCATCCCCGTGCTGCCCTCCTGTCGCGTGTCGTGCGTCAGATCACGCGACGATCTATCGCCATTTGTGGCCGGCAGCCAGGACACCATGTTCGGCGCCGTCCGCGTCGACGAGGGTCGTCATGATTTTCTGTTTCACGGCTGAGGCTCCTCTCCAGAGGCGTCTACCACTTCCAGCCGTTGGCGATGACGTGAACGAGCGCGCCCAAAGTCGTCGTAGCGGACCCCAGCACAGAACCAATGAGATGTGACATATAAACCTCCCCCGGTAGGTAAGGCGCCGGGCCAGTTCCTCGGCAGCCACCCTGATCTAAGAGTGATCGGCAGGAAGTGTTTCTCAACCTATGGCCCACCCGCCGGAACTCCTTGCGCCCGTTTGCTGGGCGCAGCTAGCCGACCGCCGACGGTAGAACGCAGACGCCGACTGACGCGCGCGCGTTCAGCTGAACGCGCGCAAATGCCCAAGATGCTGGCTACGTTGTCTAGAAGAAGTACAGCGGCGAACAGACGAGTAACGGGAACAATGCTCGTGGGCCTTCATACTCCCCGGTGACCGATGCGTGGGTTGCATCGAGGTTGATCGGTAGCCCACCGATGACGCCATCGAGGCGGGAGCCGGACAAGTCACTGGCAACCGCGACGAAAACCGTGATCGTCGTGCCGTCGAAGTCCCCGTCGACGCCCCAGACGCTCGGCCCGAAGGCGGGTGCCTCGACCGATGTTATGCGCGCTCGAAGCTCCTGTTCACCGATCGTTCCTGAGAGATCGGCGTGCCTCAATGCGTAGCGCGGAGTTAGGTGAACCTCGTCGCGCAGATGCACCGGCGAGCCGTCGTACTCACCGAGGAAGATCCCGACGGGATCGAGGTTGTTGTAATTCGACTCGATGTGCCAGTAACCATCGACCCGCGCGCCGAGGCATGTCCCGCGGATACCGGCGCCACTGTTGGGCACGTCGAGCGCGAGATCGACTCGCTGGTCTCCGACCACACCGGCGAGGCCACCCTCGACACGGTCGAGCTTGACGATCGCCACTGGCACAGCCTAATCAAACGCTCTCTCCGCGATCTGCGATCGACCTCCTTGCGTTGTCACTTCGGTTACGAAGGTTCGCTCAGTGTTCCGAGGCCGTCCGGAGGAGGTCCGGATCCCGCCCAGTAATGCGTGTCGGGGTCCCACGATGGGCGGACGACGATGTCGTCCGCTCTGCGCCGCGCCCAGGCGAGTGCGTCGTGTAGATCCTCGAACTCTGGAGCGTTCTCGAGAACGCCGGCATCGTCGGCCGGACCCTCCCAATAGCACCAATAGTGCGGCGGGTTCGTGGCCGCGTCTTGTGGGCGTCGAGCGAACCACCAAGCGATCCAGACCCTGCCTGTTCGTCCGATCGCAGATGGCAAGTCGCCGGCAACGTCGAGAAGGTGGGCGGCTTCCGATCGCAGCGACTCGTCAACGGCCGGGTCAGATGCGATGCGAGCCAGCCGGATTCGAAGCTCAGGAAGATGTTCATCGTGCGGTGCCGGGCCGTCAGGGAGAAGTTCACTGAGGTAGGCACCGAGATCCGTTTGCGACGCATGTCTCAGCCGGTCGGCGAGCGACGCAGCTGGCCCTTCAAGGGCGTCCCGGCGCCGGTCCACCGGCGAAGACTACCGCGATAGAGTCGCGCCGAGCGCACCGTGCCGAACGTGGGAGAAGACTGATGACCACCAAGATCACCGTGATCTACGACAACCCTGTTGACCCTGCGGCATTCGAAGCCGGCTACCCCGAGCAGCTCGAGCTCGCGAAGAAGCTGCCAGGCCTCGAACGCTACGAGTCGTCGAAAGTGTGGCCCAAGGAGGACGGCACCCCTACGCCCGCGTACCGCCTGCTCGACCTGTACTTCGCGGACTACGACACTGCGAGCGCGGCAGTCAAGACGCCCGAGGCGGCGGCATTCGTTCCGACCGTGTTCGGCCTCGGCACCGGCGGCGTGCGCATTGCGTTCACCGACCTCGAAGGCTCATAGGTTCGAACCGCACGCGATCACGTGGCGCTCCGTGACGGGTGAAGACTGCAGGCATGGAGTTCTTCTGCTACCACCAAGACCGTCCCGGCTCAGCGACGCTGCGCGACGATTTGCTGGAACAGCATTGGTCGTACATGGACGGGTACGCGACGGCGATGATCGCCCGCGGACCAACCCTCGCCAGCGATGGAGACACCGCAACTGGCAGCGTGCACATTGTCGAGTTACCTGACCCGGCCGCAGCGCGCGCGTTTGCATTCGACGAGCCGTACTACCAGGCCGGGGTCTACCGCGACGTACTGCTGCGCCGGTGGCGCAACATGTTGGGGCGCACGATGTGGGAATCTCTGGCCGGTCGCACCAGCGCGAACTACTACCTGGTGCTCGGCCTCGGAGAGGGACCAGCCGTCGAGCTCAACACGACGGCAGACCAAGAGCAGCTGATCGCATACGGACCATTGCTGTCGGACGACGGCGACAACTGGCTCGGCACCGCGGTCTTGCTTGAGGCAACTGACCCGGCCGCTGCCCGCACGGTGTTGACGGGGGACAAGTACGCCAACATTGAAGTACACAGCTGGCAGCCCGGCGGCCGTCCGTCCTGACGCCCGCGAGTCACACCGGAAGACGGAACCGCCCGCGCCCCAACGGCTCGATCAGGCCGTCAGCTACCAGCCCGTCGATCGCACGATCCAGCTGGACGGCGTCGGCCCAGGCACTAACCAACTGCGCGCGTCGAACCGGTCGGGTGTCAGAGCGCAGCGCTGCGAGCACGACCCCTCGGGCTTGCCGGTCGGTGCCCTCGTAGCCGGGACGACGACGGGCTGGCGAGGTCGACTTCGGGTACCCACGCGCCCGCCATGCGCACATAGAGGCAAGTGGGCACGCACCACACTCCGGTTCGCCCGCCCGACAGATCAATGCACCGAGCTCCATCAACGCCACGCTGAACGTCGCCGCCCGCTCGTCGTCGTCCGGCAAAAGCTCGTCTAAGACCTTGCGTTCTGCGACCGACACCGCCGTCGACGGGGATGCGACACCCGACAAAAGCCCGCGCCACCACCCGCCTGACGTTCGTGTCGAGCACGACCTGGCGCTGCCGGAACGCGAACGCGGCGACCGCCGCCGCGGTGTAGTCGCCGATTCCCGGCAGGGCGCGCAATGACGCGTAGTCGGCCGGGACCTGCTCCACCGTGCGACGCCACGATCGTCGTCGCCGCCGCGTGCAGCCGCAACGCCCGACGCGGATAGCCGAGCCGGCCCCATGCCCTGACGGCGTCGCCGGGTGCATGCCGCAGCGAGTGCAGCGGGAGTTGGCCAGCGCTCGATCCACTCGAGGTAGGCCGGCAGCACCCGGGCGACCGGAGTCTGCTGGAGCATGATCTCGCTGACCAGCACGGCCCACGGACCGGCGGCCGGGTCGCGCCACGGCAGGTCACGCGCGGCCGAGGCGTACCAGGTGAGCAGCTCAGCGACGACCCGCGACTCGGCATTCGCCGCTTGGACGGGCCCCTTGGAGGGCTCGGGCAGCCTTAAGGAAGTCCCCACTTCAGACGACAGGGTAAACAGTCATTGGGGACGAGCCCGCGCCGGGCTTGAGGACATAGGAGCGCCCAGGTGTCGGTTGCGCACGGCGCGTCAACACCTGTGCCTGCCGCCGCCTCCGCCGCCGGGCCAGGTGCCGGGCCTGCCGCGTCCGCAGACGCCCAGGAGCAAGCCGCCGTCACGGTCGTGCTCGTCGACTACTCAGGACTCGAACGTCGATTCATCCGCGGCGGCCATCGCGGCCGATCCGGGCATCGAGGTGGTCGGTGAGGCTCGAACCGGTCGCGACGCCATCGCGCTGGTCGAACGATTGCGCCCGTCAGCCGTCGTCCTCGATCTTGAATTGCCTGGCATGGCAGCGATCGAAATCATCGAACGGATCATGGCAATCCGGCCCACGCCCATCCTGGTGTGTTCGACCGAGGGGGACGCCGAAAGAGCGGCCGCCGCCCTGGCCGCCGGCGCGATCGATGTCGTGGCGAGACCCACCGCCAAAGGCGCCGACCGAACCTCGTACGCCGAGGCGTTGCGGCGTGGCGTGCGGGTGGCGTCGAGGGTCAAGGTCATCACGCACCCGCGGGGTCGTCTGAAGAGCCGAAGCACGTCGACGTCGGCTGGCTGGTCGGCGCACTCACGAGCACCGAAGGCACGATCGACCTGATCGCGATCGGTGCGTCGACCGGTGGGCCGCAGGCCCTCGCGCACCTGCTCGGGGCGCTGCCCGCAGACTTCGCGCCCGCGGTGGTCGTCGTCCAGCACATGGCCGATGGATTCATCGAAGGCCTCGCGAACTGGCTCGACGAGTTGTGCGCGTTGCCGGTCGGTGTGGCGACGTCTGGTGCACGGCTGTTGCCAGGCACTGTGATGATCGCCCCGAGCGCCCGCAACCTCGTCGTGAACGACCACTTGCGCGTCAGCATCGAGCAGCCGCCGGCGAGCCAGTTCCACGTGCCCGGTGTCGACGTGACGTTCGAGAGCGTTGCGCGCACGATCGGTCCGCGCGCGGTCGGCGTCCTGCTCACCGGGATGGGGCGTGACGGCGCGATCGGCTTGAAGGCGATGCGCGACGCGGGCGCGATCACGATCGGCCAGGACGAGGATTCGAGCGCGGTGTGGGGAATGCCGGCCGCCGCCGCCGCATGCGGCGCGGTTCAACGGCAACTGCCGCTCATCGAGATCGCTGCCGAACTCGTGGCGATTCTCGAGGGTGACTCCTTCGGTGGTGACCGATGAGGTCATCGATGACCGACGACGAGTTCGCGCTGCTGCGAACGATCCTGGAGAAGAGCGCCGGTCTTGTTCACGACGAGACCAGGCGTGACTCACTCAACCTTCGCGGTGGCCGGCCGGATCGAGGCGACCGGCGCGACGTCGGTGGCCGCCTATCTCGCGACGCTCAGCGGCGTGCGCGGCGCGCCGGAGCGCCAGCAGCTCATCGATGTCGTGACGATTCAGGAGACGCACTTCTTCCGGAATCCGCCGCAGATCCGGGCGTTGCGCCAGCACGTGCTGCCGGAGTTGATCCGCCGCTCGGTAGCGCAGAACCGCCCGTTGACGATTTGGAGTGCTGGCTGCTCGACGGGCGAGGAGCCGTACAGCCTCGCGATGCTGGTCCGCGAACTGATGCCGATGGCCACCCGCGCACACGTGCGGATCGTCGGCTCTGACGTCTCGGCCAGCGCGCTGGCGTTCGCCGAAGCGGGCAGGTACGGCGCGCGGGCGGTGCAGATGGCCGACCCCATCGATCTCGAGCGCTGGTTCGAATACGACGACGACGCCTACGTCGTTCGTGACGACGTGCGCGAACTCGTCGACCTGCGACTGCACAACCTGATCACCGACCCGCCGCCGTTCGATAGCGGGCGAGGTCGACCTGCTGCTGTGCCGCAACGTCACGATCTACTTCAACCGCGTGACGACCAAAGCGCTCATGGCGCGCTTCCATCAGACTTTGTCGGACGGCGGCTACCTGTTCCTCGGTCACTCCGAGACGTTGTGGCAACTCAGCGACGCCTTCACGTTGCTGCCGCTCGGCGATGCGTTCGTCTACCGCCGCGACGACGGCCCGAAGGGCCGGGTCACCTTGCCCGATCGCCGCACCGAAGCCGGTGACGCCCCGATCCTGCTGCCGGAGCGTCGGGGTCGCAGCGAGCGTCGACGCCGTCTCGATGAGGCCGCCAAGTCGCCGTCCGTGCCGCCGCTTCCGACCGCGGACGCCGCCGAAGGGCCTGCCCGGTCGCGGTCTCGACGGGCCGGCCGGTGCGCGGTGCTCCTCGTAGCTCGGCAGCTCCGCGCCGTGCACTCTGGCGACGACTTCGCTGCCAGTGCTCGCACCGCATTGGCCGATGGGCGTTACACCGACGCTGTCGTCGCGGCCGCGCGTGCGGCCAAGACCGACCCGATGCTCGTCGAGCCGCACCTCATCGGCGGCGAGGCATTGGTGAATCTGGGCCGCGACGCCGACGCGATCAAAGAACTGCGGCAGGCCGTCTATCTGCAGCCCGCGTCTGCGCCTGCGCTGTTGTTGCTTGCCGGCGCACTCGATCGTGAGGGTGAACCAGCTGCTGCTGCGCGCGCGTACCGGTCGGCTGCGGCAACGGTTGTCGATCTACCGCCAGAGCAGGTGGCCGGCTTCTTCGGTGGTCGCGAGCCTGCCGAGCTGGTCGCGCTGTGCGTGCGCCTCGCCGAGCAGGCGGAGCGCGCGGCCAAGACCAACAAGGCGCCGCGGTACAAGGGACGGGAGACGTGATGATCGGTTACGTCATGTTCCGCCTCGGCGATCGCCGGTTTGCCTGCCGGCTCGACGAGGTTCGCGAGGTGGTACGGCTCGAGGGACTCGAGGTCCTGCCGGGTATGACGCCACCGATCAGCGGAGTGCTCGAGTTGCGCGGCAACCCGCTGCCGGTCGTCGATCTGCGCGCCGGCGATGTCGAGAGCCGCGCCGGGCTGCGCGGCGATGTGCTCGTGATGGCGACCGGGATCGATGCGATGGGAGTGGTCGTCGATCAAGTCACCGCCGTCCATGACGAGGCCGAGTTGATCTCACTCGGTGAGGAGCGACCTTCGGGGTTGCCCGACTACGTCGTCGAGGTGCTGCGCCATCGAGGTGCCACGCAGACGACCGGTGCTGCTCGTCGACCTGCGCGCGATGCTGTCGGTCGCCGTCTGAGCGGTTAGACGTAGCGCTCGAGGATCGACGACTCTGCCAGTCGCGAGAGCCCCTCGCGCACGCTGCGTGCTCTGTGTCTCGCCGACTCCTTCGACCGCCTGGAGATCGTCGATGCCGGCGGCCAGCAGCTTCTGTAGCCCGCCGAAGTGCTCGACCAGGCGATCGACGACGAGGTTGGGCAGCCGCGGCACCTTGGCGAGCAGCCGGTAGCCGCGCGGGCTGACCGGAGCGTCGAGCGCGTCGGCTCCGGCGGCGTAGCCCATCACTCGCGCGATCGTGCTGAGGTCGAGCAGTTCAGCCGCCGTCAGCGCGTCGAAGTCACGCAAGCACGTCGTCGGGCGTGCGCGACCTCTTGCCGCTCATCGAGGGCAGGTAGTCGCGGACGACGAGTTCGCGCTCGGGCTCGACGCCGGCAAGCAGCTCGTCGAGTTGCAGGCTGAGCAGCCGGCCGTCGGTGCCGAGCTCGACGACGTAGCCTTCGATCTCACTCGCGATCCGCCGCACCATCTCAAGGCGCTGCGCGACCGCGGCGGCGTCGCGCACGGTGACGAGATCCTCGATCTCAAGCGCCGACAGGGTTCCGCTGACCTCGTCGAGGCGCAGCTTGTAGCGCTCGAGCGTCGCCAAGCGCCTGGTTGGCCCGCGACAGGATCGCACCGGAATCGTCGAGCACGTACCGGCGCCCACCGACGTAGAGCGCGATGATGCGCATCGACTGGCTCACCGAGATCACCGGGTAGCCGGTTTGCTTCGCGGTTCGTTCGGCGCTGCGGTGCCGGGTGCCCGACTCGCTCGTCGGGATCGACGGATCGGGCTGCAGGTGCACGTTGGCCTTGAGGATGCGGGTGCCCGTGGTGTCGAGCACGATCGCGCCGTCCATCTTGCAGATCTCGCGCATCAACGGCGCCGATGTCTCGATATCGAGATTGAAGCCACCGGTGCACAACGACTCGACGGTCTTGTCGTAGCCGAGCACGATGAGGCCACCGGTGTTGCCGCGCAGGATGCGTTCGAGCGCATCACGCAGGTCGGTGCCCGGTGCGATCGTCGCGAGAGTGGCTCTCAACCGCTCGTCGACGGTGCGGTCGAACCGATCGTTGGCTGCCACCAGGCTCCCATGCTCGCGTGGGCTGATGTCGCGATTCTATCGGCGTTGCAGAGGCGCGGCCTTGGCCGCCATTGCGTAGCCGATCGCCTGCGCAAGGTCGGTCACCTCGACAGCGCGGACGCCGGGAGGCATCGGCCCGCAGTCGGGTGGCACCAGTGCGTGGGTGAAACCGAGCCGGGCCGCTTCGGTGAGTCGGCGACCGACGCCCTCGACGCGACGTACCTCGCCGGCCAGACCCACCTCGCCGACGGCGACGAGACCCGGCAGCAGCGGTCGGTCTTTCTCGGCGCTCGCGACCGCGAGGGCGATGGCCAGGTCGCCGGCTGGTTCGGTCAGCTTCACGCCGCCGACGGTTGCGGTGAAGACGTCGTGCGCCGCTGAGAGTGACCTTTGCTCGGCGCTCGATGACTGCGAGCACCATGGAGACCCGCGCGCGGGTCGAGGCCCGACGTCGTGCGTCTCGGCGTCGCCAGCGTTCGACTTCGCGACGAGCGCCTGCACCTCGGCGACGAGCGGACGCCGACCCTCGAGCGCGACGGTGACGCAGGTGCCTGACACCGGCTCGCCGCGCCGCGACAGGAACAGGCCGCTCGGATCGGCCAGCCCGACGATGCCCTGCTTCGGTCAGGTCGAAACAGCCGACCTCGTCGCATGCGCCGTAGCGGTTCTTGATCGCCCGGACCAGCCGAAGTCGTGAGTGGCGCTCGCCCTCGAACTGCAACACGACGTCGACGAGGTGTTCGAGCACCCGCGGGCCGGCGATCGAGCCGTCTTTGGTCACGTGGCCGACCAGCACGGTGGCGATGCCGCGCTCTTTGGCGACCGCGATCAGTGCGGCTGCCACCTGGCGCACCTGCGTCACGCCACCCGCCGAGCCGTCGACGTCGGCGATCGCCATGGTTTGAACCGAGTCGACGATCAGCAGCGCGGGATCGACGTCGTCGAGGTGCTTCAGGACGGCCCCGATGTCGGTTTCGGCCGCGAGGAACAGGTGCGGCGAGAGTGCCTTGATGCGCCCGGCCCGAAGCCGCACCTGCGCGGTCGACTCTTCGCCGGTGATGTAGAGCGTGCGGGTGACGTCGGGTGTGCCAAGACCGGCGAACTTCGACGCGACGTCGAGTACCAAGGTCGACTTGCCGACGCCCGGTTCGCCGGCGAGCAGCACGACGACGCCCGGGACCAGACCGCCGCCGAGCACCCGGTCGAGTTCGTCGACGCCGGTCGGTCGGCTGCGCGCTGCCTCGGCATCGATGTCACCGATGGGCCGCGCGGGCGACGGTGACCGACGTCGCCGCGACACTGCGAAGCCGCGGCAGGCCCAGTTGCTCGACGGTGCCCCAGGCCTGGCACTCACCGCAGCGGCCGACCCACTTCAACGACTCCCAGCCGCACTCACCGCAGCGAAACGACAGCTTGACCTGACCGGGCGTGCTGGTCTTGGGCATGAGCAGCAGGCTAGTGCTGCATCATGACAATCCGGGTCGTCGCCGGACGGCCTGTGGCTATCAATTCGGCAGGACGCTAGTTCGGCTGGACGTCGCCAGTGAGTGGTCGGCTTACCCGGGGTCGGCAGGGTGCGGAGCGACCGGCGTCTTCGACGCGAGCCGTGCGTTCGCAGTGTTCGACGAGCGTCGCGTAGGCCTGCGGACCCATCAGCTCGGTCAGCTCGGGACCGTACGAGACGTACACCCGGTCGCGCGCGCCGTGCGCTTCTGGTGACGCCGTGCACCACCAGTTGAGGTCGTGACCGCCCGAACCCCAGCCCCTGCGGTCGTACTCGCCGATCGAGACGATCAAGCACTTTCGTCTCGTCGGGCCGGTCGACCCAGTCGAACGTGCGGCGGATCGGTAGCTGCCAGCACACGTCCGGCTTGGTTTCGAGCGGGTGCCGGCCGATCGTCAACGCGAGGCTGTGCAACGAGCACCCGACGCCACCCTCGAAGCCGGGGCGGTTCAAGAAGATGCATGCACCGTCGACCCGGCGGGTGCGACGCTTGCCGTCTTCGAGTTCGGTGAAACCCTTCTGGCCCTTCTTGTAGAACTGCCACGTCTCCGGTGTGAGTTGCGCGGCGAACTCACGCACCCGCTTCTCGTCGGCGCGTCCCGAGTAGAAGGCGCCGTGGGTGCAGCAGCCGTCAGCCGCGCGGCCGGGCACGATGCCGTGGCAACCGTTGCCGAAGATGCATCCCCAGCTTGACGTCAACCAGGTGAGGTCGCAGCGAAAGATCTGCTCGGCGTCAGCTGGGTCGACGAACTCGACCCACTCGCGGGCGAAGTCGAGGCCCTTCTCGGGCAGCGGTATGCGTTCGCTGGCGGACGCGCCGGCTTGCGTCGGGATGACCGGGTGCGCGGGTTCAGCGGCAGCGGTCTTCGTCTTGCCCGCAGGCCGCGGGACGACTGAGCTGACCGCGACGGTGGCGATGATTTCGGTGGCTTGCGTGGCATGCGCAAAGACTAGGCCCCACGAGATCTGAGTCGGACGCCGATCCACGTCAACCGGTGTGTCGGCCCACGGCGTCGTAGGCTCGGAGAATGGGCGGAGCACTGGAAGCGAGCTGGGGCGAGCCCCGCCGTGACCCTGTCGACCTCGTCCGTGTGGCCCGAATCGACCGCGGTCGCGTTCGAGGTTGCGGCTCGTTTGGGCTACGACGGCGTGGAGTTGATGGTCTCGGGTGATCCGGTGAGCCAGGATCTCGACACGTTGCGAAGGCTCGTCGACTATCACCAGATACCAGTGGTTTCAGTGCATTCGCCCTGCCTGTTGATCAGCCAGCGGGTGTGGGGAACTGAGCCGTGGGCGAAGTTGATGCGCTCGCAGATCGCAGCCGAGCGACTCGGCGCAAAGGTCGTCGTGACGCACCCACCCTTCTTGTGGCAGCGCGGTTATGCGAAAGGGTTCACCGCCGGCATCGTCGCGATGCACGAAGAGACCGACATCGTCTTCGCGGTCGAGAACATGTTCCCGCAACGCGGACCGAGCGGGCTCGAGCTCGGGGTCTACTCGCCGTCCTGGTCGTTGCTCGATGCCGACTACCCCAATGTGACCCTCGACGTCTCTCACGCGGCGGTTGCTCGCGCTGATCCACTCGAACTGCTCCAGCGGTTTCGGCGACCGGCTCGCACACGTCCACCTGGCTGACGGCACCGGTTCGCGAAACGACGAACACCTCATCCCCGGTCGCGGCAACCAACCGTGCGCCGAGCTGCTGCGGCAGCTGTCAGCGCAGCGCTATAGCGGTGCTGTCGTGCTCGAGGTCAACACGCGCAGGGCAGCGTCGCACGAGGACAGAGTGGCCGAGCTCGCCGAATCGCTCGCGTTTACCCGCCAGGCACTCGCGGCGACCGCGGCATGATGCGACCGCGCTGAATGCGACAGCCGCATGACGGCGACAGCAGCGTGAGCCGGTCGCGCTTCGATGCCGTCGCGCAGGAGTACGACGCTGGTCGGCCCGGATACCCCGACGACCTGTACGACGCGATCGAGGAGTTGTCGGGCAGTTTTCTCGAGGGCGCGTTGCTCGCCGATGTCGGCGCGGGCACTGGCATTTCAACTCGCGGATTGCTCGAACGCGGTGCTCGGGTCGTTGCAGTCGATCACGGCACCACGATGCTCGCCACGTTGCGAGGTCGTACGCCCGCAACGGCAGCCGTGCTCGCCGATGCGAACGAGTTGCCGTTTCGCGACGGCTCGCTCGACCTCGTGACGTTCGCGCAGTCGTGGCACTGGGTCGATCTCGCGCGCGCGCCGCGCGAGGTGCTACGGGTGCTGCGACCCGGCGGTGCGCTCGCCGTCTGGTGGAACACCGCCGACGAGGGTGGCGAGCAGTGGCTGCACGAACATCGCGCGCGGTTGCGCGCCGTCGGCCAGCACGCGGTCGGCGCCCGATTCGCGGCTGCCTGGCGATCGATCCCTTCGGCTTTCGAGCATCTCGACGTCGAGACGACGAACATCAAATGGGATCGAACCGTCCCGATGGACGTGATCCTCGACGAGGTGCGTTCGAAGTCCTACATCGCCGAACTCGGTGCAGCGGGCGCCGACGAGTTCGTCGAGCGCGAGCGCGCCATGCTGCCGCCGGGACTTCTCAGGCAGCCGTTCGTGACGCAGCTTGCCGTCGTCCGCATGCCCGCTTGAGGGCCGACGATGTCGCCCGCTGGTCGCCGTCCCGGCAAGACTGATACCCGTCAGGTGATACTCGACGCCGCCACTGTCTGCTTTGCCGAGTCGGGCTACGACGGCACCACGATCAGGGCGATTGCGACCCAGGCTGGCGTCGATCCTGCACTGGTGCACCACTTCTTCGGCACGAAGAGCGAACTCTTCGCAGCCGCGGTCGACTTCCCGTTCTCGCCGCGCGCGGTGCTACCGGCGATCCTCGACGGTGCGGGCGACGACGCCGGCGAACGGATCGTGTCGATGTTCCTCGGCCTGTGGGACGACGAGTCGACGCGACGTCGACTGCTCGCCGTGGTCCGATCGGCGGTTCGATACGAAGCGGCCGCGGCCATGCTGCGCGCGTTCCTCCGACGCGAGGTGATCGGTACGTTCGTGCGCACTCTCGATACGCCGGACGCCGAACTGCGCGCGACCCTGGTCGGCTCGCAGCTGATCGGGCTGGCGATGGCGCGCTACGTGGTGAAGCTCCAGCCGTTGGCGACCGCGTCGACTGCCGACCTGGTGGCGGCGTACGGCCCTACGATGCAGAGATATTTGACCGGAAATATCGGCATTGTCTGACTTCGTGCGCGCTGCGGGCCGGTTACGTTCCCAGCGCAGGGCGCGAATGCTCAAGCGCGGTTCCGCCTTGTCGATAGGTGTTGAGCTGGGCGTCATGTGCGCACCAGCTGGCATCGATTGGGAGGCGTGGTGGCCTGGATCGCGGTGGTGCTGTCGGTTGCGGTGCTGCTCGCTGCCGGCGGGTGGGTTGTCGCGGTCCGCGACAGCCGCCGTGCCCAGCAGGCGCTCCTCGGCGCGTTCACCGCAATCGCCCAGGGCGACCTCACGCGACAGGTGCAACTGCCCGACCGTGGCGGCTGGCATCCGGTCGGCGCGGCAGTCGCACAGCTGATCGGCAAGCTGTCCCTCGCGTTCACGCGCATCGACATGGCGAAGAGCCAGTTGAACACCGGCTGGCACGAGGTCGACAGCATGGCGTGGAAGTCGCTCGACACGACCGAGACGACCGCCGCACAGGCGACCGCTGCGGCCCGCGCGGCAGAGGGAATCTCCGAGAGCCTCCAGCTGATCGCCGCGGCCACCGACGAGCTCGCGTCGACTATTCAAGAGGTCGCGCGCCACGCATCAGAGGCTTCGTCGGTCGCCTCGGCAGCGACCGACGAGGTGAACTCGGCGAACACGACGGTGGGCAATCTGGCCGCTGCGTCGCACCACATCGAAGAGGTGCTGCGCTTCATCGGCAACATCGCAACCCAGACCCACATGCTGTCGCTCAACGCCACGATCGAGGCAGCGCGCGCAGGCGAGGCGGGCCGCGGATTCTCCGTCGTGGCAGGTGAGGTCAAGCAGCTTTCGCAGCAGACGGGTGCAGCGACGGCGAACGTCGGCGCGTCCGTCAGCTCGATTCAGGACGGTTCGGCTCAGGCGGCTGCCGCGATGGCCCGCGTGACCGACACGATGGTCCGGGTGAACGACAACCAGCACGGCATCGCGTCTGCGGTCGAGCAGCAGACCGCGGCGACAACTGACATCGGCCGCAACACCTCGAGCGCTGCGGCGGGTTCGGTCGAGCTTGCCGGAAGCGTCGCGGCACTCGTCGGCAACATCCGGCTGACGGCCTACGCCGGCGCGCACGCGCGCAGCGTGGCCGCCGAACTCGCCGAGATCGAGAACTCACTCGGCGACCTGCTCGGCGACCTACCGCTTCGACCGCGTTGCGATCGAGCAGGCGGTCTGAGATCGACACCGCTGGCACCGGCGTGGTGACCGCAGGCAACATGACGACCGTCTACCACTACGTGTTCGGCTCCGGGCTCAACGAGATCGACTACACGGCCGACTGGCGGCACTCGAAGGCCAACCTCGAAAGCGGCGGCAGCGACTCGTACTGCGGGATGGCGGGCGGCGTCGCGACCGTGCGATTCGTCGGCACCCGGATCCGCTACTACGGCTTCGCCGAGGCCAACCACGGAATCATCGCGCTCTCGGTCGACGACGGACCGGAGACAATGGTCGATCAGTACGGCACGTCCCGGCAGAACCGGATGTTCTGGGAGTCACCGGTGCTCCCGCGCGGCACTCACACGCTGCGGGCCCGGGCGACAGGCGACCAGAACCCGTTGTCGCGCTATATCTGGGTGACGCTCGAGCGCATCGAGATCGACGGCTAGGCCTGCAGAATTGCGGACGCGGCGTCAGCTGACGGAGCCGCTCTTCGATCGCGTGCTGCACCAGCACCGGTATGTATTGCGTCACTCGCGCGCCCTGGTAGCGCCCGGCCTCGCGATGCACCGCGTCGTGGACTTCGCCCGAGTCGACCCGGTCGGCAAATTTCCTGGTGAGCTGGTCAGCCACCCGATTGAGCTGTTGGTCGAGGACCTCGCCGCGAAGTTCCTGGCTCACTGACATGACGTCGTGCTCCTTCGTGTCGTCCGCGTTCGTGTCGATGCTGCCTCCGAAACACGGTTGGTGGGGAGACTCGATGCACTGTTGTTTACCTGAACTTCATGGAAATCCCGGCGAGTTATGACAAAACAACTCCTGCCGCAGACGCGAACCTGACCCTGAGCGAGATATTCATCAGTGCGATGAAATAGACTGCATGATCGTGACAGACTGCCGTTCGGCTGCGCGACCTGCACGTCACCCGCGGTGGTCGGGAGATCCTGCACGGCCTCGACGCCACGATCTCCGCGGGCACGATCGTCGGGTTGCTCGGCCCGAGCGGTTCGGGCAAGACGACGCTCTTGCGGTGCCTGGTCGGCGTCCAGATCATCGCGAGCGGCTCGGTTGAGGTGCTCGGCACGCCCGCCGGCGATCCGACTCTGCGGCGACGCGTCGGTTACGTGACGCAGGCGCCGTCGGTCTATCTCCGATCTCACCGTCGTCGAGAACCTTCGCTACTTCGCCGCGGTTCTCGGGGCCCCGGCGTCGGATGTCGACAAAGGTGCTGACCGACGTCGGGCTCGACGATCACAGCGGCGACATCGTCGGCCGGCTGTCGGGAGGCCAGCAGGCGCGGGTGTCGCTAGCCACAGCACTGCTCGGCACACCAGAACTGCTGGTGCTCGACGAACCGACGATCGGCCTCGACCCAGTTCTGCGACGAGATCTCTGGGTCCTGTTCGCCAGCCTCGCAGCCAGCGGCGTGACGCTCATCGTGTCGAGCCATGTCATGGACGAAGCTCAGCACTGCGAGCAGTTGATGCTGCTGCGCGAGGGCAGTGTGCTCGCCCACGGTACGCCGGCGGAATTGCGTCAGCGGGCAGGAGTTGACGACATGGACGACGTCTTCCTGCGCTTGATCGAGTCGGCACCCCTCGGCGTCCGGCCGTCGAAGGAGACAACGTGAACGCCGCCGTCACCCTCGCCACCGCCCGCCGGGTTCTGAACCAGCTTCGACGTGACCCGCGCACGATCGCGCTGCTGCTCGTGGTCCCTGCTGTCTTGATTTCGTTGCTGCGCTGGATATTGACCAATCAGCGCGCGAACTTCGACCACATCGGCGCACCCGTGCTGGCGATCTTTCCGTTCGTGGTCATGTTCGTCGTCACGTCGGTCGCCACGTTGCGCGAGCGCACGACCGGCACTCTCGAGCGCCTGCTGACGATGCCGATGAACAAGCTCGATCTGCTGCTCGGGTACGCGCTCGCGTTCGGCGCGGTCGCTGTCGTGCAGGTCGGCATTTCGCGCAGGACTTGCACTCGGTCCACTCGGGCTGCACATCGCCGGCGCCGGTTGGCTGCTTTTCGTCGTCGGCGTGCTCGACGCGTTACTCGGCATGGCACTCGGACTCTTCTTGTCGGCGTTCGCCCGCACGGAGTTCCAAGCAGTGCAATTCATGCCGGCCGTCGTGTTCCCGCAACTGTTGCTGTGTGGTCTTCTCACACCACGTTCTTCGATGGACGCCGCATTGCGGGCAGTCTCCGATGTGTTGCCGCTGACCTATGCGATCGACGCCATGCAACGGGTGACCAGGTCGAATGGGCTTGGCCACCAGATCGGCATCGACTTGATCGTGGTCGGCGCCACGGCGGTGGCCGCCCTGGTGCTCGGCGCGGTTACGTTGCGCCGCCGCACGGACTGAGCCGCGCGCGGGCGTAGCCTTGAGCACGAACCCCGCCGACCTCGAGAATTCGGGCGGCTCGAGGACGACCCGGAGGATTTTGTGCTGCGCCGCTTGCTGCTGTCGGCCGCTGCTAGCCCGCGGGTCAAAAGCGACGTCACCCGGGTACCGCTCACGCGCCACGTGGTCGACCGTTTCGTGGCCGGCGACGACGTCGGCGATGCTCTTGCCGCGAGCCGGCTGCTGATCGCAGCGGGGCTGCTGGCGAGCATTGATCGTCTGGGTGAGGCGACCACCGACCCGGAGCTCGCGAGATCGACCGCCGATGCGCTACGTGTGGTTGCTGAAGCAACTCGCCGACGCCGGGCTGTCGGAGTTCTGCGAGGTATCGCTGAAACTGTCATCGCTCGGGCAGTCTCTCGACGGCGACGGCGAGCAGATCGCACTCGAGCACGCCCGTACCGTGTGCAGCGCTGCGCGCGATGCCGGCACGACGGTGACCATCGACATGGAAGATCACACGATGACCGATGCGACGCTGTCGGCGGTTCGCGAGCTGCGCAAGGACTTTCCGACGGTCGGCTGCCGTCGTTCAGGCAAGCCTGCTCCGCACCGAGGCTGACTGCCACGATCTCGCCGGCGAGGGCAGCCGGGTTCGACTGTGCAAGGGCGCCTACCGCGAGCCCGCTTCTGTCGGCCTTTCAGGAGCGCAGCGATATTGACCTGAATCTACGTGCGGTGCCTGCGTATTCTCATGCGTGGCAAGGGATATCCGATGGTCGCGACCCATGATCCGCGGCTGATCGCCGTCACTGGCGTCATGGCAGTGCAGGCTGGCCGCGCCAAAGGCGACTACGAGTACCAAATGTTGTTCGGTGTCAGGCCCGATGAACAGCGCCGGCTGGCTGCGCGTGGTGAGAAGATTCGCGTGTACCTGCCCTACGGCACGCAGTCGTATCCGTATCTGATGCGCAGGCTGGCCGAACGGCCCGCGAACCTTGCGTTCTTCCTTCGAGCGATAGCAAGTAGGGGATGAGTGAGCAGACGATGATCGCGGTGATCGGTGCGGGCAAGATGGGGGAGGCGTTGGTCTCCGGCCTGCTGAAGGCGGGCACGAGTCCTGACGACCTCGTCATAACCGAACGCTACGAAGAGCGCGCCCACGAACTGTCTGCGCGCTACGGCGTGAAGTCGGTGAGCAACGCCGAGGCAGCACGGCAAGCCGACACGATCGTGCTCGCGGTCAAGCCGCAGGACATGGACGTGCTGCTGGCCGAGTTGGCACCCTTGGTTACCCCTGACCGCCTGATCGTGACCATTGCCGCCGGCATCACGACGTCCGCTATCGAACGAAGGCTCGTCGACGGCGTGCCGGTGGTGCGCGTCATGCCGAATACGCCGGCGCTCGTGGGCGAGGCGATGAGCGCCGTGGCCGCAGGCGCGCACGCGTCGTCGGAACACCTCGAACGCGCCGAGGCGCTATTCCGGCCCGTGGGGAAGGTGGTGCGGGTTCCCGAGTCTCAACTCGATGCCGTCACTGCGCTCTCGGGCAGTGGCCCGGCCTACGTCTTCTACCTTGTCGAGGCGATGACCGACGCCGGGCATCCTGCTGGGGTTGCCGCGCGCGATGGCGCACGAGCTCATCGTGCAGACCGTGTACGGGGCGGCGCTGATGCTGCGCGAGACAGGTGAGCATCCGGTCGCGCTGCGCGAGGCCGTCACGTCACCGGCCGGCACCACGATCGCGGCGATCCGCGAGCTGGAGAACCACGGGGTCCGCGCCGCGTTTCTGGCCGCACTCGAGGCCGCTCGCGACAGATCGCGCGAACTCGCCGCGGGCCAGTAGCACCGCGGGCGTAGGGGTTCTGGAGTTGGTGACGCAAACCGACGTCAGGCGTGGGAAAACGTCCACAACTGTGCCGGTAGGTTAGGTCGCATGCATCCGGTCGCCGTCGTGTGGGCCGATGAGCTTGCCGCTTACGACTTCGGCCCCAATCATCCGCTCGCCCCGGTTCGCGTTGAGCTCACGATGAGCCTCGCGAGGGCGTTCGGGCGTTCTCGACCTGCCGAACGTCGACGTGATTGCTCCCGACGTCGTCGACGACGAGTTGCTCGAGCTCGTGCACTCGCGCGACTACATCGACGCGGTTCACGCCGAAGTCGTCAAGCGCGCGGTTCGGACTTGGTACGCCAGATGTTCCCGTCTTCGCACGGGATGCACGAGGCGTCGGCGCGGGTCGTCGGCGCGACGGTTGCGGCCGCCCGCGCTGTGCACGAGGGCCGTGCGTTGCACGCAGTCAACGTGGCCGGTGGTCTGCACCACGCGATGCCAGCGAACGCGTCGGGATTCTGCGTCTACAACGACCCCGCGATCGCGATCGCGTGGCTGCTCGAGCAAGGGGTTGCAGCGAATCGCCTACGTCGACATCGACGTGCATCACGGCGACGGCGTGCAGGCCGTCTTCTACGACGATCCCCGCGTGCTCACTATCTCTTTGCATCAGAGCGGGCGGACGCTTTTTCCGGGCACCGGATTTCCCGACGAGAGCGGCGGACCGCACGCCGACGGATACGCAGTCAACGTGGCGCTGCCGCCGGGCACCGGCGACGCTGGTTGGCTGCGGGCGTTCCACGCCATCGTCCCGCCGCTGCTGCGCAGCTTCGATCCGGAGATTCGTGGTCAGCCAGCACGGATGTGACAGCCACCGGCTCGACCCTCTTGCGCAGCTCGCGCTCACCGTCGACGGGCAGCGGGCCGCGCACGCGGCGCTGCACGAACTTGCTCACGAGCTCGCGGGCGGTCGCTGGGTTGCGACCGGCGGCGGCGGCTATGCACTCGCCGAGGTGGTCCCGCGCACCTGGACCCACCTGCTCGCGATCGCCGCGGGCGCACCGATCGACCCGGCGACGCCGACGCCGTCTTGGCGTGGCGGGCCGAGGCGGTCGCGCGCACCGGCGGCCACGCGCCGGAGTCGATGACGGACGGCGGGTCGGCGACGTATCGCGATTTCGACGAGGGCCACGATCCGGGCGACCCGATCGACCGCTCCATCATGGCGACGATGCGCGCGACGTTTCCGTCGCACGGCTCTATCGTCGGCGGCTTCTGATGACGCCCGGCGTTCGCGGCCCTCGCAGCCGCTCACCGCGCTCCGAGCTTCTCGAGTACCTGTCGGCGACCCGCATCGCCGGCCCGGTGGCGACGCCGCGCGAGAACGAATCTCGCGAACTTCAAGCTGATGGCGCAGCGCGATCCCGACTACTTGTTCGGGCTCGAGCCACGGGGGCCTGGACTTTCGACGACGTCCTGGCCCTGATGGCCAGCCGGTGTGGAGTCTCGCCGGATCCGCTGCACGACTCCGGTGCCGACTCCATCGACCCGGCGTCTGACCGTCGAGCGGCTCGAGGCGATGGCCGGCCACCTGCGCAGCGGCCGCCGCGACGAAGGCGCGCGTGTCTCGTCGCCACCGGTCATCCGACCGGGCTTCTCGTCGATCCATCTCGAGATCGCCCGGTTCCTCGCGGGCCGCCGGCTGCACGCTGCTGGCACCGCCCGCGTGGTGGGACGACGTCGACTTCACCGGCCGGCCGCACGAGCGTCATGTGCGGTCTGTGCTCGGGTGTCGGTCGCCAGTCAGGGGGCCAATCTGCTGCACACGCACTCGCCGATCCCGATGGAACTGATGCTGCGGGCTCTTGCCGACGAAGGCGAGGCCGCCACCCGACCTGGTCGTGGCCGATCACGGTTTTGCCGGTGCAGCGGGTCGAGCCGGCGTCACCTGCGTCGGCTTCGCCGACTCCAACGATCCGGCGTTGTTCGTTGGCGAGGCCGAGGGTGACGTCGCGGTGTGCGTGCCGCTCGACGACAACGTCATGCCAGACCTGTACGAGCCGTTGACCAGTTTCCTGCTCGCGCGGCCACGCGTTCGGCTAGCGCCGTCGAACCTCGAAGCGTTGCGGTCCGCTGCGGCTAACCTTCGACCACAGGGTGAGGTTCGGGGTTCGATCGTCACGCGAGCGTTGCCGAATATGTGACAGACGCTCCCCGACGAGCTGCATTTTGACGCCTCGGGGGACCAGCCCTTCCCCACTGACCCCAACATCGCTACCCTCGGTCACGCACGTGCGTGATCGTCTGCCGGTGGGGAAGCCGGCACCCGTCGCGTGCTGAAAGTTCGGTGCGTCATGGGTGCAGTTGAACGGCCACGCGACAAAGCGTTGGCCGAAGTGCGGTTCCTCACGGTCGCGGAGGTCGCCGCGCTCATGCGCGTGTCGAAAATGACCGTTTATCGGTTGGTGCATTCGGGCGAGTTGCCCGCCGTTCGGGTCGGGCGCTCGTTCCGGGTCCCCGAGCAGGCGGTCCACGATTACCTGCGCGACGCGTTCATCGAGGCAGGCTGACCGCACGGCTCGTGAGCAGCGATGCGCGCCGCTCGCGAGAGCGAAGTCAGGCGACGGGCGTTCGAGCTACGCTGGCGGAGCCCTAGGCCCGACGGACAGCGCAGCGGGTCGCCAAGGGCACGTCCTTCAGATCTTCGAGCACGA
The DNA here is from genome assembly GCA_963809135.1 of uncultured Actinomycetes bacterium. Classification (GTDB taxonomy): domain Bacteria; phylum Actinomycetota; class Actinomycetes; order Acidothermales; family Acidothermaceae; genus PALSA-607. Next base: position 22,745 of record CAWEIG010000008.1, read on the forward strand.
TCGTGTCAGGGGCACTGTCCCCGTGGGAAGTGGGTTCGTCGTGGGTTCGGTCATCAAGAAGCGTCGCAAGCGGATGGCGAAGAAGAAGCACCGCAAGCTGCTGAAGCGCACCCGCGTTCAGCGACGCAACAAGAAGTAGCGCTGCGCTCAGCTCGGCAGCGTCGACAGGACGGTGGCGAAGTTCAGCATCCGACCGACCGGGTCACCGCTCGCCCGGCCGGGCTCGCTCGACGCCGCAAGCTGCGACCGCAGAGCTGTCGCCGACGCGGCGACAACACCCGGTGAAACACCGGCGACTGTCGTGACCTTGCGTCGGGACCGTTGCTGGGGCTTGGCCCGTCACCGGCACGACCTTGGCTGGGGCCTTGACCGCTGTCTGGTCACCGGCTTGGCTGGGCGTCACTGCCGTCGCGGTCACGGGCTTGACCGGCGGTCGGGGTCGTCTTGGGTGCAGGCGCCGCAGCTACCGTCGTCGGGCGGCGGAAGTCGACGACGACCCACAACACCTTGCAGCCGCACGACGGGTAGATCGAGGTCGCCGCGCCGACACCCATCTGGGTGTAGCGCGGGTCAAGGATGTTGGCCCGTGCGGCGGACTTGCCATGAACGCGGCCTGCACGGTCGGGATGTCGCCGGCCATGCCGACGTTCTCACCGAGGACGGTCCAGTCGCTGACCTGGTTGCGAAGCGCGGGGTTGTGCGACAGCACGTTGGCGGCGGCGAGCTGGTTGGCCCACGCCTGGGCGACCGCGGTCAGCGATGCATTCACCGTGAGCGCGGGCAGGCCGTCGCTGGCGCGGGCGGCGTTCGTCGCAGCGCCAGATCGCCGGCCGGACTGGCGAACGCCGGAGCTGGCCAAGGCCGCCGAGCCGACGAGCGCCGTCACGACTAGTGACAGCGTGGCCACCCACTTGCCTGCACGCCGAACACGGAGGAGTGGCCATGGACTATAGGTCGGCGGACCGCTCAAGACGCTTGAACCGCAAAAGCCGCATACCGGACATTGCGGAGCAGGATCACCCTGTCGGCCTACTGGTTGCAAGAGGTCGGCTAGGCCCGCCTATCGCCGCCGGTCAGCAGTACCGCCGATCGGCCTAACCTGCGGACGTCAAGGTGTGCCCGTGCCGACGATCCTGCCGCGAATCGCGCTGTACACGCCGGCCCGGCTGCCACCTCTGCGACGCCGCCAGAGAGGTTGTCGAGAAGGTCACCGCCGACCTCGGTGAGCCGCTACGTCGAGCGCGACATCACGCTCGATCCGCAGACTGCTCAGCGCGTACGGCGACTCGATTCCGGTCGTCGAGGTCGACGGCGTCCAGGTCGACTTCTGGCGGGTGTCCGAGGATCGGCTGCGGGCCGCCCTGCGGCTGATGACGCTTTTGTGCGCGTGTTCACAAACACGTACCCTGGGCACGACCCGACGAGTCCGGAGCCCCAGTGCGAGCGAGCAGCCCTCATGGCAGGTCCCCGGGCTCCCGCGTATCCCCGAACCAGGCGCGCCGCTCCTCGGCATCCCAGGTCCGCCCCAGTGGCGCTCCCAGGCTCAGGGGCATCCCCGAAGCCTCGATCGCCCGGCTCCCGCTCTACCTGCGTGCGCTGCAGACGATGGCCGACCGCGGCGTCACGACGGTCTCGTCGCAGCGAGCTTGCCGTGGCGTCGGGGGTCAACTCGGCAAAGCTGCGCAAGGACCTGTCGCACCTTGGTTCGTACGGCACCCGCGGCGTCGGCTACGAGGTGGCCTACCTCGTCTACCAGATCTCGCGCGAGCTCGGACTCACCCAGGATTGGGCGGTCGCCATCATCGGCGTCGGCAACCTCGGTCGGGCCCTCGCGAACTACGGCGGCTTTGCCACTCGCGGGTTTCCGCACCGCGTGCCTCATCGACGCCGACCCTCGCCAGGTGGGGCAGCAGGTCGGCGGGCTGGTCGTCCGGCATCTCGACGACCTCGAGACAGCTGATCGTCGAGCACGGCATCGCGATCGGCGTGCTTACCACGCCCGCCGGCGCTGCGCAACAGGTCGCCGATCGCCTGGTCGCCGCAGGTATTCAGGAGCGTGCTGAACTTCGCTCCGGCGGTGTTGACCGTTCCGCCCGACGTCGAGTTGCGCAAGGTCGACCTCTCGACCGAGTTGCAGATCCTCGCGTTCCACGAACAGCGACGTGTGATCGCGCGACGGGGGTGTCGGCGTGAGCCTGCTCGTCGTCGGGTCTCTCGCATCGCAGCGCACCGTTGCCGTTGCTCGAACGCGTCTCGTTGCCGGCCGAGGCGGCGGGCAAGTTGCTCGACGACGTCGTCGCCGCTCCCGCCGTCGACGAGGCGATGTTGTTGTCGACCTGCAATCGGGTCGAGCTCTACGCGTCGGTCGAGAAGTTCCACGCCGGTGTCGCGGCGCTGTCTGAGTTGCTGGCGCGGCACACCGGGGTCGGGTTCGACGAGCTGTCCCCGCATGTGTACGTGCACTACGAGGAGCGCGCAGCGCAACATCTGTTCGCGGTGACGTCGAGCCTCGACTCGATGCTGGTCGGCGAGCACCAGATTCTCGGGTCAGGTCAGAACGGCTTTCGCAACGCGCAGGATCGCGGCGATGCCGGCAGCGTTTTGCACGAGGTGGTCGAGCACGCGTTGCATGCGGCCAAGCGAGCGCACGCGGAGACGGGCATCGATGCAGCCGGCAGCACGTTGGTCGAGGCGGGCCTTCAGCTGGGTGTCGAGGCGTTGCGCATCGAGGGTGGTTCGCATATCGAAGCGGACGCCGGGTTGCGTGCGCGCCGTGCGATCGTCGTCGGAGCAGGGTCGATGGCATCAGTCGCGGCGGCGGCACTGCGCGGGTTCGAGGTGGGCGATCTGCTGATCGTGAGCCGCACGTTGCGCACCGCACAGTCACTGGCTGCACGCGTCGACGGTCGCGCCGTCGCAGATGGCCGATCTCGAACACGAACTCGCCGACGCCGACGTGGTTGTCACCTGCACTGGCGCCGACAGCCGTGGTGCTCTCGGTCGACGTGGTCGAACGGGCGATGGCTGCGCGCCCCGAGCGGCCGCTCTTCATCCTCGACGTCGCCGTTCCGCGTGATGTCGACCCGCGGGTCGGCGAGCTGCCTGGCGTCACGCTTGTCGACCTCGACGTGCTCGCTCCGCGTGGTGCAGCATGCAGCGGCCTCCGACGACGTCCGTGAGGCGCGCCGCATCGTCGACGCGGAGCTCGCCGCCTACGCCGCTGCTCGTCGCGCGTCGGGGGTTGCCCCGACCGTGGTCGCGCTGCGCGACAAGGCCGCCCAGATGGTGGCGACCGAACTGCATCGCCTCGATCGACGGCTGCCAGATCTCGACGACGCCGGCGCGCCATGAGATCGCCGCGACCGTGCGGCGCGTCGTCGACAAGGTGTTGCACGCGCCGACGGTTCGGGTGCAGGAGCTTGCGAACACCGCCGGACCGACGTCTTACCCCGAGGCGTTGCGCCGGTTGTTCGATCTCGATCCGTCGGCGCCCGCTGCGATCGCTGCGTCCCGACCCGACCGAGCCCGACGGATCAGCCGTGAGCCCAGCTCTCGACGTCGATGCCGACCGACACACCGACCGCGGTCATTCGTCTTGGTACAAGGCGCAGCGCCCTGGCGATGGCGCAGGCAACCACGGTCGCGCAAGCGCTGCGCGCCACCGGATCCGCGGTCGAGCTCGTCGGCGTGACGACCGATGGCGATCGCAGCAGCGCTCCGCTGACTGAGTCGGGTGGCGTCGGGGTGTTCGTCACGCGAGCTGCGCGAGGAGCTGCTCGAGTGGCAGCGTCGATGTCGTCGTGCATTCGTTGAAGGATCTTCCGACCGCGCCCGCGCCGCGACCTGCGCATCGCCGCGATACCGACCCGTGAGGATCCACGCGATGCCCTGGTCGCGCGTGATCAGCTCACGCTGGCGACGCTTGCCGGCGGGCGCGAGCGTCGGCACCGGCTCACCGCGTCGTGCGGCGCAGCTGCTCGCGCGATCCGCCCCGACCTCGACATCAGGCCGCTTGCGGGGCAACGTCGACACCCGCATCGGCAAGGTCGGCGGCCGGCGAGCTCGACGCGATCGTGGTCGCGGCCGCCGGGTTGGCCCGCCTCGGGCGGCTCGACGACGCGACGGAGCTGCTCGACGTCGACGTCATGGCGCCCGCGCCCGGCCAGGGGGCGCTCGCGATCGAGTGCCGGGCGCCGACGTCGAGCCCGGCGGGCGGCTGCGCGATCTGCTAGCGATCTTCGACGATCCCGCGAGCCCGCGCCGCCGTCACCGCCGAGCGGGCGCGTTCTCGCGGCGCTCGAGGCGGGATGTACGGCCCCTGTCGGGGCATTTGCCGAGGTTGGCACGACTCTCGATTTGCATCTTTTCGCGGTGGTCGTCAGCGTGGACGGCGTAACCGCGATCCGGGGCTCGGCTGACGGGCCGGCGACCGACGCCGAAGGGATCGGACGCCGCCTGGCTGCCGACCTCTTGGCGCGTGGTGCCGGCACGTTGATGGGAACCGGTCTGTGAGCTTTTCCGTTCGCACGTCACGCACACACGACAGAACAGGACCACGATGAGGGCAGCGCCCAAGACCACGGGCCCCAAGACCGCGGGCCGCACCATCACGCGGCTCCAGCGTCACGGGCCGCAGCATCGTCGGCACGGTGGCGTTCGTCGGCGCCGGACCAGGCGACCCCGGTCTCCTGACGCTGCGCGCGGTCGACCTGCTCGGTCGCGCCGACGTCGTGATCGCCGACGAGCTGCCGACCTCCGACCTCACGCGGCACTGTCGTGCCGACGCCCTGATCGTCGACCTGTCGGCGGTTGAGGCGGATCGGCCGCTGACCAAGGCGGAGCGCGCGAAGGTCGTCGTCGACGCGGTCAAGTCGGGCAAGAGCGTGGTGCGGTTGCTCGCGGGCGATCCGATGTTCGACGGTGACGGTGCCGAAGAAGCCGCCGCGTGCACGAAGGCCAAGCTCGGCGTCGAGGTCGTTCCCGGTGTGCCCGTCGCGGCCGCTGTCCCGACCTACGCCGGCATCGCGCTCGTCGACGCGAAGCACCGCGAGGTGCGGGTCATCGACGCCCGCCCGTCGGCGTCCGGCCCAGATTGGGCTGCTGCTGCCGCAGGCCATCAGACCATCGTCGTGCTGCGGGTCGAGGCACCGGCCGCCGTCGCCGCACGAGCTCGTGCAGCACGGCCGCTCGGCCGACACTGCCGTCGCCGCGACGCGGGCTGGTACGACCACCGATCAGCACACCGTCGTGTCGACGCTCGGCGCGCTGGCAGCCGACGTGAAGGCCGCGGGTCTCGCTGGGCCGGTCGTGCTCGTCGTCGGTGACGTCGTGAAGAGTCGCAGCGCACTGTCGTGGTTCGAGACCAGGGCGTTGTTCGGCTGGCGGGTGCTCGTGCCGCGCACGAAGGAGCAGGCCGGCGAGCTGTCGGACCGGTTGCGCATCTATGGCGCGGTGCCGGCCGAGGTACCGACGATCGCGGTCGAGCCGCCGCGCACTCCGCAGCAAATGGAGCGCGCCGTTCGCGGTCTCGTGACCGGTCGCTACGAGTGGATCGCGTTCACGTCGGTCAACGCGGTGCGGGCTGTGCGGGAGAAGTTCGAGGAGTACGGCCTCGACGCGCGCGCGTTCTCTGGCATCAAGGTCGCTGCCGTTGGCGAGCAGACCGCGGCCGCGCTCCAGGCGTTCGGTGTGAAGCCCGACCTGGTGCCCGCAGGTGAGCAGTCGGCGGCCGGTCTGCTCGAGGATTTCCCGCCGTACGACGACATTCTCGATCCGATCAACCGGGTGTTCCTCCCGCGCGCCGACATCGCGACCGAGACCCTGGTGGCCGGACTCGTCGAACTCGGCTGGGAAGTCGACGACGTCACCGCCTATCGCACCGTGCGCGCAGCGCCGCCGCCGGCGGCGACCCGCGAGGCGATCAAGACGGGCGGGTTCGACGCGGTCGTGTTCACGTCGTCGTCGACCGTGCGCAACCTCGTCGGCATCGCCGGCAAGCCGCACGCGACGACCGTGATCGCGTGCATCGGGCCGCAGACGGCGAAGACCGCAGAAGAGCACGGCCTGCGCGTCGACGTGCTGGCCGAAAACCCGTCGGTCGAGTGCTTGGCCGACGCGCTGGCGGCTTACGGGCTCGCGCAGCGCATGGTGGCCGAGGCGAATGGCGAGTGGACCGGCAAGCCTGGTCGGCCGCGGGCCAGTTCGCGACGCAAGGCGAAGTAGCGCAGTGCCGGACGAGATCAGGTCGGACGCCGCGGAGCTCGGCCGTCTGGTGTCGCGGCCGCGCCGGCTGCGTCGTACACCCGCGTTGCGCCGACTCGTCGCGCAGACGCGGCTGTCGGCGTCCGACCTTGTCTTGCCTTTGTTCGTCAAGGAAGGCATCAGCGAGCCGGCACCGATCGCGTCGATGCCCGGCGTGGTGCAGCACACCCGCGATTCGTTGCGAAAGGCGGCGGCCGAAGCGGTTGCCGAAGGTGTCGGGCGGATTGATCCTGTTCGGGATTCCGGCGCACAAGGACGCTCGTGGTTCGGGTGCCGACGATCCGTCGGGCATCGTGCAACTCGCGCTGCGCGATCTCGCGGCCGAGGTCGGCGACGCCACCGTGCTGATGAGCGATCTTTGCCTCGACGAGTACACCGACCACGGGCACTGCGGAATTGTTGTCGAGTCGCCGACCGGTGAGCAGGTGATCGACAACGATGCGACTCTTGCTCGCGTTACGCATCGATCGCAGTTGCGCAAGCCACCGCGGGCTCGCACGTCGTCGCACCGAGCGGGATGATGGACGGCCAGGTCGCTGCGATTCGCGCAGCCCTCGACGGTGCTGGGTTTTCTGAGGTCGCGGTGCTCGCCTATTCGGCGAAGTACGCCTCCGCTTTGTACGGACCATTTCGCGACGCTGCGGAATGCGCACCGCAGTTCGGTGATCGACGCACGCTACCAGCAAGACATCGCGAACAGCGACGAGGCGTTGCGCGAGGTCGCTCTCGACATCGCCGAAGGTGCCGACATGGTGATGGTCAAGCCGGCGATGGCCTACCTCGATGTCGTCAGGCGGGTGCGCGACATGGTCGACGTGCCGGTCGCGGCGTATCAAGTCAGCGGTGAGTACGCGATGGTCGAGGCGGCCGCGGCGAACGGTTGGATCGACCGCGACGCCGTGATCCTCGAGTCGCTGACCTCGATCCGCCGGGCGGGTGCCGACTTCGTTCTGACGTACTGGGCGGCCGAGGTGGCCAGGTTGCTGCGCGACGCGCCAGTGAGCGCGCGCACCAGACGCGAGGCGCACGCCGCTCGCCGTGCTGCTCGACGCGGGCGGAGTGCTGCTGCTGCCGAACCCGTTCACGGTCGCCGCCGTGCTGCGAGCCGCAGGTGGGTCACTCGACCCAGACGTGGTGCCGCGCGCGCACTACGCAGGTGTTGCCGCGATGGATGCGCGCAAGACGACTGACTGGAGCCAGTACTACCGGGTCTTCGTGCGGTTCGCCGACGTACCGGCCGACGGCGTCGACGACGCGATGGCAGGGCTGGCCAGCCTCTTTGGGTCGCCCGTGCCGGGCACGTGGAACGTCGTACCGACTCGGCGTTGCCGACCACTTGCGCGATCTCGCAGCCACGGGCGTTGCGATCGGCGTGGTGTCGAACGCAGATGGCAACGTCGAAGCGACCTTGCGGCGATGCGACATCCCGTTCGACGTCGTCATCGACTCGACCGTGGTCGGGTTCGCGAAGCCGCAGCCGGAGATCTTCGCGCTCGCCCTCGAGCGACTCGGTGTCGATGCGCGCGATGCGGTGCACGTCGGTGACATGGTGTCGGCTGACGTCCACGGGGCGCACGCCGCCGGCGTCCGGCCGTTGCATCTCGACCCGTTCGGAGATTGTCCTTATCCCGCAGGGCATCACGAGCACGTGCAGTCGCTTGGCGACGTCGTCGCCCTCGTCGCCGTCCCGGCGCCGCTGTGAACGTGGGTAAGGATTCATCGCAGGCCCTCTTCGACCGCGCGGTTGCGGTGACGCCAGGGGGAGTGAACTCACCCGTCCGGGCATTTCGCAGCGTCGGTGGCACACCGCGTTTCATGGCGAGCGGCCACGGGCCTTATCTCGTCGACGTCGACGGACGTGACTATGTCGATCTCGTCTGCTCGTGGGGTCCGCTGGTGTTGGGGCATGCGTACCCAGCGGTCGTCGACGCCGTCACCGATGCCGCGGCGCAAAGGCACCAGCTTCGGGGCGCCGACGCCGGGCGAGGTCGAACTCGCCGAGGAGATCGTCCGCAGGGTCAAGCCCGTCGAGCAGGTACGGCTGGTGAGCTCGGGCACGGAGGCCACCATGACCGCGCTGCGGTTGGCGCGCGGATTCACCGGCCGGTCGAAGGTCGTGAAGTTCGCCGGTTGCTACCACGGCCACGTCGACGCGCTGCTCGTGTCGGCGGGGTCTGGTCTCGCGACGTTGGCGCTGCCCGATTCGCCAGGAGTCACCGGTACCTCGGCCGCCGACACGATCGTGGTGCCCTACAACGATCTCGCGGCGGTCGAAGCGGCGTTCGACACCTACGGCGATGCAGATCGCGTGCATCATCACCGAGGCGGCGGCGGCGAACATGGGTGTGGTCGCGCCGCTCCCCGGCTTCAACGCTGGTCTGCTCGAGATCGCCCATCGACACGGCGCGCTGTTGATTCTCGACGAGGTGATGACGGGATTCCGTGTCTCGGCCACCGGCTGGTACGGCCTCGACGCAGTCGACGCCGACCTGTTCACGTTCGGCAAGGTGATGGGCGGTGGCCTTCCGGCCGCGGCTTTCGGCGGTCGCGCCGACATCATGCAACGACTCGCTCCGGTCGGGCCTGTCTATCAAGCGGGCACGTTGTCGGGTAATCCGCTCGCGACCGCTGCCGGCCTCGCGACCCTGCGGGCAGTGCACGCCGAAGGTCTATGCCCATCTCGATGCAACGGCGGCGGACGTCGGTCGGCTCACCTCAGATGCGTTGACCGCGGCGGGCGTCGCGCATCGGCTGCAATATGCGGGCAACCTGTTCTCGTTTTTCTTCACCGAGCACGACGTTGCGAACTTCGACGATGCGCGTGCAGCGGAGTCGTGGCGTTACTCAGCGTTCTTCCACGCGTTGCTCGACCACGGCGTGTACGCACCGCCGTCCGCCTTCGAGGCTTGGTTCGTCTCGGCTGCACATGACGAGGTGGCGCTCGAGCGCATCGCTGACGCGTTGCCTCACGCTGCCCGCGCAGCTGCGGCCAGCCGCAAGCCGGAGGCAGGCGCATGAGCGAGCGCACGGTCGTTCATCTGCTTCGGCACGGCGAGGTCGCGAACCCCGATCGGATTCTCTACGGCAGGCTGCCCGGGTATCACCTGTCCGATGCTGGCGTGCTGATGGCCAAGCACGCGGCGCAGGCGGTCGCGGGCCGCGACATCGTCACGCTGGTGTCGTCACCGCTTGATCGTGCAGTCGAGACGGCAACGCCCGTCGCGGAGCAATTCGGGCTCGACATTCGCATCGACGAGCGGTTGATCGAAGCCGCGAACGTGTTCGAGGGCTTGACCTTCGGCGTCGGCGACGGATCGCTTCGGCGGCCTGCGCATTGGCGCTATCTCGTCAATCCGTTCCGGCCGTCGTGGGGCGAGCCATACGTCGAATTGGCGGCGCGCGTGCTCGCCGCCGTAGCCAGTGCGCGAGACGCTGCCCGCGGACACGAGGCGATCTGCGTGAGCCACCAACTGCCGATCTGGACCGCTCGCCGGAAGGTGGAGCGGAAGCGGCTCTGGCACGATCCACGTCGCCGGCAATGCGCGCTCGGCAGCCTCACCAGCTTTACCTTCGACGGCGACGTCATCGTGAACGTCAACTACACCGAGCCTTCCGGCCACGCAGGCGCCGGGCAGGTCGCGGGCGCCTAGATGGGCCGCACATCCCGCCTGATCGCCGCGGTTGTCGGCATCGCCTGCGTGCTCGGCGTGAGCGCGTGTTCGACGTCGAGTGCGGCCACTAGCGACCAGCAAACCAACTACATCGCGCTCAACGGCGCCGGCGTCGTCACGACGTACGCAGTCGGGCATCGCAAGGTTGCACCGCAGGTTTCCGGTACCTCTCTCGACGGCCAACCCCTCACCTTGGCCTCGTACGCCGGCAAGGTCATCGTGCTTGAACTTCTGGGCGTCGTGGTGCCCGCCGTGTCGCAGCGAGGCTCCGGCTCTCGAGCAGGTGGCCGCCGATACCCGCGCGTCGGGCGTGCAATTCGTCGGCGTCGACATCAGGGAGAACGGCGCGTCCGACGGTGTGAACTTCGTCAACACCCACCACATCGACTACCCCAGCTTCGCCGATCAGTCGTCGCGCATTGCGTTGGACTTCCGCAGCACCGGAGTGCAGTCGCCGCCGACCACGATCGTCATCGACCGGCAGGGTCGGATCGCCGCACGTGGCCTCGGCGAGATGACGTACTCGCAACTGCTCTCAGTCGTGCAAAAGGTCGCCGCAGAACCTGAGGCGACAACATGATCGGGTGGCACGGCTCCATCGGGAGCTCGTTCCAGCACACGGTCACCAGCGGCCCGCTGGTCTTGGCGATACCGGTGGCACTGCTGGCCGGACTCGTGTCGTTCCTTTCGCCGTGCGTGGTGCCGCTGGTGCCGGGCTACTTGTCGTACGTCACTGGCCTTACGGGTGCCGACATCGACGACACGCGACGGGTCGGCGCACCGACGGGGCCGGGTGCTCGCTGGCAGCGTGCTGTTCGTCCTCGGGTTCTCCGCGGTCTTCGTGGCGTCGGGAGCGTTGTTCGGCTACGCCGGCGGGAACTTGCGCGCGCACACGGTGGTCGTCGACCGCATTCTCGGCGTCGTGATGATCGTCCTTGGTCTCGCGTTCATGGGCCTGATTCCAGGCCTGCAACGTGAAGCGCGCTTTCACCGGCTGCCAGCAGCGGGAGTCGCGGGTGCACCGGTGCTCGGATTTCTTTTCGGTGTGGGGTGGACGCCGTGCATCGGGCCGACACTGGGCGCCGTCCAGAGCCTCGCATTTTCGGGGTCAAGCGCGACGCAGGGTGCGTTGCTCACCTTCGCGTACTGCATCGGTCTTGGCCTGCCGTTCATCGTCACCGCGCTCGCGTTCAGGCACGCGGTCGGCGTGCTCGCGGTCGTCAAGCGGCACTACGCGCTGGTCACCCGCATCGGCGCCGCGATGCTGATCGCGGTCGGCGTGTTGCTGATCACCGGCGCGTGGCACACCCTCGTCGGCGACCTTCAATCGGTCATCAACAGTTACGTGCCGGCGGTCTGAGATGAGCGAGACTCCGACCGACGTCGATGACGTTGCGCACGCAAGCTCGACACTGCGCCGGTCGATCGCGACGAAGGGTTAACGCGCGCCGAGACCGACGAGCTGGGCACTCGCCAACGCGCTGCCCGCACGACTGCGACATCGGTCTTGGGATGGCTGCGATGGGCCTGGTATTCGCTGACGTCGATGCGCACGGCGTTGATCCTGCTGTTCCTTCTCGCGCTCGCCGCGGTGCCGGGAAGCGTGCTTCCACAACACGCGAGCAACCCGTTGCGAGTGCAGGAGTACTACGCCAAGCATCCGACGCTCGCGCCGATCATCAACGGGCTCGGCGGCTTCGACGTTTTCGGTTCGCCGTGGTTCGCCGCGGTCTACCTGCTGCTGTTCATCTCCCTCGCGGGTTGCGTGATTCCCCGCAGCCGCCGCCACCTTCGCGCGATGCGCGCCCGACCTCCCGCGGCGCCACGCAATCTCGCCCGCCTGCCATATTTCACATCGTGGACGGCGAGTGTGCGACGTCGACACGGTCGTCGCCGCGTCGGAGAAGTTGCTGCGTGCCAAGCGATTTCGGCTCGACCGCGCGCCCACGAGCGTCGCGGCAGAGAAGGGTCATCTGCGCGAGACCGGAAACCTCGTGTTCCATCTCTCGCTACTCGTCGTGCTGGTCGGCGTCGCGGTGTCGGCGAACTTCGGCTTCACCGGCACGGTGCTCGTGACCGAGCATGCGGGGTTCTCCGACACCGCGATCGCCTATGACGACCTCAAGACCGGGCCGCTGGTCGACCGCACCAAGCTGCCGCCGTTCTCGTTCACGTTGAACTCGTTCGACGCGACCTACGAGCGCACCGGTGCGACGCGCGGGGCGGCGAACAGCTTCGACGCGCGGGTGACCTGGCAGCCGAATCCGAACGCCAAGCCGCGCCCCTACGACATCACGGTCAACCATCCGTTGAGCTCGGGTGGCGCGAACGTCTACCTGGTCGGCCACGGATACGCGCCGCACTTCCGCGTTACCGACGGCACCGGCCAGGTCTTCGATCAGGTGACGCCGTTCCTGCCCAACGGCAACACGTTCGAGTCGCAGGGCGTCGTGAAGCTGCCTGACGCGTTGCCGCAGCAACTCGGCATCACCGGCTTCTTCCTGCCGTCGGCGGTCGAAGATCCGAGCGGCCGGCCGATCTCGATCTTCCCAGCTCCCGACAACCCGATCGCGGTGATCGGGGTGTTCGCGGGTGACCTCGGTCTCGACAACGGGGTGCCGCGGTCGGTGTACACGCTCGACACGTCGAAGATGAAGCTGCTCGCGACAACGCAACTGGCGCCGGGCCAGACGCTGGTGCTGCCGAACGGGCAGGGCAGCGTGACGTTCGTCGGCTTCGACCAGTGGGCGACGTTCCAGATCAGCCGCGACCCCGGCAAGGGTGTCGTGCTCGTCGCGGTCGCCGTTCATGGTCGCCGGATTGTTGCTCTCGTTGCGGGTGCGCAGGCGCCGGTTCTGGGTGCGGGCGGTGCCTGCAGGGCCGGGCTCGCCTGGGCGTACCGTGGTCGAGGTCGGTGGCCTGACCCGAACCGACGCAAGCGGCGGCTTCGATGAGGAGTTCGCCGGTTTGGTGGCGGCTCTCAAGACGGAGCTTCCGCCGGTACCGGGTGACGACGTCGAGAACCTTCGGGAGGATTGATCGTGGGCGTCGATGTCGGCCTGGCCACGCTGTCGAACGAACTCATCGCCGGTGGCATTGCGGCGTACTCGGTCGGCTTCCTTGCCTACGCGGTCGACGCTGCTTTCGGCAACCACGCGCCGCAGTTGCCCGGCCAGTAAGTCGGCACCGGTCGACGTCCGCGTGCCTGCTCTTGTCGGTGCACCTACTGGCGAGCGGTGCGGCCGACCCATCGGTGGCTGAACCGCCAGATCCAGGCGCGCCTCGCTGGCGGCTCGTTCTTCGCCGCGAACATCGGCCGGTTTGCCATCGCAGCCACCGTCGTCGGGTGGCTGCTTCAGGGCGGTGCGATCGTCAGTCGCGGCTTGTCGGTGCACCGGTTGCCGTGGGGCAACATGTACGAGTTCACGCTGGCGCTGACGTTCACGGCGGTCACGGCGTTCTTGGTGATCATGATGCGGCAGCCGGCCAGGTACCTCGGTGTCTTCGTCATGACGCCCGTCGTGCTGGCGCTCGGCATCGCGGTGCTGGTGCTCTACGTCGCGCCCGCGCCGCTCGTGCCGGCCCTGCACTCGTACTGGCTGGCGATCCACGTCACCGCGGCGATCATCGCGTCAGGAGTTTTCACGGTTGCGACCGCCGCCACGACGATGTTTCTTGTCGCCGACCGGTACGCGACCGCGACGGCAGAAGGCCGGCCGGTCAGGTTCTCGGCGCTGGCGCGGATCATGCCCTCGCCCGACGTGCTCGACCGCACGGCCTACCGGGCCTACGCGTTCGCGTTCCCGGTCTGGACCTTCGCTGTCATCGCCGGCGCGATCTGGGCCGAGTACGCGTGGGGCCACTACTGGCAGTGGGACCCGAAGGAGACGTGGGCCTTCATCACCTGGGTGATCTACGCCGGCTACCTGCACGCCCGGGCCACGGCCGGCTGGCGCGGACGCAAGGCCGCCTACATCGCGATGCTCGGGTTCACCTCGATCCTGTTCAACTTCTTCATCGTGAACATTTTCATCACCGGCATGCACTCCTACGCCGGCGTCTAGCTGACGCCCATCTCTCGCGACAGCCGGTGCGTTTACCTGCCTCAGGGGTAGGTGAACGCACACGCTGTGATCGTCGACCGCTGGAGCGTGATCATCGTTGCGCTGGGCTACCCCACCGGCCCCGACGCTGACATCTGGTGGAACGACACGGGATGCCAGAACGCCGACAACGGCCACGTCGAGGTCTATTTCTACGGCGTCGGTCTGGCCGGTGGCGATTTCACCGGAGCCGTCGAGAAGGTCTTTCCCGCGGCCCCATGAACGGATCCCTGACACCCTCGTCGTCCGGCTGAGCTGGCCTCGACAGCAGCAAGGCGGCCCGACCGGCGATACTTGATCACATGAGCTTCGCCGACCTGCCCGAGTTCCTCGACCGCCTGGAGAAGGACGGCGACCTCGTGCGGGTCAAGGCACAGGTCGATCCGCACCTCGAGGTCACCGAGATCGTCGACCGCGTGGTGCGCGCCGGCGGTCCTGCGCTGCTGTTCGAGAACGTCAAGGGCTCGAAGCTGCCGCTGGCGATGAACGTGTTCGGCACCAAGGCACGCATGGCGAAGGCGCTGGGCGTCGACGACCTCGACGAGATCGGCGCCCGCATCGCCGACCTGCTCAAGCCCGAGCTCCCGAAGGGGTTCTCCGGTCTCAAGGACGCGATCAGCAAGCTCGGCCAGCTGCGCGACGTCCCGCCAAAGAAAGTGCGCAAGGGCGATTGCCAGGACGTCGTGGTGAAAGGCGACGACGTCGACCTGATGTCATTGCCCGCACTGCACACCTGGCCTGACGACGGCGGCGCGTACTTCAACCTCGGGCTGACGCACACGAAGCACCCCGAGACCGGCCAGCGCAATCTCGGCTTGTACCGCTTGCAGCGTCACGACAAGAACACGGTCGCGATGCATTGGCAGATCCACAAGGACTCCAATGCCCATCACGCGGTTGCCGAACGGCGCGGCGAGCGATTGCCGGTGGCGATCGCGTTCGGCTGCGACCCGGTGCTCACCTACGCGGCGTCGGCGCCGTTGCCGAGCGACATCGACGAGTACCTGTTCGCCGGGCTTCCTTCGCCAAGAGCGCGTCGACATGGTCGACTGCGTCAGCGTGCCGCTGCAGGTGCCGGCCGACGCGCAGGTCGTGCTCGAAGGTTGGCTCGAGCCGGGCGAGCGGCAGGCCCGAGGGGCCGTTCGGTGACCACACCGGCTTCTACACGCCGGTCGAGCCGTTCCCCGCGCTGCACGTCGAGACGATGACGATGCAGAAGAAGCCGATCTTCCAGTCGATCGTGGTCGGGCGGCCGCCAGCCGAGGACGGGCCGCTCGGCAAGGCGACGGAGCGGATCTTCCTGCCGCTGGTGAAGCTGCTGATCCCCGACATCGTCGACATGGACATGCCGGTCGAGGGCGTCTTTCACAACTGCGTGATCGTCAGCATCGACAAGCGATTCCCCAAGCACGCGCACAAGGTCATGCACGCGATCTGGGGTGCGGGCATGTTGTCGCTCGCGAAGCTGCATCGTCGTCGTCGACGCCGACTGTGACGTGCACGACTACTCGCAGGTCGCCTGGCGGGCGTTCGGCAACGTCGACTACAGCCCACGACCTCGTGCAGTCCGTCGGCCCGGTCGACCATCTCGACCACGCGAGCTACCAGCAGTTCTGGGGCGGCAAGGTCGGCGTCGACGCGACCGCGCAAGTTGCCGACCGAGGGATACACCCGCGGCTGGCCGGAGATGATCACGCAGGACCCGGCGGTCATCGCGCGGGTGACGGCCCGCTGGAAGGAGTTCGGCATCTCGTGAGCGCGACCGCTGCCTCGTTGACGCCCAGCTGCCGCGAGCGCCCGGCCGGGTGCGCGCGTTCCTCGACCTGGTGCGATTCGAGCACTCGGTCTTCGCGCTGCCGTTCGCCTACATCGCGGCGCTCACGGCCATGGCCGCCGTCAACGACCACGTGCACTGGCGTCAACTCGCGCTCGTCACGATCGCGATGGTCGGGGCGCGCACGTTCGCGATGGCCGTCAACCGGATCGTCGACCGGCACATCGACGCGCGCAACCCGCGGACGCAAAGGTCGCGAACTCGTCACCGGCGTCGTCAGTCTGCGCACGGCGTGGGCGGGCGCGATCGTCGCGCTCGCAGTCCTCATGGCCGCAGCCGCCGGCCTCAACCGGGTGTGCTTCGTGCTTGCGCCCGTCGCGGCGATCGTGCTTGGCCGTCTACCCGTACGCGAAGCGGTTCACCTGGGCGCCGCACGCGGTGCTCGGCCTGGCCCAGACGATCGGGCCGATCGGCGCGTGGATGGCCGTCACCGGCCGCTGGTCCTGGACCGCGGTCGTGCTCGGGCTCGCGGTCGGCTGCTGGATCGGCGGCTTCGACATCATCTACGCGCTCCAGGACTACGAGGTCGACCGCGAGATCGGCGTGAAGTCGTTGCCGGCGCGGTTCGGGCCGCACGTCGCACTCGGCGTTCTCGCGCCTGGCGCACTACGCGACCGTGCTGCTGCTGCTGTGGTTCGGCGCCCTTGCGCACCTCGGCTGGACGTGGACGGCGGGCGTCGTGTCGGCCGCGGTCGCGCTCGCCTACGAGCAGCGACTCGTGAAGCCCGACGACCTGTCGAAGGTCAACCGGGCGTTCTTCACCGTCAACGGTTTCGTCGGCATCGGGCTCTTCTGCTTCGCGGTCGCCGACCTCGTGTCGCGGGGCCTTCGGGGATGACGCAGCGCGGGGACTGACGCGTGGCGCGGGTGCCGTGGGTCGTCGGTGTCAGCGGCGCCAGCGGAACCCCTTACGCAGCAGCGGTTCTGCGCGGCCTGCTCGCAGCGCCGGGCTAGCCGGTCGACCTCGTCGTCTCGCGTGCCGCACGGCTCACGCTGCTCGACGAGACCGGCATCGCGTGGCACGACGATGCCGACAGCCTGCATGCGTGGCTGACGTCGCGACTCGACGCTGATTTGCCGGCGCCGACTGCGCCACTCGTCGGCGGCGGACGCTTCGATCAGGTGCGGTTCTGGTCGGCCGGCGATCTCGCGGCCGGCCCGTCGAGTGGCTCGTACCTCACCCGGGGCATGGTCGTCGTGCCCGGCGAGTACGGCCGCCGTCGCGGGTATCGCGATCGGGCTGTCGAAGGATCTGCTCCAGCGCGCCGCTGACGTGACGCTGAAGGAGCGGCGGCCACTGGTCGTCGTCCCGCGGGAAATGCCGCTTGACCGGCGCGACGCTGCGACACCTGGTGACACTCGACGCGGCGGGCGCGATCGTGGCTGCCCGCGAGCCCCGCGTTCTACAGCAAGCCGCAAGAACATGCAGCAGCTCGTCGACTTCGTTGCCGGCAAGATCCTCGACGCGCTCGGCGTCGAGCACGACCTGTTCACGCGTTGGGACGGCCGCCTGGGCAACGCAGCTCCGGCGGCACCGGCCCCGATACGGTCAGCGATCGACGCGCGCGACCGCTGAAGGTCAGCCTTCGGACGCTTCGAGTGCGAGCGACCCGATCGAGTCGAGATCGGAGTCGCCGCGCAGCAGGGCGCGGACTTCGGATTCCCGGAAGCGACGATGCCCACCGGGTGTGCGGATGCTGCCGATCCGGCCGGAAGCTGCCCAACGTGTCACGGTCTTTGGGTCGACGCGAAACAAGCTGGCAACCTCTCCGGGTGTCAGGAGCCGGTCACGGTTCTCCACGTGATGTGCCTTTCTTTGGGACAGCGGTCTGTCTGTAACGGAATTCACGCTGTCGTTTAACGGTTTTGCAGGCCCCCAGAAGATGTGTACACGCGTTGTGTGGTCCCGTCTGCCTTTGGCGCACGTTAGTTGCGTAGCGGACAAAAAAGTCGGGGTGGTCGTCACGAGCCGGTCACCGTGAGTAGTCAAAATCGAGCACCAAAGGTGCCTCGATGGGGCTAAGAGTCGCCAGATGATCGCTGTGCGTGACGCGCTCGTATGAGCACGATGACCGGTCCGTGGACCGCGATGCTCACCCGGTCGGCCCCGCACGCGCGCGTGCGACCGATCGAGCCGTGCATGCTTGAAACGTGGACACCGGCCGCAAGCGCGAGCTCGAAGCCAAGGTGCTGGCCGGCGAGCGGCTGACGTACGACGACGGCGTCGCGCTCTACGCGAGCGACGACCTGGCCTGGCTCGGCGAGCTTGCCCACCACGTGCGCACCCGGTCAAGAACGGCGATCGCACGTACTTCAACGTCAACCGGCATCTGAACCTGACGAACGTGTGCGCCGCGTCGTGCGCCTACTGCAGCTTCCAGCGCAAGCCGGGCGAGACCGACGCGTACACGATGCGCATCGAGCAGGCGGTCGAGCTCGCCAAGCAGATGGAGCCCGAAGGCATCACCGAGCTGCACATCGTGAACGGCCTGCACCCGACGTTGCCGTGGCGCTACTACCCGCGCTCGCTGAAGGCGTTGAAGGAGGCGCTGCCCGGCGTCGCGTTGAAGGCCTTCACCGCGACCGAGATCCACTGGTTCGAGGAGATCTCCGGGCTGTCGGCCGACGAGATCCTCGACGAGCTCATCGACGCCGGCCTCGAGTCGCTCACCGGTGGCGGCGCCGAGATCTTCGACTGGGAGGTGCGGCAGAAGATCGTCGACCACAAGACGCACTGGGAGGACTGGTCGCGCATCCACCGGCTCGCCCACAGCAAGGGCCTGAAGACGCCGTGCACGATGCTCTACGGGCACATCGAGGAGCCGCGGCACCGCGTCGACCACGTGCTGCGATTGCGCGAGCTGCAAGACGAGACCGGCGGCTTCGTCGTCTTCATCCCGCTGCGGTTCCAGCACGACGCGAACGGTGACCCGCGCAACCGGCTGATGACCCAGCCGATGGCGACCGGCGCCGAGGCGCTTGAAGACGTTCGCCGTGTCGCGGCTGTTGTTCGACAACGTGCCGCACGTGAAGGCGTTCTGGGTGATGCACGGTCTGACGACCTCGCAGCTCGCGCTGTCGCACGGCGCCGACGACCTCGACGGTTCGGTGGTCGAGTACAAGATCACCCACGACGCCGACCACTTCGGCACGCCGAACACGATGCATCGCGACGACCTGCTCGAGCTCATCCGCGACGCCGGGTTCACGCCGGTCGAGCGCGACACCCGCTACAACGTGCTGCGCGTGTTCGACGGGCCCGACAAGAACCGGCGCGACGTCCCGCAACCGATGCCGGTCTGATCTGCGGGCGATGACGTGAAGATCCGGTCGAGCCGGCGCTCGGCGTCAAGCGGGAAGCCCGCACGGCCTCATCCGTTCGTCCGCGTACACCTCCGCACGGATCGCGCTGTTCGTCGTCGCGGTCGTGGTGGTCTGGCTGGTCCGGTTGGCGAGCGGCGTCTTGCTGGTGATCGTCGCGCTGCTCATCTCGGGACTCGCGAGCTTCGCGTTGCTCGGCCGGCAGCGCGCCGAGGTGTCGGCGGCGCTATTCGAGCGCCGCGAGCGCCAGCGGGTGCGCCGGTGGGCGGCGCAGGAGGACGAAGAGACGCCGAGCAGACGGGGCTTCCGCCGCTCGAATCCGGCTAGCGACAGTCCGGCTGGCGACATTGTCCTGCCGCACCCGCCGCCGTCCGCGAAGCGCTTGAATGCCACCCGGCTGACGGCCTCAGCGGCGATGTTCGGGCGGATGCCTAGAGGCCGATGCCTAGGGTGGGGCAATGACATACGATGGGGCAGGATCACGATCGTCGGCCGCGGGTCGGGCACATCCAGTTCTTGAACTGCCTTCCGCTGTATTGGGGACTCGTCCACTCCGGCGCCTTGCTTGACGTCGACCTGCACCGCGATACCCCCGACCGGCTGAGCGACCGCCTCGTCGACGGCGATCTCGACATCGCCCCGATCAGCCTCGTTGAGTACCTGCGGCACGCCGACGAGCTGACCTTGCTGCCCGACCTCGCGGTCGGGTCCGACGGTCCGGTGATGTCGTGCGTGCTGGTCAGCCAGCTGCCGCTGTCGGAGCTCGGTGGCGAGCTCGTGAGCCTGGGCTCTACGAGCCGCACCACGATCGAGCTCGCGAAAGATGGTGCTCGAAGAGCGGATCGGGGTGCGCCCGCGCTACCTCACCTGCCCGCCCGACCTGCCGGCGATGATGCTCGAAGGCCCGGCCGCAGTGCTTATCGGGGACGCCGCATTGCGGGCGACCCTGCATGACGGACCGCGACTCGGGCTCGGCGTCCACGACATGGGGGCGGCCTGGCGCGACTGGACCGGGCTGCCGATGGTCTTCGCGGTGTGGGCGGCCCGGCGCTCGTTCGCCGATGACCACCCGGGCCTGGTCAAAGATGTGCACCACGCGTTCGTCCGCTCACGCGAGATCTCGCTGGCCACGGGTCGACGAGGTCGCCGCGTCGGCCGCCCGCTGGGAGGACTTCGAGCCCGCCGCGTTGGTGCGCTACTTCAAGACCCTCGACTTCTCCCTCGGCGAGCGACAGCTTGCCGGTCTTGCCGAGTTCGCCCGCATGGTCGGTCCGCGGATCGGGCTAGCCCGGTTTGGGGGCCCGACCTTCGCTTCGGTCTGACCCGTTTGGAGACGCCTGCCGATCGCGGCATCGTCCGAAATGATCAACCTTGTTGTTGGCCGGGTCTCGCTGGCGCTTTGCCTGTCACCATCGACGCCATGGTTGCCGATCCGTACCGCGTCATCGTCGCCGATGACGAAGCCGGCATCCGAGAACTGATGCGGACGCTGCTGTCGCTTGAGCCCGACTTCGAGGTCGTCGGGCAGGCCGGCGACGGCGTCGAGGCAGTCGAGCTCGTCAGCGCACTGCACCCCGATCTCGTGGTCATCGACATCTCGATGCCGGTGATGGACGGGCTCGAGGCCATCTCGCGCATCCGCAAGGTCTCGCCGGCGACGCGGGTGGCGGTGCTGTCGGGGGAGCGGCTCCCGATCACTGCCTGCGGGGGCCGACATGCACATCGAGAAGGGGACGCCGAACGAGGTCGTCGTCGCCACGTTGCGGACCTTGTGCCAGAGCGCTGCGCCCGGGCGCTCGCGCTCGCGGCCGCGGCGACGGTTCTCGGCGCTGGCTAAGCTGGTGCGCGTGGCTGACCTGCGCGTGATGCTCGATCGGGCTGCCGACGGCGGCCGCATATCGGCGTCCGAGGCGCTCGAGCTCTACACCGACGCCCCCTTGCACGCGCTGGGCCGCGCCGCCGACGCCGCTCGACGGCGCCGCTTCGCTGAGACCGCGTCGATCGCGACCTACCTGATCGACCGGAACATCAACTACACGAACGTCTGCGTGACCGCGTGCAAGTTCTGCGCGTTCTACCGGGCCCCCAACCACGCCGAGGGTTGGACGCACTCGCTCGAGGAAATCCTGCGCCGCTGCGGGGAGGCCGTCGAGCTCGGGGCGACGCAGATCATGCTCCAGGGCGGACACAATCCCGACCTCGGCATCGAGTGGTACGAGCAGACGTTCTCGGCGGTGCGGGCCGCGTACCCGTCGCTCGCGCTGCACTCGCTCGGCGGCTCCGAGGTCGTGCACATCGCGCGGACGTCGGGTCTCACGTTCGCTGAGGTGATCGCGCGGCTGCACGCGGCCGGCCTCGACTCGTTCGCAGGTGCCGGAGCCGAGATTCTGACCGAGCGGCCGCGGCACGCGATCGCGCCGCTGAAGGAGACGGGCGCGGTCTGGCTTGAGGTGATGGAGACCGCGCACGGGCTCGGCGTGCAGTCGACCGCGACGTTCATGATGGGCACCGGCGAGACGAACGCCGAGCGCATCGAACACCTGCGCGTGATTCGCGACGTGCAAGACCGCACCGGCGGGTTCCGGTCGTTCATCCCGTGGACGTACCAACCGGAGAACAACCACCTCAAGGGCCGCACGCTGGCGACGCCGCTCGAGTACCTGCGCCTGCTCGCGGTAGCCCGGCTGTTCTTCGACAACATCGCCCACCTTCAGGTGTCGCAGCTCACCCTCGGCAAGGAGGTCGGTCAGCTCGGCTTGCACTACGGCGCCGACGACCTCGGATCGGTGATGCTCGAGGAGAACGTGGTGTCGTCGGCGGGCGCTCGGCACCGCTGGAACCTGACCGAGCTGATCCACCTGATCCGGTCGGCCGACCGGGTGCCGGCGCAGCGCGACACCCTGTACAACCACCTGCGGGTGCACTGGACGCCGGCCGACGATCCCGAGCCCGACGAGCGGGTGGCGTCGCACTTCGCGTCGACCGCGCCCGGTGCGCAGCGCGCCCAGCAGAGGGTCGCAGCGCGCCCAGCAGAGGGTGCGCAGCGCGCCACCTTCCCCTCGTCGCCAGCTAACCGCCGTCCGCCGCCGCCGGCCGCACCCCGCGACTGTCAGACAGTTACGGGTCTAGGACCCCGCCAGCTGTCTGACAGTCGGCTACGTGCCGTGCCCGAAACCGAACCGCTCGCCCGCCGCGCGCAGTTGTGCGACGACCGTCGTCGGTGCAATGCGGATCGCGACGCTGGCGAAGCGAAGGCGGGCTTGCCAGTCACCACGATGAGGTCGTTCTGTCGCTCCATGTCGTCCCAGTAGTTGAGCGGCCGCAGGTGCACGGCGCCATCGACCTCGACGAAGAAGCCGTCGAAGTCGGCGTCGAGCCACCGGCGACGACCAGCGCGGTCGAACCGGAACGTCTGCCGTCGCGGTGGTGGCAGTCCGGCCAGCCGCGCAAGATGCCCGAAGTCGATCTCGGAGAACGAGTCTGCGCCTCCTTCGATGTCACCCAGGACTCGTGTGAGCAAGAGGTGATGTCGGGCCCGACTCGCTGCGAGCAACTCCGGGCGCAGCCGCTCGGCGGTCGTCAAACGTTGCTGGACCGCGGCGCACACCACGGCGCAGGCCTTTCGCGGCGGCGCCATCCAGGACGCGGCGTCGACGATGGCTCGCTCGATCCGGACGGTCGGGAGGTCCCTTCCCGGATGGAGATCGGCCGCAGAGAAGCGTCGAGACAAATGCAGTCTGACGCCCGGTAGGTGGTGCCGGCGAGCATCGTATTCGACGCAACACGTGCACGAGGCCGTCGTCGAAGCCGGCGAGCCCGAACTCTTGAGCAGCAGTAACGCCAGCAAGTGCACCGTGGTGCTGCGCTAGTACGGCAACCCAGCGTTCTTGCCGGCTGGTGAGTGGACCGTTGTGCAGGACAACAACTTCGCGGCCGCGCGGCTGCCAGCGCCGGGCGTCGATGTGCGCTCGTACCGCGTCGACGTCGTAGCCATACTCGCGGAGCTGGTGGCGGGTGACGACCCCGTCTTGTAGCTCGGCAAGACGGTTGAGCGACACCCGGTACGTTGACGGGGTCTTTGACATGGGTAGCAGGCTGCGTCTCCGGGCGCGGCCCAAGGTGAGTCAGAGCCAACGTCTGTGGGGTCGCTCGCTCCATGTGGACGAAGCGACTGTCAGACAGTTACGGGCTAAGAGACCCGTAGGCGTCTGACAGTCGGGCGGAGGCACGGCTGCCAAGATGGTCGCCGTGGCGAGCTATCCGAAGATCGAGCTGCACGTCCACCTCGAGGGGACCGTCCGGCCGCGCACCCTGCTCGACATGGCCACCCGCAACGCAGCTGCCGCTGCCGGTCGACACGATCGAAGGCATCGAGGCGCTTTACGAGTTCACCGACTTCGCGCATTTCATCGACGTCTGGATCCTGACGACCAACGTCATGCGCACCGCCGACGACTTCCGGCAGATCGTGGTCGACTACGCGGCCGAAGCCGCCTCACACGGCGCCGTCTACCTCGAGGCGATTTTCTCCCCGATCGAGCGGGTTGCCCGCGGCGTCAGCTGGGACGACCTCTTCGAGGGCTACTGCGACGGCGCGCAGCAGGCTGAGGAGGACCACGGTGTCGTCGTCCGCCTCACGCCCGACTCGTATCGCGGAGCCGACGTCGAAGCGACCGAGGAACTTGCCCGGCGCGCCGTGAAATACAAGGACCGCGGCGTCGTCGGCCTCGGCCTTGGCGGTCCGGAAGCGAACTTCCCGCCCGAGCCCTATGCGAAGGCGTTCGAGATCGCGAAGGCTGGCGGGCTCGCGTCGGTTCCGCACGCGGGCGAATCGGCGGGCGCCGACTCGATCTGGGCCACGATGGCCGCGCTCAAGGCCGACCGCATCAGGCACGGGATCCGCGCGATCGACGACCCCGACCTGATGGCCGAGCTAGCAGGGCGGCAGATCGTGCTCGACGTCTGCCCTACCTCGAACCTGCGCACCCGCAGCGTGCCCGACCTGGCCAGCCATCCGTTGCCCAGGCTCATCGAGGCCGGCATTTCCTGCTCGCTCAACACCGACGATCCGGCGATGTTCGGCACCGATCTCGGCCGCGAATACGAGATTGCCCAGCACCTCGGCGTCCGCCCGTTTGAGCTTTTTGAAGCGGGACTCAAGGGTGCGATGTGTGACGAGAAGACCAAAGCCCGATTGCGGGACGTCGCGGGCAGCTGCGACTGGACATGCTCTCGCCGCCCCCGCTAGCGAAGGACGGTCCGCATGACACCGACCCGCGCCGACCTGGCCAAGCAGCCCGCCGAGGTCGCGGCCATGTTCGACGACGTGGCGGCTCGCTACGACCTGGTGAACGACGTCTTGTCCCTGGGGCGCGACCGCAGCTGGCGCAAGGTGGTCGCGAAAGCCGTCGGTGCGCGCAAGGGTGAACGGGTGCTCGACGTCGCCGCTGGCACGGGCACCTCGTCGGCATCGTTCACCGTCGACGGGGCCGAGTGCGTCGCGTGCGATTTCTCCCTCGGCATGCTCCGGCAGGGCGCGAGACAGCGGGGCGGCGCACGTGTCGACGGGGTGCGCTTCGTCGCAGGCGATGCCCTCGCGCTGCCGTTTGCTGACGAGTCGTTCGACGCCGTCACGATCTCGTTCGGCCTGCGTAACGTGCACGACGTCGACGCGGCTCTGCGCGACCTGCTGCGCGTGACGAAGCCCGGCGGGCGCCTGGTGATCTGCGAGTTCAGCTCGCCGGTCTTCGGTCCGTTTCGCCGGGTCTACGACGGCTACCTCGGGGTCATGCCCGCGATCGTGAAGAAGGTCAGCTCGAACCCTGACTCCTACGTCTACCTGGCCGAGTCGATCAAGGCGTGGCCCGCGCAAGCAGAGCTCGCGAGCCGGATCGCCGCGGCGGGGTGGGAGCGGGTCGCCTGGCGCAACCTGACCGGCGGGATCGTCGCCGTCCACCGGGCCTCGCGCTCCGCCTGACGCTGCAGCGCGGAGCCTCGCCACCGCCGCGCACCGAGCCTCGCGACCGGCGCGGTAGCCTGCCCGCCGACGGCATAGACTGCTGCCGCCGGTCTCGTGAACCCGTTCACAAACGCCCGCGTTGAACAGGCAAGCACGCGGCGTACCCGCTTCGGCTTAGGTGGTGAATCCGTGACAGGCAAGGCAGCCGCCGCTGCAGTTCAAGAAGCTCGCGCGTCGTCTGAGGTCTCCGCTGGTGCGATTCCAGCCGGGACGCCGACCACCGAGACCGACGTGATCGTCGTCGGTGCGGGCCCGTCCGGATCCGCGACTGCCGCCCATCTGGCGCAGGCAGGCTTGAGCGTCGCCCTCCTCGAAAAGTCCGCCTTCCCGCGCGAGAAGGTTTGCGGCGACGGGCTGACACCGCGAGCGGTGACGCAGCTCGTCAAGCTCGGTATCGACACCAGCGCCGAGGCTGGGTGGTTGCAGAACAAGGGGCTGCGGATCCTCGCTGGCGGCATGCGGGTCGAGCTGCCGTGGCCCGAGCTGTCGGCGTTCCCCAGCTACGGTCTTGTCCGTACCCGGCTCGACTTCGACCAGCTTCTCGCCAGGCGCGCCCAGAAGCTCGGCGTCGCTCTGCACGAGCAGACGCCCGCTACGCAGCCGGTCGTCGACGATCGCTCCGGTCGGGTCGTCGGCGTCATGGCGCGCCCCGCAGGCGCCGAACGCGACGTCTACTTCAAGGCGCCGGTCATCGTCGCGGCTGACGGAAATTCGAGCCGCCTCTCGCTGTCGCTCGGCCTGCACCGTAGGGAGAACCGCCCGATGGGGGTCGCCTACCGGCGCTATTTCGAGTCGCCGCGCCACGACGACGACTGGCTTGAATCGTGGCTGGAGTTGTGGGATCGCCACGAGGGTCGCGACCGGCTGCTACCGGGCTACGGCTGGGTGTTCGGTATGGGCGACGGCACGAGCAATGTGGGGCTCGGCATCTTGAACACCTCGTCGTCATTTCGAAACGTCGATTACCGCCAACTGCTGAAGCGATGGACCGCGGGCATGCCCAAGGAGTGGGGCTTCGACGAGGAACATGCACGCGGGCCGGTGCGCGGTGCGGCATTGCCGATGGGGTTCAACCGCAAGCCGCACTACGACCGCGGTGTGCTGCTCGTCGGCGATGCGGGCGGCATGGTGAATCCGTGTAACGGCGAGGGCATCGCCTATGCGATGGAGTCGGGCGAGATGGCGGCCGAGGTCATCGCGCAGGCGTTGGCCCGGCCCGCCGGCATCGCACGCGAGCGCGCACTTAGGGGGTACCCGAAGGCGCTCGATGATCGGTACGGCGGCTACTTCACGTTGGGTCGCGGCTTCGTGAACCTGATCGGCAAGCCCGGGGTGATGCGACTCCTGACGCGCCACGGCATGTCGCATCCGACCATCATGCGGTTCACCTTGAAGATGCTCGCGAACCTCACCGATCCCAAGGGCGGCGACGCCATGGACCGCATCATCAACGGCCTCAGCAGGATCGCCCCGGCCGCCTGACCCGCGCGCAGGACGCGCTTCGCACCCACCTAGACTGACACGGCCCCAGTCGGCACGCGAGAAGCGAGGAAATCACGGTGACCAGCTACTTCAGCTACGTGCCGCTTCTCGCATTGTTCTTGCTCGCCGCCGGGTTCGCGGTCTTCTCCATCCTGATGGGCAGCCTCAGTGGGCCGAAGCGATACAACCGGGCGAAGTACGACGCGTACGAGTGCGGCATCGAGCCAACGCCCCAACCAGTCGGCGGCGGCAAGTTCCCGGTGAAGTACTACCTCACAGCCATGCTCTTCATCGTCTTCGACATCGAGATCATCTTCTTGTATCCGTGGGCGGTCGCGTTTCAGCACCTCGGTGTGTTCGGGCTCGTCGAGATGGTTCTGTTCATCCTCACGGTGTTCGTTGCGTACGTGTACGTGTGGCGTCGTGGCGGTCTCGAGTGGGACTGAGCACCTGATATGGGCCTCGAAGAGAATCTGCCAAGCGGCTTCCTGCTGACCAGTGTCGAGAAGCTCGCCGGTACCGCGCGCAAGAACTCGCTATGGCCGGCGTCTTTCGGGCTGGCGTGTTGCGCGATCGAGATGATGGCGTCCGGCGCCGGCCGTTACGACCTCGCTCGCTTCGGTATGGAGGTCTTTCGCGCATCGCCGCGGCAGGCCGACCTGATGATCGTGGCCGGCCGGGTGAGCCAGAAGATGGCGCCGGTGCTGCGGCAGATCTACGACCAGATGGTCGAGCCGAAGTGGGTGCTGGCGATGGGCGTGTGCGCGTCGTCCGGCGGCATGTTCAACAACTACGCGATCGTGCAAGGTGTCGACCACGTCGTGCCCGTCGACATGTACCTGCCGGGCTGCCCTCCGCGCCCCGAGATGTTGATGCACGCGATCCTCGAACTGCACGAGCGCATCCAGGTCATGAAGCTCGGCCCGAACGCCAAGAAGCAGGCGCAGGAGCTCGAGATCGAGGCGTTGGAGGCCACGCCGACCCATCAGATGAAGGGTCTGCTTCGGTGAGCGATCAGCCCGTCGGGCAACCGCAAGGCGCGCCCCAACTCAGCGGAGCCGAATCCGAAGTCGGAGCAGTTTCGGCAGAAACGTCCCCGGCGACGCTGCCCTCCACTCCGCGGCCGTACGGCGGTTACTTCGACGACGTCGCCGACGCGCTCGCGGTGGCGTATCCAAGCGTCGCGCAGGCGGTCGAGCGGTCGATCGTCGATCGTGGCGAACTGACCTTGCACGTGCGTCGCGAGAAGCTGACCGATCTCGCGCAGCAGTTGCGCGACGACCAAGACCTCCGCTTCGAATTCCTGTCGTCGTTGTCGGGCGTGCACTACCCGATGGACGCCGGGCGCGAACTGCACGTCGTCTACGAACTGACCTCGATGACGCACAACCGCCGCATCAGGCTCGAGGTCGCGGCGCCAGACTCCGATCCGCACGTGCCGTCGGTCGTTGCGATCTGGCCAACCGCCGACTTCCAGGAGCGCGAGACCTGGGACATGTTCGGCATCATCTTCGACGGGCACCCCGCACTGACGCGCATCATGATGCCCGACGACTGGCCGGGTCATCCGCAGCGCAAGGACTACCCGCTCGGTGGCATTCCAGTTGAGTACAAGGGCGCCACGATTCCGCCTCCCGATGAGCGGAGGCAGTACGCGTGAGCACGACAGCCGATCCGTACGCGGGCGTTCGCGAGACCACCGAGGGCCGTGTCTACACGGTCACCGGAGGCGACTGGGACGACGTCGCGGCTGACGCCACGAACGAGCGGGCCGAACGGGTCGTCGTCAACATGGGTCCGCAGCACCCCTCGACCCACGGCGTACTGCGCCTGATCCTCGAGCTCGACGGCGAGACCGTCACGCAGGCCCGGTTGGCGATCGGCTACCTGCACACGGGTATCGAGAAGAACTGCGAGTACCGAAACTTCACGCAGGCGGTCACGTTCCTCACCAGAGCCGACTACCTGTCGCCGCTGTTCACCGAGATCGGCCTACTCGATGGCCGTCGAGAAGTTGCTCGGCATCACCGACGAAGTGCCCGTACGCGCACAGGTCATCCGCGTGATGATGATGGAACTCAACCGCATCTCTTCACACCTGGTCTGGCTCGGCACCGGCGGCCTCGAGGTCGGCGCGCTGTCGGCGATGCTCTACGCGTTCCGTGAGCGCGAACTGATCCTCGACATCTTCGAGATGATCAGCGGCCTGCGCATGAACCACGCCTACGTCCGACCCGGCGGCGTGATCCAGGATCTGCCACCCGGCGCGGTCGAGAAGATTCGCGAGTTCGTCCAGTTGATGCCGAAGCGGATCGACGAGTACCACAACCTGCTGACCGGTCAGCCCATCTGGATCGCGCGCCTGCAGGGCGTCGGCTACCTCGACGTCAACGCGTGCGTGGCCCTCGGCGTCACCGGGCCGTTGCTGCGTGCGGCCGGGTTGCCGTGGGACCTTCGCAAGAGCCAGCCGTACAGCGGTTACGAGACGTACGAGTTCGACGTCCCGACCCAACAAGAAGGCGACAACTTCGCCCGCTTCCTGGTGCGCATGGACGAGATGCGCGAGTCAGTCAAGATCGTCGAGCAGTGCCTCGACCGGTTGCGGCCAGGGCCCGTCATGGTCGAAGACAAGAAGATCGCGTGGCCTGCGCAACTCGCGCTCGGTGCCGACGGCTTGGGTAACTCTCTCGACCACATCCGCCACATCATGGCCACCTCGATGGAGTCGCTGATCCATCACTTCAAGCTCGTCACCGAGGGCTTCCACGTTCCACCCGGGCAGGTGTATCACCCGATCGAATCACCGCGCGGGCAACTCGGCGTCCACCTTGTCAGTGATGGTGGGACGAAGCCGTATCGAGTGCACCTGCGCGAGCCATCGTTCGTGAACCTGCAAGCAGTTCCCGCGGTCTGCGAGGGAAGCCTGATTGCCGACGTGATCGCATCTGTCGCGAGCCTCGACCCGGTGATGGGCGGGTGCGACCGTTGAGCAACGACGAGACGAAGAACGGCCTGCCGACCGTCACCCTCGACCCGCGTCTCGGGCCCGGTGCGGCGCTGGCCGACCCATTGTCAGACGACGCGAAAGCTCGGGTGCGCGAACTTGGCGCGCAAGTGATCGCCCGTTACCCACGAGCCCGATCGGCGATGATGCCGCTGCTGTATTTGGTGCAGGCAGAGCAGGGTTACGTCTCACCCGACGGCATCAAACTGGTCGCCGAACTGCTCGGCCTGACCACCGCCGAAGTGGCTGCGGTGAGCACGTTCTACACGATGTACAAGCGGCACAGTTGCGGTGACTACCACGTCGGCGTCTGCACGAACACGCTCTGTGCGATCCTCGGCGGCGACGCAATTTTCGCTGCCCTCAAAGAGCATCTCGACGTGGCCAATGGTGGTACGACACCCGACGGCAAGGTCACTCTCGAGCACATCGAGTGCAACGCTGCGTGCGACTACGCACCGGTCGTGATGGTGAACTGGGAGTTCTTCGACAACCAGACCATTGAGAGCGCGAAAGAACTCGTTGACGCCTTGCGCGCCGGCGACCTGCCACTGCCGACCCGTGGTGCGCCACTGATTACCCATGTCGAGACGTCGCGAGTGCTGGCCGGTTTCGCTGACGACTCTCGTCGGCGAAGGCCCATCGGCAGGGCCCGAATCGCTGGTCGGACTCGAACTGGCGAAGGAGCGCGGCGACGCGGCTCCGGCGTTCGACAACGCCGCTGCGAACGCACCGAAGCAAGAGAGCAAGGACCCGTCATGACCTTCGCGCTTACGCCTGTCCTCACGGCGAACTGGGGGACGCCGCGGTCCTGGACCCTGAGCTCCTACCGCCGTACGGGCGGGTACGACTCGCTGCGCACCGCCCTGGCGATGGAGCCCGACGCTCTCATCTCGCTGTTGAAGGATTCCGGTCTTCGCGGTCGCGGGGGTGCCGGATTTCCCACCGGCATGAAGTGGGGATTCATCCCGCAGGGCGACGGCAAGCCGCACTACCTCGTGGTCAACGCCGACGAGAGTGAGCCCGGTACCTGCAAAGACATCCCGCTCATGATGGCGAGCCCGCACACCCTGCTTGAAGGCGTGCTGATCTCCGCGTATGCGATCCGCGCGAATCAAGCGTTCATCTACGTGCGCGGCGAGGTGCTCCACGTTGTTCGCCGCTTGCTCAACGCAGTCGAAGAAGCGAAGGCAGCCGGGTTCATCGGCACCAACGTGCTCGGCTCGGGATTCGACATCGACGTCGTGGTTCACATCGGGGCCGGCGCCTACATCTGCGGTGAAGAGACCGCGCTCCTCGAATCCCTTGAAGGGTTCCGCGGGCAGCCCCGGTTGCGTCCGCCGTTCCCCGCGGTCGAGGGCCTCTACGCCTGCCCGACCGTCATCAACAACGTCGAGACGATCTCGAGCGTCCCCGCGATCGTGCGCGGCGGCGCCGCATGGTTCAAGAAGATGGGCACAGAGAAGTCGCCAGGCTTCAAAATCTTCTCGCTCTCAGGCCACGTCGCCCGCCCGGGGCAATACGAAGCGCCGCTCGGCATCACGTTGCGCGAGTTGCTCGACGCCACGGGTGGCATGCGTGAGGGCCACGAACTCAAATTCTGGACGCCGGGGGGCAGCTCGACTCCGTTGTTTACCGCCGAACACCTCGACGTCCCGCTGGATTTCGAGGGACCCGCCGCTCACGGCTCGATGCTCGGTACGACCGCCCTCCAACTGTTCGACGAGACCACCTGTGTCGTGCGCGCGGTGCTGCGGTGGAGTGAGTTCTATGCGCACGAGTCGTGCGGCAAGTGCACGCCGTGTCGCGAGGGCGTGTTCTGGTACGTCCAGATCCTCGAGCGGCTCGAGCGTGGAGAAGGCGACGAGCACGATCTCGAGACGCTGCTCGACCTCTCCGAGAACATCCTCGGCCGCGCGTTCTGCGCACTGGGCGATGGCGCGACGAGCCCGGTGACATCGTCCATTCAGTACTTCCGCGACGAGTACGTCGCTCACTTCGACGGCCGCGGCTGCCCGTTCGACCCGGTCGCGTCGACCGTGTTCGCGGGGGCGAGCGCCTGATGACCGTCACCGCGAATCCGCCGGCGGACGCCGGAGGCGGCGAGAGACGTAGCACGGGCGGCGGCGCTCAGCTCGCGAAGTCCAACCTGGTGACTTTGACGGTCGATGGGTTTGAGATCTCGGTACCCAAGGGCACGTTGGTGATCCGCGCTGCTGAGTTCCTCGGCATCCAGGTGCCGCGGTTCTGCGAGCATCCGCTGCTCGATCCGGTTGGTGCGTGCCGGCAGTGCCTTGTCGAAATCGAGGGCCAGAAGAAGCCGCAGGCGTCGTGCACGATCACGGTCACCGAGGGCATGGTCGTGAAGACGCAATACACCTCGGCCGTGGCTGAGAAGGCGCAGAACGGCGTGATCGAGTTGCTGCTCGTCAACCACCCGCTCGACTGTCCCGTGTGTGACAAGGGTGGGGAGTGCCCGCTCCAGAACCAGACGATGACCAATGGTTATTCCGAGTCGCGTTTTCGTGACGTCAAGCGCACCTACCCCAAGCCGATTGCGATTTCAGCCCAGGTGCTGCTCGACCGCGAGCGTTGTGTGCTGTGCACCCGGTGCACGCGCTTCGCGCAACAGATCGCCGGCGACCCGTTCATCGAGATGCTCGAGCGTTCTGCGCTCGAGCAGGTCGCGGTGTATGAAGACCAGCCGTTCAACTCCTATTTCTCCGGCAACACGGTGCAGATCTGCCCGGTCGGAGCACTCACTGGTACGCAGTACCGTTTCCGCGCGCGGCCGTTCGACCTGGTGTCATCGCCCAGCGTGTGCGAGCACTGTGCGTCCGGGTGTGGGCAGCGCAACGACCACCGCCGAGGCAAGATGCTGCGTCGGCTGGCGGGTGTCGATCCGCAAGTCAACGAGGAATGGAACTGCGACAAGGGCCGGTGGGCCTTCAGCTACGCGACCGCGCCCGATCGGCTCGACTCACCGCTGGTGCGCGACGCCGACGGCGACTTGGTGCCTGCGTCATGGCCCGAGGCGCTGCGAGCGGCTGCAGCCGGGCTCGCCGCAGCACGAAGTGGTGCCGGCGTTGGCGTGCTCGTTGGCGGTCGGCTCACCGTCGAAGACGCCTACGCGTACGCGAAGTTCGCGCGCGTTGCGCTCGGCACGAATGACGTCGACTTCCGCGCGCGCGTGCACTCCGACGAAGAGCTCGCGTTTCTCGGATCGCGGGTCGCGGGTCGCTTCCTCGACGTGACGTACGACGATCTCGAGGCCGCCTCGACCGTGTTGCTGGTCGGGTTCGAGCCCGAAGAAGAGTCACCCATCATCTTCCTGCGGTTGCGCAAGGCTGCGTTGAAGAAGCACGCCAAAATCGTGTCGATCGCACCCTTCGCTACTCGCGGCCTTGAGAAGATGCGCGGCCGCCTGATCGCCACCGTGCCGGGTGGCGAAGCCGTGGTGTTGCAGGCGCTCGCTGCCAACGAGAGCGTTGAGGTCCCTCCCGGGGTCGACTCCCACGGATACTCAGAACTGCTCACCGAGGCTGCGGCCGGCCTTGCGCTTCCAGCGGGCCTGATTCTGGTCGGCGAGCGGCTCGCGGCCGTTCCGGGCGGGCTGTCGGCCGCGGTCGCGTTGGCCGATGCGACCGGCGCGCGGCTCGCCTGGATTCCGCGACGTGCGGGCGAGCGTGGCGCCGTCGAGGCTGGAGCGGTGCCCAACTTGTTGCCAGGTGGCCGTGCACTTGCCGACGACGACGCGCGCGGTGAGGTTGCGCTGCACTGGGCGACGTCCATCTCGTCGAAGCCGGGCCGCGATACGAGCGGCATGCTGGCCGCCGTGGCAGACGGCTCGCTCGGCGCACTCGTTGTGGCGGGCGTCGATCCCGACGACCTTCCCGACCCGGCAGCCGCACACGCCGCGCTCGCTGCGGCGGGCTTCGTCGTCAGCCTCGAGCTTCGACGATCTGCGGTGACTGACGCCGCCGACGTGGTGTTCCCGGTCGCTGCGGCCGTTGAGAAGGCGGGCACGTTCATCGATTGGGAAGGCCGGTCTCGTCCGTTCGAGGCGTCGTTGACCGACCGCGGGCAACTGTCTGATCTCGAGGTGTTGCACGCTCTGGCCGATGCACTCGACGTCCATCTCGGATTGCCAGATCTGCGTACGGCGCGCGCCGAGTTACAGGCGCTCTCGACCCGCGCGGGTTCGATGGCCGCGCCTTCGGCGACGGCGGCGCCACCGGTGAAGTTGACGCACGGCCATGCTGTGCTTGCGACCTGGCACGAGTTGCTCGACGAGGGCAGTTTGCAAGACGGCACTCCGTACCTCGCAGCGACCGCGAAGCCCCTGCGTGCCAGGCTCTCGCCAGCGACCGCGCGGGCGATCGGCGTCGTCGACGGTGCGCCTGTGACGATTCGGGCGGGCAAGGCCGGCGGTGCGATCACGCTCGACCTGCTCACCACCGCGATGCCCGACGGCGTCGTGTGGGTGCCCACCCGCTCGGCAGGCAGTGCGGTGCACCGTACCCTCGGTGTCGGCGCCGGTGCTGTCGTCAGTCTCGAAGGGGGCTCCCAGTGAACGCGCACGTGCTGGGGGCGCAGCTCATCGCGAGTGCGGTGAGCGAGCCGAACCACCGCGACCTGTGGTGGCTCATCATTCTCAAAACCGTCGTGGTGTTCGGGTTCTTGATGGTCATGACGCTGTTCATGATCTGGGCAGAGCGCCGCGTTGTCGCCCGCATGCAGCAACGGCTTGGCCCCAACCGGGTCGGCCCCTTCGGTTTGCTGCAGGGCCTCGCCGACGGCATCAAGCTGGCACTGAAGGAAGACCTCATTCCCAGTGCCGCCGACCGCATCGTGTTCATCCTTGCGCCGATCATCTCGGCGATTCCGGCGTTCATGGCGTTCGCCGTGATTCCGTTCGGCCCGACGGTCTCGATCTTTGGCAGCCACACGAACCTGCAGCTGACCGACCTGCCGGTCGCCGTGCTGTTCGTGCTCGCCATGAGTTCGATGGGCATCTACGGCATCGTGCTCGCCGGCTGGTCGAGCGGCTCGACGTACCCATTGCTCGGAGGCGTCCGCTCGGCCGCGCAGATGATCAGCTACGAAGTCGCGATGGGCCTCTCGTTCGTCGGCGTCTTCATCCAGTCGGGATCGCTGTCGACGTCGGAGATCGTTGCCGCGCAGCAGCAGCGCTGGTTCGTGCTCTCGGCGTTCGTGTCGTTCCTCGTCTACGCGATCTCCATGGTGGGCGAAACCAACCGCGCGCCGTTCGACCTGCCCGAGGCCGAGGGCGAACTCGTCGGTGGCTTCCACACCGAGTACACGTCACTGAAGTTCGCGCTGTTCTTCCTCGCCGAGTACATCAACATGGTCACGGTTTCCGCGCTGATGACGACGCTGTTCCTAGGCGGTTGGCGAGCACCGTGGCCGATCTCGCTTTGGCACGACGCCAACACAGGTTGGTGGCCGATGCTGTGGTTCTTCGGCAAACTGTTCTGCGTCCTGTTCGTCTTCATCTGGTTGCGCGGCACGCTGCCGCGGCTGCGCTACGACCAGTTCATGAAGTTCGGCTGGAAGGTCCTGATCCCGGCGAGCCTGATCTGGATCATGGTCGAGGCCGCTATCAAGGTGCTCGACCGCAAGCAGCTCATCTGGGGAATCGGCGTCACGGCGATCCTGGTGATCGCGGCATCGTTCGTCTACGACAGTGTCGAGCAGAACAAGCAGCGCGCCGTCGAGGAAGACGAGGAAGCCGCGAGTCGCGCACCATTCGACCCGTACGCGGGTGGATTCCCTGTGCCGCCGATGCCGGGTCAACAACTGCCACTACGCCGACCGGTTCCGATCCTGGCCGGTAACGCGGGCGCGGCGCCCGTTGACCATGACGATGACCCCAGCAACCCTGACCCAACCGACCCTGATGACACGGATCCCTCTGACCCCTCCGACTCCGGCGAGGTCGTCGATGGCTAGTTTCTTCGGGCCAGTCAAGGGTTTCGGTGTCACTTTCGCGACCATGTTCAAGGCGGTCAACACCGAGCTCTACCCCGAGACCAAGAAGATCACGATGCCGCGCTTTCACGGGCGGCACGTACTCAACCGGCACCCCGACGGCCTGGAGAAGTGCGTCGGCTGTGAGCTGTGCGCGTGGGCGTGCCCGGCCGACGCCATCTATGTAGAAGGTGCCGACAACACCGACGAAGAGCGCTACTCCCCAGGTGAGCGCTACGGCCGGGTCTACCAAATCAACTATCTGCGTTGCATCTTGTGCGGCTTGTGCATCGAGGCCTGCCCGACCCGTGCGCTCACCATGAGCAACGAGTACGAGATGGCAGACGACAACAGGGCCGACCTCATCTTCACCAAGGAGCAGCTGCTCGCGCCACTTGCTCCTGGCATGGAGTTGCCGCCGCACCCGATGCGCCTCGCCGACGCCAAGGACTACTACCGAGGCACTCCGGCGGCGCACGTCATGTTCGGTGACGACGAGGCCTCGGAGGTGAGCGAGTAGTGCCAGCGGCCGTACTCGCCTCGAGCATGCACGGTGGTGGTCCAGAGACCGCCATCTTCTGGATCTTTGCGCCGCTGTGCGTGCTCGCTGCGCTCGGCATGGTGTTTTCCAGCAACACCGTGCACGGCGCGCTGCTGCTCGGCGGCGTGATGCTGTCGCTCGCCGTCTTCTACGCGGCGGAAGACGCGCCATTCCTCGCGTTCGTGCAGGTCATCGTCTACACCGGCGCAGTGATGATGCTGTTCCTGTTCGTGCTGATGCTGATAGGCGTCGACACCCGGGAGAGTCTCGTCGAGACGTTGCGTGGTCAGCGTCTTGCTGCCTCGAGCGCCGCGCTCGGCTTCCTCATTTTGCTGTTCGCCGGCATCCGGCAGGCGTCCATCACGACCAGCGCGGGGCTGGCCAGCGCCAACAATCCGACCGACGCCCAGGGCAATGCGGTTGCTGGCCAAGGCAACATCTTCGAAATCGCGAGACTGCTCTTCACCAGGTACATCTTCGCTTTCGAGGTCACTAGCGCACTGCTCATTACGGCAGCTCTTGGCGCAATGGTGCTCGCGCACCGCGAACCGCATGAGCCCAAGCGTGGGCAGCGCGAGCAGATGCGAGACCGGTTCAAGACCGGCACGCACCCGACGCCGCTACCAGGCCCAGGGATCTATGCGCGACACAACGCGGTCGACACTCCCGCGTTGCTTCCCGACGGATCGGCGTCCGAACTCAGTGTTCCGCCTGCGGTCGAAGAGCTGCGTCTCGAGCGCGGCCGCAATCCACAGCCCGCCGAACTCGGTGGCACCCGTTCGGGTAATCAGGGGAAGGGGTCACCACAGTGAGCCCGACCTACTACCTCTACCTGTCGGCGATCCTCTTCACGATCGGATCGCTCGGAGTCCTGCTGCGTCGCAACGCGATCGTCGTCTTCATGTGCGTCGAGTTGATGCTCAACGCGGGCAATCTCGCGCTCGTGACGTTCTCGCGCATCAACGGCGACCTGAACGGTCAGATCATGGCGTTCTTCGTCATGGTGGTGGCGGCAGCCGAAGTGGTTGTCGGGCTCGCCATCATCGTGTCGGTGTATCGCACCCGCCGGTCGGCTTCGGTCGACGACGCCAGCCTGTTGAAGTACTGATGACTGACGAGCGGGTGACACTGTGACGGTCGAGGCTGCGCCGTTCGTGGCGTCGAGCGGAGCGTTCAGCGGCACCTGGTTGCTGGTCGCGATCCCGCTGTTCAGCGCGCTCATCTTGCTTGTCGGCGGCCGTCGCACGAACAAGTGGGGCCACTATCTCGGCGTCGCTGCTCCGCTTGCGTCGTTCGTGCTCGGCCTCATTCTTTTCTTCAGTCTGATCGGCAAGAGCGGTGCTGATCGTCGCATCGACAATCACCTCTTTACCTGGACGCCGGTGGGTGGCTTCCATGCCGAGGCGAACTTCCTCATCGACCCGCTGTCGATCTGCTTCGTGCTGCTCATCACCGGAGTCGGCTCGCTCATTCACATCTACTCCGTCGGTTACATGGAGCACGACCCCGAGCGCCGGAAGTTCTTCGCCTACCTGAACTTCTTCGTGGCTTCCATGTTGCTGCTCGTGCTCGGCGACAACTTCGTGGCGCTCTACGTCGGATGGGAAGGCGTCGGCGTCGCGTCGTACCTGCTCATCGGGTTCTGGTCGTACAAGCCGTCTGCCGCGACCGCCGCGAAGAAGGCGTTCGTCGTCAACCGGATCGGCGACTTCGGACTCTCGATCGCCATCATGGTGATGTTCACGACGTTCGGCAGCTTCAGCTTCGCCGACGTCGCGGCAGGCGCTCCGCAGGCGTCGAAGGCCACGATGACGTCGATCGGCCTGCTGCTGTTGCTCGGCGCCTGTGGCAAGTCTGCCCAGGTGCCGCTTCAGTCGTGGCTCGGCGACGCCATGGAAGGCCCGACTCCTGTGTCGGCACTGATCCATGCGGCCACGATGGTGACCGCGGGCGTCTACCTGATCGCGCGGTCGAACTTCATCTTCGACGTCTCGCCGAACGCCCGGCTCGCCGTGGCGATCGTCGGCACCGTGACGCTCGTCTTCGGTGCCATCGTGGGTTGCGCGAAAGACGACATCAAGAAGGCTCTCGCAGCTTCCACCATGAGCCAGATCGGCTACATGATGCTCGCCGTCGGGCTCGGCCCGGCGGGCTACGCGTTCGGCATCGCGCACTTGCTCACCCACGGATTCTTCAAGGCAGGGCTGTTCCTCGGCGCCGGTTCGGTCATGCATGGCATGAACGACGAGGTCGACATGCGCAAGTACGGCGGCCTTCGCAAGTTCATGCCGGCGACGTTCATCACGTTCGGACTCGGTTACCTCGCGATCATCGGATTTCCCGGCCTGGCCGGCTGGTTCACCAAGGACGCGATCATCGAGGCCGCGTTCCACAAGGGCGGGACGTCGGGTGCGATCTTCGGCGGTTGCGCGCTCGCCGCGGCCGGCCTGACCGCCTTCTACATGACCCGCGTGATGCTGATGACGTTCTTCGGCGAGCCGCGGTGGGCCGACGACGCGCACCCCCACGAGTCACCCGGTGTCATGACGGTCCCGATGTGGATCCTGGCGATCGGTTCGGTCGGCGGCGGGTACGCGCTGATCCTCAGCGGCCGGCTCGCGAAGTTCCTCGCGGTGGCCGTACCGAGGCCTGCTGATATCGCGTTCAAGCCGATCGGCGTGATCGGCCTTGCGACTGCCGGGATCGTCGTGGTCGGAGTCGTTGGTGCGTGGCTGATGTACGGGCGGCGGCCGGTGCCGGCCGTTGCCCCGGTCGGCAGCCCGCTCACGATCGCTGCCCGCCGCGACCTTCTCGGCGATGCACTCAACGAGTCGGTCTTCATGCGCCCCGGGCAGTACCTCACGAGGCTGCTTGTGTACTTCGACAACCGTGGCATCGACGGTTTCGTGAACGGCTTCGCCGCCTTTGTAGGCGGGACGTCGAGCCGCGTGCGTCGGTTCCAAAGCGGCTTCGTCCGGTCGTACGCATTGTCGATGTTCGGCGGGATCGTGCTCGTGCTCGCCGCCCTTCTGCTGGTGAAGGGCTGAGTGCGATGAGTTTTCCCTGGTTGACAGTCATCGGTGTGGTTCCCCTCGTCGGCGCTGGCGTCGTTTCGGCGTTGCCGTCGGCGAACACCAAGCTGCTGAAGCAAGTCGCGCTCGGGGTCTCGCTGGTGACCTTGGCGCTGACCATCGCGATGGCGACCCAGTACGCCCCGCGTGGTGACAGATTCCAGTTCAACCAGGACGTCAGCTGGATTCCGGCCTTCGGCATCCACTACGCGGTCGGCATCGACGGCATCGCACTCGTGCTCATCTTGATGACCACTGTCTTGTGGCCCGTTGTGCTCCTTGCGTCGTGGAACGAGTGCGAAACGACGAAGCGCAGCGTAAAGACCTACCTCTCGCTGGTCGTTGCGATGGAGACGTTGCTCATCGGCGTCTTCGCAGCCACCGATGTCTTCCTGTTCTACGTGTTCTTCGAAGCGATGCTCATCCCGATGTACTTCATCATCGGTGCGGCCGGTACACCTCGCTCGTCGTACGCAGCTCTGAAGTTCTTGCTGTACAGCCTTTTCGGCGGCCTCCTGATGCTTGCGGCCGTCATCGGGTTGTACGTGACCGGCGGTCACACCTTCTTGTACTCGTCGCTCCAGCACTCTGCATCTTGCGGGCAATGACGAGCGGTGGCTGTTCCTCGGGTTCTTCGTCGCGTTCGCTGTCAAGGCGCCGCTGTGGCCGTTCCACACCTGGCTGCCCGACGCAGCAGCGGAGTCACCCGTCGGCGGCACGGTTCTTCTGGTCGGTGTTCTCGACAAGGTCGGCACCTTCGGATTCCTTCGCTACTGCCTCGACTTGTTCCCGCACGCATCGCATTGGTTCACACCCGTCGTCCTGACGCTTGCGGTGATCGGCGTCATCTACGGGGCGTTGCAGGCGATCGGGCAGAAGGACATCCTGCGGCTGCTGGCGTACGTGTCCGTCTCGCACTTCGGCTTGATCACGTTGGGAATCTTCGCCTTCACCAGCCAAGGCCAGACCGGCGCCACGCTCTACATGGTCAACCACGGCTTCTCGACGGGCGCGTTACTCCTCGTCGTCGGCTTCATGATCGCGCGTCGCAAGTCGCGGGGCATCAACGACTTCGGTGGCATGCAGAAGGTGACGCCGATTCTCGCCGGCACGTTCCTGGTCGCCTGCCTGTCGGGCCTCGCGTTGCCCGGCCTGAGCACCTTCGTCAGCGAATTCCTCGTGCTGATCGGCACGTTCACTCGCTACAAGGTGGCGGCGACCTTCGGCACGTTCGGCATCATCCTCGCCGCGCTTTACATGCTCATCCTGTACCAGCGCACGATGACCGGGCCTGTTTCACCGGACGTCGAGGGCAGCCATGACTTGTCACTGCGCGAGAAGTGGGTTATTGCTCCGGTGGTTGCCGTCATCGTGGTGCTCGGCTTCTACCCGCGCCCGATTCTCGACGTCATCAACCCTGCGGTCTCGTCGACGTTGCAGCAGACAGGCAATACCGATCCGGCGCCCGTTGTGCCGCTGTCCGTTGCGGCCGGCACGACCTCCGGAGGGTCGTCGTGAGCTCACCCCTCGTGCAGCTCGCGACCACGCTGCTGCACGGCGCATCGCTGCCCAGCGCATCGACGCCTGACCCGCTCGCGATCCATTCACCGAGCATCGAGTACCGCGCGCTCGCACCGATGCTGGTGGTGTTCGGCGCGGCCACCGTCGGCGTCCTTCTCGAGGCTTTTCTTCCTCGACGCCAGCGCGCTTTCGCCCAGACCACGCTTGCACTGCTGGGCCTGATGGCAGCCTTCGTGGTCGTCCTCGTGAACGCTGGTAGCGACAACCTGCGCAAGGTCGTCGTCGAGGGTGCAGTGGCGATGGATGGCCCTGCGCTTTTCATCCAGGGCACGATTCTCGCCGTTTCGATCGGCGGCTTGCTGCTGATCGCGGACCGCTCGTTCGACGCTGATGGCGATTTCGTGGCGCAGGCAGCCGACGTGCCAGGGTCGGCAGACGAGCGAGCCAGCGTCCGGGCCGGCTTCACCCATACCGAGGTCTTCCCGCTGGCGATGTTCGCGGTCGCGGGCATGCTGCTGTTCGCGTCGGCCGACGATCTCATCACGATGTTCGTCGCGCTCGAGGTCTTGTCACTGCCGCTGTACCTCCTCGTCGGTATGGCCCGCCGGCGTCGCCTGCTCTCGCAGGAAGCAGCTGTCAAGTACTTCCTGCTCGGTGCATTCTCGTCAGCGTTCTTCGTCTACGGGCTGGCGATGGTGTACGGGTTCGCCGACACCGTTCAGTTCTCGGGTATCGCCGACGCGCTCACGTCATCGACCAGAGGCGACTCGTTGGTCTTGCTCGGCGTCGGGCTCATCGGAATTGCCTTGCTGTTCAAGCTTTCCGGCGCCCCATTCCACTGGTGGACCCCCGACGTGTACCAAGGCGCACCGACGTCGATCACGGCGTTCATGGCGGCCGGCACGAAGATCGCAGCCTTCGGCGCACTGCTGCGCGTCTTCTTCGTGGCCTTCGGCGGCTTGAGCTGGGACTGGCGTCCGATGATGTGGGTGATCGCGATCCTCACGATGGCCATCGGCGCAATCGTCGGTGTGACGCAGACCGACGTGAAGCGGCTGCTCGCGTACTCCTCGATCGCCCACGCTGGCTTCATCCTGACTGCGGTCGCTGCGCTCGCGCCGGGCAGCGCGCGCGACAGCGAAACCGGCGTGTTGTTCTACCTGGTCGCGTACGGATTCATGACGATCGGCTCGTTCGCCGTCGTGATGCTCGTCCGCGACGGCGACGGCGAGGCGAATCACCTGTCGCGGTGGGTGGGCCTTGGTCGAAGGTCGCCGCTGGTCGCGGGCATCTTCGCGTTCTTCCTGCTGGCGTTAGCGGGATTGCCGGGCACGAGTGGACTGTGGGCCAAGGTTGCCGTGTTCAAGGCCGCCGGCGAGGGCGGGGCCTGGCCGCTGGTGATCGTGGGCGTCGGTGCAAGCGCCGTCACCGCGTACTACTACGTGCGGATCATCGTCTTGATGTTCTTCCAGGAGCCGCTCCCCGACGGGCCGACCGTCGTGCTGCCCCAGTTCTTCACCTCGACCGCCATCGGTCTCGGCCTTGCGGTTACCTTGGTGCTTGGAGTTGTTCCGCAACCCCTGCTCAATCTTGCGGGCAAAGCCGGGCTCTTCATCCGCTAGAACGTACTCATCAGGGCAGGAGGTCTTCGGCGTGAGCAGCGAAGGCCCGCTCGGACTCGTCATCCCCGATGCGGCTCTCGAGTCGGAGATCCGGGCTGGCATCGACGCGGTCGAGTCGATGCTGCGCGATTCGGTCAAGAGCGACTACCCGTTCGTCACCGAGACGTCGAGGCATCTGGTCGAAGCCGGCGGCAAGCGGTTCAGGCCGTTGCTCGTCCTGCTCGCGGCACAGTTCGGCGATCCGGCTGCACCTGGCGTGCTGCCTGCCGCCGTGGTCGTCGAGTTGACTCACCTCGCGACGCTCTATCACGACGACGTCATGGACGAAGCGCTCGCTGCGACGCGGCACCGTGAGTGCGAATGCGCGGTGGTCGAACACGATCGCGATCCTGACCGGCGACTTTCTGTTCTCGCGAGCCTCCGACCTGCTCGCCGATCTCGGCCCCGAGGCCGTCCGCATTCAAGCGCGCACGTTCGAGCGACTCGTCCAGGGCCAGATCCGGGAGACGACAGGCCCCGATGAGGGAGTCGATCCGCTCGAGTACTACCTCCAGGTCGTGGCAGACAAGACCGGTTCGCTGATCTCGACGTCTGCGCGTTTCGGCGCGATGTTCGCCGGTGCGCCCGAGCCGGTTGCGGAGATCATGATTCGCTACGGCGAGCGGATCGGTGTCGCGTTCCAGCTGTCCGATGACCTGCTCGACGTCACGAGCGACCCGACCGGGTTCGGCAAGACGCCGGGCACCGATCTGCGCGAAGGCGTCGTGACCCTGCCGGTGCTGCACGCCCGTCGCTCCCGCGACCCAGCCGATGCCCGCTTGCTCGAGCTTCTCGACACCGACCTGACCGACGACGACCGGCACCGCGAGACGCTTCGCCTCCTGCGCCTGCACCCAGCGATCGAGGCGGCCCGAGCCGACCTCGACCGGTGGGCGAACGATGCCAGGCTCACCCTGGCGCCGCTTCCCGACGTCCCGGCCAGGCGCGCCCTCGAGGCGCTGTGCGATTTCGTGGTCGCCCGCACTCGCTGAGGCCTAGCCGCCCTGTGGTCGAGCGCCAGCTATCGGATCGACCGTTTCTGGTCAGTTTCCGTCCGTGGGGATGACACCGCTTACAAACCGGCTATCGTTCCGGTTCACAACCCCGTCGGGGCTCGGCAGCCACGTGGGGAAACAGTGCGAGCGCTGCTGTTCTTGCTCTTCGGCAGCGTGCGCTGGCGCTGTCTTTCCCTGGCTTTCATGGCTCCTGGCCGTTCCCAGGCGCTCACCGTGAACGCGCTCTCAGGAGAGGATCTCCGGGTGGCCACTGCCAGCACTGGCATCGGTGGCACTAACGGCGCCCAGGCGCCCCGGTGCTCGGCACCGGCGGCGCCACCGGTCATGGAGCCGCGCTGCTCGGCATCACGATCCGCGACGTGGCGCGTGAGGCCGGAGTCTCGACCGCCACCGTTTCCCGAGCGCTGCGTGGCCTGCCAAACGTCGACCCGGTCACGCGCGAGCACGTACGCCGGGTTGCCGACCGGCTCGACTACGTCATATCGCCGGCCGCTTCGCGGCTGGCGGGCGGCCGGGCCGGCAGCATCGCCGTCATCACTCCGTTCCTGGGCCGGTGGTACTTCTCCAAGGTTCTGAGCGGTGTCGAGCGGGTCCTGCAGCGCTCCGACCTCGACCTGCTGCTGTACAGCACGGGCGATCCCGAGCGAGGAGCACCGGGTGCCGCCGCACAAGCAGGCTGCGCCGCCGGGTCGACGGCGTTCTGGTGATCGGGCTGCCCGGCCGACAGCCCCGACCTTCAGGAACTGTTCGAGCTGGAGATGCCGGTGACGCTCATCGGCTCCCACAGCGTCGGTGTCGCGAGCGTCTCGATTGACGACGTCGAGGGTGGCCGGATGGCG
Source organism: uncultured Actinomycetes bacterium (assembly GCA_963809135.1). Classification (GTDB taxonomy): domain Bacteria; phylum Actinomycetota; class Actinomycetes; order Acidothermales; family Acidothermaceae; genus PALSA-607. Next base: position 67,080 of record CAWEIG010000008.1, read on the forward strand.
ACCCAGCACCTGATCAACCTCGGCCACGAGCGGATCGGGCTCATCTCGGGTCGCCCGCTGCCGACCCCGTTCTTCCCCGAGAACGACCGGCTGGCCGGGTACCGGAAGGCACTCGAGGCGTCCGGCTTGACCGTCGAGCCGGGGTTACAGGTGCCTGGCTACTTCACGATCGAGGGCGGCGAGCATGCGATGACCGCCCAACTCGCGCAGCGCACGCCGCCGACCGCCGTCTTCGCGATGTCCGACGAGATGGCGTTCGGAGCGCTGCGCGCGCTGCGTCGCCACGGGCTGCGCCCAGGTCACGACATGGCGATCGTCGGGTTCGACGGTCACGAGATGTCGGATCTGCTCGATCTGACGACGGTGTGCCAGCCCGCGGAAGAACTCGGCTCGGTCGCGGCACGGTGCCTGCTCGACTTGCTCGACGACCCCGCGCGGGAGGCCGAGGTTCAGCGGCTGCCCACCCAGCTGTGCGTGCGGGGCTCGACGACGTTGCACCGGATCGTCCCGTAGGTGTCGCGGCAAGGCCGGCGAGGTTGGCAAGAGCAGTCAAAAGGGTCGGCGCCGCCTATTTGCCCCGGCCCGGGAACGTTGTAGTTTCGAGACCATTCCGGGCGGATGTTCGGTGTGCTCGCAGGGGTAGGTCGGCAGGGGCACGAGAGCGGCCTGGCAGCGGCAGGGCGCCTGACAATTCGTGGGAACGATGCCAAACCGTAACCGTATACATCGCCAATTGTTGCCCGCCACGCCTTGATCTCGCTGGCTTAGAGGGCCACGATGTCACCGTTTGCAGCCGTGCGGGCTTCCCGTCCGGCCCCAGTCGCAAGAGGAGAAACCATGAGTTTCAGCTTGCCAACCGGCAGGCGCCGTCGCCGCCTGATGGTCGTCATCGCTCCGACGGTCGCCGCGGCTCACGCTGCTCGCTGCCTGTTCGAGCAGTAAGAAGGCTGCCACCGCGCCAGCCAGCAGCGCCGCGGCGCAGCCACGACGTCGGCGGCTCGCGCCCGCCGCAGCGGTCCGCAGCTCCAGCCTCCGCAGCCACTGCCAGCGGTGCAGCGCCGCGCCTCAAGCCAAGACCTGCGCCGACTACGCGCAGTACACGAGTGACGCCACCAAGGGCAAGACCGTGACGATGTTCGGCTCGATCCTGCCGCCGGAGTCCGACTCGCTCAACAAGTCGTGGGCGCAGTTCGAGAGCTGCACCGGCATCAAGATCGCCTACGAAGGCTCCAACTCCTTCGAGTCGCAGCTCTCCGTTCGCGTTCAGGGCGGTACGGCACCTAACCTCGCGATCATTCCGCAGCCCGGGTCTGCTCGCCCAGATGGTCGCGCTCGGCGCGGTCAAGGCTCCGCCGGCCGGCGTTGTCGCCAACGAAGACAAGTACTTGAACGCCGCGTGGAAGTCGTACGGCTCGGTCAACGGCACGTTCTACGCCGCGCCCCAGAGCGCGAACATGAAGTCGCTCGTGTGGTACTCGCCGTCCGCCATGTCCAAGGCCGGCTACACGATCCCGACCACGTGGGACCAGCTCGCAGCACTCAGTGACAAGATCGCGGCCGCGCGGCAACGGCAAGCCGTGGTGTGGCGGTATCGGATCAGGTACGGCGACCGGTTGGCCGGCCACCGACTGGCTCGAAGAGACCGTGCTGAGCTCGACAGGGCGGCCAGGTCTACGACGACTGGGTGAGCCACAAGATCAAGTTCGCCGACCCGCAGATTCAGGCCGCGATGACCGATGTCGCGAACTGGATGCAGAACCCGAAGTGGGTCAACGGCGGATACGGCGACGTGAAGACGATCGCGACGACGACGTTCCAGGACGCCGGCAAGCCGATCCTCACCGGTCAGTGCTGGTTCTTGCAGCAGGCGTCGTTCTACGAGGCACAGTGGCCGAAGGGCACCACGGTCTCCCCGACCGGTCAGGTGTGGGCCTTCTACCTGCCAGGTCGTAGCGCGAGCATCCCGACCCCGGTCGAAGGTGGCGGCGAGTTCACCGCTGCGTTCTCCAGTGACCCGGCGACCCAGGCGGTGCAGACGTACCTGTCGTCACCGCAGTGGGCCGACAGCCGGATCCAGGTCGCTCCTGGTTGGGTTTCCGCGAACAGCGGAGTCGACCAGAGCCTGTACACCGACGGCATCGACAAGTTGTCCGCGCAGTACCTCACCAACCCGAAGGCAACGTTCCGCTTCGACGCATCGGACCTGATGCCGTCCGCTGTCGGTTCGGGTGCTGAGTGGACGCAGATGACTGCGTGGTTCGGCACGGGCGCATCACAGACGTCAGTGGCGAAGGCCATCGACGCCGCGTGGCCAGCCTCGTAGCACCGCTGGAGAGATTGTCCCGCTGAGACGGGGACGCCGTGGCCCGGAAGGAGTAACCTCCGGGCCACGGCTTTCTCCGAGCCTGCAGTACTGTTCGCAGCACTGTTCACGCAGCTTCAGCAGCACCGTTCCACCACTACCCGGCATCTAGATGGGAGTGAGCGTGTCGGCATCACATGCGTTGGTCACGGCATCGACGTTTTCGGATTCCGTCAGCAAACTGAGCCAGGTCATCTCGGCCGTCGTCGTCTTCTTCGCCGTCCTGCTGCTCATCTTCTTCCTTGCCGGACGCGCGACCGGGCGGTTCCAGCGTCCACTGACGATCGCGATCTTCGTCGGTCCAGCCATCGTGCTCCTGATCGTCGGCCTCGTGATTCCGTCGTTTCGCACCTTCTATCTGAGCCTGCACGGCGCATCGGCGGCACACGCCAAGTACGTCGGCTTCAGAAACTTCAGGTTCGCGTTCACCGACCCGGCGACCCAAAGCGTGCTGTTGAACACGCTCGCGTGGATAATCGTCGCGCCGCTCGTCGCAACTGGGCTCGGGTTGACGATCGCGATCGTGGTCGATCGGATGAAGCGCCAGTCGACTGGTGAAGTCACTGATCTTCATGCCGATGGCGATCTCGTTCGTCGGCGCCAGCATCATCTGGAAGTACGTCTACGACTACAAGCAGACCTCGCAGCCGCAAGACGGCCTGCTGAGTCAGGTCGTCATCTTGCTTGGCTGGAAACATCCGCCCAACTGGCTGCTGACTCATCCGCTGAACAACTTCTTGCTGATGGTGATCCTGATCTGGATCGAGGTTGGCTTCGCGATGGTCGTCCTCTCGGCGGCGATCAAGGCCGTTCCTGACGAGATCATCGAGGCGGCGCGGGTCGACGGCGCACACGGGTTCGGGCTGTTCAGCAAGATCCAGATACCGATGATCCGGGCCACGCTGGTCGTGGTGCTCACCACGATCATGATCGCGACCCTGAAGATCTTCGACATCGTCCAGACGACGACCGGAGGCAACTTCGGTACCAACGTGCTGGCCAACGACATGTATCACCAACGCGTTCGTCACGAACAACATCGGTCGTGGTGCCGCGCTGGCCCTGATCCTGTTCGTGGGCGTGCTGCCGCTGGTGGGTTACAACGTGCTGCAGCTGAAGAGAGAGCGGGCCAACCGATGAGCGTCGAAACCGTCGAAGCCAAGCGCGTTCCGAGCACCGGTGCGGCCGCTGCGAAAGACATCCGGACGGCGTTCAGCAGCAAGTGGGCGTCGATCTTCATCATCGCGTTCACCGTGGTCTGGACAGTGCCGACGGTTGGCCTGCTGGTGACGTCGCTACGACCCGCCAAGTACGTCGCCAATTCGGGCTGGTGGACCGTCGTCGAACACCCGCACTTCACGCTGTCGAACTACAACACCGTGTTGTTCGGAAAGGGCGCGACAACCGCGATTTTCCCTTACGTCATCAACTCGATCGCCATCACGATTCCGGCGACGCTGATCACGCTCGCGATCGCGACGATGGCGGCGTACGGGCTGGCCTGGGTGAAGTTCAAGGGCAGCGACACGGTCTTCTTCATCATCTTCGCCCTGCAGGTCGTGCCGCTGCAGATGTCGCTGATCCCGCTGCTGCGCTTCTACAACTTCGGCGTGCACATCGGAAGCGTGCCGATCTTCCCGGCGCTGCATCTCGGCGGGAAGTACTACCCGGTCTGGATCTCGCACACCATGTTCGGGTTGCCGCTCGCAGTCTTCCTGCTGCACAACTTCATCAGCCAGTTGCCTGAAGACATGATGGAGGCGGCCCGCGTCGACGGCGCGAACCACTTCCGCATCTTCCGCCAGATCGTGTTGCCGCTCTCGACACCGGCGATCGCCGCGTTCGCGATCTTCCAGTTCTTGTGGGTGTGGAATGACCTGCTTGTCGCGCTGACCTTCGCCGGAGGCACGCCCAAGGTGCTGCCGCTCACAGGTCGGCTCGAACAACTGGTCGGGCAGTACGGCGCGAACTGGCAACTGCTGACGGCAGGTGCGTTCATCGCGCTGATCATCCCGCTGATCGTGTTCTTCTCGCTGCAGCGCTACTTCGTTCGCGGCCTGCTCGCGGGCTCGGTCAAGGGATAGCCGGAGGCTCCAGCGTTAGGACTGAGGTGCGCTCGCGCGCGCCTCAGTCCTGGACGCCGGTGTCGCGGCGGTGAGGAAAGCGATTGGAAGGGGCCGCCGCCCGTACCGGGTTTGCCGGTAGCGGCCTGCGCGAGATGGCGTGCCGACGCAGCGCCTAGTTGCTCTGCGACGGCGAGTGCCGACGCTCTGGTGAGGCCGTAGACATACACGCCGGAGAAGTAGTTGCCGTTGAACTGGTACACGATCGCTTGCCACTGCAGATCGAGTTGGCCGGTCGGATCGATCACCTGGAAGCTGAGCACGAGCTGACGCGGAGCAAGCGATGCGTCGTGCGGAGCACGCTGCACGAGGCCGTAGGTGTACCCATCGGTTGTGAGATAGCCGGGCACGTCGCTACCGCCTGTTGAATCTCTGTGTATGCCTTCGCCGTGCCGCCGGCTTGATAGCGGACGAACTCGTTGCCTGCCGGATGCAAGTCGTCGCCGCTGTATTCGACCTGAACTCGCGCAACTCGCATTTGTTCGCTTGTGTACTTGAAGTTGCACCAATCGAGTGTCGCCTGGTCGGTCGTGCTCCGTCCTCCGTCGATGAGGTACATCGACTCGCCGGCACCAATCTCTGCTGGCGCGACCAGGTACTGGTCGAGTGGTCCCGTCCCTGGGGCAGCGGGTCCGCCACCGGCTGGTGTGGTTGGCGTTGCGGGAGGTGGCGATGCTGGGGCGGACGAAGCCGGTGGCGCAGACGCTGACGTCGACGACAGCGCGGACGCCGGGCCGGATGGCGAGGGCGTCGCCGACGGCTGTGGCCTGCTCGACGTCGCGGGCGCTGCTGCGGCAGATCGTGAATCGTGATGACGCCCGTCGATCACCGCGAAGCCGGTACCCGAGATGGCCAGCACGACCACAACAACGACCGCGGCGATCCGGATCAATGACCGCGACCTGGTGGGGCCCGCGGGGTCGGGCGGCGGTATGTACGGCGGACCGATGTAGGGCTGCCCGCCCCGCAGGCCCGGCGGGTACTGCCCACGGATCGCCGGGTGGCCGGTACGGCGGTTGCTCGCCGGGCGGCCCGCCCCGCCACGGTTCGTCGGTCATGGCCTAAGAGACTCGCGTCAGTTCGCGTCGGCTGGGGCGATCGTCCACGTGTCACGGCCAGCGATCAGCGCGGCGAGGTCGCCGACGCCGTTCTTGGCCACAGCCTGGTCGAGCTGAGCGGTCATGAGGTCGTCGTAGACCGGTCGGGCGATGTCACGGAACACACCGATCGGCGTCATCGACAAGTCAGGTCGGGTGATCCGCGAGAGAGCGAACGCCAAAGATGGGTCGTCGTTGTGCGCGTCGTGTACCAGCACTCCCGGGTCGTCTCCTGCGCATACTTCGAGCGAGCCGGACGCCGAGCGGCGCACGCCGCGTGACCCGTCGGCGCCGAAGGTGATCGGTTGACCATGCACGAGCCGAATCAGATAGTCGTCGCGCGTTTCCGGAGCCTTCAATACTTCGAACGCGTCGTCGTTGAAGATGTTGCAGTTCTGATAGATCTCGACCAGCGAGGTACCGCGATGTTCGGTCGCGGCGCGCAGCACCGACGTCAGGTGCTTGCGGTCTGAATCGATCGTGCGTGCGACGAACGTTGCTTCGGCGCCGAGGGCCAATGAGATCGGATTGAACGGGAAGTCGAGTGACCCCATCGGCGTCGACTTGGTGATCTTCCCGACCTCGGACGTCGGTGAGTACTGGCCCTTGGTGAGGCCGTAGATCCTGTTGTTGAAGAGCAGGATCGTCAGGTTCACGTTGCGACGCAGTGCGTGGATCAGATGGTTGCCACCGATCGAGAGCGCGTCGCCGTCGCCGGTCACGACGAACACGGCGAGGTCGGGTCGTGACACCGCGAGCCCGGTCGCGATCGCAGGAGCACGGCCGTGGATCGAGTGCATGCCGTAGGTGTTGAGGTAGTAGGGGAAGCGCGACGAGCAGCCGATGCCCGAAACGAACACCATGTTCTCGCGGCGCAGCCCGAGCTCTGGCAAGAACGACTGAACCGCGGCCAGGATCGCGTAGTCACCACACCCCGGGCACCAGCGCACTTCCTGGTCGGACTTGAACTCCTTAGCCGTCTGGGCGTGGTCGGCGACCGGAACCAGGTCGAAACTGTGCCGGTGGCCCGATGCCCCGTTCGCACTCACTGCCTGGTCGGTACTCACTGGTTGATTGTCGCAGCGATGACGTCAGCGAGTTCAGCGGCCTTGAAGGGCATGCCGTTCACCTTGTCGTAGGAAACCGCGTCGATCAGGTACTTCGCCCGAATCAGCATCGCGAGCTGGCCGAGATTCATCTCGGGGATCAAAACCTTCGAATAGCGCGCGAGCACGTCGCCGGTGTTCGCCGGGAACGGGTTGAGATGACGCAGGTGGGCTTGCGCGATCTTCATGCCGCGCGCGCGAACCTGGCGGCAGGCAGCGCCGATCGGGTCCATACGTCGACCCCCACCCGAGAACCAACACCTCGGCGCTGCCCGGAGGGATCGTCGACCTCGAGCGGTGCGATGTCGCGTGCGATGCCGTCGACCTTCGCCTGCCGCAGCCGGACCATCAGGTCGTGGTTCGCCGGGTCGTAGGAAATGTCGCCCGAACCGTCGGCCTTCTCAAGACCACCGACGCGGTGCTCGAGCCCTGCCGTGCCCGGAATCGCCCAGGCCCGGGCGAGGGTTTCCTCGTCGCGCAGGTAGGGCCAGAACTCCGGTTCGCCCGAGCCATCGAGGTGGTTCGGTTCGGTCGCGAACGTGCACCCGCAGATCAGGCAGCGCGTCGTTGTCAGGCAACAGCCACGGTTCGGAGCCGTTCGCCAGGTAGCCATCGGAGAGGATGAACACCGGCGTGCGGTATTTCGTCGCGATGCGCGCGGCTTCAAGGGCGATCGCGAAGCAATCCGACGGGGTGCTCGGCGCCACGATGGGCACGGGTGCTTCACCGTTGCGGCCGAACATGGCCTGCAACAGGTCGGCCTGCTCGGTCTTCGTCGGCAAGCCGGTCGAAGGGCCACCGCGCTGCACATCGACCACGATCAGCGGCAGCTCGAGCATGAAGCCGAGACCGATCGCTTCGCTCTTCAGCGCGACGCCAGGACCTGAGGTCGTCGTGACGCCGAGGCTGCCGCCGAACGCCGCGCCAAGTGCCGCAGTGACGCCGGCGATCTCGTCCTCGGCCTGGAACGTGCGGACGCCAAACGCCTTGTGCTTCGACAACTCGTGCAAGATGTCGGACGCCGGCGTGATCGGGTAGGAGCCGAGGAACAGCGGTAGCCCGGTCGCCTTCGACGCCGCGATCAGGCCGTACGACAAGGCGAGGTTGCCCGAGATGTTGCGGTAGGTGCCGGCCTTCATCGGAGCAGGCTTGACCTCGTACGACACCGAGAATGTCTCGGTGGTCTCACCGAAGTTGTAGCCGGCCTGGAACGCCGTGACGTTCGCCTTTGCGACGTCTGGGATTCTTCGCGAACTTGCTCTCGAGGAACGCCAGCGTCGAGGCGGTCGGCCGGTTGTACATCCACGAAAGCAGGCCGAGCGCGAACATGTTCTTCGCGCGCTCGGCCTCCTTCTTCGAGATGTCGATGTCCTTGAGCGCCTCGACGGTCATCGACGTCAGCGGTACGGCAGACACCTTGTACTCAGACAAGCGTGCCGTCTTCGAGAGGGTTGCCCGAGTAGCCGATCCGCTGGCAGGCCCGAAGGGTGAACTCGTCGGCGTTCGCGATGATGTCGGCACCCAGCGGGACGTCGGCGATGTTCGCCTTCAACGCCGCTGGGTTCATCGCGACCAGCACGTTTGGCGCGTCGCCCGGCGTCAGGATCTCGTGGTCGGCGAAGTGCAGCTGGAACGACGAAACACCGGGCAGCGTGCCGGCGGGAGCACGGATCTCGGCGGGGAAGTTTGGCAGCGTCGACAGGTCGTTGCCGAAGGCGGCCGTCTCGGAGGTGAAGCGATCACCGGTGAGCTGCATACCGTCGCCGGAGTCACCGGCGAACCGGATGATGACCCTGTCGACTTGCTGAACCTGCTTGCGTGACTGCTGGCCTGATGCTGACTGCGGTCTTGACGCTGAAGCTGATACGGATCGCGCTGGTGACACCGGGTGTCGAACCTCCTTGAAGGGCGCCGACCACCGCCCTGGGAACGGTTCGACGCGCGGCATCCATCGTACGTCGTGTCGCGCCGGCTAGTGCTCAGGCGCCGCGGCGCGCGGGCCTGGACTCGCAGGTTGCCGGTCTCGCAGCGGCCGGCGTGGCCTCGAGGTTCTCGGTCAGCGCGAGGAGCAGTGCGCACGCCAGCGTGATGACGAACCCCAAGGCCGCCGGGACGACGAAGCCGTGCCGGGTGGTGTCGCCGAGCGCGAGCAGGCCCGCAGCCGAGGCGGCCAACGTGTCGACGCCGAACAGCGCCGCGGTCGCAGTGGTGACCACGGTGCGCTGGAGCGCCGCCGCGAAGAAGGCCGTACCGACGATGCCCGAGATGGCCAGCGCGTAGGTCGCCGGGGCCACGACGACGTCGTGCACCGATCGGGCATCCGATAGCACCCGCGACGCGACGCCAGTGTCGGCAAACGCCAGCCCCGACAGCGCCGCGAGCAGTCCGCCCGCGCGCTCGCCCACCCGGCGCATCGTGACGCACGCCCGCGACGAGGATCGGTGCGACCGCGACCACCAACCACCACTGTGCCGACCTCGCCACAGCCGTCGCCGCCTCCGCCTTCGCTCCGGCCGCGAGCAGGATCAGGCCGACGCCGAGTCCGCACAGCGCGATCAACTGCCGTCGGCCGAGCACGGTGCCGAGCACTCGGCGTCCGATAATCGCTGTCACTCCCACGCTGGACGCCGAGGCGCATTGCACGAGGAACACCGGCAGCCAGTGCAGCGCCGTCACGATGCAGACGAACCCGAGCGCGTCGAGCGCCATGCCCGCCCAGATAGAGGGGGGAGACGACGAGCCGACCCACCGAGCCCGCGTCGGGAGCGTCGGCACGTGGATCGTCGCCGCGGGTCGGCCGCGACCGGCGGGCGGCGAGTGCCTGGAGCACCGACGCGACGCCGGTGGTTGCGGCCGCGCCGAGAGCGAAGAGCAGCCCGACGATCACCGCAGTTCAGCAATCACGGGTCGATGCTCATGAAGCGCGGCGGGTGAAGGTGATGCGCACGAAGGTGAAGCGCAGGCCGAGCCGTTTCCAGTGCACGGGCCGATCACGATGCTGCGGGGCGAACGTTCCGTCGAGGTCGAAGCCGGCCTCGTCGGCGAGCTTGATCAGCGCCTCGATTTCGGCGGGGGAGAAGACGTGCACGGGCGCGCCGTACGCCGTGTGGCCGGTCGTGTCGGGCGGCTCTGCGTCGTAGTCGGTCGAGACCACCAGTACGCCGCCCGGACGCACGAGCCGGGCCGCCTCGGCGAGGAATTCCGGAATCGGGACGCCGTGCTCGATCACCGAAAGGCAGGTGACGGCGTCGAACGACCCCGCGTCGAACCTGGTCGCGGTGGCGTCTCCGGGTTCGAACCGCGACGCAACCGCCAGCGGCCGTGCCGAACGGGACGCCGAAACTCCAGGTTGATGCCGACCAGATCGCGAAGCCCGTAGAGGTAGAGCCAGATCAGCAGGGTCGAGTACCGCGCAGCGCCGGCGTCGAGCACCCGACCGTTCGGACCAACGCGGGACAACACGGTCGACGCGGCACCGAGGGTGTCCCAGTTCTTCGGCAAGTCACGATGCAGGGGAAGGTTTCGTTGCCGCGCCTGCTCGACGGCGTCCCGCCATTGCTCGTCGTCTTGCAAGACCGCGGTCGGCTCGACCGCGGGAAGCGACGCGGGGCGGGCTGGTGTCGGAAGCACACGCGCGTTGCGGCGAACCGTCAGCCGGGCGCGGGTCCAGAGCACTTCTTCGACGCCGAGCTTCGCGACGTGCGCAGCGGTTCGGTGCCGAGCGAGGGAGAGCCGCATCGATCAGCGGTAGTTCGTGAACTGCAGCGCGACGGTGAGCTCCTTGCCCTTCAGCAGCGCAATGACCTCCTGGAGGTCGTCGCGCTTCTTGCTGGTCACGCGCAGCTGGTCGCCCTGGATCTGGGCCTGGACACCCTTGGGACCCTCTTCGCGGATGATCTTCGAGATCTTCTTGGCGTCGTCCTGGGCGATGCCCTCCTTGATCGTCGCGGCGAGCCGGAACTCCTTGCCCGACGCCTTGGGCTCACCGGCCTCGACCGACTTCAGCGAGATGCCGCGCTTGATCAGCTTCTCCTGGAACACGTCGAGGACGGCCTTCGCGCGCTCTTCGCTGTTCGCCTTGATCTCGATGCCGGTCTCACCGGACCACGCGATCGATGCGCCGACGTCCTTGAAGTCGTAGCGCTGCCCGATCTCTTTCACGGATTGATTCAGGGCGTTGTCGACCTCCTGCCGGTCGACCTTGCTCACGATGTCGAAGGACGAGTCGGCCATCACTACCTCCTGGGCTATCCTGTGGTCCGCCGTTCTGCGGGACGGTACAGCTCTGTTCGTTTAACAGCTGGCGTGTACGTCACGGCAGGTTGCCCGAGTGGCCAAAGGGAGCGGTCTGTAAAACCGCCGGCTCAGCCTACGATGGTTCGAACCCATCACCTGCCACACACCACAACTCGCGCGGACGCCGGGTGGCGTCCGTGTAGAGTTGCGGCTCGCGTCACCTCAGCTGGCTTCCAGCTGCCCCCTTAGCTCAGTCGGCAGAGCGTCTCCATGGTAAGGAGAAGGTCTACGGTTCGATTCCGTAAGGGGGCTCGGACCCGGATCGCGCCGGCGCCAGGCCGGGTCGGGCAGGTAAGGCGGAGTAGCTCAGCCTGGCAGAGCAAGCGGCTCATAATCGCTGTGTCACGGGTTCAAATCCCGTCTCCGCTACTCCGGCGTCTACCGGCTCCGGGGGCTCGGGTCTCGCGCGGTTCGCCGCGAGGGCCTGGGTCGGTTATTCTGAACCGTCCCCGCTTGCATGAGAGGCACTCCACCATGGCCGCCAAGAGCGACGTCCGCCCCAAGATCACTCTGGCCTGCCAGGAGTGCAAGAACCGCAACTACATCACCAAGAAGAACCGGCGCAACGACCCCGACCGGCTCGAGATCAAGAAGTACTGCCCGCACTGCAACCTGCATCAGGTGCACCGCGAGACCCGCTAGCTCGTCGCTAGGGTCCGGCCATGCCTTTGGATCCCTCGTTCGTCGGTCGTAGCTACCCGCCAACGCCCCCGTACCAGGTCGGCCGCGAGAAGATTCGCGAGTTCGCCGCGGCGATCGGTGACGCCAACCCGGCCTACACCGATGTCGACGCGGCCAAGGCGCTCGGCCACCCCGACCTCGTCGCGCCGCCCACGTTCGCCATCGTGTTGTCGATGGGGGCGGCCGACCAGGTGGTCATGGATCCCGCGCTCGGCCTCGACTACACCCGCGTGGTCCATCGCGATCAGCGGTTCAGCTACACCCGGCCGATCTTCGCCGGCGACGAGCTGTCGGTCACGATGACCGTCGTCGGAGATCCGCACGCTGGCGGGCAACGACATCATCACCACTCGCGGCGATATCTCGACGACCGATGGCGACGCCGTCTGCACGGTGTTCTCGACGCTCGTGTCGCGCGCGCCCGACGAGAGCCCGGCATGACGACCTTGGTGACGTACGACGATGTCGAGGTCGGCGAACAACTGCCCACCAGAAGCTTCCCGATCACCCGAGCCGATCTCGTGCGTTACGCCGGCGCATCCGGTGACTTCAATCCGATCCACTGGAACGCGCGATTCGCGGTCGGCGTCGGGCTGCCCGACGTCATCGCTCACGGCATGCTCACGATGGCCGAAACCGCCCGCGTGGTCACCGACTGGATCGGTGACCCGGGTGCCGTCGTCGACTATTCCGTTCGTTTCACCAGGCCGGTCGTGGTGCCCGACGACGCGGCCGGCGCGACGCTGCACGTCGAGGGTGTCGTCGCCGAAAAGCTCGGCGAGGGCCTCGTGCGCATCGACCTGACGGCGCGCTTCGAGCGGCGACAAGGTGCTCGGCATGGCAAAGGCGACGGTCCGGCTGAGCTGAGGAAGCAGGGCTGGCAACCGCCGTTGACAAGGTAGTGAGTGACCACTAACTTACCTCCATGGCCGCAATTCAAACCCGGATGGACCCAGGCGATCGCCGTGACCAGGTCATCGCGGCGGCGCTCGTCGAGTTCGCCGAAGGCGGTCTTGCCGGGACATCGACCGAGGCCATCGCGGTGCGGGCCGGCATCTCACAGCCCTATCTGTTCAAGATGTTCGGAACCAAGCGCGACCTGTTCATCGCGGCGTCCAAACGCTGTTTTGACAACGTCGCCCAGACGTTCACAGCCGCCGCCGATGGACTGGCCGGTGAAGAGGCGCTGCATGCGATGGGCCACGCGTATTACGGGTTGATCGCCGACCGCGCGAACCTGATGGCTCAACTCCAGATGTACGCGGCATGCAACGACCCGCAGGTTCGTGAGTGTGCGCGCGACGGCTTCAAGAAGCTCTACCAGTTGGTCGAAAGCGCGTCCGGTGCACCCGCCGAGGCGCTCGCTGTCTTCTTCGCGGCGGGCATGCTCTGCAACGTGTCGACTGCGCTCGGCTTGGCAGAAATCGACGAACCGTGGGCGCGCGCGCTCACGAGTGAGAAGTAGACCGCTCCCACCATTTTCCTTGCTGTGCCTGTTTTTTTGATCGCCACATAGGTGAGTGACTGCTCACTTACGGACCGAGCTGGAGGACACGACATGACTGGACGCGGAAGGCCGCTGGCGACGTTCATCGTCACCTCGGTTGCCTTGTTCATGAGCTCTCTCGACAACCTGGTCGTCACGATGGCGCTGCCGGCGATCAAGTCGCACCTGCACGCGTCGCTGTCGAGCCTTGAGTGGACCGTGAACGCCTACACTCTCACCTTCGCCGTGCTGTTACTGCCAGGCGCGACCCTCGGCGACCGCTTCGGTCGCAAGAAGATCTTCATGATCGGACTCTCGATCTTCACGACGGCGTCCGCGCTCGCCGCGCTGTCGTCAACGGCGAACGAGCTGGTCGCGGCCCGCGCGCTTCAGGGCGTCGGCGGCGCGATCCTCACCCCGTTGACGCTGACGCTGCTAAGCGTGGCGGTCCCGCCGTCACGGCGCGGGCTTGCGCTCGGTGCCTGGGGTGCGATCGCTGGTCTCGCGATCGCGGTCGGTCCGGTCGTCGGTGGCGCCATCGTCGAGGGTGCGTCGTGGTCGTGGATCTTCTGGCTCAACGTGCCGATCGGCATCGTGTTGCTGCCCGTCGCTGTCGCTGCTGCTGAAGGAGAGTCACGGTCCGGCCGCACGACTCGACGCCGTCGGTACGGGTCTTGCGACGGCCGGCTTGTTCTCGGTGGTGCTCGGTCTGGTGAAGGCGAACGACTGGGGCTGGGGGAGCAGCTCGATCATCGGCCTGTTCGTCGTGGGCGTCGTCGTTCCTCGCCGCGTTCGTCCGCTGGGAGACGCGCGTCGCCGACCCGGTGCTGCCCCTGCGGCTGTTCCGCAACCGCGGGTTCACCGCGAGCAACGTCGCATCGTTGTTCATGTTCTTCGGGATGTTCGGCTCGATCTTCCTGCTCGCGCAGTTCCTCCAGGTCGCCCACCACTACTCGCCGCTGTCTGCCGGCGTCCGCACGCTGCCCTGGACCGCGATGCCGATCTTCGTCGCGCCGGTCGCCGGATTGCTGTCCGACCGCATCGGTGGACGCCGGATCGTCGCGACCGGTCTGTTCCTCCAGGCCTTCGGACTGCTACTGGCTGGCCAGCGTCGCGACGCCGACCGTGCCGTACTCGCACATGGTTCCCGGCCTTGCGCATCAGCGGATTCGGCATGGCGCTGTTCTTCGCCCCGGTCGCGAACCTGGTGCTGTCGTCGGTGCACCACGACGAGCAGGGCATCGCGTCGGGTGCGCACAACGCGATCCGCGAGCTTGGGCGGCGTGTTCGGCGTCGCCGTTCTCGCGTCGGTGTTCGCGCACTCCGGCGGCTACCAGAGTGCGCAAGCTTTCGCGGACGGCGTGGTGCCGGCGGTCAAGTTGGGTGCCCTGATCGTCGCGCTGGGCGGGGTGGCCGCGCTGCTGATTCCGCGCACGACCGGTCTCCGTCCCGAGCCCGAGTCGATCGGGCATTGGCTGACTTCGAGCCGTCAGCGGCGTAAGCAGCAGCTCCGCAGGGTGGCCGGCCGTAGGGTTCGTGGGTGCTCGACTCCACGGATCCGGCGGCCGGCCACTCGTTGTTGTTGGCCGACCACACGACGATCCACCTCGGCGGGCCGGCAACGAATCTCGTGTGGGCCGACAATGCCGCTGCGCTCGTCGATGCGGTAAGCCAGGCCGATGCCGACGGCACACCGGTGCTGGTGCTCGGCGGCGGCAGCAACGTGGTGGTCGCCGACGCCGGCTTCGACGGGCTCGTGGTGCGGGTCGCGCATCGCGGCGTCGCGTTCGAGGAGCAAGTCGGCGAGCAGGTCGTGATGCACGTTGCCGCGGGGGAGATCTGGGACGACGTCGTCACGGCGTCGCTTGCCCGCGGGCTCGTCGGTCTTGAGTGCCTGTCGGGAATTCCTGGCCTCGCCGGCGCGACACCGATTCAAAATGTCGGCGCGTACGGGGCCGAGATCTCGCAGCTGGTGACCGAGGTGCCCGTCTTCGACCGAGTCGATCGCCGCCACCTCACCTTGTCGCCGGCCGATTGCCGGTTCGGCTATCGCACCAGCGCACTCAAGGGCGACGGCCGCTACCTGGTCCTCGGCGTCGAGCTCGCGCTGACGCGCAGCGAGACGTCGCAACCGGTGCGCTACCAGCAACTCGCCGACGCCCTCGGTGTCGAGCTGGGCGGACGCGCCGCGGCACTCGACGTCCGCGCAGCTGTTCTTGGTCTACGGGCAGCGAAGGGAATGCTGATCGATCCGACCGACCCTGACTCGGTCAGCGTGGGTTCGTTCTTCACCAATCCGATCTTGCGCGGACGCCGACGTGCCGGCCGGTGCGCCACGATGGCCCGGCCGGTGACGGCCTGGTGAAGACGTCGGCGGCGTGGCTGATCGAGCAGGCCGGATTCGCATCGCGGGTACGGCCACGGGCCGGTCGGGTTGTCGAGCAAACACACGCTCGCACTGGTCAACCGCGGCGGCGCGACGACCGCAGAGTTGATCGCATTCGCCGCACACATTCGCGACGGCGTTGCGCAGCCGGTTCGGCGTGACCCTCGACGTCGAACCCGCGCTGGTCGGCGTCGCGGCTGTGAGCCTTAGCGCGCGCTACCTGGCCTCGGAGAGCAGCTTGCCGAGCCGGTTCACGCCCTCGACGAGGTCGTCGTCGCCAAGCGCGTACGACAGCCGGAAGTATCCGGGCGTACCGAACGCCTCGCCCGGGACGACCGCAACCTCGGCCTCTTCGAGGACGAGCTCGGCCAGCTCGGCCGACGTCGCGGGACGGCGGCCGCGCAACTCAAGACCCAGGATCGCCTTGCACCGACGGGTAGGCGTAGAACGCGCCCTTCGGCTCGACACACACGACGCCCGGGAATGTCGTTCAGCATCGTCACCATCGTCTGGCGCCGGCGGTCGAACGCTTCGCGCATCATCGCGACCGCGGACAGGTCGCCCGAGACCGCCGCGAGCGCCGCCCGCTGCGAGACGTTGGCGACGTTGGAGGTCAGGTGCGACTGGAGGTTGGTCGCGGCCTTGATGACGTCGGGCGGACCGATCATCCAGCCCACCCGCCAGCCGGTCATCGCGTAGGTCTTCGCGACACCGTTCAGCACCACGCACGTGTCTGCGCAGTTCGGGGACGACGACGGGCATCGACGAGAACGTCGCGTCGCCGTAGACGAGGTGCTCATAGATCTCGTCGGTCAGCACCCAGATCCCGTGCTCGACCGCCCAACGACCGATCTCGGCGACCTGGTCGGGCGAGTAGACCGCACCGGTCGGGTTCGAGGGCGAGCAGAAGAGCAGCGCCTTCGTGCGCGGCGTGCGGGCCGCTTCGAGCTGCGCGACGCTGGCCAGGAATCCGCTCGACTCGTCGGTGTCGACCTGCACGGTGACGCCGCCGGCGAGCGCGATGGCTTCGGGGTAGGTGGTCCAGTAGGGCGCCGGCAGCAGCACCTCGTCGCCTGGGTCGAGCAGCGTCGCGCACGCCTGGTAGACCGCCTGCTTGCCGCCGTTGGTCACGAGCACGTCGGCTCGCCTTGACGATGAGCCCCGAATCGCGAGCCGTCTTCACCGCGATGGCTTCGCGCAGCTCGGGCAGGCCGGCGGCCGGGGTGTAGCGATGGTTCTTCGGGTCGCGGGCGGCTTCGATCGGCGGCCTCGACGATCGCCGCCGGGGTCGCGAAGTCGGGCTCGCCGGCACCGAAGCCGATGACCGGCCGGCCGGCCGCCTTCAGCGCTTTCGCCCGCGCATCGACGGCGAGGGTCGCCGACTCGGCGATCGATCCGATGCGGCGGGATACCCGAGATTGCGCGTGCCGTCTGTCATGGATACATCGTCCCACGTGGCCGCGCGCGCGACTGCCTCCGGGTTTCACCGTTCCAGCCATGGCACGTACACTGTCGGGGCTGGGCCCCGGCGGTACAGGGCGGTAACGTTCGAATGGTTCGCGGGGTGCCACGAAGGGCAGTAGCTCAACTGGTCAGAGTTCCGGTCTCCAAAACCGGCGGTTGGGGGTTCGAGTCCCTCCTGCCCTGCAGCACAGACCGCCGCGACACCCGTCGAACGCAAGCTCGGAAAGTTTCTGAGGGAGATCCACGTGACCGACGCGACGAGCAGCGAGGCTGCGCGGCGACGGCGGACGCCGGCTGGCCGGGCCGAGCGTGGCAACGTGTTCGCGCGACTCGGTCTGTGGTGGCGGCAGATCATCGCCGAGCTGCGGAAGGTCATCTGGCCGACCCGCAAGGAGCTTGATCGCGTACACGACGGTCACCCTGGTGTTCGCGGTGTTCATGATCGCGCTGGTCGCCAGTCTCGACTTCGGGGCGAACTGGCTCGTGCTGCAAGGTCTTCGGCTAGAGCGCCCTCCTGATCGACTGACACGATCGAACGTGCTCGCACGTCCTCAAGGAAGAAGAGCAATCCACGTGACCGAGTCACCGTCGTCCCGACGTCCTCGACTGGCATCTAGACGGCGTTGACGCCGACGGATGCCGAGGCTTACGCCGATGTGCTCGCCGACATGCGATCTGACCGATCGCTGCCGAAGTCCAGAGCCCGAGGTCGAGGTCGATCCGGCGGTCGCGTTCCGCGACGCGCTGCGTCGCGCGCCCGGCGACTGGTTCGTCGTGCACACCTACGCGGGTTACGAGAACAAGGCGAAGGCGAACCTCGAGACCCGGATCCAGTCCTTGAACATGGAGGACTTCATCTACCAGATCGAGGTGCCTCAAGAAGAGGTCACCGAGATCAAGAACGGCAAGCGGCAGGTCGTCAAGCGCAACGTCTTCCCCGGCTACCTGCTGGTCCGCATGGAGATGACCGACGAGTCGTGGTCGGCGGTGCGCTACACCCCGGCCGTCACCGGGTTCGTCGGGCCGAGCTCGAGCAAGCCGTCGCCGCTGACCCTCGACGAGGTGTTCCGGTTCCTGGCGCCCGCGACCAAGGAGCAGAAGGAAGCGCAGGCCGCCGCTGCCCCGCGCATCGTCGACTTCGAGGTCGGCGAGTCGGTCACGGTCACCGACGGCGCGTTCGCCACGCTGCCCGCGAGCATCAGCGAGATCAACCCCGACCAGCAAAAGCTCAAGGTGCTGGTCTCGATCTTCGGCCGCGAGACGCCGGTCGAGCTCTCGTTCAGCCAGGTCGCCAAGATCTAGTCCCGCCTCAGCCCCAGTCGCCCGGACTGACGAGAAACGAGCACTCCTCGCCGTCCCGTACTCTTGTTCTGCAAATCCAACTCGACGAAGGAACGGTCATGCCCCCGAAGAAGAAGCTTGCAGCGATCATCAAGCTGCAGATCAAGGCTGGCGCCGCGACGCCCGCGCCGCCGATCGGCCCGGCGCTCGGCCAGCACGGCGTCAACATCATGGAGTTCTGCAAGCAGTACAACGCAGCGACCGAGGCCCAGCGCGGCAACGTGATCCCGGTCGAGATCTCCGTGTACGAAGACCGCTCGTTCACCTTCATCACCAAGACGCCGCCGGCCGCCGAGCTCATCAAGAAGGCGGCGAGCGTCGAGAAGGGCTCGCCGACACCGCACAAGGTCAAGGTGGCGTCGCTGTCGAAGGCGCAGCTGCGGCAGATCGCCGAGACCAAGATGCCCGACCTGAACGCGCGCGACATCGAGGCCGCCGAGGCGATCATCGCCGGCACCGCACGGTCGATGGGCATCACGATCGGCAGCTAGAGTTCGAACCCCCGCGGAATGGGTTTCCTTCAGGGGTGGTTTCAGAAGTGAACGTGGGAGGGCCGGCGCGGCCCGCTGACCACGACCTCCGATCAGATCCAAGGAGCACGTATGAAGCGCAGCAAGGCGTACATCGCCGCGTTCGAGAAGATCGACCAGGACAAGCTCTACGCGCCGCTCGAGGCCGTCCGGCTCGCCCGCGAAACGTCCCTGACCAAGTACCCAGGCACCGTCGAAGTGGCGCTGTGCCTCGGCGTCGACCCGCGCAAGGCCGACCAGATGGTGCGCGGCACGGTGAACCTGCCGCACGGCACGGGCAAGACCGCCCGCGTGCTGGTGTTCGCGACCGGTGATCGCGCCGAAGAGGCCAAGGCCGCCGGCGCCGACATCGTCGGTGGCGACGAGCTGATCGAGCGGGTCGCCGGTGGCTACCTCGACTTCGACTCAGCAGTCGCGACGCCCGACCTGATGGGCAAGGTCGGTCGCCTCGGGCGGGTGCTCGGGCCGCGCGGCCTGATGCCGAACCCGAAGACCGGCACGGTCACCAACGACGTCGCCAAGGCCGTCAACGACATCAAGGGCGGCAAGATCGAGTTCCGGGTCGACCGGCAGGCGAACCTGCACTTCATCATCGGCAAGACGACGTTCAACGACGTGCAGCTAGTCGAGAACTACGCGGCCGCGATCGATGAGGTGCTGCGGCTCAAGCCGTCGTCGGCCAAGGGCCGGTACGTCAAGAAGGCGACCGTCAGCACCACGATGGGCCCGGGCATCCCGGTCGACCCGAACAAGACCCGCCACCTCCTCGAGGACCAGCCCGCCTAACCGGCGTCTCTTTGCGTCGACTGAAGGAATTCCGGGGGTTCGGGATCGCCCCGAAGACCCCGAAATTCCTTCACTCGGCGCGGACGAGCGGCGGCGGCGTTTTGACCCGCCGCTCGACCAAGCCCGTACTGTTGACCCGCCACAGACCGCCGGTCGGCGTCCGCGGCCCATGCTTGGGTCGTGACTCCCGAAGGCCCCGCAACAGCGGGCGGCCCGCGCAGGTACACGAAACGTCTGACGCTCACGCGTCAGCACGCCCCGTGCGCCTAGCGCCGGGGCGTTCGGTTTTTGCAGGGCTTTCGGGTGTTCGATGCCGTCGCCGGCTCCACCCGGAAGGAGGCCGGCACCCGATGCCGAGGCCTGACAAGGTGACCGACGTCGCCGAGCTGACGGAGAACTTCCGCACCTCGAACGCCGCCGTCCTCACCGAGTACCGCGGCTTGACCGTGTCGCAGCTGACCCAGTTGCGGCACAACCTCGGAACCACCACGCAGTACACGGTGGTCAAGAACACCCTTTCCAAGATCGCGGTGCGCGACGCCGGCCTGGTCGAACTCGAAGAGATGCTGTCGGGTCCGTCCGCCATCGCGTTCGTCAAGGGCGACGCGGTCGAGGCCGCCAAGAGTCTGCGCGACTTCGCCAAGGCCAACCCGTTCCTGGTGATCAAGGGCGGGGTGCTCGACGGCAAGCTCGTGACCGCCGCCGAACTCTCCAAGATCGCCGACCTCGAGTCCCGCGAGGTCTTGCTGGCCAAGGTGGCTGGAGCGGCCAACGCTGCCCTTGCCAAGGCGGCGGCGTTGTTCCAGGCACCGCTTGCTCAGGTCGCCCGCCTCGCCGAGGCGCTCCGTGCGCAGGTTGCCGAAAACGCACCGCCGCCGGCTCCCGTTGCGCGCGGCTGCCACGCCCGAAGCACCTGAGCTGCTCGAAGCGCCGCGGCAGTCGAATCGAGCCCGGTGGCCGAGGCTGCGCGAACCGGCTGCCGAAGCCGCGAGCTGCCGAAGCACCGGTCGCCGCCACAGCAGAAGCCGAAGCACCGGTCGCCGAAGCTCCGAAGTCGACGCACGCCGAAGCCGACGCAGCCCGAAGCCGAAGCCGAACCGCACCCGAGCACCGACCCCGCACCGGATTCCGAGTAACCGAAACCATCAGCCGGGGCGGTTACGTCTCGTGCACACACCGTGAGGAAGGACCGCCACCATGGCGAAGCTCAGCACCGATGACCTGATCGACGCGTTCAAGGAGCTCACGCTTCTTGAGCTCTCCGAGTTCGTGAAGCAGTTCGAAGACACCTTCGGCGTCACCGCGGCCGCACCGGTCGCCGTTGCCGCCGCTGGTCCGGCCGGTGGCGGCGCTGCCGCCGAGGTCGCCGAGGAGCAGGACGAGTTCGACGTCATCCTCGAAGAGGCCGGCGCCCAGAAGATCCAGGTCATCAAGGCCGTGCGCGAGCTCACGAGCCTCGGCCTGAAGGAAGCCAAGGACCTGGTCGACGGCGCCCCGAAGGCGGTTGTCGAGAAGGGCACCAAGGAAGCCGCCGAGAAGGCGAAGGCCACCCTCGAGGCTGCCGGCGCGAAGGTCACCGTCAAGTAGTTCGGCTCGTAAGCAGCACCGAGACACGGAGCCCAAGACGGGAAGCGGCCGTCCCCGGATCCCGGGTTCCGGCCGCTTCTTTTGGTCCCGGATGCGGCCAGATGGGTGATTGTGCGTCCACAAACCGCCCGGGATGCTTGACGTCACGGCGTCGACAGCATCATCCTCGCTGTAGCTGTGAATAACTTGCACAGGTCCTCCAGGGACCGATTGGGCTGGCTCGCAAGGGCCGCCTCGACAGCGGCGTGCCCATTGGGTATGCTGCTCCTTTGCGCTGTCCTCTGACCCCCGAGTGAGAACTCGGGTGGTCCGTCGTGCGCACGACGACATTTCGAACGACCTTGCAAGACATTGCGAGCCCTGGAAGGACCACACTTGGCCGCCTCGCGCAGCACCTCGACGTCCGGCCCCCGCACTTCAGGCCCCACCTACGCACCACCCCGCGTTTCCTTCGCCAAAATCCGTGAACCCCTCGAGGTTCCGAACCTCCTAGCTCTCCAAGTCGATTCGTTCGACTGGCTCCTGGGCAACGACGTCTGGAAGGCCCGGGTCGACGCTGCGACCAAGGCCGGCCGCGACGACGTCAACCTGTCGTCAGGCCTCGAGGAGATCTTCGAGGAGATCAGTCCGATCGAGGACTTCTCCGGGACGATGTCGCTGTCGTTCCGCGACCACCGCTTCGAGCCGGCCAAGAACTCCATCGAGGAGTGCAAGGAGCGCGACTTCACCTACTCCGCGCCGATGTTCGTGACGGCCGAGTTCGTGAACAACGGCACCGGTGAGATCAAGAGCCAGACGGTCTTCATGGGCGACTTCCCGCTGATGACCGACAAGGGCACCTTCATCATCAACGGCACCGAGCGGGTCGTCGTCTCCCAGCTCGTGCGTTCGCCGGGCGTCTACTTCGACAAGGCGATCGACAAGACCTCCGACAAGGACGTCTTCGGCTGCAAGATCATCCCGAGCCGTGGTGCGTGGCTCGAGTTCGAGATCGACAAGAGGGACGCCGTCGGCGTGCGTGTCGACCGCAAGCGCAAGCAGAGCGTCACGGTGCTGTTGAAGGCACTGGGCTGGGACGACGCTCGGATCCTCGACCGGTTCGGCCAGTACGAGTCGATCCGCGCGACGCTGGAGAAGGACCACGTCCACACCCAGGACGAAGCCCTCATCGACATCTACCGCAAGCTGCGTCCGGGCGAGCCGCCGACCCGCGAGGCTGCGCAGACGCTGCTCGACAACCTCTACTTCAACCCCAAGCGCTACGACCTGGCCAAGGTCGGTCGCTACAAGATCAACAAGAAGCTCGGCCTCGAGCTGCCGTTCACGCAGGGCACGATGACCGAAGACGACATCGTCGCCACGGTCGAGTACATCGTGCGGCTGCACGCCGGCGAGACCGAGATGAACCTGAACGGTCGCGCGGTCCCGGTCGAGGAAGACGACATCGACCACTTCGGCAACCGCCGTCTGCGCACGGTCGGTGAGCTGATCCAGAACCAGGTGCGGCTCGGCCTTGCCCGCATGGAGCGCGTGGTCCGCGAGCGGATGACGACCCAGGACGTCGAGGCGATCACGCCGCAGACCCTGATCAACATCCGCCCGGTGGTGGCGAGCATCAAGGAGTTCTTCGGAACTTCGCAGCTCAGCCAGTTCATGGACCAGACCAACCCGCTGGCCGGCCTCACCCACAAGCGCCGGCTGTCGGCGCTTGGCCCCGGCGGTCTGTCACGTGAGCGTGCCGGTTTCGAAGTCCGCGACGTCCACCCAAGTCACTACGGCCGCATGTGCCCCATCGAGACTCCCGAAGGCCCGAACATCGGCCTGATCGGATCGCTCGCGACGCACGGTCGCATCAACGCCTTCGGGTTCGTCGAGACGCCGTACCGCCGCGCCGTCAAGGGCAAGGTCACCGACGACGTCGACTACCTGACCGCCGATGAAGAAGACCGTTTCGTCATCGCGCAGGCCAACGCGCCGTTGAAGGACGACGGCGGCTTCGCCGAAGACCGGGTGCTCGTCCGTCGTAAGGGTGGCGAGGTCGACTTCGTCACGCCCGCGGCCGTCGACTACATGGACGTGTCACCGCGCCAGATGGTGTCGGTCGCGACCGCGATGATCCCGTTCCTCGAGCACGACGACGCCAACCGCGCACTGATGGGCTCCAACATGCAGCGCCAGTCGGTGCCGCTGTTGAAGTCCGAGGCGCCGCTCGTCGGTACCGGCATGGAGTTCCGTGCCGCGGTCGACGCCGGCGATGTCGTCACGTCCGCCAAGACCGGTGTCGTCGAAGAGGTCTCCTCCGACGCGATCACCGTCATGAACGACGACGGCACCCGCACGACCTACCGCATGGCGAAGTTCCGTCGTTCCAACCAGGGCACGTGCATCAACCAGCGCCCGATCGTCAGCGAGGGTCAGCGCGTCGAGGCCGGTGCGGCGATCGCCGACGGTCCGTGCACTGACCAGGGCGAGATGGCACTTGGTCGCAACCTGCTCGTGGCGTTCATGCCATGGGAGGGCCACAACTACGAAGACGCGATCATCTTGAGCCAGCGTCTCGTGCAAGACGACGTGCTCTCCTCGATTCACATCGAGGAGCACGAAGTCGATGCGCGTGACACCAAGCTCGGTCCTGAGGAGATCACCCGCGACATCCCGAACGTCAGCGAGGAAGTTCTCGCCGACCTCGACGAGCGCGGCATCATCCGCATCGGTGCCGACGTCGTCCCAGGCGACGTTCTCGTTGGCAAGGTCACGCCCAAGGGCGAGACCGAGCTCACCCCCGAAGAGCGGTTGCTGCGCGCGATCTTCGGCGAGAAGGCTCGCGAGGTTCGCGACACATCGCTGAAGGTGCCGCACGGTGAGTCGGGCAAGGTCATCGACGTCAAGGTGTTCACCCGTGACGACGCCGAGCTGCCGCCCGGCGTCAACGAGTTGGTGCGGGTCTACGTCGCGCAGAAGCGCAAGATCACCGACGGCGACAAGCTGGCCGGCCGGCACGGCAACAAGGGCGTCATCTCCAAGATCCTGCCGCAAGAGGACATGCCGTTCCTCGAAGACGGCACCCCGGTCGACATCGTGCTCAACCCGCTCGGCGTGCCCGGCCGCATGAACGTCGGCCAGGTTCTCGAGACGCACCTTGGCTGGGCCGCGAAGAGCGGTTGGAAGGTCGACGCCAGCGGCAAGGACGGCTGGCAGCAGCGGCTCGCCGACATCGGCGCGCTCGAAGCTCCGCCGAACACGTTGGTCGCGACGCCGGTCTTCGACGGTGCCCGTGAAGACGAGATCACCGGCCTGCTCGGCTCGACCTTGCCGAACGCCGACGGGCAGCGCCCGGTCGGCGAGAACGGCAAGGCGCGGTTGTGGGACGGGCGAAGCGGCGAGCTTTATCCCGAGGCGGTCAGCGTCGGATACATCTACATCCTGAAGCTGCACCACCTCGTCGACGACAAGCTCCACGCTCGCTCGACCGGTCCTTACTCGATGATCACCCAGCAGCCGCTGGGCGGTAAGGCGCAGTTCGGCGGTCAGCGGTTTGGTGAGATGGAAGTGTGGGCGCTCGAGGCTTACGGCGCGGCTTACGCGCTGCAGGAGCTGCTCACGATCAAGTCCGACGACGTCCTTGGCCGGGTCAAGGTCTACGAGGCGATCGTCAAGGGCGAGAACATCCCCGAGCCCGGCATCCCCGAGTCGTTCAAGGTGCTGATCAAGGAAATGCAGTCGCTGTGCCTCAACGTCGAGGTGCTGTCCAGCGACGGCATGACGTTGGAGATGCGCGACACCGACGATGAGGTCTTCCGCGCCGCGGAAGAGCTCGGTATCGATCTGTCTCGACGGGAGCCGAGCAGCGTCGAAGAGGTCTGAGCGCACTAGAGGTTCAGACGGCCCCCTGTTCGACGGTTACCAGGAGAGAGAAGACAACCTGTGCTTGACGTCAACTTCTTCGATGAGTTGCGTATCGGCCTCGCCACTGCTGACGACATTCGTCAGTGGTCTCACGGCGAGGTAAAGAAGCCGGAGACGATCAACTACCGCACGCTGCGTCCTGAGAAGGACGGCCTGTTCTGCGAGAAGATCTTCGGTCCTACCCGCGACTGGGAGTGCTACTGCGGGAAGTACAAGCGCGTCCGCTTCAAGGGCATCATCTGCGAGCGCTGCGGCGTCGAGGTCACTCGTGCCAAGGTGCGTCGTGAGCGGATGGGGCACATCGAGCTGGCGGCTCCAGTCACCCACATCTGGTACTTCAAGGGCGTGCCGAGCCGTCTCGGCTACCTGCTCGACCTTGCGCCCAAGGACCTCGAGAAGATCATCTACTTCGCCGCCTACATGATCACGTGGGTCGACGACGAGGCGCGCCACCGCGACCTTCCGAGCATCGAGGCCCAGGTCTCGGTCGATCGGCAAGAGATCGAAGACCGCAAGAATGCGGACGTCGATGCGCGGGCGAAGAAGCTCGAGGAAGACCTTGCGGCGCTTGAAGCCGAGGGTGCCAAGAGTGACGCCAAGCGCAAGGTTCGCGAAGGTGCCGAGCGAGAGATGCGGCAGATTCGCGAGCGTGCGCAGCGCGAGATCGACCGGCTCGACGAAGTGCTCAGCCGCTTCCGCAACCTGAAGGTCCAAGACCTCGAAGGCGACGAAGTTCTCTACCGCGAGATGCGCGACCGGTTCGGCGCGTACTTCAAGGGCGGCATGGGTGCGCAGTCGCTGAAGGACCGGCTCGAGTCGTTCGACCTCGAGGCCGAGGCTGCAGTGCTGCGCGACTTGTGCTTGAACGGCAAGGGCCAGAAGAAGGCGCGTGCGCTCAAGCGACTCAAGGTCGTGTCCGCGTTCCTCAACACGCGCAACAGCCCGATGGGCATGGTTCTCGACTGCGTACCGGTCATTCCCCCCGACCTGCGACCCATGGTGCAGCTCGACGGCGGCCGCTTCGCGACGTCCGACCTGAATGATCTCTACCGCCGCGTGATCAACCGGAACAACCGGTTGAAGCGACTGCTCGACCTCGGCGCTCCCGAGATCATCGTCAACAACGAGAAGCGGATGCTGCAGGAGGCCGTCGACGCGTTGTTCGACAACGGCCGCCGCGGTCGTCCGGTTACTGGTCCGGGCAACCGGCCGCTGAAGTCGCTGTCGGACATGCTCAAGGGCAAGCAGGGTCGGTTCCGCCAGAACCTGCTCGGCAAGCGCGTCGACTACTCGGCGCGTTCGGTCATCGTCGTGGGTCCGCAGCTGAAGCTGCACCAGTGCGGGCTGCCGAAGGCGATGGCGCTCGAGCTGTTCAAGCCGTTCGTGATGAAGCGGCTCGTCGACCTCAACCACGCGCAGAACATCAAGAGCGCCAAGCGCATGGTCGAGCGCGCGCGCTCGGTCGTGTGGGACGTGCTCGAAGAGGTCATCACCGAGCACCCGGTGCTGCTGAACCGCGCACCGACGCTGCACCGGCTCGGCATCCAGGCGTTCGAGCCGCAGCTCGTCGAGGGCAAGGCCATCCAGATCCACCCGCTCGTGTGTGCGGCGTTCAACGCCGACTTCGACGGCGACCAGATGGCCGTGCACTTGCCGCTGTCGGCAGAGGCGCAGGCAGAGGCTCGCATCCTGATGCTGTCGTCGAACAACATCCTCAAGCCCGCTGACGGTCGGCCGGTGACGATGCCGAGCCAGGACATGGTGCTCGGCATCTACTTCCTGACGACGGCGCGTGACGGTGTGCTCGGTGAGGGTCGGGTGTTCTCCTCGACCGCTGAGGCGGTCATGGCTCGCGACCTCGGCGACCTGCACCTGCAGGCGAAGATCCGCATCCGGCTGAAGGATCTGCCGGCCGTCGACAACGGCAAGGACGGCTGGACGCCTCCCGACGACTGGGAGCCAGGTCAGCCGCTCATCGTCGAGACGACTCTTGGCCGCGCGCTGTTCAACGACGCGTTGCCCGAGGACTACCGGTTCGTGAACTTCGAGGTCTCCAAGCGCGACCTGTCGACGATCGTCAACGATCTCGCAGAGCGTTACCCGAAGGTCGTCGTGGCCGCGACGCTCGACGCGATGAAGGCCGCCGGTTTCCACTGGGCGACCCGCGCCGGCGTCACGATCTCGATCTCCGACGTCGTCACGCCGCCGCGCAAGCAGGAGATCCTCGAGGAGTACGAGGCCAAGGCCGACAAGGTGCAAAAGCAGTTCGAGCGTGGGCTCATCACTGACGACGAGCGTCGTCAGGAGCTCATCGAGATCTGGACCCAGGCCACCGCCGACGTTGCCCGTGAGATGGAAGGCAACTTCCCCAAGGACAACCCGGTCTGGATGATGGTCAACTCCGGCGCGCGCGGCAACATGATGCAGGTGCGGCAGATCGCCGGCATGCGTGGTCTCGTCGCCAACCCCAAGGGCGAGATCATCCCGCGGCCGATCAAGGCGAACTTCCGTGAAGGCCTGTCGGTGCTGGAGTACTTCATCTCCACGCACGGTGCCCGTAAGGGTCTGGCCGACACGGCGCTTCGCACCGCCGACTCGGGCTACCTGACCCGTCGTCTTGTCGACGTGTCTCAGGACGTGATCATCCGCGAGGAGGATTGCGGCACCGAGCGCGGCATCATGATGCGGATCGCGACGCCTGGTCGTGACGGCGTGCTGGTGCGGCCGGCGACGGTCGAGACCAGCGTGTTCGCCCGCACGATTGCCGAAGACATCATTCACGACGGCAAGTTGGTGGGCGAGGCCCGCGGCGACCTCGGCGACCTCAGCATCGGCGCGCTCGTCGAGCACGGCGTGCAGGAGCTCAAGGTCCGGTCGGTGCTGACGTGTGAGTCGAAGGTCGGCACCTGCGCGGCTTGCTACGGCCGCTCGCTGGCGACCGGCAAGACCGTCGACGTCGGCGAAGCGGTCGGCATCATCGCCGCCCAGTCGATCGGCGAGCCCGGCACCCAGCTCACGATGCGCACCTTCCACACCGGTGGTGTGGCCGGTGAAGACATCACGCACGGTCTGCCGCGCGTCGTCGAGTTGTTCGAGGCACGCACCCCCAAGGGTGTTGCCCCGATCAGCGAGGTCACCGGCCGGGTCAAGATCGAAGACACCGACAAGGCGCGCAAGATCGTCGTCGTCCCTGACGACGGTGCCGAAGAGATTGCCTACCCGGTGTCGAAGCGGTCGCGGCTGCGCGTCGCCGAAGGCGACCACGTCGAGGTCGGCGAGCAGCTGATCGAGGGCACCGTCAACCCGCACGAGGTGCTGCGGATCCTCGGCCCACGCGCCGTGCAGGTCCACCTGGTCCAGGAGGTCCAGGAGGTCTACCGCAGCCAGGGTGTGCCGATCCACGACAAGCACATCGAGATCATCGTGCGGCAGATGCTGAAGCGGGTGAACGTGCTGGAGTCGGGCGACACCGACTTCCTGCCGGGCGAACTCGTCGAGCGTCCTCGGTTCGAGGAAGGCAACCGCCGCGTTGTCGCGGAGGGCGGCACTCCGGCGTCCGCTCGACCGGTTTTGATGGGCATCACCAAGGCCTCGCTCGCGACCGAGTCGTGGCTGTCGGCGGCGTCCTTCCAGGAGACGACGCGGGTGCTCACCGATGCGGCGATCCACGCCAAGTCGGACCCGCTGCTCGGCCTGAAGGAGAACGTCATCATCGGCAAGCTCATCCCGGCCGGTACGGGCCTGCCCCGCTACCGCAACATCCGGGTCGAGCCCACCGAGGAAGCCAAGTCGGCCATGTACGCGATGACCGGCTACGACGGCGACTTCGACGGCGACTACGCGCGGTTCGGCCAGGGGTCGGGCCAGGCGGTGCCGCTCGAGGAGTACGACTACGGCCGCTTCGACCCCCGGTGAGGGACGAAGCGGAGGAGCGAAGCCGCCGAGTAGGCAGGGCCGCGTTCGACCCACGCTAGATCTCAGCTAGACGTGAGGGGCAGTCCTTCGGGGCGGCCCCTCACGTTGTTGCGCGGTCCCGGCTGCCGAACCTTCGGTGGTCTTCAGTCGCTCGAGCGACGCCAAGTCCCCGAGGGTTGCCGGCGTCGCGGCGTCCGGCCGCGATTGCGGAGTGTTGACGTCGCGAGGACGACCGGATAGTCCACGATGTCGGCGTACGTGGCAACGTGCCGCGCATTCAGGGGGAGCGATGACGCAGCCGCCGTACGAGCCGCCGCCCGGATACGGCCAGCCCGGGTCCGGGCAGCCGGGTACGGGCCAGCACCGGGCTACGGCCAGCCTGGATACGGGCCGCCACCGGGGTACGGCCCGGCACCCGGCTATCCGGCCTATGGCCCACCGCCGAACGAGGGCAACGCGATCGCCGCGCTCATCTTGTCGATCGCGAGCTTCGTGATCTGCCCGGTCATTCCAGCCGTGATCGCGCTGATCCTCGCCGGCGTCGCCAAGCGCAACATCCTCGCGTCGGGCGGCACGAAGGGTGGCCTCGGACTCGTGACCGCGGCGCGCGATCATCTCCTGGGTCAACATCGCGCTCGTCACGGCGTTTCTCGTCGTCGTGGTGGTCGGATTCGTGGCGGTCGGGCACAGTTCGGTGTCGACCACTCCCTAGCCGGACGCCGCGGTGTCGGCGTCCGGCTAGAATGGACCCGCTGCCGACGAACGGTCGATGCACCCCGGTTTTGACCTTCGTCGCTGCGATGGGTAATCTGACTCCTCGTGCCCGGCTCTCCGGGCCGCTCTTTCGTGCCGTCCGAGTGAGTCGCATCGGGTACGGGTACGAGAGGGCCACCACCCTCGATCCGAGTTTTCGGCGGATCGGAGCGTGGGCGGGCGACACACCCGACCGCGTGGGTCGGCGATATCGGTACGAAACGGCACAGCACACTACGAGCAAGCTGCACGGACACTGAAAGGCGCGCATGCCCACGATCCAGCAGCTGGTCCGCAAGGGTCGGCAGGACAAGATCGACAAGACCAAGACCCCGGCGCTCAAGGGTTCACCCCAGCGCCGTGGCGTCTGCACGCGCGTCTACACGACCACGCCGAAGAAGCCGAACTCCGCGCTGCGCAAGGTGGCCCGCGTCCGGCTGACGAGCGGTATCGAGGTCACGGCCTACATCCCCGGTGTCGGTCACAACCTGCAGGAGCACTCGATCGTGCTCGTGCGCGGCGGCCGTGTGAAGGACCTGCCCGGCGTCCGCTACAAGATCATTCGTGGCTCGCTCGACACCCAGGGCGTCCGCAACCGCAAGCAGGCGCGCAGCCGCTACGGCGCGAAGAAGGAGAAGAGCTAGATGCCCCGCAAGGGTCCGGCCACCAAGCGCCCCATCATCATCGACCCGGTCTACGGATCGCCGGTCGTCACCTCGCTCGTCAACAAGGTGCTGACCAACGGCAAGCGGTCACTCGCCGAGCGCATCGTCTACGGCGCCCTCGAGGGCTGCCGGGCGAAGACCGGCACCGACCCGGTGATCACCCTCAAGCGCGCGCTCGACAACGTGCGCCCCACGCTCGAGGTCAAGAGCCGCCGCGTCGGTGGCGCGACCTACCAGGTCCCGATGGAGGTCAAGGGCACGCGCGGCAGCACGCTCGCGCTGCGCTGGCTGGTCGGGTACTCCAAGGCTCGCCGCGAGAAGACGATGACCGAGCGCCTTATGAACGAGCTCCTCGACGCCAGCAATGGCTTGGGCGCGAGCGTCAAGCGCCGCGAGGACACCCACAAGATGGCCGAATCGAACAAGGCCTTCGCGCACTACCGCTGGTAAAGACAAACAAGAGAAGGAAGTAGCTCAAAGAAGTGGCAACAGACGTGATGGCAGATCTAGCCAAGGTCCGGAACATCGGGATCATGGCTCACATCGACGCGGGCAAAACCACGACGACCGAGCGCATCCTTTTCTACACCGGCATCAACTACAAGATCGGTGAAGTCCACGAGGGCGCTGCCACGATGGACTGGATGGAGCAGGAGCAAGAGCGCGGCATCACCATCACGTCCGCCGCGACCACCTGCATGTGGAATGACCACACCATCAACATCATCGACACGCCCAGGTCACGTCGACTTCACCGTCGAAGTAGAGCGTTCGCTTCGCGTATTGGACGGCGCGGTGGCGGTGTTCGACGCCGTAGCCGGCGTCGAGCCCCAGTCCGAAACCGTCTGGCGCCAGGCCGACAAGTACCACGTGCCGCGCATCTGCTTCGTGAACAAGATGGACCGCGTCGGCGCCGAGTTCCATCGCACGGTCGACATGATGATCACCCGGCTGAACGCCGTCCCGCTCGTCATTCAGTTGCCGTGGGGCGTCGAGGGCGACTTCAAGGGCGTCATCGACCTGGTGAAGATGAAGGGCATCGAGTGGACCGGCGAGGGCAAGGGCGACACGTACAACGTCGTCGACATCCCGGCCGACCACGCTGAGGCTGCGCGCGAGTGGCACGACAAGCTCATCGAGACGCTGTCGGAGCAAGACGACGAGTTGATGCAGCAGTACCTCGACGGTGTCGAGCCGACCGTCGAGCAGGTGCAGGCGGGCATCCGCCGGGCGACGATCGCCAGCAAGCTCAACCCGGTGCTGTGCGGCAGCGCGTTCAAGAACAAGGGCGTGCAGCCCATGCTCGACGCGATCACCGACTACCTGCCGAGCCCGCTCGACATCGGCGACACCATCGGCCACAAGATGGGCGACGAAGAGGTCGAGGTTCGGCGCGAGCCGAGCGACTCCGAGCCGTTCTCGGCGCTCGCGTTCAAGATCATGAGCGACAAGTACCTCGGCAAGCTCACGTACCTGCGTATCTACTCAGGCACGCTCACGACGGGCGCGGCGCTGCTCAACTCGACGAAGGACCGCAAAGAGCGCATCGGCCGTCTTCTGCGCATGCACGCCAACAAGCAGGAAGACATTCCGTCGGCGGGTGCTGGGTCGATCGTCGCGGTTGCCGGTCTGAAGAACACGACGACCGGCGACACGCTGTGCGACCCCGACAAGCCGGTGATTCTCGAGCGCATGATCTTCCCGACGCCCGTCATCTCGGTGGCGATCGAGCCGAAGACCAAGGTCGACCAGGAGAAGCTCGGCGTCGCGATTCAGCGCCTTGCCGAGGAAGACCCGACGTTCCAGGTGCACACCGACGACGAGACCGGTCAGACGATCATCGCCGGCATGGGCGAGCTGCACCTCGACATCCTCGTCGACCGCATGAAGCGCGAGTTCAACGTCGAAGCCAACGTCGGCAAGCCGCAGGTCGCCTACCGCGAGACCATCCGCCGCAAGGTCGAGAAGGTCGACTACACGCACAAGAAGCAGACCGGTGGTTCAGGTCAGTTCGCGCGCGTCATCATCGACATCGAGCCCGGCGGCGGCGAGGGCGACTCGGGCTACGAGTTCGTCAACAAGGTCAGCGGTGGCCGCATCCCCCGCGAGTACATCCCCGCGGTCGACGCCGGTTGCCAGGAGGCGCTTGCAGTTCGGCATCCTCGCCGGCTACCCGCTCGTCGACATCAAGGTCACCTTGCAGGACGGCGCGTTCCACGACGTCGACTCCTCCGAACTGGCCTTCAAGATCGCCGGCTCGATGGCGTTCAAGGAGGCGGCCCGCAAGGCCGACCCCACGCTGCTCGAGCCGATCATGGCCGTCGAGGTACGCACGCCCGAGGACTACATGGGCGACGTCATCGGCGACATCAACAGTCGTCGCGGAATCATCCAGTCGATGGATGAGATGTCCGGTACCCGGGTAGTCCGGGCGCTGGTTCCGCTGTCGGAGATGTTTGGTTACGTCGGTGACCTGCGCGGCCGCACTCAGGGGCGCGCGAGTTACAGCATGCAGTTCGACTCCTACGCCGAAGTCCCCAAGAACGTGGCTGAGGAGATCATCAAGAAGGCCCGCGGCGAGTAATCACCGCGGTTAGTCATCCGCAATCCATCCGGCACGTCGTACGGCGAAGCAATCCGTCCTCAAGGAGCATCCAGTGGCGAAGGCGAAGTTCGAGCGGACCAAGCCGCACGTCAACATCGGCACCATCGGTCACATCGACCATGGCAAGACGACGCTGACAGCGGCCATCACCAAGGTCCTTCACGACGCACACCCCGAGCTGAACCCGTTCACGCCGTTCGATCAGATCGACAAGGCGCCGGAGGAGAAGGCCCGCGGTATCACGATCTCGATCGCGCATGTCGAGTACCAGACCGACAACCGGCACTACGCCCACGTCGACTGTCCCGGCCATGCCGACTACATCAAGAACATGATCACCGGTGCCGCGCAGATGGACGGCGCGATCCTGGTGGTCTCCGCAGCTGACGGTCCGATGCCGCAGACGAAGGAGCACGTGCTCCTCGCCCGCCAGGTCGGCGTCCCGTACATCGTCGTTGCCCTGAACAAGGCCGACGTGGTCGACGACGAGGAGATCCTCGAGCTCGTCGAGCTCGAAGTCCGCGAGCTGCTGAGCCAGTACGAGTTCCCGGGCGACGACGTCCCCGTGGTTCGCGTCTCGGCGCTGAAGGCGCTCGAGGGCGACGCCAAGTGGGCCGAGTCGATCATGGAACTGCTCGCGGCGTGCGACAG
This sequence comes from uncultured Actinomycetes bacterium, assembly GCA_963809135.1. Classification (GTDB taxonomy): domain Bacteria; phylum Actinomycetota; class Actinomycetes; order Acidothermales; family Acidothermaceae; genus PALSA-607. The sequence goes on from CAWEIG010000008.1 coordinate 100,820, forward strand.
CAACATCCCCGAGCCGGTTCGCGAGATCGAGAAGCCGTTCTTGATGCCGATCGAGGACGTCTTCACGATCACCGGTCGCGGCACGGTCGTCACCGGTCGTATCGAGCGCGGCATCGTCAAGGTCGGCGAGACCATCGAGATCGTCGGCATCGCCGAGAAGACCTCGAGCACCACGGTCACCGGCGTCGAGATGTTCCGCAAGCTGCTCGACGAGGGCCGCGCCGGCGACAACGTCGGTGTGCTGCTTCGTGGCACCAAGCGCGAGGACGTGCAGCGCGGTCAGGTCGTGTGCAAGCCCGGCTCGATCACGCCGCACACGCAGTTCGAGGCCAACGTCTACGTCTTGTCCAAGGACGAAGGCGGCCGCCACACCCCGTTCTTCAACAACTACCGTCCGCAGTTCTACTTCCGCACCACGGACGTCACCGGCGTCGTCGACCTGCCTGAGGGCACCGAGATGGTCATGCCGGGCGACAACACCGAGATGACGGTTCAGCTGATCCAGCCGATCGCCATGGAAGAGGGCCTGCGCTTCGCCATCCGCGAGGGTGGCCGCACCGTCGGTGCAGGTCGCGTCACCAAGATCCTCAAGTAGCAGGGTCCGGCGGCCGGGGTGGCAACCCCGGCCGCCGAACCTTGTAAGCACCAAATCGCTCAGCACGCTCCGATCGCAGCAGCACGAACGAACAGACAGGATCACCATGGCGGGACAGAAGATCCGCATCAGGCTCAAGGCCTACGACCACGAGGTCATCGACTCTTCGGCGCGCAAGATCGTCGAGACGGTGACGCGTACTGGTGCGCAGGTTGCTGGCCCGGTGCCGCTGCCGACGGAGAAGAACATCTACTGCGTCATCCGTTCGCCCCACAAGTACAAGGACAGCCGCGAGCACTTCGAGATGCGCACCCACAAGCGGCTCATCGACATTCTCGATCCGACACCCAAGACGGTCGACTCGCTCATGCGGCTCGACCTTCCTGCGGGCGTCGACATCGAGATCAAGCTGTAAGGCTTTCGACGACATGACTCACGAAATCAAGGGCGTGCTGGGCGAGAAGCTCGGCATGACGCAGGTCTTCGACGAGGCCGGCCGGATCGTTCCGGTCACCGTCGTCCAGGCCGGACCTTGCGTTGTCACGCAGGTCCGCACGCCGGACGTCGATGGCTACTCCGCCGTCCAGATCGCCTACGGCGCCGTCGACCCGCGTCGCGTGAACAAGCCCGAGACCGGGCACTTCCGCAAGGCCGGCGTCCCTCCGCGTCGCTACCTCATCGAGGTGCGCACGAAGGACGCGTCCGAGTACACGCTCGGCCAGGAGATCACGGTCGACGTGTTCGCGGCCGGCCAGAAGGTCGATGTCGTCGGCACCAGCAAGGGCAAGGGCTTCGCTGGCGTCATGAAGAAGCACAACTTCAAGGGCCTCTCGAGCTCGCACGGCACCCAGCGCAAGCACCGCTCGCCCGGATCCATCGGTGCGTGTGCGACGCCGAGCCGGGTCTTCAAGGGGATGAAGATGGCCGGCCGCATGGGTGGCCTCAAGACGACCGCGCAGAACCTGACCGTGCACGCCATCGACACCGACGCGAACCTGATCCTGGTCAAGGGCGCCGTGCCAGGTGCCGCCGGCCGCATGGTGTTCGTGCACACCGCCGCGAAGGGTGGTGCCGCATGACCACGGTCACCGTTGCCGGCACGTCGCGCAAGATCGAGCTACCTGCTGACGTGTTCGACGTCCAGGTCAACATCCCGTTGATCCACCAGGTCGTCGTCGCGCAGCTCGCTGCCGCCCGCCAGGGCACGCACGACGCGAAGACCCGTGGCGAGGTTTCGGGTGGCGGTCGCAAGCCGTACCGCCAGAAGGGCACCGGCCGCGCTCGCCAGGGTTCGACGCGTGCCCCGCAGTTCGCCGGCGGTGGCGTCGCCCACGGACCCAACCCGCGCAACTACGAGCAGCGCACGCCCAAGAAGATGAAGGCCGCCGCGCTGCGCGCTGCCTTGTCTGACCGCGCTCGCGGCGGACGTCTCCACGTGCTGCCGGGCTTCGGTGAGGGCGAAGGCCCGTCGACGAAGTCGGCACTCGCTGCGCTCGCGGCCGTCGTCACCGGCGAGCAGCACCGCGTGCTCATCGTGCTCGAGCGTGCCGACGACCTGACCTGGAAGAGCCTGCGCAACGTCGGCGGCGTCCACCTCCTGGTCGAAGACCAGCTCAACACCTACGACGTGCTGGTCTCCGACGACGTCGTGTTCACCGAGGGCGCGCTCAAGACCTACGTGAGCCGCGCAAGTGGCTCGCCGGTCGGCGCCGAGACTGCGGCAGTCGAGACCGCGACCGTCGACGCTGACGAAACCGCGGAGGACGCGACATGATCCCCGACCCGCGCGACGTGCTGTACGCGCCGCTGATCTCGGAGAAGAGCTACGGGCTCCTCGACGAGAACAAGTACACGTTCCTTGTCGACCCCGACGCGAACAAGAGCCAGATCAAGATCGCCGTGGAGCAGGTCTTCGGCGTGAAGGTCACCGACGTCAACACGATGAACCGCAAGGGCAAGCGCAAGCGCACCCGCGGTGGATTCGGCAAGCGCAAGGACACCAAGCGGGCAATCGTGACGCTGGTGGCCGGCGACCGCATCGACATCTTCGGTGGTCCGGTCTCCTGACCGGCCATCACGATGAGACTGAAGGAAAAGAAGCGATGGGTATTCGCAAGTTCAAGCCGACGACCTCCGGTCGTCGTGGCGCCAGCGTCGCCGACTTCGTCGAGATCACTCGGACGGAGCCGGAGAAGTCGCTGGTGCGGCCGCTGCATTCCAAGGGCGGCCGCAACGTCCACGGCCGGGTCACGGTCCGCCACCAAGGTGGCGGTCACAAGCGCGCGTACCGGCTCATCGACTTCCGTCGTGACGACAAGGACGGCGTGCCCGCCAAGGTCGCCCACATCGAATACGACCCGAACCGCACCGCGCGCATCGCGCTGCTGCACTACGCCGACGGTGAGAAGCGCTACATCATCGCGCCGGCGAAGCTCCAGCAGGGTGATCGCGTCGAGGCTGGCCCGAGCAGTGACATCAAGCCCGGCAACACCCTCCCGCTGCGCAACATCCCGGTCGGCACCGTCGTCCACGCCATCGAGCTTCGGCCCGGTGGAGGCGCGAAGATCGCCCGATCAGCCGGCACCAGTGTCCAGCTTGTCGCCAAGGAAGGCGCACTCGCTCAGCTGCGCATGCCGTCGGGTGAGATTCGCAACGTCGACGTCCGCTGCCGCGCAACCGTCGGCGAGGTCGGCAACGCCGAGCAGTCGAACATCAACTGGGGCAAGGCCGGTCGCATGCGCTGGAAGGGCAAGCGCCCGACCGTCCGCGGTGTTGCCATGAACCCAGTCGACCACCCGCTCGGTGGTGGCGAGGGCAAGTCCTCCGGTGGCCGTCACCCGGTCAGCCCGTGGGGCCAGCCCGAAGGCCGCACCCGTCGTCCTAACAAGGCGAGCGACAAACTCATCGTCCGCCGTCGCAAGTCCAACAAGAAGCGCTAGGAGTTCCCCGCGATGCCGCGCAGCCTGAAGAAGGGACCCTTCGTCGACGACCACCTCCAAAAGAAGGTGGACGTTCAGAACACGAAGGGCACCAAGAACGTCATCAAGACGTGGTCACGCCGCTCGATGATCGTGCCCGACATGCTCGGTCACACCATCGCGGTGCACGACGGGCGCAAGCATGTGCCGGTGTTCGTGACCGAGTCGATGGTCGGCCACAAGCTGGGCGAGTTCGCGCCGACCCGGACGTTTCGCGGTCACGTGAAGGACGATCGGAGAGCGCGTCGTGGCTAACGCATCGACTCTCAACACGACCGGCCCGATTGTTCGCGCACACGCGAAGCTTCGCTATTCGACCGTGACGCCGATGAAGGCGCGTCGCGTCGTCGACCTCGTGCGCGGCCTTCCTGCCGACGAGGCGTTGTCGGTGCTGCGGTTCACCCCGCAGTCGGCCAGCGAGCCCGTGTACAAGGTGCTCGAAAGTGCGATCGCGAATGCGCGCTACGCCGCGGGCATCCGCAACGAGCGCCTCGAGGTCGAAGACCTTGTCGTGTCGGCCGCTTACGTCGACGAGGGTCCGACGATGAAGCGGTTCCGCCCGCGTGCGCAAGGGCGCGCGTACCGGATTCGCAAGCGGACAAGTCACATCACCATCGAGGTCGAGTCGTGGTCGGCCGAGCTGGAGACGCAAGCCAACAAGCGCTCGGTGCCAAAGCGAGTCCGGACGCCGATTGTGGTCGCTACGACGCCGCGGGTGCGTGCGGTACAGGAGAAGGCTCCTGAGCTAGAGGCCAAGCCGGCGAAGAAGTCCGCGGCTAAGAAGACGGCCAAGGCAGCGGTCGAGGCAGCGGACGTCGAAACGACGGAGCTCGCGCCGACTGAGGTCGAGACTGTCGAGGTCGCCGAGGCTAAGCCGGCGAAGAAGGCTGCCGCCAAGAAGACCGCCGCGCACGATCACGACGACCACGAAGGTCACGACCACGAGGGTCACGATCACGCCGATCACGATCACGCGGCCCACGACGACGTCAAGCCGGCCAAAAAGGTGGCGGCCAAGAAGACCGCACCGGCCAAGAAGACTGCTGAGGCACCAGATGCCAAGGCGCGCAAGGACGATGGAAAGGAAGGGACCCGCTAGTGGGCCAGAAGGTCAACCCGCACGGGTTCCGGCTCGGCATCACCACCGAATTCAAGAGCAGGTGGTACGCCGACAAGCTGTATCGGGACTACGTGAAAGAAGACGTCGCCATTCGCCGCATGATGGCGAAGGGCATGGAACGCGCAGGCATCTCGCGCGTTGAGATCGAGCGCACCCGCGATCGGGTTCGCGTCGACATCCACACTGCACGTCCAGGCATTGTTATCGGACGCCGCGGTGCTGAGGCCGACCGGATTCGCGGCGACCTCGAGAAGCTGACAAGCAAGCAGGTTCAGCTGAACATCCTCGAGGTCAAGAACCCCGAGATCGATGCGCAATTGGTCGCGCAGGGCGTCGCAGAGCAGCTCACGCAGCGCGTGTCGTTCCGTCGTGCCATGCGCAAGGCGATGCAGAGCGCGATGAAGTCGGGCGCGAAGGGCATCCGGGTGCAGGTTTCCGGGCGCCTCGGTGGTGCCGAGATGAGCCGCACCGAGTTCTACCGCGAGGGTCGCGTTCCGCTGCACACGCTGCGGGCCGACATCGACTACGGCTTCTACGAGGCACGCACCACGTTCGGTCGCATCGGCGTCAAGGTCTGGATCTACAAGGGCGATGTCGTCGTTGGGCGTCCCGAGTACGAGGCTGGCGCGATCCCCGGCCGGATCCCGCCGCGCGTGCCCGCCGGCCGTCCGGTTCGCGCGCCACGCGCTGCTCGCCCAGTGCGCGAGGCGATCCCGGCTGCCGTCGAGACCGTCGAGGTGCCCGGGTTCGAGCCGGCCGCAGTCGTCCCGGAGCCAGTAGCCGAGCCAGTAGCCGAGACGGCGGTCGTCGAAGCGCCCGTCGTCGAAGCGCCCGTGGCGGAAGCCGTCGTCGAAGCGCCCGTCGCCGAAGCGCCCTCGTCGCTCGAAGCCCCCGCCGCAGAGGCTGCAGTTGTGGAGGCGCCCGCAGCGCCGGTGCCGTCGGCACCCGTTGCGACCCACGCGCCAGCAGCGCCGTCCGCCATCGAAGACCCCGCGATGGAAGCCGCTGCTGAGACGACTGACAGCGCTGAAACCGCAGGCCCCCGCTGCCCCGACCGCGGCGCCGGAAGAGGAGGGCTGATCGATGCTCGTTCCTCGCAGGGTCAAGCACCGCAAGCAGCACCACCCTGGTCGTACGGGTGCAGCGACCGGCGGCACTCGCATCGCGTTCGGTGAGTTCGGTATTCAGGCGTTGGAGCCCGCGTACGTGACGAACCGGCAGATCGAGTCCGCGCGTATCGCGATGACCCGCCACATCAAGCGTGGTGGCAAGGTCTGGATCAACATCTATCCCGACCGTCCGCTGACGAAGAAGCCGGCCGAGACCCGCATGGGTTCAGGCAAGGGTTCGCCGGAATGGTGGATCTCCAACGTCAAGCCCGGCCGGGTCATGTTCGAACTGGCTGGAGTTCCCGAGCCCATCGCTCGTGAAGCGATGCGGCGCGCCATGCACAAGTTGCCGATGAAGTGCCGGTTCATCCGGCGCGAGGTCGGGGAGGCGTCATGACCAACGCGAATGACCTGCGCACGCTCGAGAACGACGAGCTGGTGACGAAGCTGCACGAGGCTAAAGAAGAGCTGTTCAAGCTGCGGTTCCAGTACGCCTCAGGCCAGCTCGAAAGTCACGGACGGTTGAACTCCGTGCGCAAGGAAATCGCTCGCATCTACACGGTCATGCGTGAGATCGAGCTCGGGATCGTCATCAAGCACGACGAGGATGTGGCATGAGCGAGAAGGGTCTGAACGGCACTGCGAAGGTGGCTGACGAGGCCGACGAGAAGCGTGGCTTCCGCAAGACCCGCGAGGGTCTGGTGATCAGCGACAAGATGGAGAAGACCGTCGTCGTCGCAGTCGAAGACCGCGTCAAGCACCCCTTGTACGGCAAGGTTCTGCGCCGCACGAGCAAGCTTCACGCCCACGACGAGGCCAGCACGGCCGGCATCGGCGATCGCGTTCTCCTGATGGAGACCCGGCCGTTGTCGGCAACCAAGCGCTGGCGCGTCGTCGAGATCCTCGAGAAGGCCAAGTAGTCCGCATCACCCACAGACCGCAGTTGGGCCAGAAAACAAACGATCGGGAGTCACAGTGATTCAGCAGGAGTCGCGACTGCGCGTCGCCGACAACACGGGTGCGAAAGAGATCTTGTGCATCCGCGTGCTCGGGGGCTCGGGTCGTCGCTACGCGCGAATCGGCGACGTCATCGTGGCCACGGTCAAGGACGCGTTGCCGGGTGCCGGCGTCAAGAAGGGCGACGTCGTCAAGGCCGTCGTTGTGCGTACTGTGAAAGAGCGCCGTCGCGCCGACGGCTCGTACATCAAGTTTGACGAGAATGCCGCGGTCCTCATCAAGGACGGCGGCGATCCGCGTGGAACCCGCATCTTCGGCCCGGTGGGCCGCGAGCTGCGCGAGAAGAAGTTCATGCGGATCATCTCGCTCGCCCCGGAGGTGTTGTAAGTCATGGCAGGCCTGAAGGTTCGCAAGGGTGACACCGTGCAGGTGATCTCCGGCAAGGACCGCGGTTTCAAGGGCAAGGTCATCGAGACCGACCCTGGCCGCGAGCGCGTCCTGGTCGAGGGTGTCAACCGCATTCGCAAGCACACGAAGGTCACGTCGACCACCCGTGGCGCGAAGACCGGTGGCATCGTCACGCAGGAAGCGCCGGTCCACGTCAGCAACGTCATGGTCGTGTGCCCCGAATGTGACAAGGCGACGCGCATCGGACGTCGGCAGGTGCTGAACGAGAACACCGGCAAGACGATTCCGGTGCGGATCTGCAAAAAATGCGGCAAGGAAATCTGAGGATCAGGACATGACGACCACCACCATCGAAGCGCCCAAGGCGAGCACGCATTCCGCGCCTCAAGCAGCGCTACCGCGACGAGATCGCCGGGCAGCTGCGTGAGCAGTTCGGCTACGAGAACGTCATGCAGATCCCCGGCCTCACCAAGGTTGTCGTCAACATGGGTGTCGGCGAGGCTGCGCGTGACGCCAAGCTGATCGACGGCGCCGTGCGCGACCTGACGACGATCACCGGCCAGAAGCCGCAGGTCACCCGCTCGAAGAAGTCGATCGCCCAGTTCAAGCTGCGCGAGAACATGGCGATCGGTTGCCACGTCACGCTGCGCGGTGACCGCATGTGGGAGTTCCTCGACCGGTTGCTCGCCCTCGCGCTGCCCCGCATCCGCGACTTCCGCGGCTTGTCGCCGCGGCAGTTCGACGGCCACGGCAACTACACGTTCGGTCTCACCGAGCAAGTCATGTTCCACGAGATCGACCAGGACAAGATCGATCGCTTCCGCGGCATGGACATCACGGTCGTCACGACCGCGAAGACCGACGACGAGGGGCGCGCCTTTCTTCGCCTGCTCGGCTTCCCCTTCAAGGAGAACTGATGGCGAAGAACGCACTGAAGATCAAGGCGGCCGCGAAGCCAAAGTTCAAGGTGCGCGGTTACACCCGGTGCAACCGGTGCGGCCGGTCGCACTCGGTGTACAAGAAGTTCGGCATCTGCCGCATCTGCCTTCGCGAGATGGCACACCGCGGCGAACTGCCCGGCATCACAAAGAGCAGCTGGTAAACCCCACTACGCCGCAGGTCGCCAAGGAAATCTATGGCGAGGCGAAACCACGGCGAGAAAGGCCATGTGGCCACATCATGATGACCGACCCGATCGCGGACATGTTGACGCGAGTGCGCAATGCGAACCACGCGTACCACGACAACGTGCCGATTCCGTATTCCAAGATCAAGACGCACGTTGCCGACATCCTCAAAGAGCAGGGCTACATCGCCGGCTGGCACGTCGAGGACGTCGAAGGCCACGTCGCGGCGAAGAACCTCGTCGTCGAGCTGAAGTACGGCCCGAACCGCGAGCGTTCGATCGCCGGCGTCCGTCGCGTCAGCAAGCCCGGTCTGCGGGTCTACGCGAAGGGCACCAACCTGCCGCGCGTTCTCGGCGGTCTCGGCATTGCCATCATCTCGACATCGGGCGGGCTGCTGACCGACAAGCAGTGCGCAAAGCGTGGAGTAGGCGGGGAAGTCCTCGCCTACGTCTGGTAACAGGAAGAGACGAACTCATGTCCCGTATCGGAAGACTTCCGATCCCTGTTCCCAGCGGGGTCGACGTCGACATCACCGACCGCGTTGTCACGGTCAAAGGCCCGAAGGGCACGCTGACGCACACGCTCGCCGAGCCCATCCTCATCGAGAAGGGCGACGACGGTGCGTTGCACGTCACTCGCCCTGACGATGAGAAGCGGAGCAAGGAGCGCCACGGTCTCAGCCGCACGCTGGTCGCCAACATGGTGACCGGGGTGACCGACGGTTTCTCCAAGACCCTCGAGATCGTCGGCACCGGCTATCGCGTGCAGGCCAAGGGCTCGGATCTCGAATTCGCCCTCGGGTTCTCGCACCCGGTCAACATTCCCGCACCCGAAGGCATCACGTTCGAGGTGCAGGCGCCGACCAGGTTCGTGGTGCGTGGGATCGACAAGCAGCAGGTCGGCGAGGTTGCGGCGAACATCCGCAAGTTGCGCAAGCCGGAGCCCTACAAGGGCAAGGGCGTTCGGTACCAGGGTGAAGTCGTGCGCCGCAAGGTCGGAAAGGCTGGTAAGTAGTCATGCCCGTTGGATTGATCAGCCGCCGCAAGGCGCGTGGATCCACCAAGGCGGCGCTCATTTCGCGCCGGCACTTCCGCGTGCGCAAGAAGGTCTCCGGCACTGCGCTGCGTCCACGGCTCGTCGTGAACCGTTCGACGCGGCACGTGTTCGCGCAGGTCGTCGACGACACGACCGGCCGCACGCTCGCTTCGGCGTCGACGATGGAGGCCGATGTGCGCGCGACCAAGGGCGACAAGACCGCCAAGGCACGCAAGGTCGGCGAACTGATTGCGAAGCGGGCCACCGCTGCGGGCGTCGGACCCGTCGTGTTCGACCGCGGCGGCTTCCAGTACCACGGCAGGGTCGCGGCAATCGCCGACGGCGCTCGTGAAGGTGGACTGACGCTGTGACCACGAACAGAACGAGCCGTACGACGATGCACGTCGAGAAGAGGAACGTCTAATGCCAGGACCACAGCGCCGCGGACCAGGTGGGGCCGCAGGCGCCGGCGCCGGTGCCGCAGGGGCAAGTGCAGGCAGTGGCGACGGTCGCCGTGATAACCGTCGCGACAGCCGTCGTCCCGAAGGCGCGGCCGAGAAGACCCAGTACATCGAGCGCGTCGTCGCGATCAACCGCGTCGCCAAGGTCGTCAAGGGTGGTCGGCGATTCAGCTTCACCGCACTCGTCGTCGTCGGCGACGGTGACGGCAGCGTCGGCATCGGATACGGCAAGGCCAAGGAAGTGCCGGCCGCGATCGCCAAGGGTGTCGAAGAGGCGAAGAAGAGTTTCTTCAAGGTGCCGAGGATCCAACACACGATTCCGCACCCGATCACCGGCGAGGCTGCCGCGGGTGTCGTGCTGCTGCGTCCCGCGAGCCCTGGTACCGGCGTTATCGCCGGCGGTCCGGTGCGAGCGGTGCTCGAGTGCGCCGGGATTCACGACGTGCTGTCGAAGTCACTCGGCTCCGACAACGCGATCAACGTGGTGCACGCCACGGTGGCCGCACTGAAGGGCCTCATGCGTCCGGAGGAAGTCGCGGCGCGCCGCGGACTGCCGCTCGAAGATGTCGCACCGGCTGCGCTCTTGCGCGCCCGCGCGGCTGGGATGGGAGCCTGAGATGGGCCGGCTGAAGGTCACCCAGACCCGATCCGAGATCGGCGGCACGAGTAGGCAGCGCAACACCTTGCGCACTCTCGGTCTGAAGCGGATGCGCGACACCGTGGTCAAGGAAGACCGTCCCGAGATTCGCGGCATGATCAAAACGGTGACGCATCTCGTTGCCGTTGAGGAGGTTGAGTGACGATGGCAGACACCACAGGGACCACGAGCAAGCCGAAGAAGGCTGCCGCGACCGCCGAGGCGGAAGCGACGCCGCGCGCCGCGGGAGTGCTGAAGGTTCACCACTTGCGGCCCGCCCCTGGCTCGCACAAGCCCAAGACCCGAGTCGGTCGAGGCGAAGCCTCGAAGGGCAAGACCGCGGGTCGCGGTACCAAGGGCACCAAGGCGCGCTACCAGGTACCCGAGCGTTTCGAGGGCGGGCAGATGCCGCTTCACATGCGGCTGCCCAAGCTCAAGGGCTTTACGAACCGTTTCCGAACCGAGTACCAGGTCGTGAACCTCGAGTGGATCGCCGCGCACTATCCCAAGGGCGGTGCGGTCACTCCAGAAGACCTGGTCGCGAAGGGTGCGGTGCGCAAGGGCGAGCTGGTCAAGGTACTTGGCGACGGCGAGATCGGCGTCAAGCTCCAGGTCAGCGCGCACGGGTTCTCGGCGTCCGCGAAAGACAAGATCGAGGCCGCCGGAGGAAGCGCTACCAAGCTGTAAGGAAGCTCTGGGCCGCCCCGAGCCGGACTGGTGCGTTACAGTCACGGAGCGGGCGCCGGTAGCCGGTTTGCGTTTCCCCCGGGCAGTTTCAGGCTCGTGCACGACAGCTGGATGCTCAAACGCAGGTGCGCAGGAGGAATCGTGAACTACGCCCTACTCAGGGCCTTCGGGCAGGCGTTCCGCACGCCTGACCTGCGCAAGAAGATGCTGTTCGTGCTCTTCATCGTGCTGCTCTTCCGCTTGGGCAGCGCGATCCCCGCGCCGGGCGTTTCAGAGACGAACATCCACGCCTGTCTTGTCCAGGTCACCGGCGGCAACAACGCCAACGTCTACACGCTGATCAACCTGTTCAGCGGTGGCGCGTTGCTCAAGCTGTCGATCTTGGCGCTCGGCATCATGCCCTACATCACGTCGAGCATCATCATCCAGCTGCTCGTCGTGGTGATCCCGCGGCTCGAGCGGTTGAAGCAGGAGGGCCAGTCCGGTCAGGCGAAGCTGACGCAGTACACGCGGTACCTCACGATCGGTCTCGCGATCCTTCAGTCGTCGGCGTTCGTCGCGCTCGCCCGCACGCCGGGTCAGATCTTCACCGGCTGCAACACGCCGATCATTCCCAATGACGGCTGGCAGGTGATCCTGACCATCGTCCTGACGATGACCGCAGGCACCGCGATCATCATGTGGCTCGGCGAGCTCATCACCGACCGCGGCATCGGCAACGGAATGTCGATCCTGATCTTCACCCAGATCGCCGCGCGGTTCCCCGCCGAGCTCAACAGCATCCGGCAGACCAAGGGTCTCTTCACCTTCTTGATGGTGATCGTCGTGGGCGCGGTCATCATCGCGGCCATCGTGTTCGTCGAGCAGGCGCAACGCCGAATACCGGTGCAGTACGCGAAACGCATGATCGGCCGCCGCATGTACGGCGGCACGTCGACCTACCTGCCGTTGAAGGTGAACCAAGCGGGTGTCATCCCGGTCATCTTCGCGTCGTCCCTGCTCTATATCCCGTCGCTGCTGACCAGGGTCTGGAGCGGCAACATCGGGTTCACGCAGTTCGTGACGAACTACCTGTCGCCGAACGGGCACGCGACCTACCTGTTGCTCTACGCGGCGCTGATCATCTTCTTCACGTTCTTCTACGTCGCGATCACGTTCAACCCCGACGAAGTCGCCGACAACATGAAGAAGTACGGCGGCTTCATCCCCGGTATCCGGCCAGGCCGCCCGACCGCCGAGTACCTCACCTACATCCTGTCCCGCATCACGGTCCCCGGCGCGACCTACCTGGCGTTGATCGCCGTCATACCTGAGCTGGCGCTGTCGATCATCGGAAGCTCGCAGCAGTTCCCGTTCGGCGGCACCTCGGTTCTGATCATCGTCGGTGTCGGCCTCGACACCGTGAAGCAGATCGAGAGCCAGCTCATGCTGCGCAACTACGAGGGCTTCCTCCGGTAGTGAGACTGGTCCTGGTGGGTCCGCCGGGCGCAGGCAAGGGGACCCAGGCTCAGTTCATCGCTTCCCATCTGTCGGTGCCCAAGATCTCGACGGGCGACATCTTCCGTATGCACGTCACCCAAGGCACGGCGCTGGGTGACGAAGCAAAGCGCTACATGGACGCCGGGGACCTGGTACCCGACGAAGTGACCATCGCGATGGTCAGGGAACGCCTCGACGAGGGCGACGCGCGCGACGGGTTCCTGCTCGACGGCTTCCCGCGCACACGAAGTCGCAGGCCGAGGCGTTCGACGAGATGCTCGCCGCAGATGGGCACCTCGCTGTCGGTCGTCCTCGAGCTCGTCGTCGACGACGACGAGGTCGTGCGCCGGCTTTCTGGTCGCCGCACGTGTCAGGAGTGCGCGCACGTCTGGCACGAGCTTTTCGACCCGCCGGCCGTGCCCGGAATCTGCGACCATTGCAGTGGCAAGCTGTTCCAGCGCGACGATGACCGCGAGGAGACGATCCGGCATCGGCTCGAGGTCTACGCCGACCAGACCGCGCCGCTCGTGGGCTACTACGCCGGGCGGGGTCTGCTCGAAGGCATCGACGCGACCGGGCCGGTCGAGGACGTCACCGCTCGAGCGGTCGCATCGCTACGGCACTGGAGCGACTGAGCTGTTGCACTGAGCTATGAGTTGCATCGAACGGAGAACGATGATCCACATCAAGACCGAGGCCGAGATCGCCAAGATGCGCGCGGCGGGTCTGGTCGTGAGCGCTGCGCTCGACGCGATGCGCGCCGCGATCGCTCCGGGGTCACGACCGCCGACCTCGATGCCATCGCCGAGCGGGTGATCCGCGACGCGGGCGCCACCTCGAACTTCAAGGGATACCGCGGCGGCGCGGGTGGGCAGGTGCCGTATCCGGCGACGATCTGTGCGTCGGTCAACGACGAGGTCGTCCACGGCGTCCCCGATCGGCGCCATGTCCTTCGCGAGGGCGACATCATCTCGATCGACTGCGGCGCGGTGGTCGACGGCTGGCACGGCGACGCTGCCTTCACCGTCGGCGTCGGCGCCATCGACCCGGCGATCCAGCGGATGCTCGACGTCTGCGAGGAGTCGATGTGGCGGGGGATCGGCGCCGGCATCGCGGGCGGGCGGCTCGGTGACATCGGGTACGCCGTGGAGTCCTACGTCCGCTCGCAGGGCAGCTACGGGATCGTCGAGGAGTACGGCGGCCACGGCATCGGGACCCAGATGCACCAGGAGCCGCACGTGCCCAACCAGGGTCGGCGCGGCAAGGGCCTGACCCTCCAGCCCGGGCTCACGCTCGCGGTCGAGCCGATGATCATGATGGGCAAGCGTCACCTCGTGACGCTTGATGACGACTGGACCGTCGTGACGGTCGACCACAGCTGGGCCGCCCACTTCGAGCACACGTTCGCGGTGACCGCTCGCGGGCCGCAGGTGCTCACAGCGCCGGATCTGGGCGTCGCGAGGTTGGCCGGCCCAGCCATGGCAGCCGCCCACAAGGGCTGATCAGGGCGCACGATGGTCGACAGCGGAACGGGTGGTCCGGGTGGGGTTCGCGCGTCGGACGCCGATCGGGAGCGCACGATCGAGGTGTTGCGCGAGAGCTTCGCGCAGGGTCGACTGACTCCGGAAGAGTTCCACGAGCGGGTCGACCTCGGGTACGCGGCGAAGACGATGGCCCAGCTGGCCGAGCTCACCACCGACCTGCCGCCAGCGGGTGGCTCGCTGGCCTCAGCCGGGACCGACCCGCACCAGGTCGAGCCGCAGCACGCTGCCGCCGTCCAGCGCAGCTTTGGCTCTGAAATGCGCCGGATCTGGACGGGCTGGGCGTCGATGACCATCGTGCTCACGACGATCTGGCTGCTGACCGGGGTCTCGGGCGGCTTCTCGAACTATTGGCCGATCTGGCCGGTCGGGGTCTACGGCGCGGTCTGCCTGAGCATGACCCTCGGCGTGTTCGGACGCCGGGACGACGGGGGACGTGGCGAAGCCGGGCTACCAGCCCGCGGTCCCGTCGGAGCTGCTAGCCGGAGCCGCCGGTTTCGCTTTCGCGGGGCTCCTCGCGTAGACTTTGGACTCGGTTCGCGCTCAGCTTCAGCTCTTCGAGCCTCTCAATCGGAGAGCCGGGCAGACGTGTGCCGACATGCGTGTGTGGCGCAGTCATTCAGAAGCAAGAACAGGCTACGGAACGCGGAGGATATGGCGAAGAAAGACGGGGCCATCGAGATCGAGGGCCAGGTTGTCGAACCGCTCCCGAACGCGATGTTTCGGGTCGAGCTCGCCAACGGTCACAAGGTGCTCGCTCACATCAGCGGCAAGATGCGCATGCACTACATCCGCATCCTTCCCGGTGATCGAGTGGTCGTCGAACTCAGCCCGTACGACCTCACCCGCGGCCGCATCGTTTACCGCTACAAGTAGAAGAGACGTCATGAAGGTCAAGCCGAGCGTCAAGAAGATCTGTGACAAGTGCAAGGTGATTCGTCGCCACGGCCGCGTCATGGTGATTTGCGAAAACCTCCGCCACAAGCAGCGGCAAGGTTAGTCCGCACTAACGGATAGACAGCACCAAACGCAGGTCACAACCGGCGTCCGATATTGGACGCCGTACCCCCGGTCGGAGGCCGGGGCCCGAGCTGGGCAGCTCGGGACGTGACTTGGAGGACCTCCGCGAACAGCTAGGAGTACGCCCCCGTATGGCACGTCTCGTCGGCGTCGACCTCCCCCGCGACAAGCGGCTCGAGATCGCGCTCACCTACATCTTCGGCATCGGCCGCACCCGTGCGACCGAGACGCTGGTCAACACCGGCGTCAGCCCCGACTTACGCGTCAAAGACGTGTCTGATGACGACCTGCTGAAGTTGCGTGAATGGATCGAGGCCAACTACAAGATCGAGGGAGACCTCCGTCGCGAGACGGCTGCCGACATTCGGCGCAAGGTCGAGATCGGGTGCTACCAGGGCATCCGGCACCGCCGAGGGCTCCCTGTCCACGGCCAACGCACCCACACCAATGCACGTACCCGCAAGGGCCCGCGCAAGGCCGTGGCAGGTAAGAAGAAGCCAGGCAAGAAGTAGTCCCGGTAGTCCAGTTCGGACGCCGACCGGGTCCGACGACCTCAGCTTTCAGGAGCACAGCAGCAGATGCCACCGAAGACGCGCCAACAAGGCGCCGGCGTGAAGAAAGTGCGCCGCAAGGAAAAGAAGAACGTGGCCCACGGCCACGCTCACATCAAGAGCACGTTCAACAACACGATCGTGTCGATCACCGACCCGACCGGTGCCGTGATCGCGTGGGCCAGTGCCGGCCACGTCGGATTCAAGGGGTCGCGCAAGTCGACGCCCTTCGCTGCCCAGATGGCCGCCGAATCGGCGGGCCGCCGGGCGCAGGAGCACGGCATGCGCAAGGTCGACGTCTTCGTGAAGGGTCCCGGCTCCGGCCGCGAGACCGCGATCCGATCGCTGCAGGCTGTCGGCCTCGAGGTCGGCTCGATTCAAGACGTCACACCGGTACCCCACAACGGGTGCCGTCCGCCGAAGCGCCGGAGGGTCTGACCATGGCCAGGTACACCGGCCCCGACTGCAAGCGATGCCGTCGGGAGAAGACCAAGCTCTTCCTCAAGGGCGCCAAGTGCGACTCTCCGAAGTGCCCGATCGAGATCCGCCCCTACCCGCCGGGCGAGCACGGTCGCGGTCGCACCAAGGACAGCGAGTACCTGTTGCAGATGCGCGAGAAGCAGAAGTGCGCGCGCATTTACGGCGTCCTCGAAAAGCAGTTCCGCGGTTACTACGAAGAGGCGAGCGGCAAGTCGGGTCGAACCGGCGAGAACCTGCTTCGCATCCTCGAGAGCCGTCTCGACAACGTCGTCTACCGTTCGGGATTTGCGTCCAGTCGTGACCAGGCGCGCCAGTTCGTGCGCCACGGCCACTTCCTGGTCAACGGCCACCGGGTCGACATCCCGAGCTACCGGGTCTCCGAGAGCGACATCGTCGAGGTAGCCGAGAAGTCCCGCGAACTCGACCCGTTCATCATCGCGCGCGCCGTCGCCGGCGAGAAGCCGGCGCCAGCGTGGCTCGAAGTACTGCCAAGCCGGTTGCGCGTGCTCGTGCACTCGTTGCCGGTACGGCAGGTCATCGACACTCAGGTGCAAGAGCAGCTGATCGTCGAGTTCTACTCCAAGTAGTTCGTAATTCATCTACTCGCGGCGTCATATAGCGGTCGCCCCGAGAACCGGAGGAAATCGTGCTCATCGCACAGCGCCCGACCATCAGTGAAGACGGCGTCGACGACGTTCGTTCGCGCTTCGTCATCGAACCCCTCGAGCCCGGCTTCGGCTACACGCTCGGCAACTCGCTTCGGCGCACGCTGCTGTCGTCGATCCCCGGCGCGGCCGTCACCAGCATCCGCATCGAGGGCGTGCTTCACGAGTTCTCGACCGTTCCCGGTGTCAAGGAAGACGTCACCGAGATCATCCTGAACATCAAGGAGCTCGTTGTCTCCAGCGAGCACGACGAGCCCGTCGTCATGTACCTGCGCAAGCAGGGCCCCGGCGACGTCACCGCCGCCGACATCGCGCCGCCCGCCGGCGTCGAGGTGCACAACCCCGAGCTGAAGATCGCGACACTGAACGGCAAGGGCAAGCTCGAGATCGAGCTCACCGTCGAGCGCGGCCGCGGTTACGTGCAGGCCAACGGCAACAAGCAGCCGAGCCACGAGATCGGCCGCATCCCGATCGACTCGATCTACTCGCCGGTCTTGAAGGTCACGTTCAAGGTCGAGGCGACCCGTGTCGAGCAGCGCACCGACTTCGACAAGCTCATCGTGGACGTCGAAACCAAGCCGTGCATGCGCCCGCGCGACGCCGTCGCCAGTGCAGGCAAGACGCTCGTCGAGTTGTTCGGTCTCGCCCGCGAGCTGAACATCGACGCCGAGGGCATCGACATCGGCCCGTCACCGACCGACGCCGCGCTCGCCGCCGACCTCGCGTTGCCGATCGAAGACCTCAACCTCACGGTGCGGTCGTACAACTGCCTCAAGCGCGAAGGCATCCACACGGTCGGCGAGCTGGTCTCGCGCAGCGAAGCCGACCTGCTCGACATCCGCAACTTCGGTGCGAAGTCGATCGACGAGGTCAAGGCCAAGCTCATCGAGATGGGCTTGAACCTGAAGGACGCGCCTCCCGGATTCGACCCGACCAGCGTGGTCTACGCCGGCGACGACGACGACTTCGACGACCAGGGTTACGCCGAGACCGAGCAGCTCTAACCACTCGCAGCAGCACGCTTCTCTGAGCTGCTCGACACGATTTCGACCTAGGAAGGCCCGGACATGCCCACGCCCACGAAGGGACCCCGCCTCGGCGGAGGCTCGTCGCACGAGCGGCTGATCCTCGCGAACCTCGCCACGGCGTTGTTCGAGCACGGCCACATCACGACCACGCTCGCGAAGGCAAAGCGGCTGCGTCCGGTGGCCGAGCGACTGGTCACCAAGGCGAAGCGCGGTGACCTGCACGCGCGTCGGCAGGTCATGACCGTCGTCCGCGACAAGACGGTGGTGCATGGCCTGTTCACCGAGATCGGCCCGCGTTACGCGAACCGACCCGGTGGCTACACCCGCATCGTGAAGCTCGGGCCGCGCAAGGGCGACAACGCCCCGATGGCGGTCATCGAGTTGGTCGAAGCCCTGGCCGAGCAGGTCGTGGCCGAGGCTCGCGGTGCGACCAAGCGCGGAGCCAAGGAACGCGCCGCGAAGACGGCGGCAGCAGCTCCGGCTGTTGCTGCGTCCGAGGTCGCCGAGCTCGAGGCGCTCGAAGCCAAGGCGGAGGAAGCGGCCGAAGCCGCCGAGGACGCCGAGGCCGAAGGTGACGTCGAGGGTGCCGCGCTCGCGGCGGCAGAAGCCGACGAGGCTGCGGCGAAGGCCGAGGAACTTGCCGGCGAGATCGGCGACGATGCGTCGGCTGAGGTCGCCGGCGAGGCAATCGCGTTCGAAGAGATCGCTGACGAGGCGGCTACCGCCGCCGAGAAGGCCGCCGAGGACGATCAGGCCTGAGCGGTCACGTTGGCCCAGAAACGAGCAACGAGCCCGGCCATCCCGATCACGGGATGACCGGGCTCGCTCGTTCCCCCGAAAATCCTGACGGCCCAAAGCCGGTCGAAACATCGGCTTCGACTCCGGATCGATCTTGCTTACGACGGCACGGGTTTCGCAGGCTGGGCGAAGCAACCACGCCTGCGCACAGTGCAGGGCGACCTCGAGGCAGCGCTTGCGACCGTTGCTGCGAGCGCCCGTGCCGCCACTGGTCACGGTCGCCGGACGTACCGACGCCGGGGTGCACGCGCGCGGCCAGGTCGCTCACGTCGACGTCGACGTCGGCCGCTGCTCGGGCATCAGCAACCGGCGACCGTCGCGCGGCGGCTCAACGGACTGCTCGAGCCCGACGTCCGCATCAAGGCCGTCTCGGTCGCACCCGAGGGTTTCGAGGCTCGCTTCGCGGCGCTGAGCCGGCGCTACTCCTATCGGGTCGCCGACGGCTGGCTCGACCCGCTGCGCCGCCACGACACGCTGGCTCACCACAAGCCGCTCGACCTCGACGCGATGAACACGGCGTCCACGTTCGCTGCTCGGCATGCACGACTTCGCGGCCTTCTGCCGCCGTCGAGTCGGAGCGACGACGCAGCGAACACTGCTCGAGCTGGCGTGGAGTCGCGATGACGAAGGCGTCGCGATCGCGAGAGTCGTCGCCGACGCGTTCTGCCACTCGATGGTGCGCGCGCTGGTCGGCGCGTTGCTCGAGGTCGGCGACGGGCGCCGCGACGTCCGCTGGCCGGCCGCCGTGCTCGCCGGCGGCAAGCGCGAGGACGCCGCGAAGGTGGCGCCCGCCCGCGGGCTCACGCTGGAAGAGGTCAGGTATCCCGATGACGCCGGGCTGCGCGCCCGTACCGAACAAACGCAGGCGTCGCCGCGACCAACCCGACGCGTACTAGCGACTC
This sequence comes from uncultured Actinomycetes bacterium, assembly GCA_963809135.1. Taxonomy (GTDB): domain Bacteria; phylum Actinomycetota; class Actinomycetes; order Acidothermales; family Acidothermaceae; genus PALSA-607. The sequence goes on from CAWEIG010000008.1 coordinate 120,398, forward strand.
CACATCGGACGCCGCTACAGCAACAGGTCGGTCTGGCCCACAATCTTGCCGAGTCAACACATGATTGCCGAGATCCGGTGAACGCTGCGGCGGCTGCCTGATGGGCTCGTAGCTGGTCCCTCAACGCCTGTTCAGCGCTGTCGGCGGACTGCCGACGCACGTATCTGCATTTGCCGCAACGACGCGCGACTCACTTCTGCGGAAAAGCGTCGGGTTCTGGGACGTACACGGACGGGGGCCAGGTCTGCTCGCGGTCCCAGTAGACGCGAAGTCGCCCACATGACTCGCATCGGTAGACCAGGCGGGTGCGGTCGTTGAACTCGACTATGGCGTCGTCGTCGGCCAACCCGGCGGCCGAGGCAACGTGTTCGAGGTCGGAGTCGGACACGATTCGCCATTCCTGCGGGTTCGGTATCGGGCCGCTTGAGCGGATCGTGTTTCCGCACGGGCACACCCATTTCGCCATGCCGATCATCATGCCGGGTGGAACGCACTTCTTCGGCCGTGCTCGCTGCGCACGCGCTCCGGTCTTTGCTGGCAGAGTCTCGTTATGACCATTGGCAGGGCAAACAGGCGAGCGGAGCGGGAGCGGCGGGCCAGCGAGGTGTTCGGTTCAGACGCCGGCGCGGCCCTGGATCTGCTTGAGCTAATCGAGTTCGCGTGGCACGACTGCTACGGCGAAGTCACGCCGCCTGATCAGGTCATTGACGACATATTCGTCGTCGCTGACGGGACGCTGGCCGGACTTGTCCGCGCCGGGCGGCTGGCCATCGAGGATCTTCGCGATCTTCGACTGGCAGCCGCTGGCCTTCGCGGGTAACGACCGCATTGCTGCCGGCCGCGTTCAGCTGAACGCGCACATGTGCCGCTGAAACGGACGTGCCGAACGCAGACGGTCGCAACAGGAACCGGAATCAGACGACGGGGCGTCAGACCTGGCGAAGGGAGGGTGTCGTGTTGATCTACCGCTTGCTGATGGGCTCGGCTGCCGTTGTCGCGATGGCCGGCTGCGCGTCAGGCCCGCACGCCAGTTCCCTCTCGCAACCGTCAGCCGATCCCACGGTCTACTCGGTGACTGGGTCACCGACCGGGCCGGTCTTCCCGGAGCCGGCGAGCACCACGACCACGATCTGGTCACCGCCGCCGGCAGCCACGTCCGCGGTGGGTTGTCAGTCCGGTGTCGTTGCGATCGCGAACGTTTGGTACGCGTCGGACTCTTATCTTTGCCTGCACATCGGATCGCGAGTGAACGTGACGCTGTTCAACTACCCCAGCGGCTGGTCGCCGCTGCTCATCGATCCAGTCGGCGCGGCGAAAGTCAGCGCACTGAAGACAAATGCAGATGGGTCGCAGGCCGCCACCATCACTGTCACCAAGGCCGGGACGTTCACCGCCTCGACCAACTCGCTGGACAATCTCGCGCCTTCCGAGGACTGGACGCTGCACGTCACCGTGCGCCAGTAGAACGAGTACATCGGCGACGCTTCGGCTGAGTCAGCCACGCTGTCAGCGAAAGTCCACCGGGAAGTAGTCAGGCCCTCCGTGAGTTGAGCGTAGGAGACTCAAGGAGGCAGCAATGGCGAAATCGCAGGGACGACCGAGGTCGTCGAACTACCCGTGCTCTGGCTGGACGACGAGGTCATCCTGCCGGGCATGGTGGCGCCCGATCGCCCTCGACGCAGGCACCCAGGCCGCCGTCGACGCAGCGCGGAACGCAGCAGACTCGCGGCTGCTCATCGTCCCCAGGACTGACGGGGCATACGCGAGCCACGGCGTGCTCGCGATCATCGAGCAGGTCGGCCGGCTGCCGCAGGGTGGCCAGGCTGTCGTCGTCCGCGGCGTGCAGCGCGCCAGGATCGGCGCGGGCGTCTCCGGCGCCGGTGCCGCACTGTGGGTGCAGGCGACGCTGGTCGAGGACTCGGCGTCGACGCCGCGAACCGCTGAGCTCGCCGCCGACTACCGCGCGCTGGTGATCTCGATCCTGCAGCTGCGCGGCGCGTACCAGGTGATCGACACCGTCCAGCGGGTCAACGACCCGGCGACGCTGTCGGATCTCGCGGGCTACGCGTCGTATCTCGACACCGAGCAGAAGCTGTGGCTGCTCGAGACGGCTGACGTCGACGTCCGGCTGGAGAAGCTTTCTGAGTGGGCGCGGGCGCAGCTCGCCGAGCTCGAGGTCAGCGGCCGGATCCGCGACGAGGTCCGCGAAGGCATGGAGAAGACGCAGCGCGAGTTCCTGCTGCGCCAGCAGCTGGCCGCGATCCGCAAGGAACTCGGCGAGGACGAGCCCGACGGCGCCGAGGACTACCGGGCGCGGGTCGAGAAGGCCGACCTGCCCGAGAAGGTCAGGGAGGCCGCGCTGCGCGAGGTCGGCAAGCTCGAGCGCGGCAGCGACCAGAGCCCCGAGGCCGGCTGGATCCGCACCTGGCTCGACACCGTGCTCGAGCTGCCGTGGAACACCCGCACGCAGGACAGCACCGACGTCACGGCTGCCCGCGCGATCCTCGACGCCGACCACGAAGGCCTGGACGACGTGAAGGACCGCATCGTCGAGCACCTCGCGGTGCGGGCGCGCCGTGCCGAGCGTGGCCTCGAGGTCGTCGGAGGCCGCGGCAGCGGTGCGGTGCTGGCATTGGTCGGCCCGCCCGGCGTCGGCAAGACGTCGCTCGGCGAGTCGGTCGCGCGTGCGCTCGACCGCAAGTTCGTCCGGGTGGCGCTCGGTGGCGTGCGCGACGAGGCCGAGATCCGCGGCCACCGTCGCACCTATGTCGGCGCACTGCCTGGTCGCATCGTGCGCGCGATTCGCGAGGCCGGTTCGATGAACCCCGTCGTGCTGCTCGACGAGGTCGACAAGATCGGCTCCGACTACCGCGGTGATCCGGCGAGCGCGCTGCTCGAGGTGCTCGACCCGGCGCAGAACCACACGTTCCGCGACCACTACCTCGAGCTCGAGCTCGACCTGTCGGACGTGCTGTTCCTGGCGACCGCGAACGTGTTGGAGACGATCCCCGACGCGTTGCTCGACCGCATGGAGGTCGTGCGGCTCGACGGCTACACCGAGGACGAGAAGGTTGCCATCGCTCGCAACCACTTGCTGCCACGGCAGCTGTCGCGGGCGGCACTCGACGCGACCGAGGTCGACATCGACGACGAGGCGTTGCGCCTGATCGCGGGCGAGCACACCCGCGAAGCCGGCGTGCGCCAGCTCGAGCGGGCGATCGCACGGGTGCTGCGCAAGGCGGCGACTCGCATCGCATCAGCTCCGGAGAGACGTGCCGGTGCACGTCACCGCGCAGACGCTCACGGAGTTCCTCGGGCGACCGAGGTTCACACCCGAGAGCGCCGAACGCACCGCCGTCCCGGGTGTTGCGACCGGTCTTGCAGTGACCGGTGCCGGTGGCGACGTCCTGTTCATCGAGGCCACCGCGATGGCCGGCGAGACCGGGCTCACGCTGACCGGTCAGCTCGGCGACGTGATGAAGGAGTCCGCGCACATCGCGCTGTCGTATCTGAGGGCGCACGGTTCGCGAGCTTGGGCATCGACGTCTCGAGGTTCGAGCGGGCGATCCACCTGCACGTGCCCGCTGGCGCGGTGCCGAAGGACGGCCCGTCGGCCGGCGTGACGATGGTGACGGCGCTCGCGTCGCTGGCCACCGGGCGTCCGGTGCGTGACGACGTCGGCATGACCGGTGAGGTCACGCTCAACGGGCGGGTGCTGCCGATCGGCGGCGTCAAGCAGAAGCTGCTCGCCGCGCACCGCGCCGGGCTGAAGACCATCTTCTTGCCGCAGCGCAACGGTCCCGACCTCGACGACGTGCCGGCGGCGGTGCTTGCAGCAGCTCGACGTGCGACTCGTCGCCGACGTGGCCGACATCGTGCGCGCAGGCGCTCGAAGCTCTTGAACCTCGGAGGAGGCAGTCGCGGCGGCGTAACCCGGGTGCGGTCTTGGCGCCGATGGCCCAGACTCAACCATCGTGGGTCACATCGACGTCGTCCAGATTCACCATGTTCTGCCGAACGGCCGGTTGCTGCTCGATGACGTGAGCTTTCGCGTCGGCGAGGGATCGAAGGTTGCCCTCGTCGGCGCGAACGGCGCAGGTAAGACGACGTTGTTGCGATTCATCGCCGGTGACGACAAGCCGCAGGCGGGCAACATCGGCCGCAGCGGCGGGCTTGGCGTGATGCGTCAGTTCATCGGCTCGGTGCAACGACGACACCACCGTGCACGACCTGCTGCTCTCGATCTCGCCGCCCAGAGTTCGAGCGGCCGGCGCGGAGGTCGCCGAAGCCGAGCTCGCGATGATGGAGACCGACGACGAACCGACCCAACTCCGCTACGCGCACGCACTCGCGGCGTGGGGCGATGCAGGCGGATACGAGGCCGAGGTCGACTGGGACGTCTGCACGGTCCAGGCGCTCGGGCTCACCTTCGACGCGTGCCGTTATCGCCGGGTGGGCACGCTGTCTGGCGGTGAGCAGAAGCGGCTCGTGCTCGAGGCGTTGTTGCGCGGACCCGACGACGTGTTGCTGCTCGACGAGCCCGACAACTACCTCGACGTCCCTGGCAAACGCTGGCTCGAAGAACGCCTCCTCGAGTCACCCAAGTCGGTGTTGCTGATCTCCCACGACCGCGAACTCCTCGATCGCGTCGCGAATCGCATCGTCACAATCGAGGGCGGGACGGCGTGGACTCACGGCGGTGGGTTCGCTTCCTACCACCAGGCCAGGCACGATCGGCACGACCGTCTCGACGAGCTCCGCAGGCGGTGGGACGAAGAACACGAACGGCTGGTCGAGCTGGTGCAAAACCCTTCAGCAGCAGGCGAAAAACTCACACGACGATGGCGAGCAAGTACCACGCGATGCAGACGAGGCTCGCGAAATTCGAAGATGCCGGCCCACCGCCGTCCGCCCCTCCACCGCAGAAGGTGGCGATGCGGCTGCGCGGCGGACGCACCGGGACTGCGGGCGGTGACCTGCGAGCAGCTTGGAGCTGACCGGCCTTGTTGCGCCGTTCGACGTCGAGATCTTCTATGGCGAGCGAGTCGCGGTGCTCGGCGCGAACGGCTCGGGAAAGTCGCATTTTCTGCGCCTGCTGGCAGGCGACCGGGTGCGGCACACCGGCGTCGCCAAGCTTGGCGCGCGAGTCGTTCCTGGCTGGTTCGCGCAGACCCATGAGCACGCCGAACTCGCCGGGCGCACGCTGGCCGACGTCTTGTGGGCCGATCGCGCGCACGACCGCGGCCGCGCGATGAACGTGCTGCGGCGCTACGAACTCGACGGCCAGGCCGATCAGCCCTTCGACACGCTGTCGGGCGGGCAGCAGGCGCGGTTCCAGATCCTGCAGCTGGAGTTGTCGGGTGCGACGTTGCTGTTGCTCGACGAGCCGACCGACAACCTCGACGTCGCGAGCGCTGAGGCACTCGAGGACGCGTTAGAGGCATTCGACGGCACCGTGATCGCGGTGACTCACGACCGCTGGTTCGCCCGCTCTTTCGAACGGTTCGTGATCTTCGGGTCGGACGCGACCGTGAGCGAATCGAGCGAGCCGGTGTGGGACGGCGTCAGGCCCGTCCGCTGACCGCTTCGCGGGGTTCGACGTCGACTGCCCTGACGACGTCACCGGCGCTGACCGCTCGGCGTCCGAGCAAGTAGACGCCCATGGCCGCCACCAACGCTGCAGACGCGACACCGTAGCCCGCGTGCGGGCTTTGGTGGGTGATCGCGAAACCCGCGACAGCCTCGCCCAGCGCCGCCCCGATCAGCGCACCACTGGTGATCCACGCGAACGACTCGGTCGCGGCGCCCGGCAGTGCGATGCGCTGCACGACCTGGTTGATGCACGAGAAGCACGGCGCGTAGTTGAGGCCGCCGATGAACAGCAGCGTTCCGAGAATCACCAGATTCGTGACCGGAATCAAGGCGACCGTGAACACGGTGATCAGCGCGATGAAGAACAGGATGCGGGTGGACATCCGGCCTGGCCAGGTTCGCGATGCCGAACGCCATGCCGCCCAGCAGGCTGCCGATGCCCCAGACCGCGATCAGGGCGCCGGCCGCGCCGTTGCCCGCTATCCGGCGGGCGGTCGCGATCGTCGACACGTCGATGGCCGCGAACCCGATGACCATCGCGAAGACGCTCAGCACGAGGAACCGGACGCCGACCGAGCGCAGCGCCCCGCGTGCCTTCTCGCGTCTTGGGGGCGCCGCGCGCCTGGCGGGAAGCCTTCGTCGACGCCAGGCCGAGCGCGCCAAGACCGGCAAGAAGGCCTGAAGCGGCGACGGCGGCCGCCGACCCGAGCGCCGCGTTGATTGCGACGGTCAGCAGCGGCCCGACGATGAACACCAGCTCGGTCAGGCTCGAATCGAGGCTGTAGGTGGTCTCGAGCAGCGTCGGATCGGTCACGACAGACGGCCAAAGCGTGCGCGCGCAGTTGAGCGCAGGCGGCTGGAAGAGTCCCATCAGGGCTCGACGCGATGAGGAGGGGCGCGAGAGCGCCGCGCGGCGGCAGGACGGCCAGAAAGACGCCCAGCGCTCGGCGACGGCGACGGCGGTCGGGATGAGGACGACGGTCTGCCCACGCCGGTCGACCAGGCGCGACCACACGGGTGCGCAGACTCCGACGCCGACCGCACCGACGGCCCCCACGAGGCCGGCCCGGGCATAGGAGCCGCCCGCCTGGGTGATCCGGAGCACGATCGCGAGCGCGGTCATGCCCGCGGGAAGCTCGGCGATCAGGGCAAAGCCGAGCAGCCGCCGGACGCCGCGGATGCGCAACACCTGGGCCAGCCTTGAGCGACCGGCCACGCGAAGGAGATCCATTACTCCACCCTGCCCGTCCTGCGGCAGGACTGCGAATCCATTTCGGGAGCCTTCCCACCCGGCGTCCCGCAACTGTCAGACGGTTGCGGGCCTAGAGCCCCGTAACCGTCTGACAGTCGAGTAGGGGGGTGCCCGCGGGCCGCTTTGACCCCCCTACGGGCTGGCAGGTAGGCTACGAGGTCGTTGTGCGTGTGTGCTGAGGAGCAGTTCTGCAAGCCGCGCGCGGCAGTCTCGCAGTCTCACGATTCCGCAGCTACCGACCCGAAGGCCATCCTGTGCGCACGTTTTCTCCCAAGGCTGTCGACGTTCAGCGTCAGTGGCATGTGATCGACGCCAATGACGTGGTTCTCGGGCGCCTGGCGTCGCAGATCGCGATCCTTCTTCGGGGCAAGCACAAGCCGACGTTCGCGCCGCACGTCGACACCGGCGACTTCGTGATCGTCGTCAACGCCGACAAGGTCGCGCTGACCGGCAAGAAGCGCGAGCAGAAGTTCGCCTACCGCCACTCCGGCTTCCCGGGCGGGCTCACGGCCAAGCCGTACGGCGAGTTGCTCGCGGAACGGCCCGACCGCGCGGTCGAGAAGGCAGTGCGCGGCATGCTGCCGCACACCACCCTCGGGCGCGCCATGCTGAAGAAGCTCAAGGTCTACTCAGGCCCGAACCACCCGCACGCGGCTCAGCAGCCGGTGCCGTTCGAGATCACCCAGGTCGCCCAGTAATCGTGGCGACACCTATGCAGACACCGGCCGGTGCACCGTCCCACGGGGCCTTCGCCGCGACCCGAATGAGTTGAGGAGTTCCGTGGCAGACACCCTGCTGACCGACGACGCCGAGATCGATGACGCCGACCTGGTAGCCGATGGCGTCGACGTCGACCCGTTGGAGTCCGACGTCCCGCTCGCCTACTCGAGCGAGACCACCACCGTTCGCCGCCGCTCGGCGAGTGGGTCGGGCAACGCGACCGGTCGCCGCAAGGAAGCGGTCGCCCGCGTCCGGCTCGTGCCCGGCACCGGTCAGATCAAGGTCAACGGCCGCACCATCGAGAGCTACTTCCCGAACAAGGTCCACCAGCAACTGGTGAAGAGCCCGCTCGCGGCGCTCGACGGGGTCGAGCAGTTCGACATCGTCGCCCGCATCACCGGCGGCGGCATCAGCGGGCAGGCTGGCGCGCTTCGCCTGGGCATCGCCCGCGCACTGATCCTGATCGATCCCGAGAACCGACCCACCCTGAAGAAGGCCGGCTACCTCACTCGTGACGCCCGCGTCATCGAGCGCAAGAAGTACGGTCTGAAGAAGGCCCGCAAGGCTCCGCAGTACTCGAAGCGGTAGTGGGCGGTACCGACGCACCGGTCGCCGAGCAGTCACGCATCCGGCTGTTCGGAACTGACGGTGTCCGCGGCGTTGCGAACAAGGAGCTGACCGCCGAGCTCGCCCTCGAGCTTGCGGTCGCCGCTGCGCACGTGCTTGGTGAGGCCGGCGCGTTCGAAGGCCACCGACCGCTCGCCGTCGTCGGCCGTGACCCGCGGGCATCGGGTGAGTTCCTCGAAGCAGCGGTCGTCGCCGGCCTCGCAAGTGCGGGCGTCGACGTCCTGCGGCTTGGTGTCCTCCCGACACCGGCGGTCGCGTTCCTGACTGCCGAGCTCAAGGCCGACCTCGGCGTGATGCTCTCGGCGAGCCACAATCCGATGCCCGACAACGGGATCAAGTTCTTCGCGCGCGGCGGCCACAAGCTCGCTGACGAGCTCGAAGATGCGATCGAGGCGCAGACTGCTCGAAGAGTGGCAACGGCCCGTCGGTGCCGACGTCGGGCGGGTCCGCGACTATCCCGAAGCCATCGACCGCTACGTCGACTACGTGGTCGCGACCGCGCCGCACCGCCTCGACGGTCTGACGGTCGTGGTCGACTGCGCCAACGGCGCTGCCTCGGTGGCGGCCCCTCTCGCGTTGCGGCGCGCGGGTGCCACGGTCATCGCCGTCGGCAACGAGCCCGACGGCCTGAACATCAACGACGGGTGCGGCTCGACGCACCTCGATCTGCTGATTGCGACGGTTCTCGCGACCGGTGCTGACGTCGGTGTCGCGCACGACGGCGACGCCGACCGGTGCCTCGCGGTCGGCGCTGACGGGTCGGTCATCGACGGCGACCAGATCCTGGCGATCCTGGCGATCGCGATGCACGAATCGAAGCGGCTCGTCGAACGACACGGTCGTCGCCACCGTGATGTCGAATCTCGGCTTCCGGCTGAGCATGGAAGCCGCGGGAATCACGGTCGTCGAGACGGCGGTCGGTGACCGCTACGTGCTCGAAGCGATGCGGGCCGATGGCTACAACCTGGGCGGCGAGCAGAGCGGACACGTGATCCTGCTCGACTACGCGAACACCGGCGACGGCATCCTGACCGCGCTGCAATTGCTCGTCGCAGGTAGCGCACACCAAGCAAGCCACTCGTCGAGCTGGCCGCCGTCATGGACCGACTGCCGCAGGTGCTGATCAACGTCACCGATGTCGACCGCTCACGCGCCGAGACCGACGCCGAGCTGCTCGCGGCCGTCGCGCGGGCGCAGGGCGACCTTGGTGCGTCGGGTCGGATCCTGCTGCGCCCGAGCGGCACCGAGCCCGTCGTGCGCGTGATGGTCGAAGCCACCACCCGCGCCAAGGCCGAGGCCGTCGCCGGCGAGCTTGCCGGAGTCGTGCGCGAGCGGTTGGGCTAGACCGTGTGCGGCATCGTCGCCTACGTCGGCCCGCAGCCCGCTCGCGACGTCGTGCTCGACGGGTTGCGGCGCTTGGAATACCGCGGCTACGACTCGGCCGGCATTGCCATTCTGGTCGGACGGCGCGGTGTCGGCGCGGCGCAAAGCCGGCCCACTCTCGAATCTGGAAAAGATCGCTCGAGTCCGATCCGTTGCCCGATGGCGGCACCGGTCTTGGGCACACCAGGTGGGCCACGCACGGCCGACCCGACCGATGAGAACGCGCACCCGCAACTGGGTTGCCACGGTGACGTCGCGCTGATTCACAACGGCGTGATCGAGAACCATGCCGTGTCTGCGCGCGCGGCTGATCGCCGACGGTCACGTGTTCGGCTCGCAGACCGACACCGAGGTCGCGGCGCACCTGCTCGAAGATGCGTTCGCGACGTACGGCGATCTCGCCGAAGTCAATGCGGCAGGTGTGCCACGTTCTCGAGGGCTCATTCAGCCTCGTGGCGCTTCATCGCGAAGCACCGGGTCTCGTCGTCGGGGCGCGGCGTAACTCACCGCTCGTGGTCGGGGTCGGTGATGTCGCAGATGTTTCTCGCCAGCGACGTCGCGGCTTTCATCGCGCACACGCGCGACGCGGTCGAACTCGGCCAAGACCAGGTTGTGGCGGTGACCGCCGACGGGTTCACGATCACGACCTTCGATGGTGCCGCTGTCGACGGTCGCCACTACCACGTCGACTGGGACGTCTCGGCCGCCGAAAAGGGCGGCTACGACTACTTCATGCTGAAGGAGATCGCCGAGCAACCCGACGCGGTCGCGGCGACGTTGCTCGGTCGGCTGACACCCGACGGCGCGTTGATGCTCGACGAGATGCGACTCGACGAGACGTTGCTGCGCGACGTCGACAAGATCGTGGTGGTCGCCTGCGGGTCTGCGTACCACGCCGGCATGATCGCGAAGTACGCCGTCGAGCATTGGGTCGACCTGCCGTGCGAGGTCGAACTCGCGAGTGAGTTCCGCTATCGCGACCCGATCCTCGACGGCCGCACGTTCGTCATCGCGATCTCGCAGTCGGGCGAGACCCTCGACACGTTGATGGCCGTGCAGCACGCGCGCGAGATGAACGCTCGGGTGCTCGCGATCTGCAACACCGTCGGTTCGACGATTGCCCGCGAAGCCGATGCCGTGCTCTACACCCATGCCGGACCAGAGATCGGCGTCGCGGCAACGAAGAGCTTTCTCACCCAACTCGTCGCGGTTTACCTGGTCGCGCTCTATCTCGCGCAAGTGCGTGGCACCCAGACGCCCGACGACATTGCACACGTCGTCCATGAGCTTGCCGAGATGCCCGAGCAAGGTTGGCGCAGGTCCTCGACGACGATGGAGCCGGTGCGTCGATCGCGCGGTCACTGGTCGGCGTCCCGACCGTGTTGTTCTTGGGCCGTCACGTCGGATATCCGGTCGCGCTCGAAGGCGCGCTGAAGTTGAAGGAACTCGCCTACATGCACGCCGAGGGGTTTGCGGCCGGTGAGCTGAAGCACGGACCGATCGCACTGGTCGACGAGGGCTTGCCGGTGGTTGTCGGTCGTGCCGTCGCCGCGCGGCGATCGTGCTGCACGCGAAGATGGTCGCGAACATCCAAGAGGTGCGGGCTCGTGGCGCGCGCACGATCGTGATTGCCGAAGAAGGCGACGACGCAGTCGTGCCGTACGCCGACGAGCTGATCCGGGTGCCTGCGGTGCCGACGTTGCTGCAGCCGCTGGTGTCGGTGATTCCGCTGCAGGTCTTCGCGTGCGAGCTCGCCGTGGCGCGCGGCAACAACGTCGACCGGCCGCGCAATCTCGCGAAGTCCGTGACGGTCGAGTAGCGGCGGCATGAGGCACGCCCACGACGTAGCGACCGTTCGCGCAGCCGAGTCTGCGCTCATGTCGCGCTGCCCGCCGGCACGTTGATGGACCGCGCGGCCACCGGTCTGGCCGCAACGTGCGCGCAGGTGTTGCCGAAGGTCTACGGCGTCGCGTGTCGTGTTGCTCGTCGGCTCAGGTGACAACGGCGGCGACGCGTTGTTCGCAGGCGCGCTGCTGGCGCAGCGCGGCGCGGTGGTGTCGGCGGTGCTGCTCGGCTCGACGGCGCACGCGGGTGGGCTCGCAGCCTTGCGCGCGGCGGGCGGTCGGCGTCGAGGGCGCCGAGATTGCAGGCGGACGTCGCCCACGCGATGGCGAACGCCGAGCTCGTCATCGACGGCATCGTCGGCATCGGCGGCAAGGGCGGCTTGCGTGATGACGCCGTCGCGGTGGTCGAGCTCGATTCCAGCCGATGCGTTCGTGCGTCGCGGTCGACGTGCCCAGTGGCGTCGATGCCGACACCGGCGAGGTCGCAGGTCGGTGCAATCCGCGCCGACGTCACGGTGACGTTCGGCACCTGGAAGCCCGGCCTGCTGATCGATCCCGGCGCCGAGCACGCCGGCGCGGTGGAGTTGGTCGACATCGGTCTCGGGCCGATGTTGCCGACCGCGTCGATCACCGCGTTGCAAGCTCACGACGTCGAGGCGTTGCTGCCGGTCGCCGGGGCAGAGTCTGACAAGTACAGCCGCGGTGTCGTCGGCATCGTCGCCGGCAGCACGACGTACACGGGCGCGGCGCTGCTCGCCACCGGTGGAGCGCTGCGAGCGGGCGCCGGCATGGTGCGCTTCGTCTCGGTCGAGCACCCCGCTGAGCTGGTGCGGGCTCGCTGGCCCGAGGCGGTGGTGACCGTCTTGACTGATAGGCCGGACGCCGATGTGCTGGCCGCCGGTCGCGTGCAGGCGTGGGTCGTGGGGCCGGGGATCGGCACCGACGCGTTCGCCGAAAAGCTGGTGGCGCAGGTGCTGAGCACCGACGTGCCGGTGGTTGTCGACGCCGACGCGCTCACGATCGTCGCGCGTAACCCGTCGCTGGTGGCGGCCCGCAGCGCCCCGACCGTGCTGACGCCGCACGCAGGTGAGCTCACCCGACTTGCTTGGCCTCGAGCAAGAGGCACGGCCGGACGTCGAGGCCCGCCGTCTCGAGCATGCTCGCGCGGCTGCGCAGCAACTGCGCGCGACGGTGTTGCTGAAGGGTTCGACGACGGTGATCTGCGGGCCTGACGGCCTGACGCGCGTGAACTCCAACGGCACGTCGTGGCTCGCGACGGCGGGCAGTGGCGACGTGCTCTCGGGCATCACAGGGGCACTGCTCGCCGGCGGACTTTCCGCGTTCGATGCTGCATCGTGCGCGGCTTATCTGCACGGCGCAGCCGGGCGTCTGGCGGCCCAAGGAGCGCCGATCACGGCAGACGACATCGTCGAGTGCCTGCCGGCCGCGATCCGGTCACTCAGTTGAGTACGAACGGAGCTAGACGTCGACCGTTTGCGTTGCTGCGAGACGCTTGTAGGTCGTCCCGTACAGCGCACTGAGTCGGCCGACGTGGCCGTCGACAAGACCCGAGCCCCGATCGTTCAGCAGCGCATCGTGGATCTGGAACGCGCGTGGCGCGCGCACCGAGACGGCGAAGTCGATCACCTCACCGATCTTCGACCATGGCGCATTGATCGGTATCAGGAGCGTCTCGACCGGGACGGGTGGAACCGTGAACGAATCTCCGGGGTGGAAGACGCTGCCATTCGACCAGGTAGCAGACGTTGGCGACCGGGGCGCCGACGAGGGGATGGATCAGTGCGTGCAGGCCGCCGAACGTGGTGATCGCGAACCCGGCCGCATCGAACGATTCACCCGCGCCGACCGCGGTCACCTGGTCGCCGAGTTCGGTGAGTGACTGCGCGACTGCGGCCGGTGCCCAGATGCGCAGCGCGTCGTTGGCTTTGGCTGCCTGGATCAGCGCGGGGCGTCGATGTGGTCGGCGTGCTCGTGGGTGATGAGCACGGCGTGAGCTCCGTCGAGCGCGAGCGCTGTCTCGGAGAACATGCCGGGGTCGATCACGAGCGCGCGGTCGCCGTCGTCCAGCCGTACGCAGGAGTGCGTGTATTTGGTGAGCTGCATGATGGCCATCACATCACGGCGTCGCGCCACACTGGCAGGATGGCGCCGTGACGTTTCGCGATCCCCTGCTCGCCTCTGGAGCTCTCCGGGCCGCAGCCCGCATCGATCTCGGCGCCATCTCGGCCAACGTCGCTCGCATCGCCGATGTCGCCGGGCCGGCCGACGTCATGGCTGTGGTGAAGGCCGAGGGTTACGGTCACGGCCTCGTGCAGACCGCGCAAGCCGCTCGGGCGGGCGGGGCGACCTGGCTGGGCGTCGCGTTCCTCGAGGAGGCGCTCGGATTGCGCGCGGCAGGCATCGACGGACGCATCCTGTGCTGGCTTGCGCACACCTGGCGAGCCGCTCGCCGAGGCGGTCGTCGCTGACGTCGACCTGTCGGCGTCCGCCTCTTGGATGATCGACGAGATCGCTGCTGCGGCTGCGAGCGTCGACCGGGTAGCCCGCGTGCATCTCAAGGTCGACACCGGACTCTCCCGCGCCGGTGCTGTTGCCGACGATTGGCCCGACCTCGTCGACGCCGCGCTGCGTGCGCAAGCTGATGGCGTCGTCAACATCGTCGGTCTGTGGTCGCATCTTGTCCACGGCAGCGATCCGCGGCATCCGACCACAGGTCTGCAAGTCGCGGCGTTCTCCGACGCTGTCGACTACGCGACGCGGGCTGGCGTCTCGCCCGAGGTGCGGCACCTCGCGAACTCCGGCGGATTGCTGCTCGTGCCTGGTACGCGGTTCGACCTGGTGCGCGCAGGCCTCGCTATCTACGGCCTGTCGCCGGTGCCCGACGAACGCGACGCGGCGGCGCTCGGGCTTCGGCCTGCGATGACGCTCACGGCTCGATTGGCGTTGACGAAGAAAGTGCCTGCGGGCACAGGGGTTTCTTACGGTCACCGCTACATCACGCCGGCCGCGACCACCCTCGGCCTGGTGCCTCTTGGGTACGCCGACGGCATCGGTCGGTCGGCCGCGAACAAGGCCGAGGTGCTGGTGCGCGGTCGGTCGGGCGACGTGCGCCGCACGATCGCGGGCACCGTCTGCATGGACCAGTTCGTGCTCGACCTCGGCGGCGCAGACGACTTTGCCGCGGGTGACGAGGTTGTGCTGTTCGGGCCTGGCGATCGAGGCGAGCCGACCGCGCAGGATTGGGCGGACGCTCTCGACACGATCTCGTACGAGATCGTCACGCGCATCGGGGTGCGGGTTCCGCGGGTGTACGAGGGTGCGCTGACGGCGAGTGGGCGGAGCTCGCGACGCAGATGCGAGCGTGCGTCACGTGCACCGAACTCGCAGCGACCCGCACGAACGTCGTGGTCGGCACCGCGCCCGCCGGCTGGCGCAGCGGTGCTGCTTGTCGGTGAGGCACCGGGTGCGACGGAAGATGCGACCGGGCTGCCGTTCGTCGGCAGGGCCGGCGCGCTGCTCGACCAGTTGCTCGGCGAGGTCGGCCTGCCGCGTCCGACGGTCGCGGTTGCGAACGTCTTGAAGTGCCGGCCGCCAGGCAATCGCGCAGCCGTCGAAGGCCGAGGTCGCTCAACTGCCGCGGTTGGTTGGCCGCGCAGATCGCCGTCGTCGATCCGCAGGTGATCTGCGCGCTTGGCGGTACGGCTGCCCGCTGGTTCTTCGGCGAGCGCGCCAAGATCGCCGACCTGCGCGGTCGAGCCCATGACATCGACGGCCGCCGGGTGGTGTCGACCTACCATCCCTCGGCCGCGATCAGGTTCGGGCCGGCCGGGATGCCGCGTGCGGCCTTGCGCGAAGACCTGGCCTTCGTCGCGGGCCTGCGTCGATCACCGTGCCGACAGCGTCGCCGACGTCATGACCGTCGATCTGAACGTGCCCACCGCCGAGGCCATGCACCGGCTCGGGGTGAACCTCGCCGCGGTACTGCACGCCGGCGACCTCGTCGTGCTGGTCGGTCCCCTCGGTGCGGGGAAGACGACGCTGGCCCAGGGAATCGGGGCCGGGCTTGGGCGTGCGCGGCAACGTGACGTCGCCCACGTTTGTGATCGCCCGCGTGCATCCGACCCAGACCGACGGGCCGGCGCTCGTGCACGTCGACGCCTACCGAATCACGGGCGCGCTCGAGATCGACGACCTCGATCTCGACGCCTCGGTCGATGAGTCGGTGACCGATCGTCGAGTGGGGCAGAGGGCTCGTCGAAGGGCTCGCGCCCGACCGGCTCGACGTCGACATCGACTGGGCCGGCGAAGCAGTGGCGAGACCCGCCGGGTGCGGATCACCGCACACGGACCGCGCTGGCACGGCGTCGAGCTGGCCGATCTGCTCGCCGACCGGGTAGTCGGCCGGGCCGTTACGCTCTTGCGTGTGCTGCTTCTCGCGTTCGACACGTCGACTCCGGCGATCACGGTTGCGCTGCACGACGGCAACGTGGTGCTCGCCGAGCGCACTGTCGTCGACGCCCGCCGCCACGGGGAGTTGCTGGCCCCGGGGATCGCGCACGTGCTCGCGGCCGCCGGCAGGTCGGCGTCCGATCTGAGTCGTGTCGCCGTAGGCGTCGGGCCAGGACCGTTCACCGGGCTGCGGGTCGGTCTCATGACGGCGCGCGCGCTCGGCGACGCGCTGTCGGTTCCGGTTGTCGGCGTCTGCACGCTCGACATAGTTGCGGCGACGATCGTGAGTGACGAGCCCTTCGTGGTAGCGACCGACGCACGCCGTCGCGAGGTCTACTGGGCCACCTACGACGCGAATGCTCGGCGCATCGACGGTCCGCATGTCGACAGACCGGCGGACGTCGAGTGGCGCGGGCCTGCGTACGGCGCGGGCGCGTTGATGTACAAGGACGTGTTCGCCGACGTGCGCGTGCCCGAAACGCCGGGCGCCGACCTGCCGAATGCCGGCGTGCTCGCGTCGATGGTCGCGACCGGTACTGCGATCAGTGCTGCCACCAGATCCGCTCTACTTGCGCCGTCCCGATGCTGTCGAACCGCCCGCACGCAAGGTGGTGACGCCGGTATGAGCTCGAGCAAGACGACGCGGCGATCGAGCAAGGCTGCGCGCGTGAGTTTGCAGCCGATGCGGTGGTGGGACGTCGACGGTGTGATGGAACTCGAACGTGACTTGTTCGGCGACGAGTGCTGGACCGTCGCGATGTTCTGGTCCGAACTCGCCGAGCCTGAGACGCGGTACTACCTGGTCGCGCGCGACGGTGCCGAGGTCGTCGGCTACGCAGGCCTGTGCGCGTACGCCGACGAGTCGTTCGTGCAGACCATCGCGGTGAAGCGGGATCGGCAGAACCAGGGCATCGGAACCGTTCTCTTGACCGCGCTGATCGACGAAGCGCGCAAGCGCGGCGAGCCGATGATCGGGCTCGAGGTGCGTTCGGACAACCTCGTTGCGCAGCGGATGTACGAGCGCTTCGGGTTCGAGCAGGTCGGCATCCGCAAGGGTTACTACCAGCCGAGCGACACCGATGCGGTGTTGATGGTGCTGAACCTCGCGGGAGTCGACGTCACGAAGTGGGCACCCGACCATGAGTGACGCGCTGGTTCTCGGCATCGAGACATCGTGTGACGAGACGGGTGTTGGCATCGTGCGCGGCACCACGTTGCTCGCGAACGCGATCGCGTCGAGCGTCGACGAGCACGCACGTTTCGGCGGTGTGGTGCCTGAGGTTGCGAGCCGCGCGCATCTCGAGGCGATGGTGCCCGACGGTTCGGCGCGCTCTCTCCGAAGCCGGCGTGTCGATGCGCGACGTCGACGCCATCGCGGTGACCGCCGGCCCCGGTCTTGCCGGAGCGCTGCTTGTCGGTGTCGCAGCGGCGAAGGCCTACTCGCTCGCTTTCGACAAGCCGCTATACGGCGTGAACCATCTGTGCGCGCACGTCGCCGTCGATGTGCTCGAACACGGACCGCTGCCAGAACCGTGCGTCGCGTTGCTGGTGTCGGGCGGGCACTCGTCCTTGGTGCTGGTGCCCGACCTGACCGGTGAGTTGCAGTCGCTCGGCTCGACGGTCGACGACGCGGCGGGTGAGGCGTTCGACAAGGTGGCCCGCGTTCTCGGTTTGCCGTTCCCTGGCGGTCCGCACATCGATCGGGTGGCGCGCGACGGCGACGCTGACCTCGTCGCGTTTCCGCGCGGGAAGTCCGACGACGGCACGCTCGACTTTTCGTTTTCAGGTCTCAAGACTGCGGTCGTGCGCTGGGTCGAGGCTCGCGAGCGAGCGGGTGAACCGGTGCCGCTAGCCCATGTGGCGGCTTCGTTCCAGGAAGCAGTAGTCGATGTCCTGACTATGAAGGCCATCGCCGCGTGCCGCGCGAACGACGTCGACCACCTCGTCATCGGCGGGGGCGTCGCCTCCAACTCACGGCTTCGTGCGCTCGCGCAACAGCGCTGCGACTCGGCCGCCATCACGCTGCGGGTACCCCGACCTGGATTGTGCACCGACAACGGCGCCATGGTGGCCGCACTCGGTGCGCGACTCGTCGAGGCCGGGCTGCCGCCGTCCGCGTTGGATTTGCCCGCAGACTCGTCGCTCCCGATTACCGAGGTGATGGTGTGATCGCACGCATGTGGGAGACGAAGATTTCGCCAGGGCAACTCGACGAGTTCTGCGACTGGGTGAAGACCACGGCCTGGCCGCAGTTCGTGGCGGCCCCAGGGTTCAGCGGTGGCGAGCTCTACCGCTCCGACGACCACGATCGCATCGTCCTCGTCACACGCTGGGCAACGGGCGACGCACTGGCCGGCGGCAACGAGTGGTTCGATCTTGGGGCCGAACGGTTCCTTGCACGCGAGCCGCAAGCGTGGGACTTCAGCCCGGTCGATCTCGACTAGCGACGGCGGCGAGATCCTCCGGGAGTGCCATAGACAGCGGCGCCGCCCTGACGGTCTACTTTCCTGGTGCTGACGTGCGCGGATTGTGGCGCGACGAATCCGCCGGGGTACCGCTTCTGCTCCTCCTGCGGGTCGTCGTTGTCGACCGCATGCCCATCGTGTGGGACGCCGGCCGCAGCCGGCCAACGATTCTGTGGCGAGTGCGGGTTCGCTCTCGCTGGGGGTGTGGCCGCCGCCGTTGGTGGCACCAGCGAGGTTCAGCGACCTGACGCGAGCCGATTGACGCAGCGCCGGGTGTGCTCGGTGCTCTTCTGCGATCTGGTCGGCTTCACACCGCTGTCGGAGTCGCGCGACCCCGAAGAGGTGCGGGAGTTGCTGTCGCGCTACTTCGAGACCGCGCGCACCGTGATCGGCCGGTATGGAGGCGTCGTCGAGAAGTTCATCGGCGACGCGGTGATGGCCGTTTGGGGCGCCCCGGTCGCTGCTGAAACCGATGCCGAGCGTGCCGTCCGCGCGGCCCTCGACGTGGTCGCGGCGGTCGGTCAACTCGGCATCGAACTCGGCGTGCCCGACCTGGCGGCGAGGGCCGGCGTAGTGACAGGCGAGGTCGCGGTGACCGTCGGCGGCACCACAGAAGGGATGGTTGCCGGCGACGCCGTCAACACCGCTTCGCGGGTGCAGGCAGCTGCTCGTGGCGGCACCGTGCTCGTCGACGCCGCAACTCGGCGGCTGGCGTTGACCGCGGTCGGCTTCGACGACGCTGGCGAGTTCTCGTTGAAGGGCAAGGCCGAACCCGAGCAACTATGGCTCGCGGTACGGGTGCTGGCCGGCGTCGGCGGCGCGCAGCGGGTCGACGGCCTCGAGGCGCCGCTCACCGGTCGCGACCCTGAACTGCGCACCATCAAAGAGTTGTTCCACGCCGCCACCGAGCGTCGAGTGCCTCGCATGGTCGTCGTGAGCGGCCCGGCAGGAGTGGGCAAGTCGCGGCTGGGTTGGGAGTTCGAGAAGTACATCGACGGCCTTGCCGACTTTGTGTTGTGGCACCGCGGCCGATGCCTTTCCTACGGTGAAGGGCTCGCGTTCTCTGCGCTGGTAGAGATCGTGCGGCAGCGGTTTGCGATCGCCGACGAGGATCCACCCGCGCTCGCCACGGCGAAGCTCGTTGATGGCCTCGCGAGGTTCGTTCCCGACCCGACCGAACGCGGTTACGTCCGCGTGCGGCTCGCCAGGCTGCTCGGCTTGCCACTCGCCGACGACGACGGGGCAGTGCTCAGTCGAGATGAGCTCTTTGCCGGCTGGCGACTCTTCTTCGAGCGCATGGCCGCCACCGAGCCGGTGGCGTTGCTCGATTGAAGATGCCCACTACGCCGACGCTGGCCTCTTGGACTTCTGCGACCAGCTGGTCGACTGGGCGCGCGATCTGCCGATCTTCGTGCTGGTGTTCGGCCGGCCAGAACTCGAACTGCTCCGACCGGGATTCGGCACCGGGCGCAACCGCACCACGTTGACCCTCGACCCTCTCGACACCGCATCGATGGGTCGGCTGGTCGACGCGCTCGTGCCTGGCATGCCTGCAGATGCACGCACCGCCATCACCCTGCATGCCCAAGGAATCCCGCTATTCGCGGTCGAGACCGTGCGATCCCTCGTCGACCAGGACATCGTCGTCCCGCGTGAAGGGGTCTACCGGTTGGTCGGCGATGTCGGCGAGCTAACCGTGCCCAACAGCCTGCACTCACTGCTCGCAGCGCGTCTCGACGCTCTTGAGCCGACGGCTCGTGAGTTGATCGCGGACGCCGCGGTGCTGGGGTCGACTTTCCCTGCTGAGGCACTGGTGGCTATTTCAGGAAAATCCGACGCGCAGGTGCGGGCTGTCTTGGCTGACCTTCTCCAGCGCGAGGTTCTTCAGGTCAGCGCCGACAAGCTGTCGCCTCAACGCGGCACTTACCGGTTCGCCCAGGAGATGCTGCGACAGGTCGCGTACGACACGATCTCGCGGCGCGACCGCAAGGCGCGGCATCTCACCGTCGCCGCTCACTTGCGCGCGACATTTCCCGGTGATGGCGACGAGGTTATGGCTGTCGTTGCTCGCCACTACCTCGACGCGCTCGCCGCCGTGCCCGACGATCCCGACATTCCGCAGTTGCGATCGCTCGCGATCGCAGCGTTGGTGCGGGCCGGTGAACGGTCGCAGCGCGCAGGTGCGCAGGCGCCTGCTGCTGCGAGTTACGCAGCCGCCGCGGAGTGCATCATCGAACAACCCGAGTCTCACAAGGGCGATCTGAGTGCGGCGCTGATGTTCGAGCGGGCCGCAGAGGCTGCGATCTTCGCCCGTTCCTACGGTGACGCCGAGCGGTACGCCGATCGCGCCCGGCAGCTGTATCTCGACGACGGGCAGCCGCGCGCTGCCGCGCGTGCTCAAGCCACCGCCGGTCAGGCGCTGCGCCGGGCCGGCCGACACACGGAGGCACGCGAGCTTTTCAACCAAGCGATCACGGTGTTGCGTCCTGACCCTGACGCCGACACCGTCACTGCATTGATCGAACTCGCCACTACCGAGGTTTTTGCTGGGGGGCCTGCGTCGCAGGCGCTGGCTGATGAGGCGCTTGCGCTGGGAGAGGCTCTCGACGTCGAAGCGGCCTTGCTCTCGAGGCTGTTCACGGTCGGCGGATTTGCGCACGCCTTCGCGGGGCACCGCGCGCAGGCCACTGCCTACCTTCGGGAGTCGACCAGGCTGGCCGAGCGAGCCAACGACAGCGCCGCATTGGCCCGTTCGTATCTGAACCTCTCCGACGTTTTGACAGCCACCGATGCGCCCGCAGCCGCCGATGCGGCGCGCACCGCAGCTGAGCACGCCCGCCGAAACGGCGATCGCGAGATGCTCGCCGTTGCTATCACGAATCTCGTCGGGGCACTTGTCGCGATGGGGGAGTGGTCGGCAGCTGACGAGGTGCTTCGAGCCGGCGCAGACGAGGGACTCGACGACCATCCCTACGTGCGTGCGTACGGCGCCGTTCTTGCGGCGATGCGCGGCGACGCCACCGTCGCGACACTGGCCCTGCCGGTCGTTTCCCAGCTACGCGCGAGTGAGGATCAGCAAGACCAAGCGATCGTCTACCTGCTGCTCGCGTTCACCGGGTCGGCGAGCGGCCAGTGGACCGACGTCATGCGCGATGCGCAAGAGCTCGTCGATCGGATCGAATCTCTGGGTATCGGCGCCGAGACTGTGCGGTGGGCGTGGCCACTCGCCGCCCGCACGGCCTTCGAGCTCGATGACGCCGAGGCTGTTACGCGGTTGATATCAGTGGTCGACGCGTTTCCTCGGGGGCACCTGCCGCCGATCCTTCGCGCCGAACGTGACCTCGCGAGTGCACGGCTTCGAGTCGGCAACGGGGATCCGGACGCAGGCCAGCTGGTGCGTGAAGCGATCGACGAGCTGCGAGCTGTCGGAAGTCCGTATCACCTTGCGTGGGGCTTGCTCGATCTTGCCGAATGCTCAATCGAGGTCGGTGACACCGAGGCCGCTTCTGAGGCGATCACTGAGGCCCGCGAGATCGCCGCCCGACTTGGCGTGCAGCCGATTCTCGAACGCGCACGTCAACTCGGTGCGGGCGCGGCAATCACGGCGTGATGTCGGCCGCCGATCAGAGCGAGGACGACGACCGCGCTGTCGGTGCCTGACAGCCGGAGGTTGCGGCGCAACTGCTCGACGTCGATCGCCGAGCCTCTCTTCATGATGGTGACGCTGCCGACGTGGCGGTCGCGAAGCGCGGTGCGCAGCCGCTTCAGCGAGAACGGCATGACGTCGTGCACCTCGAAGGCCTGAGCGAACGGCGTGGCCACGAGTCGGTCGCTGGTGATGTAGGCGGTCGTCGGGTCGAGCAGGACGCCGTCAACCGCCCGCGCCAGGTCGCCGATCAGGTGCGCGCGCACCACAGCGTCGTCGGGTTCGTAGAGGTAGTGCCTGAGCGGGCCCGATGGCGCCGGCTCGTCGGCGTCCGATGAAGAACTCATGCTCGCGCCCTCGGGCAGGAGCGTGGCGCGACGACGCACGCCGTCGGTGAACCCGCCTGCCCACAGCACGGCCTCCTTCAGGCCGCCGCCGATCGACACCCATTCGGCCTCGAAGCCCGTCGGGGACAATCTCGTGGGGAATGCCCGGGGCGACCTTCGCGGCCGCCGCCGGCACCGCTGCTAGCGCGGCAATCACGAACGACCACGGCGGCAGAGTACGCCGAGACGTCGAACGTGCGGCGCCCCGAGAGACGTCGCGACGGGTCGATGAACACGGCGTCGTAGCCCGCGAGGTCGACGGTTTCGACGTCAACACACTCGATGCTTCTCGCGCCATTCGCTCGCGCCGCCATAACCGTCACCGGGTCGCGGTCGAAGCCCGTGACTGCGCAGCCGGCTGCCGCGAGGGCGCGTAGATCGCCGCCGATGCCGCAGCACAGGTCGGCCACCCGCGGGGGTCGGCCCAGGTCAAGGGCGAGCGCGCCGAAGCGGCGTGCGCGGTGCTGGGCGACCGGCGCGCTCGTTGCTTGCTCGAGGCCGTCGGGGGTGAACCACATCTGGTCGGCGTCCGACGCGAACTTCGCCCGACCGCGGCGCCGAAGGGTCGCCTGACCGACCGCGGCCGACGCGACGTGGGGCGACAGGACGGCGAAGTCGCGCCGCACCTGCTCGCCGACGGCGAGGGCGGTCAGACCGGCGTCGAGCAAGCCGACCGCGGCGTTCACGGCCGACCGGCCAGGCTCGGTCACGAGCGCCGCGAACGTATCGGCGTCCATCGCGGTGTCCTGTCTGGCGCGACTCGATTACGCAGCCCACAATTCCGCCTGGCACTCGGGTTGACGGAGTGCTAAGCCCAGCATAGTCTTCGGCATGGAGTAGCTGGCACTCTCGTGCTGTGTTTGCTAACCCGGCCTGACCCCCGCGACGGCAGGCCAAACCGACATCCACATTCCACTGATCAAGGAGGGGGAGTCACCCAGTGACGACCGCCACCAAAGTAGCCATCCGCCCACTCGAAGACCGCATCGTCGTCCAGGCCGTCGAGGCCGAGACCACGACCGCATCCGGTCTCGTCATCCCTGACACCGCCAAGGAGAAGCCTCAAGAGGGCATCGTCCTGGCGATCGGCCCGGGTCGTTTCGAAGACGGCCAGCGCGTGCCGCTCGACGTCAAGGAAGGCGACCGCGTGCTGTACAGCAAGTACGGCGGCACCGAGGTCAAGTACGGCGGCGAGGAGTACCTCGTGCTCTCCGCCCGTGACGTCCTCGCGGTCATCGACAAGTAGTTCGCGACAAGTAGTCGCACTTGCCGTCCGATCCGTCGCCCCGGAGCCGCAAGGCACCGGGGCGGCGTGCGTCGGCCCCAGCTTTTGAACTGTTGTGAGTGTTAGCGCAATCCCGAGAGGACCTGTAGCGCATGCCGAAGATCCTGCAGTACGACGAGAGCGCCCGCCGTTCGCTTGAACGTGGCGTCGACGCACTCGCCAACGCCGTCAAGGTGACGCTCGGCCCGAAGGGCCGCAACGTCGTCATCTCCAAGAGTTACGGCGTCCCGACCATCACGAACGACGGCGTCACGATCGCTCGCGAGATCGAGCTCGATGACCGCCACGAGAACCTCGGTGCCCAGCTCGCCAAGGAAGTTGCGACGAAGACCAACGACGTCGCCGGCGACGGCACCACCACCGCGACCGTGCTCGCGCAGGCGATGGTTCATGAAGGTCTGCGCAACGTCGCCGCCGGCGCGAACCCGCTCGCCCTGAAGCGGGGCATCGAGGCCGCCGTCATCGCGGTGAACGAGCGGCTGCTCGACACGGCACGCGAGGTGTCCGGCAAGGATGAGATCGCCCACGTCGCCGCGATCTCGGCCCAAGACCGCGAGGTCGGCGCGCTGATCGCAGACGCCTTCGACAAGGTCGGCAAGGACGGCGTCATCACGGTCGAGGAGTCCAACACGATGGGCCTCGAGCTCGAGTTGACCGAGGGCCTGCAGTTCGACAAGGGCTACATCTCGATGTACTTCGTCACCGACAACGAGCGCATGGAGACGGTTCTCGAGAACCCGCTCATCCTGCATCAACCACGGCAAGATCTCGTCGGTCTCCGATCTGCTGCCGCTGCTCGAGAAGGTCATCCAGGCCGGCAAGCCGCTGCTGATCATCGCCGAGGACGTCGAAGGCGAAGCGCTGTCGACGCTGGTCGTGAACAAGATCCGTGGCACCTTCGTGTCGGCCGCCGTGAAGGCTCCGGCCTTCGGTGACCGCCGCAAGGCCATGCTCGAAGACATCGCGATCCTCACCGGTGGCCAGGTCGTTGCTCCCGAGGTAGGTCTGAAGCTGGACGACGTGGGGCTCGACGTTCTCGGCACTGCGCGTCGCGTCACCATCACGAAGGACGACACCACCATCGTCGACGGCGCCGGCTCGGCTGAGGCGGTCGCCGACAGGGTTCGCCAGTTGCGCGCCGAGATCGAGCGCACCGACTCCGAGTGGGACCGCGACAAGCTCCAGGAGCGGGTCGCGAAGCTCGCCGGGGGCGTCGCGGTGATTCGCGTCGGCGCGGCCACCGAGGTCGAGCTCAAGGAAAAGAAGCACCGCCTCGAAGACGCGATCTCGGCCACCCGGGCAGCCGTCGAAGAGGGCATCGTGGCCGGCGGCGGCTCTGCGCTCGTACACGCGGCGTCGGCTCTCGACAAGCTCGACCTCGTCGGCGACGAGGCAACCGGTGTCTCGATCGTCCGCAAGGCACTCGTCGAGCCGCTGCGGTGGATCGCCGAGAACGCCGGCCTCGAGGGATACGTCGTGACCGAGAAGGTTGCCGCGCTCGACCTCGGGCACGGGCTCAACGCCGCGACCGGTGAGTACGCCGACCTGATCGCCGACGGCGTCATCGACCCCGTCAAGGTGACCCGATCGGCACTCGCGAACGCCGCGTCGATCGCGGCCCTGCTGCTGACCACCGAGACGCTGGTGGTCGAGAAGCCCGAGGAGCACCGAGGCCGACGCGCACGGCGGGCATGGGCACAGTCACGGCCCCGGCGGCCACAGCCACTAAGGCCCGGCGCGGTAGCTCGGGCCCGTCGCCCGCGATTCGCCCGGTTATGGCCGGTCGGCTCCAGTAGCCTCCGCCTGTGGTCCGTGACAAAACAGCTGCGCCCGACGCGCTTGCGGCCTTGCTCACCAAGGGCGAACGGGCGGCCTTTCACGGGCCGCCCGGCACCGCCGTCCCGCCCCTCGAAGAGGCCGTGGCGCTGGCGACGGGCAGTGGTCGGCCAGCCGAGGCGACCGCGGCGACCTGGTTGCTCGGGGTTGCGCAGGCTTCTCGTGGGCGCTTCGGTACGGCGCTGACCCTGCTCGGCGGGGTGATGGGTCCGCTGCGCGCGGCGCTTGTCGGGCGAGGACACCGCCGCTGAGCTGCGGCTTTTCGGCGCGCTCGCCGCAGCCACGGTGGCCAGCGTGCACCGCCAGCTCGGTCGGCACACGGTTGCGTGGGAGTTCGACGCGCTCGGCCTGACCGCGGCTGACGCGATGCCGGGACTCGACGAAGCGGTCTTCGACTGCCGGCTCGGCCTTGCGTCCGACGCCGTCGGCCTCGGCGAGATCGAGATCGCCGGCACCGAACTCGCGGTGGCCGCGGGTCTGGCCGAAGTGCACCCGGACTGGTGGCGCCAGCGGGTGCGCCTCGACTGGGTGCGCGCCGAGATCGCGCTGCTCGGCGACGATCCAGCAGCGGCGCAGGAAGCGGCGGCGGAGGCCATCGACCGCGCCGAACTCGCGCGCGCCCCGCGCCACGTGGCCAAGGGTCTGCTGTTCCTCGGCGTCTCGCAGGCGCACCTCGGCAGCTCCGACACGGTGACGACGCTGCGGCGGGCCGCAACCTTGGCCGAGCAGCTCGGCACGACGCCGCTGATCTGGCAGGCGCAGGGCCCTGGTGGGGGCGTTGCTGGCCGAGTCCGACCCGGCGCACGAGCGCGCGCAGTTTGCAGGCGGCCCGGTCGGCGGTGCTGGCGATCGCTAGTGACCTGCCTGATGACGTTCGCGAGGAATGGCTGAATCGCGCCGATATCGAGGCGTTACTCACCATCTAGATGCCGGAATGATCCCTCGGCCGCTCAGGGTTCCCGCTCACCATGCCGATGACTTGAGCGGATGACCCAACGGCGGCATGCCCCTTCGGGACGATTCGCGCAGAGAACGGGCGGTCCACTGGTGACGACAGTGCTCATCTGTGACGACCATCGGCGCTTTCGCGAGCACCTGCGCCGCTACGTCGCCGCGGTGCCTGGCGTCGACCGCGTCATGACCGCAGACACGAGCGCGGAGACCTTCATCCGATACGCCGCCGAACTCCCCGCGCTGGTGCTGCTCGATGTCGCGATGCCTGAGCTCGGCGGTCCGGAGACGGCGCGTCAGCTCGTCGCCGCGCACCCGGGCGCGAACGTCGTGATGCTCGCCGGAACGGCCGACAGCGACAACCTCGCCCGAGCCATGTCGGCTGGCGCCCGCGGCTACCTCACCAAGGACGTCTCCGTCGAAGAGCTGTGCGCAGCACTGGCGCACGTCGTCGTCGATGCCGGAGTCGCTCGGGCCAACAACGGTCACGGGCCTGCACAGATCATCGATCCGCCGCTGACCGAGCGCGAACGTCAGGTGCTCGACGGCATGAGCCGCGGCAGGACCAACAACGAGATCGGCCGCGAACTGTTCCTGTCCGAGGACACCGTGAAGACGCACGCTCGCCGGCTGTTCCGCAAGCTCGGTGTCAACGACCGCGCGCAGGCAGTCGCCCTGGGCTTTCGCAGCGGGATCGTCCGCTAGCGCAGGTCGATCGTCGGCGATTCTTCCTCGGACGCCGAAAGCACACCGTCAACGAAGCCTTTCGCGTACTCCCACGCGACGTAGTCGGCAGGGTCGGGATCAAACGCGGGCTCATGGGCGCGCAGGTGGCCGACGTCGAGCAGCTGGCGCAGGTTCTGGCGAAGCAGCTCCCACCCGAAGTAATGCGTCTCGTCGCACTCGCCACACTCCGCGATGAGACCGCGGACGCCGCGGGGCTCGAGCAGGGTCTGGAAGACCTCGAGGTCTTCCAGGTCGACCAGGATCTCCTCGCGGTCTTGCGGCGACAGCGGCTCGCTGTTGGGTTCGTGCATACCAGTGAGGTTAGCCGGGCCCGGTACGATGAAGGCTCGCACCTGCCGAAGGGTTGCTCGTGGACGACGCTGCGCACGAGTTCGGTTCGTTGCCCGACAGCCTGGCCGCCAAGGTGGTCATGATCGGGCTCACCTACGACGACGTGCTGCTGCTGCCGGCAGCGTCCGACGTGATCCCGAGCGGTGCCGACACCACGACGAAGATCACCCGCAACATCTCGCTGCGGGTGCCGCTGCTGTCGAGCGCCATGGACACCGTGACCGAAGCGCGCATGGCGATTGCGATGGCCCGCCAGGGCGGGGTCGGCGTCTTGCATCGCAACCTCTCGATCGAGGAGCAGGCAGCGCAGGCCGACCTGGTGAAGCGGTCCGAGGCCGGCATGATCACCAACCCGGTGACGTGCGCCCCCGACGACACGCTCGCTGACGTCGATCGCCTGTGCTCGCACTACCGGATCTCCGGCGTCCCGGTCGTCGACCCAGCGGCGTGCTCGTGGGCATCGTCACCAACCGCGACATCCGTTTCGAGACCGACTTCTCACAATCTGTGCGCGACGTGATGACGCCGATGCCGCTGGTCACCGCGCGGGTCGGCGTCTCCGACGACGACGCGCTCGATCTGTTGCGCCACCACAAGATCGAGAAGCTGCCGCTTGTCGACGACGCCGGCCGGCTGCGCGGGCTCATCACGGTGAAGGACTTCACCAAGCGCGAGCAGTTCCCGTTCGCATCGAAGGACGACGCGGGCAGGCTGCTGGTGGCGGCCGCTGTGGGCGTCGGCGAAGACTCGTACAAGAGGGCGCGCGCGCTGGTCGAAGCCGGCGTCGACATCCTGGTCGTCGACACCGCGCACGGGCACTCGTCGGGCGTTCTCGAGATGGTCAGCCGGTTGAAGCGCGACGTCACCGTCGACGTCATCGGCGGCAACATCGCGACCCGAGAAGGCGCGCAGGCGTTGATCGACGCGGGTGCCGACGGCGTCAAGGTCGGGGTCGGGCCCGGTTCGATCTGCACGACGCGGGTCGTCACCGGTGTCGGCGTCCCGCAAGTGACCGCGATCCACGAGGCCGCGCAGGCGTGCCGGGCGGCCGGTGTTCCCGTCATCGGCGACGGTGGCCTCCAGTACTCCGGCGACATCGCGAAGGCGATCGCGGTCGGTGCCGACGCCGTCATGCTCGGCAGCTTGCTCGCCGGCGTCGAAGAGAGTCCGGGCGAGCTCATCTTCATCAACGGCAAGCAGTACAAGAGCTACCGCGGCATGGGATCGCTCGCGGCCATGCAGTCGCGCGCCGAGGCGCGTTCCTACAGCAAGGACAGGTACTTCCAGGACGACGTGTTGTCCGACGACAAGTTGGTGCCCGAAGGCATCGAAGGCCAGGTGCCTTATCGCGGACCGCTCGCGGCCGTCGTCCATCAGCTTGTCGGTGGTCTGCGGTCGGCCATGGGCTACTGCGGCGCGCACACGATCGAGCAGCTGCAGCAGGCACGGTTGATCCGCATCACGCCCGCCGGGCTTGAAAGAGAGTCACCCGCACGACGTCCACATGACGACCGAGGCGCCGAACTACCACTCGCGCTGAACGCTTGCACAGAAGGGCATCCGGGTGGGCGAGGTCCAGATCGGTATGGGCAAGATGGCCCGGCGCGCCTACGGCTTCGACGACGTCGCCATCGTGCCGTCGCGACGCACGCGCGACCCCGAAGAGGTCTCGGTTGCATGGCAGATCGACGCCTACAGGTTCGAGGCGCCGATCGTGTCGAGCGCGATGGACAGTGTGGTCTCTCCCGACACGGCGATCGAGATCGGCCGGCTCGGCGGGCTCGGCGTCATCGATCTCGAGGGTTTGTGGACCCGCTACGACGATCCGCTGCCACTGCTCGACGAGATCGCCACTTTGGCCGAGCCCGATGTCGTGCGACGGATGCGCGAGATCTACTCCGAGCCGATCAAGGAAGAGCTGATCGGGGCACGCATCAAGCAGATCCGTGACGGTGGTGTCGTCACGGCGGCAGCGTTGTCACCGCAACGCACGGCGCAGTATCACAAGGCGGTACTCGAAGCAGGCGTCGATCTTTTCGTGATCCGAGGCACCACGGTGTCGGCCGAGCATGTCTCGGGTCGCGCGGAGCCGTTGAACCTGAAGAAGTTCATCTACGACCTCGACGTGCCGGTCATCGTCGGTGGCTCGTACACCTACCAGGCCGCCCTGCACCTCATGCGAACAGGCGCGGCCGGCGTGCTCGTGGGCGTCGGTGGTGGCGCGGCGCACACGACGCGACAGGTGCTCGGGATCGGCGTCCCGATGGCGACTGTTGTCTCCGATGCCGCGGCGGCTCGCCGCGACTACATGGACGAATCCGGTGGTCGCTACGTGCACGTCATTGCTGACGGCGCGATGCGCACCGGCGGTGACATCGCGAAGGCGATCGCCTGCGGCGCTGACGCCGTGATGATCGGGCTGCCACTCGCGCGCGCCAGCGAAGCGCCGGGCAAGGGCTGGCATTGGGGCGCTGAGGCTCGCCACACCGAGCTCGCGCGTGGGCAGCGCTACCACGCAGGTACCGCCGGAAGTTTGCGCGAGATCCTCTACGGTCCTTCGACCGATTCGGCCGGCACGACCAACTTGGTCGGCGCGCTGCGCAAGGCGATGGCGACGTGCGGGTACTCCGATCTGAAGGAGTTCCAGCGCGTCGAGGTCGTCGTCAGCAGCTAGAGACCGGCAGTACGCGAGCAAGGCGGTGATGTCGTGGCCGGGCATCGGCCGGCCGAGGTAGTAGCCCTGCACGCGGGTGCACCCAAGCGTGCGCAAGATGTCGAGCTGGCCCACTGTCTCGACGCCCTCACCGACGGTGTCGAGGTGAAGGGCCTTCGCCATTCCGATGACGGCGGCGACGACCGCCCGATCGTCGGCGTGGGTCTCGAGACCCTCGACGAACGAGCGGTCGATCTTCAGTTCGTCGACGGGGAAGCTGCGCAGTCGCGCGAGAGAGGAAAAGCCGGTACCGAAATCGTCGATCGACAGTGACACGCCGAGCCCCTTGAGCTTGTCGACGAGCGGGCCGGATGCCGCCGGATCGCCGAGGGTCGACTCCGTCACCTCGATGCGCAGTTGCGTCGGGCTCGAGGCCCGACGCGCCCAGGGCGCTCGTCACGTTTTCCAGAAACACCGACGGCCGACCGAACTGGCGCGCCGACGCGTTGACCGATACGAGAGGTGACCACCCACGGCTGGCTCGCCATCGGCCGCCTGCGTGCACGCCTCCTGCAGCACCCATTCACCGATGCCCATGATCAGGTCGGTTTCCTCGGCGATCGGGATGAACTCGGCCGGCGCGATGGCGCCGAGTTCCTCCGAATCCCAGCGCAGCAAGGCTTCGACGCCGACGAGTTGACCCGACGCGAGGTCGACCTGCGGTTGGTAGACCAATCGCAACTCGGCCTTGTCGATCGCGCGTCGCAGCGCCGACTCCATGTGCAGCCGGTCGCGCGACTGTGCTCGCATGCCTTCGTCGAAGGTGCTGACGCCCGCTCGCCCGGATGCCTTCGCTTGGTACATCGCCGCGTCGGCGTTGGCGACGAGATCGCGCGGGGATTCCCAGCCGTCGCTGCGGGCGATGCCGATGCTGACGGTCAGGAACGCTTCGCGATCGCCGACTTGAACCGGACCCTCGATGGCCTGCCGGAATTGTTCTGCGAGATCCTCGGCTTCGGCCGGGCCACCAAGACCTTCGCACGCGATGGTGAACTCGTCGCCACCGAACCGCGCGACGACGTCGTGCGGGCGAACTGCTTGCTGCACACGGTTCGCCACGATGCGCAGCACCTCGTCGCCGACCAGATGGCCCATCGAATCGTTGAAGCACCTTGAAGTGGTCGATGTCGAGGAAGAGCACGGTGACGTCGGTGCGGCGCCGGCGGGCACGTCGCAATGCGGCGCCGAGTTCGTCGATGAACAGCCTGCGGTTTGCCAGGCCCGTCAGCGGGTCGCGCAGATTTGCACGCCGTAGCTCGGCCTCGTCGTGCTGCATCTCCAACGCGATCGTCGCCAACGTGGTGGTGCGCGCGATGTCGCGTCGCTCCTCAGCGGTCGGCGTTCGCGGCGTGTCGAAGTAGGCGACGAACGTGCCGAGCACCTTGTCGGCATCGCCTTGGCGCCCCGACGACATCAGGGGCACCGACCAGCAGGCGCGCATTCCGTGCGCTAGGGCGAGCTCGCGCCACGGTGCCCAGTCAGGATCCCCGGCGATGTCGGCACTCACGACGTCGCGCCGAGTGAAGGCGGCGCGGCCACACGATCCGACGTGCAGCCCGATCGCGGTGCCGTCGATCGCGTCGGAGAATGTGGCGGGCAGGCTCGGCGCTGCGGCTGTGAAGAGCCGTCCGCCGTCGGCCTCGTCGAGGACCAGTACCGCGCAGCGCATGCCGCTCTGATCGCGCTCGACCGCTTCGACCAGCGCCGCCAGAACGTCGGGTACCGAGTCGCCTCGCGCGAGCCGATCGAGTGCTTCGGTTTGTCGCGCCAACGTCACTGCTGCGGATCGATCGAGCGACACGTCGTCGATCCGGCCGACAAGCCCGATGGGTGAGTTGTCGGGACCGAGCAGGGCCATGAAGGACATGTTCATCGTGATAGGACGGCGGTCTGCTGGGCTCAGCGGATGATCGGCGTCCCATGCGGTTGCACTGCCCGCGACGAGCTCGTCGCGCCATCGCAGCAAGACGTCGGCCGTCGAGGCGTCGAGCACCGTGCCGACTGCTGCACCGGCCACGCTCTCGGGCGCAACACCGACGAGTTCGGCGAACGCCTGGTTCGCCCATTCGATGGTGCCGTCGAGGGCCAGGCACACCGTCGCACGGGGGCTGAGCTGCGCGCTGCGGCTCAGCACGTCATGGGGTCCGTCGGTGGCCGTACGGCCCTCCCTCGATACGGACAAAGAGGCACTCGCCGCTCACCGTACGCGTGATCGTCCAGAGCGGAAAGAGATCATCTGTCATCGAAACGCCGCGTCACGCCCGTCCGCGGCACAGTTCGAGCAGGGTGAGCGCGAGTTGGCTACCGCCGCGGCCGAGCCCCTCGACGTAGGTGTTGACGATCTTGAGTTCGCGCGAGTGCTCGCGGCGCCGGCCGGTGTGCGCCATCCGAACCGCTTGGACCTGTTTCGACAACGCGATCCTTCGCAGCGCGGCGTCGACAAGCTCGGCGTCGACCGCGTCGATCTGCTCGCGCAGGTTGGCGATCTCGAGCAGGGCACCCTCGTCGTCGATCACGGTGTCTCGAACCCGCTGGTGTCGGTCTCGATCACCCCGGTTCAGGCTGCGCTTCAAGCTGGGGCGCGGCTGCTTCGCTCGCGTCCGTGGGACTGCTGTTCATGCGGCTTACCTTCCTGTTGTCCGCACCCGTGGTGTGGCGGCTGCCCGCGGACGCAAAAACGCCCCGGGCTTCAGCCCGGGGCGTCGGTTTGTCTGTTGGCTCAGACGGCGGCGACGGCTACCGGACTCCCGGAGCCATAAAAGTACGTCGCCGACATGCTGAGTTTGGTCATGTCGCCAGTGTGCGGTGACTGAGCGCCCGGCGTCCAGTGCTGTCCAGATTCTGAGACGCCGCGCCCACTGTGGCTGCTGGTGGCTGCCTTCCCCGCCTCGCCGTGCCACGACGCCCACAGGTGCGCGTAGCTGCCACCCGCGGCGATCAGCTCGTCGTGGCTTCCGAGCTCGACGATGCGGCCGCCGACAACGACGGCCACCCGGTCGGCGTCGTGCGCGGTGTGCAGCCGGTGCGCGATCGCGATGACCGTGCGGCCCTCGACCACGGCGGCGAGCGAACGCTCGAGCCGGCGAGCCGCGCGCGGGTCGAGCAACGACGTCGCCTCGTCGAGCACCAGCGTGTGCGGGTCGGCAAGCACGAGACGCGCAAGCGCGATCTGCTGCGCCTGCGCGGGTGTCAAGATGTGGCCACCCGAGCCCACCATGGTCCCCAGACCTTCGGGGAGTGCTGTGACCCAGTCGAGCGCGTCGATTGACTGCAAGACAGACCGCAACTGGTCGTCGTCCGCCGAGGGCTTTGCGAGGCGCATGTTGTCGGCGACAGAACCGACGAAGACGTGGTGCTCCTGCGTGACGAGCGCGACCTCGCGGCGGAGTCGCTCGATCTCGAGATCGACAAGAGGGACGCCGCCGACCGTCACGCTCCCGTCACCGGGGCCGTGGATTCCGGCGAGGAGGCGGCCGAGCGTGCTCTTGCCCGCGCCGCTCGGCCCGACAATGGCGATGCGCTCGCCCGGACGCACGTCGAGGTCGACGTCGTGCAGTACGTCGCGGCCGGCGCGGTAGGCGAAGCTCACTCCCTGCGCGCACAACTCTTCGCCATCGGGCTCGGCGCCGGTCGCGGTGCGGTCGGCAGGTACCCGGCCGACACCGACAAGGCGCGCGAGGGACGATGCGCCGACCTGGAGTTCGTCGAGCCAGCCGAGAAGTCGGTCGACCGGATCGACAAGTTGCTGGAAGTACAGCGTCACGGCCGTCACCTGCGCGAGGCTCGCCCGCCCGTGTATCGCAAGCAGGCCACCGACGAGCAGCGACCCGACGACCGGAACCACGTACGCCGCCTCGGTGCTCGGGAACCACACGGTGCGCAGTCGCAGCGTGTAGCGCTCAGCGACATAGGCGCGCCGGACGTCGTCGTCGCCGCGCCTGATCCGCTTGTCGCGTAACCGCATCGCATCGATCGTGCGGCCGCCCTCGAGTGTTTCGGTTATGCCGGCGAACATGTGTGAGTAGACGCGCCGCTCGCGCAGGTAGCCCTGGGGTGCTCGTTTCAGGTACCAGCGGGTCGAGGCGAACAGCAATGGAAAAACGAGCAAGCAAGGCAATGCGACGAGCGGCGCTGTGATGAAGGCGGCAATCAAGGTGAGGACGGCGGTCGCAACCGCGATCATCGTTTCCGGCATCGCGAATCGAACACTGCGCGACATGGCGTCGATGTCACTCGTCATGCGGGTCAGCAGGTCGCCGGTGCCGGCTCGCTCGACGGTCGACAAGGGCAGCGAGATGACTTTGCGGAGGAATTCCTCGCGCAGGTCGGCAAAAATGCCTTCGGCAATGACGGACGACGCGTAGCGGGCGAGTCGAACGAGGATCGCCTGCGCAACGACGAAGGCGGCCAGGATCATCGCGATCCGGTCGATGTGTGCGCGCGTGGTTCCGTGCTGCACTGCCCCGACGATGTCACCTAGCAGGCGAGGCCCGGCCAGGCCGGCGAACCCCGCGAGCGAGTAGAGGGCGAGCACTCCGCCCACCGCGCGGCGTTGCTTACGAATCAGGCCCGCTGCGTATGCCTTGACTTCGGCGCCGCCTGCAACGGGAAGAAGTGACGCGTTCGGCGTGCTCATGCTGTTTCCTCGTCGCGCGTGACAACCGACCGGTATCGCGCATCACCGGTGATGAGGTCACGGTGGTGTCCTTCGGCGACGATCCGGTCGCCTTGAAGCAGCACGACGCGGTCGGCGCGGTCGAGCATCAGCGGGCTCGTGGTCATGATGATGGTGGTCTTGCCGGCGCGGTGTGCCCGCAACGTGTCGGCGATCCGCGCCTCGGTATAGGCATCGACCGCGCTCGTCGGTTCGTCGAGGATCAGGACCTGGGGATCGGCAAGCAGCGCGCGGGCAAGGGCGATCCGTTGGCGTTGGCCACCCGACAACCCGAGTGCGCGTTCGTCGAGTACGCCCTCGAGCCCACCAGGCACCGAATCGACCGCATCTTCTGCGACTGCCGCGTCGATTGCTTCCTGAACGCCAGCCGCGCTCACTTTCCGGTGGGGGTCGAGTTGGTCGCGCAACTGTCCGGCGAAGAGGCGCGGGTCTTTGTCACCGATGAGGACGGCCGTGCGGACGTCGTCGACGGCCATCGCGGTAAGCGGCACTCCATCGAACAGGACCTGCTGGCCGGGCTCAGGATCGCGATAGCGGCCGAGGCGATCGGCGAGTGCGGTGGCCTCGGCGGGTTCGCCCGTCGCCACCGCGATGAAGTCTCCAGCTCGCACGACCAGACCTGAGGTTGTGTCGACCAGCTCTCCGTGGCGCGGCACCGGCACCGGGTGCGCCGCCGCAGGCAGTGTGGGTTGAAGCTCGAGGACCCTCACGACTCGCTTGGCCGCGACGAGCCCTCGAGTGAACCTGTCGGCGACCTCAGTCGCGATGCGCATCGGCGCAAGCAAGAAGGCGGCGTATCCATAAAACGAGACCAACTGGCCGACCGTGAGTTTGTGCTGAAGCGCGAGCCGCGCGCCGAGCCAGGTGATAAGGACCACGAAGACGCCCGGCAGCAAGACCTCCGCAGCGTCGAGCACCGAGCCGACCGCCGCGACTGCGATGCCCTTACGCCTCACATCTTGCGAGCGCGTTTGGTAGCGCGCAAAGAACTCGGTCTCGCCGCCAATGCCGCGCAGCACTCGCAGACCCGCGACCGTGTCGGCGCCGAAATTCGTGAGCTGCCCCACCGACGCGCGCAATTCGGTCTGACGGTGATGCAGGGGGCGCAGCAAGGGTCCGATCAAGAGCATCAACAGCGGGACGCCGATCAGTACCACCAACCCAAGAGGTACCGAGGTACTCAGCATGACGGCGGCGACGGCCCCGAACGCGACGATGGAGCCGGCGAGTCTGGCCGTGATGTCGAGGCAGTTCGCGATGTAGCCGGCGTCTGTTGTCGCGCTGCTTACCACGTCGCCGAGCTGAACCCGGTCGGTGAGCGAAGCTCCGAGCGTGGCTGCCTGCCGGGTGAGCAGTTGCTCGATGCGAAACGTTCCGGTCATCCAGTTCGTCACCGCGAAACGGTGTCGGGCGACACCAGCGGCGGCCTGCACGATGCCGACGCCGAGGAGAACCGCCGACCAGGTCACCAACGCACTCGTGCTGTGCCCGGTGATGCCCTTGTCGATGCCGCGACCGACGACAAAAGGCACCGTCGCCTGACCGCACATCCAGATGATTCCGAAGATCATGCCGCCGGTGAGGGTCGCCCGTTGCCCCTTGACGATCCACAGCAGGAAACGCATCGGAGACCGGACGTCGGGGACGCCGGGGTCAGCTAACGGGAGGACACGCACGTGGACTCACGCTAACCCTCGGCCGTTGCGCTGGCACGCGGGTTTCGGGTTTGGCCCCCGGATTTCGGCGGGTTTAGGACTGCGTTGGTCTAGACCTGAGCTGCGGCTCGGCCGCGGCCGGTCATACCGGCATCCCCTGAGGTGCCGATGTCTTGAACAAGCACGTCGCCGCAGTAGCAGCGGAGCAGGACCTTGGGACCGAAGACCGTCTGCTCGACGCCGACGACCGACTCATAGCCAAGGAGGATGCGGGACTTCTCGCGGGTGCAATAGGGAGCGAACATGTGTCCATCGTGGCTGACAAAACCGTGCAGGTCCATCTAGTATTCGCAGATGACTACGTTCAGCAAAGACTTCACGATCGACCCACGCCGCCTGCGGGTGCTCCGGGAGGTGAGTCTTCGCGGAACGGTCACCAGCGCAGCGAACGGCCTGCACCTCACGCCGTCCGCCGTCTCACAGCAGATTGCTGCGCTCTCGCGTGAACTCGGCGTCCCGTTGCTCGAGAAGACCGGCCGTGGGGTGCGATTGACGGGGCAGGCGCAGGTGATCTTGACCCACGCCACCGTGGTCCAGGCTCAGTTTGAGCGAGCCAGAGCAGAACTGGCGGCCTTCGGTGACGGTCGGATCGGCCGCGTCGCTGTCGCCGGCATGGCCACCGGGATCTCGGGGCTCATAGCGCCCGCGATGCGCCTGCTTCGAACCACGCGGCCCGGCATCACGGTGACGGCGGTCGAGATGGAGCCGCCGGACGTCTTCACCCGCCTCGACCGGGGCGAACTCGACGTCGTCGTGGCGGTCGACTACCGCAAGGCGCCGCCACGCAGCGATCCCGCATTACTACCGGGTCGAGCTGCTCGCCGACCGGATGGATGCCGCGCTGCCTGCGGACCATCCGCTCGCTCATCTCGAGTCGATCGATCTGATCGATCTGGCGAGCGACATCTTTGTGACCGCCACCCCTGGCTCGTCGTGCTCGGAGGTGACGTTTGCGACCTGCGCAGCCGCCGGCTTCAGTCCCGACGTGCGGCACTACAGCACCGAGTGGCGCGCTGTCGCCGGCCTTATTTCGGTCGGGGCTGGGGTCGGGCTGGTGCCACGGTTGGCGCAGCCGCTGCACGTGCCGGGCGTGGTGATGTTGCCACTGCGTGGCGCTGGGGCAACTCGCAACATTTTCGCGGCCGTGCGCGCGGGCGCGCAGGAGGATCCGGTGCTTGCGGCGACCCTCGAGGCGCTGCAGTCAGTAGCCGAAGGCGTGAGTGCAGTACCGCTGACCGCATGACGGCCCCCGCTACTGCGGCGCGTGCAACTGGTAGCGCCTCGCGCACTCTTGCGGCGCTCGGCCTCGGTGGTTTCGTCGTCCTCGGGCTGCCCGACGGAATGTGGGGAACTGCCTGGCCCACGATGCGACACACGTTCCATCAGCCACTAGGCAGTCTCGGCCTGATCCTCATTTTCGGGACCGTCGGCAATCTCCTCACCTCGCTGACCACGGGCCGCACGCTCCGGCGCTTCGGCGCGGGCCGACTGCTCGTCTGCGCGGGCTTGATAGCCGCAACCGGAGCGTTGCTTATCGCGGTCGCGCCGGTCTGGGGAATGGTGCTGGCCGGTGCGCGTGCTCATGGGTGCTGCGGCCGGGTTGCTCGATACGGGCCTCAACATCGTGGTGGCATTGTCGGGTCGGCTGCGCCTGCTGAACATGCTGCACGGTGCATACGGCGTCGGTTCCGCGCTCGGCCCCTTGGTCGTGACGGCTGCGATTCTCATCACGTCGTGGCGGCCCGCGTATGTGCTGGTGATCGCACTCGAGCTGTTGCTTGCGTTTGGCTGGCTGCGGTCGAGCTCACATTGGGCAGCCGAGCCTTCGAATATCGCTATCCCTTCATCCTTCGAGCCGGATGACGGACCAACCCGTCGGGTGCGGGTGCTCATCGGCCTTGGCGTTGCAGCCTTTTTCTTCTACACCGGCCTCGAAGTCACCGCCGGCCAGTGGGCGGCGAGCTTCTTCCGCGGGCCACTTGGCCTCAGTGCCGGGGCCGCCGGACCCGCTGTCTTCGCCTACTGGGGATCGCTGACAGCGGCCCGATTCGCGATTGCAATTCCAAAGCGGACGCCGAGGCCTGAGCTTCTGGTCAGGGTCGGCTGCGCCGGGGGACTGCTGGCATCGATCGTGATCTGGTGGGCACCTTCGACGGCTGTCGTCATCGTCGGGTTCGCGTTCATGGGAGCAGCGCTCGCGCCGGTCTTTCCCGCACTGGTCACCCTGACTCCGATCCGCATCGGTCATGCGCGGGCGCAGCACGCGATCGGGTGGCAGATCGCCGGGGCCAACGTCGGGGCGGCCGGCATTTCGGCCCTCGTGGGCGTGATCCTTCAGCACGAGGGCTTGCGCACGCTCGGACCGTGCCTGTTCGTGATCGCCCTCGCCGTGATCGTGTGCAACGTCGCACTTGAGCTGCTGAGCCCACGTCGCGCCGCGCCTCTAGAATCAACCGACGATCCCCAAGGTGCGAAGGTGGTTCCGTGAGCGCCGATGGCGAGACGCCCACCGTTCTCGTCGTCGACTTCGGGGCGCAGTACGCGCAGTTGATCGCGCGCCGGGTGCGCGAAGCCGACGTCTACAGCGAGATCGTTCCGCACACGATGCCGGTCGACGAGATCGTTGCTCGCAAGCCAGCGGCGGTGATTCTTTCCGGCGGCCCGTCGTCCGTGTACGCCGACGGTGCGCCGTCGATCGACGCGTCGCTGTTCGACACGGGCATCCCGGTTTTCGGTATCTGCTATGGATTCCAGGCCATGGCGCAGGCACTCGGGGGAGTGGTCGAGCGAACCGGGCTCGCCGAATTCGGTGGCACCAAGGTGACAGTGGTTCCGGCGTCCGAGGGCGTGTTGTTGAAGGACCTCCCCGCGCAACAGTCGGTGTGGATGTCACACGGCGACTCGGTCACGATGGCCCCCGCCGGCTTCACCGTGACGGCGTCATCCGACGGAGCGCCGGTGGCCGCATTCGAAGACGTGTCGCGCCGACTCGCCGGCGTGCAGTTCCACCCGGAGGTCCGGCACACCGAGCACGGCCAGACGGTGCTGCGCCGTTTCTTGCGCGAGGTCGCAGGCATTTCACCGAGTTGGACGACGGCGGGCATCGTCGCGGATCAGGTGGCCCGGATTCGTGAGCAGATCGGTTCGGGCCGGGTCATTTGCGGACTCTCCGGCGGTGTCGATTCGGCCGTTGCCGCAGCGCTCGTGCAACGTGCGGTCGGCTCGCAGCTGACGTGCGTGTTCGTCGACCACGGATTGCTTCGCAAGGGCGAAGCGGAGCAGGTCGAGCGAGATTTCGTTGCGTCGACGGGTGTTCGTCTTCACGTCGTCGATGCAGCTGCGACATTTCTCGACGCACTTGTCCGGTGTGAGTGATCCGGAGGCGAAACGGAAAATCATCGGCCGCGAATTCATCCGCGCGTTCGAAGCGGCGGCGCGTTCGATTTCAGCGCCTCCGCGCCGGTCGATTTTCTGGTGCAGGGCACGCTTTATCCGGACGTCGTCGAGTCGGGCGGCGGTAGCGGAACCGCGAACATCAAGTCGCACCACAACGTCGGCGGGCTTCCCGACGATTTGCAGTTCGCACTGGTCGAGCCGTTGCGGACGCTGTTCAAGGACGAAGTGCGTGCGGTCGGCGCCGAACTCGGATTACCCGAATCCTTGGTGTGGCGGCAGCCGTTCCCCGGCCCCGGGCTTGCGGTGCGCATCATCGGTTCGGTCACGGCCGAGCGGTTGGCGGTATTGCGCGAAGCCGACGCGATCGCCCGCGAAGAGCTCACCGCGGCAGGTCTCGACCGCGATATCTGGCAGTGCCCGGTCGTGCTGCTTGCCGACGTCCGCTCTGTTGGTGTGCAGGGCGATGGTCGTACCTACGGGCACCCGATCGTGTTGCGACCGGTGTCATCGGAAGATGCGATGACCGCTGACTGGTCGCGCGTTCCGTACGAGGTGCTTGCGCGCATCTCGACGCGCATCACGAACGAAGTACGCGAAGTGAATCGCGTCGTGGTCGACATCACCAGCAAGCCGCCCGGCACCATCGAGTGGGAGTAGAGCGGATATTGGTTCCCCCATGTCAGCGCACACATCGACGGGTCGACGAGCGGAGCGGACACCAAGCGTGCCATTCACCCTGCTGTTCCTGACGGACAGCTTGGCGACAAACCATCTCGCGCGAGCGCATTGTCTTTATCTGACGGCACGGGGAGCGGGGCATCGGATCGCCGGCGTTGTCACCACCGGGCCCGGTGATGTCTGGATGCCGCTCGCGAATACGGACTTCGCCCGTTTATGCCGACGGGTCGACGCCGACGAGCTCGCCGGGCTCATGGGCAACTGCGACGTCGTGGTCGCCTTCAAAGCGTTCGACGAGACGCTCGGCGTTGCACACCGCGCCGAGCGCGCCGGTGGTTCGGCGCCCGTCGTGGTCGACATCGACGATCCCGACCTCGAGGTGCGAATCAACTGGAAGCGGACGCCCCCGCGTGCCTTGGCACATATAGCGCTCCGACCGATCAGCGTCGGGCACGCACTGTCGCTGCGGCGCATCGCGCGTCGTCACGTCTGCATCAGCAGCAACCCGGTCCTGCAAGGCATCTACGGTGGCGAAGTCGTGCCTCACCCAACCCCCGACTCTGGGCCAGGCTCACCGCACGTTTCCGAGCATCCCCTCGTGAGCTTCATCGGAACGGACCGCCCTCACAAGGGGCTCCCGGTGCTTCGGAGCGCGGTAGCCGAACTTGCCAAGCATGGGTTCCGATTGCTGATTACGGCCGAGGCGCCTCCTGACGCACAACCCTGGGAGCAATGGGTCGGCAACGTGGACGCGCAGACCGCCGCGCAGCTGCTCTTAGAGACCGACATCGTCGCCCTCCCGTCGCGACCGTGGGGGATCGCGCGCGGACAACTACCGATGAAGCTGACCCGCGCGATGCTCGCGGGGCGTGCGGTCGCCGTCAGCCGGGTCGGGGCACACCCTTGGGCGGTCGGCGACGGGGGCTTGGTCTTCGAGCCTGACTCGGTAGCGTCACTCATCGAAGCGCTCGCCGAGCTGCAGTCGCCGGCGCGTCGCACGGAACTGGGCGACCGCGCCCGTCAGATCGCGTTGGACCGCTTCACCCCCGAAGCCGTCGCGCCGGCGTTCGAGCGAGCACTCCTTGCAGCTACTCGAGCCACGAAATGGGAGGGCACGGCGCATCGCTCCAGCTAAATCAGTGGTGCGATGCGGTGGTGGCGCGCCAGTCGCTGGATCCTGTTCACGACATCTGGAAGGGCCAGTAGCAAGAGGACGTAAGGGCCTTTGCTGCCGAGTACGTAGCCTGCGGGTATGCATAGGAGGAAGACCACCACGTTGAGCCAACCCCGACGGCTGCGGGCCTCGCCGTCCGTGGCCAAAACGTCGTGGTCGGTCAGCTCTAGCCTGCGAATGTCGGCGCTCATGACAAGCAGGCTCAGGGCGGCGAGGGCGTTGACGCCCCCGTAGATTGCCAACGAGATCGGCTCACTGCCATAGCGGCCGAGCATGCTGGCCGGAAAAGGCATCGCGGCCACGACCAACAACAGGGCCAGCGTGTCGCGGATCAGTGCGGGGTGTGTCTTCACGACTGACCGCATCAACTGACGATGCTGTCTCCAGTAGCCCGCAACCACGACGAACGTCAGTAGGAAGGACCAGTAGCTGTCCGCCTTGGTCCCGAGAGCGTGCCGGAGGGCGGTGTCGGTGGGGTGACCACTAATGTCGGGAACCTGCAGGTTCAACGCGAGCAGGGTCATCGAGATGGCGAAGATGCCGTCGGACAACGTCAATAGGCGCCCGAGCGAGTTGTCCGCGGGGCCGGCCGACCGGTCGGCATCTGAGCGCGGGTCCGTCGGCTGTTCGTCTTCCTCGCTCACGCGATCACCCTAGGCGCAAGATCAAGGCACCGCGCTGCTCATAGGTCGATCTGGCTCGCACGGAACAGCGGCGGCGGATTTTAGACATCGAGAGATGCGAGTCAGTGCGGTACGGACGTGTGCTTGAACTCGTTGAGCTCGGTCCAGCCGATCAGGTCGACTGCACGTTCAATCGAATCAATCGACGCCGACGGCTCGGCGCCGTCCGTCGCCCTATGCATGAAGCGGATGAAGACCGCCTGGTCACCGACGATGAATGTCGGCACGCCCCATACGTTGTGTGACTCGACGTAGCCCTCATGCTCTGCGCGAACCTTCGCGAGTGCCGAACCGTCGTCGATGCGCGCAAACACCTTCTCGACCGGCACACCGTGACGCTCAAGTACGTCGCTGACGACAGCACGGTCGTCGAGGCGCAACGCGTCGTCGTGGCGGGCCGCGAACAGCGCGCGGTGGACGGCCGGGAAC
This sequence comes from uncultured Actinomycetes bacterium, assembly GCA_963809135.1. GTDB lineage: Bacteria > Actinomycetota > Actinomycetes > Acidothermales > Acidothermaceae > PALSA-607. The sequence continues at coordinate 163,395 of CAWEIG010000008.1, forward strand.
AGATCGGGGTAATCGTCACGGACCACGACGCCTGCCTGAAGCGCGACGATGCCGCTGTCTTGCTCCGGTTTCTCCCACACGCTCGGCGCTCCTTCGGCCACGTGCACTTGACCGAGCGAGAACGGCAGGAAGGTGACCTGCCAGTCGGCGCCGGCGGCGAGGCCCGTCAGGAGATGTTCATGGGCGTTGCGGGCGAAGGGGCATCGGTAATCCCAGGTGACCGCGAATTGTCTACTCATTCCCACGACAACCCTGCAGATGGCCGAGGCATTCCGGTGGAGGGCAACTCAACGCAGCAAGCGAGAGTGGTTGGGCAGCAGGACGATCAGCAGCGTCGCGACCGGCCCGAGGAGCAGCGAGATGAGCCACCACCACAGACCGCTCCGGCCCTTGCCCTGAGCAAGCCCCGCGTTGATCAGGCTGAGCGCGCCCCAACCGACGGCGTAATCGTGTATAGCCACGAGCACCAGCCTAATCCGGTGGCCACGCGTCGCCCCAACGTGCGTTCCGGGCCTCTTTGTAAAGCGCGCCTTTGCTCTTCGAGATCCGCTCCTCGGTGGCGTCGCCGGCCGCATTGCAGAGCTGTAGTGACACCAGGCCCTTACGCAGTTGCGGGTGCCGCAGAATCCGGGCGGCCGGGCGATCGGCGACGTCTCGCGTGGCGGCGACGTAGGAATACTTCTCGTCCTCGTACGAAAGTTCGCCCGCCTTCGACGACGCGATGCAGCCGTGACCGCTCGAGTCGCTCGGCGAAGTGGCACCAGTCGCCGCGTTCGAGCATGGGGCACTCGAGGTCGTGCGGGCACGGCGCGACGATACGGAAGCCGTCGTCGATAAGAGCGGCTCGCGCACCGATGATCCGTGCGTAGCCCGCAGGAGTTCCGGGTTCGATCAGGACAACGGTTGGGGCGCACTTCATCAGCAAACCGACCAGCACGACCCGCTGGTCGTCGGTCAGTTCGCCGAGGACGTACGACGCAATCGCGATGTCAGCTCTTACGGCGTCCGCCTCGGTTGTCGAAAGCCGCCACGTTCGCCATGCGGCGCTTTGCAAAACAGCAGAGTCCGAATGCGTCATGATCCGCAAGCCGACGTCGATCGCGCTCTGCGATTGTTCGAGCAACGTCACGCTCTCAATTCCCGGCCACACAACGGTGGCTGCCCATGTCGCCGCACCTGTACCCGCACCGAAATCGACAAGCGTCAAAGGCCGAAAATCCGGGACGGCGGTGTGCAGGCGCTGTAGCGCGGCGTGCACCACCGCGTAGGTCGCCGGCATCCGGTAGGCGGCGTACGCGAGCACATCGTCTTCGCTGGCAAGGACCGGCGACGTCGGTGGTTCGCCTGATCGGTAGCTCTCGATCAGGCGCTCGACGTTGCGGGTCAGGCTCGCACCCGTCGTACCTGCGAGCGCGTTGTCGATACACGCGCGCAGGCTCGACGGCATGGGACGACCTTATGCGGGTGCTCGCGTCACCCGTGGTCGACGACCGGCCGGATCTCCACGCCACTGTGCCCGGCCACCACCTCGGGCAACTGCGATGCCAGAGCGATCACCTCATCGACGTCCGCTGCCTCGAGCAGGTAGAAGCCGCCGAGCGCTTCTTTGGTCTCAAGGAACGGTCCGTCGGTCGTGATGACTCGGCCGGCGGGGCCTTTCCGCACGGTGGTCGCGCGCGGGGCGAGCTCGAGTTCTTCGCCGCCGACGATTCGCTTGCCCGCAGCTTTGGCGAACGCAGCGTGGGCGGCGTCGTGCGCACGCTGTTCCTGTGGAGACATGGCGGCCCACTGCTCGGCATCGCCATAGATAAGGATCATGAACTTCGCCATCTCGTGTCCGTCCGATCGTGGTGAGCCGGGTCGGGCCCGGTTGCTTCTACGACGACTCGCGCGGGCCGCAGATCGACAAAACGGCGACAGCCAATTTCGAGCAGCCTAGGGGTATCCGCAGGCGGACTCATCGAGTACGAGGTCGTAGGGTTCCGACCAGAGAGCCAATCCAGCCCATCCGATTCACTCCGTTCATCAAGGAGACGCACGTGTCGATCGCCGCTGACCAGCCGATTCGCTGGGGAATCATCAGCACCGGAGGTATCGCCTCGGCCTTCACCGGCGACCTCGCGCTTGCTGCCCGACGCCCAGGCAGTCGCGGTCGGATCACGCAGCCAGAGTTCGGCCGACGCGTTCGGCGACCGCTTTGGCATCGCGCGGCGCTATCCGACGTATGAGGCACTCGTCGCGGATCCCGAGGTCGACGCCGTCTACGTCGCGACGCCCGCACCCTGGCCACCACGCGGCTGCCCTTCTCGCGATCAACGCAGGCAAGGCGGTGCTTGTCGAAAAGCCGTTCACGATCAACGCGGGCGAAGCGCGCGAACTCATCGCTGCCGCGCAGGCACAAGGCACGTTCCTGATGGAAGCGATGTGGACCAGGTTCCTGCCTCACGTCATCCGCATCCGCGAGATCATCGCCACAGGCCGTCTTGGCGAGATCCGCTCGGTGATCGCCGATCACGGTCAGTGGTTCCCGAAGAATCCCGACCACCGCATCTATGCGCCGGTCCTCGGCGGCGGCGCGTTGCTCGACCTCGGCATCTATCCGTTGTCGTTCGCTTCGATGATTCTCGGGACGCCGACCAAGGTCACCGCCGTTTCCGATGCGGCCTTCACCGGCGTCGATGCGCAGACCTCGGTCATCTTGCAGTACGGCGACGGCAGGCAGTCGGTCTCGTTCACCACGCTTGAGACCCGTACTGCAAACACCGCAGTGATCAACGGCACCGACGCCCGCATCGAGATCGACGGCGTCTTCTACTCGCCGAGTTCGTTCAGCGTCATCACTCGCGACGGTGAGGTCGAGCGCTTCGACATTCCCCACGAGGGCCATGGCTTGCGGCACCAGGCGGCCGAGGTTGGCGGTGCCTGCGGGCCGGGCTCACCGAAAGCCCGATCCTGACGCTCGCCGAGACGCTGTCGATCATGGAGACGCTGGATGAGGTTCGTCGTCAGATAGGTCTGAGGTATCCGTCGGAGTAAGGGGTACTGCCGGTACCTGCAAGTCTGACTCCGACATCCGGCGGGCCCGCACCAGAGTGCCGGCGAGCCCGGCGACGCCGAGACCGATGAGCAGCATCGGGATCACCCATCGCAGTTCGAGGCTGCGATGGGTGATCTCCCCGCCGAGGTAGGCCACGGCGATCGCGCAGAAGGTGACGCCCGCGATCAACGACGTCCAATCAGGTTCGTGGCGTTTCATGGCTGGATTACCTCCGGGGCAGCGGGGGTCGCGACGGCAGTCGGCGCGCTAGGTACAACTACGGAGGCGTCGGGCACGACGCCCTGAACAACGGTGACCTCACCGAGTCCGACGCGCAGGTCGAGGTCGATTTCGCCCGGCGTCGAGCGTCCCGCTCGCCGGTATGAGCAGGGTGCGATCGACGTGCGTGCCACCCAACTGGTTGCCGTTGACATCGACGTTGCCAGTGCCCGCGCGACCGCGGACGACGACCTTGACGTTCTGGGGCACGTCGACCCAGATCCGACCGATCCCGACGTCGGCGGTCACGTGGACCGTCTTGCCGGCAAGGTGCAGACCGGTCAGGTCGATCGACTGCCTGCCGATCCCGAGGTGATAGGCCGACGGAATCTCGGCGAGCGACGTCGGTGTCGAGGCACGGTTACCGACACCGCCACGCAACGGGACGTCGATCGCTGCGGCCAGCGCCAACGCGATCGTGAGCACAACGCCGAAGGCGATCAGCACGCGGCCGCGGCCGATCCAGGTGCCGACAACAAGGGCGAGCCCGACGGTGAGCAGCGACGCCGCGAAGATCGTCTGCGCGCTGATCTCGATCGCGTGCGACGCGTCGAGCGCGAACAGCACACCGATCACGACGATGCCCACACTGATCGCGAGAGGCCCGAGGATCGACGGCGGCCGCGGTGGCTTGGGCGGTGGTGGCACATACGGCGGCGGTGTGTACATCGGGCGGGACGGCGAGTAGCCGGCAGGCGGTCCGAGCGGCACCGTGTACTGCGGCGGCGGCGCCGCGAATCCAGCCGACTGCGGCGAAGCCGCGAATGCCAGCCGACTGCGGCGAAGCCGCGAATGGAGTCGACTGCGGCGAAGCCGCGAATGAGGCCGACTGGGGAGCCGCGTATTGCGGCGGAGGAGGCGGCGGGCGTGTACATGGGTGGCGTGTACGTCGGCGGCGTCCCGAAAGCGGTGGCCGTGGGCGGCGCATCGCCGGCTCGCCGAGTGAGCGCGATCACCGCGACAACGGCAAGCACGATGAGCAAGAGCGCGAACTGACCCGCCGGTCGGTGGTTGACCACGTCGATGAACGCGAGGAGGCCGAGGAACCCGATCACGATGGCCGCGATGATCGGCAGCGGTGACGGGTGGCCCTGGAAGAGCCGGTGCAGCTCGGAGGTGTCGCTACCCTCCTCGGGCACGAGCAGCCAGGCCAGGGCGTAGAGCAGCAGGCCGACGCCGCCGAACATGGCGAGCGCCGCGAGCACGATCCGGAAGATGATCGGGTCGATGCCGACGTACCGGCCGAGGCCGCCGCACACCCCGCCGATCATCCGGTCGTCGCGGCTGCGACGTAGCGTGCGCAGGTCATGCCGGCCGGAAGTCGAGCCGCTCGGGTGGCTCGGCGTCGATGCCCGCAGAACCGGAGAAGTCTTGTGTCATAGCGATGATCCTGGCGCCACGCGGCTCCCACGCCCATCGGGAACTACCCTGACTCGACCCTGACTTTGTGCCTGCAAGGGCGCTCACCAGCGCGCGACGTGTGACGATCGTGTGGTGCCACCAAAACTGACGCGCGCGAGTCACGGCCAACTGGTCGCCGGCGTGGCTCGTGGGCTCGCCGATCACCTGCGGGTCAACGTTGTTCTCGTGCGGGTCGCCTTCATCGTGCTGCTCGTTCGCCGCCGGGGCGGGGATCGTGATGTATGCCGCGTTCTGGGTGTTCGTCCCTGTGTCCCCCGTCGCACCCGGTCAGCAGCCAGCCGGGCCCGCGAGCCGACTCGATGGCCGAGGTCAGTACCTCGCGATCGGAGCGCTCACCATCGGCGGCGTCCTCGCGATCCAGTCGCTTGGTCTCGGACTTCCCAGCGAATTGCTGTGGCCGCTCGCGCTGACCGGGTTCGGCGCGATGGTGCTGTGGCGCCAGGCCGACGAGGCTCAACGAACCCGCTGGCGCAAGGCGGCCACCGGACGCGACAAGCCGCCCGCGGTCGCCAGCACCGTCGCCGGCGCCTGTCTCGTCGTCGCCGGCGCGGCCAGCTTCCTCGCCTATCGCGGGCAACTGAGCCAGGTGCGCAACGGGCTGCTCGCAGCTGTCGTGATGGTGGCCGGTATCGCCGTCATCACCGGCCCGTGGTGGCTCGGCACGTTGCACGAACTCTCGGCCGAGCGGCGCGCGCGAATCCGTGAGCAGGAGCGCGCGGAGATCGCCGCGCACCTGCACGACTCGGTGCTGCACACCCTTGCGCTCATTCAGCGACACGTCGACGATCCGCGCGAAGTGCAGCGGCTCGTGCGCGGTCAGGAGCGTGAGTTGCGCACGTGGCTGTACCGCCCTGCTCCTGATCGAGACTCCGACTTCGGAGCTGCTCTCGAACGCGTCGTCGCTGAGGTCGAAGATGATCACGGCGTGCCGATCGAGCTTGTCGTCGTGGGGGAGCGGCGGCTCGACGACGGGCTGTCGGCGACGTTGCAGGCTGCGAGGGAAGCCATGGTCAACGCGGCGAAGCACGCAGGCACCGCGACGATCTCGGTGTACGCCGAGGTCGAACCGACGAAGGTGACCGTCTTCGTGCGCGATCGTGGCCGTGGGTTCGACGTTGCCGAAGTGCCGGACGATCGGCTCGGAGTGAAGGAGTCGATCGTCGGTCGCATGGAGCGGCACGGCGGCCACGCGTACGTGCGGACCGCGCCCGGTATGGGAACCGAAGTTCAGCTCGAGATGTCGTCGTCGATGGCACGCGCATGAACGCGCGCGCGAATATTCGGGTCGTCATCGTCGACGACCACCGGCTGTTCCGCGCCGGCGTGCGAGCCGAGCTCGGTGACGGCATCGACGTCGTCGGCGAAGCCGAGGATGTCCCGAGCGCGGTGTCAGTCATCGCCGCGGCGGTGCCCGACGTCGTGCTGCTCGACGTGCACCTGCCCGGAGGCGGCGGTGTCGAGGTTCTGCGGCAAGTACTGCCCGCACTTCCCGACGTCCGCTTTCTTGCTGTGTCTGTTTCTGACGCGGCCGAAGATGTCATCGGCACGATCCGGGCGGGCGCTCGTGGCTACGTCACGAAGACCATTTCCGGCGGCGATCTGGCCGATGCCGTGACCCGCGTCGCAGAGGGCGACGTCGTCTTCTCGCCGCGGCTCGCCGGTTTCGTGCTCGACGCATTTGCGGCCACCGACATGCCGGCGATCGATCCCGAACTCGACGCGCTCACGCAGCGCGAGCGCGAGGTACTCCGGCTCATCGCGCGCGGCTACGCCTACAAGGAGATCGCGAAGGAGCTCTTCATCTCGGTGAAGACGGTCGAGACCCATGTGTCGAGCGTTCTGCGCAAGCTCCAGCTCTCGAACCGCCACGAGCTCACCCGGTGGGCCACCGACCGTCGCCTCGTCTGAGCCCCCGATCATGTACGCCGTCGCCGACCTCGCCGCGTTCTTGCTCGGCTGCTGGAGCATCGAGCGCGAGATCGTCGACGTGACACGCCACAGGGGTCTTTCGCGGCCACGCCGAGTTCACCGGCGATGGCGCCGTTCTCGATTGGATTGAGGACGGTCAGCTGCAGTGGGCCGGTGAAACGCATCAGGCCGGACGGCGGTTGCTCGTCGCCGTCCGGCCTGATGCGCTTTCTGTTGCTGACGTCACCTTCGACGACGGCCGCTTCTTCCACCGGGTCGACTTGTCGCGTGGCTGCGACACGTTCGTGCACGGCTGCGCGCCCGATACCTACGTCGGATCGTGGACCGTCGACGCAGCTGACCGCTTTCGCCGTTCGCTGGACCATCGAGGGTCCGGCGAAGGCGGTCACGATCGTGTCGAGCTACCGCCGCTGTGACTGACCTAGGTGTTCGTCGCCGCTGTGCTCGGCGCTCGGTGATGCCGGGGCTTGCGGGCCTTGACCGGTCCGTCCGCCGGGACCGCCGGGGCCGAAGCCGTGGCCGCCGAAACCGCCCGCGACGGTCGGCAGCTTGCCGTCGATCAGGGCGGCGAGAACGGTGCCGCCGGTCGTCGTCGGGACGAAGAACACGGTGTCACCGACCTTGACGTCGCTCAGCGTCGCCTTGCCGGCCTTCTCGATGCGGGTTGTGGTGGTCACGCTGTAGGTCGTGGTCGCGGTGCTGGTCTTGATGCCGACGGTGTCGGTGCCGACCGCGGTGACGGTGCCGGTGAGTGGCCGCACGCCGGCGAAGTTGCCGAACGCAGGACCGCCGGCCCACCACGTCCTGGTCCGAAGCCGCCGAGGCCGCCGCCGAGCGGGCCGGCGCCATCGCGCAGGTCAGCGAGAACCGTGCCGTCGCTCGTGGTGGTGTTGAAGGAGACCGTGTCGCCGACCTTGACGCCAGTCAGAGCACCGGGGCCGCTCTCGTTGATCGAGATCCGTGTCGTGCTCGTGACGCTGTAGGTCTTCGTGGTCGACGCCGTGGTGCCGGTGGCGGTGGTCGCGATGGTGACGCTGTCGGTGCCGACGGCGGTGACCTTGCCGGTCTGCGGTGCGACGAAGTTGGGGCGAACCTTCTTGGTACCCGGTGCCGGGCTTGAAGGTGCGGGAGCCGAGCTGGAGACTGCCGCGTCGGCCGCCGTGGCGGCAGTGTTGGAGCTCGCGGCCGATGCGCCGACGGTGCTGGCGAGGATGCCGCCCGCGAGTGCTCCGCCAGCGATCAGTGCGATCGCTGTCGCGGTGCCGCGACGCCCTCTGGTCTTGCCGCCGATCACCAGCTCTTCAGCGCCAGGCTCGCCGGACGCCCCTGGTACGGGACCCGTCGGACCAAAAGGTGAGCTCATACAAACTCCTTCTCCCGGACTGCCACATCGGCCGCCCCCGTACTGCTGAGGATCGGTGGCGATCCTGGGAAATAGCTGACCGCGAGCACTCAGGCTGCTCGGATTCCGCTCAGGCAGTCGGGATGACCAGGAAAGATTCAGCCTTTCGGCCCAACTCGAAACCTGCCGCTTCGGCGTTGGCCATGAGCCACTTCCCGACGAATTCCTCGAGGTTGTCCATGTGCCCGGTCTGGCTCTCGTGCGCGCGCAGAGCGGCGATCTTGCGGTCGAAGGTGTCGGTCACGTCGATGTAGTGCAGTTGATGGCCCCGCACCCCGCCCATGATCCAGGTCTCCTTGACGACCCAGGCGTCGAGGCCCTCATCGATGCGCAGCGAGGGGTGGGCGAACGGGTTGCGGGCGTCGGGATAGATCGCGTCGAGCGCTGCGTCGGCGGCGGCCCGGTGGTCGGGATGGCTGCGCCCGACCCGCTCGTAGTCGCGCTCGGGGCTCGGCACCAGTGCCCGCTGCGGCCGCACCTGCCGGATCACCCGGCTGATGTCGCGCCGCAGGTCGAAGCTCGCGATCAGACGCGCCGTCGGGATAACCCAAAAATCGAAGGTCGTGGACGCCGACCTGTTTCGCCGCCTCGGTCTGCTCAGCACGTCGCACGCCGGCGATCTGATCGCGCGGGAACTCAAGATCGGAGCCGCCGGCGTCGCCGTCGGTGCAGATGCAATAGACGACCTCGATGCCGGCGTCGGTCCAGGTCGCGATGGTCCCGGCGGATCCGAAGTCGACGTCGTCGGGATGCGCGGTGATGACAAGGATGCGCTCGATTTCGGCGTCGGGCAGCGGTTGTGTGGGCACCCGCGCCATCCTAGGTGACGCCCAGCACCTGTCCTTGCGGCTCCGTAGACTCAGGGCCGATGTCTGCTGCCACCGATGAACTCCTCGCTGATCTCAACCCCCAGCAACGAGCGGCCGTCGTGCACGAGGGGGGTCCGCTGCTCATCGTCGCGGGCGCGGGCTCCGGCAAGACGCGGGTGCTGACCCGTCGCATCGCCTACCTGCTCGCGCGAGCGGCACGTCGCGCCGTCCGAGATCTTGGCGATCACCTTCACCAACAAGGCCGCCGGTGAGATGAAAGAGCGCGTCGCCGCGATGGTCGGCAACCGCGCCAAGATTCATGTGGGTGATGACGTTCCACTCGGCCTGCGTGCGCATCTTGCGCGAGAACGCGAAGCGTCTCGGCTACACGACGACGTTCTCGATCTACGACTCCGCCGACTCGCAGCGGCTGATGACGCTGGTGTGCCGCGAGCTCGACCTCGATCCGAAGCGCTACCCGCCGCGCGCTTTCAACGCGCAGGTCTCGAACCTGAAGAACGAGCTGGTCGACGACGAGGACTTCGAGCGCCGCGCGAACAACAACCACGAGAAGACGCTGGCCGAGGCGTACACCGGCTACCAGCGCCGGCTTCGTGAGGCGAATGCGTTCGACTTCGACGACCTGATCATGGTGACGGTCAATCTCTTTCAAGCTTTCCCGGACGTCGCGGAGCACTATCGCCGTCGCTTCCGGCACGTGCTGGTCGACGAGTACCAAGACACGAACCACGCGCAGTACACCCTGGTGCGAGAACTGGTTGGCGGCTCGGTCGCCCAGCGGAGAAGCGCACGGTCGACGGCGATCTGATCCGCGAGGGCTCCGACGTCCCGCCGGCCGAACTGGTCGTGGTCGGCGACGCCGACCAGTCGATCTATGCGTTTCGCGGTGCGACGATCCGCAACATCTTGGAGTTCGAGCGCGACTACCCGAACGCGACGGTGGTGTTGCTCGAGCAGAACTACCGGTCGACGCAGACGATCCTGAGCGCGGCAAACGCGGTGATCACGCGCAACGAGGGCCGCAAGGCGAAGAACCTGTGGTCCGACGCCGGCGACGGCGAGCAGATCGGCGGCTACGTCTCCGACGACGAGCGCGGCGAGGCGTCGTTCGTCGCCGAAGAGATCGACCGCCTGCACGATCTCGGCGTCGCCCGGTACGGCGACGTCGCGATCTTCTACCGCACCAACGCCCAATCGCGCGATATTCGAGGAGATCTTCATCAGGGTGGGCCTGCCCTACAAGGTCGTCGGCGGCGTCCGGTTCTACGAACGCCGCGAGGTCCGCGACCTGCTCGCGTACCTGCGCGTGCTGGTCAACCCCGACGACACCGTGTCGTTGCGCCGCATCATGAACGTGCCGAGGCGCGGCATCGGCGATCGCACCGAAGAGCGTGCATCGAGGCACTCGCCGTCTCGCGAGCGCATCTCCTTCTCCGCAGGCGCTGCGGCGCAGCGACGAGGCCTACGGCATCGCGACTCGTTCGGCGTCCGCGGTCAAAGACTTCGTGGCGCTGCTCGACGAGTTGCGGCTGATGGCGGACACGTCACCGCCGTCCGAGGTGATGGAGGCCGTGCTCACGAAGAGCGGCTACCTCGCCGAGCTCGAAGCCAGCATCGATCCCGCAAGACGAGTCGCGGGTCGAGAACCTGCGCGAGCTTGTCACCGTCGCGCGTGAGTTCGAAGAGGCGAACGTCGGGCGGCACGCTCGCCGACTTTCTCGGGCAGGTGGCACTCGTCGCCGACGCCGATCAGATTCCGGTCGACGGCGACGACACGGCGGCGTCGTCACCTGATGACCCTGCACACCGCGAAGGGTCTTGAGTTCCCGGTGGTGTTCCTGACCGGGCTCGAGGACGGCGTGTTCCCGCACCTGAGGTCGTTGTCCGAACCCCGGGAGCTCGAGGAGGAGCGGCGGCTCGCCTACGTCGGCATCACCCGCGCGCAGCGCCGGCTCTACCTCACCCGGTCGATGCAACGAAGCACCTGGGGCGCACCTTCGTACAACCCGCCGTCGCGATTTCTCGACGAGGTCCCTGACTGCGCTGGTCGACTGGAAGCGTTCGGCACCCGCTCGATACACGCCCACCGGTGGAGGGCGAGTCTATGCGGGAGCATCGGCCGCCACGCTTGCCTGGCGTGGCGCCGCGGCAGACGAGCGTGGGTAACCGGCCGGTGCCTGTGCTGAAGCCCGGCGACCGGGTCAGCCACGACTCGTTCGGCCTTGGCACCGTCATGTCGACGTCTGGCCTGGGCGATAACGCCCAGGCCAGAGTCGACTTCGGATCAGACGTCGGAGCGAAGACGTTTGTGCTGCGCTACGCACCGCTCGAAAAGCTGACGCCTTAGTTCGCTACGCCTTAAACACAGTGATCAGTGTTGCTGGCCGGAACCCTTGCCCGACTGACCGAACGAGCCGCCACGATTTTCGCCGGCACCGAATCCGAATCCGCTGAAGCCGTTGTCACTGAACGCAGTGGTCGTCCGGGGGGCAATCCCGGAAGGTAGCGACAGTGGGTGCAGGGGCTTGGCGGTGTGGCTCGGCTCGGGGCTGTGGGTGCCCTGGGGGCCACGGTCGCCGCACCAGAACCACGGCAGGTGCTTCGGGCCACCTGAACCGTCGTGGTCTCCGTCAGCGTCGGCTGACGCGGTGGCGGTCGCGGACACCGTCGGGCTGGCAGTTGCCGCGGGGCAGATCCCGCACCAGCGCCACCAGTCACCCTTGAGGTTCGTTCGGGCTTCGATCTCGGGCTGACGGTCGTGGCGCGTGGCCGATGCCGTCGGACAGGCGCCACCATGCAACGGTTCGGCGGAACCGGGAAGCGCCGCGCAGTACGCCGCGATTGCGGACGAGCTGCCGGCGGCCTTCACCAGGAGGGCCAGGTCCTTGCGGTCGAGGGTGTGGCCCGCCTTGGTCGCCGCGGTGAAGTTCAGGCAGCTGCGGTACACCGATCAACGCCTGAACGGCAGCGGCAACGCTGGGGTCGGGAGCGATTGGCTTGTCCTTGTCTGCGTCTGCCTTCGCGCTGGCAGACGTTGACGTCGACGGCGAGACTGTGACTGACGGGCTGACTGTGACTGACGGGCTGACACTGGGATCGTCGTTGTCGTGCTTGAAGTTGACGGCGTCGACCGCACTAACCGCCGCCACCTTGGAGACACTCGGCTTTGGTGCGCCGATCGTGCTGTGGGCGAATGACTGAATCGGGCTGGGCAGGACGCACGCGTACGCGGCCGTGGCTGCGCCGGTGACAGTGACGACGCCGGCCGCTAGGCCGACAGCGATCCGTCCGGTGAGCAGAGTCGAGAACATGCTCTTGCACCTCGCGATGGGTTGGGGTCGACGGTGTCGGACGCCAACGCGCTCCCGCCGGAAGGCGGCCATGACGGCCGCCTCGCCAGCGAGTTCGGAAGGCTCAGCAGCTGCGGCCGCGGACCGCAGCAGATCCGACACCGACTGCCATTCGGGGGCGGCGCTTGCGTCGAGACGGCCGGCATCGAGCAGCTCATCGAGCTGCGGGGCGTCGGCCGGGTCGCTGTGGCGTCGCCGGAAGGGCAGGTTTGGCATCTCACCTCCCCAAACGTCATCGTCGTTCATAGCGTTACTGGGTGGTCGGGATGTCCAGGCACCGGGCGCCCACGAGTTCCTGGAGGCGGCGCAGCCCGCGGTGGGCGGCAACCCGCACAGCGCCTGGGCTCTTGCCCACGATGGCGGCGACTGTCGCCGCATCGAGCCCCGCCACGACCCGCAGCATGATCACTTCGGCCTGGTCGCTCGGAAGCGTCGCGATAAGCGCGAGCGCGGTATCTGTGCTCAGCCGCTCCATCGCGAGTAGCGCGGTGTCGTCTGGCGATACGCACGCGTCGATCGCCGAGCTGTCTGACGTCGTGCGCGGACGCCGCTTCTCGTGGCGGGCCGCGTCGATGACCTTGTTGCGCGCGATCGTGAAAACCCAGGCGCGAAAGGCGGGCTCCCCACCCGAAAACGACGACAGGTTGCGGATCACCTGGAGCCAGGTTTCTGAGGCGAGATCGGCCGCAGCCGACGGCGCGAGCGTACGCAGATACCGTTCGACGGGAGGGTTCAGCGCCCGCCAGATCTGGGCGAACGCATTCTCGTCGCCCGCCTTGGCGGCGTGGAGAACGTCTTCGAACATGTCGTCGCTCATCCCCGCATGTCATCGGCACCCTCGGGGTCGACCCTAACCAAGAATCCCCAGCAGCCAAACCTTGCCCGGATGTTAGGCGCGGACCGGCTGGCGTCGATGATCACGCCGCGTACGCTCGGAGGAAGAGCTGGAGGTGAGGTGCGTGCCGGACGTCGGAAGCGCCGGGCGGCTGCGTGTCGTCGTGGCGAAACCAGGTCTTGACGGGCACGATCGCGGCGCGAAAGTGGTCGCGCGTGCGCTGCGCGACGCGGGCGTCGAAGTGATCTACACCGGCCTGCACCAGACGCCGGAGCAGATCGTCGCGACGGCGGTCCAGGAGGACGCCGACGCGATCGGACTTTCGGTCCTTTCGGGCGCACACATGACGTTGTTTGCCCGCGTGATCGACCTGCTGCGCGAGCGCGGCGCGCTCGACATCGTCGTCTTCGGCGGCGGGATCATCCCGGCCGGCGACATCCCGGAACTGAAGGCATTGGGAGTCGCTGAGGTGTTCACTCCCGGCGCGAGCACCCAGCGGATCGTGGAATGGGTGCGGGCCAACCTCGGCGTGTCGGTTCGTCCCTGACGGGACATGTGCGACAACATCTCTAAAAGCGTGAGGCCCCTCTATTTACGAGATAGAGGGGCCTCACTTAGATCGGCGTTGCCGCCGACCTGTCTCCGATCCGTGTCGATAGCTGCGGCTCGACCGCCTTCGATCGCGCTGATCAGGAGTTGCCTCCACGACCTGCACAGACCGAGGGTTTCTGAACCACGATCCGACCACCTCTTCGGACTGTGCCGAACCCAGGTTGCCCTGCGCTCTGCATCGCCTTCGGAGAGCCGAACCCGAAAGTTTCCAGTTCGACCGCCTCGACGCGGGTTTCCCCTCGTCGCGCTTTGTCGATCTGATGCGCCGGTTCGCTTACGTTTTGGTCGACCTCGGTTACCCGAGGTTTGCCGCTACTTCACTCGCCGGAACCTTCCGAAGCCGCCGTCGTAATCGGTGACGTGGGAGATTTCTAGCGGTCCTGCAAGCGGGCCGCAAGGCCCTGGACACAACTACTTTTGAGATTTTTTGTGGTCCACAGAACGCGTGGGGTTGTCCCCTGAATTCCTCTAGTTCTCCACCGGTTGTGCACCGGTTCATCCACAGCCACCCCCATCGGCTGTCATTTCTCGATGCTCGATAGCCTCATCGCGTGGACCTGTTCGAATACCAGGCACGAGACCTGTTCGCCGCACACGGCGTGCCCGTGCTTCGGGGCGAAGTGGCCACGACACCCGAGCAGGCCGCCGCGATCGCGACGTCCATCGGCGGTCGCGTCGTCATCAAGGCACAGGTGAAGGTCGGCGGTCGCGGCAAGGCGGGCGGCGTCAAGCTCGCTGCGAACGCCGACGAGGCGCGCGAGCACGCGACCGCGATCCTCGGCATGGACATCAAGGGGCACACCGTGCACCGCGTTCTCGTCGCTGAGGCTAGCGAGATCGAGCAGGAGTACTACTTCTCGTTCCTGCTCGACAGGTCGAACCGCACATTCCTTGCGATGGCATCGCGAGAAGGTGGCGTCGAGATCGAGCAGACCGCGGTCGAGAAACCCGAAGCGCTTGCCCGCGTGCCGATCGATGCGATCGTGGGCGTTGACGCGGCGAAAGCGCGGGAGATCGCGATTGCCGGTGGCTACCCGCCTGAGATTCTTGACCAGGCAGCCGACGTCATCGTGGCGCTGTGGGATGTCTTCACGAAGGAAGACGCGACTCTCGTTGAGGTGAACCCGCTCGTCAAGACTCCCAACGGCGTTGTCCTCGCGCTCGATGGCAAGGTGACCCTCGACGAAAACGCCGCGTTCCGCCAACCCGGGCATGCCGCTCTTGCCGACGCCGAAACTGCTGATCCCATCGAAGCGCGCGCGAAGGCGGCGCACCTGAACTACGTGAAGCTCGACGGCGAAGTCGGCATCATCGGCAATGGCGCTGGCCTGGTGATGAGCACGCTCGACGTCGTCTCGTACGCCGGTGAGGCGTTCGGCGGGGTGCGGCCAGCGAACTTCCTCGACATCGGTGGCGGCGCGTCGGCTGACGTTATGGCCGCGAGCCTCGGCATCGTGTTGTCAGACCCGTCGGTGCGATCGGTGTTCGTCAACGTGTTCGGCGGCATCACTGCGTGCGACGCAGTCGCCAACGGGATCGTTGCTGCTTTCGGTAAGTTGAGCGATGCCGGCGAGAAGATCACGGCACCCCTCGTCGTCCGGCTTGATGGAAATAAAGCGCTGGAGGGTCGCGCGATACTTGCCGACGCGGGGCTGCCAGGGGTCGAACAAAACGACACGATGGACGGCGCGGCGCAACGCGTCGCCGAACTCGCCGCGGCGAAGTCGCAGTAGGGACGACGTAGGGACTGTGGCGATTTTCCTTGACCGCACGAGTCGCGTCATCGTGCAGGGCATCACGGGCTCCGAGGGCAGCAAGCACACTCGCCGGATGCTCGCCGCCGGGACCACGATCGTCGGCGGCACCAACCCGAAGAAGGCGGGCACGTCCCTCGATTTCGACGGCACAGTATTGCCTGTGTTTGCCGGAATCGCTGAGGCGATGGCGGCGACCGGCGCGAATGTGGTGGTGAGCTTCGTCCCGCCCGCTGGCGCGAAGGTCGGCATGCTCGAGGCGATCGACGCCGGGATCGAACTGGCCGTGGTCATCACCGAAGGGATCCCCGTTCACGACACGACGGCGGCGTGGGCATACGCGACGTTGCACGGCAACGCGACGCGGATCGTCGGTCCGAACTGCCCGGGGATCGCCTCGCCGGGGCAGTCGAACGCGGGCATCATCCCGGCCGATATCACCAAGCCTGGACGTATCGGACTCGTCAGCAAGTCGGGCACGTTGACCTACCAGATGATGTTCGAACTGCGCGACATCGGCTTCTCGACAGCCGTCGGCATCGGCGGCGACCCAGTTATCGGGACGACCCACATCGACTGCCTACGCGCGTTCCAGGACGACCCCGATACCGACGCGATCGTGATGATCGGTGAGATCGGCGGCGACGCCGAGGAGCGGGCTGCGGCGTTCATCGATTCGTACGTGACGAAGCCGGTCGTCGGATACGTCGCAGGCTTCACGGCACCCGAGGGCAAGACCATGGGTCACGCCGGCGCGATCGTGTCCGGCTCGTCCGGTACCGCTTCCGCGAAGAAGGAAGCGCTGGAGAAGGTCGGCGTCCAGGTCGGCAAGACGCCGAGTGAGACCGCGCGGCTGATGCGCGAAATCATGACGTCGATCTCTTAGATCCTTCGCTGGCGATGTATCAAAGCGATGGTGTGCTGACTCTTTCGTGTCGTAAGTAGGCCGAACGGGTGTCGCAGGCAATCCGAAAACCCGCAGGTCAGTGAGTGTCAAGCCTTGCTTCCAGGCGGTTCATGGATCACTGTTGGCTCGTTGTTTGCACTGGGCACAGGCTGTTCGCACTCGGTTTTCATTCGCTTCTTTGTCCGTGCGTTTCCCAGTTTGTTCCATGGCACACACGTGTCATGACGTCTCAAGGAGGATGGGCTCATGCCCGGCTTCGACCTGAAGCAGATCAACCGGAACGACCAAGCTCATTATCGGCGGCGGCGACACTCGGTTCTCTTGCGTCGTTCCTGCCCTGGTACACGGCGTCAAGCGGCCGGCTTCTGACGGTGCGACCGGAACGCATGGCACAGACGGCTTCTTCGGCACGGTCGGGGTGCTTTTCTTGCTCGTCGCTGCGGCGCTCGTCGCGTTGCGTGTTTTCGCGAACGTGTCCAGCTCCCCTCGCTGCCAGTTGGACCAAACGTCTCGTCCTCGGGTTGGCCGGGATTGGGACGCTGTTCACTCTCCTTGAGTGGCTACTCTCGACCCAACCCATGGCGCCGCAAGCGGCGGCGGCTATCGCGCGGCCTGAATTGGGCCGGCTACGTTTTCGAGATCCTCGCGATCGTGGACCGTTGGTGCGCACCTGAACTTGCAAGGGCGTCCGGCGAGAAGGTCGCCTGGGACGCGACGAAGCTGAACACCGGTGCAGCCGCAGGCGGTGCGGTCGTTCCGCCGGCTGCTCCGTACCCGCCGACCGGTGCAGCACCGAGCTACCCGCCGGCCGAAGATACCCGCCGGCACCGAGCTACCCGCCGGCCGATCCGCCAGCCAGCCAGTAGCAAGCTGAACGTGAAAGAGGGCCCGGACGGTTCGCCGTCCGGGCCCTCTTTGCTTCCGCCTGGGTCCTGACGAGACCACTTCACATCCGGTGTGGTCGCTGGAAAGCCCCAAATCGGACACGATCACAACCACCCGCGATGCGAAGTTGCGGGACGACGGTTCGCCGGTGGCGGGACGGCGGTCGGCGGGACGGCGGTTGGTGGCGTTCGGTGAAGCGAAGGAAGGCCCGGACGGCGAAACCGTCCGGGCCCTCTTCGTTTGCTCAGCTCGTCTGCCCAAGAGGCTACGCGTTGACGACCACGGTTCCCATGATCTTGTCGGCGAACGTTTGCTTCTTCGAGTCCCACAGCGGCCACAGGTAGCCGATGTAGCAAGGGATGCCGTCGAGGATGTGCACGAACGCGCGGCCGATCGCGAAGCCACCACCGACTGGCTGACCGGTGGCCTCCTTGAGCAGCTTGATGCCGACGATCTTCTGGCCCCATCGCGAGCCGGTCTTGCCGCCCTGGTAGAGGTTGTAGAAGGTCCACACGATGGCGGCGAGGTCCACAGGATGACGCCGAGGGCGATGAAGATCCGGAAGCAGATGGCGGCAATGACGAACGGCATGAAGAAGTCGAGGAACCAGGCGCCGACGCGCTTTCCCCAACTGGCGTAGCTGTAGCTCGGGGCCATCTGGTAGCCGTATCCCGCAGCACCGACTGGCTGGGCGTAGGGCGGCGGGGCTTGGCCGTATCCGGGCTGCGGCCCACCGTAAGGCGGCTGCCCATATCCCGGTTGCGGCTGGCCGTAAGCCGGTGGCGGCTGCTCGTAGCCGGGGGCGGCGGGCTGCCGTGGCGGGCGCGGCGGAGCCGGCGGGTAGGCCGGCGGTGCCGGCGGGTAGGCGGGCGGCGGAGGCGGGGGCGCGCCCTGGCCGGAACTGTCAGGCGGTGGTGCGGCCCAAGGGTCTGGCTGCCCAGAGCCCGGATCCGACGGTGTGGACACGATTCCTCCTCGATGATGCTGTGCGGGTAGATGGGTCTAGTGCTGTGCCGTTACGGCCGTGCCGTTCAGAGAATTCCGAAGCGAAACAGTTGCCACACTTCGGAAAAGATCAGGGCGGCCGTGATTATCGCCCAAGCCGGTCTCGTCGAGCGCCCCGAAACGCTGCGCCGGGCAGCCCGAATCGCGGTGACACGGGGCAATGAGGTCACGACGGGTATCGCCATCACGACGAGGGCGCCTACGACGACGACCGGGTTTGCGCGCAGCGCACCGAGCAGGTCGAGGTGGCCGACGCGCACCGCGGCCGTCGTGCCTCCACAGAACGGGCACGGGATGCCGGTGATCGCGCGAAACGGACACAGGGTTGCCGGTCGGCCCGGGACGCTCAGATTTGCCAATCCAACTGCCGCCACGCCAGCGACGCGACGCGCTGACCGCTCATGCGCAGGCCTGCATGCCCGGCACGCGCGGGCGATACGAGGAGGGTCACGGCGTCCCGTCTGTTCGCTCGTACCGGGCCTGACGGTGGGTTGGTGACTTCGGGCCTCGATATTCGAAACGACATGATCCGGACACCGGTGGTGATGGTCAAGGTCTGCGCGCCTGCCAAGCGAGCCGGGTCATCGCTGCGAGCATGGGCGGTATGAGTAGCACGACCGACACGCTGACCCGACCGGCGCCGCCCCTTGCGCCCGGGCCCAGCCGCCGCGGCCGGTCGCGCTCGTCGGTATCGCGGTTGCATTGTGGACCGCGCTGCTCGGCATCGCGTGTCTTGTCAGCCTCACCCTCGCCGCCTGGGTGACGCGCCGCGCATCACAGCGATGCAGTGCGGCCAGCAGTCGCGACCGCGCTCCAGGCTTGGCTGCTTGCCCACCACACCGCCCTTGCGATCTCAGGTGGAACTCTTGGGATCGTGCCGCTCGGCCTCACCGCAGGGCTCGGCGTCCTGCTCGTGAAGGGTGGACGGCAGGCAGCCCGATTGTCGGGTGCGCGTGATCTCTTCGATTGCCTTGCGACCGCGCGTCGCGGTCGCGCTGCCTTACGGGGTCGTGGCGGCCATGCTCACCAAGCCCGCCCAGTCGGGGCAGGTTCGGCCGCTTCCACTTCAGGCACTTGCCGGCGCGTTCGTCCTCGCGTTCTTCTGCGCTGGGGTCGGGGCACTACGTGAAGCCGGGCAGGGAAGCATCGTCGTGCGTCGGCTGCCGATCGGCGTCCGGCATGCAATGCGTGCAGGTTTTGCTGCGGTCGCCGTCATCGGCGGAGTCGGCGCGATCCTCGTCGTCGCGAGTCTTGCGACACACGCCGGTCGCGCCGCGACCTTGATGAGCTCGCTGCACGGCGGCGTGTCGGCGACGTTGCTGATGGCATTGATGTCGATCGCCTACGTGCCCAACCTCGTGGTCTGGGGCAGTGCGTGGTCGCTGGGGCCCGGGTTCGCCGTCGGAGCGAACACGTCGGTCGCCTTCGGCGGCGTCCACCTCGGGGCGGTGCCGGCGTTTCCGTTGCTCGCTGCGCTCCCGTCAAACGGTGCGATACCGGCTGCTGGGGTCGCTCGCAGTGATCGGTCCCCTCGCAGGCGGCGTGCTCGCCGGCTGGTTGCTGGCGCGGGTGCGCGCACAGTGGTCCTGGGGTCTGGCGGCCGGGCGCGGTTGCGGGGACGGCGCTCGGCCTGCTCGCCTTGGCATCGGCAGGTCCGGTCGGGCCGGGTCGCATGGCGACTGTCGGACCGTCGGCATGGCAGGTTGGGCTTGCAGCAGCAGTCGAGGTCGGCCTCCTCGCCGCCGCTACGTCGTGGTTGCTGTGTTGGCGGCAGGATCGGCTGGTGGCAACGCAGGTCTGACCGCCGGATATCGTGGCGCCTGCGTTCGCATCAAGGGAGGCCGCGCTGGCTGTCGACGTCGGGAACCCGCTCCGGGTGGTCGTCCTGGTATCCGGTACCGGGACCAACCTGCAGGCTCTTCTCGATGCCTGCGCCGACGACGCCTACGGTGCGTGCGTGGTCGCTGTCGGCGCCGACCGACCACACACGCAGGCGATCGAACGGGCGCAGCGAATCGGCGTCCCGACATTTGTTCTCGAGCTTTCGCAGTTCACCGACAGGGCGGCTTGGGACGCCGCGCTGACCGAGGCGGTCGCGGCTTATGCGCCTGACCTGGTGATCCTGGCCGGGTTCATGAAGTTGGTGGGGCCGGCGTTCATGGCGAGGTTCGACGGGCGCATCGTGAATACGCATCCGGCGCTGTCGCCGTCGTTTCCTGGCATGCATGCGCCGCGCGAGGCCCTGGCGTACGGCGTCAAGGTGACGGGCTGCACGCTGTTCGTTGTCGACGACGGGATCGACACGGGTCCGATCGTCGCGCAGGCCGCGGTGCCCGTGCTCGATGACGACGACGAGACGACGCTGCACGAACGCATCAAGACCATCGAACGGCAACTGCTTGTCGACACCGTCGCCGCGATGGCCCGGCAGGGTTGGACCGTCACCGGAAGAAAGGTCACCATCCCGTGAGTAACGATCGGCGTCGAATCAGGAGGGCGCTGGTCAGCGTCTACGACAAGACAAGCCTGGCCGAGCTTGGCCAGGGGTTGGCGAGCGCCGGGGTGCAGATCGTCTCGACGGGCACGACCGCGGCGGTGCTCGCGGAGAACGGCGTGCCGGTGGTGAAGGTCGAAGACCTCACCGGATTCCCCGAGTGCCTCGACGGCCGGGTGAAGACGCTGCATCCGAAGGTGCACGCGGGCTTGCTCGCCGACACCCGCAAGCCCGAGCACGTGCAGCAGCTCGACGACCTCGGCATCGAGGCGTTCGACCTTGTCGTGTGCAATCTCTATCCGTTTCGGGAGACCGCCGCACGGGGTGCGGAGCCCGACGCGGTGATCGAGCAGATCGATATCGGCGGGCCGTCGATGGTGCGGGCGGCAGCGAAGAACCACCCGTCGGTTGCCGTCGTCGTATCGCCCGCCCGGTACATGGAGATTCTCGATGCGCTTGCCGATGGCGGCTTCACTCTCGAGCAACGCAAGGCTTTCGCCGTCGATGCATTCGTGCATACCGCGTCGTACGACATCGCGGTCGCCTCTTGGCTTGGCAACACATACTCACCCACCGACGACGGCACCGGATTTCCGGCCTGGGTCGGCGCGAGCTGGCACCGAGGTGAGGTGCTGCGCTACGGAGAGAACCCGCACCAGCGGGCTGCGTTGTATCGCGCCGACCACGGCTCGCCGGGGCTCGCCCAGGCCCGGGTGCTTCACGGCAAGGCAATGTCGTACAACAACTACGTCGACACCGACGCCGCTCGGCGGGCCGCGTACGACTTCACGCAGCCCTGCGTCGCCATCATCAAGCACGCGAATCCGTGCGGTATCGCGCTCGGAGCCGACATTGCCGAGGCTCATCGCAAGGCCTACGCGTGCGACCCGGCGTCTGCGTACGGCGGCGTGATTGCCACGAACCGGCATGTGACACTCGAGCTCGCCGAGCAGATCGCCGACGTCTTCACCGAGGTCGTGTGCGCCCCCGGCTTCGATTCAGAGGCACTCGACCTGCTCACGCAACGCAAGAACCTGCGCCTGCTCGAGTGCGCGGGTATGCATCCGGGCCGCACGGTCGAGACCCGTCAGATCAGCGGGGGCATGCTGATGCAAAGCGTCGACGACATCGAGGCGGACGGCGATGACTCGGCGAACTGGACCCTTCAAGCCGGTGCAGCTGCTGACGCCTCGACCCTTGCCGATCTCGACTTTGCCTGGCGCGCGTCGCGGTCGGTGAAGTCGAACGCGATCCTGCTGGCGACCGACCGGGCCACCGTCGGCGTCGGAATGGGTCAGGTCAACCGGGTCGACGCTGCCCGGCTTGGCCGTGTGGCGGGCCGGCGATCGCGCGGTCGGGTCGGTCGCGGCGTCGGACGCCTACTTCCCGTTCGCCGACGGGCTCCAGTTGCTGATCGACGCGGGAGTGCGGGCGGTCGTAGAGCCCGGTGGGTCGATCCGCGACGCCGAAGTGATCGCAGCCGCCCAGGCGGCCGGCATCACGCTCTACTTCACGGGCACGCGGCACTTCTTCCACTGACGCGGCGGGATATGCAGCGACGCCAGCACATCGGCGTCCGGGCTGCATGAAAGACTTGGCTGCTGTGACAGCAATGATTCTCGACGGCAAGGCGACAGCGGCGGCGATCAAGGCTGACTTGAAGATCCGCGTCGCGTCGTTGCGCGAGCGCGGCATCACACCGGGGCTCGGCACCGTGCTCGTCGGCGACGATCCGTCGAGCCAGGCGTACGTAGCGGGCAAGCATCGCGATTGTGCCGAGGTGGGCATCGCGAGCATCGAGCGAAACCTGCCAGCTTCGGCGTCCCAGGCTGATGTCGAGGCCGTCGTCCGCGAACTCAACGCCGACCCCAGGTGCACCGGGTACATCGTCCAGCTACCGCTGCCGCGGGGGCTCGACGAGTTCGCGGTGCTCGAGTTGATGGACCCGAGCAAGGACGCCGACGGCTTGCATCCGAGCAATCTGGGCCGTCTTGTGCTGATGCAGCCGGGACCGCAGCCGTGCACACCGCGAGGCTGCGTCGAACTGCTGCGCCGGTATGGCGTCGAGATCAACGGCGCCGAGGTTGTCGTCGTCGGTCGCGGTGTCACGGTCGGCCGGCCGATCGGTCTGCTGCTGACGCGTCGCACCGAGAACGCGACCGTGACGCTGTGCCACACCGGCACGAAGGATCTGGCGCAGCACGTGCGACGCGCCGACATCGTGGTCGCCGCGGCGGGCGTACCGGGTCTCGTCACCGCCGCCATGGTGAAGCCGGGCGCCGCGGTTCTCGACGTCGGATCGACCCGGGTCGTCGGCGAAGATGCAAAGAGCCGTTACGTCGGCGACGTCGACATTGCGGTACGCGAGGTCGCGGGCTGGCTTGCTCCGATGCCGGGCGGCGTCGGGCCGATGACCCGCGCGATGCTCCTGACCAACGTGGTCGAGGCGGCCGAGAGCGCGGCGAGGTTCCTCTGAGTTCCGCTCCGTTGTAGGTAGCCCGGATTAGACTCGGGATCATGACACCAGCCGAGGCAGCGACCGCGCCGGACCTTGCGGTCGTCAAAACCGACGTCGAATCGGCGGTTGTCGAGTCTGACGGCGCGACGGTGGTCGTCGAGACCGAGGGTGCGCTCGCGGCGATCGATCCTGCGGTCGATGTCGAGCCGCAGGTACGGAAGTCCGGCGTTTTGGGCGAACTGCCGCTGGCCGTGGTCGTCGGCGGTGTCGCCGCCGGGCTTGTGGTCATCGCGCTCCACCACTTCCGGTGGGGGAATCTCCTCATCGCGGGCTCGCTGCTCGCGGGTGCCCTGTTCCGGTCGGTGCTACCCACCCGTCGAGCCGGCCTGCTCGCGGTTCGGGCCCGTTTTACCGATGTCGTGACGATGGCTGTGATGGGCGCAGGGCTGCTCGTGCTCGCGCTGATCACCAGCACCTAGGAGCCGGGTCTGACGGGGCGGTCGGTGAGGGTTCCGACCACGGTTGGTTACGGACAGTGACAAGTTAACAGACTCTTGCACCAAGTAGGACTTCATTTCTCGAAACTATTTATTTCGGACTCGGCTCGCGTATCGTGACATTTACCTTGGCTCCGCGACGCTTCCTCGTCGGGCTGAGAGCCACGCCTTCACCGGCGGACGTGGGTACTCGCGCACCAGGTCGGTTCGCGGCGAGAGGCCTGGCATGCCCTCTACGTCGCGCAGCGCTGCCTGAACGATCCTGGGTGCGTGGTGACGATTACCGAGCGCGTCGCCGCTGCGCCGATCAAGACCGGAGCGCTGCAGGACGCGATCTTCAACAGCGCCTACTTCTCGAGCATCGCGACCGACGAGCGAGGCGTGATCCAGATCTTCAACGTCGGCGCCGAGCGGATGCTCGGTTACCAGGCGTCCGACGTCGTCGACCAGATCACGCCGGCCGACATCTCCGACCCCGAGGAGCTCATCAAGCGGGCCGCCGAACTGAGCGCGGAGTTCGACACCGCGATCACCCCCGGCTTCGAGGCACTGGTGTTCAAGGCGTCTCGCGGCATCGAGGACATCTACGAGCTGACCTACATCCGCAAGGACGGCAGCCGATTCCCGGCGATCGTGTCGGTGACGGCGCTGCGGGACGCGGCCGACAAGATCATCGGCTACCTGCTGATCGGCACCGACAACACCGCGCGCAAGCAGGTCGAGGCGGCGCAGGCGTTGCTCGATCAGCAGTTGCGGGACCAGCAGTTCTACACGCGTTCGCTGATCGAGTCGAACATCGACGCTCTGATGACGACCGACCCGCACGGGATCATCTCCGACGTCAACCAGCAGATGATCGCGCTCACCGGACGCACGAGGGACGAGCTGATCGGTGCTCCGTGCAAGAACTTCTTCACCGACCCCGACTTGGCCGACGCCGCCATTCAGCGGGTGCTGACCGAGCACAAGGTCACCGACTACGAACTGACCGTGCGATCGAAGGACGGCGCGGAAACCGTCGTCTCCTACAACGCGGCCACTTTCCACGATCGCGACCACAACCTGC
Source organism: uncultured Actinomycetes bacterium (assembly GCA_963809135.1). Classification (GTDB taxonomy): domain Bacteria; phylum Actinomycetota; class Actinomycetes; order Acidothermales; family Acidothermaceae; genus PALSA-607. Next base: position 188,157 of record CAWEIG010000008.1, read on the forward strand.
AGGGCGTCTTCGCGGCCGCCCGCGACGTCACAGAGCGCAAGCGATTCGAACGGACGCTCCAGCTGAAGAACATCGAGTTGGAACACGCGAGCCGGATGAAGTCGGAGTTTCTCGCGACGATGTCGCACGAACTGCGCACGCCGCTGAATGCGATCGTCGGCTTCTCCGAGGCGCTGAACGACGGGCTGATCGGTGAGATGAGCGACAGCCAGCACGAGTACATCGGCGACATCTTCACGAGTGGCCAGCACCTGCTTGCGTTGATCAACGACATCCTCGACCTGTCGAAGGTCGAGGCCGGGATGATGGACCTCGAGTTCGAGGTCGTCGAGTTGGTCGACCTCCTGTCGAACAGCTTGTCGATCGTGCGCGACAAGGCGGCCGGCCAGCACATCACCCTCAAGCTCGACGTCGGCGAGGACCTCGACGACCTTCTGCTGGACACGCGCAAGACGAAGCAGATCGTCTACAACCTGCTGTCGAACGCCGTGAAGTTCAGCGGGAACAGCGGCCGCGTGACTCTGAGCGCCCGACGCGTTCCGCGCGAGTCGAGGTCGGTCACCTCGCTGGTCCGTGGGCGAGCCACAGCTTCCCGCTCCCAGCCAACGAGCACGAGGAGTTCGTCGAGATCGTGGTCAGCGACAGCGGGATCGGGGTCTCGCCGACCGACATGGCGAAGCTGTTCCAGGCGTTCAGTCAGATCGACAGCAGTCTGGCGCGCAAGTTCGAAGGGACCGGCCTTGGCCTTGCGATGGTGAAGCAACTCGCGGAGTTGCACGGTGGCACGGTCGCCGTTTCCAGCGCCGAGGGAGAGGGCGCCCGATTCGCGGTGTGGTTGCCGTTGCGGCTATCGGCGAAGGCGCACAAGAAGCGCGCGCGCAGCTGCGACGGTGGAGACCCAGACTCATGAGCCCGAGCAGCGCACGGCGCTGGTCGTCGAGGACGACGATCGGGCGGCCGATCTGGTGCGGCTGCTGCTCGAAGCGGAGGGCTTCGCGGTCGTGCGCGCCAGCAGCGGCGAAGCCGCCCTCGAGATGGCTCCCCGGCACGAGCTCAGCCTGATCACCCTCGACGTCCGCCTGCCTGGTATAGACGGCTGGGAGTTCTTGTCGCTGATTCGCGAGAACCGGCAGCTCGCGAGCGTGCCGGTCGTGGTCATCGCCGGGGATGTCGACAGCAACTTGGCGTTGTCGGGCGGCGCGGCGGCGATCTTGCAAAAGCCCATCAGCCGCGCGCAGTTGAAGGCCTCGCTGGCAAACCTTGGCCTTCGAGCGGCTCGGGATCGCACCCGCACGATCCTCGTCGTCGACGACGATCCCAAGGCCGTCGAGGTCATCGCTGCGTTCCTGCCGACACCTGCGTACGCGGTGGTTCGTGCCTACGGCGGAAACGAGGCGATCGTCCTTGCGCAGCGACTGCATCCCGATCTGGTGTTGCTCGATCTGATGATGCCTGAGGTGAACGGCTTCGACGTCGTCGAGGCACTCCAGCGGCAGACGGACACGGCGAACATTCCGATCCTGGTCGTGACTGCCAAACAGATCAATGCGCGAGGACCGCGCAGCCCTTAGCCATGACTCGGGGAAGGTCATTCAGATCGTCGACAAGGCCGGCTTCAACCGCCACGAGTTCATGACCGAGGTCCGACGCGCGCTGGCGCCACAACCGGAGGGCGCGCGATGGGTTGCATCCTGATCATCGAAGACAACGCGGCGAACATGAAGTTGACGACGCTGCTGGTTCGCAATGCGGGCCACAGCGTCATCAATGCGGTCGACGCCGAGACCGGGCTCACCTTGGCGCGCACTGACCAGCCCGACCTGATCCTGATGGACGTCCAGCTGCCCGGCATGGATGGTCTTGCGGCGACGGCGTTGCTGAAGCACGATCCGGTGACCGCGGCCATTCCGGTCATCGCGCTGACTGCTCTGGCCATGAAGGCCGACGAGGAGAAGAGCCAGATTGCGGGCTGCGACGCCTACATCGCCAAGCCGGTGCGCTACAAGGAGCTGTACGCCGAGATCGACCGGTTACTCGGAACTCGCGACAGCGCCGTCGATCGGCATGCAGCGGCGCGATGGTGAGTACCGCGTGAGCCGCACCGCGACGATTCTCATCGTCGACGATCAGGAAGCGAATCGCCGACTGCTTGAGGTGCTGCTGAAACCCGAGGGCTACCTGACGATTACGGCGTCGGACGGCCACGAGGCGCTGGCTGCTGTCGCCGACAACTCGATCGACTTGATCCTGCTCGACGTGATGATGCCGAAGATGGACGGCTACGAGTTGGCAACGCATCTTGAAGGCCGACCCCAACACGAAGTCGATTCCGATCATCATGGTGACCGCGCAGGTTGACCGCGAGACTCGACTGGCGGCGCTCGAGACCGGAGTCGAGGAGTTCTTGACCAAGCCGGTCGACCGTGCGGAGCTCTGGTTGCGAGTACGCAACCTACTGCGCCTGAAGGAGTACGGCGACCTACTCGCCGACTACAGCTCCGTGCTGGAGCAGCGCGTTGCCGAGCGTACGGCTCACCTGCACCGGTTCCGGATGGCGATGGACTCCGCTGCCGACGCGATCTTCCTCACCGACCGAACGACGATGACGCTCCTCGAGGTCAACGCGACCGCTTCAGACCTGCTCGGCTACAGCCACGACGAGTTGCTCCGCTCATACCCGCACGAGATCTACGACGAACCGCTCGAGCACCTCGAGCAGATCTTCGACTCGCTCATTGCGGGTGAGACGACGGAAAGTGTTGTCAAGAGGCAGCAGCGCCGCAAGGACGGGAGCACCTTCCCGGTCGAGTTGCATCGCTACGCGCATCGCTCGGGTGACGACTGGATTATCGTGACTATGCTTCGCGACATCACAGAGCGCGAAGCTGCTGAAGAGCGTCTGCAGCATCTTGCCCACTATGACGCCCTCACGGGGTTGCCCAACCGCACGTTGTTCTACGACACCCTGAAGAAGAGCCTGCTTCGTGGTGCTCATGAGCACTGGCAGCTCGCCGTCATGTTCCTCGACGTCGACCATTTCAAGAACGTCAACGACACGCTCGGGCATGCGATCGGCGACAAGCTGCTGAGCAGACCTCGCCAACCGGCTCGTCGGCTGCGTGCGCTTGCGTGACACGGTCGGGCGACTCGGCGGGGACGAGTTCGGGCTGATCCTCGCGATGGAGAAGGACGAACTCGGAGCGGTCGCGGTCGCAAACAAGATCCGCGAGGCTCTGCGCGCACCGTTCGACGTGGGCGGCAATCACGTCACGGTCACCGCGAGCATCGGCATCACGATGTACCCCGACGACGCGGCACGGCCCGCGACCCTTATCAGGTACGCAGACACGGCGATGTACGGGGCGAAGCAGGCCGGGCGCGACACGTTCCGCTTCTTCAAGCCGCAGATGAACTCCGACGTGCACAAGCGCCTGAAGCTTGAGCAGTCGTTGCGTAAGGCGATCGACAACGACGAGTTCGTCCTGTACTACCAGCCGAAGGTGCACGTCAGCAGCGGTCGGATCGTCGGCTTGGAAGCTTTGCTGCGCTGGGAAAAGCCAGGAGTTGGTGTGACCCTCCCTGACCAGTTCGTGCCCGCACTGGAGGAGACCGGGCTCATCAATGAGGTTGGCAGGTGGGTGATCCGGCAGGCGTGCAAGCAAATCGCCGCGTGGGCGAAGACTGACGTCGGGCACATGCGAGTAGCTGTCAATGTGTCAGGGAGGCAGTTCCTCGATACCGACCTCGACGGCGAGATCGGCGCGGCGTTGCTTGCGCACGGCGTTCCCGCCGACGCGCTCGAACTGGAGCTGACCGAGAGCTCCCTCATTCCGAATACCGAGCGGACGATCGCGACGTTGCGGAAGCTGAAGGCGCGTGGCGTGCAGGTCTCGATCGACGATTTCGGCACCGGCTACTCGTGCCTGGCCTACCTGCGCAAGTTTCCGATCGACACGCTGAAGATCGATCTGGCGTTCATCAGGAACGTCACCACCGACCCCGCCGACGCCGCTATGACAGAGACGATCATCCGGATGGCTCACAGCCTGCGGATGGACGTCATCGCCGAAGGCGTCGAGACGGCTGCGCAGCTCTCATATCTGGCTCGGCAGGGCTGCGACCAGGTTCAGGGGTTCTACTTCAGCCGGGCGCTGCCGGTTCTCGAGCTAGAGGAACTGCTGCGCAGCGGCACGTCGCTCCCGGTGTATGACGACGCGCGACTCATGCACCGCGCACGACGGTGCTGCTCGTCGACGACGACGAGGCGACGCTGTCGGCACTCGAAGCCCTGCTCCAGCAGGACGGCTACCACATCGTGACGTCGCTCTCGGCTTCGAACGCGTTCGAGTTGCTGGCGCTGCATCACGTGCAGGTGATCGTCTGCGGCGGTGAGACACCGCTGGTCAACCGGGCTGAGTTCCTCCAGCGGGTGCGGGATCTGTATCCCGACACGCTGCGCATCGTCTTGTCGGCCAGCACGGAACCGCGCCGGGTGCTCGACGCTGTGAACCGCGGGGCGTTGTACGGGTTCTATCCCAAGCCGTGGGACGACGATGCACTGCGCGACAACGTCGGTGCGGCGTGCCGGCACCATCGACGATTGCAGGACCGACTGCAAGACAGCGTGCACGTGGCGCACCGGAGCGCGAGAACGTGCATACCCTCGAAGTGGCTGCTCTGGGCAGGGTGGCTGGCTAGCCGCACGCGCCCGGGCAGCAGACCCCCGCAGGTTCGGCGGGCGGTTGGGGCAATAGCATGGAGCCTCTTCGTCGCTGGCCAGGAGCATGATCTCGATGAACAGTGCGCGCAAAGGCAAAGTGAGCGTGGTCGGCGCCGGTTTCTACGGCTCGACCACCGCGTTGCGGTTGGCTGAATACGACATCTTCGAATCCGTCGTCCTCACCGACATCGTCGACGGCAAGCCAGAAGGCATCGCTCTCGACATCAACCAGTCGACGGCCGATCGAGAAGTTCGAGACCGCGTTGATCGGTCAGACGACGACGGCGGACGGCGATGGGTACGGCGCAATCGAAGGATCCCAGGTCGTCGTCATCACGGCAGGCCTGCCACGCAAGCCCGGCATGAGCCGCATGGACCTCATCGAGGTCAACGCGAAGATCGTGCGCGGGGTGGCCGAAAACGTGGCGAAGCACGCGCCCGATGCCGTCGTGATCGTGGTGTCGAACCCGCTCGACGAAATGACGGCGCTGACCCAGTTGGCCACCGGGTTCCCGAAGAGTCGCGTGCTCGGCCAGGCCGGCATGCTCGACACCGCCCGGTTCAGTAACTTCGTGGCGGCGCAACTGCAGGTGCCTGTCGGCGCGGTTCGCACGCTGACCCTCGGCTCACACGGCGACACGATGGTGCCGGTGCCCTCTCAGTGCACCGTGACGATCGACGGTCAGGAACGGGCACTCACCGACCTGCTGGCGGCCGACGCGATCGACGAACTCGTCACCCGCACGCGCAACGGCGGTGCCGAGATCGTCGCGCTCTTGAAGACGGGCTCGGCCTACTTCGCTCCATCGGCCGCCGCCGCACGCATGGCCAAGGCGGTCGCCGAGGACTCCGGCGCTGTCATGCCGGTGTGTGCGTGGGTCGACGGCGAGTACGGCATCAGCGGCGTGTACCTCGGGGTCGAGGCGCAACTCGGTGCCGGTGGGGTGCAGCGGGTCGTCGAGACCCAACTCACCGAGACTGAGCTGGCGGCGTTGCATGCGGCGGCCGAAGCGGTGCGCGCGAAGCAAGCCGACGTCGCGGATCTGTAAGCCTTCGAGGTAGTGGAGAACAGATGTCGAAGATCAAGGTCGCCAATCCCGTCGTCGAGCTCGACGGCGACGAGATGACGCGCATCATCTGGCACTTCATCAAGGAGCAGTTGATCCTGCCCTACCTCGACATCGAGCTCGAGTACTACGACCTCGGCATCGAGCATCGCGACGCAACCGACGACCAGGTGACCATCGATTCGGCGAACGCCATCAAGAAGTACGGCGTCGGGGTCAAGTGCGCGACGATCACTCCCGACGAGGCGCGGGTCGAAGAGTTCGGCCTGAAGAAGATGTGGAAGTCGCCGAACGGCACGATTCGCAACATCCTCGGCGGCGTCATCTTCCGCGAGCCCATCATCATCAGCAACATCCCGCGCCTGGTGCCGGGCTGGACCAAGCCCATCGTCATCGGCCGCCACGCCCATGCCGATCAGTACAAGGCCACCGACTTCGTGGTCCCTGGTCCTGGCACGGTCACGATCACCTACACGCCCGATGACGAGGGTGAGCCGATGCAGTTCGACGTCGCCCACTTCACCGGCGGCGGCGTCGCGATGGGGATGTACAACTTCGACGACTCGATTCGCGACTTCGCACGGGCATCGCTGCGCTACGGACTCAACCGCAACTACCCGGTGTACCTCTCGACGAAGAACACGATCCTGAAGGCGTACGACGGTCGCTTCAAGGACCTGTTCGCCGAGGTTTTCGAGACCGAGTTCAAAGCCGACTTCGAAGCGGCCGGCCTGACGTATGAGCACCGGCTCATCGACGACATGGTCGCGTCGGCGATGAAGTGGGAGGGCGGCTACGTCTGGGCCTGCAAGAACTACGACGGCGACGTGCAGTCAGACACGGTCGCGCAAGGGTTCGGATCGCTCGGCCTGATGACGTCGGTGCTGATGACCCCCGACGGTCGCACCGTCGAGGCAGAGGCGGCGCACGGCACGGTCACGCGCCACTTCCGCCAGCACCAGCAGGGGAAAGCCGACCTCGACCAACCCGATCGCGTCGATCTTCGCCTGGACCCGTGGGCTCCAGCACCGGGGCAAGCTCGACGGCACCCCGGCAGTCGTCGGCTTCGCCGATGCGCTCGAGCAGGTCTGCATCGAGACCGTCGAGAGCGGCAAGATGACCAAGGACCTCGCGCTGCTCATTAGTCCTGACGCTGCGTGGCTCACGACCGAGGATTTCCTCGCCGCCCTCGACGAGAACTTGCGCGCCAAGGTCGGCTGACCGGCGTCCAGCGCCCGCTAACCTTCAGGCATGAACCGTGATCACGCCGCCGCGTGGGACGAGCTCGGCCGGCGCGATCCGCATTGGGCGATCCTGTCAGAACCAGGCAAGCAGGGCAGCTGGGACGACGAGGGGTTCTTCGCGACCGGACGCACAGAGGTCGACGCCACACTGAACGACGTCGGTGACCTGCTCGTTGCTCGCAACGCCGCTCTCGATTTCGGCTGCGGACTCGGGCGACTCACCCAGGCAATGGCCGCCCATTTCGCTTCCGTCACCGGCGTCGACGTTGCGCGGTCGATGGTCGAGGGTGCGCAGGCCCGCAACGCGTTTCCTGATCGCGTCTCCTACGTCGTCAACACGGCCGCGACGTTGCCGTTCGACGATGCGTCGTTCGATTTCGTGTACTCGAACCTGGTGCTGCAACACGTCCCACCACCGGGTGCCGAGCGCTACATCAGCGAGCTGGTGCGCGTGCTGCGGCCCGGCGGTGTGCTCGTCTTCCAGGAGCTCTCGCATCGGGCGCCGACCGCTGCGCAATGCGGTGCTTCGCTTCGTCCCGGGCGGTGCACGTCGAATCGCCAGGCGATCTCGGCGCGGCTGGGCCGCGCCGATGACGATGGACGGCGTGCCGCGCCAGAAGGTAACGGCATTGATCGGCGCGGCCGGCGGCGAAGTCGTCGACGTTCGCGACGACGGCGCCGGCGAGCCGGTCTGGAAGGGCTACCGCTACACCGTTTCGCGCCCTGGCGCAGTGCGATGAAGGTCGCGCTCGACGTCGCCGTCGTGCTCGCGCTCGTCGTCATCGAGGCCGTCTTCGTCGCCACCGAGATCTCGCTCATCTCGCTGCGCGACAGCCAGGTGCGCGGCCTCGCCACCAAGGGTCGCCGCGGCGCCGCCGTGGCACGTTTGACCGCCGACCCGAACAGGTTCCTGGCGGGCGTTCAGATCGGCGTGACCCTCACCTCGTTGCTCTCGTCGGCGTACGGCGCCGTGACGTTGTCGGCGTCGGCGGCGAGCGGTCTCGAAGACCTCGGGATGACGCACCGATCGGCCGTCGTCCTCGGGTTCTTGCTCGTCACGTTGTCGATTTCCTTCGTGACGCTGGTGCTCGGTGAGCTCGTGCCGAAGCGGCTGGCGTTGCAGCACGCCGAGCAGGCCGCCCAACTTGCCGCGCCCACTCTCGACCGGTTCGCGAGCCTCATGCGCCCGGTCATCTGGCTGCTGTCGGTGTGGACCAACATCTTCGTCAGGCTGCTCGGCGGCGACCCCGACGCACGTCGCGAATCCATCAGCGAAGAGGAACTGCGCGGTCTCGTGGCGACGCACGAGTCGCTCGGACGTGACGAGCGCCGCTTGATCGACGAGGTCTTCACGGCGGGCGACCGGCGGTTGCGCGAGGTGTTGGTGCCGCGCACGGAGGTCGAGTTCCTCGACGCGACGACGACCGTTTCGCAAGCGTTGAAGTCGGTCGCGTCAGGCCCGCACTCGCGGTATCCCGTGGTCCGCGGCTCGGCCGACGACGTCGTCGGCTTCGTGCACATCCGCGACCTCGTCATGACGCGCGCTGACGTCGACCCGCGAGTTGTGCGCGTCGGCGACCTCGCGCGGCCGGTGAAGATGCTCCCCGATGGCAAGAACGTGCTCGCGGCCCTGTCGGAGATGCGACGCGACCGCCAGCATCTCGCGATCGTCGTCGACGAATACGGCGGGACGGCGGGCATCGTGACCCTTGAGGATCTCGTCGAGGAAGTCGTCGGCGACATTCGCGACGAGTACGACCTCGACGGTGACGGGCCGCACCGACTGCGCGGGGGCGACGTGGTCGTCGACGGGTTGCTGAACACCGACGACTTTGCCGAGCAGGCCGGGGTCACCTTGCCCGAGGGCCCCTATGAGACCGTGGCCGGTTTTCTCATGGCCGAACTCGGTCATCTGCCGCAATTAGGAGAGAGCGTGCAGGTCGGCGAGCACCGGCTTGCGGTCTCCGAGCTCGACGGACGGCGGGTGGCGCGGGTTCGTGTCAGCGCGCCGCCAGCGGAAAACGAGCCCAAGGAGCCTGGCCATTTGGGAGAATGAGTTATGACCGGCCCACAGTCCCATGAGTCCATTCGCGCAAGGCCGGCCTCGGGTGCTGTCCGGCATCCAGCCGACGTCCGACTCCTTCCACCTCGGCAACTACCTCGGCGCGCTTCAGAACTGGGTCTCGCTGCAGGACGAATTCGATGCGTTCTACTGCGTCGTCGACCTGCACGCGATCACCGTCGACTGGGATCCGAAGGAGTTGCGCGAGCGCAGCAGGCTGTCAGCTGCGCAACTGCTGGCGATCGGCCTCGACCCTGACCGTTGCACGCTCTTCATCCAAAGTCACGTGCCCGAGCACGCCGAACTGGCCTGGATCTTTTCGTGCATCACCGGCTTCGGCGAGGCCAGTCGGATGACGCAGTTCAAGGACAAATCCGCGCGCGCAAACACGTTCGGGGTTGGCCTCTTCACCTACCCGATCCTGCAGGCGGCCGACATCGCTATCTACCAGGCCGACCGGGTGCCGGTCGGTGAGGATCAGCGGCAGCACCTCGAGCTGACCCGCGATCTCGTGCAGCGGTTCAACACCAGGTTCGGGCCGACCTTCACCGTGCCCGAAGCGCACATCGTCAGGGCCACCGCGAAGATCGCCGACCTGCAAGACCCGAGCTCGAAGATGAGCAAGTCGCTGCCAGACGCCGGCACCGCGTTGCTGCTCGACGAGCCGAAGCGGCTGGTAAGAAAGATAAAGTCGGCGGTGACCGACAGCGGCGCGCAGGTGACTTTCGACCCTGACGACAAGCCGGGCGTCAGCAACCTGATGACGATTTTCAGCGCGCTGACAGGAAGAACCTTTGACGATCTCGAGGCGGCGTACGACGGGAAGGGTTACGGTGAGTTCAAGGCCGACCTCGCAGATGTCGTCGTTGAGTTCGTGATGCCGGTGCAGGAGAAGGTCCGGCATTACCTCGATGACACCGCGGCTCTCGACGCGATTCTCGCGGCGGGTGCCGAGCGGGCACGGGGCGTCGCTGTCGCCACGATGAAGTTGGTCCGCGAACGCGTCGGGTTCCTGCCGTTGCCGCCAGGGAAGGGCTGAGTTTCTTGAGCCGTGCCGCACACACGATCGGTGTTGCGATCGCGGTGCCCGAGCCCTATGGCGCCGAGCTCACCAAGTGGCGCGAGACGCTCGGCGATCCGCTGGCGTTGGCGATCCCACCGCACGTCACCTTGATCACGCCGATGCAGGTCGACGACGACCAGTTGGCGTTGGTCATCGACCATCTCGACCTCGTCGCATCAGGGCAGTGGCCCTTCGACATCCAGCTGCGCGGCACCGGGAGCTTCCGGCCGGTGTCGCCCGTCGTGTTCGTGGCACTTGCGGCCGGCATCAGCGACTGTGAGCGCATCGAACGGGCGGTTCGCAGTCGGTCCGCTTTCCCATCCGGTGAAGTTCAATTACCACCCACACGTGACGGTTGCCCACGACGTCCCGCCCGAAGTTCTTGACCGCGCGTTCGATGAGTTGGCCGATTACGAGGCGCTGTTCGCCGTCGCTGAATTTGGTCTGTTCGAACGTGGCGACGACGGAGTGTGGCGCACCGAGCGGGAGTTTGCGTTTAGGTCGAGCGCGCCGTCTGTTTGACGTTGGTGTTCTCGACGCGAAGTTGTTACTCGACGCGAAGTCGTTGCGCGACGCGACATCGTCGAGTACCGACAGTCGCGAGAGCCCGTCAAGTCCGTGGAGGTAACGCTCGTCGGTCTCGTCGCTGTTCATGCCCCGGCGGCGCCGCGTTGACGATTGCAGCCACGCTGCCCCGACGAACAGGGCGACCACGACCAACCGCGGTCCAGATCAGCGTGCTCGAGATCGCGGCTGTCGACCCAGTACCTGTGCGGTGCGCTTTGGCAGCGACTACAGCCGGCGCAGCAGCTGCCGCTGCGCCGGGCAGATGCTGCCGGCGCGACTGCGGGTGCGGCTTCGGCAGCCTGCGTCACCGAAGGGCTCGGCAGCGGCGCGAGTGGCAGCGGATCGACGAGGTCACCGACCGGCGCCGCCTGCCCGTCGGCCGCGAATCCCCAGTTGAGCAGGGCTTGCACCTCGGGCCAGAAGTTCGCCTGGTCGCGCATGACCGCCACGATGATGGTGTGACCACCCCGCCGCGCCGCGCCGACGTAGCTCGCCTGGGCCGCCACGGTGTAGCCGTTCTTGCCGCCGAGCATGCCGGCATACGAGGTCAACAACCGGTCGTGCGTCTGGATCTGGAAGCTCTGGCCCTTTGGCGCAGGGAACTGGGCCGTCTTGAGCGAGAGGTAGTACAAGAACTGCGGCACCACGAGTCCGGCGCGAAAGATCAAGGCAAGGTCGTAGGCGGACGACGATTGGCCCTTCGCGTCGAGCCCGTCGGGCGTCAAGGCGACGGTGTCGTCTGCTTGTAGATGGGCGGCGAGGGTGTTCATCTGCGCCAGCGTGCCCGGCAGGCCGCCGTTCGCGTCGGCCAGCGAGACCGCTGCGTCGTTGGCCGACATCATCAACATCGCCGTGTAGAGGTTGTCGACGGTGTAGGTCGTCCCGGCCACGATGCCGGCCTTCGTGCCGTCGACGCTCGGTGCGTCGCTTTGCGCAACGTCGGCAGGTTCGGCGGCAGCAGCGGCAGGATCGTGAGTGCGGTCAGGGCTTTAAGCGTGCTCGCCGGGGCCAGCTTCTGCGTGCGCGTTGTGCGCGGCCAGCACCTCACCGGTGTCGGCGTCGGCCACCACGAACGAGGTCGCGGTGATGGCCGGCAGCGGCGGGACTCCCGTGCCCGCACCGACGACGATGCCGGGCTGACCGAGTTCGGCGCCGCCGATGACGTCATCAGCCGTAGCGGTCCCGGGCAAGGTCGCCAAGGCGCCGAGAGCGAACGCCACAGCCACTGCCAGGGGTGCGACGACCCGGCGCGGATGGGAGCCCATGACGGGGCACATTACCGGGCACACCAGCCGACGGGCCCGCTGTGCCCCTGTTCGCCTCACGGCGCAGGAACATACTGGGGCGATGGCGGGTCAGACGGAATCGGGGCTCCCGATCGAGCCGGTCTATGACAGCTTCGGCGCTGGACGGCTTCGATCCGGCCACCGCGCTCGGGCAGCCCGGCGCCTTCCCCTACACCCGCGGCGTGTATCCGACCATGTACACCGGCCGGTTGTGGACCATGCGCCAGTACGCCGGATTTGGCAGTGCGGCACAGTCGAATCACCGCTACCGGCAACTGCTAGAGGCCGGGACGACGGGCCTGTCCGTCGCGTTCGATCTGCCCACCCAGATGGGCTACGACTCCGACGATCCGATGGCCGCAGGCGAGGTCGGCAAGGTTGGAGTCGCGATCGACTCGATCGACGACATGCGCACGCTTTTCGATGCGATTCCGCTCGACGAGGTGTCGACCTCGATGACGATCAACGCCCCGGCTGCTCTGTTGTTGCTGATGTATCAGCTGGTGGCCGAAGAGAACGGCATCGCCGGCTCGGCGCTGCGCGGCACGGTGCAAAACGACATTCTGAAGGAGTACGTCGCCCGCGGGACTTACATCTTCCCGCCGCGGGCGTCACTGCGCTTCACGACCGACCTCTTCGCGTACTGCAAGACCGAACTGCCTCAGTGGAACACGATCTCGGTCTCTGGCTATCACATGGCCGAGGCTGGCGCGACTCCCGTCCAAGAGGTCGCCTTCACCCTTGGCCCACGCGATCGAGTACGTCCGTGCAGCGCGAGCCGCGGGCATGGAGGTCGACGAGTTTGCGCCGCGCTTGACGTTCTTCTTTGTCGCGCGCACGACGTTGCTCGAGGAGATCGCGAAATTCCGTGCGGCGCGTCGCATCTGGTCGCACCTGATGCGCGAGGAGTTCGGCGCCCAGGATCCGGCGTCGATGATGTTGCGGTTCCACACGCAGACGGCCGGCGTGCAGCTCACGGCCCAGCAGCCCGAACTCAACATGGTGCGCGTGACGTTGCAGGCGCTCGGCGCGGTGCTCGGCGGTACCCAGTCGCTGCACACCAACGCCTACGACGAGGCGATCGCGTTGCCCACCGAGAAGGCTGCCCGGCTGGCGTTGCGAACTCAACAGGTACTGGCCTATGAGACCGACCTGGCGAAGACGGCCGATCCGTTCGCCGGTTCGTATGCGATCGAGGCCATGACGGACGACCTCGAACGCGCGGCGCTCGAACTCATGCAGCGCGTCGAGGACATGGGAGGTGCGGTCGCGGCGATCGAGCGCGGCTTCCAGCGCCGTGAGATCGAAGATGCGGCCTACGAGGTCGCCAGGGGTGTCGACAACGGGGATCGGATCGTGGTGGGCCTTAACGCCTTCACGTCGGACGGCGACGAGCCGTACCAGCCGTTGCGCCTCGACCCTGCGCTGGAGTCCGAGCAGATCGCCCGGGTCGCGGCCGTCCGCGCGCGTCGCGACGGCCCGGCGGTCGAGCGGGCTCTGAGCGAGGTCGCCGCAGCCGCCGCCGGGCCGGCCAACGTGTTGCCGCCGATCAAGGCGGCGCTCCTCGCGAACGCGACGTTGGGTGAGATTTGCAGCACTCTGCGCGACAGCTGGGGGCGCTACGAGCCGTCATGAGCGATTCGTCCGACTTGGCCGTCGACGCTTGCTGCGGTGAGATGGGTGGGTAGCGGTCGGTACGTGCTGAAACCGAGAGGACCCGAAAGGACGCTGACGTGACGCCGATCATTGTGGCGGCCGCAGTGGCCGCGCTTATCGTCATCGGGGTGTGCCTGGTGCTCGTCTCCAGATCGCGCCGTGATGACGAGGGCGAGCAGTTTCGTCGGGTCGCCGACCTGACGTCGAGATGGAGCCGACAGGTGCAGCCGGGTCTGCCGGGGCAGCCCGTCGGGCCGCCCTCGGAGCGCGGGGTTTCGGTCATCGGGTCGGACGAAACAACGGAATCCGTTGACCCGACGTGACCGGCTCGTTCACGGTCCGTTCACCTGGCGCGGGCTCGCCAAGATCACGGCGCAGTAACGTTCTTGGTTCTCTTCGATAGCAAACGCGTTTCGGCACGCTCAGCGCGCGTCGGTCACGCCTTGGCGACCCCGAGCCCGCCCGCGCGCTCGCCGCTCGGACACGGCTATTGTCCACCCAACATTTCACCGGCTATGCGATAGCGGAGGCGTTGTGAAAAAGACCTACCAGATCATTGCGGCCACGGGAACCGTAGCGATCTTGCTTGCGGGCTGTTCGAGCAAGAAAAGCACGAGCAGTGCGCCCACCAGCAGCGCCCCCGCCACGAGCGCGGCGCCGGCTCCTTCAACCTCGGCGGCACGCAACCAGCGCGGCGCCGGCCACGACAAGCGCGCCGGCCAGCCCGGCGCCGTCGAGCGCGGCCGCCAGCACCGCGATCAACGCGTGCATGGTTCTCGACACCGGTGGTGTCGACGATCACTCGTTCAACCAGTCGTCGTGGCAAGGGCTCCAGGACGCCACCACGGCGAACCCGAACATCAACATCTCGTACGTGTCATCGAACTCGCAGAACGACTACACGCCGAACCTCAGCGCAGAGGTTGCCAAGGGTTGCTCGACGATCATCGCGGTCGGCGGTCTGATGAATGACGCCGTCAAGGCGGCGGCCGCGGCGAACCCGAAGCAGCAGTTCGCCGAGATCGACGACTCGTCGACCGGCCCGAACGTGTACGGCATGCAGTTCAACACGGCGCAGGGCGGCTTCCTCGGTGGCTACCTCGCGGCGTCCGTCTCGAAGACGGGCGTCGTCGCGACCTTCGGTGGCTTGAACATCCCGCCGGTCACCATCTACATGGACGGCTTCTGGGAAGGCGTGCAGTACTTCAACAAGGTCAAGGGCAAGAACGTGAAGGTGCTCGGCTGGAACGAGAAGAACCAGAAGGGCGGCACGTTTGACCCGAGTACGTCGAACCCGTTCGGTGACACCGCGGGTGGCCAGGCGATCAGCAAGGCGTTCATCTCCCAGGGCGCCGACGTCATCTTCCCGGTTGCCGGTGGTACGGGCCTTGGCTCCGCGATTGCGGCGAAGGCGTCCGGCGGCAAGGTCAGCGTGATCTGGGTCGACACCGACGGCTGCGTCAGCGACGCTGCTGACTGCTCGGTCTTCTTGACCAGTGTGGTCAAGGGTCTGGCGAGCGCGGTCACCTCATACGTGAACGACTTCGCGGCCGGCAAGTCACTCGGTGGCGGCAGCTACATCGGCACCTTGGCGAACGGTGGGACCGGCCTCGCGCCGTTCCACGACTTCGACTCCAAGGTTCCGGCCAGCGTGAAGACCGAGCTCGACGGGATCAAGGCCGACATCACGAGCGGCAAGATCGCGATCACCTCACCGTCAGTTCCGAAGTAACCGAGTAGCACAGCACGTAAGGCTGGGGAGGGTCGTTCGCGACCCTCCCCAGCCGCTCTTTCGCATGCACCTGCGGTGGTGTTGACTGCGGTGGTGCTGACCACCGTTGCTTGGAGGGCGTACTTGTCGCCAGCCGACCTGAGGTCGTGCTGTGAAGCTCGAACTGCGTGGCATCACCAAGCGGTTCGGCTCGCTCGTTGCGAACGACCACATCGACCTGACGGTCGAGCCGGGCGAGATCCACTGCCTGCTGGGCGAAAACGGCGCCGGCAAGAGCACCCTGATGAACGTCCTCTACGGGCTGTACGCCCCCGACGACGGCGAGATTCTCGTCGACGGCGTCGTCACCAGCTTCAACGGCCCTGGCGATGCGATGGCCGCCGGCATCGGCATGGTGCATCAGCACTTCATGCTGATTCCGGTGTTCTCGGTCGCCGAGAACATCATGCTCGGCCACGAAGACACCCGCGGTCCTGGTGGCGTCGGCTGGCTCGACCGTCGTGCTGCCAGGCGCAAGGTCGCCGATGTCTCGAAACGGTTCGGGCTCGCCGTCCCGCCTGACGCTCTTGTCGCCGATCTACCTGTCGGCGTGCAGCAGCGGGCCGAGATCCTCAAGGCGCTTGCCCGCGACGCGAAGGTGCTGGTGCTCGACGAACCGACGGCCGTGCTGACGCCGTCCGAGATCGACGACCTGATCACGGTGATGCGCAAGCTGCGTGACGCGGGCACCTCGATCGTCTTCATCAGCCACAAGCTGAAAGAGGTCAAGGCGATCGGCGACACGATCACGGTCATCAGGCGCGGCCGCGTCGTTGGTCAGCCTCCGGTGTCGAGCAGCGAGCAGGAACTCGCGTCGCTGATGGTGGGGCGGCCGGTCTCGTTGACCGTCGAGAAGGCGACAGCGCAACCCGGCGCCATCGTGCTGGACGTCGAGGGGTTACGCGTCGTCGACGCTGCGGGAGTCGTGCAGGTTGACGACGTGTCTTTCTCGGTGCGCGAGGGCGAGATCTACGCCATCGCGGGCGTGCAGGGCAACGGCCAAACAGAGGTCACCGAGTGCCTCGTCGGCCTCGAAACTCCGACGGCCGGCCGCATCAGCGTGCGCGGCAACGACGTCACGACGTCGTCCGTGCGCGACCGGCTCGACCTCGGGATCGGCTACGTTCCGGAGGATCGCTCGCACGACGGATTGGTGGGCAGCTTCTCGGTCGAGGAGAACCTCGTCCTCGACATGCACGAGAGCCCGGCGTTCGCCGGGCGGTTCGGCCTCGACATGGCGGCGATTGATGCCAATGGTCTCGCCAGGGTTGCCGAGTTCGACGTCCGAACCGAGAGCCCGCAGGTGGCGGCCAGCACGCTGTCGGGTGGAAATCAGCAAAAGGTCGTGCTCGCCCGCGAACTGTCGCGCCCACTCAAGTTGCTCATCGTCGCCCAACCGACCCGTGGTCTCGACGTCGGGTCGATGGAGTTCGTCCACAAGCGCATCGTCCGCGAACGCGACCAGCGAACCGCCGTGGTGCTCATCTCGACCGAGCTCGATGAGGTTCTCGGGTTGGCCGATCGCATCGCCGTCATGTACCAGGGCCGCATCATCGGCGAGTTGCCGGGCGGGAGCTCGGCGGCCGCGGTCGGGCTGTTGATGGCGGGATCTGTCGCGGGTGCCACCGATGCGCCGGAGACGACCACCGGCGCGGCGATCTTCGAACCTGGAGAGGGGATCGTTCCATGAGCGTCGTCGCCGACGAGATCGAGGCCCCGCCCGGCGAGCCGGCGCGGCGCAAGTCGCGGGGCGAGGCGCACCCGCTTGTCGTGATCGCGTTGTCGTTCGTCACCGCGATCATCGTCGGCGGCATCCTCATCGTGGTCACGAATCAGCCGACCCGCAACGCGGTGCGGCACTTCTCGGCGTCACCGGGGAAGGTGTTCTCCGCTGCCTGGCACGCGGTGTCGGCGGCTTACGTTGCGCTGTTCGAGGGCGCGATCTTCGACCCCCATACATTTGGCCACGGCACGTTCTGGCACGACTTCAATCCGATCTCGGAATCCTTGTACAACGCGACGCCGCTGATTCTCGTCGGGCTCGCGGTGGGTCTGGCGTTTCGCACCGGGCTTTTCAACATCGGCGGCCAGGGTCAGCTCATTCTCGGCGCAATGGCTGCCGGCTACGTGGGCTTCACCTGGCACCTGCCGCCGTTTATCCACCTCGTTGTTGCGCTGATCGCGGGCACGATTGCGGGTGCGGTGTGGGGTGGTATCGCCGGGTGGCTGAAAGCGCGCAGCGGTGCACACGAAGTCATCACCACGATCATGATGAATTACATCGCGCTCGATCTGCTCGACTACGCGTTGAAGACCAGTGCGTTTCGGCGTCCGGGTAGCAATCAAGCGATCTCACCGATCGTGCACGGATCGGCCCGGCTCGGAAAGCTGCTGCCCTCGCCGTTGCGGCTCAATCTCGGCTTTTTG
Organism: uncultured Actinomycetes bacterium; assembly: GCA_963809135.1. Taxonomy (GTDB): domain Bacteria; phylum Actinomycetota; class Actinomycetes; order Acidothermales; family Acidothermaceae; genus PALSA-607. Next base: position 206,020 of record CAWEIG010000008.1, read on the forward strand.
ATCGCGCTCGCGGCCGTCGGGGGCGTTGCGTGGCTCCTGACGCGCAGCCGGCTCGGTTTCACGCTTGCGCGCGGTCGGAGCGAGCCCGACGGCCGCGCGGACAGCGGGCATGAACGTCGGCCGCACCTACGTCATCGCGATGTTGATAGCCGGCGGGTTGGCCGGCCTGGCCGGCTGCGTTCAGATCCTCGGTGGCGGCACGAACTACGCGCTGACGAACGCCGTCGACGCAGGGCTCGGTTTCGACGGCATCACGGTCGCACTGCTCGGTCGGGCGAAACCGTGGCCGACCGTCTGGGCGGGGCTGCTGTTCGGCGCTCTGCGCGCGGGCAGCGCGACGATGCAGAGCCGCACCGGGACGTCGATCGACCTTGTCACCATCGTGCAGGCCCTGGTCGTCTTGTTCATCGCGGCACCAGCGTTCGTGCGGGCCGTCTTCCGGCTCCGTAGCTCGGCTGACTCCGGCGCTGCCGCGCTCGCGAAGGGGTGGAACGGGTGAGCGTCGACACCACGGGATCATTGGAGATCGCTGCACCGGAGATCGTCGAGGTGCCGGCGTCGCGACGTGCCCGCATCGTCTCGGGCTCGGTGCTCATCGTCGTCGGTGTGCTCTGCGCGGTCGCGTTCGGCCTCGGCTCCAAGGCCGGCCACATGTCGCGGTTCCGGCTGTCGCCGCCGGGCGCCAAATACACGATGCCGAACCTCGTCGTGCCGGCTCGGATCTTCGCCATCGTGGTGGGGATCGCCGTCGCGGCTGCGGGATTTTGGCGTATCAGCAAGGACTTCTCAAGGCGCGCAATGAAGTGGGTCGTTGCCTTGACGATCGTCTTCGTTGTCTTCTCGTTCCTGTGCTGGTCGGTGACCGGCAAGGACGCGACTCCACTCGACCTCTTCGGTGCTGGTGGTTTGCTTGGTCAGACGATCTTCCTAGCAGTGCCGCTGATTTTGGGCGCGCTCGCTGGCGTGATGTGCGAGCGCTCGGGCGTCATCAACGTCGCCATCGAGGGCCAGATGCTGGTCGGCGCCTTTGCGGGCGCGATGTTCGCCACGATCTCGAAGAACGCGGCGATCGGAACCATCGCCGGCATGCTGGCGGGCGCGCTGATCGCCGCGTTGCTCGCGGTGTTCGCCATCAAGTACGTCGTGAACCAGGTCGTGCTTGGCGTCGTCCTGAACCTGCTCGCTCTTGGACTTACCGGCTTTCTGTACGACGCGGTGATGGCGCCGAACTCGAACTCCTACAACAACGTCGGCACGCTCTCGGTGCTGAAAATCCCGCTGCTCGGCAACATTCCGATCATCGGACCGTTGCTGTTCGACCAGACCATCATCGTGTACCTGACCTACGTGCTGATCTTCGCCGTCGACATCCTGCTGTTCCGTACCCGCTGGGGGTTGCGGACGCGCGCGGTCGGCGAGCACCCGAAGGCTGCCGACACGGTCGGCATCAACGTGCGGCGCACGCGCTATATCAACGTGCTGATCGGCGGCATGCTCGCTGGCCTCGCCGGCGCGACGTTGACGATCGGCAACAGCTCGGACTTCGTGAAGAACATGACCGGCGGCCGCGGCTTCATCGCACTCGCGGCCGTCATCTTCGGCCGCTGGAGCCCGCGTGGCGCGGTCGGCGCTGCCCTGCTTGTTCGGCTTCGCGACCTCGCTGCAGACCGTGCTTTCGTTCATCGGCACACCGGTACAGATACCGTCGGACTTCCTCGGCATGCTGCCGTACCTCGCCACCGTCTTCGCGGTGGCCGGGTCTGGTCGGACGCGTACGCGCGCCCGCCGCCGACGGCGAACCGTACGAGGGCCGATGAGCTCGGAGGTAGGGCGCGACGATCAATTGGCCGGCGTTGCGCGACGCAGCACGAGGCGCGATGACCAGCTCGTACTCGCCGTACTCGCAGTTCGCAGTCGGTGCCGCCGCACTCGTCGACGACGGGCGGATCGTCGTCGGCTGCAACGTCGAGAACGCGTCGTACGGCCTGACGCTTGTGCGCGGAGTGCGGTGTCGTCTCTGCCTTGCAGATCACCGGCGGCGGCACGCTCGTCGCGTTGGCCTGCGTCGACGCGGCCGGCGCGGCCCTGATGCCGTGCGGCCGGTGCCGGCAGTTGCTGTGGGAGCACGGCGGAGCCGACATGTTGATCGACCACGCGTCGGGCCCGCTGCCGCTTGCTGACTTGCTGCCGCACGCGTTCGGGCCTGACGATCTCGACGTCGATCCGAAAGGCCGCTGACGTGGACGTCGTCGACGTCATCAGGGCCAAGCGCGACGGCAACGTTCTCAGTGACGCACGCCATCGACTGGGTGATCGCCGCCTACACGCGCGGCGAGATCGCCGAAGAGCAGATGTCGGCGCTGCTCATGGCGATCTTCTTCAACGGCCTGAGCACCACAAGAACTCAATCGCTGGACGGCGGCGATGATCGCGTCGGGTGAGCGCCTGATCGTTCGACGACATCGGAAAGCCGACGACCGACAAGCATTCGACCGGTGGAGTCGGCGACAAGATCACCTTGCCGCTGACACCGATCGTCGCGGCGTGCGGCGCGGCGGTGCCGCAGCTCAGCGGCCGCGGGCTCGGCCACACCGGTGGCACGCTCGACAAGCTCGAGTCGATCCCCGGCTGGCGAGCGTCGATCTCCAACGCCGAGATGCGTAGCGCAGTTGCGCGACGTCGGTGCGGTCGTCTGTGCGGCCGGCGCCGGGCTCGCGCCGGCTGATCGCAAGCTCTACGCATTGCGCGACGTGACGGCGACCATCGAGTCGATACCGCTGATCGCCAGCTCGATCATGAGCAAGAAGATCGCCGAGGGCACCTCCGCGCTGGTGCTCGACGTGAAGGTCGGCGTCGGTGCGTTCATGAAGGACGTCGATCGGGCCCGCGAGCTCGCGACGCACGATGGTCGGGCTCGGGCTCGGCGCACGGCGTCAACACCGTCGCGCTGCTCACGGCGATGGACACCCCGCTCGGGCTCACCGCCGGCAACGCGCTCGAGGTCGCCGAGTCGCTCGAGGTGCTGGCCGGCGGCGGGCCAAGCGACGTGGTCGAACTCACGCTCGCACTCGCTCGCGAGATGCTCGCGGCCTGCGGTCTCGGCGGCGGCAAGGATCCGGCCGACGCGATCGCCGACGGCTCCGCCATGGACTCGCTGGAACGCGATGATCCGCGCGCAGGGCGGCGATCCGACAGCTGCCGCTGCCGGTCGCGCCGCATCGCCACGAGGTGGTCGCATCGTCGTCGGGCCGGATCGTGCGGATGGACGCGCTCGCCGTCGGTGTCGCCGCGTGGCGGCTCGGTGCCGGCCGTGCGCGCAAGGAGGATCCGGTGTCGTTCGGCGCCGGCGTGCAGATGCACGCGAAGCCCGGCGACGTCGTGACCGCCGGTAGCCCGCTGTTCACGTTGCACGCCGACGACGAGGCGAGATTCGCGCGTGCACTCGAGGCGCTGACCGGTGCGGTCGACATCGCGGCCGCCGACGCCGCGTGGGTGCAACCGACACTCATCATCGAGAGGGTAGGTGCGTGATGCCGGCGACCCGCGAGCAAATCGCCCGCGCGCCGAAGGCGCTGCTGCACGACCACCTCGACGGCGGTTTGCGCCCGGCGACCGTCATCGATCTCGCGCGCGCGGGCGGCTACCGGACAGCTGCCGACCCACGACGCCGACGAGCTCGCCGCGTGGTTCGTGGGAGCCGCGTCGTCGGGGTCTCTCGAGCTCTACCTCGAGACGTTCGCGCACACGGTCGGCGTGATGCAGACGATCGACTCGCTGGTTCGAGTCGCCGCCGAGTGCGCCGAGGATCTCGCCGCCGACAACGTGGTCTACGCCGAGGTGCAGGTTCGCACCGGAGTTGCACGTCGAGAGGGTCTCAGTCTCGACGCCGTCGTCGAAGCGGTGCTCGAGGGATTCCGGCTCGGCAGCGAGGGTCGCGGCATCAGAGTCGGTGTGCTGCTCACGGCGTTGCGGCACGCGGCGCGTTCGTTGGAGATCGCCGAGCTTGCCATCCGTTACCGCGACGCCGGTGTCGTCGGCTTCGACATCGCCGGCGCCGAGGCCGGCTTCCCTCCGACTCGTCACCTCGACGCGTTCCAGTACATGCAGCGCGAGAACGGCCACTTCACGATCCACGCCGGCGAGGGCTTCGGCTTGCCGTCGATCTGGGAGGCGCTGCAGTGGTGCGGCGCGGATCGGCTCGGCCACGGCGTGCGCATCGTCGACGACATCATGGTCGTCGACGGCGAGCCGGTGCTCGGCCGCCTGGCCGCCTACGTGCGCGACAACCGCGTGCCGCTGGAGATGTGCCCGTCGTCGAACGTGCAGACCGGCGCAGCTGCCTCGATCGCCGACCACCCGATCGGCCTGTTGCGCAAGCTCTACTTTCGGGTAACGGTGAATACAGACAACCGCTTGATGAGCGGGACGTCGATGGGTACCGAGTTCGCAGAAGCTGGTCGACGCGTTCGGCTACGACACTCGACGACGTACGGTGGTTCACGATCAACGCGCTGAAGAGTGCGTTCATCCCGTTCGACGAGCGGCTCGCACTGATCAACGACGTCGTCAAGCCGCGGTACGCCGCGCTAGCGCGATGCACTGCAGGAGGGATGACATGTCGCCGCTCGTGAAGATCTCCGACGAGGTCACGTCTGCCATCGCCGAAGGTCGGCCCGTGGTCGCGCTCGAGTCGACGATCATCGCGCACGGACTGCCCCGCCCGCAGAACCTTCAAGCCGCGTACGACTTCGAGGCGATCCTCACCGACGCAGGAGTGGTGCCCGCCACGATCGCGGTCATCGACGGCGTCCCGACGGTCGGGCTCGACGCGAGCGAGCTCGAACGCATCGCCACTGAGGACATTCCGAAGGTCAGCAGCCGTGACCTCGCGGTCGCGGTCGGGCGCAAGTCGAGCGGTGCCACCACCGTGGCGGCGACGTCGACGCTGGCGGCTCTCGCCGGTATCCGCGTCTTCGCAACCGGAGGTCTCGGCGGTGTGCATCGCGCCGCGCAGCGAGTCGTTCGACGAGTCGGCCGACCTCGTGACGTTGTCGCGCACCCGGGTCACTGTCGTCTGCGCGGGCGTGAAGTCGATTCTCGACATCGCGGCGACCCTCGAACGCCTCGAGACCCTGAACGTGCCCGTCGTCGGCTACGGCACGAATCAGTTCCCGGCGTTCTATCTCAGCGATTCCGGCTTTCCGCTCGAGTGGCGCGTCGATTCCCCCGACGAGGTCGCCGCCATCATGCGGGCGGGCGACGAACTCGGCTCGCGCGGTGCGCTGATCGTCGCGAATCCGGTGCCACTGGATCGCCAGCTCGATCCCGACGTCCACGACCGGTTGCTCATCCAGGCGCTGCACGCGGCCGACGAAGCGGGCTTGCGCGGCAAGGCGGTCAGCCCGTTCCTGCTCGACTACTTCCAGCGCGAGAGCGGCGGTCGTTCGCTGGTCGTCAATCTCGACCTCGCCCGCAACAACGTCGCGGTGGCGGGCGGCATCGCGATCGCGTGGGCGGCGCTGCCGTCGGACACGTCGGCGACCTCTGCTTGACGCCGATGCTGCCGACTCTCGATGACAGGGTGCTGATCGCCGGCGATGTCATCGACGACATCGTCGTCACGCCGCTCGACTCGCTCACGCGCGACAGTGACACGACGTCGCACATCCGCGCATACGCCCGGTGGCTCCGCGGCGAATCAGGCGACCTGGCTCGCTTCGCGCGGCGTCGCCGTCCGATTCGTTGCGCAGAGTCGGCGCGGCCGACATCGACGCGCCATCGCGGCGAACTCGAGTCGTTCGGGGTCGAGGCGGTGCTGATCCCCGACTACGACGCGCCCACCGGCACGATCGTGGTGCTGCTCGACGGCGACGGCAACCGCACGATGTACACCGACCGCGGCGCCAATCTGCGCCTCACCGCCGCCGACATGCCGCTCTCGTTGCTCGATGGTGTCGACGCATTGCACGTCAACGGCTATGCACTGTTCGCCGACGAACCGCGGTCGGCCATGACCACGTTGATCGGGCGAGGCGTTGCGCCGCGACATCGTCGTGACGGTCGACCCATGCTCGTCGGCCTACATCGAACAGCTCGGTGCCTCGACGTTTCTCGCGTGCACGCTCGGCGCGACCGTGTGCCTGCCCAACCTCGACGAAGGTCGTGCGCTCACCGGATGCACCGAGGCCGTCGACGTGCTCAGCTTTCTTCGCGACCACTACCCGGTCGTGGCTCTGAAGCTCGGGTCAGGTGGTGTTCTGGTCAGCGAACGAGGCCGGGTCGAGATGATTCCGTCGGTCGCGTCGTCGGTCGTCGACCCGACCGGCGCCGGCGACGCGTTCTGCGCTGGCTTCCTAGCGTCGTGGCTCGACGGGCACCCGGCCGGCTATGCGGCGCGCGAAGGCTCGACGCTGGCGGCACGGGCAGTCGCTGTGCTTGGCGGCCGTCCCCCTGCTGACGGCAACTAGCACCGCTTTCCGACACGCGTCACTACGCTGCAAAGCATGCAACGGCACGAGCATGGCGAGTCAGCAGCACAGCGCGCCCGCGCAGGCCGACGAGTGGGACGCGAGGTACAGCGAGCAGGATGCGCTCTGGAGCGGCCGGCCGAATGGGCGGCTCGTCGCCGAGGTTGCAGGCCTCACGCCGGGCCGGGCACTCGACGTCGGGTGTGGCGAGGGCGCCGACGCGATCTGGCTCGCTCGCGCCGGCTGGACCGTGACCGCGATCGACATCTCCGAGGTGGCGCTGGGTCGGGCGCGGGCGGCGGCAGATCGGGCCGACGCGGTGGTCGAGTGGATCTGCGGGGACGCCTTACAGGTGGCGTTGCCGACCGGCTCGTTCGACCTGGTGTCGATGCAGTATCCGGCGCTGCCAAAGGCAGCCGGCGAGGCAGCCGTGCGGGCGTTGCTCGACACGGTGCGGCCCGGCGGATTGCTGCTCGCTGTCTATCACGACCTCGACGACGAGCACCGCGAGCACATGAAGTCGCGCGGCTTCGACCCTGCGGACTACGTCGATGCAGACGACCTCGGCCAACTGCTCGGCGACGACTTCACGGTCGAGCTACATGCCGTCGAGCCGCGCATTGATCCGCCGCCGGACAATCCACATATCGCCGACGTTATTCTGCGCGCGCGGCGGCGCTGACGCTCGAACTCGTTCTCCGCACTAGGTGCGTGCTTACACCTCGAGCAGGCTGATCGTCACGTCGATCTGATCCTCGGAGGCATGCGGTTCCTCGTCAATCGCCGAGACCACGATCTCCATCCCTCGCTCGAGTGCGACCACGTCCTGGGTCGTCAACTCGATTCGCCACTGTGCCATCGACGCTCCTTGTTCGCTGGTACGTCATTCGCTGGTACGTCGAGCAATTGTGGGCCATGGTTGCGTTTGTCAGCTGGCGAGTTGTCGGCGTTCGGCTAGGACGCTGATCGCGTACGGGCGGTCGAGTCGTTGTCCGTCGCAGTGGGGGGTGGCGGCGTCGGGGGCGATGTCGGCGTGCTCATCTTCCACGGGCGGGGAGTCCGCGCTTGCTTTGCTTCGACGCGTCGTGCTGAGGTCGCGACCGTCGGCGCTGACGAACTGGAACTTGCCCGCACTGAGCGTCAGGATTTCGAACTGGCCGTCGTGATGGGCCACGTGGTGGCGTTCGCATAGCAGCAGCAGGTTGTCTAGGTCGGTGCGGCCGCCGTGGATCCAGTGGATGCGGTGATGGGCGTGCAGGTTTTTGGTGTTGGGGCAGCCGGGGTGGGCGCAGTGGCCGTGGTGTCGGGCCAGCAGGGCGCGGTATTGGCGGTCGGTGACCAGGCGGTGGGAGCGTCCGACATCGAGCACGGTGGATGGACTGTCGTTGGATGTGTTGTCGTGGAGGACGGTGCGGATCCGGCCGTCGCAGATCAGCCGTTGCACCACCCGGTCGGGAAGCCCCGGCCCACCCGCGACCCGCGCATACGGCCGGGCTACGAGCGGCGGATCGCCTGAGTCACGTTCAGCTGAACGCGGCTCGGTCGAGTCATCGTTGGGGTCGGGTTCAGCTGAACGCGCCGGCACCTCGTGAGCCGGTACCCGCGCGGCGTCGAGGTGGATGACGACGGCGGCGCGTTCGTCCCCGCGCAGGTCGCGCGGCGGGTTGCCCGCATCGGCCAGGCTCGCGAGGGTGATGTGGGCGAGGCGTTCCAGCGCCTGCGCGGGGGTGCAGCCCTCACGTTGGGTGATGGCGTCGATCGCCGCGCCCACCACCGCACCCCGCTCAGGGTCGAGGCGGGCGGCCAGGTGCCAGCGGCTATCGGAGGTCCATGACTGGGTGAGGTACTCACCGGGGTCGGTGGCGGGCTCGTTGTGGTCGACGGTGCGTAACCCGCGCACCACCGTCTCCAACTGGGCGACCGTGCCGTGCCGGGCGACCTGGATCAGATCCGCCACCAGCTGATGCTCCCCGGGTGCCGCGAGGCGGCTGATCGCGCGGACCTGCGAAAACGACAACCGGCCCGCGCCCATCTCCTGGGCCAGGCGCGGGAACTGCGCAAGCGACCGGGCGACGCGGACATGTTCGACCGCGGTGCGCTGCGCGATCCCACACGCATGGGTTAACCACTGCGCCGTCGACGCCAACCCGAAGACCAGATACCCCTCCCGCGCGTCGAACTCGGCGACCATGAGCAGCCACCGGCAGGTCGTCGCCGCGATCCGACCCGCATGATCGACGATGCGCGCACCGAGTTCATCAACCGACAACACAGCTGGCGAAGCGTCTACCGAAGAAGACGATGACGATGACGAATCAGCGGTTTCCATGCCCGCACGCTACCCACACCCACCGACACTTCCACTCGGCGAAATTCCGCGTCGCCGCGTTCACGTGAACGCGATGGGACGCGCTACCCGGGCCGCGTTCACGTGAACGCGATGGAACGCGCTACCCGGGCCGCGTTCACGTGAACGCGATGGAACGCGCTACTCGGGCGATGGAACGCGACACCCCACGCCGCGTTCCCGCGTTCAGCTGAACGCGGCCGCACGATACCTACACGCCGATCGGATGCCAGACGGTCTTGGTCTCGAGGAACCGCGTCAGTCGAGTAGTGCCCGGGTTCGCTGACCAATCGGGCTCGCTGTCATCGGGCTTCGCGACCCGCTTGAGGTTGTCGGCCGCCGCGACTTCGAGTTCGCGCCAAAGACCGAGTGGCGCACCGGTGAGGTCGATGCCGTTCACGTCGGAGTGCGACGCGAGCCACGGCACGACTTCGGCGACTCGCCCGGTGAGCATGTTCACGACACCGCCGGGAAGGTCCGACGTCGCCAGCACTTCGGTGAGGGTGATCGCGGGCAGCGGTCGTTGCTCGCTCGCGAGCACGACGGCGGTGTTGCCCGTCGCGATGACCGGCAATACCACAGACACAAGCCCGAGCAGGCTGGACGACGGCGGTGCGACGATTGCCACGACGCCGGTCGGTTCGGGCAGCGGAGAAGTCGAAAAACGGGCCGGCCACGGGATTTGCAGCTCCGACGACCTGTGCAATCTTGTCGGTCCAACCGGCGTACCAGACGCATCGGTCGATGGCCGCGTCGACCGCGGCTGCTGCGGCGTCCGACGAAATGCCTTCTGCGTTTTGCACCTCGGTGACGAACTGATCGCGCCGGCCTTCCATGACTTCGGCGACGCGGTAGAGCACCTGGCCACGGTTGTAGGCGGTTGCGCGCGACCAGCCCGCGAAGGCCGCACGCGCGGCAACGACAGCATCGCGCGCGTCCTTGCGCGACGCGAGCGCGGCGTTGGCGGCGAACTCACCGTCGTGGGTCGTGACCTGGTAGCTGCGGCCCGACTCACTGCGCGGGAACGCGCCGCCGATGTAGAGCTTGTAGGTCTTCCGGACGCCGATGCGTCCGGATGTCGAGAGCGTCGGCGTCGTGGTCGCTCATGATGTCGTCCCGTGCGCGAGGTAGGCCTCGAGACCGTGCCGGCCACCTTCGCGACCGAAGCCCGACTCCTTGTAGCCGCCGAACGGTGACGCCGGGTCGAACTTGTTGAACGTGTTCGCCCACACGACGCCGGCGCGCAGGCGGTCGGCCATCCACAGAATGCGGCTGCCCTTGTCGGTCCACACGCCCGCCGACAATCCGTACGGGGTGTTGTTCGCCTTCTCGATGGCTTCGTCAGGTGTTCGGAACGTGAGCACCGAAAGCACCGGCCCGAAGATCTCCTCGCGCGCGATCCGGTGTGCCTGGGTCACGCCGGTGAACACGGTCGGCGGGAACCAGTACCCGCGCTCTGGCAGTTCGCACGCGGGTGACCAGCGCTCGGCGCCCTCGGCTTCGCCGATGTCGGAGAGCTCGCGGATGCGAGCGAGTTGCGCGGCGGAGTTGATCGCGCCGACATCGGTGTTCTTGTCGAGCGGGTCGCCGAGGCGCAGCGTCGACATCCGTCGGTGCAGACGGTCGAGTACCTCGTCGGCGACCGACTCTTGTACGAGCAATCGCGAGCCCGCGCAACACACGTGACCCTGGTTGAAGAAGATCCCGCCGACGATTCCTTCGACTGCTTCGTCGATCGGCGCGTCGTCGAAGACGATGTTGGCGGCCTTGCCTCCAAGCTCGAGGCTGAGCCGTTTGCGCGTGCCTGCAAGGGTTTTCGCGATTGCGCGGCCAACTTCGGTCGATCCGGTGAAGGCGACCTTGTCGATGCCGTCGTGCCCGACCAGCGTGCGGCCCGTTTCGCCGGCGCCGGTGATGATGTTCACGACTCCGGGTGGGAGACCGGCCTGCTGGCAGATCTCGGCGAACGCGAGCGCGGTCAGCGGCGTGGTCTCGGCGGGCTTCAATACCACCGTGTTGCCGCACGCAAGCGCGGGCGCGATCTTCCACGCCAGCATCATCAACGGGAAGTTCCACGGGATCACCTGGCCGGCAACGCCGATCGGCCGTGGGTTTGCGCCGAAGCCGGCGTGCTCGAGTTTGTCGGCCCAGCCCGCGTAGTAGAAGAAGTGTGCCGCGACGAGCGGCAAATCGACGTCCCGCGATTCTTTGATCGGTTTGCCGTTGTCTAACGACTCGAGCACGGCGAGTTCACGCGAGCGTTCCTGAATGATGCGGGCGATGCGGAAGAGATACTTCGAGCGCTCGCTGCCGGGCATCGTTCCCCAGCTGCCTTCGTAGGCCTTGCGGGCAGCCGCGACCGCGCGGTCGACGTCGCGAGGGCCGGCGTCGACGACTTCGGCGAGCACCTCTTCGGTTGCCGGGTTGACGGTCTTGAACATCTCGCCGTCGAGTGAGTCGACGAACTCGCCGTCGATGAACAGGCCGTAGGAGCTCGCGATGTTGACGATCGCGCGCGACTCGGGCGCCGGCGAATACGGGAACAGCTTGCTCGTCATGTGCGCCTTCAGTCGATCGTCACGTAGTCGGGACCGGAGTAGTGGCCGCTTGCCAGCTTCTGGCGCTGGAGCAACAGATCGTTGAGGAGACTCGACGCGCCGAGCCGGAACCAGTCGGGGCTCAGCCAGTCGTCGCCGACCGTCTCGCTCACGAGAACGAGGTAGCGCATCGCGTCCTTCGTCGTACGGATGCCGCCCGCCGGCTTGACGCCCACTTGGCGGCCGGTGGTGTCACGAAAGTCGCGCACTGCTTGCAGCATCACGAGCGTGACGGGCAGCGTTGCCGCGGGCGCGACCTTGCCGGTGCTCGTCTTGATGAAGTCGCCACCTGCGACCATCGCGAGCCACGACGCGCGCTTGACGTTGTCGTACGTCGCGAGCTCGCCGGTCTCGAGAATCACCTTCAAGTGGGCGTCCTTGCACGCGGCCTTCACTTGCACGATCTCGTCGTACACGTCGAGGTAGCGGCCCTCGAGGAATGCGCCGCGGTCGATGACCATGTCGATCTCGTCGGCACCCTTGGCCACTGCATCGCGGACGTCGGCCAGCTTGACGCTCAGCGCCGCCCGGCCCGACGGGAAACTGGTCGCGACGCTGGCGACCTTGACCCCGCTGTCGCGCAGGTGCTCCTTCGCCGTTGCAACGAGGTCGGGATACACGCAGATGGCGGCGACGCTCGGGCAGCTGCCGTCGCCCGGGTCAGGCCGCATGCCCTTGGCGCACAGCGCGTTCACCTTGCCGTGGGTGTCCTGGCCCTCGAGCGTCGTCAGGTCGATCATCGAAATCGCAGTGTCGATCGCCCAGCGCTTGGCGTCGGTCTTGATGGATCTCGTCGACAGGGCCGCCGCGCGCGCCTGGGCGCCGACCTGGTCGACCCCGGGCAACCCGTGCAGGAATCGGCGCAGCCCGGAGTTGGAACTGGCGACGTCCGTCGGGATCGCCGACGTGGTGAGCGTCATTCATGCACCATATCGCCGGTGCGCGCCGCCGGGGCTGGTCACGGGGCTGGGCGCCCGCCCGTGCAACTTCACATCCGGTGTGGTCGCGATCTGGCGCGAATTGGCACGATTCTGCAACCACACGGGATGTGAAGTCGAGGTCGGCGGCGACCTCGCAGCCCCGGGCGAGCTACAGGCACTCGGGATGCGAAGCTGTGTGCGTGCGGGTGCTGATGCTTGGTGGCGGGACATTTGTCGGGCGGGCGCTTGTCGACGCGGCAGTCGCCGGCGGCCACGAGGTGACCACGTTCAACAGGACGACGGCCCCGCCCGCCGGTGTCGAGGAGCTCCACGGTGACCGCACGACGCCGCACGGTCTCGACCAGGTCGCGGCCCGTGAGTGGGACATCGTGTTCGACACGTGGTCAGGTGCGCCACGCGTCGTCCGGCAAAGTGTTTCGGTCTTGCGCGAACGGACCGGCTACTACGGCTACGTGTCGACCGCCTCGGTGTACGACGAGCCGGGTCTCGGTTCCGACGAGTCACATCCAACTGTTGACGCCGACCCCGATGCCGACGCGACCGATTATGCGGCCGACAAGCGCGGCGCTGAACTCGCGATCCTCGACGGGTTCGGTGAGACAGCGTTGCCTGCTAGCGCGGGCCGGGATCATCGTCGGGCCCTACGAGAGCACCGGTCGGTTGGTGTGGTGGCTAGGACGGATCGCGCGCGGTGGCGACGTGCTCGCACCCGGCCCCGCGAGCGCTCGACTGCAATGGGTCGACGCCCGCGATCTCGCCGCCTGGATGCTGGCGTGCGCAACCTCGGGAACCAGCGGCGCGTTCACCGCGATCTCGCCGCCCGGCTTCGTCGGCTTCGGGGAAGTGCTCCAAGAATGCATCGACCGGACGGCGAGTGATGCGAATCTGGTTTGGGTGCCGCCCGAATTCGTTGAGGAACAAGGGATTTCGGAGTGGGTCGAGCTGCCGCTCTGGCTGCACTCCGGTGGAGTTCGACGCGCACTACGGCCTCGACACGCGGCGGGCGGCGGCTGCCGGGTTGAGCTGTCGGTCGATGACCGAGACGGTCGCGGATACCTGGGCGTGGATGCAGGCGGGCGGCGAGCCGCGTGCGGTCGAGGGCCGGCCACGACCGGGTCTAGATCCGGAGAAGGAGCGACAGGCACTCGCTGCCTGGGCTTCCCGGTAGCGGCGGCGAGTCGCGCCGCCGTTCAGGCAGGCTGGGCTGGGACGATGGACTGCCGACAGCGGAGGAGTCACGTGAAGCCGACACTGCAAGCTGTTCTTCGGCGTCGGTCTGGTCGCACCTCGAGCGGCTCGCAGCCTCGCATCGCCAGCGGCGCACTCGAGCGCCTTGTCGCGAATGTCGTCACCCACCTCGGGCAACTCGGCTACGAGACCGGTTACGTGCTCGGCAATCTTCACCAGCTCTCCGACGAGGCGGCAGCGCAAGCGGCCATCTTCGAGTTGCTAAGTGCGGCGACCCAGCAGATCAAGGCGGAGAACCGGGCGGTCGTCGATGGGGCCAGGGTGGTGCTCGACCAGGCGGTGCAGATCCGCGATCGGTCGGCGGAATGCCAGGTCAGGTTCGAGGAGTCGGCGCCCGCGTTGCGTGCCGTCAGCGAGTGGCTCACCGGAATGGGCGGCCGCATCGACACGATCACCGGTCAACTGCGCGAGGTGGGCGACGCCGCATCTCGGATCGGCCGGATCGCGACGCAGACGCACATCCTGGCCCTGAACGCGAGCATCGAGGCCACCAAGAACGTCACCGACGGCAGGGGGTTCGCCGTCATCGCCGACAGCGTGCGAACTCTCGCGTCGGAGAGTGCGGCCTCTGCGGTGTCGATCAATACAACGCTCGGCGCCCTCGCGACGTCGCTCGAGGTATTCCGTTCCGACAGCGCCGAGGCAGACGCCCACGCTCGATCGGTGCAGGCAAGTACCGATGCCATGTCGGAGTTCATCTCCGAACTCACCGGACGTGCCGCGAGGGTCTCTGACTCGGCCCAGACAATCGAGGACACCGCCACTGCGAGCCAAGAGGGAACGTCGCATTTCGTCGACTCGCTGAGCCGGCTCACTGAGGGCATCGATCGTTCGCAGAAAGAGATCGCGCGCAGCCGCGATCGAGTCGCGTCGTTGCTCGGGTCGGCGAACGTAGTGCTCCAGGATTTGTCGGCGTCTGGGGTGCGGACGGTCGATACCCCGTACATCGAGGCCGCGGTCGACGCGGCCGCGCGAGCGAAGGCGATTCTCGAGGACGCCGTGGCGCGAGGCACGATCGCGCGAGACGACCTCTTCGACGAAAACTACATTCCGATCCCAGGGACCAATCCGCTTCAGCTCTTGACGAAGTTCACCGGCTTCGCCGAAAAGAGCGTCTTGCCGTTGATGGAAGAAGTGCACGCGAGCCTGCCCGACAGCGTCTATTGCGTGGCGGGGGATCGCAACGGCTACGCCCCTGCGAACACGAGGGAGTACTCACACCCGCAGGGCCCCGATCCGGCGTGGAACGAATCGCATTGCAGAAATCGCCGGATATTCGACAACGATGTCGCGACCCGAGCGGCGAAGAACACGGCCGGTCCGCTGATACAGGTATACCGCCGTGACCTGGGGGGCGGCACGTTCGACATCGTGAAGGATGCCGCCGCGCCGATATTCGTCGATGGTCGCCATTGGGGCGCGTTTCGGATCGGCTATATCGCGGGCTCTCCAGGTGCAGCAGGGTCGTCGAGTGCCGCATCGTCGAGGAGCGCCTGAGGCGCACGCATTCGCCACGCGTCAGTGACGAGTTCGGCCAACCGGTCGACGTCCACCTTCTCGAGCCAGAGCATCACGAGCGGGAAGCCGTCATACCCAGATGTCGTGAAGAAGACGTCGGGCTCCCCGAGCAGGAGCGCCTGCTTCTCGGCCTCGTCGCCGACAAACAACACGGCGATGTCGGTTCGGATCCGGCGACGTTCTCCCGGCCGGCGTTCGGGATAAGACCACACGAAGCCCTTGCCGCCGACGCGGAAGTCGAAGCCGTCGCTCTTGATCTCCTCGACGTGAGGCAGGGCCAGCGCCAGCCGTCGCACATCGTCGGCGTCAGCCATCGAAATACCACTGGCGTGCGTCGAGATACATAGCCAGATGGTAAGGGCCGATCTCAGGGTCTTCCCTGATGCCCGTTTCGGCGCGGGTCACGATGATCGGACCAACCAGGCTGCGACGCAAGGGGTGCGATGCAGGCCGAGGCCGAGTTCGAGACCGCGCAACGCGCTGCCCGTCGACGGAGCCAGGCATCGCGATGGTTGATCCACCTCGCGCTCATCGTGAGCGCGACTGTTTCACTGGTGTTCGAGCCGGTCTTGACCATTCACATCGGCGTGGGACTGACATTTGTCGGCCTGGTCGGAGCGCACCTGCTGCAACGTCGGCGCATTTCGACGGCGCTGCTCCGTCGGCTCCCGCACGTGCGAACCCTGCATCATCCAGCTGGTCGGATGGCGTTATCGGATCTGCTTCTGACCGCCTTGACCCTGGCCATGTTCGCCTCGGGCCTTTGGGACTGGTCTTCGGGCCATCCGACTCAGATCCGCTGGCACGCAATAACCGGATTCGTTCTGGCCGGCTACCTGGTCGTGCATACCGTCCGCCGCCGGGCCCGACTCCGCACGTCCGGGGTGCGGTGAGTCGGGCACCGGCGAACTGCGATGCACCTACCCCGAGACGACGTTGAACAGGTCGATCTCGGTCTCGACTGGCGGCGCTGCGAAGCCACCCTCGATGCCCTGCTGCATGCGGGGCATCAGCGTGCCGTCGCGGAAGTCTTCCCAGCTTTCCTTCGACTCGTGCACGGCCATGATGGTCCAGCCACCCTCAGATGCGCCCGCCGCGTGAAAGACCTGGCCTGCAGGCAAGCCCGTCGGCAGGGTGGACGGCCGCGATCGACGCCTCGTACTGGTCCTTGGTGCCTCCTGCGAAGAAGTGCACGACTCCGAAGGGCTTCCCGTCCATGTCTGCTCCTTGGGCTGAGAGCTGATATTTGACATGCCAAGTAATAGATCCAAACACTTGGCATGTCAAGTAGTTCGCGTACACTGAATTCATGACGACGTCAGACACCGAGCGGTGGACATCCGCGTGGCTCGCGTTCCTCCGTACGCATGCGCGGTTGTGGGACCAGGTCGAGGCCAGAATGCGCCACGACAGCGACCTCACGTTGCCTCGGTACGACGTCCTCATGCAGCTCGACGGCGCTGGTGGGCGGCTGCGGCTCACCGAACTCGCGTCGAACGTCGTGCTGTCGCCGTCGGGGTTGTCGAAGCTTCTCGACCGCATGGAGGCGTCGGAACTGCTGCGGCGCGAGCCGGATCCGACCGATGCCCGTTCGACATTCGCCCGGATCACCCCACGCGGGCAGGTCGCTGGTCCGACGGGCGCGGCGCAGCCATCACGCGTGGCTGCAGAAGGCATTCGGCGACGCGCTCGACGATCGTGACCTCGCCGACCTCGCTCGCATCATGGCCCGGCTCGACGACCGCGCCTCCGGCATTCCGGGGACCGGAAGCTAACCGAGCTGTAGCGCGGCGCGCAGATCCGCTGCTATTGCGTCGAGCTGCGATCGCGCTTGCGCTCGTGCGGCGTCAACAGTGTCGGCGACGTCGACCACGACTTCGAGGTAGCTCTTCAGCTTCGGCTCGGTGCCACTCGGCCGGACGACGACTCGCGCAGGCCCGATGCCGCAGTGCCGCACCGTCGAGCCGGAAACGCAAGCCCGTCGGTCGGCGGCAGCCCGTTCGCTCCGGCCGCCAGATCGTCGAAGCCGACGACCGGCAGCCCGCCCAGCGACGACGGCGGATCAGCCCGCAGCCGATCGACTGCAGCGCCGATCTGCGACGAGGTCAGACACCCGCACCGAGACCTGGTCGGTGGCGTACGACACCGTAGGAGCGAGCGATGTCGTCGAGCCGATCGGCAAGCGTGAGTCCGTCGGCCTTAGCGTCGCCGCTAGCAACGCGACAGTCAGTGCGGCGCTGATGCCGTCCTTGTCGCGCGTCAACGACGGCGCTACGCAGTAGCCGAGCGCCTCTTCGTAGCCGTAGACGAGATCGCCGCTGGCGTCACGATCCACTTGAAGCCGGTCAGCGTCTCGGAGTACGGCATGCCGTGCCGTGCCGCCATTCGTGACAGCAGCGACGACGACACGATCGTCGTCGCGTACCGACCGGAAATTCCCTGTGTTAGAAGGAAATCGGCGAGCAGCACACCGACCTCGTCGCCGCGCAGCATCCGCCAGCCACCGTCGACGCGCGGATCGGGAATCGCGACGGCGCACCGGTCGGCGTCCGGATCATTGGCAAGCACGAGATCGGCCGACGTCGAGCGCGCCAGTGCCAGCGCCAAGTCGATCGCGCCTGGCTCTTCGGGATTCGGGAATGCAACGGTCGGGAAATCCGGGTCGGGCGCGCCCTGCTCGGCGACAACCGACAACGACGTGAAACCGGCCCGGGTGAACGCGGCGAGCACGACATCACGACCGACTCCGTGCAGCGGCGTGTACGCGATCCGCACGTCACGATGCGGCAGCGCGACGAGCAACGGCATCGACGTGATGCCGGCCAGGTAGGCGTGAAGCACCGACTCGTCGAGCACGGTGCCAGGCATCAGAACGCGGGACGTCGGCCAGCGGGCCGACCGCGTCGATGTGCCGCGAGATATCGGCATCGGCCGGCGGCACGATCTGGCCGCCGTCGCCGAGGTAGACCTTGTATCCGTTGTCCTGCGGCGGATTGTGCGACGCCGTGACCATGACGCCGGCCGAGACGCCGAGGTGGCGGATCGCGAACGCGAGCACCGGTGTCGGCAGCGGCCGGGGCAGCACCGACGCGGTCAAGCCCGGCGCCCGCCATGACAGCGGCGGTGTCGCAGGCGAACACGTCGGACTTGTGCCGCGCGTCGTACCCGATGACGACCGACGTGCCGCCGGTCGCGCGCAGGTACGCAGCGAGGCCGGCGGCGGCGCGGATGACGACAGCGCGGTTCATCCGGTTCGGGCCGGCACCAAGCGCGCCGCGCAAGTCCCGCCGTGCCGAACTGAAGCCGCGCGCTGAATCGATCGGCCAGCCCCTCGGCGTCCCGCGCCTGCGAGAAGATCTGAAAGCTCGGCGCGAGTGTCAGGGTCGGGGTCTTCGGCGAGCCAGTGCGAGGCGGCCGCTTCGTAGTTCACAGCCGCGCCACGACCTGCGCCAGCAGCGCACCCATGCGCGCCGCAGACGCGCTGGCCGGCGGCGAGCACCTCTTGGTGGTCGAGCGGTTCGCCGGTCATGCCGGCCGCAAGGTTGGTCACCAACGAGATGCCGAGCACCTCGGCACCGGCCTCGCGCGCGGCGATCGCTTCGAGGGTGGTCGACATGCCGACGAGGTCGGCCCCGAGCGTTCGCAGCATCGCGGATCTCGGCGGGAGTTTCGTAGTGCGGCCCGGGCAGCTGCGCGTACACGCCCTCGGTGAGACGTCGGGTCGACCGTCGCGCGCAATCGACGCGCAGTCGCGTGCTGTAGAGATCGGTCAGGTCGACGAACGTCGCGCCGTGCAGCGGCGAGGTGGCCGTGAGGTTGAGGTGGTCGGCGATCAGCACCGGCTGGCCCGGCACGTAGCCGTCGCGCAGGCCCGCCGCACCCGTTGGTCAACACGATGACCCGGCAGCCGGCTCGCGCCGCGGTGCGGACGCCGTGCACGACCGCGTCGACGCCGCGGCCCTCGTACAGATGGGTGCGACCCAAGAACACCAGCACGCGCCGGCCACTCGCTGTCGATCGAGCGAATGCGGCCGGCGTGCCCGAGCACCGCCGGCGGCGCGAACCCCGGCAGGTCGGTGACCGCGATGTCGTGCGTCGGCGTGCCGATCGCGTCGGCCGCCGGCACCCAGCCGGAGCCGAGCACGATCGCGACGTCGTGCTTGGCGACGCCGGTCATTTCGGCCAGCCGTCGCGGCGGCCTGTGCCGCAGCCTCGCACAGCGGTGAGGCGTCACGGCTCACCGCAGGTCGTCGCCGCGCGGGTCGTCGTCGCAGCGATCGTCGTCGCCGACCGAGGCGCACGGGCGCAGCCGCAGCTCTTTGACGTAGTCGTCGGGAGCGCCGGCCATCTCGGCCGCGTCGGCGATCATGCCGAGGTAGCGCGCCGACGGCAGGCCACCCTCGTAGCCGTTGAGCACGTACAGCCACGCCGTCAGGTCGCCGTCGAGCGTTGCGACCCGCACCCGGATCTTGTCGTACAGGCCGAGCGCGTTGCCCTCCCACCGGTCGAGTTCGGGCTCGTCGAAGGACGGGGACGTCGTACAGCATCACGAACACCTGGCTGTCGGCGTCCTCGACGACCGTGGCGAGCGCTCCTTCGAAGCTCAATTCCTCGCCGCCGAACGTGAGCCGCCAGCCCTGCAGCCACCCGGTGCCCTGCGCGGGGGAGTGCGGCGCGCGCGTCAGCATCTGCTCGGGATCGAGGTTGCTGCCGTAGGCAGCGTAGAGGGCCACGCACCGAAGGTTAGACGGTTACGGACACAATGCGGCATGTGACGCGCATCGCCATCATCGGAGGCGGACCCGGCGGCTACGAGGCCGCACTCGTCGCGGCACAACTCGGCGCCGAGGTCACCGTCGTCGAACGCACCGGTGTGGGCGGCGCCTGCGTGCTCACCGACTGCGTGCCCTCGAAGACCCTGATCGCCACGGCCGAGGCGATGACCGCGCTCGCGCTGTCGCCACGCCTCGGCGTCAGGTTCGACGGCGGCACCGGACGGCATAGAGGGCGCGGGCAACATCGGCGTCGACGCCGCCGCAGGTCAACGCCCGCGTCCGCAGCCTGGCGAAGGCGCAGTCCGACGACATCGCCGCGCGGCTCGCGGCTGAGAGCGTGCGGGTCATCGCCGGCTCGGCCCGGCTCGGGCGCGCCGACGGTCGCGGGCCACCGGCTGACCGTGACGTCATCCGACGGCCGACGGTGTCGACGAGACTCGATGCGGACGTCGTGTTGCTCGCGACCGGTGCGCACCCGCGGGTACTGCCCGACGGCGGTGCCCGACGGCGAGCGGATCCTGACCTGGCACCAGATCTACGACCTCGACGCGTTCCCCGAACGGCTGATCGTCGTCGGGTCGGGCGTCACGGGCGCCGAGTTCGCCGGCGCGTACCAGGCGCTCGGTTCGCAGGTGACCCTCGTGTCGTCGCGCGAGCGGGTGCTGCCAGGCGAGGACGCCGACGCTGCGGCCGTCGTCGAGGCGGTGTTTCGCCGTCGCGGCATGACCGTCGTGAGCCAGGCGCGCGCATCAGCGGTCACCCGCACGGCCGACGGCGTGCTCGTCGCAACTCGCCGACGGCAGCGTGGTCGAGGGCTCGCATTGCCTGATGGCGGTCGGGTCTGTGCCCAACACCGACGATCTCGGCCTCGACGATGCCGGCGTGCGCATCTCGGCGTCCGGCTACGTCGAGGTCGACCGGGTCTCGCGCACGTCGGCGCCCGGCATCTACGCGGCGGGCGATTGCACCGGCGTGCTGATGCTGGCGTCGGTCGCCGCGATGCAGGGCCGGATCGCGATGTGGCACGCGCTCGGTGAGGCGGTGCGGCCACTGCGCCTGTCGATGGTGGCGGCCAACGTGTTCACCGATCCCGAGATCGCGGCGGTCGGCGTCTCACAAAGTGCGATCGACGCGGGTCGGCTCGAGGTGCAGGTCGGTGAAGCTGCCGCTGGCACGCAACGCGCGAGCCAAGATGGCGGGTGTCACCGACGGTTTCGTGAAGCTGTTCGCGCGGCCGGGTACGGGGGTCGTGCTCGGCGGCGTCGTCGTCGCACCGCAAGGCGAGCGAGCTGATTCTGCCCGTCACGATGGCCGTGCAACTCGGACTCACCGTCGATCAGATCGCGCAGACGTTCTCGGTGTACCCGTCACTGTCAGGCAGCATCACCGAGGCCGGACGCCAGCTGATGGAGACGCACGTCGACTGATCCCGGGTGTTAGCCGACCGCACCTCCGCAGTCGTGTGCGAGTGCTCGAGATTTCAGCGCGCGGTCCAACCGCCGTCGACCGGAATCGTCGTGCCGGTGATCAATGACGCAGCGTCAGAGGCCAGGAACACGACGGCTCCGGTCACGTCGACTGGCTGACCGATGCGGTGGAGTGCCGCGATTCGCTCGACCACGTCTGCGCGAAACGCTGGATCCGACAACGCCGGCTCGGTGCCGGGTGTCTCGATGAACGTCGGTGCTACGCAGTTGACCGTGATGCCGAGAGGCCCCCACTCGACAGCGAGGCATTTGGTCAGGTGACCGATCGCCGCCTTCGTCATGCAGTAGATCGACTCGCCCGGCAATGCAACCAATCCGGCTTGTGAACCGATGTTGATGATCCGGCCGGAGCGCTGACTGCCCATGATGGTCGCCGCGGCCTGGCTGGCGAAGAAGGTGCCCTTCAGGTTGACCTGAAGGGTCGCATCGAAGTTCTCCTCGGTCACCGACGAGGCGGGCGCGCCGGGAGCGATGCCCGCGTTGTTCACCAGGATGTCGAGCCGCCCGAAGGCGGCGTGTGCGTCAGCGATCGCGTTGCGGATCTCGGGCAGACTCGTCATGTTCATCTGAAGCGGCACTGCTCGGCGTCCCATGGCAGTGATGGCTTCGACGGCGTCACCCGCTGACTCGCGGTCGCGCAACCCTAGGGCAATGTCGGCGCCTGAGTGCGCCAATGCGATCGCGATTGCGCGTCCGAGGCCACGGCCGCTTGCCGTCACGAGGGCGACCTTGCCGGCGAGAGAGAAGTCGGGAAACTCGTTCACGTGTGATCCTCGGTGTGGGTGGGGTAAGGGTGCGGTCGTATGTGGGGTATCACGGGGAGTCGGTAGGGCGGCCGAGGTCACGGTCGTCGGGAACGGGCAAGTCCGTGCTGGCGCAAGTCGCGAGGCGCGCACGCTGTCGGCGTACATCACGGAGACCGACAGGCCGCCGACGAGGACGAGCGCCATCAGCAGCAACCGCAGCGACCATGGGCCCGGCAACGCGGCGAAGGCAGCGGCCACTGGAACCAGCAGCACGAGCTGGCGCAACGCGGCCCGGGTGCGCCAGCCAGCGTCGGTCAGGTCGTGAGCGACCCACTCACGATTCGCGGCCGGCAGCCGGAAGCCGACGGCGTAGCGCAACCAGCGCAACGGGCCGGGGTCGCCTTCGATGTGGGGCACGCATCGACCGTAGATCAGCTGCGGCTAGCGCGCGGCACCGCTGTTCGCGGAGATCTCCAGGCT
This sequence comes from uncultured Actinomycetes bacterium, assembly GCA_963809135.1. Classification (GTDB taxonomy): domain Bacteria; phylum Actinomycetota; class Actinomycetes; order Acidothermales; family Acidothermaceae; genus PALSA-607. Next base: position 228,626 of record CAWEIG010000008.1, read on the forward strand.
GCTCGTGTCGACGGCTTCGAATGCGCTCGCCGGGATCGTCTTCAGCTGGGAGATCAACGCGTCGGGCCACGCGTTGTCGGCGGTGCCCTGGAAGTACCACGGCGATCCGTTGTCGGCGAGCACCAGGCCGTACGTCTGCATGGCGCGCAGCACGGTCTGAGTCTGCGCCGAGTAGCCCGCGAGGGAGAAGCTCGCCTTCAGCCTGAAGCGCGCACCCATCGGCGGCAGGTTCGCATTGTGGTTCGAGCTGGCCGCGTGCCGAGCGGGCCACAGGAAGCTGTCGTCGGTCGTGTTCGTGGTGAACCTGATCGCGTGGTCGACGTGCCCGGAGGCGACCTCGTCGTAGCGCAGCAGCCCCGGCAAGATCGGCAGCCCTGCGGCGTCCGCTGAAGTCCATGTGTTCGGGCGGAGTGCGTCGCTCGACAGCGACCAGTGCGCACCAGAGCCTGCGGTCCAGCCAGACGTTGTGTCGCTGGTGTCCCAGGTCTCGAAGAGCTCGCAGGTGTCGGCGGTGACGATGATCGCGTGCTGGTCACCGCCGGAGTTCGCACCGCCCTCGATGAGGGTGTCACTGCCGAGGGGATACAGCAGCTTGTCGCTCTCGTCGGCGTACTGGAACGTCACAGGCACTCGCGGGTGGCCGGCCTTGACCACCGTGACCGGGATTCCGTACGGAATCGCCGGGTCGCCCGACGGCCCGAAGTCGGGATGCAGCTTGCGCGTTGATCCGCCCATCGCCGAGAGCCAAGCCGCACTGTGGACGTCGACGGGCAGCGATGCGATGTCGGCGTGCCAGTAGTTGTCGGCTGGGGAAGACCTGGCAACTCGTCCCGGCGAGCACGTCGGAGCCGGACGCCTTGACGGGCGGTGGGGCGGGCGTCGTCGGTTTCGGTGCCGTCGTCGGCTTGGTCGGCGTCGGTGTTGCGGTCGTGGATTTCGTTGTTGCCGGCTTAGTCGGGGTCGCCTTGGCGGGGGTGGCCTTAACGTTCGCGGTCGCCGACGGCGTCCCGGCCGCCGTCGGTGCTGTCGACGATGCCGCCCCTGCCGAGGCTGGCAGGCTCGATGCGGCGACTGAGGGGGCGCTCGACGCGGCTGCCGTGCTCGCGCTGCTCACCAGGCTGTTGTCGGGGGGCGCTGCCCGGCGGTGGTGGCCGCCGCTGCACGCCGCTGTGATGAGCGCGAGGGCGGCGATAGCGGTTGCGGTGCCGGTGGCTCGCAGAGAGCGGCGCGTCCGTTTCATACCTCATCTTCGACCCGGCATCCGCCGATCCGAAGCCATCCGGAGTCCGATCTGTGCCGAATGACGCATGTCATGGTGAAAGGACGACGGGTTGCACTGTGGCTGGCACACCCGGGCAGGCACTATCGGGCTATGACTTCCACAACCCTCATGACAACGGCCGGGATCCGCCTCGAGTCGTTGACGCAAGAGCTACGGACCCGTACTGGCGGTTGACGGTATCGACCTCGTCATCGCGCCAGGAGAGACAGTCGCGTTGCTCGGACCCAACGGCGCTGGCAAGTCGACGACGATCGACATGATTCTTGGGCTGGCGAAGCCCGATACGGGGTCGGTGCAGGTGTTCGGCATGACGCCGGCCGAGGCCGTTCGCGCGGGCGCAATCGGCGCGATGCTGCAGACCGGCCAGCTGCTGCGCGACCTGACAGTGCGCGAGCTCATCGCGATGATGGCGTCGCTGTATCCGAACCCGATGGGTGTCGACGAAGTGCTGCGCGTCACCGGCATCGAGGACATTGCCGATCGCCGAACGCAGAAGCTGTCGGGTGGCCAGACGCAGCGCGTGCGGTCGGCGATCGCGTTGGTCTCCAACCCCGATCTGCTGATCCTTGACGAACCAACAGTCGCGATGGACGTCGAGGTGCGCCGCGAGTTCTGGACCTCGATGCGCGACTTTGCGTCGCGCGGAAAGACCGTCGTGTTCGCCACGCACTACCTGGAAGAGGCCGACACCTACGCCGACCGGATCGTCTTGATGGCGAGGGGCCGGATCGTGGCCGACGGGCCGGCGACCGAGATCAAGGCAACCGTCGGGCTGCACACGATCAGAGCCACCTTGCCTGACGTCGCGATCGCCGCATTGACCGCGCTCGCTGGCGTTCAGAGCGGCGAACGACGTGGCGAAGCCGTTGTGCTGCATTGCACCGACTCTGACGCGGCTATTCGCGCACTGCTTCGCGACTTCCCCGCCGCAAGTGACATCTCGATCGCGGGCGCGGGCCTGGAAGAAGCGTTCCTGTTGCTGACCGGCGACGACAAATCCGAGGGACTGTCATGAACCCGACCTACCTGAAATACGAGTTGATCCGCGCGGTCCGCAACAAGCGTGGCTTCATCATCTCGCTCGTGTTCCCGCTCATCTTCTTCTACCTGATCGCTGGCAGCAACAGGCATGCAGCAACTCGGCGGCATTCCGTTGCCGACCTACTACCTCGCAGGGATGGCATCGTTCGGCACCATGGGCGCGATGATCGCGCTGGGCGCCCGCATCTCGGCGCGAGCGATCGGTCGGCTGGACCCGTCAGTTGCGCCTCACTCCGTTGAGTGTTCGCAACTACATCAGGGCGAAGGTGCTCACCGGCTACATGACGGCACTGATCTCGCTTGCACTGCTGTTCGTCGCGGGCGCCACGTTGGGTGTGCACCTCACACCAAAAGGTGTTCTGCACATGACCGGCCTCATCGTGGTCGCGCTGATCCCGTTCGCGGCGCTGGGCATCTTGATCGGTCACTTGTTCACGCCCGATTCGATGGGGCCGGTGATCGGTGGTGGCGTTTCGATCCTCGCGTTCCTGGGTGGCGCCTGGGGCCCGGTCGGCGGAGACCACGGACCGCTTCACGACATCTCGCAGGGAACGCCGACGTACTGGCTCGTGCAGGCCGGTCATACATTGGTCGGCGCACCGGCATGGGACTCTAAGGGGTGGATCGTGGTCGCGATCTGGACCGTCGTGCTCGGAGCGCTCGCCGCGTGGGCCTTCCGTCGCGACACGTCGCGGATCTGAGCGGTCGCCGTCGATGACCGTGACGAGCAGGACCCGATGACCGGTACCCGGCTGGAGTCCGAACGCCGCCATTGGCTGCCTCGTTCGGGCAATGACCGGATCGACGGTCCGAAGCGTTGGCGCCGGGGCGGCGGGTTCTGGCTGATCTATCTCGCGGTGCCGCTCGGCAGCGCGTGGACCCATCACCAACTCGCCGCCAGCATCGCCGGCACGGCTCTGCTGGTGGCGTTCGGGTGGGCGTACCTCTTCCTCGTGCCACTCGGCTGGTGGGGTGCGCGGGGCGCGCGGTACAGCTACCTGATCGTTGGCGTGCTCATGACGTTGACGATTGCGGCGACCGCGGTGATCGGCCAGAACGGCCTGATGGCGCTGATCTTTGTCGCGGCCGCGTCGATCATCTTGTTGCCGGGGCGAGTGGCACTGGTCGAGGTCGCAGTTCTTGCCGTCACGTCATCAGTACTCCCGCAGTTCATTAAGCCGTGGCACCAGCACGGGCTCTCGTGGTCGATCGGTGTCAGCGTCGCGCTCGCCTCGCTCGCCGTGTTCGGATTCTCTCGTCTGATCAGGGCCAATGCGGAGCTTGCCGCGATGCGAGAAGAGGTCGCGATGCTCGCCGCGGAACGTGAGCGGATGCGCATTGCGCGCGACCTGCACGATTTGCTCGGCCACTCGCTGACAACGGTCACCGTGAAAGCGGCGTTGGCCGCGCGGCTGTTCGACCAGGATCCCGCGCGGGCCCGCGCCGAGATCGCCGAGGTCGAAGTGCTCGCACGCGAAAGTCTCGCCGACGTGCGGGCGGCCGTTGCCGGCTACCGCGAGGTGCGACTCGCGACCGAGCTCGCGACCGCGCGCGAGGTTCTCGAAGCCGCAGGTATCGACGCCCAGTTACCCGGCGTTGTCGAGGGCATGTCGCCCGAGGTCGGCGGGCTGTTCGGATGGGTCGTGCGCGAAGGTGTGACGAACGTGGTGCGGCACAGCAAGGCGAAGTCGGTGCGGATCACCCTCGACGCGACCGGCATCGAGATCGTTGACGACGGTTCCGGCTGCCTGCGCAAGGCTGGCGAGGTCGCGACGACACGTGCGGGCAACGGTCTCGCCGGACTCGCCGAACGTGCCGACGCGCTGGGTGGCCGGTTGGTCGCTGGACCCGTTGACGGCGGCGCGACAGGCTTCCGGTTGCGCGTAGAGGTGCCGGCGTGACGTTGTCCGGTGCTGAGGTCCGCGTGATCCGAATTCTGATGGCCGATGACCAGCACCTGGTTCGTGGTGCGCTGGCCGCGTTGCTGAACCTCGAGCCCGACATCGAGGTTGTCGCCCAGGTGGCACGCGGCGACGAAGTAGTGGCGGCTGCCCTCGCCGTCCGGCCTGATGTTGCTGTGCTGGACGTCGAGATGCCAGGGCTCGACGGACTCGCCGCCGCCGCTGCGTTGCATGAGCAAGTGCCGAGCTGCCACGTACTGATCGTGACGACGTTCGGCCGCGCGGGATATTTGCGCAGGGCGATGGAGTCGGGCGCACTCGGCTTCGTCGTGAAGGATGCGCCGGTCGAGCAGCTGGCTGACGCCGTGCGGCGGGTCGCACGGGGCGAGCGGGTTGTCGATCCGACGTTGGCGGCCGCGACGTTGGCCGGGGGAGCGAGTCCGTTGACTGCCCGCGAGCGCGATGCGTTGGCTGCAGCGCGCGACGGTGCGACGATCGCCGACATCGCCACGAAGCTGTTCCTGAGCGAGGGAACTGTGCGCAACTATCTCTCGTCGGCCATCTCGAAGACGGGCACCCGCAACCGGCTCGAGGCGCTGCGGGTGGCCGAAGACAGCGGCTGGCTCTGACGACTCTGCCGCACAGCGCGTGCGTTTACTGCCCCTGGAGGGAGGCGGTTTCAAGTGGTCGTTGCAACGCCTCGTTGAGTTGAGTGTTTTCGACTCGGCGAAGGAGCGGCGTATGGGGCAGCATCGGATACCTGTTGAGACGCGGCGCCAGATCATGCGGCTGGCGGCGGCGGGGTTGTCTTATCGGCAGATCTTGGCGCAGCTTGGTTGTTCGATGGGTGTGGTCGGCAGCGTGTTGGTGCCGTTGGGTGGGGTGATTCGCCAGCGGGTGTGGAATCCGTCGAGCTGTCGGCTCAGCTTGGAGGATCGGGTCGAGATCCGGATCAAGGTCGAGGCGGGCTGGTCATTTCGTCAGATCGCCGTGATGTTGGGGCGGGCGACCTCAACGATCAGTCGGGAAGTGGCCGCCAACGGCGGCCGCGACAGGTATTCCCCGCTGCGTGCGCATCGCCGCGCTGAGCAGGCGGCGCGACGACCTAAGCCGACGAAACTCGCGACGAACCAGCTGTTGCGGGACCGGGTGGTAGCAGACCTGGAGCAGTTGTGGTCACCTGAGCAGATCGCCGAACGGCTGCGCGCGGCGTTTCCTGAAGCTCCGGAGATGTGGGTGTCCCACGAGACGATCTACCAGTCGCTGTTCGTGCAGGGCCGCGGTGAGCTGCGCCGCGAGCTGGCCGCATGTCTGCGCACCGGGCGGGCGAGCCGAAAACCGCGAGGGCGCATCGAGGGACGCGGTCGTATCCCCGGCATGGTGATGATCAGCGAGCGACCCGCCGAAATCGCCGACCGGGCGGTGCCTGGGCATTGGGAAGGCGACCTGATCCTCGGCAAGAACTGCGCGAGCGCGATCGGCACCTTGGTGGAACGCGCCACCCGGTTCGTGATGCTGCTGCACCTGCCTGACGGGCGGTCCGCCGACAAAGTTCGGGAGGCGATGACCGCCGCGATCGCCACCCTGCCGGCCACCCTGCGCCGCTCCATCACCTGGGACCAAGGCCGCGAGATGAGCGAACACGCCCAGTTCAGCCTCGACACCAACATCGATGTCTACTTCTGCGACCCACACTCCCCCTGGCAGCGCGGCAGCAACGAAAACACCAATGGCCTGCTCCGCCAGTACTTCCCCAAAGGCACCGACCTGTCCATCCACACCGCGGCGACACTGCAAGCCGCCGCCGACAGCCTCAACGGCAGACCACGCAAAACCCTCAACTGGATGACACCATCAGAAAAACTCAACGAGGTCCTCGTTGCGACGACCGCTTGAGAGCAAGGGAGGTAAACGCACGCTGTGTGACTCAGTCGCGAATCACGCAGATCAGCGCACCACCAGGCACGATCTGACCGGCCTCGACGGCAAGCTCGGCAACCGTCCCCCCGCGATGTGCCGTCAGCGGTTGCTCCATCTTCATTGCCTCGAGCACGACGATCAGATCGCCTGCCTCGACGACCTGTCCGTCAACCACTGCGACTTTGACGATGGTGCCCTGCATGGGCGCACTCAACGACTCGGGTGCATGAGTAGCGCCCGCCGCAGACCCCGACGCCCGTCGGCGTCGCGGAGTGGTGCCCGATGCTGCGCCACGAGCCAGGTCGGCCGGAAGTGACACGTCGAGTCGCTTGCCGCCGACCTCGACCGTGATGGTCTGCCGGGGCCTGCCGCTGTCGATGTGACTGTCGGTGTCGCCCGCTGCTAGATATGGCGGGATCGTGTTAGTGAATTCGGTCTCGATCCAGCGGGTGTGTACCGCGAACGGCGCTGTCGGATCGGCCGGTGCAAAGGCAGCGTCGTCGACGACCGCGCGATGGAATGGCAGAGCAGTCGCCATGCCGTCGATCTCGAACTCGGCGAGGGCGCGACGCGCGCGCTCGAGTGCCTGGCTGCGGGTCGCGCCGGTCACGATCAGTTTCGCGAGCAGCGAATCGAACGCCTGCGGCACCACGCTGCCCTCTTCGACGCCTGAGTCGAGGCGCACACCTGGCCCCGACGGCGGGCGCCACGTGGTCAGCCGTCCGGGCGCCGGGAAGGAATCCGCGGCCGGGGTCTTCGCCGTTGATCCGGAATTCGATCGAGTGGCCGCGCGGCGGCGGATCGTCGTACCCCAGCGCCTCGCCGTCCGCGAGTCTGAACTGCTCGCGTACCAGGTCGATCCCGGAGACCTCCTCTGTCACGGGGTGCTCGACCTGGAGGCGGGTGTTCACCTCGAGGAACGAGATGGTCGCGTCGTCGCCGACGAGAAACTCGACCGTGCCAGCGCCGACGTAACCCGCTGCGCGCAAGATGTCCTTCGAGGCCGTGTACAGCGTCGCGATCGTGGCGTCGGCCAGAAACGGGGCCGGCGCTTCTTCGACGAGCTTCTGATGTCGCCGCTGCAGTGAGCAGTCGCGTGTCGACACAACGACGACGTGACCATATGCGTCGGCAAGGCACTGGGTCTCGACGTGTCGCGGCCGATCGAGGTAGCGCTCGACGAAGCATTCGCCGCGGCCGAACGACGCGACTGCTTCGCGCACCGCTGACTCGAAAAGCGCGGGTATCTCGTCGATCGTGCGGGCGACGCGCATGCCTCGGCCACCGCCACCGAAAGCCGCCTTGATCGCGATCGGAAGCCCGTGGCGCTGCGCGAATTCGACGACCTCACCGACGTCGGCGACCGAGCCGGTCGTGCCGGGCACGAGCGGCGCACCGACGCTCGCCGCGAGCTCGCGCGCACGAACCTTGTCACCGAGCGCATCGATGGCCGCTGGGGGCGGGCCGATCCAGGTGAGCCCGCGATCGATGACCGCTCTTGCGAAGGCAGCGTTCTCGGCGAGAAAGCCATATCCGGGATGCACTGCGTCGGCGCCTGGCACGAGTCGCAACGGCCAGGACTTTCTCGATGTCGAGATAGCTCTCGACAGCCGTCGAGCCGCCCAACGCGTACGCCTCGTCGGCGCGCGGGCGTGTGGCGCATCGAGATCGGGGTCGGCGTACACCGCGACGCTCGCCAACCCGGCGTCCCGGCAGGCCCTGGCGATGCGCACGGCGATCTCGCCCCTGTTGGCGATGAGGACCTTGCGCACGACACCTCCGGTTGACCCCGGGAGTCTACGGACCGCGCCGCTGCTCCGTTCGCGCTCTATTCGCGCTCAGTTCGCCCCGAGCGCGGCCGATGGGGCAAGGTGCGAACAGGGTGGATCGAAGCTGCGCGCCCGCGCGTGCTGGCCGACGCGGCGCGGTCGGCTGCGCTCTTGCTGTTCGTCGGTGCGGTTGTGATCGTTCTCGAGGTGACGGTTGTCCCGACCCCAAACTTCTCGCACACGCTACCAGTGGGTGCCCTGGGTTGTCGCCGGCGCGATTGCTGGGTGGGGGCTCTTGCTCTGGCGGATCCCTCAGCGGCTGCCGATCCTGGTGTGGCCATTGGTGGCCGGGATTCCGGTCGGGCTGATCTTGTTCTTGGCGCTCGGGCAGCCACGACGCCACGGCATCGTCGCAGCTTGCGTTCTCGTTGCCCGTGCTGTTCGCGGCCTATCACCTGAAACCGGTCGTCGCCCGCGTGATCGCGGGCGAGGTCGTCATCGCGGAGACGATCCTGTGCGCGCTGGTCGATCCACGAAACGTGGCTGTCGAAGACGCCGTCGGCGTGTCCCTCATCCTCGTCGGCATCACCCTTACCTTGGTGACCGCTCGCAACCGGTTCGACGAGGCGATCACCTCGCTGCGCTATGACGCCGAGCACGACGCCGTCACCGGCCTGTTGAGCAGGCGCACCTTCGACGTCGACATCGAGCGGCTGGACGCCGAGCAGCCGGTGTCGTTGATCCTCGTTGACATCGATGACTTCAAGACCGTCAACGACACGTTCGGGCACGCGGTCGGCGACCAGACACTTCGGATCGTCGCCGATGCGCTGACGGCGAACAGCCGCCAAGGCGACCGCGCCTACCGTCTCGGCGGCGACGAGCTCGCCGTCCTGATGAGCGGGATCGTCCCAGCGGGCGCGCTGCGGCGCGCCGAGGTGATTCGGCGGGCAGTCGAGACTGCTCCGACCGCATTTCGTGGTCAGGCGCGAGCGCGGTGCGGTCACGGTCAGCCTCGGAGTCGCGTCGCTGCCGTCTCATGCGCCTCGGAAATCAGAGCTCCTGCGAGCCGCCGACGCCGCGATGTACCAGGCGAAGAGCTCAGGGCGCAATCGCGTCGTCGCGGCGGCCTGAAGCGATCGTCATGGTCGTGGTAGGTCACCCGCAAATCACGCTCAGAAGCGCCGCGGCCGGGGCCGATAGGGCTCCATGGAGACCCCGCCGACGACGATCGGTGTGCTGTCGCCGTTCGTGAGCGGCTTCTATTTCGGCGGCATCATCCGCGGGGTGGCCGGCGCGGTCGGTGAAGCCAGCGCGCGGCTGGTCGCAATCCAGACCTCCGATCCTGGCGTCGTCTACTCCGAACGGCCCGATGCATCACCCCACCCACATGCGGCGGCGTGGGCGCATCTCGCGGGCTGCATCGTGGTCATCGACGCTGCCACGCCTCCTTACCTCGAGGCGATCCATCACTCCGGCAAGCCGGTCGTGCTGATCAGCAAGCTCATTCCAGGCATCGTCTGCCCGACCGTGCAGCCCGACAACAAGGAAGGCGTGCGGGAGGCGGTCAGGCACCTCATCGGGCACGGGCATACCGCGATCGCGTTCGTCGGGATGATGCATCAAGACGACATCCGCGAGCGCCACGCGGCGTACGTCGAAACGCTCATCGAAGCAGGCATCGTCCCCGACCCGACGCTCGTGTTCGCCACGGCGGACAACGACGAGAACTGCGGCTTCTTGGCCGGTCAGGCCATGCTCGCCGATGGGATGCGGTCGACCGCCGTCATGGTGGCGACCGACGTGAACGCCTTCGGGTTGATGCAGGCGTTGACCGCAGCGGGTCTCGAACTTCCACGCGATCAGGCCATCGTCGGATTCGACGACGTCGACGCGGCGACATTCGTCAAGCCGGCGTTGACGAGTATTCGCCAGGACTTCGGCGCGCTCGGCAGGTTGGCCGCCACGCTGCTTCTCGACAAGCTCGCCGGCATCGAGGTCGCCGACGGCCAGCACCAAGCGTCGACATTGTTCGTGATCCGCGAGTCGTGCGGTTGCACCGAGGACGTCGGCGGCGCGGTGACCGCGCGGGTGAAGAGTTCGGCGGCGGCACGCCGTCGCACGCTAGAGGAACAGCTCGACCGCACCCTGACTGCCGATACCGGCGCCCCTGGGCGACCGGCGATCGTTTCCACCGCAGCCGCGTCGATTGTCGAGCTGATCGAATCGGCGTGGGGCGGTGACGTCACGCCGCCGACGCGGAAGCTGCGAAGTGAACTCGAAGCGCTCTACCAGCGCAGTCCGCGCAACCAAACCGTGCAGGGCGTCATGGGCGCCGCGCGCGACTTTGCGACCGAGTTGATGGCGGCGCGCACGAGTGATGGGGACGACGCCGAGGGTCCCCGGTGCGTGACGGCGCAGATCATTCGCCTCATGCTGATGCTGTCGGCGATCCACTCACAAGACCAGTTCAACGAGAGCACGTACTTCCAAAACGCGCTCGGCACCCAGTACGCGGTTGCCATGGACCTGCTCCGAAGCCATGAGGAGGACCCACGGTCGTTGCAGTGGCTCGAGCGCACCCCGGTTCGGGCGGGCTGTCTTGGGCTGTGGTCGGAGGCGCCTGGCGAACTGGCCCCGGGCGCCGACCCAACACTGGCTATCGTCGGCGCATTCGACCGTGAGGCTGCAAGCGGCTCGGGCCGGGGGCGGCCTGGGCTCGATGCGACAGTCGCGGCCTCGGCCTTTCCACCCATTCAGCTGCTCGAGTTGGCCGACGAGGCTGTTGAAGACGTGGTCTTCGTGCTTCCCGTCAAGGTTCGCCTGAGCGACTGGGGTCTGCTCAGCATCGTCGGCCAGATCGACAGCAAGGTCGCTTCGGGGCGTGAGACCTTGAACCAGTGGGCAGCGTTGCTGACGGTCGCGCTCGATCACCAGGCCAACGTCGCGTCGCTCGAAGAGCAACGCGAGAAGGTCGAGCGCTCTTACGTCAGAGAACGCGGCCTTGTCGAAGAGATCAGGTTGAGCGAGGAGCGTTACGCCCTCGCCGCCGAGGCCGCGAGTGGTGGGTTGTGGGACTGGGACCTCGTCAACGACGTCGTGTTCTACTCGGCGCGCTGGATCGCGCTCCTCGAATGTCCCGGCGACTCGATCGGCAACACCAGCGAAGACTGGTTCGGCCGCGTTCACCCAGACGACCTCGCGAGCCTGCTCTCCGCGATCGAAGAGCATCTCGTCGGCCGCTCGTCCGCTGTCGAGCTCGAGCATCGCATCCGTCGCGGTGACGGCAGCTACCTCTGGGTCTTGTGCAGGGCGCTCGTTATCAGAGGCGTGGACGACGTGCCCGATCCGTATGGTCGGGTCGCTGACCGACGTCCACGAACGCAAAGAGCTTGAAAGCCAACTCCGGCATGCCGCGCTATACGACCCGTTGACCGGGTTGCCGAACCGGACCCTGTTCCTCGACCGGTTGCGCGTGACGATGACGCGAGCTAGTCGGCACTCCGATCATCGATTCGCGGTGCTGTTCCTCGACCTCGACGGGTTCAAGCTGGTCAACGACAGCCTCGGGCACCTGCTCGGCGACGCGCTTCTTTCCAGTGTGGCCGAACGGATCTCCGCCGATCTTCGCCCGTCTGACACGGCGTCTCGCTTCGGTGGCGACGAGTTCGCGATCCTGCTCGACGACATCACAGCTCCGCACAATCCGGTGGCGGTCGCCGAGCGACTTCAGGACAGGCTTTCTCGGCCGTTTCACGTCGGCGGTCACGAGATCTTCGTGACAGCGAGCATCGGTATCGCGTCGAGCAGCACCGGGTATCAATCGGCGGAAGACGTGCTGCGCGACGCCGATACCGCGATGTACCGCGCGAAGGCGACCGAGAAGGGCACCCATGCGATCTTCGACTCCGGCATGCACACTCGCGCCGTCAGCAGGCTGCGGGTCGAAGCCGAATTTCGCCAGGCGATCGATGGCGGGCAGCTGCGGCTGTACTACCAGCCGATCGTGGCGATCCGTACTGGGCGCACCCTTGCCTTCGAAGCGTTGGTCCGGTGGGAGCATCCGACGCGCGGCCTGCTCGGCCCGGCGGAATTCCTTCCCATCGCTGAGGAAACCGGTCTCATCGTGCCGATGGGCCGGTGGATCCTCAAGGAAGCGTGCCGGCAGATCGCGGAGTGGAAGCGGGCTGGGGCGCCCGCGGATCTTCGCGTCAGCGTGAACGTCTCGAACAAACAATTCTGGCACGGCGGTCTGCTCGAAGACGTCCAGCAATTTTTGCGGGAGGCCGATCTCGAGCCGCGCAACATCGCTCTCGAGATCACCGAAACAGTCGTGATGCACAACGCCGATCTCGCCGAGCGGATGCTGATGGATCTCCACGAGAGCGGCTTCGCGCTGCACATCGACGACTTCGGCACGGGGTACTCCTCCTTGCAGGCGTTGCACCGTTTCCCCATCGAAGCGCTGAAGGTCGACCGGTCGTTCGTGTGGGGGCTTGGCACCGACCCGCGAAGCACCGAGTTGGTACGCACGATCGCGATGATGGCCCGCAACCTCGGTGTTGACGTGATCGCCGAGGGCATCGAGACCGAAGACCAGCGTCGGCGCGTCGAGCGACTCGGGTGTGCTTACGGTCAGGGGTATCTCTTCTCACGGCCGGTGCCCGGTGACGTTGCCGCATCTTTCGTCTGCGGCGATCAAGCGGCTGCGGTGTCGGCGGGTTGACATCTTCGGCTATTCGGGTTGCTGCAGGCGGTAGCCGGCACCACGCACGGTGTGGAAGATCGGCTCAAGCCCGGGCCGATTGAGCTTGCGCCGCAGGTAGCCCACGTACACGTCGACCACATTGCTGCCCGCATCGAAGCCGTACTCCCACACCTGGTTCAAGATGCGCTGACGCGTCAATACATGCGTCGGATTTCTCATGAAGAGTTCGAGCAGGGCCCATTCGCGCGGAGCGAGATCGATGCGCTGACCGGCTCGCCACGCGACCTTCGTCAGCAGGTCAAGACGGAGGTCACCGACCACAAGCTCGGTCGCGGTCGGTTGGGTCGAGGTGCGCAGTGCAGCGCGAATACGCGCCAGCAGCTCCTCGAAAAGGAAGGGCTTGGTCACGTAGTCGTTGGCCCCGAGATCGAGGCTACGCACCTTGTCAGTCACATCCGATCGAGCACTCAAGATGATGACCGACACGTCAGAGCGCCGACGGAGCCGCTGGAGGACCTCGTCGCCGGAGCCATCAGGCAGCCCGAGATCAAGGAGCACGAGCCCGAGGTTGGCGTCGAGGGTGTCGAAGTAGGAATTCGCCTGTGCGGCAGTGCCGGCGATCGTCGTCACGTAACCCTCTGCACGCAATCCCTTGTCGAGAAACGAGGCGATGCGCGGGTCGTCTTCGACGATCAATACGTGCACTAGACCTCCTCGACCAAGCGCACGAGCTCCACCGGCAAGCACCATCGCGACCCGCGCACCGCCGAGGGCGGATTCGGCGATCGCGACGCGTCCGCCGTGGGCTTCTGCAACGGCACGCACGATAGCGAGTCCCAGACCAGAGCCATCCTGATCCCGTGCGCCGGGGCGCGAGAACCTCTCGAGCACGGCCTCGCGTTGGGCAGCCGGAATCCCGGGACCGGAATCCTCGACGGCGATCGTGAACGTGGGTGTTATGTCGTCGAGGCTGCAGACGATGGCGATCGTGTCGTCGGGCGCTGTCACACGGACGGCGTTGTCGACGAGGTTGAGCAGTGCGCCTCGAAGCTTCTGTGCGTCGGCGGAGACGACGATGTCGGGGACCGGCGCAAGTACCCACTGTCGCGGCGCCAGGACCTGCGCTGCGGAGTAGAGGTCGGCCAGAAACGATCGGGCATCGATGAGATCGGGGGACAGGAAGTCCGGTTCCATGGCACGCCCGAGAAGCAGCAGCCGCTCGACCAGCGAGCGCATGTGGTCAAGCTCGTCGAGTACGAGGGTCACTGTCTCTTTCACCGCAAGCGGATTGCTGATGTCGCCCGTATGGTTCAGCACGTCCAGATGCCCGCGGGCGACGGTCAAAGGTGTTCGCAGTTGATGCGAGACGTCTGACAGCAACCGTCGTTGCGTGGTCATTGCCATGTCGATGCGCTCGAGCATCGCATCGAACGTCTTTGCGAGCTGGCCGACCTCGTCATCGATTCCCTGGTCACCGAGTCGGCGGTCGAGCGCGCCGCTGCCGATGTCTTCGGCTGTCTTCGTCATCTTTCCGACAGTGCGCAGGAGTCGGCGCAGCAACAAGTAAGCGCTCGCGACTCCCGCCAGCAGCGCGATACCGGCTTCAGCGATCGAGAGTGCAAGTACCCGGGAGCGCTGACCTTCATCGGCTGACAGGTTAGTGGTCGCGAGGAAGGTTCCGCTGCTCTTCCCACCGACGATTAGTGGTGAGACGAGGACGGCGGTTGACGCGCCCGCGATGTGCGTCGACTTGGACAAGCTCGTCGTCGGCGGATGCGCGAGCCAGTTCGCGATGCGAGGATCCTTCAACAGAGCAGCCGAACCTGGTGTGCCCACGATGCGGGTGCCGAGGAAGCTCACGATGAGTACCGTGCCCGCAGGGAGCGCGCGTTCTTGCAGGTAGCTCACCGTGAACGTCTGAAGATCGACGTTTCCTGGGCGGCTCGATGCAGCTGACGCATAGGCGCGGAGTTCGCTCGTCAGCGCGCGTTCGCCGAGGGTCTGATAGCTCGCCGCGAACTGCCTGACGAAGACAACGACGACCGCCCCGAGTACGACGAACAGCACTAGCGCGTGAAATGCGGCGAGGCGTGCAGCGGTGCCGACCCGGCGTCGCGAGTGCGTCGGCTTCTGGGTCGTACGCGGCTGGATGCCACGGCTGCGAAGCTGTCGACGGACGGCGCTGCTTGGCAGGACGTCGGCAGGGTCGCGTGAGTGTGCCGGTTCGCGCGGGTCGCGCGTTCGCATGCCTGCCAGCGCGCGTTGGCATCAGGGACTCGGGGATGCAGTCGACGTGGCGTGATCGCCGTCGTCATCGCTTGTCCCGTCATCTCCTCCGCTGCTTCCGTCGTCATCACTGTGGCTCGAGGTTGGCCACGGCGAGCGGGTGCTTGTCGGCCTGGTCGACGGACTCGGCGAAAGCGACGGGTGATCGTCGTCTGCCCACGAGCCTGTCGGTGAAGGCGTTCCGGTGCCAGGCGATGGTGCCGCGGCGGGATCGTCGGTTTCGCCGATCCCGTCACTTGGGCCAGTCTTGGAGCCCGACGCGCGTGCGGTCGGCCGAGCAGACGGACTCGGCTGCTTGTCGTCGCCCGGGTGTCACGCCTGTCGCGGTCCCAGCGTCTGGGGACTGCTCGGTCGGGCCGGTGACGCCGCTGTCGTCGTTACCTTCGAACACCTCGACGCCGTGCAGCGGATTCACCAAGGTCACCTCGGGACCGGCTGGCGTCGAACGTACCCTGACCACTGGTTCGAGCAGGGCTAGCGTCAACGATGTTTGCCGCGGTCGGGAGCGATACAGCAACTCGCACGCTGCTCGCGTACATGATCGCGATGACCGCGCACAGGATCGGCGGCGACCGAACCGACCGGTGCCGCCCACGTCGCGAGCTTGCGTATCACGCGTCAGGCCTGCTTTGGGTCGGTGCTGAGGTCAGCCGGCGATTGCCGCGCGTTCGTCGGTTCCACGCCGAGGAGTCTGCTCTACGAAGTATCCGCTCGCCAGTCGGGACGACCGACATCGATCAAGGCGAGTGCCTTTTCTGGGCAGGCTGCGACCGCACTTTGCGCTCGGCGCAGGTCGCGATCCGATAGTGGCTCATTGGTGTCGACACCGACGAAACCCCAGGCGTCGAGACTCAGCAGGTCGGGGCAGCGCAGCACGCAGATGCCGTGGCCATCGCAGCGCGAAGCGTCGGCGACCAGTCGTGCTTCCCCTTTCCTCATGCCAGGTCCCGCGCTTCCGACATCGTGGGGCAACGGAAACCAGCCACCGGCTCCGCCCCCGCAATGCCGGCCGCGTAGATGCTGCCGCACATCGACGTGAAAGACGTCCAGCGCGCTCTCGAGCAGGGCGACCGCGCCGTCGGGGTGCCCGCAGGCACCTCGTCCGACGACGGATTGCGCGACCTCGTTCAGCCGGCGGACATCTCCCCGCGTGGCGGTCCCCTGGGTGATGGCGTCGAGCTGGGTCGCGAGTCGAGGTAGGCCGAAGAGGCATGAACCGCACTGTCCTGCACTCTCGCCTGCCAGATAGTCGAGCAGCCGTGCCGTGACTTCGAGCCCGCAACTGTCGTGCGGCAGCGTGGCAACGAGCCCGCATCCGAGCGCGACTCCGGCTCGGCGCCAGACAGCCCTGTCGACGGGCGTGTGCCATGCGGCCTCGCCGCTGATCCATCGGCCGCCGTAGCCGCCGATCAGCACCGCTTTCGGAATACGCGTCACGCCACCGAACTCGGCGAGCACGGTGCCGAGGCTGACCGGGGCGCTGACTTCTACGACCTGGCCAGGATTTGCGACGCCACCGGCGAGCGTCAGCAAAGTCGAACCAGGTATTTCGGTACCTCCAGCAGACCGGAACCAGTCAGCTCCAAAGCGTGCCACCAGGCCAAGATGGGCCAGCGTTTCGACGTTGCTCACGACCGTCGGCTGACCGTGGATTCCGCTGATGGCCGCCGGAACGCGGCCCAGTCGCGGCACGGCTCGACCGCCTGACAATGCCGAGACGACCGCGCTCGATTCACCGCCGACGAACCCGGCCGGGCAGGTCGTGACGACGATCGCTGGTTGCCCGGCGAGTTGACGGCGCTCGTCGACCGCGTCGACGACAGACGAGTGCGTCGTGCCGGTGTCGTCGTGCATGTAGACGACGACATGCGACGCACCGACGACGGCGGCGGCCGCGACCGCGCCGTCGAGTACGAGATGTGGCCGGTAGCGCAACAGCTCGGCGTCCTTCGCGCTCGCAGGTTCGCTCTCGGAACCGTTGACGACCACGATCGGCACCCCCGACGTGCCAAGCGCCGTGCGCAACTTGGTCGCCATCGGGAAGTCGGCACCGCCTCTGCCTCGCAATCCGCTCGCGGCGATCAGATCAATCAGCCTCACGCGCGCGCCATCGTTGTACGGCAAATGCATCGGACCTAGACGTTGGACGTGCTCGCGCAAGCCCTCGCGGGCGCCGATAGGTCCCGAGAGCAGTCGCGTACCGGGCTCCCCGAGAGCGCCAGCGGCAAAGACAGGCTGCGCCGACGACGTGCCCTGCGGCACGGTAGGACGTGCGGCCTGAGACACCACGTGCATCGTCACTGCGTCACCGACCCCACGGGCCGAGCTCGGGCCGACTCGTGTCCGAGCACTCGGGTCGCCGCGGTCATGGCGACCAACAATCCCGTGAGCAGGTAGAACAGGCGAAGTCGAGGGCTGTCGGTTCCGGCGTAAATGCCGTGGAACCAGACCAGCGCAAGCGTCGGCAAAGCGACCCGGTGCACCGTCAGCCATTGCCGGCCCACGGCGCGCCCGCCGAGACGTGCGGTCAGCGTGATGGCGATCAGCCCGTACAGCGCGAACACGCCGACGGTGACGGCGTCGGGGCGGTAAGTGGCCTTGCCTGGGACGACGACGGCTAGCCAGCTCACCCCCGCGTACTTGTCGAGCACGAGCGACACGATGTGCGCGCCAACGAGTGCGACCGTCGCGATTCCGAGCGCTGCGTGCAGCCGGAACTGGCTCTCGGCGTGCGGCCACATGAAGCGTTGCCGCCATGGATGGCGCAGCCACATGCCGAGAACGACAAGGGCGACGAGCGCTATGTAAGCCGATATCCCGCACGCGCGTCCGACGATCCACGGAAAGTACCTGTCATGGACGACGGGAGCCGCGAGTCGCACGACCAGGTAGCCACTCGGCAGGCTGATGCCAAAGGCGAGAAGGGCCGCGATCCAGTCGAAACGTCCGTGCGACGCCGGTCTGAGCGCGGGTGATCGCCGTCACGGCTGCTGCCAGTAGAGGTATGGCGCGAACGCCTGACTCGACGCCAAGTTGCCGTCGTCCGCGATCCAGCATGCAGCGATGTCGCGCGATCGCGCAGTCATTCTCGATGGCGCGATCACCTTCGAGGAAGAGCGTCTTCGCGTCGACCTCTGCGTCAGCTGCATCGGCACCGACGACGGTCACGGCTCGAAGACCTTGGCCACCCGGCAGTCCGGTCTTTGCATCGATGAGGTGATGTACCTCGACGCCCCCGGCGGTCCAACGCCGGATCCTGATCGACGAGGTTGCGACCGCTCGATCCGATACCGCGAGAACCGCGACCGGATCAGGCGAACCGAACGGATCCTCGACGCCGATCAGCCACTGGTCGCCGTCCGCCGGATGGCCTGCGGCGTAGCAGTCACCACCGGCATTGATGATGAAGTCCGCGACCGAGCGCCTTCAGGGTTTCGGCGGCCCACCTGACCGCGAGGCCTTTGCCGATCCCGCCGAGGTCGACGCGATATCCGCCGAGATGAACGGCGCCGGCGACCTGATCGAATCGCGGTTCCCACACCGGCAAGGTGGCTCGCCCGGTCGGCGCTGTGTCGACTGGACCGCACGCTGCCGTCCGCGCTCTCGAACGCAAGACTCTCGCTGTACCCGAGCCGGTGCAGATCGTCGTGCACGCGCGGATCAAACCGACCCTCGGTGCGACGGTAGGCGGCCGCCGCTGCCTCGATTGCGGCGAAGCACCGGGCGGGCACCGCCATCCACGAGTCGCAGCGCGCGTTCGCGACCATCAGCGGGCTCCGCGCGTCGAACCGCGTGCACTGCGCCTCGACGTCGGTGAACACCGCGAGCGCATTGTCGACGGCGTCACCGAGCAGGCTCGCGTCGGGGCCGACGGCGGTGATCGTGACGTCGGTCGCCATCGCGCGAGTGCGCCCGGTCACCTGCGTGACCGGGCGTGCCGTGATCGGTGCCGAGTTACGGCTTGGCACCAGATGCCCCGGTTGTGGCATGCACGGTCGGCGTCGGCGCGGGGGCCTGGGTCGTCGGCGCAGGAGCGGGTGTCGTCGGCTTGGGAGCTGCCGTAGTCGGCGCCGGGGCCGGAGCTGGAACTGTCGGTCGGGGCTGGCTGGCCGGGTGCGGTCTGGCCAGTTGGTGTCCGGCCCGCAGGAGCCGCTGCCCCGGTCGCAGGTTTGCCCGCCGTCTGCGCGGTCGCCGGCTGACCGGCACCGGCCGACGTCTTGCCGCTCGTCGTGCCTTTCGCGTGGCGGCCTTGGCGCCAGTTGCCGGTTCGTCGCGGACGGTTGCGCTCCCGCGGTTACCGGCGCGCGGGGCGGAACTGACGACGGTCGACGCAGTCCCGCCTGCTGTCTGCGGAACGGCCACGCCGGTGAGCGACGCGAGCGTCTGCTGGTCAGCGGCCAGCTGCTGACGCAGCTGGTCGAGCCCGGCTAGCTGCGAAGTCGTGTCGCTATTTGCGGCGGGCGAGGCCGTCTGAAGAGCGGCGTGCACCCACGCACCCGCAGTACCTGTTCCGAGCATCACCGCGGACGTCACGGCTAGGGGTGGGAGCACGCGACGACGCCAGCGGCGCCTTGTCAGTGCACGTCCGGCCGTTGCCCGACTGCGCCGAACACGATTCTGTTCGGTGATCAGCGCGCTGCCTGTTGGATTGAACCGGTCAGTCATCACTGCGTCCGTTCGTCGGGCTCGAGGTCGGCGATGCCGTCCAGGTGCGGGATGGTCGTGGTGTGGGTGAGGTGGTGCGGACTGTTGGAACCGGTCGTCGGGATTGGCGCAGGCGCAAAGGTCGTCGGGTCGTCACCAATCGAGGGGACGCCGGTTGTCGTCGTCCGGCTCGAATGTGCGGCAGTAGACCCGGTCGTTGCGCCTGGTGCGGGCACTGCGCGGGGGACTCCGCCTTCCAGCCGCGCGATGAGGGCTTCGTCCGCCGCGAGCTGCTGACTGATGGCGGCCAACGCCGCCTTGGCCTGCGCGAGCTGTTGTGCCTGCGCCGCGACTGCCGCGCTTGTCGTCGCCGGTTGGAGTCGGTCCGGTGGCCGCCGCATCGAGTGCAGGCAATCTGGAGCCGCGCGGCTTCGACAGCGGCGTGCAGCTGGGCGCCCTCCTGAACGAGTTGCTGCACGGCTTGTGAGTCGCTGCTGTTCGTGTTCGCAGTGTCGCTGCGCTTGCTCGCTTGCCATGCTCGCAGTCTTCGGCTCAGGCAGTTGCCAGAGGGCCGCGCCACCGCCAATGACGACGCCACCGGTAGCAATCAGCGCGAGCAAGCGGGTTGCGGCTTTCATTGGTCTCCTGCCTTAGCTGTCTTCACGCCCCTAGGCAGCATCGGCAGCGCACCGTGACCAGACGGTAAGCGGCCCATGAGAGTTCGCTTATTCACCTGGCGTTACGCTCCCGGGATGGCCGAGTTCGACATGCCCATCGAGCAACTCCGCACCTATCGCCCGACGCTGTCGGAGCCGTCGGATTTCGACGCGTTCTGGTCCGACACGTTGGCAGCTTCGCCGGTCGGCGAGGCGACGTTCGCTCCGCATGATTCAGGTCTGCGCACGATCGAGTCGTTCGACGTGACGTTCCCTGGTTTCGAGGGTCAGCCCGTTCGAGGTTGGCTCCATCTCCCCGCGCATCGCGAACCGTCGTTGCCCTGCGTCGTGGAGTACATCGGCTACGGCGGCGGGCGCGGTCTCGCACACGAACGCCTGATGTGGGCGGTCGGCCGGATACGCACACTTCGTCATGGACACCCGAGGGCAAGGCAGCGGCTGGTCTGTCGGTGCCACTGCTGACCCGGACGCCGGTCAGCCGGCGGAGGCGGGATTCATGACCCGCGGCATCGGCTCGCCGCAGACCTATTTCTATCGCCGGGTCTTCGTCGACGCGGTGCGCGCGGTCGATGCCGCTCGATCGCACCCCGCGATCGATGCCGACCAAGGTCGCCGTCGCGGGCGGGAGCCAAGGTGGTGGCATCACGCTGGCCGCCGCCGCGTTGTGCGACGGCCTCGTGCTGGCGATGCCCGACGTGCCGTTTCTGTGCAACATGCGGCGTGCGGTGTCGGTGACCGATTCGAACCCCTACGGCGAACTGGTGCGCTACCTGCACACCCATCGCGACCAGGTCGAGCAGGTCTTCGGCGTGCTGTCGTACTTCGACGGCGTGTCGATGGCGGCACGAGCAACGGCTTCAGGACTCTTCTCTGTCGCGTTGCGCGACGAGATCTGCCCGCCATCGACTGTGTTCGCCGCGTACAACGCCTACGCCGGCCCCAAGCAGATCGAGGTGTACGACTTCAACGAGCACGAAGGCGGCGGGGCCGTTCCATCAGCGCACCCAGTTCGCTTTCGCCCGCGATGCCTTCGGCTAACCCGAAACTGGCTACCGACGCCGAACGTCGGTGGTCTCAGTTCGGGTGCCTCCGGCGGAGCCGGGCCATCGTCTTCCACGGGAAGGTCGCCGATGGGCGGCGCGGCACTGGATCTATACGGATCCCGTGAGCGTGTAACGCGGCGAGAACGACCGCTTCCCCATCCGCCAACGGATTGAAGTACATCGTGCGCCCATCGGCCAGATCCAGACCAACTCCACGCGGCCCTAGATGTCCCCCGTCCAGCGGGTAGGCGACGACGATGTCCCCGTAGTGCGACCGTCACTCGGGTCGGCAGGAGAAGAAGGCGACCTGGCGCGCTTGGCCCCAACGTGACGAACTCGTCATCGACCGTCAGCGCAGCGAGTGGGACGCCTGCTCTCTTCCGGCCAAGCCTGGTCGGCACGTCCATCCCGCCAAGAAACCGCTGCTCGGGCACTGCGCACAGCTTCCCATCTGTTCGGACGCGAACGTTGGATCTGCGTTGCGTCGGGCAGCGACTGGTGGCAACTGCACGCGACGCGCCCGAGTCCAGACCGTGCATCTGCCACCACTCGAGGCGAAGCTCGCGTGAGTTAGCCGCGGCGACCGCCACTGGCGGCGCCCGTGACCTCAGCGCCGCGTTCAGTGAACGCGCGCGAAGTGAGGATCCCCACTTCGAGACCGGTGTGGGCGCAGACGGCCACCGGGCGAGCTGCGACCAGCTGAGAGCCAGCACAACGGCGGCCAGCTCGTCGGCGTCCGGCTGGCCTCTGACGATCTCGATCGCGTCGGTCACAGCGGGATGTTCCCGTGCTTCTTCGGCGGCAACTGGTCGCGCTTGTTTCGCAGGATGCGCAACGCCCGGGTGACCTCGACTCTGGTCTGCGACGGTTCGATCACGGCGTCGACGTATCCACGCTCGGCGGCGATGTACGGGTTCGCGAGGTGGTCTTCGTATTCCGTTACGTACGCGGCTCGCTGCGCTTGAGGGTCGGCCGAGGCCGCTAATTCCTTGCGGTACAGGATGTTCACCGCTCCCTGGGCGCCCATGACGGCGATCTGCGCGCTCGGCCACGCCAGGTTCACATCGGCCCGCAGATGCTTGCTGCCCATGACGTCGTACGCGCCGCCGTATGCCTTGCGGGTGATGACGGTGATCTTCGGGACTGTCGCTTCGGCGTAGGCAAACAGCAACTTTGCCCCGCGTCTGATGATGCCGTTCCATTCCTGGTCGGTGCCAGGCAGGAAGCCGGGGACGTCGACAAAGGTGAGTATCGGAATGTTGAACGCGTCGCACGTTCGAACGAAACGAGCCGCCTTCTCCGACGCGTCGATGTCGAGACAGCCTGCGAAATGCATCGGCTGGTTCGCTACGACACCGACCGAATGTCCTTCGACGCGACCGAGGCCGCACACGATGTTTGGCGCAAAAAGCGCTTGTGTCTCAAGGAATTCACCGTCGTCGAGCACCGCGGCTGATCACCTCGTGGATGTCGTAGGGCTGGTTCGCCGAGTCGGGCACAAGCGTGTCGAGTGCGGCATCGGTTGCCGTGAGTCTCCATCGAGATCTCGGTAGGCGTGACCGGCGGGTCGTCGACGTTGTTCGAGGGGAAGTACGACAGCAGCGCTTTGGCGTAGTCGATCGCGTCTGCCTCATCGGCAGCCAGGTAGTGTGCGACGCCGGAGCGTGCGTTGTGAGTGCGCGCACCGCCGAGTTCTTCGAACTCGACGTCCTCGCCGGTGACGGTCTTGATGACGTCGGGACCGGTGATGAACATGTGCGAGGTCTTGTCGACCATGATGATGAAGTCGGTGATTGCCGGGGAGTACACCGCGCCACCCGCGCAAGGTCCGAGGACGAGCGAGATCTGCGGGATCACGCCAGAAGCGATCGTGTTGCGATAAAAGATTTCTGCGTAAAGCGCCAAGAGACACGACGCCCTCTTGGATTCTTGCGCCACCCGAGTCGTTGATGCCAACGACAGGGCAGCCGACTTTCATGGCGAGATCCATGACCTTCACGATCTTCTCGCCGAACACCTCGCCGAGGCTGCCGCCGAACACCGTGAAATCGTGCGAGAACACGCATACCTGACGGCCGTCGACAGTTCCGTGGCCTGTGACGACTCCGTCGCCGTACGGCCGGTTCGCCGCGAGCTCGAACGCAGCTGTCCGGTGGCGGGCGAGCCTGTCCATCTCGACGAACGATCCGGCGTCAAGCAGTGCGTCGATTCGTTCTCGGGCGGTTCCTTTGTTAGCCGCGTGCTGACGTTCGACCCCAGCAGCGTCGGCACGCATTGCTTCGTCCTGTCGTTTCCGCAATTCGGCTAACTTCGCCGCATTCGTGCTCTCGGTATTCGGGCTTTGGCCGGGCACGTTTCTCCTTTTCGTACGGCGTGCTACGAGGCATCACTCTACGTATTCACGCAATTGTTAGCGGTTCGATCAGCGGATCGCGATACTCATCCTGTCGCGCGGTGGGGCCGCGCGTTTTGTTTGTAGGGCGACGTACTGGAAAGCGTGGGGGATCGACGTGGGTGCGTACGGATTTGCCCAGTATCGCCGCGCGCGCGTCATAGTGCCGCTGGTGGTCGCCTTCGTCGCAGCAGGGGTCGTGGTAGCGGTATCGCCGTCCGCTCGCGCCGACCAGAACACCATTTCTTCCGACACCACCCGTGACGCCTGGGATTCGGCCGAGCCCAACCTCTCGCCGTCCGATGTCACCGCGTCTGACTTCGGGCAGTTGTTCAACCAGACCGTCGATGGCTCGGTCTACGCCCAGCCGCTGGTGACCGGGTCGACCGTGCTGATCTCGACGGAGAAGGCGAACGTCTATGCCCTCGACGCGCAGACCGGCGCGGTGAAATGGACCAAGAACTTTGGCGCGCCGTTCGAGGGCGCGAGCATCAACTGCGGCGACCTCACGCCGGACGTCGGCAGCACCTCGACGGGGGTCATCGACCCGACGACCGGCACGTATTACTTCTCCACGAAGATCGCCGATGGGCCCGACGCGCAGCACCCGCACGTCTATTTGCACGCGGTCGCGGTCGCAGACGGCACTGAACGTCCCGGCTGGCCGGTCATGATCCAAGGTGTCGCGCAGAACGACCCAACGAGCACGTTCAACGCTTACACGGCGCTGCAACGGCCGGGATTGTTGTTGCTCGGTGGCGTCGTCTACCTCGCGTTCGGTTCGCACTGTGACCGCGGTCCGTATCGCGGGTGGGTCGTGGGCGTGAGCACGTCTAGCGCGGCGATCACCGCGCGCTGGGTCACGCAGGCCGGCAGCAGCTCCAACGGCGGAGGGATCTGGATGTCGGGCAGCGGACTGATGTCCGACGGGCCCGGTCGGATCTTCCTTGCGACGGGCAATGGTGTCTCGCGCGACCGCCGGCCCCGGGAATGCGCCTCCGAACAACCTCGGCGAGTCGACCGTCCGCCTCGCCGTGAACCCTGATGGCACCTTGACCGCGAAGGATTTCTTCTCGCCGAGCAACGGGAAGGATCTCGACGCGAATGACCAGGATCTCGGGTCGGGTGGCCCGATCGCGCTGCCCGATTCGTTCGGTACGCCGGCGCATCCGCACCTCGTCGTCCAGGACGGCAAGGACGGCCGCATCTTCCTGCTCGACCGCGACAATCTCGGCGGCGCCGACCAGGGGCCTGGCGGAACGGACGCCGCGCTTGGCGTGACCGGTCCGTTCGGCGGCCTCTGGGGCCACCCAGCTGCATGGCCGGGTGGCGGCGGCAGCGGCACGATGTATCTCGTTGATTCGTACGGATACCTGCGCGCGTTCGGCGGGGGCGTCGATTCCAGCGGGGTGCCGACGCTGAGTCTCATCGGTCAGAGCCAGGGCAAGTTCCCCTACACCTCGGGCTCGCCGGTCATCACCTCGAACGGGACGACGCCGGGTTCGGGCGTCGTGTGGGTGATCTACGCGAGCGGGCCGGCTGGAACAAGCGCCCAGTTGCGCGCGTACTCGGCAACCCCGTCGGGTGCGATCCTCAATCAGCTGTGGTCATCGCCGATCGGTACCGCGAGCAAGTTCTCGGTGCCGGCGACCAATGGTGGCCGGGTGTATGTGGCCACCAGGGACGGTCACGTGTTCGGGTTCGGCAGACCTGCGGCCGTCGCGCTTCAGACCACGCCGGTGAACTTCGGCAACGTCGCGCTCGGGTCGACCGCTTCGAGTACGGCCCACGTCGTGGCGTCGAAGGCGGTGACGATCACCGCCATCTCGACGGTCGCTCCGTTCTCCGTCACGCCGCCGACCTTGCCGGTGGTGCTCTCGGCAGGTCAGGCGCTTGACATCCCTGTCACGTTCAACCCCACCACGTTGGGTCAGAACACCCAATCCTTGACGCTCGCCGTCACGGGCGGCTCGTTCAGCCTGAGCCTGACCGGCCAGGGCACCTTCCAGGGGATCGCACCCAACCCGGCGCTGATCGATTTCGGTACGGTGCCGACTGGGGTCAAGAACACACTCACGACCGACATCACCAACTACGCGTCGAGCGCCGAGACCATCACAGGAGTGACCGCGCCGACAGGTGACTTCTCCTCGTCGTCCCTGCCCTCGGTGGGCCAGATCATCGCGCCGGGCGCATCGATCACGGTGCCGGTGACCTACGCTCCGTCGTCGGCTGGAACCGTGGCCGGAAGTCTCGTGGTGCAGACCGCGGACAGCACGGCCACCGTGACCCTTGCGGGCGCCGGCGAGACCGGAGTCGCGCACATGACCCTGGCGCCAACGCAACTTGACTTCGGCAACGTGCCTCTTGGGAGTTCGAAGACGTTGTCGTTCGTGGTCTCGGACACCGGCAACATTCCGATGACCATCACGAAGGCCAAGGCGCCGTCGGGGGACTTCTTGGCCGCGTTCCCGCTTGGTGAGGGCCAGCTGATCGACACCGACACCCCGATAACTCAGCAGGTCGTCTACACCCCGAGTGCGCTCGGGCCGAACTCCGGCACGTACCAGATCACTAGCGACGACGGCCAGGGCGCGTTGACTGTGACGCTCACCGGTACCGGCATTGCGGCGGGTGTGGGGGGTTCGGTGCCGGATCCGTCGTTGGGTGGGTGGACGGTCAATGGTGCTGCGGTGGTCGGTGCTGGTGGTGCGGTGTTGACGCCTGCGGTGACGAATAAGGCTGGTTCGGTGGTGTGGCCGACGCCGGTTGCGTCGAGTGGTCTTGATGTGACGTTCACGTCGGTGATTGGTGGGGGTACTGGCGCTGATGGGCTGGCGTTGGTGTTGTTGGATCCGGCGCATTCGACACCGTCGAGCCTTGGGGTGGTTGGCAGTGGGTTGGGCTTTGGTGGGTTGACGGGTTTGGCGGTGGCGTTGGATACCCATCAGGGGACGGGGAATCCGTCGGCGAACTTTGTGGGTGTCAGCGATGGTGCGTTGCCGTCGGTGGCCAAGATGAACGTGTTGCATTGGTTGGCGACGTCGTCGGCGATCGGGAAGTTGCGGACTGGGTCGCATGTGGTGCATGTGGTGGTCAGTGGTGGGCAGTTAGTGGTCTCCGTTGATGGGGTGCAGGTCATCAATGTGGCGGTGACGCTGCCGCCGTCGGTGTTGATCGGGTTCTCCGGTGGGACGGGTGGCTCCACTGATGTGCACACCATCAGCAACACCACCATCATCACCGGTGGCGGCGGTGGCTCCGGGCCGGGCGACACGACCGCGCCGACGGTGCCGTCCAACGTGCACGTCACGGCGACCACGTCGACGTCCGGGTCGCTGGCATGGTCGGCGTCGACCGACGCCGTCGGCGTCGCGGGTTACCGCGTCTACTCGGGCACCACGGTCGTCGCGACCGCAACGCCGTCGACGTCACCCGCGGCGACCGTGAACGGGCTCACGCCGTTGACTGCATATCCGTTGACGGTGACCGCGTACGACGCGGCAGGCAACGAGTCGGCGATGAGCGCGATCGTCACAGTCACCACGACGGCCGGTGCCGATACCACTCCGCCGACGCCTCCGACGAACGTGCAACAGACGTGCGGCGACGTCGGCCTCCGTGTCGTTGTCGTGGACCGCAGCGACCGACGACGTTGGCGTCACGGACTACCTCGTCTACTCCGGCGCGGCGCTCGTCGCCACGACCGCGGCCACGTCGGTCACGATCAATGGGTTGGCGCCGTCGACCGCGTACTCGTTCGCCGTTGTAGCGACGGACGCCGCGGGGAACCTCTCGAGCCCGCCGGCAGCAGTGTCGGCGACTACGAAGGCGGGTGTGGGGGGTTCGGTGCCGGATCCGTCGTTGGGTGGGTGGACGGTCAATGGTGCTGCGGTGGTCGGTGCTGGTGGTGCGGTGTTGACGCCTGCGGTGACGAATAAGGCTGGTTCGGTGGTGTGGCCGACGCCGGTTGCGTCGAGTGGTCTTGATGTGACGTTCACGTCGGTGATTGGTGGGGGTACTGGCGCTGATGGGCTGGCGTTGGTGTTGTTGGATCCGGCGCATTCGACACCGTCGAGCCTTGGGGTGGTTGGCAGTGGGTTGGGCTTTGGTGGGTTGACGGGTTTGGCGGTGGCGTTGGATACCCATCAGGGGACGGGGAATCCGTCGGCGAACTTTGTGGGTGTCAGCGATGGTGCGTTGCCGTCGGTGGCCAAGATGAACGTGTTGCATTGGTTGGCGACGTCGTCGGCGATCGGGAAGTTGCGGACTGGGTCGCATGTGGTGCATGTGGTGGTCAGTGGTGGGCAGTTAGTGGTCTCCGTTGATGGGGTGCAGGTCATCAATGTGGCGGTGACGCTGCCGCCGTCGGTGTTGATCGGGTTCTCCGGTGGGACGGGTGGCTCCACTGACGTGCACACCATCAGCAACACCACCATCATCACGTCCTAAAGCCATCAAGTTCTAAGCGTGGGCCGGCCTGCCTTCGGAGCACGTGGCCCTCAGATGTGGCGATGGCGGCCGACAGTAGGCTGTGCGGGTGCCCGTCGGCCAGAACAGCGAGCCGCGGGAGCGCGCGCGGCTCGAGATGCCCGAGCCGTTGCGGCGCGACGTCCGGCTTCTCGGTGAGCTGCTCGGGCAGATCCTGCGCGAGTACGGCGGCGAGGCACTTTTGGCGGACGTCGAGCAGTTGCGGCGGGCGGTCATCGCAGCCCGCACGGGGGCCGGGCCATCGGCCGACGTGGTCGACCTCGTGCGCAGCTGGTCACTCGACCGGGCAGAAGAGGTCGCTCGCGCCTTCACGGTCTACTTCCACCTGGCGAACCTCGCCGAGGAACACCACCGGGTCAGGGTGCTGCGGTCGCGCGACGCGGGTCAAGGGCGGGCTGGCGATTCGCTCGCGACGTCGGTCGCCGAGGTCCGGCGGCTGCACAGCGAAGACCGCGTCGCGAGCCTGTTCGCCGGTTTGCTGTTGCACCCGGTCCTGACCGCCCACCCGACCGAAGCACGTCGCCGGGCGGTGGTCACCGCGATCTCACGCGCCGGCGCTCAGCTCGACCGCATCGACGATCCGCGCGCCGGCGCGGGAGAGCAGACCGATGCGCGGCGGCGGTTGCTCGAAGAGATCGACATCTTGTGGCGCACCGCCCATCTGCGCGCGACGTCGGTCGATCCGCTCGACGAGGTGCGAACGGCGATGGCCGTCTTCGACGAGACCCTCTTCGTCGTGGTCCCGACGTTGTACCGCGGGCTCGATCACGTGCTGCTCGGCGACCGATCGGGCACCGAGCCGCCCGCGGCGCCGGCGTTCTTCCGCCTCGGCAGCTGGGTCGGAGGCGACCGCGACGGCAACCCGACCGTGACCGCCCAGATCACCCGCGAGGCTTTGCAGATTCAGGCCGGCCATGTGTTGCTCGCACTCGAGCGGGCCGCCACCCGCATCGGCCGCACGCTGACGGCGGAGGCGGCCACGACGCCTCCGAGTCGCGAGCTGCGCGAGGCGATCGAGGAGGCTCGGCGCGAGCATCCCGATCTTGCTCGGAGGGCTCGCATTGCGGGCGCCCGACGAACCGCACCGGCTGTTCGTCCTCTACACGGCGGCGCGGATCAGGGCCCGTCGGCTTGGCGAGGCGGGTGGCTACCGGCGTCCAGATGAATTGATTGCACAGCTCGTGCTCGTGCAGGAGTCGCTGTCGAAGGCTGGTGCGCACCGTCTGGCATTTGGTGAGCTTGCAGCATCTGATCTGGCAGGCGCGCACGTTCGGATTCCACCTCGCCGAACTCGAAGTACGCCAGCACAGCGGCGTGCATGCGACGGCACTGGCCGAACTCGCGAGCGGTGCAGTGTCGGCGATGACAGAAGAGGTACTCGAGACGATTCGCACGATCGCCTGGCTGCAAGGCGAGTACGGCGTCGACGCGTGCCGTCGGTACATCATCAGCTTCACCAGGTCGGCGGCCGACATCGCGGCAGTTTTCGAACTCGCCTCGATCGCGACGCAGGGCAACCCACCCGTGCTCGACGTGATCCCGTTGTTCGAGACCCAAGACGACCTCGACCGGTCGGTCGAGATTCTCGACGGCGCGCTCGAACTCGAAGCGGTGCAAGAGCGCCTCGGCATCGAACGGCCGGCGGCTCGAGGTGATGCTCGGCTACTCCGACTCGGCGAAGGACGTCGGCCCGGTCTCGGCGACGCTCGCCTTGTACGACGCGCAAGGCGCGCTGGCTGCGTGGGCCAAGCGGCACGGCATCACGCTGACCTTGTTCCACGGGCGCGGCGGCGCACTCGGGCGCGGGGGCGGTCCGGCCAATCGCGCGGTGCTGAGCCAGGCTCCCGGGTCGGTCGACGGTCGTTTCAAGGTCACCGAGCAGGGCGAGGTCATCTTCGCG
The DNA here is from genome assembly GCA_963809135.1 of uncultured Actinomycetes bacterium. Taxonomy (GTDB): domain Bacteria; phylum Actinomycetota; class Actinomycetes; order Acidothermales; family Acidothermaceae; genus PALSA-607. The sequence continues at coordinate 258,680 of CAWEIG010000008.1, forward strand.
CGGTACGGCCACCCGGTGATCGCCCACCGCCACCTCGACCAGGTCGCCGCAGCGGTGGTGCTCGCCTCGACCCCCGCGGTCGAAGAGCTCGTCGCCGCGGCCGCGAACAAGCACCGCGGCACGTTCGAGCAGGTCAGTGACGCCGCGCGTACTGCCTACCGCGAACTGGTCGGCACCGACCGGTTCGCGGAGTTCTTCGGCGCGGTCAGCCCGTTGGCCGAAATCGGCTCGTTGCGCATGGGATCGCGGCCGGCCCGGCGCACCGCCGGCAGCGGGTCTGGCCGATCTGCGCGCGATTCCGTGGGTGTTCGCGTGGTCGCAGACCCGCGCGACACTGCCGGGCTGGTATGGCCTGGGTAGCGGCCTCGAGGCGGTCGGCGACATCGAGGTCTTGCGTGCCGCGTACGACGAATGGCCGCTGTTCACGACGATGCTCGACAACGTCGAGATGTCACTGGCCAAAGCCGACCGCGACATCGCCGAGCGGCACCTCGCCCTGGGCGGGCGTCCCGAGTTGGCCGCGACGATTCTGGCTGAGTTCGATCGCACGACGTCGTGGGTCCTGCAGGTGCTGAACCACGACACGCTGCTCGAAGGGCACCGGGTGCTCGGCCGCGCGGTCGAACTGCGCAACCCCTATGTCGACGCGCTCTCGCACCTTCAGCTGCGCGCGCTCGAGGCGCTGCGGGCCGGCATCGACGACGACGAAGAACGCGAGCGCACCCAGCGGCTGCTGCTGCTCACGGTCAACGGAGTCGCGGCCGGCCTGCAGAACACCGGCTGAGCACGGTGGCGTCGTCACGCTGGACCGACCTCGAACGCCCGCCCCTCGACGTCCGCTCGCTTACGCGTGGACTCGTCGACTACGGAATCTGGCGCGAGATCAGGGTCGTCGATGAGACAGGTTCGACGAACGCGGACGTCGCCGGGCTGGCGCGATCGGGTGCACCGGCCGGGCTTGTCCTTGTCGCAGAACATCAAAGCGCTGCACGTGGCCGGCTCGATCGCACCTGGGTGGCGCCGGCTCGCTCGGGGCTGACCTTCTCGGTGCTGCTGCGCCCGGCCGACGTCACGCCCGACGTGATGCCCGATCTGCGCCCAGGCCTGCCACCCCACCCGTCGACGGCGGTGCCGCCGTCTCGGTGGAGCCTGTTGCCGCTGGTGGTCGGCGTCGGCGTCGCATCGGCCTTGCGTCGCATGGCGGGGGTGGAGGTTGACCTGAAGTGGCCCAACGATGTGATGATCGGCGACCGCAAGCTGGCCGGCATCCTCGCTGAGCGCCTCGACGACGCCGTAGTCGTCGGCGTCGGCCTCAACGTGACTCTGCGCGAGGCCGAATTGCCTGTGCCCACAGCGATTTCCCTCTCGCTCGCAGGCGCCACCTGCACCGACCGCGACACCTTGTTGCGCGCCGCGTTGCGAGGCATCGGCGATGAGTACCTCGCCTGGCGCCGGGTCGAAGGCGACGGCGAGCGCAGCGTGCTGCCCAGGTATCGGGAGTTGTGTACGACGCTGGGCCGCGACGTGCGGGTCGACGTCGGTGGCGACGTTCCCGTCGAGGGCCGTGCCGTCGGCATCGACGCCGACGGATCGCTCGTCGTAGAGACGCCGACCGGACGCCGATCACTGTCGGCCGGAGATGTTGTTCACGTCAGGTGAACGTGCGAGGCGCCTCGGCATGCCAAGATGCGGGGCATGGGCATGAACCTGTCAGAAGGCGAAGAGATCGTCCTCGACCTGCACCCGAACTGGGCCAGGCTCGTCGTCCCCGTCCTCGTTCTGCTCGTCGTCTGCTTGCTTGCCGGGTTCGGGGTCGCGCTGATCCCGAAGGGCGGCGGCCAGACGATCGAGCGATGGATCCTGATCGGGATCGGCGTGGTGTTCGTGATCTGGCTGACGATCCTGCCGTACCTGCGGTGGCTGACGACCAAGTACGTGCTCACCACCGACCGGCTGGTGATCCGCAGCGGCATCCTCGCGCGTCACGGCCGCGACATCCCGCTGAACCGGATCAACGACGTCTCGTTCACCGAGACCGTGTTCGAGCGGATGTTGCGCAGCGGCACCCTCGTCGTCGAGTCGGCCGGCGAGCGCGGTCAGATCTCGCTCACCGATGTGCCACATGTCGAGCATGTCCAACGTGAGGTCTACCGGATGGTGGATCAGCACAGCGGCCGCGTCGGTTCCGGTGGCGGCGACGACGGGCAGGGCAACCCGGAACGACCTGCGCCGGACGCTCCAGCCAAGTAGCCGCCCGGCGTAAGGTCGAGGCCATGACCTCGATGCCCGCCGACGGTGTCGTGGTGCGGCAACCGGTAGAGCACGTCGTCGAGGTCGTGCTCGACCGTGCTGAGGCGCTCAACGCCTTGTCGACCGCGACTGGCCGAGCAGCTGACCGGCGTCCTGCACGAGATCGCTCGCGACGACAGAGTGCGCGCGGTCGTGCTCTCGTCGTCGACCGATCGGGCATTTTGTGTCGGGGCCGACCTCAAAGAGCGAGCCGGTTTCGACAACGAGCAACTGCTCGCGCAGCGCCCGACGATGAGGGCGCTGTTCGGTTCACTGCTCGCGTTGCCGATGCCGGCGATCGCCGCGGTCAGTGGGTTCGCGCTCGGCGGGGGTTTCGAACTGGCCTTGTCGTGCGACCTGATCGTGGCCGAGGCCAGCGCGGTATTCGGGCTCACCGAGGTCACGGTCGGACTCGTCCCAGGTGGCGGCGGCACGCAGTTGCTGGCCCGGCGCATCGGTGCGGGTGGCGCGGCCGATCTGCTTCTGACGGGCCGCAAGGTCGAGTCGCACGAGGCTTTTCGGCTCGGCATCGTCGACCGGATCGCCGTCGGCTGGCCGGTACGCGACCTCGCGATCGAGCTGGCCGGCACGATCGCCGGCAACTCCCCGATCGCGGTTCGAAATGCCAAGCAGGCCTTGCGCAGCGGCTTCGGCACACCGTTGCGCGAAGCCCTCGAGATCGAGGACGCCGCGTGGCGGGCGACGGCGGTGTCGGCCGATCGGCACGAGGGGATCGCGGCGTTCACGCAGAAACGGCCGCCGCACTGGTCTGGTCAGTAGCCAATGAGCGACTTGCCCAGCCAGCTCAGCCTTCGCGAGGTCGGCCCGCGCGACGGGCTTCAAAACGAGGACGCCGGTGCCGACGAGCGCGAAGGTGGAGTTGGTCGACGCGCTTTCGCGCACCGGTGTGCGGCGCATCGAGGCAGTGAGCTTCGTGCAGGCACGCGCGGTCCCGCAGATGGCCGACGCCGACGAGGTGTGGGCCGGCATCGAGCATGCGCCGAGCATTACCTACTCAGCGCTCGTACCGAATCTGCGTGGCGCCGTCAGAGCGCTCGAAGCCGGGTGTCTCGATATCGAGATAGTCGTGTCGGCGTCAGACACGCACAACCGAGCCAACGTGAACCGGTCGACTGCCGAGTCTCTCGACGACATCGCGCGAGTGATCGCCCTTGCGCACGAGCGTGGTGCGGTCTGCCACGTGACGGTGGCAACGGCGTGGGGATGCCCCTATGAGGGTGACATCGCGGTCGAGCCGCGTCGTCGGCGTTGCAAAACGAGTCGTAGCGGACGGCGCCGACGGGTTATCGTTCGGTGACACCACGGGAATGGCGACGCCAACACGGGTCACCGAACTTGTCGGGGAGACCCGCATGTCCTTGCCGGCTGTTCCGCTGAACCTGCACTTTCACAACACGCGGGGTACCGCACTCGCGAACGTGCTGGCGGCGTTGCAACTCGGCGTTGCCGATTTCGACGCCAGCGTCGGCGGCCTTGGTGGATGTCCTTACGCACCGGGAGCTTCGGGAAATCTCGCGAGCGAAGAACTCGTGCACATGGTCGAAGACATGGGGGTCGCGACCGGCGTCGATCTCGAGGCTCTCATCGACGTCGCTGCTATGGCCGAGCGCATCGTCGGTCGCGAACTGCCCTCACAGGTGCTGCGCGCCGGCCCGCGCACCCGGCTGACCCCTTACGAGCCGCCGTGATTGCCCGACTTAGGAACGCATTCGACGGCAGCGGCTTCGTCATCGCCGCAGCGATATTCTTCTTCGCGCTCGGGCTCATCCTGATCCCCGTTGTGTTCCTGTCGTCCGTGCGATGGACGGGGACCGAAGTGCAAGGTACCGAGCGCGGCGGCATCGTCTACTACACCTACAACGGCCAGAATTACAGCCTCGATGACACGTCCCGCTTCGACACGCACACGGTGTATTTCAGGCCCAGCCGCCCGGACACGACAGCCCAACTCGGCAACAGCGCGTCGACGTTTGTCGACGTAGCAAGCGTGGCAGTCCCGTTTCTCATTGGGCTGGCGATCGTCAGCATGGAAATCAGGCGCATCTGGCGCACGCGCCGCACGCGAAACAACCCGGCAGCCATCGGCTTCGGGCACGGGCTAGACCTCGAGGTCGTCCACCGAATATTGGACGAGCGGCGTCGCGAACAAAGCTGAAGTCAACCTGGTCCTGATCAAAGATCCTTCCTACCGATCGTGATGCCAGGAGCGCCTTGCGGTGTGGGCATCGTCATGACGTCGCCGAGCCCGGCGTCTCGCAGCAGTGATTGGGCTTGGTCGGAATTGAGCGGGGTGCCTCCGTATGCGACGGTCTTGAACCTCGACAGCGCGTCTTCGAGGGGGTCGCCGTCGTACTTGCTGTGCGCGACCATCGCCCAACCGCCCGGCGCCAACGCGCGTACGAGCCGCACGACACCTGCACGTAATGCAGCCTCTGGCACGAACGGGGCGGGCAACCACGCAAGCGCATATTCGCCTTGGTCATCGAGAGTGCCAATGTCTTGCTCGCGCAGCACGACTCGGTCTGCGACCGTGCTCGCAGCAACGTTGCGCGCTGCTAGCGCCAGCACTCGCGGCATGACGTCGAGGCCGACGACCGTCAGGGCGGGAAAGAGCTCGGCCCAGGCGACCGCGAGCGCGGCTACCCCCGTGCCGACGTCGAGCATGCGGGCGCCCGGGCGACTCAGAGCGTCCTGCAAGCCTTGCATCATCGGCACGCCGTGCGTCTTGAGCATCGCGGCACCTTGCGCACTCGAGCGTCCCTGAGCAATCAACGCTTCGTCTGGTTGATCTGCCCACGATGTGACACCGCCGCCGACGAGGGCGGCAGTCTGAAGAAGTGCTGCGGCCGCCTCGGCGGCGATACCTCTGCGATCGAGGTCATTAGCTGGGTCGATTCCGGCTGCAGCGAGAACCTCCCTGGCGGCGCGGACGACGTCATCGCGGTGGCTTTGCTTGAGGGCGACGGAGATGGCGGCGATCGACCAGGCTGCTTCGGTGCCTGAGTCGAGCACCTGCCTGATGCGCGGCGGGCTTTCAGCGACCACGTTGACCTCCAGGGTGCTCCCAGGTGCAAGGTCATGATGTCGCGACGATCACCAACTCGCCATCCTGCGTGCCGACGTAGGCGAAACCGTCGGCCGACAATGCAGGTGTCGCGAATCGAGTGGTTGAGCTCGCCGAGCCCGACCTGCGACTTGACTGCACCGGTTGTCGGGTCGAGGGCGTAAAGGACGCCGGCGGTTTGCGCGACCGCAAGCACCACACCGCCGCCGATGATGGGCGAGCCGGCCGGTGCTGCGTGCCAGACGGGCGTCATCGTCGAACCCGCGATGTGCACGGCTCGCACGCCGTTCGTGCACGGGATGTAGATCGTGCCGGCCGTGTACGCGGCGCCACCGAACGCAGTGCAGATCGCGATGCTCGGTACCTTGCCGCCGAGCCCGCCAAGCGCGCCTTGCTTCATGAGGTATGCGTTGCCGTTCTTACCTGCGACGAAGACCTGACCGGTCGGCAATATCACCGGGCCGGTCGTGCCGAGGTCGAGGTCGGCGGCGTTCTCACTGGCCCATGTCGCCGGAGCGAAGAACGACACGACGCTGGTGCCGTTGAGTTCGATGACCGAGTCGCTCATGTCGTACTTGGCATTGGCATCGGTCTGCGCACCATTGCCAACCGAGACGTAGACGTGCCCGGCGGCATCGGCTGCAGGTCCGGCGGGTGTCCAGATGCCGGCCTCGCGTGAGCTCGGTACCTGGTAGATCGATGCGGCGCCCTGACCTGACGTTGTGACGCCCACGACGTAGCCGTGATACGGCCCGCAGTCGCCGTCCAAACCGCCGTACGGCACCCACACGCGACCCCCGGTGAGCAACAGCGCCCCGCGTTCCTGCTCGACGTTGGAGTTCGAACCGGGAGGATCGACAGGTCGGGTCCAGGCGACCGCGCCGGTTTCAGCGTTGACTGCAACCAGCACGTGCTTGTCACCGGTCAAGAACGCGACCGCGAAGACGAGGCCGGTCGCTGGGTCATAGACGGGTGTGCCGGTGATGCCGGTCGGGTTGATGTTGCCGCACGGCAGCGTCGATCCGTTGACGGGTGTGCCGATGTGGCGCGACCACACGACACTGCCGTTGTTGCGCAACCCGTACAGCGTGTTGTTCTCGGACGCCGCGATGATGAGATCGCCCTTGCTGTCACGCAAGACCAACGGGCTTGCGTAGATCGCGCCGTCGAGCTTCGCCTTAGCACTCACCTTCAATGCGGTGACGGCGGGGACGGCGCCGGCGTTGCCAGTACGAGCCGCGTCGTGGTGATACGTCGGCCAGATCGCGGCCGGATTGGCTGAAGCGGTGGCGGTCGCGCGATGCAGTGGTGGCGGCAGCTGCGTGCTCGCTGGCTCGACGCGGCAGCTGCAGGCGACGATGCAGCCGCGCTCGAAGCGATCGCACTCGACGTCCCGGCACTCGATGCTGCAGCGAGCCGCCGACGCTGACGCGCTCGACGGGGACGACTTCGGGTGGCTGGACGTGCAGGCTGCGAGCGCGAGCATGCTGCAGACGAGGAAGGCGATCAGTCGGCGGTGTCGCATGCCGACCAGTCTGCGCGTATTCCGGCCACACTGGTTCGTGAGTGCTCGGTGAGTCGCCGCGCCCAATCCGCGTGGCGTTCTCTCGTGTCGGAGGGGTCCGAGTTGAGGCGCGCTGCACACGTGGTCGCTTGAGCGGGGATGCTTAGGGCCGTGTGCCGTCGACTTTGCGCAGCTGCGATCGTCTTGCTGCTCGCGATCTCGGCATGCGGCGGACCACACCCCCGCCTGGCGCGGTCGGGCCTGAACACGATGTCTGCGTTGGCAGGTCCCTCGGCGATGTCGTCCAGCGCGTTGCCCACGGCGGTGGTGTCGACCGGGACATCGCAGCTGCCGCTGGCGGTCGAAACGTCGCGCCGGCTGTCCTCGACGACGGCGACGCCACAGCTGACTGGCCGCGCCACTTCGAGCATCTCGGCCGGCTGCGGAGTTGGCCGCGCCGCGGGCACGACGGTTCTCGTGCTGCCGGGCGGGCGGCGGGCGCTGCTCGCTGTCCCGGGTGGTGACACGGGACGCCGCAGGCTCGGTCTGGTGATCGGGCTACCCGGCTATGGTCAGACCCCCGAACAGTTCGCCGCCCAAAGCAGGCTGCCTGCACGTGCCATGGCCGCGGGTGTGCTGGCGGTGCTGCCCCAGGGCGCGGGTCCCGCGCGATCCTGGAATTTCTCCGGCACGACGGGCTACGACGATCGGGCGTTTCTGTCGACGCTGATCACCCGGCTGGTCACCACTGAATGCGCCGACGCTGCCCGCATCGTGATCACCGGCATCAGCGACGGCGGCGTCATGGCGGCCTTCGCGGCCTGCAGCTTGCACGTCAGCTTCCGCGCGGTCGTCACGGTCGCGGCGTCAACCGAACCGCGGCTCGGCTGCCGGCCAATGCGGATGATCGCTGTCCACGGCGACGCCGACCCGCTCGATCCGTACAGCGGTGGCCCGGACGGTCGCCGTGGCTATCCCGCCGCCCCCGCTGCGATCCCCGCGATAGCGGCCTGGGCTGCTACTCGACGGCTGCGCGCACGCGATTACCAGTTCGATCGCCCCGCACATTGTCACGACCACGTACGCGTGCGGCGCCCAACTCGTGACGGTCAAAGGCGGCGGTCACACGTGGCCCGGCGGCGCTCGGGTTGCCGCGGCGCTCGGATTGACAACGGGCGAATACGACGCCACGGGCACGATCCTCGCGCTCATCTGAACTGTCAGCCGCAGACGCACGTGCCGTGCCACCGACTCGCGCAGCGTTTTCCTGGATCACTTGGGCGTCACTCATTCGTCAGGCCGGATCAGCATCGTAGTTTCATGAGGTCAACGATTCGGCCGGGCGATCCCGCTTGCCTATCGGCGTGGTCAATATCGACAACGACCATCGGCGACGCGTCGTGTTGATCGACCCGAAGACGAAGGCCATCGTCGGGCAACACGCCGGCGACGACCTGCCCGGCCCGGCGCCGGGCTGCTGTATACGCCCGACGGAACCCGACTCTTGAGCGCCCGTCGGCACTACGCCGACCCAACCGTCGACACGTTGCGGATGAACGCGGCCGCGAACACGCGGTCAGCTTTGCGACGGTCCCGATCGCGTCGGCGATGGCCGGTGTGGGTCACGGTGTTCGTCGTCTTGTTCTCGCCGGCCTTGTATTCGTACATGACGACGGCGGAGCAACCGTCCAGCTTGCCGCTCGCGGTGCGCAGCGTTGAGTGGGTGCGCTCGCATCATGGGAACTGGCTCGTTGACGAGACCGAACATGTGTATTACGGCTGGATCAAGGCGCCGCACCCAGGCGGTCCGCCGCTGGCCACGCTGCCCTCGGTCGGACTGGCCCCGACTACCGCTCCCGCTGCCACTCGACCTACCCCAACTACCTCCGCGGACACCGCGGCGCCAACCGTTTCCGTTCCACCCCCAGCGACGCCGGTGCCCGGGCTGCCGGCTGCCGTCCAGCCGGTGATCTCACCGGCCCTGCCAAATGAGGGGAGCTGGCAGCCGACCGGCCCGGATGTGGCAGGCGGGCCGCCCGTTCTCGTCACGACGTTTCGCCCGGAGGCCGCGTACCCGCGCACAGTGGCCTATGTCGCCTGGTTCGACCACACCCGCACCCAACTCGCCTACTACCCCGGCCGCTACGAGCCACCGCGGGCAGCCGTACGCGGACCGGCGCAGGTGCCGGCAGGGCAACGCGGACGGCTGCTGGCGACCTTCAACGCTGGGTTCATCTTTACCGACGGACACAACGGATCCTCCGACAACGGCCTGACCAACGAACCGTTGAAGGACGGGCTGGCCACCCTGGTGGGCTACCGCGACGGGCGCGTCGACATCGTCATCTGGCACGGCGGCCCCGACCCCGGCCCGCAGTACGCCTTCACCCGGCAAAGCCTGCCGCCCATCGTCTGGAACAGCCAACTGAACCCGGCCCTCAAAGACCGCCACCTGTGGGGCGCCACGCTAGGCAACGCCGTGCGCGTATGGCGGACAGGCGCCGGCATCGACAGCAACGGCAACCTGATCTACGCCGCCGCCGACGGACAGACCGTCGACTCACTGGCACGCCTGCTGCAACACGCGGGCGCGATCAAGGCGATGCAACTCGACATCAACCCCGAATGGCCCTCCCTCATCACCTACCGCCACCAGCCGGGCTTGGTCCCCGACAAGATCGTCCCTAACTGGCAGCAACCTGCCACCCGCTACCTCGTACCCGACGACCGTGACTTCTTCGCCGTTTACACCCCCCTCATCACCCCGGTCACCGTGCCGTTCAAGTAGCCCCGCCACTGAGGCGCGGCCGCCACCATGGGCGACACTGCCTATCTACTCGGCAACGTCGTGAGCACGTGCCGCGAGTACGGCCGTCGCGCCCAGGTTTGCGTGATGGTCAAAGTTGCCGTCCGATGAGGTGGACCGTGTTCTTCCAGAACCCGAAGCCGAGGACGACGAGGCCGGCGATGGTGGTGGCGACGATGACGGCGTCGATCGAGCGCCGGCCTTGCTTGAGCCAGTACACGTCTTTGAGGTGCACCCATAGCGCGAACTCGTCGAGAGTCAGGGCCGCTCCGATGCCGAACAGAACAGCGACGGCGGTGCGGCCAGCTCGTGGGTGGATCGCGTTCGACAGGTAGCCGCTGATGAGCAAGAGCACGATGCCGGGCACGAGATGGTGCAGGTGGGTGCCGCCGACGCGTAGGTTGCGAAACGGGCCGTGACCGGCGCGGATTAGGTGGGTCATAGCTCGCACGACGGAGAAGGTAAGGAGGAACGCGACAAGGATCCAAAACGACTGCTCCTTGCCGGCGGCGACGATCCAGTGGCGATAGCCGTAGCCGAGGTCGTGCCAGAAGTCATTCATTCTGCGTCGATGGCCGCATCGTCGCCTCCGTGATCAAGATCAGCGTCCCTCCGTGCGCCCATCAGCGGAAAGGGGACAAGGTCCCAGCGGCGCCGACTCTTACGACCCACGAGGTATGACCGCGGACCCTAGGCCCGTAGGTGACGACCTGCGAAGGCCCCTGTGATGTCCCCCCGACCGCCTTGAGGAAGTCGCCAGCAGCGTCCGATGAGACCAAAGACGCCGCAGAGGGTGTGATGTGTTCTGATCAGTCGGAAACAACGATGGGGAAGTGTGGGTTCACACCAGCATGGACCTCGGCATCTACAGCTTTGGCGATCGACACCCTGACCCGTTTACCGGCGTTCAGGTGTCGGTTGCAGAGCAGTACGCGAACACCCTCGAACGGATGAAGCTCGCCGACGAACTCGGGCTCTCGTTCTACGGGCTCGGTGAACACCACCTCGACAACTACGCGATTTCCAACCCCGGCACCGTGCTTGCTGCTGCCGCCAGCATCACGAAGCAGCTCACGCTGGCCTCTGCTGTGACGGTGTTGAGTACCGAGGATCCGGTGCGGGTCTACCAGCAGTTCACCACCCTCGACCAGCTCAGCCGCGGACGCGCGGAGCTGCTTGCGGGCAGGGGCTCGTTCATCGAGTCGTTTCCGTTGTTCGGTGCGAACCTCGACGACTACGAGGAGTTGTACGAGGAGAAACTCGAGCTGCTTCTTGCCCTCGACCGCGGAAATCCGGTCACTTGGTCAGGCCGATTCCGGGCGCCGCTCGACGAGGCGACCGTGTTGCCCCGCCCTTATGGCGAACACTTGCGCATCTCGATCGCGACCGGAGGCAACCCGCAGTCATCGATGCGTGCCGGCGTGCGCGGGTTGCCGATCGTGTACGCCGTCATCGGCGGTCTCCCGGAACGATTCGCCTCTCTGGTGAACCTGTACCGCCAGTCCGGTGTTGCAGCCGGGCACGACCCTGCGGCACTCAACGTCACGATGGGCGCCATCGGGCTGATCGCCCGTGACTCACAAGACGCGAAGGAGGCGTTCTATCCGTACTGGTTGGAGACGATGAAGTACGGCGCGAAGGCCCGCGGGTGGGCTATTCCGAGCAGAGCCGAATACGACCAGGCGGCGCACGGCGCCCAGGGCATCTTCGCGGGCAGCCCGAGCGAGGTCGCCGAGCGACTGATCTCCGTCGGCACGCTCGTCGGCGCCGACCGCTACGCGATGCAGATGGACTGGGCCGGGGTGCCCCACGATCGCGTGATGACGCGCGATCGAACTGCTCGGCACCGACGTATTGCCGCAGGTGCGTCGCGCGTTCGCGCCTGTCACACCTGGGTGAAACGCTGCGGTTAAGGGACCTACGATTTCCCTGTCGGCAAAGGGAGGTGCCGCTGTCCGCGATCCGGCGTTATGGGCGGCGACTTAGCGAGGAACTGCGGTCGCTGCTTGTTGACGTGAGTAGAGCGTGGCGGTCCGGTCGCCGCCCGTGGCTTGCCACTGTTGCGTGCCTCCTGACGGTGGCGGTGTCGGGCGTGTGGCATGCGCCGCAGGGCCGAGATGCCCTGGTCAAGGTCGGCGATGCGTACGCCGCCCAGCCCTTGAACGTTGAGGTCGTGCGACTTCCGGCGTCGGTGTTCCTCCCGACGTTCGACCTGCCGTGGTGGGCAGCCGTGATCCAGGTCGCCGCGGTACTTGGCGTGGCCGAACTTCTGCTGGGCCGTCCCGGTCTGACGGTGGTCGGCGGGCTTGCCCAGTTCGCGAGCACGATGGCCGCGCGCGTGATGATCATCTACGGCGCCGCTCTGCACATCGGGCTCCCGCTCAGCCAAGCCGGCATGCTCGACACCGGCCCATCGGGCATAACGACCGCTATCGGAGCGTGGCTTCTTGCGCGCCGGCATGCGTACGCGACCCTCGCGCTGCTGATGGTCGCCTTGACGGTTGCAGCGGTGTTTCAGCCGAACATCGACGGCCGCGAACACGAGACCGCCCTGGTTGTCGGAGTGCTCGCTGCGGCAGTTCAAGCCCGCCTTCGCCCCCGACGGGCCGCTTCCGCTGAGCAGGTCGCGCGGTCATAGCGCGCGTGGCCAGAGTGTGACGGCGGTCTGGGTGTCCGGCGGGATCTCGGTGAACCCGGCGTCGCGAACCACCACGTGCGCCGACGCCGTCAGGCGGGCCCACTCGTCGGAATTCGGTCGCACGAGCCGTACGCCGAACCCCGTTGCTCGCCAGCCGTCGAGGTCGCGGGCACCACTCGGCGTCCCTGCGAGTGTCGTTAGTGCTAGTTGGGCGGCGTGGGAGACCTGCACGGCTGCCTTGAGGGGACTCATCGCGACGAGCGGGGTGATCGCGACGGCGAAGAACACCAGGCATATCGGACGACGGGGTGCCGGGGTCGAGATCGAGGCCGGCCACTTGGAGCTTGGCGATCGCAGGCGGCACCGCATCGGTCGACCCCGGAACGAAGGCGCGCACTTCGGCGCCGGCGTGAACGACCGTGATCCCTGGCAGTTGCGACGCGGCGTCCCACTGTGCGCCGCGGGCACGGCGGGCGACCTTGCGGATCCGGCCGTCGATCCACCGCTGAACCTGCGGGTGCCAGTCGCCTCCGGTGCTGCGCGGATCGTCGAGCAGTCGAACGACCGCGGTCGCGGCGGCCTCTGCGACAGCGGCGGCGGTCGGCTCCGCGCCCCTTTCGACCCGCACCACGATTGGCATCGCCCACGGCGCTTCGCCTGGCGGATCGCGATATTCGACCACCCCACCATCTTGCTTGGGCAACCATCGAGTACCTCAGGTGGGTACATTCGGCGAATGAGCGATCAGACTCCGGCCGAGATGCGCGCGCGCATCATTGCCGGCGGCGCGATGAAGTATCACGAGGCGAACGCCGCGAAAGGCAAGCTGTTCGCGCGCGAACGGGTGCGATTGCTGGTCGACGACGGCTCGTTCGTCGAGGACGGTGCGTTCGCGAACGCGCTTGCTGCAGATCTGCCGGCTGACGGGGTGGTGACAGGCACCGCCACGATCGACGGTCGACCGGTCGCGCTTGCTTGCCAATGATTCGACGGTCAAGGCGGGCTCGTGGGGCGCACGCAGCGTCGAGAAGATGCTGCGCATCGCGGAATTCGCTTACACAGTAGGGATTCCGCTGGTCTACCTGGTCGATTCTGCAGGCGCTCGCATCACCGATCAGGTAGCGATGTTTCCCGGACGGCGAGGTGCTGGCCACCTATTCCACACCCAGGTGCGAGCCAGTGGCTCGATTCCTCAGGTCTGCGCACTGTTCGGTCCAAGTGCCGCAGGCGGTGCCTACGTGCCGGCGTTTTGCGACGTCGTCATCATGGTCGAGGGCAACGCGTCGATGTACCTCGGCTCCGACCGCATGGTCGAGATGGTCACCGGCGAGAAGACCACCCTCGAAGCGATGGGTGGCGCTCGCATGCATTGCACCGAATCGGGGGTCGGGCACGTGCTCGTGCAGACCGAGCACGAGGCGCTCGACGCGATTCGCCGCTACCTGTCGTTCCTGCCGTCGAACTGGCGAGGCGAAGCACCGCACACTCTTGCGCGCGACCCCGAGCCGATCGATCTGCGTGCACTGGTTCCTGCGAACGAGCGGGTGGCCTTCGACATGCTGCGCTTCATCCGCGGACTCGTCGATGCCGACAGCTTCTTCGAGTTACATGCGCTGTGGGCGCGCGAACTCGTGGTCGGGCTGGCCCGCCTCGACGGCCGCCCGATCGGCATCGTCGCCAACAACTCGCTTCACAAAGGCGGTGTGCTGTTCGTCGACTCCGCCGACAAGGGCGCCCGCTTCATCTCCCTGTGCGACGCATTCAACGTGCCGCTGGTGTTCCTCGCCGACGTCCCCGGATTCATGGTCGGCACGGCAGTCGAAAAGCAAGGCATCATCAGGCACGGCGCGAAAATGGTGAGCGCTGTCTCCGAGGCGACGGTTCCGAAGTTCTCGGTGATCGTGCGCAAGGCTTATGGCGCCGGTCTTTACGCGATGGCCGGCCCGGGATTCGAGCCCGACGCGACGCTTGCGTTGCCGACCGCGAAGATCGCGGTGATGGGCGCCGATGCGGCCGTCAACGCGGTTCATGCGAACAGACTGGCAGCGATAGCGGACGACGAGGAGCGGGCGGCTACGGTCGCCGACCTCCGCGCGGAGTACGAGGCGGACATTGACATCGTGCGACTGGCCGCGGAACTGGTCGTCGACGACATTGTCGAGCCGGAGGATCTGCGCGCCTCCCTGATACGACGGCTCGACGTCGTCCGGACCAAGGATCGGGCGATTTTCACAACGCCGTCACGGGATCACTCCGGTTTAGCGGCGTTGGCACATACCATTTCGCCATGACCGCCGTCTTGCTCGCCGAGGATGATCCGTCGATATCGGAGCCACTGGCTCGCGCCCTGCGCCGCGAAGGTTACGAAGTCTCCGTTCGCGACGAAGGCGGCGAGGCGCTGCGCCTCGTGCTGGCCGGAGGGATCGACCTGGTGGTCCTCGACCTCGGGCTCCCGACGATGGACGGTCTCGAGGTCTGCCGCAGGCTGCGGGCCGAAGGTCGCTCGGTTCCCGTCTTGGTGCTGACGGCACGGGTCGAGGAGGTCGACCTGGTGGTCGGTCTCGATGCCGGTGCCGACGATTACGTCACCAAGCCGTTTCGGCTCGCCGAGTTGCTCGCGCGCGTCAGGGCGTTGCTGCGCCGCGGCGGCACCGAGGTGCCTGACGTGAACGGCGTCCGCGTCAACGCCGAGTCGCGGCGTGCATGGCTTGGCGACGAAGAGCTAACGCTGACTGCAAAGGAATTCGACCTGCTGAACACCTTGGTGCTCGGGGCCGGCAAGGTGATCACCCGCGACCAGCTGATGCGCGACGTATGGGATGCCAGCCGCGGCACCTCATCGAAAACGCTCGACATGCACATCTCGTGGCTGCGGCGAAAGCTCGGCGACGATGCCGCATCGCCGCGGCTCATCACCACGGTTCGTGGTCTCGGATTCCGCTTCGAGTTGGGGTGAACCCGTCGCGCTGACCTTGTCAGTGCGAGCGGCCGCGACGCCGAGGAGGGCGCGGTGCGTAGGCGGCTCCTGATCTCCACCTTGGGGGTCGCTGTCGTCTCGGTGATCCTGCTCGGGATACCGCTCGGCATCGTCACGACGCGTCTGATCCGCGCCGAAGCTCAAAAGCGGATCAACGCCGAGGCCGCCCAGGTCGCCGCCGCCGTCAACGGCGAGACAGACACTTCCGTGGCGGGCACCGGCGACGTGCTCGGGCAGTTCGCCGGCGACGACCGCTTCATCTCCGTCCGCCGCAACGGCTTGCTGGTGTCGACCGGTACGACGATCAAGGGCTCGGTCGAGAAGGGCATCGCACTTGGCGCGCACGGTGAGGCCGTCACCGTCGTCGAGTCGGCGAACTCCACGAACGACGAGTGGCGAGCGTGTGGTTCGGGGTGGCCGGCGCCGCCGTCGTCGCGCTCGCCGCGGCGGTCGAACTGGCGAGGCGACAAGCAAAGCGACTCGCCGGGCCGCTGGAGGATCTCGCGGTCGGCGCCGAACAACTCGGTGCCGGCGACCCGCGCCCTCGCAACCATCGTTACGGCGTGCCCGAACTCGACAGGGTCGCCGAGGTTCTCGACCGCAGCGCCGAAGAGATCGGTCGGTTGCTCGGCGCCGAGCGCGCGCTGGCGGCCGATGCGTCACATCAGTTACGCAGCCCGTTGACCGCCCTGTCGATCCGGCTCGAAGAGATCGTCGCGACGTCGACCGAGCCGGCGATTCGCGAGGACGCAACGGCGGCGTTGGTGCAGGCCGAGCGGCTCGCGGCGGTCGTCGACTCACTTCTCGCCGAGCACGGCCGCAGCGCGCGCACGGCGTCAGGCGTACTCGTCGATGTCGACGCGGTGCTTGCTCAGCAGGCGGTCGAGTGGGAGCCGGCGTTTCGGCGGGCACAGCGGAAACTTGTGCGCGATGGGAGTCCGGGTTTGAAGGTGTTCGCCACGCCCGGCGGTCTCGCGCAGGTCGTCGCCACGCTGATCGACAACGCACTCGTGCATGGCGCCGGTACGGTCACCGTGCACACCGCGGCACGCGAGTGATCACGTCGTGCTCGAAGTCCACGACGAGGGCCCCGGCGTGCCTGACGAGCTCGTCCCGCACATCTTCGAACGTTCCTTCAGCGGAGCGCAGAGCACCGGACTAGGCCTCGCGCTAGCCCGTGACCTGGTATCAGCGGACGGCGGACGGCTCGAACTTGCACAACCTCGCCCGCCGATATTCGCGATCTTCCTGCCGCCAACGCGGGCGTGACGGGTCTAGACGACGGAGGCTTCGGCCGCTTCCTCACTGCGCTCTGGTTCGTCGACGTCGATGAATACCCACCGCCGGTAGGCCCACCAGCGGAACGACGTCGCAAGCACGAGCCCGATCACGTTGGCGGAGATGTTTTTCGCCAGGCTCGAGTGCTGGTGCAGGCCGTACTCCGAGATCGCCAGGCAGGAGTCGGCGATGCCGAGACCGATCAGATTCACGACGAAGAAGAGGGCGTACTCGCGACCAAGGCCGGTGCGGCTGCGATGACGCCAGGTCCAATGCCGGTTGGCGAAGTATGCGAACGTGGCAGCCACGGCAGTCGATACGGCTTTGCGCGGTGAGCGGGTGCTTGTGGAGCGAGCCCTCGGGCGTCACCAGGTAGTTGAACAGGCCGGCGTCGATGACGAAGGCAGCCAATCCCGACGCTGCCGAACTTTGCGACCTCGTGGCGTAGGTGCGCGACGCGCCCGTAGAGGGATCGCACGACGTTCACGTCACCACCTCGGGTGGGGCGCACGATGCGCCGTCTGACCAGTCCGACTTCGGGCCACGCCACAGGATATCGGGTGAAAATGGGACATGCTGAGGGAAGCTGTCTGATCTGGGCACCCTGCGGCAGCCTGTACCCTCGAGGGACCTCAAGGAAGGGGATGTCTGCATGGCTGCCGGTGTCAGTGGAACCTCCGAGTTCGACTACCCATTGGACGACGAACATGGGGCGTTACGTTCCACGGTGCAGGATTTCGCCCGCCAGGTAGTGGCTCCCCGAGCGGCCGCCATGGACGAGTCACACGAGTTTCCCTACGACATCGTCGCAGGGATGGCCCAGATGGGATTGTTCGGGCTGCCGTTCCCGCAGGAGTACGGCGGCATGGGCGGCGACTACTTCGCGCTCTGCCTTGCGATCGAAGAACTTGCGCGCGTCGACTCCTCCGTCGCGATCACTCTCGAGGCCGCGGTGTCACTTGGCGCCATGCCGGTGTTCAGGTTCGGCACCGACGAGCAGCGCACGACATGGTTACCGCAACTCGCGAGCGGTGAAGCCCTGGCGGCGTTCGGTCTCACCGAACCCGACGGCGGAACCGATGCCGGTGCGACCCGCACACGAGCAGTGCTCGCCGACGGGGTGTGGCGCATCGACGGGACGAAGGCGTTCATCACCAACGCGGGCACCGACATCACGCGCCTGATCACCGTGACCGCGGTCACCGGCGAAGTTGCGGGGCGCAAGGAGATCTCGTCCCTGCTCGTGCCGGTGCCGAGTGCCGGGCTCCGCACCGCGGCGTCCTATTCAAAAGTTGGTTGGCATGCCTCCGACACGAGGGAAGTCTCACTGGCCGGCGTCGTGGTCCCGGAGGCGAATCTGCTCGGTGAACAGGGCCGGGGCTACGCCAACTTCTTGTCGATTCTCGACGAGGGCCGGATCGCGATCGCCGCTCTCGCGGTCGGGCTCGCACAGGGTTGCGTCGACGAGTCGATCGCCTACGCGACACAGCGCAAGGCGTTCGGTTCGGCGATCGGTGCGTTCCAGGCGATCCAGTTCAAGATCGCCGACATGGCGGTGCGGACGCACACCGCGCGCCTCGCCTATCACGACGCCGCTGCTCGCATGCTGGCCGGCAAACCGTTCAAGAAGCAGGCGGCGATGGCCAAGCTGTACGCGTCCGAGATCGCCGTCACGAACGCCCGCGAGGCGACTCAGATCCACGGCGGATACGGCTTCATGAACGAGTCGCCGGTGGCCCGATTCTGGAGGGACTCGAAGATCCTCGAGATCGGCGAGGGCACCAGCGAGGTGCAGCGCATGCTCATCGCCCGCGAGCTCGGCCTTCCAGGCGCCTGAAGAAGGACGGGTCAGGCACGGACGCCGGGGGCGCGCGGATAGGGTGACGCCGTCCCGCCCGTACCTGCCCAGGAGAGCCGCATGACTTCGCCGGTCACCCGCGTCGGGATCGTGATGGGTAGCGACTCTGATTGGCCGGTGATGGAAGCCGCCGGGCAGGCGTTGGCGGAGTTCGGCATCGCCTACGAGGTCAAGGTCTCATCGGCACATCGGCTGCCGCACGCCACGCTCGAATACGGCGAAACCGCCGCCGCCCGCGGCCTTCAGGTCATCATCGCCGGGGCCGGCGGCGCCGCCCACCTGCCCGGTGTGCTGGCAGCCGCGACGGCGCTGCCGGTGATCGGCGTCCCCGTGCCGTTGAAGCAACTCGACGGCCTCGACTCGTTGCTGTCGATCGTGCAGATGCCGGCCGGGGTGCCCGTGGCCACGGTCGGTGTCGGCGCGGCCCGAAACGCCGGCCTTCTCGCGGTCCGCATCCTCGGGGCGACCGACGAGGGTCTGCGCGCGCAGATTGTCGAGTTCCAGGGCGTTCTTGCCGAGCAGGTGCGCGCCAAGGATGCCGCACTCCAGCGGCTCATCGCGGCGGCTGAACTAACCGCTGCGCGAGCTCGCGGCTCAGCCGGCGAGGTCGATCGGCATCGCGATGTCGAGGAGCACGGTCTTGCGTGCGGCAGCCGCGGCCGGGTCTGCGTCCGTCGCCGTCGGAACGCGTCGTCGGGCAATCGCGACGACCGCGAGCAGCGCATCAGCGAGGGAGTCCTCGGCCTCGACATGAGACGGGCTCACGAACTCGAACACCGCTTCGATGCTGCCGTCTCGACGCAGCGGGACCCCGACAACGGTCGTGAGCCCGAGCGCGGCGGCATCGCGTTCGCGGACGGTGGAGCCCAAGCCGGCGAGACCCGGCAGGATCCGGCTGGCCTCCAGGTGAAGGACCGCGGCCACGATGCCGCGGCCGGAGCCGAGGTCGGTGGCGGCGGTCGAGGCTTTGAGATCGGCGAACTCGGGGCCGGCGTCGTACCACGCACCAGCCGAGCGCCAGCCCTCAGGCGCGGGCGCCCAGACGTGGCCGACCGGCCAGCCGGTGGCTTGGCACACCAGCGCGACGGCTTCGTCGTAGCTCAGGAGCGGACGCTCGGTGCCCTGCCTGCTGCGGCGTGCTCGGCGAGCGCGGCGCGAATCGCGGTGGCGTGGACGGCGGACGCGGCGGCTCGGGCGGCATCGACACGCGCTGATGCGCGCCCTGTGGTGGATGCGGTGATCCACGGGAACCACGTCACGGCCCTTCAATCGGCACGCAGGTGGCGGTGCTGTACTGCTGGACGCCGTCTTATGCGCGCGCCCGATCGGGGGGTCCGAGCAGCGGCCATTGGATGTGCGGGCAGGTGTCCATGACGACATCGAGGCCCGCGGCGGCCGCGCGAGCGGCCGCCTCTTCGTCGATGACGCCGAGCTGGAGCCACACCGCCTTCGCGCCGCACTCGATCGCCTCGTCGACGAAACGGCCAGCAGCATCAGATCGCCGGAAGATGTCGACGACGTCGATCGCGAACGGAATCTCCGCGAGCGTCGCGTAACCCGGCTCACCGAGCACCTCGGCGGCGCGCGGATGCACCGGCACGATGCGCTTGCCGTGGGCCTGGAGGAACGCGGCGATCTGGTACGCCGGCCGGTGCGGGTCGCCCCCGAGCCCGACGATCGCCCACACCGACGTGTCGGCAAGTACCCGGCGGATCACCGCGGGGTCTTGATACACGTCGGTGCCTGCGGATGTCACGAAGAGGGCCGCCCGAGGGCTCGGAAGCTCCAACCCGCGTCGCGCCAGCGAGTGGGGTCAAGAGCGTTGCGTCCGTCGACGATGTGCCGCCCGGCGACGACGTCAGACAGCGTCGACGGGTCGAGGTCGCGGAACTCCTGCCATTCGGTCAGGTGCAGCACAACGTCGGCACCTGTGCAGGCCTCGATCGGTCGAGCTCGCATAGCCGAGCTGCGGGTACTTCAGCTTCGCGTTGGCCATCGCCTGCGGGTCGAAGACCGTCACCACGGCACCTGCGCGCTGCACGGTTGCGGCGACGTCGAGGGCCGGGGAGTCGCGGATGTCGTCGCTGTTCGGCTTGAAGGCGGCCCCAAGGACGCCGACCCGCTTGCCGGCGAAGTCGCCGCCGACCTGCTCGCGTGCGAGGTCGACCATGCGCGCGCGGCGGCGCTGGTTGATGGCGTCGACCTCGCGCAGGAAGCCGACCGCCTGGTCGACGCCAAGCTCCTCGGCACGAGCCATGAACGCGCGGATGTCCTTGGGTAGGCACCCGCCACCGAACCCGAGGCCGGCGTGCAGGAAGCGGCCGCCGATCCGGGAGTCGAGAGCGAGCGCGGCAGCGAGCTGCGTGACGTCGGCACCGGTGGTCTCGCAGATCTCGGCCATCGCGTTGATGAACGAGATCTTTGTCGCGAGGAACGAGTTCGCAGCGACCTTGACGAGTTCGGCGGTGGCGAAGTCGGTGACGATCAGGGGAATGCCGGTGTCGGTCAGCGGGCCCCAGACCTCGCGCAGGATCTTCTCGGCGTGCCCGGATTCGACGCCGATCACGAGTCGCTCGGGAGTCAGGGTGTCTTTGACCGCGAAGCCCTCGCGGAGGAACTCCGGGTTCCAGGCGAGTTCGACCGCGTCACCGCCGGGTGCGAGTTCGGCGATCCGCGCGGCGAGGGCGGCGGCGGTGCCCGAGGGAACCGTCGACTTGCCGACGACGAGCGACTCACGGGTCAGCAAGGGCGCGAGCGACTCGACGGCTGCGCGGACGTATTGCATGTCGGCGGCGTAGCTGTCCTTCATCTGCGGCGTTCCGACGCAGATGAAGTGGACGTCGGCGAACTCGGCAACCTCGGCGATGTCGGTGGTGAAGCGCAACCGACCGGCCTCGACTTGCTTGCTCAGCAGCTCGGGCAGCCCTGGCTCGTAGAACGGTACGCGTCCCGAGCGCAGCATTTCGATCTTGGCTTCGTCGACGTCATAGCCGATCACCTCGTAGCCGAGTTCGGCCATGCATGCAGCGTGCGTCGCCCCGAGGTATCCGGTGCCGATCACGCTAAGTCGGAAAGTCACAATGGTCCCTTCGAGCGGCCAGTGGCGTCATATTGCGAGCTTTCAGTCCAACGATGCTAACCCAGCGATCAGCGCGATTTCCGGCCTACGATCAAGTTGACTCGAGCTGGCCCAGGCGGGAGCGTTCCGAATGACCGTGGCAGGCGAAGTTCCCCCGTTCGGAGTATTCGCGTTGCCGCCCGAGTACCAGGAGCTGCGCGCGAGCGTGCGCGCTCTCGCCGACGCGCGGATCGCGCCGCGCGCCGCACACACTGACGAGAGCGCGGAGTTTCCGTGGGATGTGCACGCGGCGCTCGCTCAGTCGGGCTTCAACGCGCCGCATATTCCCGAGAAGTACGGGGGCGCGGGTGCCGACGCGCTGGCGACGGCGATCGTGATCGAGGAGGTCGCGCGCGCGTGCGCGTCGTCGGCATTGATCCCTGCCGTCAACAAGCTAGGAACCCTGCCGTTACTGGCGGTTGGGTCCGAGCAGTTGAGAGAGAGTTATCTTCCGCCGGTGGCTCGTGGTGAAGCGATGTTCTCGTACGCGTTGAGCGAGCCCGACGCCGGCAGCGATGCGATGGCGATGACGACCCGCGCCGAACACGTCGGCGACGATTGGGTGCTCACCGGAACGAAGCGGTGGATCAGCGGTGCCGGCGAGTCGTTGTACTACACGGTCTTCGCTGTCACTGATCCGTCTGCAGGTTCGCGCGGCATATCGGCGTTCGTCGTCGAGAAGGACGACGCAGGTCTCACGTTTGGCGCACCCGAGCGCAAGCTCGGCATCAAAGGGTCACCGACTCGCGAGATGTACTTCGACGGGTGCCGGATACCGTCGTGGCGGTTGATCGGCGACGAGGGCACGGGCCTGCAGACCGCCTTGGCAAACGCTCGATCACACGCGCGTCACGATCGCCGCTCAGGCTCTCGGGATCGCTCAGGGTGCCCTCGATGCGGCGGTCGACTACACCGGTCGAGCGGCATCAATTCGGCGTCCCCGTCGGCGATTTTCAAGGCGTGCAGTTCATGCTCGCCGACATGGCGATGAAGATCGAGGCGGCCAGGGCACTCACCTACAGTGCTGCGGCGCGTTCTGAATCGGGCAGTAGCGACCTCGGATACTTCGGGGCGGCCGCAAAGTGCTTCGCCTCCGACGTCGCGATGGAGGTCACGACCAACGCGGTCCAATTGTTCGGCGGTTACGGGTACGTGAAGGACTATCCGGTCGAGCGCATGATGAGAGATGCGAAGATCACCCAGATCTACGAGGGCACCAACCAGATCCAGCGCATCGTGATCGCTCGTGAACTGCAGAAAGCGGAACGTCTAGGACCAACGAGCGGAGGATCGCATGGCAACGCAGAAGAAGGCGCCGGCAAAGAAGGCCGTCGCGAAGAAGGCTGCCGCAAAGGCGCCGGCAACGAGCGCGCCCGGCCCGTTCCTGTCGGACGTGACGACACTTCGTGCTCGTGCGCGCAAGGAACTCGACAAGGGCCCCGTCACGGCGGCGTACGGCGCCGACCTCGAGCGGGTGCTGAGCGTTCTCAACACCGCGCTCGCCACCGAAATCGTCTGCGTGCTGCGATACAAGGCGCATTACTTCGGCGCGAAGGGCCTCAACGCCGAACCCGCCGCGGCGGAGTTCCTCGAGCACGCTGGTGAAGAGCAGGTGCACGCCGACCGGCTCGCCGAGCGGATCAACCAACTCGGTGGCACGCCGGAGATGGACCCGGACACCCTCATGTCGCGCTCGCACACGGAGTACAACACCCCCGATGCGCTACTCGACATGATCAAAGAGGATCTCGTCGCTGAGCGGGTTGTCATCCAGGCCTACACCGAGACCATCGCGTGGCTGGGCACAACGACCCGACCACTCGCAGGATCTTCGAAGAGATCCTGGCCGAGGAGGAAGAGCACGCCGACGACATGCTCACCCTGCTGCAGCGAATAGCTGAGCACCCGACGACCCGACCCTCGCTGACCGGGCTGACCCGGCGAGCCTCATGGGATGATCAGCCGGTGACCGACGAGATAAGGGATGACAGCAGAGGCGTGCCGACCAGCGCATGCGCGCATCCGACTGAGCCGGATCGTCGACGCGCTCGACTCGAACCTGCAGGGCAACGTGCATGGTGGCGCGATCATGCGGCTGGTCGACGAAGCCGCCGGCGTCGTCGCATCGCGGCACAGCGGCGGGCGGGTGGTGACAGCAGTCGTCGACGAGTTGCAGTTCGTGGTGCCGGTCCACGTCGGTGACATCGTGACCTGCGACGCCCAGGTCAACTGGACGGGACGCACGTCGTGCGAGGTCGGCGTCCGGGTGACTGCGCAGCCGTGGAACCAGGCCGGCGATGTCTCTCGTCACGTCGCATCGGCGTACCTGGTCTTCGTCGCGATCGACGACGACGAGCACCCACGCGTGATCCCACCGGTGATGCCGGAAAATGACGAAGACCGCAGACGGTTCCGTGAGGCGGAGATCCGTCGGGGCACCCGGTTCGCCAGGCGTGAGGCGATCCTGCGTTCACGGGAACGCGAGAACGCCCAGCCCTAACTGACGCCGCTCAGCCCTGAACGCAGTTCGTGTTACCGGCGTTCGTCGCCTTGAGGTTGGGTATCGGAGCCGCCGTGCGCCGGCGACGACGCAGGTGCGCTCGCTGGCGCGCTTGCCGAGGGTGACGCTGTGGCAAGGCCACCCCAGTCTTGGCCGAGCGTCAGCACGATGTTCGAGCCGGCGCTCGAGTCGAGCACTTCCTGCGGCGTCGACACTGAGCGCACCGACGAGCGTCTGCATCGACGTGGTGTGACTTGCCTGGTAGGCCACGGTCGTCTTTGCGACCGGACTGTTCGATGCAGTGCCGATCGAGACGACGTCGAAACCTGCGGCGCTGAGTTGGTCGCGCACCTGGCGGGCCAGGCCGTCGGTCGACGTCCCGTTCAGTACTTCGACCGACACTGCCGAGCGCGGCAGCGTGATGTTCGCCACGTTCGACCCGCTCGAGACCGGGATTGCGCGGTCGTCGTGAATGTCGGCGAACAGCGCGTTCGCTTCGTCCTCGCTCCAGTAGAGGTGTTGGTAGAACGGGTCACCCTTCGGCGCTGGATAGGTCGGGACGGTGACGAACACGATGTTCGACGTGTTGGTGTGCCGGTAGTTGATGCCAAGTGAGAGCAGTTGCGAGCTCGTCATGTCGGTGCTCAGCGAGCTGGCGACCGCAGAGTAGAAGTTGTACATCGTGGTCGGGTTGAAGAAGTTGGCGGAGGACAAAGCCTTGCGGACCATCGACGACATGAACTGCTGCTGGCGCTGAATGCGGTGCAGGTCGTCGCCGCCGGTGAGGCCGTAGCGCGCCCGCACGAAGGCCAGCGCCTGATCGCCCTCGAGATTGACCGGCCCCGCGGGCAGGTTCAGCCCGGTGTTGGAGTCGTGGATGGGCGTGCAGATGTTGAGGGGTACGCCGCCGATCGCCTTTGACATCTTCACGACGCCCGGTGAAGTCGATCTCGAGGAAGTTGTCGATGCGGACGCCGGTCAGATTCTCGAGCGTCTGCGCCGAGCAGTAAGGGCCGCCGAGCTGGATCGCCTCGTTGAACAGTGCCTTCGTCGGCTTGCTGTATTGCGGCTGACCTGCCTTGTCGAGGATCGGATTGCCGTCGCTGTCGACCTTCTTGCAGGCCGGGATCTGGACGACGGAGTCGCGCGGGATGCTGACGAGCGTCACGTCCTTCCCGTTGGCCGCGAGGTGGGCGAGGATCGCGGTGTCAGACAGCGATTCGGTCTGCGCCGGGCGCGCCCTTGACCTGGAACGCGCTGTTCTCACCGAGGCGACTGTCGACTCCGAGGATCAGGATGTTCTTCGCCGTTCCGCCGCCACCAGCAGCGCCGCCGCCGGTCGCGGTATTGGGCTTCGCCGCGCCGGTTGGGGTCGTGCGCTGGCCAGCCAGTACCTGACTCAGCGGCTTCTGGAAGTGGACCTTGCTGAAGATCTTCTTGAAGGCAACGCCAATGATCCCGCCGACGAGCACCGACCACGGCGAAGAAGCCGACGATAAGGCGGCCGATGATGCGGGCCCGACGCTGCGCATGCTCATAGGCTGCCTGCTCACCCGCAGGATCGAGCACCTTTGGGCGGCCTGTCGGGGGAGCCATAGGCCGGATTCTCCTGGTCGGTCGGTCGACTCATCGTGCGGCTCGGCATCTGACGCCCCCGGGCCCGACCGTGGCCCTATCGTAACGGGCACGTCCGGGGGAGCACCGTGGTTCCCGGTTGGCGTGGTTCCCGGTCAGTCGGTGCACGAGGCGTTCGCCGCCGTCGTCCCGCCCGTCGTGTCGGCATTTGCAGGGCTTGTCGCACTGGCGCTGGGTTGGCACTGCACCTGGTGCATGTGCGCCGGCGTAGGAGGATCCGACGGTGAGTTCCAGAGTCGTGTCGAGTTGCGGGTTGGCCTGCAGTGTCGACCCGGGGATCGCGGCCTGCAACGTGCGCGCCGCCTCAGCCTCGGTGGGCCCGTACGCGATGACGCTGCCCGACGCGTGGTTGATGCGATCGGCCGGTGTTCCGACAAGCTGAAAACCAAGCTTCGACAGATCGGACGCCGCCCGGCGGGCGAGGCCGGTAACGCCGCCGCCATTGAACACCTGGACGTGCACGGCACTCGCCGGCACCGTCAACGGCGCAGCGGGTGGTGCTGACGCTGTCGCGCTGGTCGTCGATGCCACCGGGAGCGTCGATAGCCAGTGACGAGAACAGCGCGGTGGCCTTCGGAACGTCGATGTCGTCGACGTCGACGCCGTTTTGAGTGCTGAAGCCACTCAGCGGCATGGTGGTCAGCACGATGTTGCCGGTGCCGAGACCTTTCAGCTTCAAGGCCAGTTTCGCGAGATCGCTCGCGCTCATGCCCGAATCGACGCTGATCGACTTCGTCAGGGCGTCGAGGAAGTCGTTCAGCTTCAACGGGTTCGCCAGCGTGCCGGCGCTTTCGACCTTGCGCACCATCGACGCCAGGAACTGCTGCTGCCGCTTGATCCGGTCGATGTCGCCGAGCGGCAGGCCGTACCGCTGCCGCACGAACGCGAGTGCCGTCTTCCCGTCGAGGTGGTGGGTGCCCGCCGACAGGTTCAGTCCGGTCTGGACGTCGTGCGCGGCTTTCGAGAGGCAGACGTCGACGCCACCGAGTGAGTCGACCATGCTCTGGAATCCCGCGAAATCGATCTCGACGTAGTGGTCGATGTGAATCTCGGTGAGCTGCTGAACCGTGCTCACGAGCAACGCCGCACCGCCAAGAGAGAACGCGGCGTTCAACTTGTCCATGTGCGCCGGGTGCACGACACCCTTGGCATCGGTGTACGCCGGGATCGTGACCCACGAATCGCGCGGTAGCGAGACCAGGGTCGCCGCCTGATGGCCCTTCGCGAGGTGCGCGAGTATCACGGTGTCGGATCGCGCGCCCTCGACGGCCGTCTGGCCCTTGGGTGCCTGCGCGAATTGGTCGCCTGCCCCTGTTCGGCTGTCGGACCCTACGAGCAGCACGTTCTCGGCGCCGTCGGTCGCCGCCACCCCTCCGGGCTTGATGATGTCCGCAGCCTTCGTGAGGTTGTGGTCGTAGTGCAGGTAGCGGGTGTAGAGCAACCCGCTCGTCGCGAGGACGCAGACCGACAGCACCGCGGCCGCTGATCCCGAGCGGACTGCGCCAGCCCCGCGTCGGCTCGGTGCTGTGGATTTGGCCGGTTTGCCGGATTTGGCCGGACGCCGAGCGCCGCGTGGGTTGAGTTCGGGCGGCAAAGCGTCAGGCAGTCCGCCGGAATCCCCGGGCGCTCAGGCGGCAGGCCAGGATGACCCGTGGCGCCGCTTTGATCTGGCACGGTCTGTGGTGTCTCCCGGTAGAGGGGTGTTCACGCGTGTTCGAGGCTAACCGGCGTCCGACGCCAAGCCCCGTAATCACTGACGCGACGCGCGCACCCTTCGTTGCATCCCGGCGCCAGGCACCCACGCGCGAGTGGTGGCAAACGCGCCGACACGCCGATGCCGCGCGTCGTTTGCCACCACTCGACGCGAAGGAGGGCGCAGTGGCGCATTCCCGCAGCTTCCGGACCGAGACGCTTTCGTGACCGGCGCCCGGAACGCACCACTCAAAGGTCGACGTCAGAGGTGCGACCACTGACCTGGAGGCGGCAATGCGGGATTCCGACTTGACGACATGCGCTCGACGCCGCCGGGCCCAAGAGGTGGCCGGCGTGTGCCTTGCCGGGGTGCTGTTAGTCGGGTTGACGGCCTGCGGCAGTCAGCGCGCGAGCACACGCTCGGCGGGCGGTCGGCTCGAGCGCGGCGTGCCCGTCTCGAGCAGCAGCGCGCCCGGCTCGAGCAGCGGCCCCCTCGACAGCACTGCCCCGATGTCGTGCTACGCCGTGTCCGTCCGCCAGCCCAAGTGACATACGTCGGCGCCGCGATGGTGCCGGACAGTGGCGGCCATTCTGGAGTGGGTCCGAGCAGGCTCGACCGCGACAGGGACTCTCGAGCTCTCGGGACACCCCTGAGTCGATAACGTCGTCGGGCCTGGCACGTACCCGCTGTGCATTTCCTTTCGTGGACGTCTCGTTCAACGGGAACCTTCAGGTCAATGGTCGACCGGTGCCCATCTCAGGACAGCTCACTGCGACGGGCGTCGATCTCAGTTCGATGCCTCAGCCTCGATGATTCCGACTCTTAGCTTCACGAGCATTGGCCCGGGCGGATACAGCTTCAGCTATCCGCCGAGCTGTCCGGCGGCTTAAGCACTGCTGCGATCCGCAGGGAGTTCCCAGGAAGCTAGCTCCGGTGTCCGAATCAAGGCTCGGGTAGCCTCTCCGGGCATGAAGGCACTCGTATTGTCGGGCGGCGCCGGCACCCGCTTGCGGCCCATCACCCACACCTCGGCTAAGCAGCTGGTCCCCGTCGCCAACAAGCCGGTGCTCTTCTACGGCCTCGAGGCCATCCGCGACGCGGGCATCACCGATGTCGGCATCATCGTCGGCGACACGCACGCCGAAATCGAGGCGGCGGTCGGTGACGGCTCGGCGCTCGGCATTAAGGCCACCTACATCCCGCAGGAGGCGCCACTTGGCCTCGCGCACTGCGTGCTGATCGCTCGTGACTTCCTCGGCAACGACGACTTCGTGATGTACCTCGGCGACAACTTCATCATCGGCGGCATCACCGATCTGGTCGATGAGTTCAAGCGTGGCGGTGCCGACGCGCAGATCCTGCTGACCCGCGTCGACAACCCACAGCAGTTCGGCATCGCCGAACTCGACGACGCCGGGCACATCGTGCGACTTGTCGAGAAACCGGCCGAACCGAAGAGCGACCTCGCGCTCGTGGGCGTGTACATGTTCTCGCCGACGATCCACGAAGCGGTCAACGCGATCACGCCGAGCCGCCGAGGCGAGCTCGAGATCACCGACGCGATCCAGTGGCTGGTCGATCACGGCAAGGACGTCCGCCCGCACCTGGTCACCGGGTACTGGAAGGACACCGGCCGTCTCGAAGACATGCTCGAGTGCAATCGCAAGGTGCTCGAGTCCGTCGAGCCGAGTTGTCGCGGCAGCGTCGACGAACTCAGCCGCATCATCGGCAGGGTCGTCATCGAAGAGGGCGCATCGATCGTCCGCTCTACCGTGCGCGGACCAGCGATCATCGGCCGCGGCACCCGCATCGTCGATAGTTACGTGGGTCCGTTCACCTCGATCTACCACGACTGTGTGATCGACTCGACCGAAGTCGAGCACTCGATCGTTCTCGAATCGACGACCATCACCGGTGTCAGCCGGATCGAGGATTCGCTGATCGGCAAAGAGGTCGAAGTGTCGCCGTCGACCGCCATGCCGCGCGCTCACCGCCTGATGCTGGGCGACCACAGCAAGGTGTCACTCGCCTGAGCCCCCGCATGCGTGCATCCGCCGATCCGACCTCAGGTCGAGGTGTCACGGCCGACGGCGTCGGCGTTGCTGACAAGGCCGACACGGTCGGTAGCGTCGGCAGCGTTGGGATGGCCAGGTCCGATCTGATTGGCGTCGCGGTTCTCACGATCTCGGTCGCAGCGTTGTACACGGTGTTCGAAATCGAGCAACAGCGCCATTTCGACACGGCCGGCTATGACCTTGGCATCTTCGACCAGGCGATCCGCGGCTACGCCCATTTCCACGCGCCGATCTCGCTGATGAAGGGCGTGCACAACGGCTTCGGCACGCACTTTTCCGAACTCGGCGACCATTTCTCGCCGATCATCGCGGCGGTCGCGCCCGTCTACCGGGTCTTCCCCGACGCCGTGACGCTGCTCGTCGTGCAGGGCCTGCTGCTCGCGGCGTCCGTGCCCTCGGTCTGGCTTTTCACCAAGCGCAACCTCGGCCGAACGTCCGCCTATCTCATCGCCGCTGCGTACGCACTGGCCTGGGGCCTGCAAGCCGCCATGGCCGCTGACTTTCACGAGATCGCGTTCGCGGTACCTCTGCTGGCGATTGCGATCGAGCGGTTGGACGCCGGTCGGTTGCGCGCCGCCGTCATCGCGGCCCTCCTCTTGTTGCTGGTGAAAGAAGACTTCGGGATCGTGGTCGCCGCCTTCGGCCTCGTCGTCGGATTGCGTACCCAGAGGTGGCGCTTGGCCGGCGTCCTGGCAGTCGTCGGGGTCGCGACGACCGTGCTCGCCGATCGGGTGTTGATCCCGGCGTTCGGCGGAAAGTCCGGCTATTACTGGGATTACTACGCCGCGCTGGGCTCAGGTCCGCTCGAAGCGGCGTGGCACGTCGTCCGGCATCCGCTCTCGACGTTGCACCTGATGGTCACGCCCCACGCCAAGGTGCGGCTGCTCGAGTGGCTGTTCGTCCCGCTCGGCTTCATGCCGCTCGGCTCGCCCTTTGTGCTGCTCGCCGTCCCGCTGCTCGCCGAGCGGTTGCTGTCGAACAACCCGAACCACTGGACCCTGACGCATCAATACTCCGCGCCGTTCGTGCCGATCCTGACGCTTGCGGCCGTCGATACCGTTGCGCGACTGCGCAAGGCATTCCAGGCCCGGACGTCGAGCGGCGGCCATCGCAAACAGCTCGGCGCGCCCACCTGGGTGATCGGACCCGCGTACGCGTTCTGCATTCTCGTCGTGGCCGTCTGGGCGTGCGACCGCATGCCGTTCGGGCAGTGATCAAGCACGGCTTCGCGCAATCCTGGCGCGCACGAGCTACGACCAGGCCCGGCAGGCGGCAGTTGACGTCGTCCCCAGTGGCGTCGTCGTCGAAGCGAGCGACCTACTCGCACCGCAGCTGGTTGATCGCGATCAGGTGATCCTGCTCGACGCCACTCCACACAGTGCGCCGTGGGTCGTGTTCGATGCGGGGAATCTCGAGTTTCCGATGACGCCCGATGCGCAGGCCGACCGCACGTCGTGGCTGCTGTCGCACGGGTACGCGCAGGTGTTCTCGCGCGACTCGATCGTGGTCTACCACCGGGCCACGCCCGCGCCACTGACAGCGACGACCTCATGATCGGCGATGCCGCAGCACCTCGCACCGGGCGGGTGTGGCCGGCGAGGGGGCGGCGATGCCGACATCAACGACGCCCGGCCGGATCCTGGCCCTCGCATCGGTTTTGCCTGCGGTACTAGCGGCCGCGTGGGTAGCGGTCTGCCTTGCCGCTCCTCGCGCTGCACGTGTACACGCCGATCCCGGGCACGCTGTGCGCGCTGGTACTTGCGGGCGTTCTCGCGCGGCCGGCCATCAGAGTTGCGTTGGCGACCGCCGACCACTTCGACGACGTGTCGTGGTGGGTGCTCGCCGCCGTCCTGGTCATTGTTGTTGTTGCAGGAGTGCTTGCGTTCGCGCACAGTGCAGAAGACGTGCTGGTACGGCGCGACCCGGGCTCGTACGCGATGAGCGCTACCTGGCTGTCGAGTCACGGCACGATTCAGATGCCGGCGCACGTGGCACTTGTTCGGCACCCAGAACGACAACCTGGTGCTCGCGTCGCAGGGGTTCTACCAGCAGGGCGCGCACATCATTCCGCAGTTCATGACCGGCGTGCCGGTGCTGCTGTCGATCGGCGGCTGGATCGCAGGCGTCACCGGCGTGCTGCACGGCAACGCGGTGCTCGGCTCCCTCGCATTGCTCGCGTTCGCGGGCGTCGCGGTGCGGCTCGTCGGCGCGCGGTGGGCGCCGCTCGCGGTTCTCGCGTTGGCCTTCGTGCAGCCCGAGCTCGACGTGATGCGCGCCACCTACAGCGAACCGGCGGCGCAGTTGATCCTGCTCGGCGGGCTCGCGATCGTGCTCGACGCGTTCGCGGCCGGCGGCCTGATCCCCGGCTTCTGGCCCCGCGCGCGTCGAACCCGGTGCGCCGATGCTCGTCCAGTCACCCGAACTGCGCAGATCCCATACGGCCGCGTGGGGTCTCTTCGTCGGCGGGCTCGTGCTCGGACTCGTGTTCGTCGTCCGCATCGACGCCGTCGCTGACCTGTTCCCGCTGGTGCCGTTCGTGGGCTGGCTCGCCTACCACCGGATCGTGGGCTGGCGTCGTTTCGCCGGCGGCATGCTGCTCGGTCTCGCGTTCGGCGGCTTCGACTGCCTGGTTCTGACGTACCCCTACACGCAGCACGTCGGATCCGACCTCGCGTTGGTCGGAGTCGGCTTCGGCGTGCTGGTGCCGGCCACGGTGGCCGCCGTGTTCATCGCGTGGAGCCTGCAGAAATCGAAGCCCGCCGCAGCCACCGTCGAGACGCTGGCAGATCAACGGCCGCCGGCCGTGGCGACCGCTAACAGCTGCTGCCATCGCTTTCTTGATCGGCCTTTTCTTCTTCCTGCGTCCACATCTCATGACGATGCGCGCCAACCCGGCGTCCGGCGGGGCGAACTACGTGATGCAGGTGCAGCGGTTCCTGCACATGGCCGTCGACCCGACTCGGTCGTACTACGAGAACGCGACGATCTGGTTGTCGTGGTACCTCGGCTGGGGCACGCTCGCTCTTGCCCTCGGCGGGGCGTGCTGGCTTGCGTACGAGCAGATAGACGGACGACGACGGGTGTGGGCGCCTGCTTTCCTCGTCTTCTTCGGCACGGCGTTTGCTGTCTTGCTGCGACCGAGCATCACACCTGACCACCCCTGGGCCGACCGACGTTTCGTGCCGGTTGTGTTGCCGGGTCTCGTGCTGTTCGCGATCGCTGCGGTTCCGCCCGATCCTGCGCTGGATTTCCGACAGGGCGCCGGGCCTGCTCCCGCGCCTGTTCGTTACCGCCGCGGTGGTGGTGGTGGTCGTGGTCCCGGTGTGGGTGGGCAGCCGCGAGGTGATCTACACCAAGACCGAAGTCGGCGAGCCGGCGTTGGTACATCAGGTGTGCGCGCAGTTGCGACCCAACGACGTCGTGCTCACGATCGGCGGCAGGGCGCGCACGGAGTGGCCCGGCACGCTCAAGGTGATGTGCGGCGTCAACGTCGGATACCTCGATGACAACATCGACGTGACGCAGATGGACGACATCGCCGCCCGCGCAACTGCTGATGGTGGGCGGTTGATGCTGCTCGCCGAGAGCACCGCGGACAAAGACAACGCGGTGTCGTTCGCGGCGTGGCCCGACAAGCCGACGGCGTCCGTGATCACCAGCGAGGCAACGCACACCTTAGTGACGCGGCCGGGCAAACCGACGCTGTTCTTGACGCAGATGTGGCTGGGGGAGTACCTGCCCAGTGGGTCCTGACCGGCACAATAGGTGAACAGCAACGACGCGAAGGAAAGAGTGACCATGCGCGTTCTCGTCACAGGCGCGGCCGGTTTCATCGGCTCGCACTATGTGCGCACGATGCTCTCGGGCGGCTACCCGGGATTCGACGACGCTGAGGTGACCGTCTTCGACAAGCTCACGTACGCGGGCAATCTCGAGAATCTCGCGCCGGTGTCCGACAGCCGGCGTTACCGGTTCGTCCAAGGCGACATCTGTGACCCGGTAGCGGTTGCCGACGTGCTGCCCGGCCACGACGTTGTC
Source organism: uncultured Actinomycetes bacterium (assembly GCA_963809135.1). GTDB lineage: Bacteria > Actinomycetota > Actinomycetes > Acidothermales > Acidothermaceae > PALSA-607. The sequence continues at coordinate 292,174 of CAWEIG010000008.1, forward strand.
GTCAACTTTGCGGCCGAGTCACACGTCGACCGCTCGATCTACGGTGCCGCTGAGTTCGTCGTCACCAACGTGCTCGGCGCGCAGACCTTGTTCGACGCGTCTGTGCGACGCCGGCATCGGCCGCGTCGTGCACGTGTCGACTGACGAGGTCTACGGGACGATTCCGGAAGGTTCGTGGACAGAAGAGCACATCCTCGAACCAAATTCCCCTTATTCGGCAAGCAAGGCGGGAGCCGATCTGCTCGCGCGTGCGTACGCGGGCACCTACGGGCTCAACATCTCGGTAACCCGTTGCACAAATAACTACGGTCACTACCAGTTCCCGGAGAAGGTCATCCCGCTGTTCGTCACGAACCTGATCGACGGGCTGCCGGTGCCGCTCTACGGCAACGGCGAGAACATCCGAGACTGGTTGCACGTCGATGACCACTGCCGAGGCATTCAGTTGGTCGTCGAGAAGGGCGCGGCAGGGGAGTTCTACAACATCGGCGGCGGGCTCGAGCTGTCGAACAAGGAGCTCACCCAGCGGCTGCTCGATGCCTGCGGGGCGACCTGGGACTCCGTCGTTTACGTCGAAGACCGTAAGAACCACGACCTGCGCTACTCCCTCGACGACGCGAAGCTGCGCGCGATGGGGTACGCGCCGCGGACGAGCTTCGACGACGGGCTCGCGCAGACCGTGCAGTGGTATCGCGACAACCAGCCGTGGTGGCGTGCGCTGAAGGAGAAGGCGGCTCTCGCCAAGTGACCTCTCCCGCAGTGACCGATCGTTGGCTGGTCGTCGGGGCCGGTGGCCAGCTCGGCAGCGACCTACTTCTCGCGCTCGAGGGGCGCGACGTTGTCGGTTTGACGCGGGCGGATCTCGACGTCACCGACGGCGACGCTGTGGCACGGGCGGTCACCGCCGTCGTCCCCTCTGTGATTGTGAACGCGGCTGCGTACACGGCGGTCGACGCAGCCGAGACCGATGAGGCGACTGCCTCGGTTGCCAACGCGATCGCGCCGGCGCTGCTGGCCGCCGCCGCCAAAGCGAGCCGGCGCGCGGTTCGTGCACGTGTCGACCGACTACGTGTTCGCCGGCGATGCGACGGCGCCCTACGACGAGGCGGCGCAGACCGAGTCCGCGATCTGCGTACGGGCGGACGAAGCTCGAAGGCGAGCGGGCCGTGCTCCGGCGAACTCCCCGACGCCTACGTCGTGCGCACTGCGTGGGTCTACGGCGCGGTCGGCAACAACTTCGTGAAGACGATGGCGAGGCTCGAGCGTGACCGCGAGACCGTCTCTGTCGTCGACGACCAACGCGGATCACCGACCTGGTCGTACGACCTGGCGCGGGGCGTCGTCGCGCTCGGCTACGTCAACGCGCGCCAGGCGGCATCTACCACTGCACGAATGCCGGTGAGACGACCTGGTTCGGGTTCACCCGAGCCATCTTCGAAGAACTCGGTGCCGATCCCGCCCGGGTGCTCCCGACGACCACGGCCGCGTTTCCGCGACCTGCGCCGCGACCGGCGTATTCGGTGCTCGGCAACCGGCGATGGCTCGAAGCGGGCCTTGAACCGTTGCCGCATTGGCGTGACGCGCTGCACGAGGCATTTGCGCGGTCCGGCGCACAACTGCGTGCACAATCGTCGTCGTGACACCCGTGCGGTCAGCTCGGGCACCCGCGATCGGGGTCGCCGCCGCGACCGTTGTGCTGTACGCAATCCTCGCCGTCTGGGCCTGCCTCACGCCGCCGTTTCGAGCACCCGACGAACCGCAGCACGTCTCGACGGTTCTGCGGCTCGCCTATTCGCACACGTATCCGGCGGCCGGCCACGCGCAGCTTTACCCGGCCGTCAAGGGCGCGGAACCGGTCCTCGGATTTCGCATCGTCGGTGACTTCCTCGACACGTCACCGGAGAAGGCGGCGCCGGCGAGTGAGCACGGACCGCAAACGTTTCGCCAGCTCGCAGCACAGGCGGGTCCTTACACGCTGAAGGACTTCGACCAGATGACCCAGCACCCGCCGGGCTACTACGCGCGTCATGGCGGTGCCGACACGCCTCTTCAATCTGATCGACGACACACCCCGCGACGCGATCTTCATCATGCGGTTGCTGTCAGCGTTGTTGTTGATTCCCCTGCCGTACCTGGCTTTTCGGCTGACGCGCGCTCTCGGCGGCGGCACGATCGCCAGTGTGACCGCGGCGTTTCTGCCGGCCGGGTTGCCCCAGCTCACCCACATCGGCGGCGCCGTCAACAACGACGCGCTCATCATCCCGCTCGCCGCCGTGCTCGTTGTCGAAGCTGTCGAGTTGGCGAAGTTCGGCGCGACGATGAAGCGCGCGATCTGGTTCGGCATCACCTACGCCGCAGCGCTGTGGACCAAAGGCATGGCGTTACCACTGGTCGTGCTCGTGATCGGCGCGTACGTGCTCGCGGCACGACGCGAGGGTTTGCGGCAGGTCGTAAAGCCGCTCGTCGCGACCGCCGCGATCAGCTGCATCGGATTCAGCTGGTGGATCGCGAACGTCATCCGGTTCGACACCCTGCAACCGCAGGGATATCCGGCCGCCTGGCTCGCGCAACTTGCCGCACGGGAACGCGACCTTCAGCGCGTGGTTCAGCGGGTTCTTCGACTCGATGACGAAGTCGTTCTGGCTCGACGCGGGCTGGCTCGAGATGAACCCACCGCGATGGGCTTACGTCATCGCGAGCATCGTCTTGTTGGTGCTCATCGTTATCGCGTTCGTCCGCAGCCGAGGCAACCGCGGGCTGTTCGTGCTGGCCCAACTCGGCTGGATCGCGGTCATGGCCTCGATCTTCCAGCAGTCGCACGCGCAGTTCGTCGACCGCTCGACGCTGGCCGGTTCGCAAGGGCGCTACCTGTTCACCGGCGTCACCGCGATGGCCGCCGCGATCGTTCTCGCTCTTCGCCCAGAACAGCATCGAGGCCGGACGCCGGGTTGCTGGCCGCCGTGCGGCCGCCGCCCGCAGTCCCGCCAGTACCCGTCGGCAACGCCGGTGCCCGTGGCGGCGCCGGCGAGAGCCGTGTCCCGCTGGCTCCGCTGGTCCCGTTGGCGGTCGTTTTCGTGGCCTTCTACGGGCTCGCCCGTGGGCTGCACCACTTCTACGTGGGGTCGAGCTGGTCGGCCCGGCTGCACGTGATGAGCACCTGGAGCCCGCTTCGAGTCCGGGAAATCGCCGTCATTGCCGCTGTTGGCGGTCATCGCTGCGGTTGTCGGGGCCTTCGCTTTGTGGGCGGCGCGGTCAGCCGACCCCGACCCCGCTGATGCCGCCGAAAGCTCCAGCCGGCCTGGCCCGGAGGCTCAGGTCGCGGCCTGACGGGCCGATGCACATATCGCTCCGAGCGACGATGCGCGGCAGCGAAAAGTCGAGATTCGCCATGATCTTGGGCGAATCATGCTTAGGTGGCATACATCCGTCGTTAACCACTTTGGCCCCAGGAGTGACACCGGTGCGACGCCTGATCACGGTTTCGATGTTGGCTTTGGTCGTGCCGGCAGTCGTCGTCGCCGTGCCCGTCGTCTCGGCGCCACAGCCGTCCCCGCACCCGGTGGCCGCGACGATCCACCACCTCTCGATCAGCCCGATGCTCGCTCTCGTGACGCGCAACCCCGAGCCAGCCACTGACACTCGTCGCTCAGCAGTCGACGTCCAACTTCAGGGCAGTTGGGCTGAGCTGGCGCAGCTGGCGCCGCCGTGTCACCATGCGGGCGCAGATCGAGGTTCGTTCGGGTGGTCAGTGGAGCGGTTGGCAGGAACTGGACTCGAGCGATCCCGGAACCGACAGCAGCTCCGACGGTCCCAACGCTCCGACTGCTGCCACGACGCGAGACGGCACCGATCCGTTGTGGGTCGATCACGGCGATGGCGTTGGCGATCCGGCTGCTCTCTGTCGCGGGCGCCGAGCCTGTGGATCTGCGGGTCGATTTGATCGACCCGGGAAGCTCACCAGCCGACGCAACTGCGGGTACTGCGCCGCCAGTTTCGAGTGCTCAGGCTGACGCCGGCCAACCGACGATTCTGACCCGCGCCGACTGGGGCGCCGATGAGTCGCTACGCGACTGAAGGCCTGCCCGAGCGGGCCGCAGTACACGGGTATGCCGAAGGTCGCGATCCTGCACCACACGGCCACGACGAACAACTACGCGCCGCAGGACGTGCCGGCGATCATCCGCTCGATCTACGCCTTCCACGTCGAGGCTGAAGATTGGTGCGACGTCGGCTACAACTTCCTGGTCGACAGGTTCGGACGGATCTGGGAAGGCCGTTACGGCGGTATCGACAAGCCGGTACTCGGCGCCCACGCAGGCGGATTCAACACCAACACGTTCGGTGTCGGGATGATCGGCACGTTCGACCAGTGCGCAACCCACGCAGGCGATGCTCGACGGGACAGCCCAGTTGATGGCCTGGAAGCTCTGCGCTCTCGTACGCGAACCCCGTTGGCACCGCGACGCTGACAGCGGCGCCGTTCAGCCAGGTGCGCTACCGACCCGGTACCCAGGTGTCGTTCAACGTGATTTCGGGTCACCGCGACGCCGATCAGACCAGCTGTCCAGGAAATGCTGCGTACGCGCTGCTTCCCCAGCTGCGACAAGAGGTGTTGACCGACATGGGTGCCGGGTTGGTGAACCCGAGCAGCATCATGACGACGCCGCGCACGGTCGGCAGCAACGGCACGTGCATGTCGTCGCCGGCATGCTCGCTCCCGGCTCCTGGCAACTGATGGTGCAGGACGCCTCAGGTACCGCGGTACGCACGATCACCGGAGTCAGGCGCGGCGATCGACACGACGTGGGACATGACGAGCGACGCGGGCACGCCGGTGCCCGCCGGCGCCTACACAATTACTTTGAGCAGCGCGCAGAACAATCAAACGGCACGGCCGTGGACGACGTCAGTTGTCGTCGGCGGAGTGTTCGGGTCCCTCGACACCGCGACAACGCAGATCGGTCAGATCTCCCTGAGCGGCTGGGCCGCCCGGGCCGCGGACACAAATCCGGCCGCGCTCAACATCACGATCGACGGCGCACTCGCCGGTTCGGTCACCCCCTCGTCCCCGCGGCCGGACGTCACCGCCACCTACCCGCAATACACCGGCAACCTCGGCTACTCGGCCAGCGAGCCGGCGACGCCCGGGTACCACAACCTGTGCGTCATCGGTGTCGACGACGACATCGGCATCCCCGACACCACGGTTGGCTGTCGAGGTGTCGTCGTCCCTGGCGTTGTCGCCGGCCACGCCGTGCCGACGGGCAACTTGGAGATCGCCTGGCCTGCCGTCGGTGCGATCCGGGTAGGCGGCTGGGCGCTTGACGCCGATACGCCCGACCCGATCGCGGTGCATGTCTATGTCGACGGAACGTTTCGGGGTGCGTATGTCGCGTCGGGCAACCGCCCCGATGTTGCGGCCGCCTTCCCCGGGATGGGCGCAGGCACACGGGTTCGGCGCACTCGTCGGACAGTTCTACGGCGGTGTGCACAAGGTGTGCGTCTACGCGATCAACGCCGGCGGCGGCGTGAACCCGGCGCTGGGATGCGCGAACGTCACGCTGCCCGCGGGCAACCCGAAGGGTTCGCTCAACATCGCCCAAGGTCTCCCCGGCGCCATCAGGGTCGTCGGCTGGGCGCTCGACCCCGACACTTCGATGCCGATCACGACCCATGTCTATGTCGACGGGCACTGGACCGGGGCTGCGACGGCGAACCTCGCCCGGCCTGATGTCGCGGCGGCCTTCCCCGGCTACGGCGCCGGGCACGGATTCGACGTCACGGTGCCGGTGGTGGGCGGTGGCCAGCATCAGGTGTGCACGTACGCCATCAACGTCGGGCACGGCACGGCGAATCCGAAGTTCGGGTGCGCGACAGTGACGATGCCGACAGGCCCGCCGGGCGGCACGCTCGACGTCGTGCAAGGTCAGTCGGGCGGGGTGCGTGTCGCCGGCTGGAGCATCGATCCCGACACCACGGGCCCGGTGCAGGTGCACGTCTACGTGAACGGGGTCTGGACCGCGGCCGTCACCGCGAACACGTCGCGCCCAGACGTCGGCTCGGCCCACCCCGGCTACGGCGATCAGCACGGATTCGACACCACCGTGCCGCTGGCCGCGGGCGTTCACACCGTCTGCGTGTACGCCATCAACGTCGGGCCGGTCGGCCGCGAACCCGAAGCTCGGCTGCGCCAAGGTCACCTCGTCGTAACCGCCCGCCGGTAAGGCACCCGACTGTTGCGCGGCACGCGCATGCGTTCGCCAGGTGAACTGCAGCGCGCCCACGTCCCGAGCGCGGCCCGCCGCGCTCGCACTCGCGGCGTCCTGTTCCGTCGCGAGTGTGCGGCGTAGGGCTTCCGCCAACGCCGGGACGTCGCCGACGGGCACGTACTCGGCGAGGCCGCCGGTGACCTCTCGCAGCACGGGGATATCGGTCGTCACCACAGGCACCCCGCACGCGAGCGCCTCCAGCGCCGGCAGCCCGAAACCCTCGTAACGCGAGGGCAATACCAGCGCCGCGGCTCCTGCTACCAGCGACCGCAGGTCGGCCTGCGGGACGTAACCCGGCCACACCACGTCGTCCGGACTGAAGGCGACCGCGCTCGATGAGCTCGCGGCACCGGCGAGCACCAGCACCGGAGTGCTCGGGTCGTCTCGCCGCAACAGCCGATGTGCCTGCACGAGATCGTGGACGTTCTTGCGCGGCTCGAGAGTGCCGACGAAGAGCACGTACCGTTGCGGTATCCCGTGCGTCTGCAGCCATTTATCGGACGGCGGGGTGGCGGCCGCCCATGCTTCGTCGACGCCGAGCGGGGTGACGACGATGCGCTCGCGATCGGTGCCGTACACCTCGACGAGGTCGTCAGCCGCGGCGTTCGACGGGGTGATGACGACCCGCGCGCGCTCGAGTGCGCGCGGCACCAACTGCTGGTAGGCGAGAGACGTGCGATCGACCGTCTCGGGGTGCAAGACGAACCCGACGTCGTGCACGGTGACGACACCAGCAGCCCGCCGTGTCGGCGGCAGCACGAAGTTGGTTCCGTGGAAGACGTCGACGTTTCCGCTGAACAGCTCGACCGGCGGGAAGTTGCTGTGACCCCACGCCGCTCGGAGCAGTCGGGCCGGCGCGCGTCGCGAATGTACGTCGAGCCCGGCCGCCTCGACGTCGCGAAGTTGCTGTTGGCCGCGCCAGGTGAAAGCCGTCAGGACGACGTCGACATCGGGCTCTTTGGCAAGCGCCGCGGCGAGTTGTGCGACGTAGTGGCCGATACCGGTACGGGTGCCGAGGAGGGGGGTGGCGTCCAGCGCGACTCGCACCCGCGAATGCTGTCACACGGCCGCGTTCGCTGCTGTCAGACGGGCTGTCGCGCTGCGGTGACATACCATGGGACACCAACGAACGCCGCCGAACGCCTCGGCCCCGACGCCCCATCTACCCGGGAAGTGAGCTCACCTGCCGTGACCCAGATGGCGGAGATGTGGCGCTATCGCGGGCTCATCGGCAACTTCGCGAGTCGCGAACTGAAGTCGAAGTACAAGCACAGCGTGCTCGGGTGGACCTGGTCGCTGATCAACCCGGCGGCCACCCTGGCTGATCTACACGCGTCGTCTTCTCGACGATCTTCCGCGCGACGCCGCCCAAGGCTGCACAACGGCATGACGACGCTACGTCATCTACCTGTTCATCGGCGCTGGTCGCGTGGAACTTCTTCAGCAATGTGGTGAACGGCAGCATGGCCGCCCTCATCGGCGCCGGGCCGCTGCTGAAGAAGATCTACTTTCCGCCGTACGCACCGGTGCTCGGCAACTGCGTTTCTGCGCTCGTGCAGACGCTCATCGAGTCGGGCGTGCTTGCTCGTCGTGCTGCTGGTACCGGCAACATTTCGTGGATCTTGTTGCTGCACGCCGGTCGTGCTCGCGCTGCTGCTCGGTCTTCGCGTCGGGCATCGGCCTTGCTGTTCGCGCTCTTCAACGTGTACTACCGAGATGTCAGCTACATCGTCACGCGTCGTCTTGCAGCTGCTCTTCTACGCGACGCCGGTGATCTGGGCGCCGTCGCAGCTGCTTGACGGACGCACGATCCACGGCATCGCGGTCGATGTCCTCTCCGAATCAACCCGATGTACCAGTACGTCGAGGGCATTCCGCGACGCCCTGTGGGAGGGCCACGTGCCGCGCTCCGTCGCGGTGGTTGTGGATGCTGGCAGTCAGCGGTTGTCAGCATCGCGATCGGGCTCTGTCGGTCTTCAACCGCGTTCTCTCGCGATGTCAGTGAGGAGTTGTGACATCCTCTGCACCCCGACAGCCGACCGCCTGCAGTCGTCGTCGACCACGTCACCAAGGAGTTCAAGCTCTACAAGGATCGACGCACGAGCTTGAAGGAGCGCTTCACCAAACGGCGTCCGAGTCGCTATGACATGTTCAAGGCGCTCGACGACATCACTCTCAACGTCCCCGCCGGCACCACCTACGGACTTATCGGCTCGAACGGCTCGGGGAAATCGACGCTGCTCAAGTTGATGGCCAACATCCACCGTCCGACCAGCGGCACGGTGACTCACGCGGGTCGCATTTCGGCGTTGCTCGAACTCGGGGCCGGCTTTCACCCTGAGCTGTCAGGCCGCGACAACGTCTACCTCAACGGCTCGATTCTCGGCATGACGCGCAAGCAGGTCGACGCCGCGATGGACGCCATCATCGATTTCAGCGGCATCGAGGAGTTCATCGATACTCCGGTCAAGGTCTACTCGAGCGGCATGTACGTGCGGCTCGGATTCTCGATCGCCGTCAATCTCGATCCCGAGATTCTCATCATCGACGAGATCATCGCGGTCGGCGACGAGGAGTTTCAGCGACGCTGCTTCGACTACCTGTACGAGCTTCGCAAGCGCGGCGTCACGATCATCTTCGTGTCGCACAGCCTGCCGCTCGTGCAGACGTTGTGCGACCGCGCAGCCTGGATCGAGAAAGGTGTCTTGCGCGCCGAGGGCCCGGCCATGAAGGTCGTCGACGAGTACATCGCGACCGTCAACAAGGCAGAGCGCGAGCGGTTCGAAGCAGAAGGACACGGCCGGGCGGACGGCGACACGCAGCGTCGCGGCGACGGCGAGGCGACCGTCACCGGTTTGACGTTCCTCGATGCGGCCGGCGAGCCCACGTTGGCGGTCGTCGCCGGCGAACGAGTCACGCTGCGGCTGTCGTACGAGGCGACCACCCCGGTCGACGATCCGGTGTTCGGCCTCGGCTTCCAGACCGAGAACGGGGTTCTGGTGAGCGGGCCGAACTCGCAGTTCGGTGGCGTCTGCCTGGGTCGCATCTACGGCAAGGGCTACATCGACTATGTGCTCGACCCGCTGCCAACTGACCCCGGCGACCTATCTCGTGTCGACCGCGATCACTGACGCCACGCTGTTGCACGTCTACGACTACCGTGACAGGGCTTTCACCCTCGCCGTCCAGCCTGGAAAATCGCCTGATCGCAACGGTCTCGTGACGCTCGACGGCCAGTGGGTGTTGCCAATAGAACCGCATGTTGCCCACGTAAGGTTGTGCCGGGTCATCTCAAGCTAGGACGGAGTTCGCGCAGTGAGAGTCAATCTCGGGTGTGGTCAGGCCTACATGGAGGGCTGGACCAACGTCGACGCCAGCCCCGACGTCAAGGCCGACATCCACCTTGACGCCGCGGAGTTCGTGCGGCAGTACGGCGACCAGGTCGACGAGGTCTACATGGGCCACGTCATGGAACACCTGATGCCGGGCTACGCGTCGTCCCTGCTGCGATTGCTGAACGAGCGGCTTCGGCCGGGCACCGTTATCTCGGTCGTCACCCCCGATATGCGGGCGATTTTCGAGGCCTATCTCTCCGGCGAGATCGACAACGACAAGCTGAACGCGTCGTTCATCTACTCCTACGTGCAGCCGTCGCACCACGTGTGGTGCTACGACGAGGCGACGTTGCTCGAGCTGTTCCGGCGCGCCGGGCTGCAAAATGCCGAGCCGATCTCCGACCCCACCTCTTATCCGCCCGTCTATCACAAGGTCGGTCCCGAGTCGCAGTGGCAATGCGGCGTGCGGGCGCTGGCCGTCGGTCACGAGGTCGCCCCCGCTCGAGGTCGAGGTCAACCAGCTCGACGGCATCGATCGCACGACGCGTATCGGCAGCAACGTCGACGCCGTAACGCCCGAGCACGAATTGCTCAACCGGGTCGAGAATCTGCGCACCTCGCTGATCCGCGAATACGAACGCCGCAAGGCTCTTGAATCGCGACTGGCGGATCTGCCCGAAGAGACGACCGCGCCGGAAGCCGGGCACCAAGCCCGCCGAGCCGCCGGTGCCCGTCTCGACCGTCGGCGGCCGTCGCGAGGTCGCTGAGCGACCGCAGCGCCCGAGGTCGACTGACGAGTCAGCTCCGCCGCTCTTGAGCCCGGCCGGTGCCAAGGCCCGCGCGTTCGACGTCGTCAAGCGCACGCTCCCGCCGGGCTCGAAGTCGCGCAACATCGTGCGCGGTGGGTTGCTCGCCTATCGCGAAAGCCGGCGGGTGTCGCGCGACGTGCGCGCCCTGCTCGCCGAGAGCGGCGTGGTCGAGCCGCACGAGCCGACGTACTACACCTGGTATCGACGGCACCGCGCCACGGCCGCTGAGCACAAGGCGCAACGCGATGCGTCGGCCGCCGCATCTCAACCGCTGCACGTTCTCGTCGTGGTTTTCACCGGCCCCGAAGAGAACGGCAACGCCAGCAGCCACGGTCGAGAGCATTCGCAAACAGACCTGGCAGCACTGGGACGTCGAGGTGTGCGCCGACGCGGGTCACGCACCTGACATCAGGGGCGAGCACATCAGGGTGCGCGAGGGCGACACCCGGGTCACCGCGGCCCACTACGCGATCGCCGAATCCGACGCCGACTTCGTCATCTTGCTCGACGCCGGAGATCGCCTGGTCAGGGAATGTCTCTACCAGGTGGCTCGCGCAGCCTGGCAGGATCCGCTCGTCGATCTCGTGACATGGGACGACGATTTGATCGGTCGCGACGGGCGCCGCCACGATCCACGGTTCCGGCCGGAGTGGTCGCCCGAATCGATGCTCGGCGCCGGCTACCTCGGGCAGTCGTTCGCGATCCGGCGCCGCCGCGCCCTGTTCGCGGGCAACCTGCGCAACACCTACGGCGGCGCCACCCGCTGGGATCTGCTGCTGCGCTCTGATCTCGATGCCGAGCGGGTAGTGCGCGTGCCACGCGTTCTCGCCCATCTGCGGCAGCGACGCCAAGGCATCAACCCCGACGGCGTCCGCGTCGTGCAAGAAGCTCTAGAGAAGCGTGGAGTGCCCGCCGTTGCCGAGCTTGCCGAGCAGAGCGTGCGGTTGCGCTGGAAGCTGGAGAACTGGCCGCACGTCACGATCGTGATTCCGACTCGGCACAACCAGCGGATGCTCTCGAAGGTGCTGCCCGGTCTCGCCGCAACCGACTACCCGTCGTTCGACGTGCGCATCGTCGACAACGGCGGCCAGTCGCCCGATCACGAGGCGTGGTACGCGCAGAACTCGGCCGGACTCGATCTTTCCGTGCAGTGGTGGACAGAAACGCCGTTCAACTACTCGCGGGTCAACAACGCGGCTGTGGCGGGCGCCCGTGGTGAGGTGCTGGTCTTCCTCAACGACGACATCGAACTGCCCGACTCGTCATGGTTGCGCGAGATCGTCGGCTGGGCGACGCAGCCCGAGATCGGAGTCGCGGGGCTTCAGCTCACGCGGGCCGACGGCAAGATCCAGCACGCCGGCGTGATCCTCGGCATGGGTGGGTTCGCCGACCATGTGTTCGAGGGCATGTCGCCCGGGTCTGACTCGCTGCTCGGTCCGACCGACTGGTATCGCAACGTGCTCGCGGTCACGGGGGCGTGCCTTGCGATCCGCCGCGAAACCTTCGACGCCGTAGGTGGGTTCGACGAGCGCTTCATCTTGTGCGGCAGTGACGTCGCGCTCGGGCTCGACACCACTGGCCTCGGTCTTCGCAATGTGTGCTCGCCTTTCGGCGGTGTGCGGCACCTCGAATCGGCGACCCGCGGACAGCCAGATACCGACCGAGGATTTCTTCGCGAGCTATTGGCGCTACAACACCTGGCTGTTCGGCGGTGACCCGTACTTCTCTCCGAGCGTGTCGTTGTCGAGCCGCAAGCCGAAGCTGCGCGGGCTGCAAGAACCCACGCCGGCGCAGCGCCTTTCGAGCCCGCTCGGCCGCGATTTCCAGGTGTTCCGCCAGCGCAGCGACGCCGCCGAATCGACGATGCTGGCCGATACCTGCCGCGTCAACGATGTCGATGTCGCTGCCATCAAGAACCTGCACGCGAGTAACGCGGCACACCTCGACGTCCGCACGATCAATTGGTTCATCCCTGACATCGACTCGCCGTTCTACGGCGGCATCAACACGGCGTTGCGGCTGGCCGACTATCTGCATCGCAACCACGGTGTGCAGAACCGATTCGTGGTGTGGGGGAGCGGGCCCGACTATTTCGTGCGGTCGGCGATCACCGCCGCGTTCCCGTCCCTTGCCGACAGCGAGATCAGCTTCTTCGACGGACCCGACAGCGCGAGTCTCGAACTCGTGCCGCCGGCCGATGCCTCGATCGCCACGCTCTGGCTCACCGCGTATGCCGTCGCGCGGGCGCAGAACACGAAGCGAAAGTTCTACCTGGTGCAGGATTTCGAGCCGATGTTCTACCCGGCGAGCACGCCATACGCACTCGCCGAAGAGTCGTACCGGCTCGGGCTTTACGGTTTGTGCAACACCGACAACATGCGGCAGATCTACGTCGACGAGTATCAGGGCAAGGCGATGTCGTTCTCACCCGCCGTCGATCCGACCGTGTTCCACGCGAACAACCGACCGTTCCGCAGCGACGACTCGCCGGCGACCGTGTTCGTCTATGCGCGCCCGGGCCATTGGCGCAACTGCTGGGAACTCGCGTCGCTTGCGTTGCGCGAGGTCAAGGAGCGACTCGGCGACCAAGTGCGGATCGTGACGGCGGGATCATGGGCGACCGATCCTGACGCTGCCGATGCGATCAAGCAGCTGGGCCTGCTGCCGTACAAGGCGACGGGTGAGCTCTACCGCCATTGCGACGTCGGCCTGGCCCTGACGGTGTCGAAGCATCCGTCGTACCTGCCGCTCGAGTTGATGGCGTGCGGCGTTCCTGTGGTGGCGTTCGACAACCCGTGGGGCTACTGGATCCTCAAGGACGGCGAGAACTCGCTGCTCGCGCGCCGTACGGTGCCAGGCATCGTCGATGCGCTGGAGCGGGCCTGCCTGAACCGCACATTGCGGAAGGAACTCGCGGCCAACGCGGTGGCTGATATCGCCGCCCGGCACGGAAGTTGGGATGCTGCGTTCCGCGGCATCTACGACTACTTGTGCGACCCCGAAGGCCACTAACCGCAGTGGTTTCCGGCAGCGCGGTTCGCCCTAGTGCCGTTCGCCGGCGAATCGGCGTCGTCACGACAGAGCCGTTGACCGAGCAGCTAGCCGGCCCAGCGATTCGCGCCGTCGAACTCGGGCGGGTGCTCGCCACCGAGCACGACGTCGAAGTCGTTTCGACTGCGTTGTGCAGCGGGCCAGGGCCCGAAGGAAACTGGCGCTTCGCCGACGCCGCCGCACTGCGTGAACTCGCCGCGCGGTGCGATGTCGTCGTGCTCGGCGGCGACGTGCTGGCAGCCAATGCCGTGGTTGACCGACGCGGGGCCGGCCATCGTCGTCGATCTGTACGACCCGTTCCATCTCGAGCAGCTCGAGCAGGCGCGCGACCTCGGCGAGGCCGAGCGGCGGCGGGTCGTCTTCGGCTGTATCGACGTGCTGAACACGCAGGCAGTGCTCGGCGACACGTTCCTGTGCGCGTCGACTCGGCAACGCGACATGTGGCTCGGTCATCTCGCGGCGTGCGGACGTGTCAATCCGGCGACGCTACGACGCCGACCCGACGCTTGCGTGCGTTGCTGCGGATCGTGCCGTTCGGTGTCGCCGCCGAGCCACCGGCGCGCCGGCCCGCCCGCACTGCGCGGTGTCGTCGACGGCATCGGTGTCGACGACGAGATCTTGTTGTGGGGCGGCGGCATCTACAACTGGTTCGATCCCAAGACGCTGATCCGCGCCGTCGACAGCCTGCGGGCGTCATCGACCCAACCTTCGGTTGGTCTTCATGGGAGTGCAGCACCCGAATCCCGTCGTGAAGACGATGCGTGCAGCGGCCGAGGCGTGGGAACTGTCGAACGAACTCGAGCTGACCGACGTCCACGTCTTCTTCTCTGATTCGTTCTCGTCGGGCTGGATTCCCTACGCAGAAAGAGGTCGCTACCTCGCCGAGGCGACGATCGGCGTGAGCACGCATCACGATCACGTCGAGACCGCGTTCTCGTTCCGCACCCGGATCCTCGACTACTTCTGGGCCGGCCTCCCGGTCGTCACGACGCGCGGCGATGCGCTGGCCGATGTGATCGAGGCGCGCCGGAGCGGGCCGCACCGTCGAGCCTGACGACGTGACGGGGCTGGCCGCTGCGATCGCCGAATTGCTGGACGACGAGGCGGCGCGCGCAGCTGCTTCAGCGGCCAGCGTCCGACTGGCCGAGAAGTACCGGTGGTCGACCGTCGCCGAGCCGCTTGCTGGAGTTCTGCCGCGACCCGTACCGGGCGCCCGATCTCGCAGATCCCGCTACGCGAGCCGCGATCCTGGGCCGCGCCCGCACCGCGCCCGCGCGCAGCCTGGCCGCGCGCGTCGGCTCAAGGTTGCGCCGACCGTAGCCGCGTCGCCGTCCGGCCTCAGCCCGCCGCCGTCCGGCCCTAGAACATCCCGTTGTCGTGGGCGAACGTGTCGGGTACGGGCTGAAGCACGTCCCAGTGTTCGACGACCTTGCCCGCATCGTCGAACCTGAAGATGTCGATGCCCGCCCAGTCGCTGTCGCCGGGCCAGGTCTGCTTGCAGTGCAGCACGACGTAGTCGCCCTCGGCGATCGCGCGCACGAACTCGACATGCTTGCCCGGATACTCGGCGGCCATCTTCACGAAGTAGTCGATGAAGGCCTGCTTGCCGTCGGCGACCGTCGGGTTGTGCTGCGTGTAACTGTCGCCCGCGTACCGCTCGATTGCCGCGGCGGGTTCGCACTCGTTGAACATCAGCTCGTAGAACGCCTTCGCGTTCGCCTTGTTGCGTTCCAGCTTCTCGTCGCCCGACATGTGCGTCCCTTCGCGTCGGTGCTGCCTACCATCCCAGCCGGTGCCTGCTCATTCCAAGATCGCCGCCCGCACCGACTGAAGAACAAGATCGCCACCCGCACCGACTGAAGGAATTCGGGGGTGTCGGCGGTACGAACTGCCGGAATTCCTGCACTCGGCGCGACGAAGGCGGTCGTGTCGTCGTGTCTGCCCGGCCATTGTGATTTCTGAGGTTAGTGTGACGAGGCTGACATCAATGTGGGTTCTGCACTGCGGCGTACCCACCAGCCCTCTGGAGCCCGCGTGCAGTTTGCAGCTACGACGTCCCGTCTCGGGCGCGTGCGTTCGTGGCAGTCGCGGCACCGCCGTCGCGATCGCAGGGGTCGCGGGTGTGACCGTCGGGCTCGTCGTCCAGGCGCCGACTGCGCTTGGCTGACGACTTCGTGCCGCTGCCGCCGAACGGGGTCTTCGCGATCACCGGCCACGGCTTCGGGCACGGCATCGGCATGAGTCAGTACGGCGCCTTCGGTGCCGCGCAGCAGGGCCTTACTGCTAGCTCAGATCCTGAACTTCTACTACCCAGGTACGACCCAGCAGCAGGTCGGCAACCCGCCGATCCGCGTGCACCTGTCGGCGTACGACTCCAGCGGCATCACGATGGTCGCGCCGCCCGGCCAGCAGATGACCGTCACCGACGGCGCGACGAGCGCGACTGCGACCGGCCCGGCCACGTTGTACAAGATCCAGATCGACGCGACCGCGATGCACATCCTCTTCCTCGACCCGACCGACCAGACCTGGAAGCCGTTCGTGGTCGGCGCAACCGCCGACAGCGCCGGCCCTGTCACGTTCGCGACACCCGATCGGCGTCCGCATGTACAACGGCGCCGACGGCACGTCGCGCCAGTACCGCGGCTCGATTCGCATCGTGCGCGAGCGCGACAACCGCTGCCGCCGCAGTGAATGTGCTCGACATGCAGTCGTATCTGTACGGCGTCGTGCCGAGGGAGATGCCCGACAGCTGGGCGTTGCCGGCGGCGCTGCAGTCGCAAGCCGTTGCCGCGCGCTCGTACGCGCTGTCGGTCTCGACCCCGACCGCTGCGTGGGACATCTGCGACACCACCGCCTGCCAGGTCTACGGCGGTCAGGCGCTGGTCGCGGCGAACGGCACGACGACGGTCATCGAGGGGGTCAACGCGTCGCCCGCGGTCGATGCCACGAACGGCGTCGCGCTGTATTACCAAGGGGCGCCGGCGTTCACGCAGTTCTCGTCGTCGAACGGCGGCGAGGTCTCGCCCGGGCAGCCGGCCCTATCTCGTCGCCGAAGCCGACCCCTACGACACGACGGCCATCGATCCCAACCACGACTGGACCGCCCAGATCTCCGCCGCCGCGCTGCAGGCCGCGTATCCGGCGGTCGGCACCGTGCAGGGACTTCAGGTCACCTCACGCGACGGCGCGGGTGACTTCGGCGGCCGCATCCTCGCCGTCCAGTCGTCGGCACTGGCGGCACTGTCAACGTCAGCACGACACTTGGCCTCAAATCGAACTATTGGACGGCGGGTGGTGGCCCGAGCCAGGTACCGGTGATCTTGAACCGGGGTACGGCGATCGGCAACCTCGAAGCGGCGCGGCAGCGGCGGGCCCGGGCATCTTGAGCGTGACCGGCTGGTCGTTCAACAGCATCAGCAAGCAGGTGCCCGACTTCGTCGACGTCTACATCGACAACGCCCTCGCCGGTCGGCTGCCGGCGAACCTCTCGCGACCCGACGTCGGTGCCGCGTACGGCAACGTCAGCCCGTATCACGGGTTCAGCGGCACGTTCCAGACCACCGGCGGCACGCACTCGGTGTGCGTGAAGGGCATCGACGGCGTCACGAACCCGACGCTGCGCTGCATGAACGCGACGCTGCCGAGCGGCAACCCGTTCGGCAACCTCGAGTCGGTCACCGACATCGGCAGCGGCGTGCAGTTGACCGGCTGGACGATCGACCCCGACACCGCAAGCCCCGCCACCGTGCACGTCTACGTCGACGGCGTCTGGGCCGGTCTGACAACGGCGAACGTCGAGCGCGACGACGTCGGTGCCGCATATCCCGGCTACAGCGCAAATCACGGGTTCAACATCGTGGTGCAGGCCGGCCAGGGCAAGCACACGATCTGCGCGTACGCGATCAACATCGGCATCGGCACGACGAACCCGCTGTTGCGTTGCGCGACGATCACTCTCAACCGCAACCCGCAAGGGCGGCGTGTCACTGGCGAGTGTGACGAGCGGGGTTGCGACCGTCACGGGTTGGGCGCGTCGACCCCGACACGCACGACCCCATCAACGTTCACCTCTACGTCGACGGCGTGTGGGCGGGCATGACGACCGCGAATCTCGATGGCGCGACACAGGCCGACGCGGCATACCCGGGTGTACGGCACGTTGCACGGATTCAGCATCTCGGCGAACCTCGGCGCGGGCATCCCACAGCCTGTGCGCCTACGCGATCAACGTCGGGCAGGGCACGCACGAACCCGCTGCTCGGTTGCGTGCAGATCACCGGCGACGGCAATCCGATCGGCAACTTCGAGCGGGTGACCAAGCAGGGAGCGGCCGGTTGGGTCGCCTCCGGTTGGACGATCGACCCCGACAGCAACGAATCCATCCCGGTGGACGTCTATGTCGACGGGAAGCTGGCCATCCGGGTCACTGCCGACTCGGGGCGGGCTGACATTGCGGCGATCTACGCGGGCTGGGGTCCCGCTCACGGATTCAACGCGCCGCTCACTCTTACCGCCGGAAAGCACCAAATCTGCGCTTATGGCATCAATACTGGACCAGGCACGACGAATCCCTCGTTAGGGTGCCTTACCGTTCACGCGCTGACCCGACCGGTCGTACCGCGGTCGCAGGATCCACCGAGGAGATTTCGCTGTGCAACGCAGTCCGGCTCAGGCTTCGCCGTCCCGTCATTCTCGGCATAGCGACCGCACTCAGCCTTCGGCGGGATCTCACGACGACCGTCGCCACGATCGCCGCTCCGGCCGCGAGCGCCGCGACTCCGCAGCGGCAGGTCTCCGGGTGGATCACCTACTACCAGAACAGCGCACGGCACCTTTGATGCGAGCACGAACCCCGACCTGTTCTCCGACGTATCGGAGTTCTGGTTCCACGCGACGAGTGCGACGACGATCGTGGCGTCAGGTACGACACCTGACGCCCAGCTCACGTCGTCGGTCGCGAGCATCCGCAGCCACGGCGTGCCGGTGACGATCACCGTCACCGACGGCACCGGCGGCGGCGTGATGGCGGGCATCTTGTCGAACCCGACGACGCGGCAGCAGCAGGAGCAGGCACTGATCGCATTGCGCTGTTCGCTACCACGCGAGCGGCATCGATCTCGACTACGAGAACATGGCGTTCTTCGCGAACGGCAATCCCGCGTTGACCGCTCCGACGCGCGCCGGTTTCGACGCGATGGTGCAAGAACTTTCTGGTCAGCTGCACGCGCGCGGCATGATCCTCGCGGTCGACGTCATCACGAAGCTGAGCGAGCCGGGCGGTTCTGCGGCACAGCAGGTGTACGACTACCCGACGATCGGTCGCTACGCCGACCGGGTGCGGATCATGACGTACGACGAGCACGCGCAAGGCACCGGCTATCCGGGCGGACCGGTGAGTGGCGTTTCGTGGGTCGACTCGATCCTTGCGTTCGCGACGACGGTGATTCCGCCGGCGAAGCTGTACATGGGCGTGCCGCTGTACGGCTACGACTGGTCGAGCACGACCAACCGCGGGCAGCGCGGTTTCCTTTACCCAGGCGGCAAATCTGATGGCGCAGTACCACGCCGCGCGCCAGTGGTCGGTGCCCGACGGTTCGCCGTTCTTCACCTATGTCGACGGCGCCGGCGCACGCCACACGGTCTGGTACGACGACGCCGAATCGCTACAGGTTCGGCTGCCGCTCGTCGGCAAGTACGGCCTCGGCGGCATCGCCATGTGGTCGTTCGGCAACGAGGACCCGGGCACCTGGGCGGTGTTGCGCGCAGCGACGTACGGCCCGAACCCCTTCGGTAGCGTCGAAACGCGCAGTTGTGGCCCGGCGGCGTGCGCACGACCGGGTGGGCGATCGACCCGAACTCGACCGCGCCGATCAACGTCGACCTCTACGCCGACGGCAAGTTCCTCGCCCGCACGTTCGCCGGCGTCGACCGGCCTGACGTCGGCAACATCTACTTCACCTACGGCACGACGCACGGGTACGACACCGTGGTCGTCGCTGCCTGCGGGCCAGCACCAGATCTGTGCCTACGGCATCAACGTCGCGGCCGGCAACGACCAACCCCAAGCTCGGCTGTATCGCAGCAACCGTGCCGACCAACAACCCGCTCGGTCATCTCGAGACCGCGTCGGGCAAGGCCGGCGTGCTGACGGTCACGGGTTGGGCGCTCGACCCTGACACCGCCGCGCCTTCGACCGTGCACGTGTACGTCGACGGCAAGTGGGCGGGTGCCACAACGGCGAACGTGGCACGGGCCGGACGTCGCGAAGGTCTACCCCGGCTGGGGTGCGGGGCACGGATTCTCGACCTCGGTCGACGTGTCGGGCGGCACGCATCAGGTCTGCGTGTACGCGATCAACCAGGGTCGCGGCACCACGAACCCGAGCCTGGGCTGCACGAGCGTGAAGGTCAGCTCGGGTAGTCCGATCGGTGGGCTCGAATCGGCGAAGCCGGCGTCGGGCGCGGTCACGGTCACCGGCTGGACGATCGACCCGAACGTGCCCGATCCGATCAGCGTCGCGGTCTACGTCAACGGCAAGTTGGCATCGAACGGTCTCGCCAACGTCTCCCGGCCCGACGTCGCCGCTGCCTACCCGCCGTACGGCGACGCGCACGGATACTCGCTGACGGTCAACGCGCCGGCCGGCAAGGATCAGGTGTGCGTCTACGGACTCAACACCGGCCCAGGTGACGGCAACCCGATGCTCGGGTGCAAGACGGTCACGGTGCCGAGCGCCAACCCGATCGGGCATCTCGAGTCCGTCGTTGGCGGTAAGGGAAGTGTTGACGGCGTCGGGGTGGGCGCTCGACCCCGACACCGCGTCGTCCATCGAAGTGGCGCTTTATGTCGACGGGGTTCTCGCGATCCAGCAGACGGCGTCGAATAGTCGACCCGACATCGCGGCCGCGTACCCCGGATTCGGTGCAGCGCACGGTTTCTCGCTGCCGGTGACGATCAAAGCGGGCAAGCACACCGTGTGCGCATTCGGCATCAACACCGGTCGCGGCGACACCAACACCGAGCTCGGCTGCAAGTCGGTGACGACCACCTAGTCGCGGCGGGTCAGCTGAGTTGGCGGGCTACTTCTGCGCGTGACTCGCGCGCCGAGCGCGAGACTGCTCGTCGCTTGGCGACCATGCTCGGCAGCAGCGCGAAGAACGAGGCGAGCACGCGCAGCGCGCAGCGGCGTCCGGAACTGATGCCCTGACGGAATGTCGACGCGCCGCAGTCCGACGCAAAGGCAACAGTCGCGGTGATGGCCGCGAATCGCAGCACCTCCTTCGCCGCAAGCAGAAGGGGTGCGCACTTCGCCAGCATCAGCAGCCGGTTGCGCTCGTTGTAGAACGCGAAATCCGGAGATGTCGATATCGGACGACGCGGCGTGCACGTGTGTGACGACGGCGTCCGGCGCATAACGCACCCGCCAACCTCCCAGCTGAAGGCGCCACGAAAGATCGGTGTCTTCGTAGTAAAGGAAGAACGACGGGATCGAACGAGCCGACGTCGCGGGCGGCGAGCACGCGCAAGGCGGCCGCGGTACCCGAGAAGGCGAACACGTCTTCGGCGTCGCCGAACCGACCGTCGTCCGGCTCGCCAAAGCCTCTGTCCCTGCCGTAGCCGTCGCGCCCCACGATCACGCCGGTGTTGTTCAGGCGACCGTCACGTTGCGAAGCACCACCTTGCTGGTGACGGCGCCGATCCGATGCGAGTCGGGTGCGGTCAGGGGTGCGAGCAGCGCGGCGAGCCAACCCGGCTGACGGGCAGGCGTCCTGGTTCAGGACGACGACAAAGGGCGTGGTTGCCTCACGTACGGCCATCTCGGCGGCTCCGGCGAAGCCGATGTTGCGATCCAGGCTCACCACCCGAGCACCGATCGGGTGCGCGGCAGCCACGGCCGCGCTGGCGTCGGTCGACGCGTTGTCGATCACCCGGGTGATGAAGCCGTCGGCGAGCTGCTGTGCCGACGACCGCGTCGAGGCAGGCGTCGAGCAGGTGGGCGCCGTTCCAGGCGACGACGACAACGGTCGCGACGACCGACGTGTCGGGCGCGGCCGACCTCGGCGCCACCGGCGTCATCCTTCCTGCGTCTACTCGCGACCGGCGGTCGCAACCGGACTCCGTCCGGGCTCGCGGCGTAAGCTTGCGACGGCCAGGGGATCGGACCGGTCCCGCACACTCACAGATCATCGAACGTTCGAGGTGGATGCAGCGTGGCGCCACGGGTCCTGGTCGACGCCACTGCTGTTCCCGCCGACCGGGGTGGGCTCGGGCGGTACGTCGACGGGCTCCTCGGCGGCACTCGCGGAGATGGACACCGACCTCGCTGTGGTGTGCCAGCGGGTCGACGCCGAGCGGTACGGCCGGCTGGTGCCCGCCGGGCAGATCGTAGCCGGGCCTGCGTCGCTCACGAACCGAACCGCGCGCATCGCCTGGGAGCAGACCGGGCTGCCGCTCATCGCCGAACACGTCGGTGCGCACGTCATTCACGCGCCGAACTACTCGGTGCCGATGCGTCCTGGCCGCCCGGTCGTCACGACGATCCACGACGCGACGTTCTTCAGCGAGCCCGATCTCTACCCGGCGACCCGTGGTGCGTTCTACCGGGCGGCGATCCGATCTGCGGTGAAGCGCTCGACCCGCTGCATCGTGCCGTCGAAGGCGACCCGCGACGAGCTCATCCGGCTGGTCGACGCCGACCCGACCCGGCTCGACGTCGCCTATCACGGGGTCGACCACGACGTGTTCCGGCCGCCGACCGAGGCCGAAGCCGCGCGCATCTCTGCGCGCCTCGGCCTGCGCGGCCAGCGAGTACATCGCGTTCCTCGGCGCGTTCGAGCCGCGCAAGAACGTGCCGAGCCTGATCCGTGGCTGGGTCAGCGCGGTTCGCGGATGTCGACGCAGCCGCCGGCGTTGGTGATCGCCGGCGGCGCCGGGCTGGGACGACGAGATCGAGGCCGCCGTCGCCGAGGTGCCGTCGCACCTGCGAGTGATCAGACCGGGCTATCTGCGGATGGCCGACCTGTCGGCGTTTCTCGGGGGAGCGCTCGTGGTCGCGTATCCCAGCCACGGCGAGGGTTTCGGCCTGCCGGTGCTCGAGGCGATGGCGTGCGGCGCCGCGGTGTTGACGACGCACCGGCTGTCGCTGCCCGAGGTGGGCGGCGACGCGGTCGCCTACACGGAGCCCGACTCCGCTTCGATCGGTGCGGCACTGTCGGGGTTGCTCGCCGATGAAGCACGCCGTCAGGCGCTCGGTGCTGCGGCGCACGCGCGATCGCTCGAGTTCACCTGGGAAACAAGCGCGCAGGCGCACCTTGTTGCGTACACCCGGGCCGTGGCCGGCGACTGAGCTGTCGAGCTCTGCGCGGCGCGGAACCTTAAACCATCGCCGACCCGTCCCCTAGTGCGCGGACAATCCGTGCTCTGACCGTTACGCTACGGGCGTGCGCGTGCTTCATTTGACCTCGTCGTTCCCGCGCGATGCGCGGGACCACGTCGCGCCCTTTCTCCTTGATCTTGCTCATGCAGAACAAGAAGCGGGCCTGGACGTCGGTGTGCTGGCGCCGCACGATCACGGACTGCGCGACCGTCGACACGGTTGCTGGCGTCGAGGTGCACCGTTTCCGGTATGGCCCTGCATTCGTCGAGCGGCTGTCATATCGCGGCGGGTTGCTCGGCAGTTCGCGTCGCGTCGGCGGTCTCATGCTGCCGGTGTACCTGGCGTCGTTCGCAGCAGCAGCAGAGAAGGCCGCGCGCGATTTCCGGCCCGACGTCATTCACGCGCATTGGTGGTTGCCCGCAGGCCTGTGCGCGTTACCCGTAGCGCGGCGCCTCGACGTCCCGCTCATCATCACGGTGCACGGTTCCGACGTGCACTTGTTGCGCTACCGAGCGCTGCGCCGGGTTGCGTCGCACGTCATGCACCGCGCATCGCTGGTCGCGACCGTGTCGGAGGATTTGCAGCGGCAGATTCTCGAGTTCGACCCGCGGTTGCACACGCCGTGTCTGCGGTTGCCGATCGGCGAACAGCCGCCGCCGGTCACCGATGCCGTCAGACCCGCCGATCCGGTTGCTCGCTGCCGGCCGGCTGTCGCGCGAAAAGGGCTTCGACGTTCTGATCGAGGCAATGCGGATCGCGGTGGGTCACGGGCTCGACGTCCGGCTCGACATCGTGGGGTCGGGGCCAGAGCGGCGGCAGCTTGCGCTGCTAGCGGCTCCGCTCGGCGACCGGGTGCAGCTGATCCCGGCCCTGCCGCACGCCGAGTTGATGCGCCGGCTCGACGACGTCCACGCCCTGGTTGCTCCGTCTCGTCGAGAGGGCCTTGGCATGGTCGCGCTCGAGGCGTTCACGCGGGGTCGGCCGGTGGTCGCGAGCCGTGTCGGCGGGCTCGCCGAGAGCGTCGAAGACGGCGTCGACGGCTACCTTGTGCCGCCCGAAGACCCGATCGCTCTGGCAGCGGCGATTGCCCGCCTGCCGTTCGGTCCTCCTAAGGGCACCGCAACGTTAAGACACTCTCCAATTGAGGTTGGCAGAAGCCACCTCGAGGCTTATGCATCCCTTGTCTCGCCCATGGTCAAGAGTCGGTAGGTTCGGGGCAACCAGATCGGACGAATGTCCGTTTTGGGCTAAACAACCACCGACACGACGTAAGTCGTGGGTGGGGCGTCTGGCTTCCGTAAGCGCAGAACCTGTAGGGTCCCGAATCGAGCAAGTTTGCTCGGGTATCGGCGGGGCTGTTACAGGTCTGTGCCTTCGGGCTGAGCCACCTCGCCACCACCACTTCTCTGATGGAGGCAAGAGTGACAACAGCAACCAGACGGTTGCGCCGAACGGGGGCCGCGAGTCTCGTGGCAGCCGTAACGGCAGGCGTAACGCTTATCGCGACCGCCACCAGCGCATTCGCGGCGGAACTCGCGGTCGACGACGCAGATCGGCAGCACCGCTGCGACGACCGTGTACCCGGGCACCACCGCGCAGGCGGTCGGCGACCTCCAGATCTCCGTTCCCAACACGTTCCACATCGGCGACACGATCACGGTGAAGCTTGCGGGCGGCACGGCGACGGCTGAGCTGCGGAACGACTAACGGCGCGGTCGGTTTCGCCGCAGCACCGACAGTGACGGCGACTGGCCCGTTCACGACGGCGTTCGGCGCGGTCGCTGGTTCCAGCACTGACACGCCACCCCGACCTTCACTGCGGCACTGCAGTCGTCGGCCGGCGCTTGCACCATCGCCGGTGTCAAGGACCAGCTCCTCATCACGCTGACCAACAGCTCGACCGGCGTCACGAGCGACAGTTACACGATCACGCTTGACCGGCACCACGGTGAACGTCGGTTCTGCAGTAACGCCTGGCACCGTGCACGGAGAAGCCGGCTGGCGGCGCAGCAGTCATAGTCGCCAACGTCGCGAACACCAAGGCGACGCCTGTCGGCGGTTACTTCGGGCGTCACGTCCGCAGCGGTTCGACGCTCGGCGTCGGAACGTTGACGCATGTCTGACGTTGGTACCGCGAAGATCATCACGCCTCCGATCTTCCTGCACACGAGCGCCGGCGTCTTCACCACAGGCGACGCGCCCGTAGTGACCGGCCCGTCGGGAAGCACATGGACGGTGACTGGTCAGGGATCCGCAACACTCACCCTGACAGCAGGCGGCACCGCCCTTCCGACCACGAATAACACCTACACGGTCTCTGGCCTCACGGTCGACGTCCCCGCGGGTGTTGGCACCGTACACGCTCACCGCAGCATTCGGTGGAGCGGCGCCTGGTACCACTGTGCATCGGTGCAGCACTGACGGACATCGTCGTCAGTGGACAGTCGCGCATCGGTGGGATTGACCGCTACGCCAGCTCGGCGCAGCTGTTCAACTCCAAGTTCCCGACCGCGACGTCGGTCGTTATCGCAAGTGGCGCCAACTACCCCGACGCGCTGTCGGCCACGTACTTGGCCGCGACGCTCGCGACTGGCGTGCTGCTGACCGACCCGAACGTCATTCCGCAGACGACGCTCCAGACGCTGACCAACGGTCACATCACCACCGTCTACATCGTCGGTGGCCCGGCTGCGGTTAGCGCCGCAGAGCAGACTCAAATCGCCGCGCTGCACGTCGGCAACACACCGCGAGTCGCTTCTGACCGTGCTCCGCGTTGCTGGCCGTGACCGTTACGCAACGAACAACCAGCTGACCTCTTCAGTGGCGCTGGCGCCGGCAGCCCGACCGCAGTCGTCGCAACAGGCACGAACTTTGCTGACGCTCTGGCCGGGGTCCCGCGGTGTCGCCGGCATCAGTGCCAAGCCGCTCCCGTTGGTTCTGACGTCCGGTATCGCTCTGCCCGTCGGCTCAGTCCACGCTGGTGAACCTCGGTATCAAGAACGTGATCATCGTGGGCGGCACGGCTGCCGTTTCGGCAGCGTCGGAGGCGTCGATCAAGGCCCTCGGCATCACGATCGCGTACCGGATCGCTGGCGCTGACCGCACCCTGACCGCGTCGTTGATCGCGACGTGGGAGACCACGACGCTGCGCTGCTCCCAGCACGTACGGTGCGCTCCAACTCTTGGTTTCAGCACACGGGTGCACGGTGTACATCGCTCGCGGTGACGGCTTCGCGGACGCACTCGCGCGGCACGGTCGCGGGTGTTGCTGGTGCCAACAATCGGAGCGATCCTGCTCACCGGTGACCCGAACACGCTCGGTGCGGGTATCCCGTCGTACCTCGGTGGCAAGGCGGCTTGACCCACGTCAATACGCTCATCGCCGTTGGTCTGACCAGCGCGGTTAGCACAGCAACCTTCGCTGCAGCGGTTGCATCGCTGTAGGGAAGTGCGCTCGATAGTCAGTTAGTCTGAGATCGGGCTGGGGCTTATGCCCCAGCCCGATCTTGGTTTTCGGGCTTCGAGCGAACATCGCCGACTGGAGCCGACGGAAAGGCAGCTGACCAGTGAGAGCGACTCATGGACGCCGACAAGCGCGCGCACACATTCTCGGCGCATGTCTGATCACCACGATGATGCTCGTCGGCTGTACATCCCACGGCGGGCCGAACGCCTCCCAGTCGTCGGGAGTTCATCCATCGACGGCGTCGTCGCCCGTCGGGTCGAGTGCGACTTCGGAGCCGTCAAGCTCGGCGCCTGCCTCGTCACCGTCCCAAGGTCCTTCAGGTGGCCAGGACACCCCGGGTGCACCGCTTCCGACCCAGCCGACTGCGCCCGCAACAACCTCCGCGTCGGCAGAGGCATTCATGCGCGCGTACTTCGCGGCACTGAACGCGATCGTCCAAGGCAAGCCGGCGACCACGCTCCGGCCGTACTTCAACCCCAGCTGCAGCATCTGCCAGTCCACGTGGAACGGCCTGCAACTCACCCAGTTGAAGGGCCAGTCCTTCCGCGGCGGGGCTCTGGTTGTCGCGTCGATCGGACCGGTGACGATCAGTCCCTCGGGATCCGCTCGAGTTATCACCGTGACGAGCGAGAATGCAGGCGAGATCCTCGCGACTGACGGGAGCGTGCTCAGCTCATTCAAGACCCAGCTGCCGAGCAAGGTTGCCTACACGCTTGACCCCGTAGGCACGACCTGGGTGATTAGCGCATCGCAAATCGCGAGTTAGAAGACCACTTTCCTTCCCAGGCGTGCGTCACTACCGTATGCCTCCGAGAATGAGACGCATTGGAGTCGATCATGTTGCTGCGGCGAGTGTCGATGATCCGCATGCTCGCGGTTACGACGATGGCGGTGGGGGTCTCGGTTGCCGCCTCCGGACCCGCATTCGCACTCGGGATCATCTTCAACCAGGCGGTCGGCGCGCCGACCGTTGTGCATCCGGGGGCTTCGGCGTGCGGCTGCTGCGTCGTATCAGATCGACACGACCAATACATTCACGATCGGGCAGACCATCTACTTGAAGATCGAGGGCGTTGACCGACCCTGCGACGACGAACGCTGGCCGTCGGCTTCTCGACGGTTCCGTCGGTTGTCGTCACGGGGCCAAGCAACGGTGCCTTTGGCGCGGGTCGCGGTGGGACATCGCGCACGACGTGACGCCGACCTTCACCACGGCGTTGGCGCTCGAGCGCGGGCGCAGCAACGGTCCTCGGGTCAAGGACGAACTCGTTATCACGCTGACGAACAGCAGCGCGGGCACCGCGGCCGATCACTACACGTTCACGGTCAGCGGGATCGCGCTCAACGTCGGTAGCGCCGTCGTTCCCGGGAGCTCTGGTTCTGCACGCTTATACCGGAGACGGCACTGGATCGCTTGGCTACGGCTGTGACCATCGCAACGGTTTCCAGCGCCGCGGTGAACAGGTTGTCGGGCGCCGACCGTTTCGCGACCGCCGTCGCGATCTCGAACGCAGAGTTCCCCACAGCGGGCTCGGCGGGCGCGGTTGTGGTGGCCCGCGCTGACGACTACCCGATGCGTTCGTGGGGACTGCGCTGGCAGCTGCAAGGACCGCGCCGCTGTTGTTCGCGAGCGGAGGCGTGCTCACACCACCGACGCAGGCTGAGATCGTGCGCGTTCTCCCAGCCGGCCGCACGGTGTATCTGCTCGGCGGTACGAGCGCGATTCCGGCGACCGTCGCGGCGACGCTGAGCAGTCTCGGATACGTGGTTGTTCGCTACGCAGGAGCCGACCGGTACGGCACGGCTCTCGCGGTGGCTGATGCCCTCGGCGATCCGTCGACGGTCATGTTGGCGACCGGAACGAACTTCCCCGACGCGCTGGCCGCTGGTCCAGCCGCGGCGAGTGTTGGCGGTGTCGTGCTGCTGACCGCTGGCACGGTGCTGCCGGGGTCCACCTCCGCCTATCTGACGGCGCACCCAGGCAAGGTCTACGCGATCGGCGGCCCCGCCGTGATAGCCGACCCGCCTGCGACGGCGCTCGTGGGCACCGATCGATACGCCACGGCCGCCGCAGTCGCGACGAAGTTCTTCACGTCGCCGACGACGGTCGGGCTGGCGAGCGGCGTCACGTTCGCGGACGCGCTGGCAGGCGGAGCGCTACTAGCGCACAAGGGTGGGCCGTTGCTCTTGTCCGATCCGCTCGTGCTCCCGACACCGACGAACGCGTACCTCACCGCGAACAAGGCCACGGTGACGAGCAGTTTCATCTTCGGTGGCACGAACGCGATCTCGAGTGCAGTCCAGACAGAAGCGGACGTAGCTCTCGGTCTCTAGGGCAGCGACAGCCAGGGGCGGCAGCGGCCTGTGCGGTTTCTGGGGCCACAGATGGTTCACAGGCAGCTATCAGGGGTGCGAGTCCCTGCGGAGGGTAAACTTCCGGTGATCTTTGTCTGTGCTCCAGCGTCGGAGGACCTGTCGTGGCTGCCCAGCCGTTGAGTGTCGCGCCGGAGACCCCGGTCGCAGCCTCGCGCTTTTCGGGAGCTCCCACGCACGGTGACATCGAGACACAGACGACGTCGGAGGGTCGCCCGTCGTCGTCCCGCCTCGCCCTTATGTCACCGTCGTGCTGCCGTGTTACAACGAGCAGGACCACGTGCTCGACGAGATCGCCCGCATCAGCGCTCGCGCTCGACGCGAGCGGCTACAGCTACGAACTGCTGGCGATCGACGACAAGTCGACCGACGAGACGCTCGCCAGACTGCGCGCCGCCGAGAAGAACTACCCCAAGCTGAAGGTCGTGGCGTTTCGGCGCAACGGCGGGTCTGGCACGGTCCGGCGGATCGGCACGCACGACGCCCGCGGCCAGATCGTCGTCTGGACCGACGCCGACATGACCTATCCGAACGAGCGGATCCCCGAGCTCGTTCGCTACCTCGACGACAACCCCGACGTCGACCAGGTCGTCGGCGCGCGCACCAGCGAGCAGGGCACCCACAAGCTGCTGCGGGTGCCGGCGAAATGGGTTATCCGCAAGTTCGCCGAGTGGCTGTCGGGCACCACGATTCCCGACCTGAACTCAGGCCTGCGCGCGTTCCGGCGCGAAGTGTCGCTGCCCTACCTGCGGCTGCTGCCGCCGGGATTCTCCTGCGTCACCACGATCACGATGTCGTTCCTGTCGAACCAGCACACCGTCGACTACGTGCCGATCTCCTACTCGCAACGTGCGGGGCACTCGAAATTCCACCCCTTGAAGGACGCGTACCGCTACATCCTTCAGGTGCTGCGGATGGTCATGTATTTCAATCCGCTCAAGGTGCTCATGCCACTGGCGATCTGGCTGCTTGTCATCGGTTTTGGTAAGGGCATCTTCGACGTGGTGCGTTACCACTTCCATTTGACGACCAATACACTGCTGGTGTTCGTCACCGGGCTCATCATCGGCGCCGTGGCGTTGCTCGCCGACCTGATAGTCCGCTCGCGGGGAGAGTGACGACGTGCGTATCGCTGTCGTCGGGCCGACGCACCCGCACACCGGCGGCATCGTGCACCACACGACCGAGCTGAGCCATCAGCTTGCTGCCGCAGGTCATGACGTCGACCTCATCTCGTGGTCGGCGCAGTATCCGGG
Source organism: uncultured Actinomycetes bacterium (assembly GCA_963809135.1). Lineage (GTDB taxonomy): Bacteria > Actinomycetota > Actinomycetes > Acidothermales > Acidothermaceae > PALSA-607. Next base: position 322,112 of record CAWEIG010000008.1, read on the forward strand.
TTTCTTGCATCCAGGCACGTTGCGCGTGCCCGGTGGCGAGCCCGAGGTGCGCGTTTATCCCCGCACGTCGTACACCTTGGCCTGGTGGAATCCGATCACCTGGTGGCGAACCGGCGTCCGGCTTCGTCTGTATGACGCTGTTGTCTTCGTGCATGCCTCGACGGTCCAGGTGCCCGCCTACCTGACGATGCTGCGGGCGCTGCGGGCCGGCAGCGGTCGTTCGCTCACGCCGCGGGTGGTCGTGGTCGCCCACAACGTTTTCCCGCACGAGCGGCATTTCGGCGATGCGATGCTGGTGCGCGCGTTGCTGTCGCGCGCGGCGGCTGTGCTCGTTCATTCTCCTGAGCTCGCGACGCTCGCCCGAACCGTCGTGAAGAACCGCACCGAGGTCGTCGTCGCCGACATTCCTCCGCACCTGCCGGCCTTGCCGCTAGCCCGACGACCCGTGACGGACGACGAGCAGCCGTTCAATCGGCTCCTGTTCTTCGGAACAGTGCGGCCGTACAAGGGCCTCGACGTGCTGCTCCAGGCGATGGTCAACGTGCCCGGAATCAAGCTCGTCGTCGCGGGTGACATCTGGTCAGGAGTGAGCGGCCTGCGCGATCAGATCGCCGAGCTTGGCCTGCTCGATCGCGTGATGCTGCGCCCGAGTTACGTGGCGGGCTCAGAGATCGCAGGGCTTTTCCGGGACGTCGATGCGCTGGTGTTGCCTTATCGCGCCGGCACCGCATCGCAGAACGTCTTGCTCGCGCACGCCATGGGCGTGCCCGTCATCGCGACCCGCGCCGGCACGTTGGGCGGCCAGGTCAACGACGGAGTCGACGGCGTGCTGGCCGAACCCGACGACGTCCCCGATCTCACGGCCGCACTCCTTCGGTTCTACGCGCCCGGCATGCCGCAACGGCTGCGGGCGGGCGTTCCGATCGTCGACACCGAATCAAGCTGGAACGGCTACGTCGACGTCTTGACGTCGGCGCTGGCCGGCGTCCCTGTCGCCAACACCCGGGCGAGTCGGTGAGACGCCCGCACCTGCCGCCACGCGTCCGCATGCTGGTCAGGTTCGGATTCTTTGCGACTCTGATCGTGCTGTTCGCTCTCGCGCTGCACGGTCGGTGGCCCCAAGTGCGAGAGAGTTTCGAGCAGCTCTCGTGGTACTCGCTCGTGATCGCTGCTGCGCTCGGGTTCGGGAACATCTTCGCCGCGATGATGGCGTGGCGCTCGCTGCTCGCCGACCTTGGTTCGAAGCTGCCGATGCCGGTTGCGATGCGCATCTTTTTCCTTGGACAGCTGGGAAAATACCTGCCCGGTTCGGTGTGGACAGTCGTTGCGCAAGCAGATCTCGGTCGAGATCATGCGATCCCGCCACGCCGGACGGTCGCCGCGAGCGTGGTCGGTATGGGGATCTCGTTGGCTGCTGGTTTGGTGCTCGCCATCGTGACGTTGCCGTTCTCCGCGCCCTGGTGAAGCTGTGCACTACGCGTGGGTGTTGCTTGTGCTGCCGCTGCTCGTCGTCGGGTTGCTGCCGAAGAACGTCGACCGGTTGACGCGGCTGCTGTTGAAGGTGTTGCGACGCGAACCTCCCGACCATGCGTTCACCTGGCGTGGTGTCGTCATCGCGCTCGGCTGGCAGACGTCGAGTTGGGTCGCGGTTGGCGGCGAGGTGTTCGTGCTGTGCTGGGCATTACACGCACCGATCGCCCGCACGCTGCCATTGGCGCTCGGTGCTACGGCGCTTGCGTGGTCGGCTGGTTTCCTCGCGGTGCCACTGCCTTCGGGTGCTGGTCTGCGTGAGCTGATCACGATCGCGATGCTGAGCTCGGTGCTTTCGGTGCCGTCGGCGACCGTGGTGGCCCTCACGTCGCGCATCATCTCGATCGTGGGCGATGGCTTGTTCGCCGCCGTTGCGGTCGCTATCGCGCGCCACAACGGACTCCATCTGCTAGCCGCGGCGACGACAGCGAGCGAAGCAAGATGCGCGGACAGAGGCTCGGGCGGATGCTCAAGCGGCGCAGGCCGCACAAGCGTCCCCGCGACCCGCGCCCTGACACAGAGTGCCTAGGGCGTTGAGATCGAGATCACGTTGAAGACGGCACCTTGGGGGTCGGCCAGCGTTGCCATCGGCCCGATCGGTGTGTCGGTCGGCTCGAGGATCACTCGTGCGCCCAGCGATCGCGCGTGTGCCGTGACACCTTCGGTGTCATCGACCGCGAAGTAGATCTGCCACTCGTTCGGTGCGTCTTCGTCGGTGCGAGTCGAGATGCCGGCGACAGCGTCGGCACCGGTTCGCAAACTGATGTACGGCGCCTCGTCCCACTCCTGCGCGTCTGCGCGTCAGCCCGAACACAGCCTCGTAGAACGCCGCGGCCCCGCCGACGTCGTCCGTGCGTAGGTCGTTCCAGATGAACGAACCTGACTCGTTCACCAACGTCGCGCCGATGTGGTTGCCTGCCTGCCAAAGAGCAAGTGGAGCGCCGGTCGGGTCGATGATGAAGGCCATGCGTCCGGCGTCCGTCACGTCGAACGCGGCCATCACCGTCTTGCCGCCCGCGGCGTCGACGCGAGCGAGCGCGGCGTCGACGTCGTCGACCGCCAGGTAGGTGTTCCACATCGCGGGCGAGTGCTGCGCCGCCAGGTCGGGAGGCAGCACCGAGATCGCGCCGACCAGCCCGTCGTCCTTCAGGGCCATCGAGTAGACACCGTCAGACATGGGCTGATCATCGAACGTCCAGCCGAACAGCTCCCCATAGAAATCCTTGGCGGCGTCCTGGTCAGTTGCCGATAGGTCTATCCAGTTCGGCGTGCCCTGGACGTAGGAGCTGCGCACCGGCATAGCGGCGTCCTCTCGGTGGGGTCGGAGAATCCCGTCTGATTGTGGTCAGGAGCGCTCCCACGGGGAAGGGGGTGGGGCGAATCATTTGATCCGAGCCCAAAATCACTTCAACAAGGCGCCTCGCGCGGTCGATAGAGAAATAGACCCATCCGGCTCAGTCCGGTGCACTGCTGCGCTAGACCGATCGGCGCAGGCGCACGTTCGGCGTACGTGAACGGCTACAGGAGGTGACCAGATTCTGAGCGAGAACAAGCAGTCGGGCGAATCTCAGCGCGCTGCGGTCGAGAGTCTGGCGAGCCGGATGTACGACGACGTCACGGTCAGCGAGGTTATTCGCCCAGCCGCCGTGCTTTCGGAGCGCAGCGCCCATCTGGTCAAAGAAGGCCTCAAAAAGGATGACGTGCGTCTCGGGGGTCGCTGGCACGCCGAGCCGGGCTGCTGGCGCCTGTTCGAACGTCCCTGGAAGGGCAAGGACGAGCGTTCCGCCGCAGCCGCCGGCCTCATCGGCAGCATTCAGGTCGCCTACGGCATGCCGACCCGCTGGGAGATCACAATCTTCCGCGCGACGATCACCGCGGTCGGCATCCAGAACGGCTACACCGTCGACATGCTGTGCGACAACGCGCTTGGCCACGCCGGCCTCACGCTCGCGACCTGCCCGCGCATCGACATGCCCGCCCCGCCGCGTGCTTTCCGGGGCTTGTAAGCCGCTACTGCGCGACCTTCGCGAATAACGACGCGTAGGCCTCGTGCAACGCCGCGCGCCGACGCCGTCCGCTCGACAAATGCTCGCGCGGCCACCCCCATCGACTCCCGAGCGCCCGGATCGTCGACCAGCTTCAGCAAGCGCCTGGACGAACGCGTCGGGATCGTCAGGGCCGACCGCGATGCCGGCGCCCGCGGTCTCGACGATGCGCTGCACCTCGCTGCCCTCGTCGACGCTGGCCAGCACCGGCCGGCCAGCCGCCATGATCGAGTAGGTCTTCGAGGGCACGCTTGACCGCGACAGTCCCGTTTTCAACGGCACGAGATGGACGTCGGCGGCTGCGAGCACGTCCGGAAGTCGCTCGATCGGCTGCATCGGCACAAACCGAACGTTCGGCAGGTGCGCTGCCTCCGCCTCGAGTTCGGGCAGCGTCGAACCGCCGCCGTTGATGACGTAGACGATGTCGTCGCGATCAGCGGTCGCTCTGCGCAGCGTGCACGACGAGATCGAGCGACTGCGACATGCCGACGTTGCCGGCGTACATCACGACGGTCTTGCCTTCGAGCCCGTATTCGGCGCGGTAATCGTTCTCTTTCGGCCCTGGGCGCACCGCGTCGACGTCGACGAAGTTCGGGATGACGTGCAGGCGATCTGGGCTGCCGCATCTTGGCCGCAAGGTTCGCGCGCATGTCGGCCGACAGGACCGTGACAGCGGCGCAGCGCGCGTAGGACCAGCGCTCGAGTGCGCTCGCCGCGGCGATCACCCGCCGGCCGCGCAACAGGCCGAGTTCGACGGCGACGTCGGGGAAGACGTCCTGCACGTTCAGGACGAGCGGCGCCCGTCGAGCCAGCGCGGCGAACCAGCCAGTCGCGGCCATCGGCAGCGGGGGAGTCATCGCGAACGCGACATCGACGTGCGCGCCCGCCGCCGCGACCGCTGCGTCGAGTGCGCAGAATGCGGCGAATCCGACCGCGCGTTTGGGAATGCTCAGCTTGTCGCCGGTCGGGAAGGGATGCACCCGCGTGATGCCGCCCCAGTCGGTCTTCTCGCGGCGCACGATGCTTGCCGCGCCACTCTGGCAGCACCGCGTGATGCTCGTACCACGGCAACGACGTCACGACGTCGATGTGATGGCCGAGACCGCCGAGCTCTTCGACGAGGCGGCTCGCGATGACACGCCGTCGGCGCGACGTCGGGCTCGAAATGCGGGAGCACCGCGAGGATCTTCACGAGCGGCTCTCTCGTAGGCATCGACGACCAGTGCGACCGGGTCGACCGCCGCGAGTTCGGCCGCTCGGGCGCGACCCGCGTCGGCCAGCCGTTGCCGTGGCGTCGGGGTTGTCCAGCAGACCGTTCATCGCGTCGGCCCACGCGCCGCACGTCGTCGGGGTCGACGAGCACGCCGGCGTCGCCGACCAGTGCCGGCAGTGCCGTCGCGTCGGCCACGATCACCGGGCACCCGGCGCTCATCGCTTCGACCACCGGGATGCCAAAACCCTCGAAACGAGAGGGAAACGCGAGCATCGAAGCCTCGTCATACAGGGCGGCGAGTTGCTCGGTTGTCACGTAGCCCGGCATCCGTACGTGGCGATCGAGGCCGAGCCGCGCGACGAGGTCGGAGATCTCCGCGCGCGTCGAGTGGGCCGAGCCCCAGGCGCCGGCGCCGACTGCGCCGGTCAGCACCAGCGAGACGTCGTGGTGCTTCACGACCTCGGCGAACGCATTCACCAACACCGCATGATTCTTGTGCGGATAGGTCGCGGCCGGGTAGAGGATGAAGTCGCCGTGCACGCCGAGTTCGCCGAGCACCGTTGTGCGCCGCTCGTCTGACACCGCTGGCAGCGGTCGGATGACCGGCGGCACGACGATCACCTTGTCGGCGTCGAGGTCGAACGCGTCGATCGCCTGCGTGCGGGTGAAGTCGCTCACCGCCATGACGACCTCGGCGCGCTTCAGCGAGCTGCCCTGTGTCGCCGCGAGGTAGCGACGCTTCGCCGCACTGAAGTAGTCGGGGTACGCCAGGTACTGCAGGTCGTGCAGCGTGACGACGGACGGCACCCGGCAACCCGGCGGCACGATACCGCCGAGGTGGTGCACGAGACCGATCTGCTGGGCGCGCAAATGCCTTGGCAGCCAGGCATTTTCGATGAGCACGCGCCTTACGACGTGGCGGCCGGCAGGCATCGGCGGGACGACGGTGTGTGCGGCTGCGGCCAACGCCGGGTAGGTCGTTACGAAATCGGGCAGCGCATACGCGACCACGTCGACGTCGTCACGTTCGACGAGCCGCTCGAGCAGGCCGGTCGCGTAGCCCTCGGTGCCGCCCACGACTCCCGGTACCAGCCACAGCAGGTTGAGGCCGACAGTGAGGGTCACGACGCCGCCTCGCGGTAGGCCTCGACCGTGAGCTCTGCGGCCTTGTCCCACGTGTAGTCAGCCGCCTTCTCGCGCGCGGCTTTCGCGAACTCGTCGTGGCGCTCACCCATCGCGACCTGCAGAGCTTCCGCGATTGCGTGCTCGTCGTGCGGGTCGACGAGCAGGCCGCCGTCGCCGACGAACTCCGCCATCGCGGTGCCCCGCGACGTGACGACCGGAACGCCGTGGGCCATCGCCTCGAGGACCGGTAGCCCGAAGCCTTCGCGCAGGCTCGGATAGCAGAACGCGCGTGCGCCCGCGTAGGCGGCGTGCAGGTCTTCGGTGGGTAGGAAGCCGAGCAAGTGCACGCCTTCGAGCAGCTTCGTTGGCATCGGCACGTCACCCCAACCCGTCGGCCCGACCAGCACGAGCGCGATCGACGGATCGGTGCGGCGCAGCTTGGCGAACGCGCGCAGCAGGGTCGGCACGTTCTTGCGCGGTTCGAGCGTGCCGCACCACAGCACGTAGCGCTCGGGCAAGCTGATGCTGGCTCACGAAGGCCGCGACCTGCTCGGCGCTGACCGTCGGGCACCGCGACGCCGTGCGGCACGAGTCGCAGTCGCGCTGGGTCGAAGCCGGCGTCGACGCAATCGTCGAGCGTCGACTGCGACGGCACGAGCACGAGATCGGCCTGCGTGCGCGCAAGCGCGAGTCCGCGCTTGAAGAAACGGCGACCGTGCTTGGTGAAATGCGAGGGCTCGTGCAGGAACGCGAGGTCGTGCACGGTCACCACAAGCGGCGCGCTCTTCGGCGGGATCGCGAATGTCGTGGCGTGGATCACGTCGATCGGCCCGGTCGCCGATTGCACTCGCGGCCACCGCAGTGCGTGCCACGACTCGTACAGCGCGAGCCGCGGCAAGGACAGTTGGTAGATGTTGCACGGTCGGCGTCCAGGGTGCCGGCGGCAAGGTGTCGTGGCGCGCGGCGACGCCGAGAACCTCGATGTCGTCGCGCTTCTGAAGCGCCTTCGTCGTCTCGAGCGCCGACGACGCAGTACCGCCTGGCACCTCGTGCCAGCACTGCTCGAGCGTGACGGCCGCGCGCAATCTCACCGGTCGACGCGTACGGTTCGCCCGGCGAGTTGATCGGCGAGCATCGCGATGTCGGCGTCGACCATCAGTCGCGCGAGTTCAGGGGTGTGCGTGGTCGCTTCCCAGCCCAGCGCAGCCTTGGCCTTCGACGCGTCGCCGCACAAGTCGTCGACCTCGGCCGGCCGCAAGTATGCCGGGTCTGTCTCGACGTACTTGTGCCAGTCGAGCCCAGCGCGCTCGAAGGCGAATTCGACGAACTGCTGGATCGAATACGACACGCCGGTCGCGATGACGAAGTCGTCGGGCTCGTCGACCTGAAGCATCTGCCACATCGCCTCGACGTATTCGGGCGCGTAGCCCCAGTCGCGCTTGGCGTCGAGATTGCCGAGGTAGAGCTTGTCTTGCAGCCCAGCTTGAATGCGCGCGATTGCACGGGTGATCTTGCGCGTGACGAAGGTCTCGCCGCGACGCTCGCTCTCGTGGTTGAACAGGATTCCGTTCATCGCGAACATCCCGTACGACTCGCGATAGTTCACCGTGACCCAGTACGCGTACATCTTCGCGGCGCCGTACGGCGAACGCGGATGGAACGGCGTCTTCTCGTTCTGCGGCGGGGGAGTCGAGCCGAACATCTCAGAACTCGAGGCCTGATAAAAGCGCGTCGAGATTCCCGACGCACGAATCGCCTCGAGCAAGCGGATCGTGCCCATGCCAGTGACGTCGCCCGTGTAGTCGGGCATCTCGAAACTGACCTTCACGTGGCTCTGCGCACCGAGGTGGTAGACCTCGTCGGGCTCGACGGCGTGCATGAGATTGACCAGGCCAACCCCGTCGTGCAGGTCGCCGTAGTGCAGCCGAAGCCGCACGTCGCTGTCGTGCGGATCCTGGTAGATGGGGTCGAGCCGCTCGGTGTTGAAGGTCGATGCCCGACGGATCAGGCCGTGGACCTCGTAGCCCTTCGACAGCAGCAATTCGGCGAGATACGAGCCGTCCTGGCCGGTGATTCCGGTCACCAGCGCGGTCTTGCCGGAAGGAGGAACAGTTTTTCCCGAGGGGGGAACAGAGGTGGAAACGGTGGCCTCCGCATCGCTTCGCGGGATGGTCGTGGCGGCCATCGGCACAGGCTAGCACTGGCCAGCACGGCTAGCATTGCGCGAATGGGAGACCTCGACAGGAGCGCGCCGACATATATTGCCGGACACCGAGGTCTCGTCGGCTCGGCCCTCTGGCGGCACTTCGCGGCGTCCGGTTTCAGCAATCTCATTGGCCGGACGTCGAGTGAGCTGGACCTGCGCGATCGCAACGCGACGTTCGGGTTCTTCGCCGCGACGCGCCCGCGCACGGTCGTGGTGGCAGCGGCCAAGGTCGGCGGCATCATGGCCAACTCGACCTACCCGGCCGACTTTCTTTCCGACAACCTGCGCATCCAGCTGAGCGTGCTCGACGCGGCATTGGCGTTCGGGGTCGACCGGCTGCTGTTCCTCGGCAGCAGCTGCATCTACCCGAAGTTCGCGCCGCAGCCGATCAACGAGGACTCGTTGCTGACCGGTCCGCTCGAGCCGACGAACGATGCGTACGCGATCGCGAAAATCGCCGGCGTCATGCAGGTGCAGGCCGCGCGGAGGCAGCACGGCGTCAGGTGGATCTCGGCGATGCCGACGAACCTCTACGGCCCCGGCGACAACTTCGACCTCGAGACCTCGCACGTGCTCGCGGCACTGATCCGCCGCTTCCACGAGGCGAAGACGACGCGGGGCGCCGAGCGTCACGCTGTGGGGCACCGGCACGCCGCGTCGCGAGTTCCTGCACGTCGACGACCTGGCCCGCGCGTGCGAGTTGCTGCTCGAGTCCTACGACGAGCCGGGCCCGATCAACGTCGGCGTCGGCGTCGATCTCACGATCAACGAGCTGGCGCAGCTGGTCGCGGGCATCGTCGGCTACACCGGCGAATGGACTTTCGACCCGAGCAAACCCGACGGCACACCGCGCAAGCTGCTCGACGTCGGGCGCATCGCGGCGCTCGGGTTCGAGGCGCGCATCACGTCTGGAAGAGGGAATCGCGTCGACGTATCAGTGGTTTCTCGATCACGCGACCGCAGCCCGATCAGCAGACCGACCACCGCAACCAATCCGCTCAGAGCCGTAAGGGCGAAGATCGCCTCGGTCGTGTGGCCCGGCCACGGCGAGGTCGCACCGATGGCGTGCAGCACGCGTGATGCGTTGCCCTTGAGCAACGTCCCGTTGTGCATCCACAACTTCGTGAGCACCACGTAGAAGGCGGTCGCCTCGATCGCGATGGCCAGCACGCACGCGAGCAGCGGCAGCAATCGCTCGACCCACTTCGGAGCGAGCGGTCGCGATGAAGTCGCCGCCGACCGCCGCGATCGCGACCAGGCCCACAAAGCCCGGGTAGAGGTAGCGGCCCTGGATGCCGATCAGTTGCCCGGTGCGGGAGTAATCGGACCAGCCGTGGTACAGCAGCGGGACGACGACGAGCACGGTGGGCAGCAGCAACATCGCGAGTTCGACGGCGGTCACCTTCGGCAGCGGGCCGGCACGGCGCCAGCCCCTCGGCGTCCGGCTATGCATGAGACAAAAGCCAGCAGTATCAGCGCTGCGGCCAGAATGCTCGCGATGAAGGTGATCGCGCCGGGCAGGCTCGGGGGCACGGTGAGGCCGAGCGCGCCCCACACGTCGGTGGTCATGCGGTCGAGCACGTGGTGGGCGTAGGTCGCGACGTGCTCGGGCTTGTGGCCCGCGAGGTAGCGGCGGCCACACCTGATTCGCCTGCGCCGTCGTGAGTCCGGGTGGTTGCACGGCGTTGTAGACGATCAGGTTGCGCAGCCACCACAGGCCACCGACCGCACCCGCCAACACGACGATGCCGACCTGCTGCATGCGGGAACTTGCCACGCGCTACGCCGCCAGGCGATGAGGTACGCGAGCACGGCGACCGGCGGCAGCACGAGCGCAAAACCCTTGGTAAGTAAGGCAAGTGTCAGGCTGACGCCCATCGCCACGGCCACTTTCCGGCGCAGATCACCGGTCAGTACTTTGCCGACCTGGAGGATGAAAATGCTGGTGAGCAAGATGAGCAGGTCGTCGTTGTTCACCGATCCGCCGAGGCGTTCGAGTGCCGGCAACAGGATCGGAGCGAACGCCGCGGCGACAGCGACTCGGGCGCGCGCGAAGCGCCGCACGATCGCCCAACACAGGTACGGCAGCGGCAACAAGAAGACGACGTCGAGCAGGCGCAGCAAGCCGACCGTCTGATCCCACGCCAGATTCGCCCCGCCCGGCACGACATCGAGGACGCCAGCCGCGAACGCGTAATACCCGGGCGGATGTTGCGCGAGCTGGTTGGGCAGCTGCCCCGGCGGGGGCTTCGCGATTGCACCGCCGAGTGCGATGAACGAAGGCCGGTCCGCGCGTTCTGGTGCGACGTAGGTGATGAAGGGCGGCTGATCGTGCACGGTGTAGCCCTGGTAGCTGTTGTTGACGCCGCCGACATACGCCTCCGCACCGGGCGTCGGCGCGAGGTTGCCGTTTTGCGCCGCGAGCACTCGCGAAACGTGCCCGGTCTCGTCGAATCCCCAGTACGCCGGGTAGAGCAGGGTGAAGACGATCATCACGCAGATGTGCAGCGCCGTCGCGGTCCACACGGGCACCGGCACTTTCACCCGCAAGGTGGACGGCGGGGTGCTGGGCTGCGCGCGGGGCTCGGCGGGCACGCTCGCGGTGGTTGCGCTTGCAGTGGTTGTGCTTGCAGTGGTTGTGCTCACGGGCGGAACAGCGCCTCGCCGGTGGCGCGGCGCAGCCCGCTGATCGGGTTCTGCGACCGGATCAGCTTGCTCAGCCGCGTCGTCCGTTGCGTCTATTGCGTCTGGTGACATCTTCTGTTCACGGCTCGCTTTCACAGGCGGCGCTCACCCGCCGTCCGAGCCGAAACGCTAGCCCGCGAACCTGGGAACGCGATGGGCGGCTCGCCGGAAGCGCACCCAGCGATGTCCCCCGCGTGCTCGGGTGTGCGCTCACCTAGGCTGCTGCGCAGACGCGGACGGACACGGGTGACTGAGAGGCAGACTCATCGACGCAATTGTGCTGGTCGGAGGCAAAGGCACCCGGCTGCGCCCTCTCACGTTGACGGCGGCGAAGCCGATGTTGCCGACCGCCGGCGTGCCGTTTCTCACCCACCAACTGGCTCGGGCGCGCGAAAGCGGCGTCGACCATGTGGTGCTGGCGACGTCGTACCGGGCTGAGACGTTCGGCGAGCATTTCGGTGATGGGTCACTGCACGGTCTCGACATCGAGTACGTCACGGAGACCGAGCCGATGGGCACCGGCGGCGGCATCCGCAACGTCGCGGAGCGGTTGCGCGGGGACGCCGATTCGCCGGTGCTCGTCTTCAACGGCGACGTGCTCTCGGGCCACGACATCGCCGCGCAGCTCGCCCTGCACCGCGAGAACGATGCGGCGGTCACGCTGTATCTCACCGAGGTCGACGATCCGCGCGCGTTCGGTTGCGTGCCGATCGACGACCGCGGGCCGGGTGACTGCGTTTCTCGAAAAGATGCCCGAGCCGGTGACGAATCTCATCAACGCCGGCTGCTACGTCTTCCGCCGCGACGTCATCGACACGATCCCTGTCGGGCGAGCGGTTTCGGTCGAGCGCGAGACCTTTCCGCAGTTGCTCGCCAGTGGAGCGACGGTCATGGGATACGTCGATTCGGCCTACTGGCTCGACCTCGGAACCCCTGCCGCGTTCGTGCAGGGCTCGTGCGATCTCGTGCGCGGCATCGCGCCGTCACCGGCGTTGCCCGGACCGATCGGCGATGCGCTTGTTCTCGCCCGGCGCGTACGGTCGCGGCGTCGGCGGTCGTTCGTGGCGGCAGCTTGCGTGAGCGCGGGCGCCGTGGTTGGCGAGGACGCCGTGGTCGACGGCAGTGTCGTCTTCGACGACGCCGTTGTCGAGGCCGGCGCGCGGGTGCGGGCAAGCGTCATCGGTCGCGGTGCGCGCATCGGCGCGGGCGCGGTGCTCGACGGAGTGGTCATCGGCGACGGTGCCGACATCGGCGCCGGGAACGAGCTGCTGACCGGCGTGCGGGTGTGGCCCGGACTGTTCTCGCGCCTGGCTCGGTGCGCTTCTCGAGCGACGCACAATAGTCAGGTGACACTGACCGCCGGGCAGCTGCCGCTATCGCGTCGTCACCGTCCCGTCGGGCCGCTCGACCTCAACGCGACGTTGGCACCGCATCGTCGCGGCCGCTACGACCCCTGCCATCGCGTCGGTTCCGACGGCGAACACTGGCGAACATGGCGGACGCCGCTTGGCGCCGCCACTGTTCGGCTTGCCGCCGACCGCGCGGAGAGATCGACGCCCAGGCATGGGGACCAGGCGCATCGTGGGCGCTCGACGCCGTGCCCGCCCTTGCTTGGTGCCGACGACGACTGGACCGGCCTCGAACTCCCCGCCGGCGTGTTGCGCGACACCCGTCGGCGGCTCAGCGGGCATGCGGCTGTCAGCGAGCGGCCGTGTCTTTGAGGCACTCGTGCCGGCGGTCTTCGAACAGCTGGTGACCGGCATCGAGGCGCGGCGCGGCTGGGCTGCGTTGCTGCGCCGGTTCGGTGACCCCGCGCCGGGTCCGGCACCCGAAGGCATGCGAGTGATGCCGGCGGCTTCGGTGATGAGCTCGATCCCCGACTGGGACTGGCATCGCATCGGCCTCGACGGCGCGCGGCGGCGCACGCTGCTCGTCGCAGCGTCGGTTGCTAGCTCGGCTCGACGAGGCGGCATCTCTCGCTGTCGAGACAGCCATCGCAGCGCCTGATGATCGTTGCCGGGCATCGGTGCGTGGACCGCTGCCGAGGTGGTGCAACGCAGTCACGGCGCCGCCGATGTCGTGTCGGTCGGCGACTACCACCTGCCGAACGTCGTCGGTTTCGTACTCACCGGCCGCCCGCGCACGGACGACGCGGGGATGCTTGCTCTGCTCGAGCCTTACCGACCACACCGGCAACGCGTCGTCCGGCTTATTGAGGCTTGTGGCATTGCTGCTCCGCGCTTTGGTGCGCGGATGGCGCTTCGCGACTACCGGTCGCATCTGATGGCGCTCGACGACATCGACCAGCGGATTCTCGCCGGCGTTGCGCGACGACGCGCGGGCGAGCTTCGCCGAGGTCGGCGAGCCAGGTCGGGCTCAGCGCGCCGGCGGTCAAGCGGCGCGTCGACAGGTTGCGCGCGACCGGGGTCATCACCGGGTTCGCGGCGATCGTCGATCCGTCGGCGCTCGGCTGGACGACGGAGGCGTACGTCGAGTTGTACTGCCAGGGGCGGACGTCGCCGGCCGCGATCGCCGACGCGGTGTCGCGGCACCCGGAGGTGGTCGACGCGTGCACGGTGTCGGGCGAGGCCGACGCGCTGATCCACGTCGTGGCGGCCGACATGAAGCACTTCGAGGACGTGCTCGAGCGGATCGGCGCCGAGACCTTCATCGTGCGCACCAAGAGCGTCCTGGTCTTGTCGCGACTGCTGCGCCGCGAAGCCGGCAGCTGAGGGCCTCCCACTGGTTGGCCGTAGCCACGCAACGAATCGCCGTCTGGGAGCGCTTGCGCGGCTGATTCCGCTGCTCAGACGCAAGGGAACAGGCTTGATCGAACGTCAGGGATAGTCGATGGTTGGGACATCACGGACCGCGCTTCCCGCGTATCCCCTGACGGAGGGCGAGCGATGACGGTAACGGCGATCCAGACCACAGCGGCAGAGCGGACGGCGACCAGCCGGCGCTATCTGATGTGCGAGCCGCGGTACTTCGCCGTCAGCTACGCGATCAACCCGTGGATGGACCCGTCAGTGCCGGTCGACACCGCGCTGGCGGTCCGCCAGTGGCGCGGCCTCGTCGAGACGCTATCGCAGCCTCGGGCACGACGTGCACGAGATCGAGCCGATCGAGGGTCTGCCCGACATGGTCTTCGCGGCCAACGGCGCGACGGTCGCCAAGAATCGCGTGTACGGCGCGAGGTTCCTGCATCCCGAGCGCGCAGCAGAAGGTCCCGCCTATTCAGACTGGTTCCGCGCTGCCGGTTACCGCACCCGCGACGCGGAGTTCGTCAACGAGGGCGAAGGCGATCTGCTCGTCGCCGGCAACCGGTTGCTCGCCGGCACCGGATTTCGCACCGACCCGCCAAGCTCACGCCGAAGCGGGCGCGACCCTTGCAACTTCCTGTCGTCACCCTCGAACTCGTCGACCCGCGCTACTACCACCTCGACACCGCGCTGTGCGTGCTCGGCGCCGACGAAATCGCTTATTTCCCAGGCGCTTTCAGCCCGCGCAGTCAAGCAGACGCTGCGCGAGCTCTACCCCGACGCCATCATCGCGACCGCTGACGACGCAGCGGTGCTCGGCCTCAACGGGGTGAGCGACGGGCACCACGTCGTCCTGCCAGTTGAAGCAGTCGAGCTCGCCGCGACGCTTGCGTGCGCGTGGCTACCTACCGGTGCCGGTGCATCTCAGCGAGTTGCGCAAAGCCGGCGGCGGACCGAAGTGCTGCACGTTGGAGTTGCGCGCATGAGCGGCGACACGTTGATGACCCCGGCATCACGGTGACAGGCGAGCCCCGCAGCCGCTGCGTACATCGCGCTCGACGACGAGCACGCCGCGCACACCTACCATCCGCTGCCCGTCGTCCTGCACGAAGGCCTCGGCGCGTGGGTCACCGACGTCGACGGCCGCCGTTACCTCGACTGCCTCGCCGGCTACTCGGCGTTGAACTTCGGGCACCGCCACCCCGCCATCGTGGCCGCCGCACGTGACCAGCTGAACCGGCTGACACTGACGAGCCGCGCGTTTCACCACGACCTGCTCGGCCACTTCAGCGGCCGAACTCGCCGCACTGTGCGGCATGGAGGCCGTGCTGCCGATGAACAGTGGCGCCGAGGCGGTCGAGAGCGCGCTCAAGCTGGCCCGCAAGTGGGGCTACGAGGTCAAGGGCGTGGCGCCCGACCAGGCCAACATCATCGTGGCGCGCGACAACTTCCACGGCCGCACGATCAGCATCGTGAGCTTTTCCAGCGACCCTGACGCGAAGAACAACTTCGGCCCGTTCACGCCGGGGTTCCGTGAGGTCGCTTTCGGGGACGCCGAGGGGCTCGCGTCGGCGATCGACGACAACACCGTCGCAGTGCTGATCGAGCCGATCCAGGGTGAAGCCGGCGTGCTCATTCCGCCGACCGGCTACCTGCGCGCGGTTCGCGACCTCTGCACCGATGCCAATGTGCTGTTCATGGCCGATGAGATCCAGTCGGGCTTGGCTCGCACCGGTCGCACGTTTGCGTGCGATCACGAAGACGTGCGGCCCGACGTCTACATCCTCGGCAAGGCGCTCGGCGGCGGCATCATGCCGGTGTCGGCGGTCGTGTCGACCTGGGACGTCATGGGCGCGCTGCATCCCGGCGAGCACGGCAGCACGTTCGGCGGCAACCCGCTCGCGTGCGCGGTCGGCCGCGCCGTGATCGGCCTGCTCGAGACCGGTGAGTTCCAGACGCGCGCAGCGGTGCTTGGCGCACAGCTGGCCGACCGGCTTTCGGCGCTCGTCGGCCACGGCGTGGTCGGCTTCCGCAGCCGCGGATTGTGGGCCGGCGTCGACATCGACCCAGCGTCTTGCGACCGGCCGTCAGGTCTGCGAAGCCCTTGTAGGGCAAGGGGTTCTGGCGAAAGACACGCACGGTTCGACGATCCGTCTCGCGCCGCCGCTCGTCGTCACCGCCGCTGACGTCGACTTCGCCGTCGACGCGCTCGCCACAGTGCTGACTCGCCCTCGCTCGCTGACGCAGGGGGCGGTTACGGATCGTCTGCTCGATACGTCATCGGAGCGGGTCCGCGGGTCTAGCAGTCTGAGGGTGAAACGTCTCGTGGCGGGCGAGCATGGCGACGAATTCGCTGATCTTGCGCTCGCGCGTCTCTGCTCGCTTCACCGAGCCAAGGCGGTAGATGAGGGCATACCGATTGGCCTTCGTGAGCACGCTCAAACATCGCCTGAGCGGCCGGGTTTGCGGCGATCGCAGCCACCAGGTCGGCAGGCATCTCGGCCTCTGACTGTGGTGCGTACGCAGCTTGCCACCGCCCGTCGGCCTTCGCCGCATCGACCGCGGCGCGGCCGGCCGGCAGCATCCGGCCCTCGGTCTCCAGCCGCGTCACGTGAGCGACGTTGCGCTTAGACCACGAACTGCGAGGCCCACGCGGCGTGAACCGGATCAAGGACGTTTCGTCGTCACGCTTGCGCGCCTGCCCGTCAATCCAACCGACGCACAGCGCCTCGTCGACCGCCTGCTGCCAGGTCAATGTCGTCCGCGTGCCGCCCTTCTTTGTGAGCACGAGCCACACCCCGGGAGACGTGGCGTGGTGTGCCAACAACCATTGCGGAGCGCTTCGGCGTCCGCAACTACCAGCTCCTGCAGCTCGGCGCTCGGCATGGCGACACGGTAACGGGCTCCACCGACACGGTCGGCCAACCAGCGCACTCACCGCGCGATCTGCAGCAGATGCGCGCGTTCAGCTGAACGCGCGGGGGGCCAGATAATCGCGTTTCGGCTCGTTGCGATGGGACGCTGAGGTAGTGACCGTTGCCTTCGCAGTCCAGACACTTGTGATGCCCGCAGCTGATACTCATCAGGAGCGCTGGTTCGTCATTTCGATGTCGGTCGTACCGCCATCGGTCTCAGCATCGAACTGTTGCGGTGGCGAAATCGCAAAGCCCTGCGGAGCGCTCAATTCGGTAACGGTGTAGCTGGCGCCGGCTGCGAGCCCACTGATGACACCGTCCTCACAGACAACGCCCGGCGGCTCATGATCTGAGCAGGTGGTCTCCAGAAACTGGCCCATGTCGAGCTCGGCGAAGCTCCCAGGGGTCGGGGGATTGCCAGTGAGCGGCGGCAATCCGGGGCCCGTCAACGCGAACACACCGCCTGGCGGTGTATCAAGCACCGACGGATCGTCGATGAGTAGCGTGATGCCGACCCGCGCGGTCAATGGCGGCCCAATGTAGGGATCTTCAAAGAAGAGGCCTGCGGTGCCACCTTGGTCGGAGGCTACGAAGGTTTGTGGTGGGGCCACAGCGAAGAGGGCCGGCGGAACTGTTTCAGTGGCCGTGTAGGTTGCCCCGGTCTTGAGGTCGTCGATGACCCCGCCGAAACAATCGACCCCGCGCGGCTCTGGCGTTGCGCACGCCGCACCGCCGTCTTTGCCAATGACCAGCGCCGCATACGTTCCGATCGTCGGAGCTGCTGTCGTTAGTGGCGGTAAGCCCGGGCCGGATATAGCAAATGTGGCGCCAGTTGTCGGCACCGACTCCGCGCCTTCACCGAGAGCTTCGACCGTGACGCTGCCGCCGACAATCGGAGGAACGCCGCAGGTTGCGTCGCCGGTACCGACACTGATGATCGCGTTGTCCTCTTCCTGGGTCGCGCTGGCGCCGGCTCCGTCAGCTTCGACATACGCGATCTCGCCACCCCCGGGGAAGGGTCGCCCGCGAAATCCCGCTGAAAGCTGGATCGTCGCGAAGATGTCGCCGCCTTTGTCCGCGTGGATGATCTGCGTCGTCGGTTTCGGAAGGCTCGAACTCAACGCCAGAGTCACCGAGGCCCCCGCTGCGTACCCGTCGCCGGAAACGTCAATAGCTTCGCCGGCGTGAAACAGGTCGGCGCATTCAGTCGGGTTGGGAGTATGCGGCGTCACGGTCAGGTCGCCCATCTGGATGGTCGAGCCGTCAGGCGAGCTTGCGTTGCTCGATGCCGGCTGCGCAGACTCGGGCGCCGAGTTCGCCGACGTCGGGCTGTCTTGCGGGCTGGCCAACATCGACGCTAGGAGGCCTGTGGTGCTCGCGACCGAGGCCACCGGTGAAGAGTGCGCTACCTGCTTTCGAGCTGCCTGCGCTGTTCTTGATGCACAGCCGGCGAGGACAACAGCGACGACGGTCACGGCGCACGCCAGCCAGGCGCCATGCGGCTGCTCAGCTCCGGCACGACGTCGCGGCAGGTCGGGTGCCATCGCGGCCTCCCCTGTTGGATTGCACTCGGCATCGACGTGCACCCACATGATCTTGAGCTGAGCTCAGGCTGGCGATGCCGCCTCAAGGGCGCGCAGGACGTCGGCGAGTAGGGCAACGGTGTCTTCGCACCCGCAGCTGAGCGAATAAGCCCTGGCGCGACGTCATCACAGTTGCCGGTTCGTCGGCGGCATTGCCGGGAACCGATGCTGGCACCGCGAAGGTGGCTGCGTACGCAGCGCGCGTCATCCCGGCAGAGGAGTGCGTTGCGACAGCGCCACTACCAGAATGAAGTCTTCGGTCGGCTGCTGATCACGCTTCGGGTGGGTGTCGTGGGCCTGATTCACTTCCGTGCTGCTCGGGCGCGGCACTCGATCGAAGTTCGTGCGTGGTGATCACACCAGGGATTGGCTGGTAGGCGCGGGGCGGCCGAGGTGAAAGCCCTGTGCGAAGTCCACGCCTTCGGTCCGCAGCACGGCGAGCGTGTCTTCGTCTTCGACGCCTTCTGCGATTGTGCGCAGGCCGAACGCGCGAGCAAGACTGACGATGGCCTTGACGACATGCAGGCTCTCGCGGTTGGTGACCAAGTCGCGCACGAACTCGATGTCGATCTTGAGGTAGGTGATGGGCAGCTTCTTGAGATAGGTGAAACCGCCGAATCCGGTACCGAAGTCGTCGAGAGCCAATCCGCAGCCGAGTTCGGCTAGGCCGCGGGCGAACGCGTTCCCCGCCGTCACGTCGCGCATGAGGGCAGTCTCGGTGATTTCGAAGACCAGGTTTGCCGGGTCGGCGCCTGCTTCTCGGAGCTGTCGCTCGATGAAGGGAAGCAGGTCTGACGTTACGACCGACGCGGCCGAGAGGTTTGCTTCGATCATCCGCCGACCGTTAGCGGCGAGCCGGACGGCCTGAGTGATGACCCACCGGTCGATCTCACTGATCAGCCCATACTGCTCCGCGACGGGCAGGAAACTGCCAGGGAGGATGACCTCACCGTCTCGCCCGATCATGCGGAGAAGAAGTTCTTCGCTGGGCCGCCCGCCGGTCAGGGGCACGATGGGCTGGGAGTACAGGACCAGCCGGTGCTCGTCGATCGCATCGCGGATCCGCCCGATCCAGCTGAGGGCGTCCAGCTCCTTCTTGACCCCGGCCCGCTCCCTGGCTTCTTCGGTGATGTCGCGGAACACTACGACCACCCCGTGGACAGCTGCTCCGCTGCGTAGCGGAGCAGAGGAGTAGGCAACTGGGAAGATCGTGCCGTTCTTGCGGGTGAAGGCTTCGTCGGTGGTTCGAATGGTCCGGCCCTGGGTGCGCACTTGAAGGATCGGGCACTCTTGGGGCGAGAGCTGTTTCCCGTCGGCTCGCTGGAAGTGGATGATCTCGTGCATCGGCTGGCCGCGAAGTTCTCGTTCGGTCCACCCGAGCGAGCCCGACGCGGCCCGGTTCATGTACGTGAGCAGCCCTTCGGCATCCAAGGCGAACAGGCCTTCGGCCATGTTGTCCATGACCACCGCACGGAACTCCTCGGCTTCCTTGAGCTCGGTGATGTCCACAACCACGACGCCGACACCGATGATGTCTTCGCCGAGCGGGACCGGGTAGTAGCTGGCCAACAAGTGGTGTGGCCGACCAGATTCCGCGGGTTTGGCCCCCGAGACCTCGAGGTTGATCACCGGCTGACCCGTTTCCAGCACCTGCCTGCAGACGTTCTCCACTTGTGGCCAAGTGTCGGGGGTGATGTCACTGACCAGTCGACCGAGGTGTTCTTCAACGGCTGCGCCGTTGAGGGCAGCGAGTGCGGCGTTGAGTCGTACCATCCGTAGCTCGCGGTCGACGAACCCGAAACCGATCGGTGCGTTGGAATGCAAGGTCTCCAGCAGCGTGGCTAGCTCAGCGGTCTCCCGGTGGGACAGGTCCAGCGCCTCCTGCATCCTCTGTTGATCTTCGATCTCGCTCATGCTTCCAATCCACAACGGGCCCCTGTGCGTGATGCCGCGCGGATGGGCGCGATCACCTCAATCTCCCCAATGCACCGGGTAGCCGTCATCACACAGATGAATGAAAACGCACCTCACCTGATCGGACCCCCTCAATTCCCATGCCTGCCGATCGGGTGACGGAGAACACCCGGTCAGGTGGCCGCGCAATAGTCGATAACGCCGGTGGTCGAGGCCGGCAACGGTGCCTAGACTCTTTTAGAACGGCACGTAAGGCGACAGCCCGGCAAGGAAGCCAATGGCGGACCGGGATGACCTAGGCGGACAGCTCGACTCGCTGCATGCCATCTCGGTGGAGATCGCCGCCTTGCACGAGATGTCGGAGATTCACGAACGTGCGCTGAACTACTGCCGTGAGTTGACCGGCTCCGAGTTCGCCTTTACTGGCCTGCTCGTTGACGGCACGCGGGTCATGGATGTGGCTGCTATCAGTGGATTCGAACCCGCGGACCCTGCGTTCTATGACCAGTTCCATCTGATGGCCCTGCGGTCCAACCTGCTATGGCGAGCGATCCGGGACCAGCGCCCGAGCATCTCCAACGACGTCCTGAATGACCCAGACGGTGTCGGTCAGCCGGCTGGGCATCCCCCGGTGCGCAAGTTCCTCGGTGTGTCTCTACGAATGGGCACCCGGGTCATCGGCATGATCGGAGTCGCCAACAAGATCGCCGGTTACGGAGAAGACGACCAACGGATTCTTGAGACTCTCGCGAATCAAGTCGCGGTCGCCATCGACAACGCGCGCCTCTACCAGCAGCAGCGAGACATGATCGGCAGTCTGCGCCAACTCCAGCAGCGGCTGAGCGACGCAGAGCGAACCGGGTTGCTGGCCCGCGAGCGGCAACGGATAGCCGGCCGACTGCACGACGAGATCGAGCAGCGAATCTTCTCGATCGGCCTGGGCATCAACTCACTGCTCGAGGACAGTGAGGCGGACCTGACGACTGTGCAACGGCTACAGTCCATCCGCCAGCTCGCGGTGGACACGGCCGATGCCACCCGCAAGGCCATATTTGCAGTGGCGGTACCCGGCACCGCCGAGGGAGACCTGGCCTCAAACCTGCGGCCCTTGCTGCGTGATCTCGAACGCACGTCCGATCTGCGCGTCCACCTGGTGGTCAGCGGGAAGGCCCCGCCTGGATCCGAGCAGATCCAAGACGTCCTCTACTCGCTCATCACTGAAGCGCTCACCAACGTGCGGCGGCACGCTAACGCAGAAATGGTGCTGATCAGCATCCGCTACGAAGGCGACGAGGTGAACGTTGTCATCCAAGATGACGGTACAGGGGTGCCGGAGTCCATCCGAATCACGTTCGCCGACAGCTATCTGCATTTCGGCTTACGACACATGTATGAACAAGCCCTCGACCTCGGTGGCACCTTCGAAGTGGCTCACGGCGAGGAGCGCGGCACGATCGTTCGCGTTAGCCTTCCCCTGCCATCGGATGTCACATGATTCGAATTGCGATCATCGACGACCATGAGATGGTCCGCGAAGGGCTGCGCGCCATCCTGCAAACCGAACCGGACTTCGAAATTGTCGCGGAGAGCGAGTCCGCCGAAGGAATCGTCGAACTGGTGGACCAGACCAAGCCTGACGTCGTCCTCCTCGACGCCCGGCTGCCCGGCGTGAGTGGGCCGGAAGCATGTCGACTGCTGGTCGCTTCTCACCCAGAAACAGCTGTGCTGATCGTCTCGACCTATTCAGACGACGAACTGGTCAACCAATGCATCCAAGCCGGAGCCAAGGGCTACCTGATCAAAGACATCGAACGGTTCTCGCTCAAAGAAAGCATCCGTGCCGTCCACCGAGGCGAGGCCGCACTGTCGCCCGCAGTGGCCGCACAGGTTCTCGCCCGGCTACGGCACACCGTGACTACCGACACCTCGACTGAGCCGCAGCTGAGTAAGAGCCAACGGGAGATCCTTCGCCTGATCTCACAGGGATACTCCAACCGAGAGATCGCCTCGAAAATCCATCTCAGCGAGAACACGGTGAAATCTCACACCCAGGAAATCTTTCGCAAGCTGCAGGTGCACAACCGCGTCGAGGCAGCGATTCGCGCAACCAAAGAGGGCTGGCTCTAGCAGACCTACGGTCACCGGCACGTTTCGCACGTACGTAATCGCGGTGCAGATCCGGATGTTCGTGTGAGTCCGCTAGTCCGAACTGCGCTATTCGTGTGGCGGTCAACTTTCTTACCAGTGGTGATCGGAGCGTCTCGGGGTCTTGAAGTGCTGCGAGCCATTCGTGTGCTCGTAGGCCGCTAGGTCGCCTGCCAAAGCGGCCAAAGGCTGAGCCGCTATGCGGGAGAAGGGAAAACTGATACCCCCCTGCATCTTCAAGATATACGGGACTCGGGGGCTTGCGGCAAGGCCCTGGTGTTCCCGCACAATCGACGGCCTAGGTCGAGATTCAGGTGACACAGCCAAGGGAGATGGGCAGTTGTTGGACGTGGACGTGCTCGTTGTGGGCGCAGGGCCGACCGGTCTCATGCTCGCTGGTGAACTCGGCGGTGCGGGGGTGCGAACGATGGTGCTGGAGCGACGGCCGGAGCCGTCGGGGGTGGCGAAGGCGGGTGGTCTGGCTGGACAGATCCTGCAGCTGTTGCACTACCGGGGCGAGCTGAGCCGATTCCGCGAGGCGAGTGGGAGCATCGGTGCTGAACCGGTCCCGCGGTTCCCGTTCGGCGGCGTGCATCTGGACTTCACACCCCTCAAGGATTCTCCGATGCGGGCCATGTTGTTGCCTCAGCCACGGCTGGAAGGTCTCCTTGCCGAACGCGCGACTGAGCGTGGCGCCCACATACGCCGTGGACACGAGGTGGTCGGCGTGCGGCAGGGCGACGACAAGGTGACTGTCGAGGTGCGCGGGCCGGACGGAGCCTACGAGGAAGCCGCGCAGTTCGTAGTCGGCTGCGACGGTGGCCGCAGCCGGGTCCGTGAGTTGGCCGGCATCCCGTTCCCCGGCACGTCTTTCGCTGAGATCGAGCGGCTGGCCTCGGTTACTGTGCCGGACTCGGTGACTGTGCTCGATGATGGAGGCTTGCAGATCGCCGGAGTCGGCAAGATTCCGTTCGGCTACACCGCAACTGAACATGGTGTGTTTGCCTGCTCCGGCACGAGCGGCGCGATCGGCGTCTATACCGCGGAAGTCGAGATGGCCGAGTACGACGACGACATGCCGATGACGGTCGCGGAGCTGAGCGCGAGTGTCACCCGCGTGCTGGGTATCGACATACCTCTCGGTGAGCCTCTGCGAATGACGCGGTTCGGCTACTCCGCCAAGCTGGCGGACACGTATCGCGCTGGCCGCGTGTTCCTGGCTGGGGATGCAGCACACCTGTTCCCGGCCGGTGGAGTCGCGGTCAACGCCGGCATGCTCGACGCGGCCAACCTCGGGTGGAAGCTCGCCGGCAACGTCCACCGGTGGGCGCCGCATGATCTGCTCGATACGTACCCCGATGAACGTCGCGCCGCGGCGGAGCGCACCCTGCTCCATACGCGCGCCCAGGTGGCCCTTCGCAGGGGATACGGCCCGGAGGGAGACGCCTTACGGGCGCTGTTCCTTGAGCTGAGCGCAGACGAGCAGCCGCTGCGACGCCTGGGCGCGCTCATGGCCGGCACCGATGGCGGGGTTCGCACGTCGCAAGCGCACCCGCTCGTCGGCACCTTCCTAACCGACCACCTTCTGCACGTCGACCACCGGGACCCCATGTTCGAGGGGATGCTGCGCAACGGCCGCGCCGTGCTTCTCGACTTCGCTGATGAGCCGGAACTGCGAGAACTACTCCATCCGTGGCGTGATCGGGTAGATCTGGTGACCGCGACGATCGACGACCGCCCTGCCGACACGCTCCTTATCCGCCCGGACGCGATCATCGCCTGGGCGGCGCGGGCCAACGCACCCCACCAGACCGCCATGCCTGCACTGCGGCAAGCAATGACCACGTGGTTCGGCGCTCCCTCCAGGTAGGTGCAGCGGCACAATCGAACGGCGTCATTGCGGCTACTTAGATCCTTGGTTCAGGATCGGTGTCCGGCCAGACTCGGTCCAGGTGCTCGACGGGACGCTCTCACATTGCGGCTGCCCACCGGCGTTATTGGTGTGGCTCAACTTTGGCATGCGGTCTCGTCGGGCACCGTCCGAGGAGAGGCTTGAAAGGGGTTTGTCGCACTCGAAGTAGCGGTGCCCTCCTCGAGTTTCCATCACTTCGATTGATGAGGAGGAAGCCGATGGGTGTGATCATCGGGATGGACCCGCACAAGAGTTCCGCGACGATCGAGGTCGTCGACGAACGCGCTGTGGTGTTGAGCAAGGGCCGCTTCGGAACGGACCGGGCAGGGTATGCGCAGCTGCTCGCCGCCGGCCGGGCGTTCGATGAGCGGGTGTGGGCGGTGGAGGGCTGCAACGGCATCGGGAAACACCTCGCGCACCGCCTTGTCCACGACGGGGAAACGGTGATCGATGTGCCGGCGAAACTATCTGCACAGGTGCGGGTGTTCGCCACTGGCAACGGCCGCAAGACCGATCCAGTCGATGCGCATTCGGTCGCACTCGCCGCGCTGCGCGCCCCTGGCTTGGCGCAGGTCATCGTCGATGATGACCTGCTGGTGATGGGGATGCTCGCCGACCGGCGTGAGGAGTTGGGTCGCGCGCGGACCCAGACGATCAACCGGCTGCACCGGTTGTTGTTGGACCTTTTCCCTGGCGGGGCGAAACAATTCCTGTCCTCCCACCAAGCCCGGGCAATGGTCGCGACCATCAAACCGCGCGACCTGGTCGGCAAGACCAGGCGCCGGCTGGTGGTCGAGCTGATCGTCGAGCTCGAGGCGATCGACAAGAAGATGAAGACGTTGAAGAAGGAACTCACCGAACTGGTGACGGCCCGCGGCTCCACCTTGCTCGACCTGCACGGCATCGGCCCTGCGGGTGCGGCGCGTCTGCTTGCTGATGTCGGTGACATCCACCGCTTCGCCGACCGAGACAAGTTCGCGTCCTGGAACGGCACCGCACCACTAGACGCCTCCTCGGGCAAACAGGAACGGCACCGGTTATCGCGTGCCGGTAACCGGCGAATCAACCGCACGCTGCACATCATGGCCGTCGTCCAACTACGCAACCCGTCCGAAGGACGCGCCTACTACGACCACCGCAAAGCCGGCGGGATGCCATCCATGATGGCCATGCGGGCGCTGAAACGACGACTATCTAACGTGGTGTTCGCCCGCATGCTCGAAGACCAGAAACGACGAGAAGAAACGGGCCCGGGTGGGCAATCGGGGACGACTCTTCACTCCAGCGCGACCGACCTGACCCCGGACATCGGCTCTTCGAAGAAGCCACATCCCGGACCCGCCAACCACCACCCTAAAACCCCGGCGCTAGCCGTGTCTTGACACAAAGGGGTGCCAAAGTAGTGCGCTTTCGACTGGCTACGGGGCTGCTCA
Organism: uncultured Actinomycetes bacterium; assembly: GCA_963809135.1. GTDB lineage: Bacteria > Actinomycetota > Actinomycetes > Acidothermales > Acidothermaceae > PALSA-607. The sequence goes on from CAWEIG010000008.1 coordinate 347,580, forward strand.
GCCGATCGAAGAATCCGCCGGTGGGTCCGGGCACGACGGGGGTGATCTCGAGTCCAGAACAGGACGGGAAATCGACTTGCAGTTTGGTCGGGCTCGTCGCGCCGGGTGGTGTGACGAGGACGGCGGCGTAGTCGGCTGGGCACGCGGTCTCGCCGTCTATTGGGTTTGCTCCCCCGCCGATCAACGCCGACGCCGGACCGCCGCTGGTAAGCGTGACCAGTGTTGGGGCGTCGGTCGACGCGCCACCTTCGTAGACCTGCTGGATGCGGTACGCCTGCGCGATCTGGTGGCCGCCTGTGTCGAGACCTGCGACGCCGGGATAGCCATCCAGCGTGCATGGCGCGTCGCCGGTGTTGGTGAAGATGACGGCGATCGCGGGTTGGGCCATCACCTGCTGACGTTCCCCAAAGGTGATCGCCAACTGCACGGACCTGCACGGCTTCGGCGCGCCCGAAGGGGCCGCCCTTGTCACCGATGCGATGGCGAGGCTGGGGGACAGTTGCGCCTCGCTCGGAGTCGGCAGCTCGGGGACGGCTGACGATGACGCGCTATCCGCCGTGTCGCTCACCACGGCGCTCGACGGATTCGGCGCGTCCGCGACGATGCTGGATGTCGCGCACCCCGAAGCAAGCGAAAGGCCGACTCCGACAATCCAAACTCTTCGCATCGGCCCTCCCCACACAAGACGCTGCCACCGTGACTTCGGTTGCAGCCGAGGCCGACCGCGGCAGCCATCGACGCACTCCAAATCGGCACAACCGAACGCGCGTCACAGCGTCAGTTGAGTGCGTTTCCGCAGGTCCCGGTCACAACCAAAGTGGCAAGATTCCCAGGAAACGCTTGACCTTCGAGTGCGGTCGAAGCTTTACCGTCATGGTCATGACCACGATGCGGATCGCCGAGGTCGCTGAGCGCAGTGGTGTGCCGGCTACGACCTTGCGCTACTACGAAGAAATCGGGCTGCTCGCGCCCGCGGGCCGAAGCGGCAACGGCTACCGGCAGTACGCCGAGCGTGACCTGGAACGGCTCGCGTTCATCACCGCGGCCAAGCAGCTCGACCTTAGCCTCGACGAACTACTCGAACTGGTCGAGGCCTGGGACGAGGACTGCGACCAGGTTCAGCACCGAATGATCGCGATGCTCACTCGCAGGCTCGGGCAGACCCACGCCCGCGTCATCGACCTCGTCGCGCTGACCTCGCACCTGCAAGCCGCGGCCGACCGCCTTGGCAGCACGCCCACTACGGAAGGGGCGTGTAGCGCGGACTGCGCATGCATGGCCAGCCACGCCGACGGCTCATCTGTCCCGACCACCTGCGACGCAGCTGGGAGCGGGTCCGTCCCGGTCGCGTGCACTCTGGACTCCGAGCTGGCTCACGACCGGATCGCTGACTGGCAGAAACTGATCGCCCGGGCAACCGGCCGGCAGGTGATCGGCGACGGGGTCGTGCTCAGCTTCGATCACGATGTCGCATTGACGAGCGAGATCGCCGAACTCGCCGCGAAAGAGTTCGAGTGCTGCAGCTTCTTCCGGTTCAAAGTCACGATCGACGAGTCCGGCGTCCACTTGGAAATCGGCGCGCCCACCGAGGCCCGCGACAGCATCACCTCGATCTTCGGCTTACCCGGCTAACACTCCGACGATCGTCGTGCATGGCCGTGTTCGACACCGATGTACGCGTCATCGCGGCTAGATGCGCGCGTTCAGGTGAACGCCAAGCGGCATAGAAAGACGTTCTACGCAGAAAGACATTCTGCGGGTCATTGCTGGGCGTAGGCACGCACCTGATGCGCTACGGGCGTGGTGTCCCACCCCGAGGGGGGACGTTTATGGTGTTGCCGGTGATCGCAACCGCAACGCTCGATCCAGCGGCCATTGATCAACGCACGGGGGTTGCTGGTGAGAGCGACCGCAGGGGCGGGGCCGAACTGTCGGTCTGCACGAAGTCGACGGTGACGTGAAGGCCCCCTGCGATCCGCGCTCGGATGGTGAGGCCGGCGCCATGGGCGTGGGTGATGGAGTTGACGATGGCAAGACCGAGACCGTAGCCGTCGCGGCCCGCGTTGCGATCGGGTGAGAGCCGTTGGAAGGGTTGGAGCAGTCGCTGGAGTTGGTCGGCGGCGATGACAGGCCCACTGTTCGCGACCGTGATGCTCACCCGTGTCCCCGCGGTTTCGGTCGTGATCTCGACATAACCGTCGGGGTGGTTGTGCTGGACGGCGTTGTCGATGAGGTTGGCGATCAGGTTTTCGATCAGCCTCGGATCGCCCCTGGTTATTGCCGCGGCGAGCGTTTCGACCAGGTGGATGCCGCGTGCGGGTGCCGTTTCGCGACGTGAGGCCAGCACTCCGCGGGCAATGTCGGCCAAGTCCAGGGTGTCCCAGCGGGTAACCCCGCGCTGGCTGCTGGCGAGGGCAAGGAGTGCACAGACAAGCCGTTCTTGATGTTCACCGAGAAGAAGGGCTTCTCGGCAGACTGAGCGCAAGCCGTCCGCGTCGGCATGGGCACCCACGCGTTGCCTGCCGGTCTCCGGTTGAATCTCGAACTTCTCGACGAGCATCGCTTCGGTAGCGGCGTCGTGTACCTGCGGTACGGCACGGCCTACTGAAGGCTGCCGACCGCGATCAGCCCGACGGGCCAGCACTCCGGTTCGAACGCCGGAGCAATCGGCGAGCGACGTGCAGGCCTCTCCGTGGACAGCCACACCCAACTCGACCCGACCTGTTCGATCGCGAGGGCGACCAAGACGTTCTCGATGGCCGCGCCAGCGGCGAGCAGGTCGCTGCGCAGCGGGCGGCTCCAACAGATAGGGCACGATCACGGTGGTTGCGGTCGGCGGCACCTCGACGTCCAGCTGCAATGACGCGGACGTCGCGGGCAGCCATCACTGCGAAGCGCAACAAGTCCCACCCGACCGGTCGGGCAGCCAGCGAGGCGGCTTGCAGCGCGCGGTTGATCCGCTCGGGGTCGACGGGCTCCTCGCCGAACTCCACAGTGTCGACCCGCGCCCGCAGCACGTCGCGCGTGCCGAGGGAGAACAGGTCATCTTCGATGCGCCGCACGATCTCGGAAACCCCTTGCGTAGCAGGGGTTTCGTCATCGAGCACGACCGCGAGTCCACGCAGATCGCTACCGGCATACCGTTCAGCTTGCCCTTGACCAGGTCGGCCGCGGCGGCGATCTCGTCGACCGTGCAGGTGAGCGTGACGTGCAGTTCGTTGCCGTACGGATCGACGGTCCCGCGCAGATCCTCGAACGCGAGAAGGCCGGCGAATCCCACGGCCGCATCGGTGACGCCTACCCGCCACGGCCGCCCGAACGTGTCGCTGATGACGACCCCGACGTTCACGCCGGCCAGCGAGCGGACGCCGTCGCGGATCCGCCGTGCCGAAGCGTCGGGATCGACCGGCAGCACGAGAACCTCGCCCTTCGTGACGTTCGACTCGTCGACGCCGGCCGCCGCCATCACGAATCCGTGGCGGGTCTGCGACGATGCGGGTGTCGCCGCGTCGCGCGACGACGCGGACGGTCTCGGCATCGATCGCCGACTCACGGTCGATGTCGAACCGCTGACCCTCGGCCTTCGACACGATCTTCGAGGTGACGACGAGCACGTCGCCGTCGAGCAGGGCGGGCGCGTGGGTGACGATGATGGTCGCGAGGTCGTCACCCGCGACGCACCTCGGGAATCCCTTGCACCGCAAGGATTTCGAGTGTCACGGATGCAAGTCTGCCGCAAGTTCGAGCACGGCGCGCGCGATGGCCGCGGTCGCGTCGATGTCGGTCATCAGCAGCGGCCGTGATCGCATCACGATGCCGTCAACGGGCGGCACCATCGAGGCGGCATCGACGTCGTCGACGAGCCACCCGTCGAGCAAGCGCAGCTCCGTAGTGCTCGGCGACCGCGCGCGCACTCGTCTCGACGCCGATGGCCTGCAGGCACGCATCGGCCATGCCCCGAACAGGAGCCCCGCCGATGATCGGTGAGACCCCGACGACCGGGGCCGATGCAGCCATCAACGCCTCGCGGATTCCGGGCACGGCCAGGATCGTGCCGATGCTCACCACCGGGTTCGACGGCGGGAACACGATCACATCGGCCGCCGCGATCGCCGTCGAGCACGCCCGGGAGCCGGCCGTGCACGATCGGCACCCACCGCGACAATGCTGCGCGCCGGCACCGCCGCGTGCAGCCGCACCCACCATTCCTGAAAGTGCACAGTCCGCACGCCCTCGACCGGATCGTCGAGTACGACATGCGTTTCGACCGTGTCGTCAGACATGGGCAGCAGATGGACGCCGGGTAGCCAGCGTTCGCACAATCGCCGCGTCACCTCCGACAGCGGCACGCCCTCCGCCAGCCACTTCGTGCGCAGCACATGAGTCGCGATGTCGCGATCGCCCAAGCCGAACCACTGCGGCCCGACTGCCGTCGACAGCGGCTCCGTAGATACCGAGTTCCTGCTGCACGTTGAAGGATTCATCGGCGCGACCCCAGCCCTGTTCCTCGTTGATGCCGCCACCGAGGGTGTACATCACGGTGTCGAGATCGGGGCACACCCGCAGGCCGAACAACGTGATGTCGTCACCGGTGTTGCCGATGACCGTGACCTCCGCCGACGGGTCGTCAGACCGAAGCGCTGCGAGCAGTCCGCGCAGGAATCGCGCACCCCCGATGCCACCGGCGAGAGCGACGATGCGCCGCGAAGGTTCGTCAAGGTCTGTCAATGGCATGCCGCCGTCGCCCACGAGAACCGATCGTCGCAGACCCGTTCCGAGGCCCTCTGACCCGGCTTTTCGTCGGCGCAATACCGCATCAGACCTGCCGCGGGCGGGTCCCTTACCAGGGACTTCCGACATGTTGCGGCAGCGAATATCACCGTTTGGCTTGACTAGCGGGTAATGACGCGCATGTAATTCCACCTATGTTCTTCGCAGGCGGCGCATTGGAGCCCCGTTTCGAAGACGATGAGGGTCGAGGAGGTACGCGGTGATCGAGATCTACCGCGAGGTCCACCCGCTGCATGCTGACGCCGGAGAGGCGGAAGCAGCTGAGTCCGGCTTCCCGATCGATATCGAGGAAGAGCTGCGTTGGCAGGAACGCGCGCTGTGCGCGCAGACCGATCCGGAGGCCTTCTTCCCGGAGAAGGGCGGGTCGACTCGCGAGGCGAAGCGCATCTGCACGACCTGCGCGGTCCGTTCCGAGTGTCTTGAATATGCCCTCGGAAACGACGAGCGCTTCGGTATCTGGGGTGGTTTGTCCGAGCGTGAGCGCCGTCGTCTCAAGCGCCGCGTCAGCTAAGTGAGTGGTGTAACTGTCCCGGTCGGTGATCTCAAGCCGACCGGGTACCACTGAGCGCGACCGGGTACCGCTGCCTGATCGCGTAAGGTGAGGCGTTTCCGAGCTCATCCTTCTCCCGGCCTGGCCGTATGACCTCATCTGCCATCAGAAACGACCGTCTGGTCCGCCCCCGTCACGTCGTCACAGCGGTGCTCGTTGCCCATGACGGCGCTCGTTGGCTGCCCACGACCTTGCACGCCGTCAAGACCCAGCGTCGCCCGGTGCAGCGGTTCGTCGCGGTCGACACCGACAGCCACGACGACAGCCGCGAGTTGCTCGAACGGACCGTCGGTGCGTCGAGCGTCATTCGACGCCCCCCGGGAGACCGGCTTCGGCGCGGCGGTGAACCTGGCGATTTCGGCGTTCGCCGGCGCACCAGGACTCGCCTCGACGCGCGCCGATTCGGGTGCCGTGGTCGAGTGGACGTGGCTGTTGCACGACGACAGCGCACCGTCGTCCAACGCCCTCGAAGCGATGCTCGAACTCGCCGACGAGATGCCCTCGGCCGGTGGTCATCGGCACGAAGCTGCGCGACTGGGACAACCCGTCGGTGTTGCTCGAGGTCGGCGCGACGGTCGACCGCGGCGGTCGTCGCGAGACGTGGCTCGAACCGGGCGAGCTCGATCACGGGCAGCACGACGGTGACCGCGACGTGCTTGCGGTGAACACCGCGGGCATGTTGGTGCGCCGCGACGTGTGGGACGACCTTGGCGGGCTTCGACCCCGCACTGCCGCTGTTCCGCGACGACATCGACTTCGGCTGGCGGGCGAACCTCGCGGGTCATCGCGTCGTCATCTGTAGCCGGGCCGTCGTTCGGCACGCGCGAGCGGCGACGATCGGGCGACGCCGGATCGCGTGCGGTCCACCGCAACCGCGGCGGCTCGATCGGCAGGGCGCGATCTGGACGATGCTCGCGAACTGCTCCGGCGATCTGGCTGCCATGGACCACGCTGCGGGTGATGCTCGCGTGCGTCCTTCGATCGGTGCCTGTTCGTGCTCGCGAAGCGGCCGTTCGATGCGTGGGACGAGTTTCGCGCCGCTGTCACGGTGTTCAGAAAGCCGCTCACGTTGCTCGCACGCACGCAAGGCGAGGAAGGCAACGCGGCGGATCAGTTCGCGTGAGATCAGACCGCTGTTCGCGCCACGCGGCACTCGCTTTCGCCGCTACGGCGATTCGCTGCGCGAACGCCTCACCGACATCGGGCACGGCAGCGACGACGACGGCGCCACCGACGATCGCGGGCTCGCGCGCCGCATCGTCACCCAGCCGGGGCTGTTGCTGGTGCTCGGACTGCTCGTCGTCTCTCTTGTCGCAGAACGGCACGTGCTCTCGGGCACGCCCTACGGCGGCATGTTGCTTCCCGCGCCCGTCGGGTGCAAGCGATCTGTGGCACACCTACGCAGCGAGCTGGCACGACACCGGATTCGGCAGCACGACCGATGCGCCGCCGTATCTGGCGATTCTCGCGATCGTGGCGACGGTGTTGCTCGGCAGCGCGCAACTCGCGGTCAAGGTGTTGCTGCTCGGAAGCGTGCCGATTGCCGGCCTCTCGGCCTACATCGCGTCGCGCCCGGTCGCGACGTCGAAGCGGCTGCGCGTCTGGCTTTCCGCAACGTATGCGTTGCTGCCTGTCGCGACCGGATCGATCGCGGCGGGCCGGCTCGGTACGGCGGTTGCCTTCGGCGTCCTGCCCCTTGTTTTGTCGACGACGGGTCGGTCGTTGCTGCCGCCGCTGTATCCGCTTGCGCGCGATCAGCGTGCCTCGGCACGTCGGGCCGGACGGCGCGTTGCTGGCGTGAGTTCGGCATGGCGGGCGGCACTGCTGCTGGCGATCGCCACTGCCTTCGATCCGATGCTGTACGTGTTGCTGTTTCCGCTTGTCGCCGCTGCGCTGGTGCGTTGCATTCGTGCGCCGGTCGTGGGTCGGCATTCGCCGGGCGCTGATCGTGCTCGTGTTGCCGCCCGCGTTGCTGTTGCCGTGGTCGGGCCGGTTGTGGCATCACCCGGCGTTGGTCGTGCTCGGTGTCGGCCAACCTCGCGCGCAGCTGCAAGCAGCACGACTGCCGGACGCTCGACGTGATGCTGCTGCACCCGGGTGGTCCTGGCCTGCCGCCGATCTGGGTATTCGCTCGTCGTGGTCGTGATCGCGCTGGCCGGCCTGCTCCAGCTGACCAGGCCAGGACCCGCGCGGCTCGGTTGGGTTCTCGCGATCGACGCGCTCGTCGGCGGCGTGGTGCTCGCCGGCGCGCGAGTGCGAGTGCCCGGCGGCGCCGACCTCTACGCCGGCTGGCCGGGAATCGCCACCGCGTTGCTCGGCGCAGGTTTGCTCATGTCGGCGGCGGTTGCCGGTGTGCGCCTGCGCGCCCGGTTGGCCCAGACAAGCTTCGGTTGGCGGCAGCCACTCGCCGCTCTGCTAGCAGCGGCAGCCGCAGCGACACCGTTCGTCGCGGCAGGGTTTTGGATCAACAGCGGCAGTGGGTCGTATCTGCGGACTCGGTGCGGCCACCATCTTGCCGCCCTTCATCGCTGCCGAGACCGACGCGCACGGCCAGGCCCGCACGGTCGTCGTGATCCCAGGTGCTGCGGGCCAGGTCGACTACACGTTGCTGCGCGATCGCGACCCTGCAGCTTGGTGACGCCGATCTGCTGTCGGACCCGGCGCAGGTGCAGGTCGTCGACGCCGCGGTGGCCGATATTGCTGCAGGCGTCGGCCAGCGCGCAGCAAATGAATTGGCGCATGCCGGAATCAGATATGTGTTGGTACCGAAGTCGGCTGACGGCACCCTTGGCGCGCGGATCGCGACCGGTGGTGGCGTGCTGCCCGCAGAACGCGAGCGGGTCGTGGCGGGTGTGGGAGGTGCAGTCCGACGCGGGCCGCCTCGCAGTTGCCGCGTCCGGGGCCACCTCGGCCAACGATGAGTGGCAACTCCCTGGTGATCCGGTCGGCGTGGGGCGAAACGCAGCGCCGGTGAAGATTCCGTTCTCCTTGAGCCCGCGGTACCTCGTTCTCGCCGAAGCGCCGTCCGGCGCGTGGCAGGCAAAGGCTGTCGTTGCAGCCGGAGCGATCGGTGTTGTCGGCGCGGTGGGTGCCGCCGGTGAGCTTGGCCAGGTAGGTGCGGGTGCTGAGAGCAGTCGAACTCCAGGCACCGCTCTCGAGCCCGCAACCGTCGATGGCATGCAGGCGTTCGTGCTTCCAAGGACAGCGGCGGACGTCGTGGTGTTCCGCACTCCTGACCGGCGCGCGAATTGGCTTGTCCTGGAACTCGTCGTCTTGGTGGTCGCGTTACTCGGAGCCGTTCCTGCTGGTGGACGTTCGCAGGAAGAGCAACGACCTGGCCGCTCCGATGGTCTCGGCGCAGAGGGCTTCGCAGAGCCTGTTGAGACTGCCGATGTCGATGGGCCTGTCGATCCCAACCGGTTCTCACCGCCCGAGCCGGCACGAGCATGAGGGCTGATCCGCGGCTGATCGCCGTCCCTGTCGTCGTGCTTGTCGTCGGTGTCACCTGGATTGCTGCGACCGTCGCGCCGAGTCCGGCCGGTTCGGTCGCCGCGAAGTCGTCGGTGATCGCGGTGCGCCAAGCCGACCTGGTGTGCCCGCAGGCTGGCGGGGCCGCCGACGGTTCGGCGGCCCGCATCGCGTACGCGGACGCATCGACGTCCGACCCTGGGGGTTCGTCTCTGACTGCACGCGCGCTTGCTGCCGGGCAGTGCGGCGTCGGCGATTCCGTTGCTGCCAGGTCACGGCTGGGTTGTCGACGGGCCGCCCGCGTTGGGCCCGGTGGCGCTTACCGCGACGGGTTCGGTGACCGACTCGTTGAGTGCGGTGCAGTTCACTCGCGCTGCGACCAACGGCGAGCAGCAGGTCTCGACCGCGCAGTGCGAGAGCCCGACCACCGATGCATGGTTCGCGGGTTTCTCGAGCAACGTCGGCGCACATGCGACGTTGCTGCTGAGCAACGTTGACACGGTGCCGGCGACGGTCGACGTTTCGATCTGGGGTGCGCAGGGCGGCGAGCCGAATGTCCGGCGCGGGATCGCCGTCGGTGCGCTGACGCAGATCGAAGTACCGCTCGACCAGATCGAACCAGGGCTCCCGGTGGGCATTGCGCACGTCGTCGCGACAGCCGGTCGCGTGGTGCCGGCACTACGCGGTGATTCGGCAAACGGCTCGATCCCGCTGGGTGTCGATTGGCTGCCGCCGACGGCTGCGCCTGCAACGACTTTGACCGTGCCGGGGATTCTCGGCGACATCGGTTCACGCCGGCTCATCGTCGGCAATCCGGGCACGGTCGACGCGACGTTCGCCTTGACGGTGGTGACCGCCGACGGTGCGTTCATGCCGACCGAGTTCACCTCATTGACGGTGGACGCCGGGGAGGTGTCCGACGTCAGCCTCGATCCGGTGTTGCAGGGTGACGCGGCGGCGATTGTGGTCACGTCATCGCAGCCGGTGGTCGCAGGTGGGATTTCTTCTCTACCGCTCGACGGTGCCGGCGGGTCGGACATCGCCTTCACCGGTGCCAGCATCGCCATTGGCCGGGACCAACCGTTGTGGCCGGGGGAGAGGTCGGAGCCGGGCGGCAGACCCAACTCGTCATGTCCGCGCCGGGCGATGATGCGTCGGTGCGAATCGTGATCTTGCCGTCGGTCGTCGACTCACCCGAGGTCGTCAACGACATGACGGTGACCGGCGGCACGACCACGGTGCTCGACCTCGCGGTGCTGACGACCGACCCGGCGCCCGCCGTCGTGGTGATACCCGACGGTGGCGGCCCGTTGTACGCGGCGTGGTCGCTTCAGGAGAACGGCACCGACAGCAGCGACCTCACCGAACTCGTCTTGCACACGCCGGTGCGGTCGTTGAGCCGGGCGCCGGCGCGCTTCGATCCGGCGGCCGGGTTGCCCTAGGATCCGCCGGTTACTCGTCCGGCGAGCCGGGTTCCCACCCTTCGCCATAACCGGGGTCGACAGCTTCAGGGTCAAGACCCAGAAACTCGGCCACCTTCTCGACGACCACGTCGTGAACCAGTTCGGCGAGTTCTTCGAGGCCAGTCGAACGAGCCTCGATCGGACGTCGATAGACGACGATCTGACCTGGCCGGCTGCCCGACGCGGGGAACCAAGCACCCAGGGGTACCGGCTCGATCGTGTTGCGGCCCAGAAGCGCGACCGGCGGGACGTCCTCGACCGCGAATTGGACCTGACTCAGCTGGTCGGCCCACCGATGCTCGAGATGCTCGACCGCATCGAGGACCAGCTCGTCGAATGCCGCCGCCCTGGTGCGACTGAGCGGCACGGCGGCTGGTGCCAGCGGGCCTCGGATGCCCCGGCCTCGACGATCCCGGCGGCGGTGGTCGGGGGTACGCGCGTCACGCCTGGCGAGCCTAGCCCGCGGTGCGCGAGGCACGACGACACGCGGCGCGATCACGGGCGGATCGCGTCGCGGGGGGCATCGGGCGACTAGCCTTCGCGCTCGTGAGCCCTCTTCGCCGCTGCACCCGGACTGCGTGCGGTCAGCCCGCCGTGGCGACGCTCACCTACGTCTATGCCGAGTCGACTGCGGTGCTCGGCCCGCTCGCGACCTACGCCGAGCCCCATTGCTACGACCTGTGCGCGCGGCACTCGGCGCGCCTGACCGCGCCGCTGGGCTGGGAAGTCGTGCGCCTGGAGATCGTCGAGCCTGCCGGGCCGACGCCAGATGACTTAGAGGCGCTCGCCGATGCGGTTCGCGAGGCAGCCCGACCAGCGCCGGCGCTGAACGGCGCAGGCGCAAGTGGGGGTGCTGGCGAGAGTGCAGGCGGCGCGGGCGGGAATTCAACGGCTCGGCGGGTGGCGTTCGGACCCAGGGCCGGCGCGGACACCTGCGGGTGCTCGAACCTCCGACCTCCTGAGGCCCCGTCCCAATCGACTGGTGGCAAACGCCGGCGATGCGCTGATTGGCGCGAGGGGTGCGTTTGCCACCACTCGGCGGTGACTGGCTTGTGACTGTGGCCACATCTCGGCGTCCGGCTTGCATTTATGTCCGTTTCATGCCTGAAACGCCGGGTACTAAAGGTCGAGAGGGTGTTAGGCCGATAGGGGGTATGTCACCCGTTCGGCTGCGGCCCAGTTGGGTGATCAAGAACGCAGCTTCCCCCGAACCGACGCCCCCCGACGTAGGAGCACCAAGTGCCGAAGAACGCGAACTCCTTCCGGACTTCTCGCCAGACGTCCACCGAACTGAGCGGGCCAGCCTCGCTGGTCAATGTCGAGGCGCGCAACCTCACGAAGTGCCGGATCTGCGGCAGCGAGCGCGTGACCGCGATCTCGATGACGCTGACCGACGGCACGCTCGTGCACTTCGCGTCGTGTCACCACTGCGAGAACCGCTGGTGGCTCCAGGGCGATGCACCGCTTTCGTTCGACCACGTCATCGCGAAGACGCGCAAGATCGCCTGACCTTCTGGGCCTCGCGGGGCCGCGTGTGCGCTTGGGTAGGCTGCGCTCATGCGAGATCTCTCCAAGATCGTCAAGGCGTACGACATCCGCGGTGTGGTGCCCGACGAGCTCGACGCCGAGGTAGCCCGCGCGGTCGGCGCGGCGTTCGCGATTTTCACCAAGGCACCCCGGATCGTGATCGCGCACGACATGCGCGAGTCGTCGATCCCGCTGTCGCAGGCCGTCGCCGAGGGCGCCGCCAGCCAGGGCACGGACGTCGTGATGGCCGGGCTCGCGAGCACCGACATGATCTACTTCGCGGCCGGCAGCCTCGACATCCCTGGCGTGATGCTGACCGCCAGCCACAACCCGGCCAAGTACAACGGCATCAAGCTGTGCCTGGCCGGCGCGAGGCCCGTTGGCCAAGACACCGGCCTCGCCGACATTCGGGCGCTGATCGAGAGCGGGATTCCGGCCTACGACGGAACGCCCGGCACGATCACGACCCACGAACTGGTCGAGGACTACGCGGTTTTCCTGCGCAAGCTCGTCGACCTCAGCGGCATCCGGCCGCTCAAGGTGGTCGTCGATGCGGGCAACGGCATGGGCGGCTACACCGTGCCGATCGTGTTGAAGGATCTGCCGCTCGACATCGTGCCGATGTACTTCGAGCTCGACGGGAATTTCCCCAACCACGAAGCAAATCCGATCGACCCGAAGAACACCGCCGACCTGCAGGCGAAGGTGCTCGAAACGCATTCCGACATCGGTCTGGCGTTCGACGGCGATGCCGACCGCTGCTTCGTCGTCGACGAGCGAGGCCAGATCGTGTCGCCGTCCGTGATCACGGCACTGGTCGCCGTCCGGGAATTGAAGAAGAGCCCTGGTTCGGCGATCATCCACAACCTGATCACGTCGAAGGCCGTGGCGGAGATCGTGCGTGAGCACGGCGGAGTTCCGGTGCGCAGCCGCGTCGGGCACTCCTTCATCAAGGCCACGATGGGCGAGACCGACGCGGTGTTCGGCGGCGAGCACTCCGGCCACTTCTACTTCCGCGACTTCTGGCGCGCCGACTCGGGAATGCTTGCCGCACTGCACGTTCTTGCCGCACTCGGCGAGACGGCTGAGGGCACGACGCTGTCGCAATTGCTCGCCGAGTACTCGCGCTACTTCGCGTCGGGTGAGATCAACTCGACAGTGCACGATCAGGCGGCGGTGAGTGCGAAGGTGCGGGCGGCCTACAGCGACGCGCCGGGAGCGACGATCGACGATCTCGACGGCATGACCGTGACGACGCCGACGTGGTGGTTCAACCTGCGCGCTTCGAACACCGAGCCGTTGCTGCGCCTCAACGTCGAGGCCGACGACGAGGCGACGCTCGAGCGGGTGCGCGACGAGGTACTCGCGCTCATTCGTGGAGGTGGGGAGTGAATCTCGAACCGTCGCTGCTGGAGATCCTGGCGTGCCCGGCCTGCCATTCGCCGCTGACGATCGAGCGGTTGCCCGATGCGCCCAAAGGACGCGGACGCCGAGGAGCTGGTGTGCACCAACACCGAGTGCCGCCGCGCCTACCCGGTACGCGACGACATCCCCGTTCTGCTGATTGACGAGGCGCGGATCCTGCCGGTCGCCGGCTGATGGTCCTGATGGTTGCCGCCTGATGGTTATCGGCTGATGCCAGGGCAGTTCGACGAGCGCCTGCTCGACGATGCCGACGAGCTGGCCGCACACGACCCGGCCGGCATGCTGCGCACGATCGCGGGTTCCGGCGCGCAGGTGCGCGAGGCCTCGACGCGCGCTTCCGAGGCGGACATCGACTCGTTGGCCGACGAGCGGCCGCGGGCTGTCGTGCTGTCGGCGGTCGGATCGAGTGCGGCCGCCTGCGAGGTGCTGCGCGCGCTGGTCGCCGACGACGTCCCGCTGCCGTTGATCGAAGCGTCAGGCCCGACGTTGCCGCGCTGGGTCGGTCCGCTCGATCTGGTGATCGCGGTGTCGCGATCCGGCACGGCGCGGCCGACACTCGAGGCGGTCACCGAGGCCGGTCGGCGAGGTTGTCGGGTGGTCACGATCGCGGCACCACGCTCACCACTCGACGTCCTCGGAGATCGGGTTCGCGGTCTCACTCTCGCGGTCGACAAGGCCGACCGGCACACCCGAACGAGCCTGTGGTCACTCGCCGTCCCGTTGCTTGCGGTGGCTGATGTGCTCGGGTTGGTCACCGTTCCGGGAGACGAGATGGCGCTGGCGGCTGACCGGCTCGATGCGACCGCCGAGCACTGCCGGCCATCGAGCGAGTCGTTCGTGAATCCCGCCAAGAAGCTGGCGCTCGACATCGCCGGGTCGCTGCCGGTCATCTGGGGCGCGGGAGCGTTGTGCCGGGTGGCGGCGAAGCGGTTCGCCCGCCAGCTGCATGCAAATGCGAAATACCCTGCGTTGGACGGCGGGTTGCAGGAGGCTGCGCACGGCACCGTCGCGTTGTTCGACGGCCAGTTCGCGACCACGCACGCCGGAGGACGTGTTTCGCGATCCGTTCGACGACGAGTCGCCTATGTCGATGCCGCTTCGGGTAGTGCTGATGCGCGACGCTCCCGAGAGCGAAAGCGAGACCGACGCCGGGCTTCGCCGGGCAGCCGAATATCTCGCTGGCGAGCGCGGGGTGCGGACCAGTCAACTTGCCGCCGACGACGGGCAGCCGCTCGAACGGCTTGCGCAGCTGATCGCACTCGGTGACTTCGCCAGCGTGTATCTGGCGCTCGGCCTGGGCATTGATCCCTCGCCGACGCGATCGGTGCTGGAGATGAAGGAGCGCATCGAGTCGACACGGAGGAACCGCGAAGGATGAGCAGCGCTGGCGGGCGACGATGAGCAGGCCGACATGAGCACCTCCGGTGGCTCGCGGGCCGTTGTCATGGCGCTGGCCGCGAACCTCGGGATCGCCGCCACCAAGTTCGTCGCCTTCGCGTTCACGGGCTCGTCGTCGATGCTGGCCGAGGCCGTGCATTCGGTCGCCGATACCGGCAACCAGGGACTGCTGCTGCTCGGCGGTCGACGCGCGCGCAAGCAACGCGACCGCGAGCATCCGTTCGGCTACGGGTCGGAGCGCTACTTCTACGCGTTCGTGGTCTCGCTTGTGCTTGTTCACCGTCGGCGGCGTGTTCGCGCTGTACGAAGGCATCAGCAAGATTGCGCACCCGCATCACGTTGACCACGCGGTCATCGCCGTCGTCGTGCTCGCGGTCGCGGTCGGGCTTGGAGTCGTTGTCGTTTCGCACCGCGGTCATCGAGTCGAGCAAGATCAAGGGCGCTCAGTCATGGGTGAGTTTTGTGCGCAGGACGAAGAATCCTGAGCTGCCAGTCGTGCTGCTCGAAGACACGGCGGCCCTGTTCGGCCTCGCGTTCGCCCTCGCGGGCGTTGGGCTCTCGGTGCTGACCGGCAACCCGCGATGGGACGGCGTCGGCACCCTCGCGATCGGCGCACTGCTGGTGACCGTGGCGATCGTGCTGTCGATCGAGACGAAGAGCCTGCTGATCGGTGAGTCAGCGACGCCCGAGATCGAGGCGCGGATCGCCGATGCGTTGACGGCCGGACCTGAGGTCGTGGCGGTGATCCACATGCGCACCCTGCATCTGAGTCCTGACGAGTTGCTCGTCGCCGCGAAGATTGCGGTCGCCCACGACGACACCGCCGCCGACGTTGCCCGGGGGATCGACGCGGCCGAGCGCCGGGTGCGGGCTGCGGTCGAAATCGCGCACGTGATCTACCTTGAGCCAGATCTCGCCCGGCCTCCGACTATCCTTGACCCGAACAGGCACGAGTGAATAGACGCGGGTGAACGGTCACTGTGAGACAGGTCACTCACGAGCAGGGAGATATTCGATGACGTTCGACTTCAAGGTTGCCGATCTTGGGCTGGCCGACTTCGGACGCAAGGAGATTTCCCTCGCCGAACACGAGATGCCCGGCCTCATGGCGATGCGCGCCCAGCACGGCGAGAGCAAGCCTTTGACCGGCGCGCGGATTACCGGCTCGTTGCATATGACGGTGCAAACCGCCGTCCTGATCGAAACGCTTGTCGCTCTAGGCGCACAGGTGCGGTGGGCGAGCTGCAACATCTTCTCGACGCAGGATCACGCGGCGGCGGCGATTGCGGTCGGTCCGACCGGCACCGTCGATGCGCCGGCCGGCGTGCCGGTGTTCGCGTGGAAGGGCGAGACGCCTCGACGAGTATTGGTGGAGCACCGAGCAGGCGCTTGCTGTGGCCCGACGGCGACGGTCCGAACATGATTTTGGACGACGGCGGCGACGCGACGTTGCTCGTGCACAAGGGCGTCGAGTTCGAGAAGGCGGGCGAGGTGCCCGACCCGTCGACGGCTGAGTCCGAAGAGTTCGAGGTCGTGCTGCGGTTGCTGTCGCGGTCGTTGACCGAAGACCCACGACGTTGGACGACGATCGCTTCCGGTCTGCGCGGCGTGACCGAGGAGACCACGACCGGCGTGCATCGGCTGTACCAGATGCAGGAGACCGGCTCGCTGCTGTTCCCGGCCATCAACGTGAACGACTCGGTGACGAAGTCGAAGTTCGACAACAAGTACGGCTGCCGGCACTCCCTGATCGACGGCATCAACCGGGCGACCGACGTGCTGATCGGCGGCAAGGTCGCGGTGGTCTGTGGCTACGGCGACGTCGGCAAGGGTTGCGCCGAATCGCTGCGCGGCCAGGGCGCGCGGGTCATCATCACCGAGGTCGACCCGATCTGCGCATTGCAGGCCGCGATGGACGGCTACCAGGTCGCGACCCTCGACGACGTCGTGTCGACCGCCGACATCTTCGTCACCGCGACCGGCTGCCTCAACGTCATCACGGCCGACCAGATGTCGCGGATGAAGCACCAGGCGATCGTCGGCAACATCGGTCACTTCGACAACGAGATCGACATGGCCGGCCTGGCGAAGCTGCCCGGCGTGCAAGCGCGTCAACATCAAGCCGCAGGTCGACGAGTGGGTGTTCGCCGACGGGCACGGGATCATCGTTCTTTCCGAGGGTCGGTTGCTGAACCTCGGCAACGCGACTGGTCACCCGAGCTTCGTGATGAGCAACTCGTTCACGAACCAGGTGCTCGCGCAGATCGAGCTGTACACGAAGACCGCGCAGTACCCGGTTGGCGTGTACGTGCTGCCCAAGCACCTCGACGAGGCGGTCGCGCGGCTGCACCTCGACGCGCTCGGCGTGCGGCTGACCGAACTGACGCCAGCGCAGGCGGGTTACCTCGGCGTCCCGATCGAGGGCCCTTACAAGTCCGACGCGTACCGCTACTAGAAGCGCGCGCCAGCACCGCCCACGTCCGCCGCCGCCGTCCGCGTCGACGCGTCGACCGACAGCCTTCCACGCCATCAACCTCGCGCCGCCGCTGTGGTGACTCGCGATGCTCGTTTGCTCCAGAGGCTTTCTCGACGCACCGTTCACGTACTCCGACGTCGGCGCGACGGCGTCGGCTCAAGGCTGACGCAGCCGGTGGGTTATCACCACGTGCAGCGGTCCGAACTCATCGGTCACGGTGCTGCGCATTTCGCCAACGCTTCTGAAGCGCTCATGTCGTGGCAGATGCACCGCCGAGCGGGCTTACACGTGACGGCGTCGGCAGCCCGCGCCGAGCCAGATGCCGTGGTCGTGATGCGGTTGGGCCTGGGCAGTCTTGGTGCTCGTCGTTCCGTGCCGAGTGGTGTACGTCGTTAATGAGGAACGCCGGATTGGGTTCGCCTATGGAACGCTGCCCGGACATCCCGAGAGTGGCGAAGAGGCGTTCGTGGTGGAGTTGGATCGACGACGAGCAGGTGCTACTGCACATCACTGCTTTCTCGCGGCCGGCGCGCTGGTTTAGCAAGCTCGGCGGTCCGGTGAGCAGGCGAGCGCAGGCGATATTCACTGATCGTTATGTGCATGCGCTGCGAGCCCGGTGACGAACACTCGTCGTTGGCCTCGGAGTCGGGATCGACGGTCGACGATCAGAACGGCGGCGGATCAGATCCTGACGGCTCGGAACGGCGGTGGGTCAGGCGGCGGCGGATCCGAGGGCGCTGCAGGTCGAGACACAGGCATCCTGGTGGGTCGTCGTCGATCTCGTCGAGCGGCATCGGTAGTCGAGCATCGGTTCGTGGCGGTTGCCACCACTTCGTTCTTGATCGGTAGTCCGATCGCCGGACGGTTGCGGGTGTAGGTGTGCCCGGTGGGCATGGTCCACACGAAGGTGCCGGCGTTCGGTTGCTGCAAAGCGCGGTGTTTGAGTTTCGCAAACGCGTCATCGAGGGCGTGTTTGAACAGTGTGATGGTGTTCGCATAGCGGTCCGAGGTTGTCATCACAGGTTCGCCGTCGGGGAACCGGCACGAGTGGTCGATATGGCACCGGGCCGCAGGTCTGGGGCAGCCGAGGAACACGCAACTTTGGTCGCGGAATTCGACATGCCGGGTTAGTACCGCGTTCGGTCGGTACGTTCTTGAGTGTCGGCGGCGAGGAAGGTGCCGTCTGATCGGGTTGGTGACCAACCGGCGCATGTTCGAGTCAACTGCCGAGTTCGCGACACACGTCGGCGGTGATCGGCCCATAGCCGACGAGCTCACCCGGAGCGTTGGACACGCCCATGATCACCGACGCAGGGACGGTCACGTTCAGTTCGGCGCGCCGGCCGCGGTGCGTGCCCAGCTTGGCAGGCGTGATGCCCGCAAGCTCGCCCGACGCCAATGCGGCTCCGAATGGGGCGACCAGGAAGTCGGCCCGCAACTGCGCCCATGGTTCGTGTTTCGTCACCGGCTGCCTTGGCTGCACGCGCGGTAGCGGTCAACACGTTATGAATCGTCAGGGCATCGGCTGCAGCCAATACTGCCCGCAACTCCGCGACACCGTCATCGAGTGGGGTGATCCACACACCGCGCTCGTTGCGTGCGGAGCGGCAGCGCTGCTGTGCAGCGACAGGATCGACCGTGATGAGTGCTTTGCGCAGTGCCGCCTTCAACCGGCCGTTGCTCAACTGCGGCGCGCGACTGAGCACTGCGGTCTCGATCTCAACCGCAGTTGCCGGATCAAGATGTCGGCACCCGTCAGCGATCGTGCGCGCTTTGGCCACATCGATGGTGCCGGTTGCCAGATGCTGCCGATGTCGCGGACAGCGGCGACGCAAGGGCGATGGCGAAACTCAGCCGGTAGCTTGCAGACAGCGGCGAGATTCCCAATCTCGCCGCGATCTCGTCATCGGCGAACTCCCGCGTCACGACACCGAGAGCGCCGCGCTGATCGCGGGCGACGTCGGCGTCTTCTACCAACCACGGACGCCGAGCGAACTCTGCCATTGCCGCGAATTGATTCGCCGTCGCGTTGGCGATCTGTCGATCCCATGCGGCGATGATTTCTACGAGATCAGCGTCGTCATCAACGAGCGCAGGATCGATGCTTGCCAGCACCGCTGCGAGTTCTGCGCCCGGCGCCATCGACGCGAGTCGTTGACCAAGTGTCAACGCATCGTCGCCGCCCCCGTTATTGCCATGACCCGAAACTATCCGCGCCCGCTGACAGTTTTCCTGGTCGCATAGCAATGTGTGGACAACAGTTTCATGTCGGCGACGGCTGTGCGAAGTCGCTCATTCCGGAGGAGCGAACGGACCCGGCGGCGGTGGTGCTGCAGGTGCGGTGCGGTGCAGAGTGCGACGGGCGGTGGCGCGTACGCGGGTTGCGGCGCGGACGTGGACTGTGGTGCGTACCCAGGTTGAGCACCGTACGCAGGTTCAGCACCGTACGCAGGTTGAGCCCCGTACGCAGGTCGCCGCATACATGCGCTGTTCCTCGCGACGCCGTCGCTCGGCGAGCACTGCTGACAGGTAGGCCCATCCGGGTGTACCAGGAGGTGGTGGTGGCGTCACAACGGCCGACACTGCAGCGACCAACTGACCGCCCATCGCGTCGCGCGCTGCCGGATTCAATTCGTTCTGCCGCGCCAGGAATTGTCGGCACGCCATCGCGAGGTCGTCACCAAATCGCGACAGATCAAGAGTCGCGGCCCACCACGCGAGTTGCGGCGGCATGAGCGCCGGCGTCGCCGTCTGCCCTGGCACCCGTTCGGAAACGACGATGGTTCCCGCGAGCAGATCGCCCAATCTCTTGCCCCGCTTGCTCAGGATGCTCGCGATCAGCGCAGGTCCCCAACCCTCGAGCGGGAACATGATGCCCCGCACGAGGGCGTGTCGAAACCGCGCCGGCCCACCGTCGTCCCGCACAACGCGGAAGCCCAGCCATGCCTTGCCTAGCGTGCGTCCGCGCCAGACCGTCTCGAGGATCACGTTGTAGCCCACGAACACGAACACGATGATGCAAACGCTGAGTGCCGCCGCAGTATCGACGTCGGCGCCGTCGAAGAGCCGACCCAGCACGAGCAGCAAGATGAACAGCAGGATGAACTGCGCGACCAAGTCGACCAGCTTCGCGAGCAGGCGCGACGGCCAATGCGCGAGACGGACGTCGAGAAGGACGGCCTCGCCCGTCACCACACCAGCGGTCATAGTGCCTTAGTCTGCCGGTTGTGGACGTCGACGTGTTCGTTGCCGCACATCAGGCCAGTTGGGCGCGTCTCGAAACGCTCGTGGAGCGCGCCGATCGCCCCCAACGGCTGACCGGCGCGGAGGTCGACGAGCTCATCGACCTGTACCAGCGCACCGCGACCCACCTGTCGGTCATCCAGTCGCGCTCACCCGATGCGCATCTGATCTCGCGGCTTTCGGTACTCACAGCACGCGCCCGCGCGGCCATTACCGGATCCCACGATCCGGCGTGGAGCGATTTCGCGCGATTCTTCGTCGTCACATTTCCAGCGGTTTTATACCGGACGGCGCGGTGGTGGGTCTCGACCGCGCTCGCATCATTGGCCCTCATGACAGCCATCGGCGTCTGGACTGCCACCCATCGAGGCGTGGTCGATTCGCTGGCGTCACCGGCCGACGTCCGGCAACTCGTAACGCACGACTTCAAGGACTACTACTCCGCGCACCCGGCGACCGACTTCGCGGCCAACGTGTGGACCCACAATGCCTTCATCACCGGAGCCACCCTTGCCCTCGGCATCTTCCTGGGCATTCCGACGATCTATCTGCTCTGGCAGAACTGCGTCAACGTCGGCGTCATCGGCGGCATCATGTCGGCGAACGGGAAGCTCCCCGAATTCTTCGGCCTGATCCTTCCGCACGGGTTGCTCGAACTCACCGCGGTCTTCATCGCGAGCGGCACCGGCTTGCGCATCGGTTGGACGCTGATCGAGCCGGGCGCCCGAAAACGCGCCGATGCACTCGCACAAGAGGGCCGTGCGTCGTTCGCGATTGCCCTCGGTCTCGTGGCGATGCTGATGGTGTCGGGAGCGATCGAGGCGTTCGTCACGCCGTCGCCATTGCCGACCTGGGCTCGCGTTTCGATCGGCGTGATCGTCGAACTTGCGTTCATCACCTACGTGGTCGTGCTCGGCTCGCGCGCAGTTCGTGCAGGAGATATCGGCGACCTCGACGAAGCGCTTGAACGCCGACGTGGTCGAAGCGACGGCGTAACCCTTACAGCCTGCCAGCCGCTTTCATCGACAGGTAGGCATCGGACACCTTGCTCGCGAATTCGCCGGGCCGGCGTCGACGACCTCGACGTCGAGCCGCCGCAGCAACGCCGCGACCCGGCGGTGCGCGGCCAGCGTCCGCTCTGCGGCGGCCGCGTCGTAGGCGGAACGCGCGCATCGTCGCGTGACGCCCATCAAGCATCGCGAGCACCTGCGGATCGGCAACCGACGCGAGCATCACCACGTGCTTGCGCGTCAGCGACGGCAGCACCGGAAGCAACCCTTCGGTGATCGCGGCCTCGTCAAGCGTCGTGAACAACACGATCAACGCGCGCTGGCGTACGCGTCGCAACACCTCGGCCACCAACCGGCGTCCATCTGTCTCGACGAGGCGCGGATGCAGGCCGGCCATCGATTCGAGCAGGCCCGCAAGCGCGATCGCCGTGAGCCTCCCGAGACCGCACGTCGATCCGCGCGTGAGCATGCGCGGCCGGTCATCGACCGCGATGAGGTCGACCTTGTCGCCGGCGCGCGACGCGAGGGTGCCGAGCAGCAAGCGCAGCGTCGATCGCCGCGTCGAGCCGCGGTGCCGCACCGATGCGCGCCGCCGACGTCCGCCCGGTGTCGAGCACGAGCACGATCCGCCGGTCGCGTTCGGGCCGCCAGGTGCGGACGACGACGGCTGAGCGCCGTGCCGTCGCGCGCCAGTCGATCGACCGTGCATCGTCCCCCTCGACGTAGTCGCGCAGCGAGTCGAACTCGGTGCCTTGACCACGTACCCGCGCGGCGGTGCGACCGTCGAGAATTCGCAGCTTGGCAAGCTTTTCCGGCAGGTAACGCCGACTCGGAAACGCCGGCAGCACCCGCAGGCTCCACGGCACCTCGTGATTGCCCTGGCGCGCCGCAAGTCCGAGCGGTCCGAGGCTGCGGACCGTGACGCGACCGGCCTGGAGTTCGGTACGTCGGCGGGGGTGGATCGTGGTGACCCACCGACGACGTTCACCAGGCGGGACGTCGACCGGCCGGCGAGTCGGTGACGCTGCCGCACTCGGTGGCCAAGCATCACGCAAGACCCCGCGCACCCGGCGTCCGCCCCGATTGACGACCTGAACACCAACCTCGGACACCTCGTCGAGTCGGCGCGCGGTATCTCCATATCGAGACACTTCGAGTGCGCGCACGCTGCCGGCCAACATGAGGTCGACGCCGATCGCGAGTAGCGAGCGCGCCCTCGACGATCAGCACTGTAAAGCCACGCAGGGGCGCGGCGAAGACGAGCAGCACGCCGACGAGCGCGACGATCGCCGCGCGTCGGGTCAGCGCCATCGACGAGCTCACCTCGGGACGGGCACCGTGGCGAGCACGCCTTCGAGCACGGCGTCGGTGGTCGCGCCTTCGAGTTCGGCTTCGGGCCGCAACGCCAGCCGGTGCCGCAACGTCGGCCGCGCGAGTGCCTTCACGTCGTCGGGCGTCACGAAGTCGCGACCCGACGCCCATGCCCACGCGCGCGACGTGCGCAGCAACGCGGTCGCTCCGCGAGGCGATGCGCCAAGGGAGACCGACGGCGAACTGCGGGTCGCCCGGCACAGATCGACGATGTAGGCGAGCACCTCAGGCGCGATCGAGACGGCCGCCGCGGCCGCACGTCCGGCGGCGATCTGGGCCGGCCCGGCGACCGCTGACAGCCCGGCTCCTGCGAGATCGCGCGGATCGAATCCCTTCGCGTGGCGCGTCAGCATGCCGAACTCGTCGTCGCGACCCGGCAGTGGCACGTTGAGCTTCATCAGGAACCGGTCGAGTTGCGCCTCGGGCAGTGGATAGGTGCCTTCGTACTCGACCGGGTTCTGCGTCGCGATCACCATGAACGGTTCGGGCAGCGGGCGCGGTGTGCCGTCAACAGAAACCTGGCGTTCCTCCATCGCTTCGAGCAGCGCGGCCTGCGTCTTCGGCGGCGTGCGGTTGATCTCGTCGGCGAGCAGCAGATTCGTGAAGACCGGACCCTGCCTGAACTCGAACTCCGCAGTTCGCGAGTCGTAGATGAGCGAGCCCGTGACGTCGCCGGGCATCAGGTCGGGGGTGAACTGCACGCGCTTGGTCTCCAGCGACAACGCGGCAGCCAGCGATCGCACCAAGAAGCGTCTTCGCCACGCCCGGCACACCTTCGAGCAACACGTGCCCGTCGGCGAGCAGCGCCACGACAAGCCCGCTGACGACCGGGTCTTGCCCGACGACCGCCTTGGCGACCTCGGCCCGCACCGCGGCGAACGCCTCGCGCGACTGCTCGATCGAACTCGTCGACGTCACGTCCGAAGTACCTCCTGCTCGAGGGCGGTCAGAGCTTGCGCCAGCGTGACCAGCGCACGGTCGTCGCTCGGCATTGGACCATAGAGCAGCGCGTCGACCTGCGCGGCGGGCTGCTGGGTTCGCGACGCGATCGGCGTTCACGAGAGCGGCCCGTTGCGGTCGCGGACCAAGATTCAACCGGTGCCCGAGGCGATCTCGGGTTCCGTCGCGCAGGGCGTTGGCGGCGGTGTCGAGCGACCGCGACCTGCGATACAGCCGCGATCTGCCACGCACGGTCTCTGCCTGCCGGACGACGACGGGCAGCTCTTCTGGCACCAGCCGGCCAAGTCGTCGTCCGCGCCAAAGCGCGATCACGATGACGGCGATGACCAGTTGCAGGAACGCCCACCGCAGCCGGCTCGGCAACAGCGACGTCACGCTGCTTGTCCCTGCACCACCCGACGCGGGTGCGATGACGGGCGGCACCAGCCACACGACGTCCGGGTGAGTGTCGAGAAGTCCTAGGGCAAGCGCCGCGTTGCCCTCCTTGGCCAGTGCCGAGTTCATCAGCGGCGTGCCGTCGGAAAGCAGCGTCACGCGATGGCCCGATGTCTCGAACGTCACGAGCGCGAAGCCGTCACCGTTGGGGTAGCAGCCCTGCCCACCGTCAGGAACGCTGTACCCGGCGCCTTTCAGCTGCGCCGAGCCGGCCACCGTAGCCGCGGGCAACGAGCAGTTCGGCGGGCGAAGCGTGTCGCCGTCACCGAGTTCGTCGGCCACTGGCAATCCGAGCGCCTGAATCTCGTCGATCTCGGCACCGACCACGACCAGATCGGCGCGCGTCGAGGCGATCGTGCTCAGCTCGTCGGTGGTGAGCAGCTCGGGTGATACCACGACCAGCGTCGTGCCACTGACCGCGAGTTTCTCAGCGGTCGCCGCATCGGTTGCGGTCGTGACGTGCACGCCGCGTTGCCCGAGCAACACCGCGATCGCATGACTGCCGGGGCCGGTGAACGAGCGCGGGTCGAGCTCGCCGCCGCGCGTTCCCGAACCCAGCGCCACGATGACGGCGCCGATGACGACGACAACCCCGGCGCCGACCAACACCCGATTGCGCCGCCAATGCTGCCGGATCGTCGGATCGACGCTGCGACCGCTGCGGGTTACAGCGCAGGCGCGGCGCTCCTGCGTGATCGTCACCGGCTTGCCACCAGATCGCGCTCAGCAACCCGCGATGCGACCCAGCGACGCGGGAGTCGAGCCTGCGCAGCAGTTCCTCGTCGGCTGCCGTCGCGGTCCGGCCGCCGTACCAAACTCGATCGAAGATGGACGCCGCGTTGCGCAGATCTTCGGCCAGCGCAGGTAGTTGGGCGCCGGCTTCGCGACTCAACTCGGCCGCGGTGCGCCCAGGCCTGGGATCGAGCACGCCGCGTTGCTCGAGTTCGCGGGCGATCGCGCGCAGTCGTTCGCGGATCGCTTCGGCCCACTGCACCGGCCTTCGCGAACTCGTCCGCCCGCCGCCGGTGCTCGTCGGCAGTTGTTTCCTCGCCACCGAAGATCGCCTCGTCGCCGTGCGGTGATCTGCGAAGCGTCCCGACTCGCGTCACCACCACGGCCACGACCGCCGCGACGATCAGCAGGATCAGCAGCAAGCCGATCTGGTGTCCGGGCGCGTGCCGGGAGCCGTTCTCGAGCAGCTTGCCGAGCTTCTTCAGGAGCCACACGAGCCCGCGGTCGATCAACGAAGGGTCACCCCGGTGGTAGGCGCGTTTCGCAAGTTCCGCTCGGGCGGCCGCCTGTGCGGCGGCCCGGGTCACGGGGTCGGGCGGGCTGCCGACGGCGACCAAGACCGCCAGGCTCATGCGCGCGCCGGGGTGGGTGCGGCGCCGCTGCCCGTGCGGCCTGCACGAGTTGCAGGTCGAGACCCTCAGCCCGCATGCGCCGGTCGACGTAGATGATCGTCAGCGCCGCAGCCGTCAGCGGTTGGGTGACCATCCACACCAGCGCGCCGAAGATCACCGCGATCACCAGGTCGAGTGTCGAGGGCGTCTTGCCGCTCGCCGCCGATGGAGAACACGACGACGAACACTGGTGCCGACAACACGCTCGCCCGCCACCGACGACGATGATCCACACCAGTGCGCGCAGGCCCCACATGCGCCAGAACGCTCCTTGCACCAGCCGCCACGATCGGGCGATCGATGCCCCGGGACCCTTACGTTCCAAGATGAATATCGGGACGGCGAGTGCTAGCCGTCCCCACAACAGCGGGCAAAGGACAAGTGCAGCCAAGGCCTCCGACCACCCCGACGGCACGCCAGCACCGCCGAGCCGATCAGATGCCGAGCACTAGCAGCACGATCGGGGTGAACGGCAACACCTCGGCAAGCACCGAGACCACGAGCAGCCCGAACCATCGCTTTCTGACGGCCGCCAAAATCGTCGCGCCCTTCGGGACGCTGCCCGATGACGGCTTTGCCGACGACACCGGTGACGATGCCCGCGAGCAATCCCACGCAGAGGGCGTTCACGACGAGCGACACCACCGTGCCGGTGGCAGGTGCTGCCGTTCGAGTTGAGTGCTGCGTGGTGGTCGTCGCCGTTGTTGTCTGCTGGTCGAGAACGACGTCGAGCCGAGCGCCGCGGGCACGTTGTTCAGCGCGAGCCCGACGAGGAGGCGGATCAGTTCGGCGACGACGGCGAGCACCGCGGCGCATCCGAAGACGATCCTCGGGTGCTTGCGGATCGTCGAGAAGCTGCCATCGAGCACCTCGCCCACTGACAGCGGCCGCAGCGGCACGACGCCCGGCTTGTATTCCTGCTGATAACCGCCCCACCCCGGCACGTACTGGCCATACGGCGGGGGTTGGTACTGCTGCCCGTATTGGGGTTGCCCGTACTGCGGTGGCCCGTATTGAGGCCCGTACTGGGGGCCGTACTGCGGTGGGCCGTATGGCGGTGGCCCGTACTGAGGTGGGCCCCATGACGACCCCACGCCCTGAGGCGGCGGCGGCGGCGATGTGAAGTACTGCCACGCCGGAGGTGGTTGCGGCGGACCGGCTTGCGGAGGGCCTGGCGGCCCGGCTTGCGGTGGCGGTCGGCGGGCGGGCGGCGGCACCGGAGGAACCTGCGGCGGCTGCGACTGCGGCTGCCCCGGATCCGCCGGCGGGGTCGGGTCGACCCAGCCGGGTGTGTCATCCATGGGTTCTCCCGTAATCGCAAACGCTCGGACTCACCCGCTCGCCGACCGGTTCATCGTCCCACGGCCCAGCAGCGCAACACGGCCGATTGGCCCACGACGCGACGTCCGCCCTCATGCTGCAGTGCCCGTGCAGTGCCGTGCAGTGCCCGTGCAGTGCCCGTGCCGTGCCCGTACCCACCTATACCGACGCGGAAGCGCATTCAACTCGTGACCGCGCGAATCCCTTTGAGGTGACACGATGGGTTCATGACCGTGTTCAGCGCTCGGGGGGCTACCTCATGAAGGGCCGCGTTCTGGTCGTCGACGACGACACCGCACTGGCTGAGATGCTCGGCATCGTTTTGCGCGGGGAGGGGATCGAGCCCTTCTTCGTCTTTGACGGTGACAAGGCGCTGGCGGCGTTTCGTGAGACCAAGCCCGACCTGGTGCTCCTCGACCTGATGTTGCCCGGCACCGACGGCATCGACGTGTGCCGGCAGATCCGCGCAGAATCCGGCGTCCCGATCGTGATGTTGACCGCTAAGAGCGACACCGTCGACGTGGTGGTCGGGCTCGAATCAGGCGCTGACGACTACGTCGTCAAACCGTTCAAGCCCAAGGAACTCGTCGCCCGGTTGCGGGCGAGGTTGCGCCGCACCGACGACCCCGCCGCCGAGAGCATCGCGATCGGCGACCTGTCGATCGACGTCGCCGGCCACGCGGTGAGCCGGGGCGGCAGCCAGATTCCGTTGACACCGCTGGAGTTCGACCTGCTCGTCGCGCTCGCCAAGAAGCCACGCAACGTGTTCTCCCGCGAACTCCTGCTCGAGCAGGTGTGGGGGTACCGGCACGCCGCCGACACCAGGTTGGTCAACGTGCACGTCCAGCGGTTGCGCTCGAAGGTCGAACTCGATCCCGAACGACCCGAGATCGTGGTGACCGTGCGCGGCGTCGGCTACAAGGCGGGCCCGGCGTGACCGCACGGCCCGGTCTGAGCAACGACGCGTCGAGGCGGTTGACGCTGTCCGGCAGCAGTCGTCTCCGCGTCGTTGCCAGCCGCGTTCGCCGGACCATCCGGCGAGTGCTGCGGCGGGCCACCCAGCGCTGGCGGCGCTCAATCCAGGTCCGCGTGGTCAGCAGCACGCTGGTCGTCTCGGCCATCGTCGTGGCACTGCTCGGTTTCGTGGTCTTGCAACAGGTCAAGGAGGGCCTGATCCAGGCCAAACTGCGATCGTCGGTTGCCGAGGAGGCGCTCGGGGTCACGCAACGCACGAACGTTGCTGTCGAGCGAGACCGGCACCCGTGACGTGCAGGCGCTGTTGCAGGACGTCGTCCAGACGCTGAGCCCGGTGCAGGGTGGCCGCGACGGCGGTTACGAAGTCGTGGGCCTCGAACTCGTGACCGGCACGAAATCGCGCACCGCGCCCGCGCTGAACAACGGCCTGCTGGCGAGCAGCGTGCCGCAGAAGTTGGTCGATGCGGTGAACGTCGGCAACTCGCAGTACTACTACACGTATACGAGCCTGGTGTACGACACCGGCGTGCGCACCTCGAGCGGTGCCCACAGTTCTTGCTTCATACCCAGGCATCGTGATCGGCAGCTCGATGCAGGTGCCGCAGAACAGCCTGAACACCTACCAGTTCTACTACCTGTTCTCTCTTCAGCAACAGCAGCAGACGTTGGCGCTCGTCTGGCGCACCTTGCTGCTCAGTGGCATTGCACTCGTTGTGCTGCTCGCCGGCATCGCGTGGTTGGTGACGCGTCAGGTCGTGACGCCCGTTCGCATGGCGGCACGCATCGCCGAACGCCTTGCCGATGGGCGTTTGCAAGAACGCATGAAGCCCAAGGGTGAAGACGACCTTGCGCGGTTGGCCGCCTCTTTCAACAAGATGGCCGAGAGTCTGCAGGGGCAGATTCGCCGTCTCGAAGAGCTGTCACGTATCCAGCGCAGATTCGTCTCCGACGTGTCGCACGAGTTGCGCACGCCGCTGACGACCGTGCGCATGGCAGCCGACGTGTTGCACGAGGCCCGTTCCGACTTCGACCCTGCGAGCGCACGATCCGCCGAGCTCCTGCAAACGCAGCTCGACCGGTTCGAATCTCTGCTCGGCGACCTGCTCGAGATCAGCCGACATGACGCCGGGGCGGCATCGCTTGAGGCCGACGCTATCGACGTCCGCGATCTCGTTCGTCGCGTTGTCGACGCGACCGAACCGCTCGCCGCACGTCGAGGCAGCATCCGTCACGCTGCACCTGCCTGACGAACCCTGCATCTGCGAAGCAGACGGACGCCGGGTCGAGCGGATTCTGCGGAACTTGCTCGTCAATGCGGCAGAGCACGGCGAGGGCGGCCCGATCGACGTCCATGTCGTCGCCGACGAAGATGTTGTTGCGATCGCGGTTCGCGACCACGGCATCGGGTTGCGGCCCGGCGAGGCGTCGTTGGTGTTCAACCGGTTCTGGCGCGCCGATCCGGCGCGCGCGCGAACGACGGGCGGCACCGGCCTCGGACTTGTCGATCGCGTCGGAAGATGCTCGGCTGCACGGCGGCCGACTCCAGGCATGGGGCGAGCGCGGCAAGGGCTCGCAGTTCGTTCTGACGCTGCCGCGCCAAGCCGGCGCCGCTGTCGGGCGCTCACCGATTCCGGTCGAGCCGCCCGACGCCGGGCCCAAAGCTGGGTGACGCGGGAGGAGTCGGGCAACGGCGTGCGACGACGGCCGCACCCACCACCCAGGCAGCATCGTCACGTTGCGAGGACGCCGTGACTGATCGGCGCGATACTCGCTGGCGGCCACGTCGTTCGGTCTCACCGCGCTGGTGCTCAGCGCGTGCACCGCCGTGCCCAGCAGTGGGCCGGTGCACGCTGGTCAGCAGCAGGCGCCCGTCGTCGTCCCGCGAGTTGGCATTCAGGCTCGTCCGCCCGTTCCCGGCTCGGCGCCCGACGAAATCGTGAGCGGGTTTCGCTTCGCGAACTCCGATACGAGCGGCGCGCTCGGCGTAGCGAAGTCGTACCTCGTCGACGGCGCGTCGTGGCAGCCCGCAGGTGTCACCGTCGTCGCCGACACCGGTGCCGAGCCAACCGACGCTGCCGCGGGTGCCGACTCGGTCACGGTGAAGGTGGTCGACACGCAGGTCGGGCAGATCGCGGCCGACGGCACGTATCAGCCGACGCCGGCCGGTCACCAGATCGAGTACGACTACCAACTGACGAAGGACACGAAGGAAAACGGTGAGTGGCGCATCACGAACGCGCCGCCGTACCTCGTCTTGACGGTCTCTCAGATCGAGAGTTCCTACCAGCAGGGCTACGTGTACTTCCTGCGGCCTGACGAGCAGATGCTCGTGCCGGTGCGGGTGTTCCTGCCGGTCACCCGTGATCAGTTCGCGGGCGCTCTGCTCAACACGCTGCTCGACGGTCCTCCCGCCTGGTTGAAGCAGGCGGTCACGACGGCGCTGCCACCGAGCACGAGAAGTGCGACGTCGCAGCCAACTCAGGTCAATGGCGTCACCACGGTCGACCTGCCGCGCACGGTTGCGAACTTGCCGGCAGCTCAGCGCAACGCGATCGATGCCCAGATCAGCTACACGTTGTCGAATCAGGCGACCCTGCAGCAGGACTTCGGCAGCCTCAGGATCCTGGCTGGCGGACAACCGCTGATCAGCAACCCGCAACTGGCGTTGCAATCGGCCGCGGATTGGCAGTCGTTCGACCCCGACGTCCTGCGATTCGACTTCTACTACAGCGACGTCGACCACCTCACCCATGACCATCTCGGGCCGCCTCGTCGCCGGCGACACCGGGATTCTCGGACTCACCGACCTGCTGGCACCCGTCGTTGCCCCGCGCAGCGCGAGCGGCGGAAATGGCGAGCTGATCGCCGGGCGTGGTGCAAGACTCTCCGACCACGCAGGCGCTCTACGCCGGCCCGCTGCTCGCACCAAAGAAGCTGCTGTCAGGCAGCGCGTTCACGACGCCGTCATGGGATTCACTCGGCAACCTCTGGACGGTGTGGCAGGAGACGAGTTCGAGCGCGCCGCAGGTCAGGATCGCGCCGTCGGGGACGGCGACGCTGCCAGGACCCGTCGCCGCGCCGGACCTTGCGAAGCTGGTGATCAAGGAGCTGAAGGTCTCTCGCGACGGCACCAGGGTGGCGGTGCTCGCCGTCTCGACGAACGTCAGCCAGGTGTTGGTGGGCGCGGTCGCGAATGACGGGACGGCGATCGAGCACTTCTATCCGGTCGCGCCGTCTCTCACATCGGTCACTGATTTCGCGTGGGCGTCGTCGACCAAGCTCGACATTCTCGGCACCGTCCCGAACAGCAACGAGCCCGGCACGTCGAGCTCACTGTGGAGCGTCGACGTCGACGGCTGGGCACCTGACGGGCCGACGGTCGAACAGGTGCCCACGACCGCAGTCTCGATCGCTGCAGCACCAGGTCGTCCGCTCGTCGTAGGGACGTCGGGCAACCAGATCGAGGAGTCCGACAACGGGCAGTGGCAGTTCGTGGCCAACGGCTCGGCACCGCACTACCCAGGCTGAGTTTCGAAGGCTGCCTGTGGACGACGAGAACTGACTTCCACAGATCGGTCGAGTGAGCGCCCGCGGCATGCGCTCGCGCTCGCGATGCTGTGGCCATGAACTCTTTCGCCGCCGTGCTCGACCTGGTGTTGCCTTCGCACTGCGCCGGGTGTGATCGTAGCGACGACGCTGCAGCCGCGCGTGCGCGGGCTCTGCGCTCGACTGCGTGGCGACAGTTCGGCAGGCGGCGCCGCTCGAGTGGACCCTGTCCCGCGAGGTGCGCGCGTTCGCTGCCGCCACCTACGACGGCGTGGTTCGCGCGATATTGCTCAACTACAAGGAGCACGGCCGGCTGTGCCTGCGCCGCGAGCTCGGTGGGTGCTTGGCCGTGAGCGTGTTGGCGGCTGCACGCTTCAACACCGGTCGACGACCTGCTGCTCGTGCCGGCTCCGTCCGCGGCCGCGGCCCAACGCGAACGAGGCCACGATCCGGTCGGCACACTGGCGCGCACGGTTGTCAGGCAGCTTCGCGCGGTCGGTCTCCAGATCGGCGTCGTCGCGGCCTTGCGGCAAGAGCGGGCGGTCGCCGACCAAGCGGGCCTCGACGTCGTCGCCCGGCAGGCGAATCTCGCCGGCGCTCTAGTGGTCACGAACGTTGCAAAGGTGCGCGGACGTCGGGTGGTGGTCGTCGACGACATCGTGACGACGGGTGCGACGGCGCTCGAGGCGGCGCGAGCGTTGACGGCTGCCGGCGCGGTCGTCGAGGCGGTGGCATGCGTCGCGGCAACGCCTCGGCGATTCCCGATTGGGACCGCTGCCGGGCCTCGACCCCCGCCAGACAGGCTGTGCGATACAGGTCGGTCGGACTAGGTTGGCAAGGTGGCGTCCGCCCGGGTCCGTGGTTGCGTCGGCAGGTTCTCCTGCCGGCTAGCCGATGCCAGTCGCAGGCAAAACGGTCCACGTAAGGCGACTCGTCGTCGTCCGATCACGGTGCGGCTTAGAGGTAAGTCCTGCCTCGCCGGCGGTCCACATGGCTGCCGACCGAGAGAAGGTCAGTAGTGGCAACAATGCGCAACTGCGCGCTGCGAGCACCTCGGCAGGCGGATGTGGGGTCGAAGACCAGGTCGGCCGGGCGGGCGTCACACCCGGTACAGCGGCGCTCCGCCGAGTGCGAACGCCGATATGGGGAAGGAAGGTAGCGACCGTCACACCATCGCCGTCCGGGCAGTCACCGTTCGGAGCGGCTGGGGGTCTTACAGACGGGAGAATCCAAGCGTGGAGATCGTGGTCACCGGCCGACATCTCGACGTCCCGGCACAGCTGCGGACACATGCCGAGGAGAAGCTCGCCAAGGTCGTGAAGCTCGCGCCGAAAGCGTTTCGGGTCGACGTCGAGGTCTCCCGCGAGAGAAACCCGCGAATGTCGGAGATATGTGAACGGGTCGAGCTGACCTGCGTTTCGCCCGGTCCCGTGATCCGCGCCGAGGCCGCGGCCCACGAGATGCTCGAGGCGTTCGACTTGGCCTGGGCCAAACTGGAATCGCGGCTCCGCAAGGCAGCTGACCGGCGGCGGGTGCATCGAGGCGCCCGCACCCCGATGTCGGTGGCGATTGCGACCAAGGGACTGTTTGGAAGTCCGGTCGAGAGCCCGGCCGAGCTGATCACGGATTCCGGAGTGGAGGACCTGTATCCGCTCGCTGAACCGCCTGGCCCCATCGTGGTCCGCGAAAAGCTGCACAAGGCATCGCCGATGACGCTCGATCACGCGCTTGTACGAGATGGAACTCGTCGGCCATCCGTTCTTCCTGTTCGTCGACTCGCTCAGCGGACTGCCGAGCGTGGTCTATCGCCGTCACGGCTACGACTACGGCGTGATCCGGATCGACACCGCCGTTGCCGATCCCGCCATCCCCGATCGTGCGGATCAGATCGATCGGCAGACCCTCGCCGCCTCGAACGGGCACGGGTGAAGCGTCGGCGGTCATGCGTCAGGCGTTTGCCGCGCCGACAGCGCGGGCAGCGACAGGTTGCAGCTCCGCGTGTCCGTACCATGGGTGCGGGATTACCGGGAGGCGACGTGAGCGACAGGCAGCAGGGCATGGCCGACGTCCACGTGCTACCCGATCGCGGTGAGCACCACGATGCAACTGCCGACGCCGGTTCTGCTAGCGCCGGTTCTGCCGGCGTCGTGGTCGCAGACGAACTGTCGGTCACGCTCAAGGCCACCGAGCCGATCCGGGTGCTGGTCGTCGACGACCATGCGCTGTTCAGGCGCGGCCTTGAGATGGTGCTGGCGCAGGAGCCCGACATCGAGTTGTGCGGCGAGGCCAGTGACGGCGCCGAGGCGGTCGCCAAAGCCGCCGAGACATTGCCCGACATCGTGTTGATGGACGTGCGGATGCCCAAGCGCAGCGGCATCGAGGCCTGCACCGCGATCAAGGACGTCGTCCCGTCGGCGAAGATCATCATGCTGACGATCAGCGACGAGGAAGCCGACCTCTACGACGCCATCAAGGCCGGCGCGATGGGCTACCTGCTCAAGGAGATCTCGATCGACGAGGTGGCGGCGCGATTCGCGCTGTGCACGGTGGCCAGTCGTTGATCAGCCCGTCGATGGCGTCGAAGCTGCTCAGCGAGTTCGCGTCGATGATCAAGAAGGGCGACTACCGTCAGCAGGTGCCGGCGCCCAAGCTCACCGACCGCGAGATGGAAGTGCTGCGGCTGGTCGCGAAGGGCCTGAACAACCGCGACATCGCCAAGCAGCTGTTCATCAGCGAGAACACCGTCAAGAACCACGTCCGCAACATCTTGGAGAAGTTGCAACTGCACTCGCGCATGGAGGCGGTGGTCTACGCCGTCCGCGAGAAGCTGCTCGAGATCACCTAGCCGCGGGTTTCATCAGGTCACATCAGCGCGATGCCGACCGCGACCAGCCACGCCACGATTGCCACGTAGAACACGCGCTCGGCCATCCCGAAGTAGCCACCAGCGCCTGCCGAACGTCGCGACGCGATCATCGCGACCATCGACGCAACCATCGCCCACGCGATCACGACGCTTGCCGTCGCAACACCGTGCCACCCGCCGATGGCGCGCACGAGCTGCGGCAACCTAGCCGCCGCGACGATGATGGCCAGGAAGGTCGCTATCGCGAGCAGCCCGTGGGCGCGGCCGTCGCTCGTGGGCTCCGAGCCGGGCGCGTCCATCGGGAACCAGCTGATCGCCAGCCTGGCGACCGCGAAGACACCGAGCACCACGAGCACTAGACGCCCTCGACCCGGCGCGGCTTGTGCGATGCCGACCGCAGCCGCGGCGCCGGCCACTCCGAGGCTGATGGTCTGCACCCGGTAGCCGAGGCGGTAGCGAGTGATCCCGTACTGGCTGACCGCGTTGCGCATCGGCGAGAGGCCGGTCGGGAGCATGTGAAGCACGACGAGTGCCCCGACCCCGACCGCTGTCGCACCGAGACAGACGACTCCGGCGGCGGTCTCCACGTTTGCCACGCAGCAAGTATCTGACGTTCACCGCGTCTGTGAATAAGACAGGCTCGTCGTGCCGCGGGCGCGCAACCAAGACGATGCTCATGGCGATGATCCACACGTTGAGAACCAGCGAGGCGAGGAAGAAGACAGGTGTGAGCAGCAGAACCGCAAACACCAGCGCGGCCCAAGCCAGCGACCGCGGGAACGCCCGAGCCGCAATGCCTGCGATCGCAACGGCCAGCAACAAAATCACGGCGCCGCCTTGGCTGCCGTAGCCGACCGAAGAGCCGCCTACCTGCAGCGCCTGCAGTGCGGCAGGGGCGAGCCACGGCTTGTCGCCGACGGGACCCACTGTGAGGAAGTAGCCCCCACTGTCGAACTGCGACACTGCAGCGACCGCCGTACCGACGAGGGCGAGAGCTGCGACGGCCGGATGCAATGCCGCACCGCGAATGCGAGCCCAGAGTGCTGTGCCGAAGAACACGAGCGGAATCGCAGCCAGGCTGTAGAGCACGCCGCCGGCTTCGACATGCGCGTGGTGCGCCGCGTAGAACTTCGCCAGGGTGGACGTCGAGCTGTTGCCGTCGGGGAACGGGCCGATGACCAGATCGGCAGCGAAATCGAGAATGACGAAGACGATACCGGCCAGCGCGGTGAGCCGGCCGAACCCCGCGAGCGGTCGCGTTTTCTCGGACCGGTGAGGGTCTCCTGCACGGGCTTGAGGGGGCTCCTTCATTCCACCCGCCGTCAATCGAGCAGGTGCGGTCAATCCGTCCATGATGTGCTCCTCTTGGATCGCCTTGCGGTGTGGTGTGGACTCGGCCGACGCTAGGGTCGCTTGGTTGTCGCCGTCGTCGGCCCGGCCGCCGATCTTCGCCTCAGCCGACTGGCTGATCTGCGGGTTCCTCTGCGTAAGCCTGCGGACCGATGACACACCGCCGTCGGCGCTATAGCTTCGGGCCGTGCACACGTGGGGTTCTCGCCTGCGCCGAGTTCGACTCGACCCCGTGGTCGTCGATCGGTTGCTGGCGGCACTTCTCACGGTCGGTGCGATTGTCGACGCGTGGCTCGGTACTGACTCTGCTCACCATCGGCTCGCCGATGCGTTGGTCGCGCCTGTCGCCACCGCCGTAGTCGCCTTCCGTCGCCGTTTCCCGGCGGTCATTGGAACGGCCGTGCCGTTGTATGCGGCGTTCAACACCGCCCTTTGGGGCGGCCCGCAATACATCGGCTACCCGATCGCGAACTTCTGCGCGTTGTATGCGCTCGCGGTCTGGACACCGACGCGCAACTTCGCGATCGGATTCACCCTCGTCGTCGCAGGCTCGCTCGCCTCGAGTGCGGGGCCCGACACGAGTTTGCGAAGCGTGGTGCAGTGGACCGCGGTTGTTGGCGCGGTGATGCTGCTTGTCCGGCGCGTCGTCGGCGACCGCGAGCGCCGGGCACGCGTCGCTGAGCGTGAGCGCGACGTTGCGGCGCGGGAGGCGGTCGTCGAGGAAAGGGCTCGCATCGCGCGCGAGTTGCATGACGTCATCGCGCATCACGTATCGATGATCGTCGTCCAGGCCGGCGCTGAGAGGCGGGTGCTCGGTGATTCCAACCCGGCCACCCGCGACGTACTTGAAACAGTCGAGCAATCCGGTCGCGGCGCCCTCACTGAGATGCGCCGCCTGCTTGGCATGCTGCGTGGCGATGCGAGCGAGCCACTCAGGCCGCAGCCCCGGCTTGCCGACGTCCCTGCACTAGTCGGGCAATTGCGGGCGGCCGGTCTGCCCGTCGAGCTTCAGATTGAAGGGGAGCGACGCGAGCTACCCGTCGGTATCGAACTGTCGGCATATCGCATCGTCCAAGAAGCTCTGACGAACGCGCTCAAACACGCGGGGGATGCTCGAGCGACCGTCCGCGTTCGGTACGGCGCAGACACTCTCGACCTCGAGGTCGCGGACGACGGCGTGGGCTCGCGTGCTGCCAGCAGCGGCGGCAACGGGACAGTCGATGCCCACGACTCCTCGCGCCACGGCCATGGTCTCGTCGGCATGCGGGAGCGAGTTTCTTTGTACGGTGGCCGGTTCGACGCGTACCGCGACCCGGCCGGCGGCTTCGTCGTCCGCGCGAAGTTGCCGATCACATGACGATCACCGTGCTGATCGCCGACGATCAGGCACTCATCCGTGTCGGTCTGCGCAAGATCCTTGAGAACGAGCCCGACATGAGCGTCGTCGGTGAGGCCAATGACGGCGAGGACGCGGTGTCGGCGACACACCGGTTGCAGCCCACGGTCGTGTTGATGGACATCCGGATGCCGGTGCTCGACGGGATCGAGGCGACTCGTCGCATCGCCCATGCCCACCCCGCGACGCGCGTACTCGTGCTGACCACCTTCGGGCTGGACACTTACGTGTACGACGCCCTGCGAGCCGGGGCGAGTGGCTTCATGCTCAAGGATGCGCCACCGGAAGAGATAGCAGCAGCCGTTCGCATCGTCGCCAGTGGTCAGGCGTTGCTCGCGCCGGCCGTGACTCGAGCTGTCATCGAGGAGTTCGCCCGCCAACCGCAGGCACGCGTGGCGAAGCCTGCACGGGCCTTCGCCGACCTGACGCCGCGCGAGCAAGAGGTCCTCGGGTTACTGGCGCGCGGTCAGTCGAATCCGCAAATCTGCGAGCAGCTCGTGATCAGCGAGGCGACGGCAAAGACCCACGTCGCTCACATTTTGCTGAAACTGGAGTTGCGCGACCGGGTGCAGGCGGTCATCTATGCGTACGAGACCGGCCTTGTGACCCCGGGATACACCGAGAGCTAATGCCGGATCACGTCACCAGCCGCAGCCGGTTCGACCTTCTCGATCGCGATGTTGTCGCAGCCGACCCAGGTCGCCGCCTCGCGAAGCGCGTCACGAATGGCCCCGCAGTCGCTTCGACTTTCGCGGGTGTCGCGTGCTGCGGCATGACTGTCACGTGCCGGGCGATCAGGGTCGAGCCCTCGCGGGCCGGGTCGACACGCGCGATGATGCGGCCACCCGCTAGCACCGGCATCGCGAAGTAGCCGTGCTGGCGCAGCTCCTTCGGAACGTAGGCCTCGAGCCGGTGGTCGAGGCCGAAGATCCTCGCTGTGCGCGCGCGATCCCACACGAGCGAATCGAACGGCGACAGCAGCGTCGTGCGGTGTCTTCCCGCGGGCAGGCCGGCGGCCACGACGTCGGGCGGCGCCCACCCCGCGGCGTCCCACCCACGCACTTTCACTGGCAGCAGACCCGGTGAGCGGAAGCAGTCGCGCGACGTCGAGCTTCTTCAGCCGGAAGTAGTCGGCGAGATCCGAGGCGGTGGCGACGCCGAGGCAGCTCGCAGCGCGTTCGATCAGGGCGACCTTGCACTCGTCGTCACTCGAGGTCGTCGTGCAGGAGCTCGGCCGGGACCGCTCGCGAGGGCAGGTCGTACACCCGTCGCCAGCCGACGCGCTTCGTGCTGGTCAGCTGGCCGCTGGCCAGCAGGAACTCAGCCGCCGCCTTGACCTCGGACCAGCCCCACCAGGTGGTCGTCTTCTTGGCGCCGCCAAGATCGGTCGCCGTCATCGGCCCCTCGGCGCGCACCCGGTCGAGCACCGCTTTGGCCACGGGCGCCGAGTGCTCGCCCCAATGCTTGGCTCGGGCCAGGTAGAAGCGACGGCGAAACGCGAACAGCGGCCACTGCGACATCGGCATGATGCTGGCGGCGTGCGCCCAGTACTCGAACGCATCGCCGCTCCAGTACGCGGCCTCGATCTTGGCCCGCCCGACCGCCCCGAGCCGGGCATAGGCGACCAGCTCGTGCGATCGCGCCAGCACCGAGATCGTGTCGAGCTGGACGGCGCCAAGCGACCGCACCAGGCCGCTCACCCCGGCCCTGCGATCAGGAACCCCGACGAGTTGCTGGGCGGCCAGCGCCAGCCGGCGGGCGTCGTCGGACGACAGTTCGAGGGTGCCCAGCGCGTCTGCGGGCGTCGGCGGGCGCGCCGGGGACATCATGGGTCGGCATCGTAGAGGCGCCCTCTGACGCGGGCTGCCCCACTTCTTGCGCCGCCCTCGCCTACGATGGCCGGAGAGCGGTCGTGAGCCGCGTTCAGCCGTCCGTGCCAGCTTCAGGTCAGTTTTCGAGGAGCCAATCTTCGTGCCCGCAATCTTCGACAAGCTCATGCGCGCCGGCGAGGGCAAGATCCTGCGCCAGCTCAGCGCGGTCGCTGACCAGGTCAACTCCGTCGAGGCCGATTTCAAAGCCATGACGGACGCCGAGTTGCGCGCGCAGACCGATGAGTTCAAGGAGCGTTACGCGGGCGGCGAGAGCCTCGACGACCTCATGCCGGAGGCGTTCGCCACGGTCCGCGAAGCGGCCAGACGGACCCTTGGGCAGCGGCACTTCGACGTCCAGATCATGGGCGGTGCCGCCCTGCACATGGGCAACATCGCCGAGATGCGCACCGGTGAAGGCAAGACGCTCGTCTCGACGTTGCCGGTCTACCTCAATGCGCTCTCGGGCGACGGCGTGCACGTCGTCACGGTCAACGACTACCTCGCCCGGCGTGACTCCGAGTGGATGGGCCGGGTGCACCGGTTCCTCGGGCTCGAGGTCGGCGTGATCTTGTCGCAGATGCCGGCCGTCGACCGGAAGGCCGCGTACGCCGCCGACATCACCTACGGCACGAACAACGAGTTCGGCTTCGACTACCTGCGCGACAACATGGCGCTGAGCGCTGAAGAGCTCGTGCAGCGCGGCCACTTTTTCGCCGTCGTCGACGAGGTCGACTCGATCCTCATCGACGAGGCGCGCACGCCGCTGATCATCAGCGGTCCGGTCGAGCTCAACCTCAAGTGGTACACCGACTTCTCTGCGCTGGTCGCGCGCCTGAAGCGCGGCGAAGAGGGCGAGGGCGACTACGAGGCCGACGAGAAGAAGCGCACCGTCGCGATCACCGAGAAGGGTGTCGCGCGCGTCGAAGACTGGCTCGGCATCGAGAACCTGTACGAGGCGTCGAACACCCCGCTGGTCGGCTACCTGAACAACGCGCTGAAGGCGAAGGAGTTGTTCAAGCGCGACAAGGACTACGTCGTCATCGACGGCGAGGTGCTGATCGTCGACGAGTTCACCGGCCGCATGCTCTACGGCCGCCGCTACAACGAGGGCATGCACCAGGCGATCGAGGCCAAAGAGGGCGTCGAGATCAAGCAGGAGAACCAGACCCTCGCGACGATCACCTTGCAGAACTACTTCCGCCTCTACAAGAAGCTCGGCGGCATGACGGGTACGGCGAGCACCGAGGCCGCGGAGTTCGACCAGATCTACAAGCTCGGCGTGGTGCCGATCCCGACCAACCGCGACGCCGTGCGCATCGACCAGCGCGACGTGGTCTTCAAGTCGGAGAAGGCGAAGTTCGACTCGGTCGTCGACGACATCGCCGAGCGCCACGAGAAGGGCCAGCCGGTGCTGGTCGGCACCGTGAGCGTGGAGAAATCCGAGCTGTTGTCAGGGTTGCTTTTGCGCCGCGGCGTCCCGCATGAAGTTTTGAACGCGAAGTATCACGAGAAGGAAGCCGCGATCGTCGCGCAGGCGGGTCGCAAGGGCGCGGTGACCGTGGCCACCAACATGGCCGGTCGAGGCACCGACATCATGCTCGGCGGAAACCCGGAATTCCTTGCCCAGCTCGAGCTTTCCGAGCACGGGCTGTCGCCGGTCGAGACGCCGGAAGAGTACGAGGCGGCCTGGCCCGACGCGGTCGCGAAGTGGAAGGGATCGGTTGCGGCAGAGCACAGCGAGGTCGTCGATCTCGGCGGCCTCTACGTGCTGGGCACCGAGCGGCACGACTCGCGTCGCATCGACAACCAGCTGCGTGGTCGGTCGGGCCGCCAGGGCGACCCGGGGGAGTCGCGCTTCTACCTGTCGCTGGGCGACGACCTCATGCGGTTGTTCAACGGCGCTGCGGTCGAACGCATCATGGACACGCTGAACATCCCCGACGAGGTGCCGATCGAGTCGAAGATGGTCACCCGCGCGATCAGGTCGGCGCAGACCCAGGTCGAGCAGCAGAACTTCGAGATCCGCAAGAACGTGCTCAAGTACGACGAGGTGCTGAACAAGCAGCGCACCGTCATCTACGCCGAGCGCCGCCGCGTGCTGCACGGCGACGACCTGCACGAGCAGGTGCGGCACATGGTCGACGACGTGATCCGCGGCTACATCGAGTCGGCGAGCGCCGAGGGTTACGCCGAAGAGTGGGACCTCGACGAGTTGTGGAAGGCGCTCAAGTCGTTGTACCCGGTCGGCGTCACGATCGCCGAGATCGAAGCTGCCAGTGGCGGCGGTCGCGAAGGTCTGACGGCCGACTTCCTGATCGAGGAACTGACCGCTGACGCGCAGGCCGCGTACGACCGTCGCGAAGAGGCGCTCGGCACGATTCCCGACGGCGAGCCGCTGATGCGCGAGCTCGAGCGCAAGGTCGTGCTCTCGGTGCTCGACCGCAAATGGCGCGAGCACCTCTACGAGATGGACTACCTGCAAGAAGGCATCCAGCTGCGTTCGTACGGGCAGCGCGATCCGCTCGTCGAGTACCAGCGCGAAGGCTTCACGATGTTCGCCACCATGATGGACGCCATCAAGGAAGAGTCGGTGCAGCTCCTGTTCAACCTCGAGGTGCAGGTTGCGACGGAGCCTGAGGCGGTTGCCGATGAGGTCTCCAACCGAAACACCTGACGCCGGACGCCGAGGTGCCGGCGCCGAAGACCATCGCGCAGAAGGTCGCCGCTGCCGAAAACGGTGGTCGCGGTGTGCCGCATCTGGTGGCGCCAGGGTTGCGCGAGGCCAAGCGGCCGGCGCGACTGGAGTACTCAGCGCCGAACATCGACGGCGACACGACTGCGCCGCCGGCCGCAGCGCTCGGAGCACAGGCAGCGGCGGCAGTCGCAGCAGCGGCGGCAAACGGCGTGCAACCGGTGCGCCGTTGATGTACGAAGGCACGCCGCGCAACGCGAAGTGTCCGTGCGGATCAGGCCGTACGTACAAGCGTTGCCACGGGGATCCCGCGCACCGCCGTCTAGCTTCAGGCCGCTGTCAGCCGATCTGCAGGGCGGTGCACTGCCACCGACCGTCGATGCCCTCAAGTCGCAGCGCGATCGCTCGGCATCGCGGCCCTTGTTGGACGATCGCGCACACCTCGGCGATGCCGTCGACCGGTTCGCTGACGTGGACGGACCGCACGACCTCGGCCAATCGTTGTGGACCGATCTGGCGCAGTTCGCTCATGATCTGCGAGCGATGCTGCGCTCGGGTGAGGATGCTGTCGTAGACGTCGGCGGTCGTCCAGCGGACAAGTTGGGAGATCGGTCGAACTCCTGACAGCACCTCGAGAATCCCCTGGACGAGCCGGCCAGCCCACGGCGTGGGTTCGGGCAGGTGGGCTCGAGGAGTCTGCTCGCGGTACGGCGTCTTCGTCGGCGATGTCGCGCGGGAGCCGCCGATGACGTTCTGGCAACACTCGGCGTCTGCCGCCCGATCGAGCTCGGTCGTCGATCCCGTCGAGTGCGGGAACGAGTCGAAGATCGGGCGCGACCGACCTCACCCGCAGCGACTCGGGGAGCAACGGGACGGCGGGCAGGCCGCCCGGCAGCGCGAACGCGAGACTCAACGCGCGTTGCCCTCGGATGCGACCGGCGACTCGTGCGGCCCGATCGCGAACTCATCGTCGAACGGCGGTTGCGGATCGCACGTCGGCAAGCGCCGCAGCACGTTCGGTTCGCGCGGCATGCGGCGGACCCTGTTCGATGGTTCTTGGCGTGCCGTCGCGTCAGCTGTGCTTGTCATGATGTCCTCGCGCTCGGGTCAGGCCAGAAGGTTGGGCAGGCAGAAGCGGGCGCACAGTCACGGCGGCACGAGCAGTTCGCCCGGACGGATCAGTGCCGGGTCGTTGCCGATGACCGACCGATTCGCGTGGTACCACCGCGGCCATTCGCGGGCGATGTCGGCGGCGGTGGCGCTCGGTCCGAGGTGTCGGGCGGCGATGTCCCACAGCGCGTCTCCGCGCCGCACGACGTAACTGCCGCTGGCAACGTCGTGAACGTCGCGGTGGGGTGAGCCGGCGATCAAGGCCGCCGAGCCGGTCGGCGTGAGCACCGCCGATCGGTCGAGGCGATGGTGCGACGTAGGGATTGGCGGGCCGATCGAGATAGAGAGGCGTTCGGCCGACCGGCGCGGGCACTATCGGGGACGTCGGTCGGTCGAGGTCGGAGGTCCAGCCGCCCGATGATCCGCCGCTCGCGCCGGCGTCGGCGAAGGCGTCGGAGCTGCCGAGGCCACCGGGAGCGGCGTCGACGCTGCGAACGCAGACGTCGCGCTGAGCGGACCCGCCAGCACGCTGATCCCGACCACCGCCTCCACGAGTCGACGGAGCGAGGCGCGGAGTCAGTCGCCTGGAAGCCGTCGCACACAGGCGCCCCAGCTGCTCCCGGGGCCACGCTGGCGAATGCCAGACCGGTGACCGTGCAGAACCAACCGAGGGCGACCCACGCGGCGAGCGCCGCGACGCTGACCAGCAGGTGGTCGAAGCCGACCTCGCCCGATGCGGCGCCGGCAGCGGACGCCAGAACCGCCAGCTCTCGGCCGGCGAGCCCGCAGCCCAATACAGACCGCCGACCGTCGCGGCGATGACAACGCACGCTCGTGCCGACGCTCGCCGAACCAGGTGTGCGCCATTTCGACCTCCGAGTACGTACGTTTGCTTGTGTTTACCTTCGTACAGTGTTGTTAGAGTGCTGTCAATGCAGCGAGCGGTCCAGAGATCGATGCACAGTGGTGTCGGGACGCGTCGCCAAGACTGGGGTGATGAGTGCGCTGGGATGAGCTGTTCGACGATCTCGACGCCCAGTTCAACGAGGTCGAGACAGCGGAGCTGGCTGCCGAGGTTGCCGATCGAAGCCGGCGTGAGATCGCGTTGCTGCGGCTCGTCGATCGGTTGCGGCCAGTGCTCGGTCGGGCGATCACGCTGCGGCTTGAGGGCGCCGGCAACGTCGACGGTCAACTCACCGCCATCGGTCCCGACTGGTTGCTGCTGGCCGAAGTCGGCGGTCGAGAGGCGCTCGTCGCGTCGTCGGCGGTGCTGTCGGTCGGCGGACTTGCCGCGCAGACCGCCGCTCCCGACTCAGAGGGAGCCGTCGCTGCACGGCTCAACCTTGCGTACGCGCTGCGCGGGATCGTCCGCGATCGGTCGGCGGTTGCACTGACGCTCGTCGACGGCTCGGTCGCATCGGGAACGCTCGATCGCGTGGGCGCGGATTTCCTCGAGCTAGCAGAACATCCGGCAGGAGAGGCACGGCGACGCGACGCCGTCCGGCTCGTGCGCGCTTACCCGCTGATGTCGCTCGCGGTCGTGCGAAGGGCGTGAAGTGCAAGGGTCTGAAGTGCGAAGGGTGGTGCAAGGGTGTGAGCTACTCGCCCGATGCTTCGTCGGGGTCGCCCGCCCCGAACGGGTGCGTGCTGACAAAGGTGCGAGTGCGCGCGTACGCGTCCTGGATGTACCGCTCGAGAACCGGTGTCTCGACCCGCCACTGCCCGCGCCCACCGATCTTGATCGCCGGGAGCTCGCCAGAGCGCACCAGCGCGTACGCCTGCGCCGCGGAGATGTTGAGAACCTCCGCGACGTCGGCGAGAAGCAGGAATCGCTTCTCCATCAGCTCTCCGCCCATCAAGAGACTCGGCCATGACGACTCGGGACCCCGTGAGTCTGCCACTGAGTGCGCTCGTTTGCCTGCGTTGTCCACAGAACACGTCGATTCGCGTCGCAATGCTTCGCGAGCGGGCAGACTGAGGGTGCCGCGAGGGAGTCGCTGCCGCTCCTTGGGGGAATCGTGTCCGAGGGGGAATCTGCCCGCCCTGCCTGCTCTGCCTGCCGTGCCAGCCATTCGCCTGAAATCGCCCTCGTGGCTCGACGGCCGACTCGTCGTCGGCGTCGTGCTCGTCCTGCTGTCGGTGCTGGTCGGCGCGAAGATCATCGCGTCTTCTGACCATT
Organism: uncultured Actinomycetes bacterium; assembly: GCA_963809135.1. GTDB lineage: Bacteria > Actinomycetota > Actinomycetes > Acidothermales > Acidothermaceae > PALSA-607. The sequence goes on from CAWEIG010000008.1 coordinate 392,405, forward strand.
ACGACGCGATCTGGGCCGCATCGCGCAACCTCGCGCCGGGCACCACGCTCGTCAAGGCCGACCTGCTGCGGGTCAACGTCCGTTTCAAGGATCACGGCGGCGTGTACATCTCCGCCGACGGTCCGAGCCCTGTCGGTCGGACGACGACCCAGCCGCTCGGTGATGGCCAACTCATCCCAGTGGTTGCGCTCCCCTCGAGCCCGCCCGTTGCCGGTGCGGCTGGTCACGATTCCGGTCGCGAAGTTGCACATGCCAAGCGGCAACGACCTGCACGGCGTGCAGGTCGACCTCTACGTCACCCCGAAGGCGGTCGGCGACGCGCAAGCAGCACCGCAGCTCGTCCTCGCCAACGTGACGATCGCGAGCACTATCACCGACTCGGCGCTTGGTGGGTCGAACGGTTCGGGGGTGGTGTTGTCGGTGCCGCTGCCCTACGTCGACGCCGTTGTCGCCGCAGCTCAACAGGGCGCGGTCGATCTCGTTCGGGTGCCACTTGCAGCGCCGGCCGCCTCGTGAACGTCCCCGTCCTGACCGCGGTCACCGACGCCGTCTGGGAGGCCGATCTGGTGTCGGCTTTCGAGCGGCAAGACTTCGGCGTCATCGTCGTCCGCCGATGCGTCGACCTCGCTGACCTGCTCGCCGCGGCTTCTGCCGGCACTGCACGCGCCGTGATTCTGTCCGCGGACCTGCGGCGGCTCGACCGCGACGCGCTCGCGAGGTTGGCCACGGCCGGCGTCGCGGTCATCGGCCTCGTGTCGCGCGGCAGCGGCGGAGCGCAAGGCGACGATGCCGAGCGCCGGCTGCGTCAACTCGGCGTCCGGCATGTACTCGCGGCCGACGCCGGCCCAGCGCTGATCTCCGCCGAGGTCGCGAGTGCGGTCGCCGAAGGCGTTCTCACTGGCGGCCTCGACCCGATGACACTCGGGTACGCCGAACCGCGTTCTGCTCTACCCGATGTGCCTGTGTCCGCAGACTGAGCCGTTCGAGCAGCCCACGGCGTCCGATATCGAAGCGGGAACGCTCGTGGCGGTCTGGGGTCCAACCGGCGCACCGGGCCGCACCACGATCGCCGTCACGTTGGCGACCGAAGCGGCCCGGCTCGGGTGTTCGACGCTGCTCGCCGATGCCGATTGCTACGGCGGCGTTGTCGCGCAGGTGCTCGGTCTGCTCGACGAATCGCCTGGGCTCGCCGCCGGCGTCCGGCATGCGAACGCAGGCACCCTCGACGACCGCACGCTCGCGACGTTGGCCCGCGTCGTAGCGCCCAACCTTCGGGTGCTCACCGGCATTGCCCGTGCCGAGCGGTGGCCCGAACTGCGGCCGGCTGGGCTCACTGCGGTTTACGCCATGGCACGTCGCCTGTGCAAGCTGACGGTCGTCGATTGCGGGTTCGGGCTCGAGCAGGACGAGGAGCTCAGTTACGACACGACGGCACCGCGGCGCAACGGGTCGACGCTGGCCACCTTGGCCGATGCCGACCATGTCGTCGCGGTCGGCTCGGCCGACCCGGTCGGGCTGCAGCGGTTGATTCGCGGCCTCGCCGAATTGGCACAGGTGCTGCCCGACTGCCGCCCGCAGGTCGTCGTGAACCGCGTGCGCAAAGGGCCGATCACTGGCGATCCCGAGCAAGAGATCCGGCAAGCGTTGCTTCGCTATGCCGGGATCGAGGGCGTCGTGTTCGTGCCGTACGACCTCGTGTCGCTCGACAAGGCGCTCGCCGGTGGTCACAGCCTCGCCGAGACTGCACCCGATTCGCCCGCTCGACGTGCGCTGCTACCGCTTGCTGAGAAATACACGGGCGCAGGTTCCAACCGGGCGGGTCGTCGCCGTCGGCACCGGGGGCCTGGGCGTCGCGTCGCATGACCTGCGCATGGCACCATCTGCGAGGTGCGCATCTACCTGCCGTCGACGCTTGCGGGCCTTGCACGGGCGGGTGTCGCCGGCACCGGCTCGCCGGCGCAGGTTGAGGTCGCGGCTGCGGGTTCGTGGGCATGCGCCGTCACTCCGGCACTGCGTGAGTGGTACCGCGAGGGCGACATCGACGAGCTCGAGTACGCGGCGCTGACCAGGGCCGCGATCGGTTCGTTGCGCCTGCTGGCGAGCTCAGGCTCAGCCGCGAGCGGCGCGAGCGAGGCGCGGCGTGTGGTGCTGGCCGTCGACGTTCCTGACACCGCCGTCGTTCTCGATCCGGACGCCGATCCTGCCGCTGTCGATCGTGATGGAACCGGTGCGACTCGACCAGGTGATCTCGCGCGCACGTCGACGACCCGAGCGCGGCCGACGACATCGCTGCCGCGGCAGCTGTGGTCGAGGCTGCAGACGCGGGCGACGACGATGCGCAATTCGCGATCGACGGTCTCGGCGACCACGAGCTGCAGTGGTACGCCGCGCAGGAAATCCCCTTTCTTCTCGACTGAGCGCCGTCCGCGTCGCGCCGCGGGCGTGCCAGGATGGATTGATTCGTCGTCGGCGACGCAGTTGCAAACCCGTACCTGCAAAGCGCCGACGCAGGAGTGGAAGCAATGGACGCCGTTACCACGGTTCCGAGCCCCACCAACGTCCCGCCGCTCGGATTCGCGCCGGGCAGCGTCGAGCGTTCCCGGCTCGAGATCCGGCTGAAAGAGATCGCTGGCGACCGCGCCGAGCTGACGATGGCGCTCGGCACCCGGCGTCCGATGGCTGGTGGTGCTGCTATCGACGTCGTCGCCCCGCACCGTCGTCACTCCGTGCTCGGCACGATGCACGAAGCCACCCCGAACGACGTCGCGGACGCCGTCGACACCGCGTTAGCGGCTGCACCCGCGTGGAGAGCGCTGAGCTTCGACGACCGGGCGGCCATCTTCTTGAAGGCGGCCGATCTGCTCGTCGGGCCGTGGCGCGACACGATCAACGCGGCGACGATGCTCGGGCAGAGCAAGACGTGCTACCAGTCCGACATCGACGCAGCGTGCGAGCTTGCCGACTTCTGGCGGTTCAACGTTCACTTCGCGCGCGGCATCTTGAGCGAGCAGCCACTGTCGCCGCCCGGGGTCTGGAACCGGCTCGACCACCGCCCGCTCGAGGGATTCGTGCTCGCCATCACCCCGTTCAACTTCACCTCGATCGCGGGCAACCTGCCGACCGCGCCGGCCATCATGGGCAACGTCGCGGTCTGGAAGCCGTCACCGACCTCGCAACTCGCGGCGCACTACCTGATGGCATTGCTCGACCGAGGCCGGCCTGCCGCCGGGCGTCATCACGATGGTGACCGGCAACGGCTCGGCGGTGTCGCAGGTCGCCGTGCCGCATCGTGACCTCGCCGGCATCCACTTCACCGGGTCGACCGCGACGTTCCAGCGGCTGTGGCGTGCGGTCGGCGAGAACATCGCGAGTTACCGCACCTACCCGCGGCTTGTCGGCGAGACCGGCGGCAAGGATTTCGTCATCGCCCACCCGTCGGCCGACATCGACGTGTTGAGAACCGCTTTGGTACGAGGCGCTTTCGAGTATCAGGGACAGAAGTGCTCGGCCGCGTCGCGCGCCTACATTCCGCGTTCGGTGTGGCGCCGGCTCGAAGCCGACTTCGTGGCCGAGGTCGACGCACTTGCGATGGGTGACGTCAGCGACTTCTCGAACTTCATGGGCGCCGTGATCGACGACCGCGCCTTTGCTCGCCTGCATGAAGCGATCGAGCGCGCGCGCGTGACGCCAGGACTCTCGGTCATCGCGGGAGGCCAGACCGACGACAGCGAGGGCTGGTTCGTGCGACCGACCGTCGTGCAAGGCGACGACCCGACCGACGAGGTCTTCGTGCGCGAGTACTTCGGCCCGCTTCTTGCCGTTCACGTTTTCGACGACGACAGGTATGACGCTGTCGTCGCGCAGGCCGCCGACGCATCTCCTTACGCGCTGACTGGAGCTGTCATCGCGCAGGACAGGAACGCGATCGCCGCAGCCACGCGAGCAACTGCGCTACGCCGCCGGCAACTTCTACGTCAACGACAAGCCGACCGGCGCGGTCGTCGGTCAGCAGCCGTTCGGAGGTGGGCGCGCGAGCGGAACGAACGACAAGGCAGGGTCTGCCCAGAATCTCCTTCGCTGGACCAACACGCGCGCTATCAAGGAAACGTTCGTGCCGGCGACGGCGTCGCAGTACCCGCACATGGGTCCGGCCGATGAATCCTGACGCCGACGGCGCCGCGTTCGTCACTCGGTACTTCGAGCACGTCGCAGCCGATGACATGGCCGGCTGGCCGCGCTCGCTTGCAGAAGACATCGCTGTCGGCCATCGCGACTTCGCTTCGGTGCGACCCGCCGGGGTGCCGAAGGTGCGGGTCTTCGCGTCGCCGACCCACCCGCGGCAGCGCCGTCATCGAGATCGTCACCGACGACATGCCGTTCCTCGTCGATTCGGTCACCCAAGAACTCGCCGCAAAGACGTCGCGATCCATCTCGTTGTGCACCCGCAGTTCGTGGTCAAGCGCGACCTCCACGGTCGCTTGCTCGCCGTCTCGGGCACGCTCGATGCTCACGACGCCCCGAAGGACGCACTGGTCGAGTCGTGGATGCACCTCGAGGTCGCTGGCCTCGCTGACCAGAACGCCGAGGAGAACCTGCGCCGCGACATCGTGCGGGTTCTCCAAGACGTCAGGGACGCCGTCGAAGACTGGCCACGTATGCGGGCGCACGCGGCTCGCGCGGCCGACGAACTGCACGCTGAGCCACCGCTCGCCGTGCCCGAAGCCGAGAACAACGAGGTCGTCGAGTTCCTGCGGTGGCTGGCCGACGACCACTTCACGTTTCTCGGTTACCGCGAGTACCGGTTGGTCGACGACGACGGGGTCGATGCACTCGCTGCGGTGTCTGGCACCGGGCTCGGCATTCTTCGAGCCGACAAGCCAAGACCGCGGCCACTGAAGGACCTTCCCGAGGAGGTTCGCGCGCGGGTGCGCGATCCGCAACTGCTGCTGATCACCAAAGCGAACTCGCGCTCGACGGTTCACCGCGCGGTCTACCTCGACTACATCGGCATCAAGATGTTCGACAAGTCGGGTGCCGTCATCGGCGAGCGCAGGTTCCTCGGGTTGTTCACGTCGGTCGCCTACACCCAAAGTGTCTGGCGAATTCCCTTGCTGCGAAGCAAATCAGCAGCAGTCCTGGATCTCTCAGGGTTCGCACCGCTGAGTCACAGTGGCAAGGATCTCGTGCAGATCATCGAGGACCATCCGCGCGACGAGATGTTCCAGATCTCGGTGCCCGAACTGTACGACACCGCGATGGGCGTGCTCCACCTGCAGGAGCGCCGCCGGTTGCGGCTGTTCATGCGCCGCGACGTCTACGGACGGTTCGTTTCCTGCCTGGTGTACCTGCCGCGCGAACGCTACGACACCCAGGTCAGGCTGAAGATGCGAGCGATCCTGCTCGAGGCGCTCGGCGGCACGAGTGTCGACGACACGTTCCGGGTCGCCGAATCGGTGCTCGCGCGAGTTCATTTCGTGGTGCGGGTCGAGGGCGGCCCGCAGACCGACGTCGACCGTGAAGAGCTCGAGCGGCGCCTCGTCCTTGCGACCCGTACGTGGGAGGACGATTTCGCCGACGCGCTCGCCGTGAGGTTTGGCGACGAACTCGATGCCGCCCTCGCCGCTCGGTACACCGACGCATTTCCCGAGGCGTACAAAGAAGATTTCGCCGCGATGGTTGCGGTCGACGATCTCCAGCGGCTCGAAGCACTGCGCGATGACGGCGATCTGGACGTCGAGTTGTACGAGCCTGCTCGATAAGCAAGCGTGCGATCTTGCTCTGAAACTCTTCCGCCGTGGTGCACCGGTGTCGCTGTCGTACATGCTGCCGATCTTGCAGTCGATGGGAGTCGAGGTCACCGACGAGCGCCCTTACGAGATCGAGCGTCGTGATGGCAGCATCGCGTGGATCTACGACTTCGGGCTGCGACACCCAGCCGTCGGTGCAGACGCCGACCCGGCCACGTTGCACGAGCGGTTCCAGGACGCGCTCGCCGCGGCGTGGCACGGTCGCGCGGAGGTCGACGGGTTTCAAGCTCTGGTCCTCGAGGCCGGCCTGACCTGGCAGCAAGTCGTCGTGCTCCGCGCGTACGCGAAGTACCTGCGCCAGGCCGGGTATCGATTCAGCCAGGCCTATCTCGAGTCAGCGCTGCGCGCCAACACACCCGTCGTCCGCCTTCTTGTGTCGTTGTTCGAAACGCGACTCGACCCGGCCTTCGCCGGTGATCGAACGTCCGGTGAATCGGCGATCGCGCGCGAGCTCGACGGCGCTCTCGATGCCGTCACCAGCCTCGATGAAGACCGGATCTTGCGGAGCATCGCGACGTTGATCCGGGCGACCGTGCGGACGAACTACTGGCAACGCACCGCGAAGGCCCAAGGCTTACCTCTCGCTGAAGCTCGATTCGCAATCGGTGCCAGACCTGCCCGAACCGCGGCCGTGGGTCGAGATCTTCGTGTACTCACCGCAGATGGAGGGCATCCACCTGCGGTTCGGTCCGGTGGCTCGTGGTGGCATCAGGTATTCCGACCGCCGGGAGGACTTTCGCACCGAGGTGCTCGGTCTCGCCAAGACGCAGACGGTGAAGAACGCCGTGATCGTGCCGGTCGGCTCGAAGGGCGGCTTCGTCGTGAAGCGGCCGCCTGCCGATGCCAGCTGATCGCCAGGCGATGCAGGCCGAGGTGGTCGCGTGCTACCGCACGCTCATCTGCGGCTTGCTCGATCTGACCGACAACCTGATCGCCGACTCCAAGGGTCGCCGTACTGTGCCGCCGAAAGACACGGTCCGCCACGACGGCGACGACAGTTACCTGGTGGTGGCAGCCGACAAGGGGACCGCGACGTTCTCCGACATCGCCAACGGAATTGCCGCGGAGTATGGGTTTTGGCTCGGCGACGCGTTCGCGTCGGGCGGATCCGCCGGCTACGACCACAAGGCGATGGGAATCACGGCCCGCGGCGCTTGGGAGTCGGTGACCCGGCATTTCCGCGAACTCGGTGTCAACTGCCAGACCACCGATTTCACCTGCGTCGGGATCGGCGACATGTCGGGCGATGTGTTCGGCAACGGCATGCTGCTGTCGACGCACATCCGGTTGCTCGCAGCGTTCGATCACCGGCACATCTTTATCGATCCCAACCCCGATGCCGCGGCCGTCGTTCGCCGAACGTCAACGGCTGTTCGCACTCGCCGGAAGTTCGTGGGCCGACTACGACCGTGCGCTGATCTCGGCCGGCGGGGGAGTATGGCCGCGCAGCGCGAAATCCGTTCCGATCTCCGCTGAAATGGCTGCCGCGCTCGGCGTCAAAGCGGTCGCGATGGCACCGAGCGATCTCATGCGCGCGATCCTTCGGGCGCCGGCCGACCTGCTGTGGAACGGCGGCATCGGCACCTACGTGAAATCACACACCGAGAGCCACGCCGATGTCGGCGACCGCGCTAACGATGCGATCAGGGTCGACGGTCGCGAGTTGCGCTGCCGAGTCGTGGGCGAGGGCGGCAACCTCGGGTTCACCCAACTCGGCCGGCTCGAGTTCGCGCTCGGCGGCGGGCACATCAACACCGACGCCATCGACAACTCGGCAGGGGTCGACACCTCCGACCACGAAGTCAACATCAAGATCCTGCTCGACGGCGCCGCCCGTGCGCACGAGCTCGACCACGCCGAACGCGGACCGCTGCTCGTGAGCATGACCGACGAGGTCGGCGCATTGGTGCTGCGCGACAACTACGCCCAGAACTTGGCGCTGTCGTGCTCGCAGCGCCAAGCCCCGACCATGCTGCACGTGCACGCCGCCTACATCGAGTGGCTGGAGAAGAACGGCCATCTCGTGCGGGCTCTCGAACATCTGCCAGACGCCGAAGCGATTTCCGCACGTCGCGCGGCCGGCCTCGGACTCACCAGACCCGAACTGGCGCTGCTGCTCGCCTACGCGAAAATCACCGCCACCCGCGACATTGTCGGCTCCGACCTTCCCGACGATCCGTTCACCAGGCGTGCTCTCGTCGACTACTTCCCGAGCCCTTTGCGCGAGCGGTTCGCCACCGCGATGACGGAGCATCCGCTGCGCCGCGAGATCATCGCCACTCAGCTGGCCAATGAACTCGTGAACTTGTCAGGCACGTCGTTCTTGTACCGGGTGGTCTCAGAAACGGCCGCGTCGACGTCCGACATCACCCGCGCGCACTCGCGCGGCGCGGATGTCGTTTCGGGTCGACCAGATCTGGAGCGACATCGAGGGCTTGGACGACGTCGTCGCCAGCGACGTCCAGACGGAGTTGCTGCTCGGCGTCCGGCAGCTTCTCGATCGCGCGACTCGGTGGTTCCTTGCGAATCGGCGGCCACCACTCGACGTCCCGGAAACTGTTGATCAGTGGCAGCCCCGAATCGCTGCGGTGCTCGACGCGCTGCCCGAGCGGTTGCGTGGTCGTGACGCCGAGAACTATGGAGCAGCGCTCGGCCGCTTCGTCGGTGCGGGCGTGCCTGATTCGATCGCGTTGCGGGCGGTCGCGTTGACCGAGGGGTTGTCGGCACTCGCGATCGTCGATATCGCGCTGCACACCAAGCGGGACGTCGACGAGGTGGCGGGGGTGCACTTCGCGATCGCCGACGTGCTCGGACTTTCACGGCTCGGTTCGCTCATCGCCGCGCTGCCTCGCGACACCCGCTGGCATACGCTCGCCCGCGCCGCTGCCCGCGACGACCTCGAGGCCGCGCACGCCGAACTCACGACCGATGTGTTGCTGTCGACCGCGACGTCGGCGACCGCAGACGAGCGGATTTCTGCGTGGCAGCAGGCAAACGGTGCTGCGCTTGCGCGCGCGACCGCCTTCATCGACGACATCAGCGTCAGTGACGGCGCCGACCTCGCGACGCTGTCGGTGGCTTTGCGCGAGGTGCGCGCGCTCGCCCGAGCGGCCGCGCTTCCACACGCCTAAGAGTGCAGCGGCCGAGCGGGGTCCAGCTCCGGTTGAACCAGCGGCCGATGCGCTGCGGCGCCGAACGCGGTCTTGTCTGCCAGCAACTCGGCCGACGGACCTTGAAGGAATCCGGCCGGCGCTTGACCGGCCACGAAGGTCACGTCGACCTTGGCCACCATGTCGTGCCCGAACTCCAGGTAGCAGATGCCGCGGCCGTCGTAGGTGCTCGCCGCACTCGACCCGCGGACGCGCGCGATGATCTGCTGCGCGACAACGGTCGCCTGGCCTTCGGCGAACACCCCGGCCTTGGGCGTCCCGACGCTGGTGACGTCGCCAACTGCGTACACGTCGGGAAACTGCGTCTCGAGCGTCAGCCGGTTCACCGGTATCCACCCGTCGACAGTCATGCCCGACTCGACGACGACGGCCGGGGCGCGATGCAGCGGGACGCCGAGGAAGAGGTCGTAGGGCAACTCATCGCCGTCACTCAACAAGGCGACCTTGCGCACCGGATCGAGGCTGCGCACCGACTGCCCTGGGTGCCAGTCGATGCCCCGCTCCGCGAACGCGCCGAGGATCGCCGCCGACGCGTCGGGCGACGGCGGTATCGGCGTCCCGAGAGGCATCACCAACGAGATGCGCGAGGAGTCGAGCAAACCCCGCGCCTGCAGGAAGTCGTGCATCAGCAGGGCTGTCTCGCTGGGCGCCGGAGGGCACTTGAACGGTGTCGACGTCACGCCGACGACGACGCGGCCGCCGGCAAAGCTCGCCAAGACCTCGCGCAGCGCGAACGCCCCAGCGACCGTGTAGAACTCGTGGCCGCCCTCGACGAGCCCCGGAGTCGCCGCCGGGTCGACGTCTGCGCCCAGCGCAACGACCAGGATGTCGGCGTCGAACACCCCGTCGTCGGTCGTCACGCGTCGCGCGACGGGATCGATTGCGACGCACGGTCGATTGCACGAAGCGAACACCGGGCCGGACGACGTCGGCGTACCGATGCACGACATGCTCGGCGCTCGTACGGCCGAACATCACGTCGAGCTTGGAGAATCCGAAGACGAACCCGTCGGACTTGTCGATCAGCACCACGTCGGCGTCGTCGCCGAACGCCTCCGACAACAGCGTCGCAAGTTCGAGCCCGCCGAACCCTGCTCCCGCAATGACGATTCGCATCCGCGCAGCCTAGAACCCGCGCGCCGCTACGACGCAGGCGCCACCGACGGCGAACCGTTGATGTCGAAGGTCACGTGCAGCAGCTGCTCGATGCACGTCCGTCAACCAGGCGTCCAGGAGCGGTCCCTGCGACCCGTTGAAAGCCAGGCTCGCTCGCGCGCAGCCGCTGTCTTCGGAGTACACGGTGTCGGTCGACGGCGCGATGAATTCGAGAGTCATCGTGACGGGCCGCACTGGCGCACCCCTGGGTCTGGCCGGTGTCCTCGTGACTGTCGTCGACCTCGCCGATGATCTGCCGGACCGTGGCGGGGTCGGTGATCGACCGCTGATAGACCGGCCCAGTGCCTCGAAGGAACGTGACCTTGACGCTGGTGATGCCAGCGGGCAGCGGCTTCGTCAGCGGGCCGAGCGCCTGGGTCGGCGCATAGCTCGCACTCGGGCTCCGGGGGATCGCCGCGGGCGAGACCGGGGTGAGGGAACGGGTTCTTGGGAGGGCACGTTGCGATGCCGACGGCTGCAGGCGAGTGATGAGTGGCACATCCGGTGAGGGCGACGCTTACGAGTGCGGCCGCAGCGACGCGCAGCGCGAACGTCAGCGGGTGACTTTGCCGGCCTTGATGCACGAAGCGCACACGTTCAAGCGCTTGTGGGTGCCCCGGCCGACGACCGCACGCACGGTCTGGATGTTCGGGTTCCAGCGCCGCCGGGTGCGCCGGTGGGAGTGGGACACGGACATGCCGAAACCCGGACCCTTGCCGCAGACATCGCAGACAGCAGCCACGGGAGACACTCCAAGCATGAGGTGGGCGGCCGCACGAATCGATGCGCAGCCGCAGATTTCCATTCGGACAACCGCACGAGACTATCCGATACCGCGCCGGTCACGCCAACCGGCCGGTGTCGCCGCGGCTGGCTAGCCTCGTTCCCGACTACAGAGAGGAGACCCGGGGTGCTTGAGGTCCTCGATGCCGATGCGGTCCGCCGGTGGTACCGGTCGGGCCTGCGCGCGCTCGAGGCGAGCCGGGCCGAGATCGACTCCCTCAACGTCTTCCCCGTCGCCGACGCCGACACCGGGACGAACCTCTTCCTGACGCTCCAGAGCGCGGTCGCCGCGGCCGACGAGCTCGACGCCGAGAGCCGCAGACGGGGCTGATCTGGCCGAGACCGCCACGAGCATGGCGAGACTCGTGCCTGCTCGGCGCCCGCGGCAGCTCGGGCGTGATCTTGAGCCAGCTGTTGCGCGGGATCGCCGAGGTGCTGGCCGCCGAGCGGCGTCCGCCTCGAGGTCTTGCCATGACGGCAGCGTTCGAGCACGCGGTGACCCTCGCCTACGCGGCCGTCGCCCAACCGGTCGAGGGCACCATGCTCACCGTCGCCCGCGCCGCGGCCGAGGCCGCGCGCCGCACCCAATCCGACCGGCTCGACCTGGTCGTCGCCGCGGCCGTGCTCGCCGCGCACGACGCGCTGCGCCGCACGCCGTCCCAGCTCGATGTGCTGAGCCGCGCCGGAGTGGTCGACGCAGGCGGCCGGGGCATCGTGGTGTTGCTCGACGTCTTGCAGGCCGTGATCGACGAGCGCGAGGTCATCTTGCCGGCGCCCCGGCTCGCATCGCCGACGCTCGACGCACGCGACGGCTCGCTGTCGGCGGCGTATGAGGTCATGTACCTCATCGACACGACCGACGATCGCGTCCCGGCGCTGCGCGCGGCACTCGACGAGATCGGCGAGGCGGTGGTCGTCTCGGGCGGCGACGGGTTGTGGAACGTGCACGTGCACACCGACGATGCGCCCGCGGCGGTCGAGCTCGGCGTCGCCGCCGGCCGCCCACACGACATCAGGGTCACCGAGATCAACGAAGCGCGGGCTCAGCCGGTCGAGACGTCCGAACGCGCGGTGATGATCGTGCTTGGCGCTGGGTCCGACAGCGCTGGTCCTTCGCGACTTGCTCACGCGGTCGGGCGCGCACGTGGTCGAAGCAACGACAGCAGATCCCGACGTCGATCGGCGCCGAACTGCGAAAGCTCGGCGCGCACGAGCGTGGTGATCCTCGTCGAAGACGGCGGCGGCCTCGCAGCCGCAGTGCGGTCGGCAGCTGCAGCACCGACGTGGGCGAATGCGCCGGGGTGATCCCGATCGCTGCCGGCGTGCAGTTGCTGTCGGCGGTCGCCGTGCACGACCCGCACCGGCGGCTCGCCGACGACGTAGCTGCGATGGAAACGGCCGCCTCGACCACTCGCACCGCGACAGCCGGCCCGCGCCCCTGTCGACGCGCTGTGCGTCGACGCGGTCGCGCACATCGAACGCGCTGCTCGTCGATGGCGGCGACCTCGTCACGGTCGTGTCGACGGCCGAGGTCGGCGCGCGCATTGCCGGCGTCCTCGCCGAGACCTGGCCCGCGGTCGATGTCAACCACCTGACCGTCGATGCGCTCGGTTCGGTGGTCTGGCTCGGGGTCGAGTGATGGCAGATCTCGACGCGCCGCTGCGACCAATCGTCGGCACGATTGCAGCGGTGTTAGCGGAAAAGCTCGATCTGCACACGGTTGGCGATCTGCTGCGGCACTACCCCAGGCGCTGGGAGAAGCGCGGTGAGTTGACCGACTTCAAGAATCTCGTCGCAGGTGAATACGCAACGATCTTCGCCCGCATCACGAAGGTGTCGAGCAGGCAGATCACCACCAAGACCAACAAGCGCATGAACAAGACCGACGTCACGGTGACCGACGGGTCTGGCGAGGTCGTCCTCACCTTCTTCAATCAGCGGGCGTGGCAGCTGAACCGTTTCCCGGTCGGTGCAAGCGCCTACTTCTCGGGCAAGGTCGAGTGGTTCAATCGCAAGCTTCAGCTGGTTAATCCCGAGGTTGACGTCGTCGAGGACGACGACGACAGTCAGTCCGACTTCGCCGGGCAGATCCTGGCGGTGTACCCAGCGGTCAAGGAAGCCGACACTGTCAAGCTGCGACGCTGCGTGCGGCTGGCTCTCCACAACCTCGATGCGCCGGAAGACCCTGTGCCGCAAGGGATTCGCGACGAGCTCGGGCTCATGGGATACAGCGAGGCACTCGAAGGAATCCACCGGCCGAAGACGTTCGGCGAGCGGGATCGAGCGCGAACGCGGCTCGCGTGGGACGAAGCGTTCGTGCTTCAGATTGTTCTTGCGCAGCGTCGGGTGGCCGCTGCCGCACTGCCGGCCACTGCCCGGCGTCCGATCAATGACGGATTGCGCGCGGCCTTCGACGCGCGGCTGCCCTTCGAACTCACGCGGGGTCAGCGAGACATCGGCGAGGTGATTGCGGCCGAGCTTGCGGCCGACCATCCGATGCACAGGCTGCTTCAGGGCGAGGTCGGATCGGGTAAGACCGTCGTCGCGTTGCGCGCCATGCTCGCGGTCATCGACGCAGGTGGGCAGGCCGCATTGCTCGCGCCGACCGAAGTACTCGCGCAGCAGCATCATCGCTCGATCACCCAGATGCTCGGCGACCTCGCGCTGGGTGGCCAATTCGGCGGTGCCGACGTCGCGACGACCGTGACGTTGCTCACCGGATCGATGAATCAAGCGGCTCGACGCAAGGCATTGCTCGACGCCGCTTCTGGCGAGGCGGGCATCGTCATCGGCACCCACGCGCTGCTCGAAGACAGGGTGCAGTTCGCCGACCTTGGCCTGGTCGTGGTCGACGAGCAGCATAAGTTCGGCGTCGAGCAACGCGACGCGCTGCGGGCGAAGGCGCGCGACGACCGGCGCCCACACGTCCTGGTCATGACCGCGACACCGATCCCGCGCACGGTCGCCATGACGGTCTACGGCGACCTCGACGTGTCGACGCTGGTGGAGCTGCCGAAGGGCCGGTCGATCATTGCCACTTCTGTGGCGCCGATCGGTGGCCGCCCCGACTGGTTCAAGGCCGTGTGGCAACGCGTGCACGAACAGGTCGCCGCGGGCCATCAGGCCTACGTCGTCTGCCCGCGCATCGGCGGCGGCGAGCCCGACGACGATCCGCTCGAGCCCGAAGAAGACCTCGACGGCGCCAGTACCCCCGCGTCCGCGCTCGACGCCCGCCTATCGGCGTCCTAGAACTTGCTCCGCGCCTTGTGGAGGAGTACCTCGACGATCTGCGCGTCGCTGTGTTGCATGGCCAAATGCCCAGCGATGCCAAGGAAGCGACGATGCGCGCGTTCGCCGACGGTTCGATCGACGTGCTGGTCGCGACGACCGTGATCGAGGTCGGGGTCGACGTCGCGAATGCGACTGCCATGGTGATCATGGACGCCGACCGGTTCGGCATCTCGCAACTTCACCAACTCCGTGGTCGGGTAGGGCGCGGGAGCGCACCCAGTCGCTGCCTGCTGGTGACCGAGTTGCCGGCCGGACATCCGGGGCGGGACCGGCTCGAAGCGGTGGCCGCGACGTCCGACGGTTTCGAGCTTTCCGAAATCGACCTGCAGCTGCGCCGCGAGGGCACGATCCTGGCCGGCCAGCAGCACGGTCGCAGCGATCTGAAGTTGCTGTCGCTGGCACGCGACCGCGATCTCATTCGCTCCGCGCGCGAGCAGGCCGAACGCGATCGTCGAAGCAGATCCCGAACTGGCCGCGCACCCGCCGCTCGCGGCCGCGATCCAGCGGCTGACCGCAACTCAGGACGCCGAGTTCATCGAGAAGGCCTGAGCGCCCGGTCGCTGCGATGATGGCCGCCATGGCGGAGCCGGTGACGTGGAGCGAGGTCGCGTCACGTTTCGCCCAGGCGCGCAACGCGTGGCTCGGCACGGTCGACGCTGCGGGCGCGCCGCACTCCGTGCCGATCTGGACCGCCGTTGTCGGCGACGCGATCTACGTCTTCGGCGAGCGGCGGTCGGTGAAGTTCCGCAATCTGACGACGAATCCCCACGTCGTGTTCAACCTCGAGAGCGGCGACGAGGTTGTCATCGTGCGCGGATCGGCGTCCGATGTCGGCGGGCCGGCCGCCGTGCCCGAGGTGGTCGCGGCGTTCGCCGCGAAATACACCGAGGCGGACGACGAGCAGTGGCTGCCCGATGTCGACCCGGCCGTCGATGTGGTCGCGAGAATCGAGCCTGCCGTCGCCCTGCTGTGGAACAGCGCCGACTTCTACGGGTCGAAACGCCGCTGGAGTGCGCGATGACCCGCATCGTCGCCGGTCAGGCAGGTGGGCGGCGCCTCGCGGTTCCGCCGTCGGGCACCCGACCGACGTCCGATCGTGCCCGCGAGGCGCTGTTCTCCAGCCTCGAGTCGTCGCTCGGCAGCTTGAAAGGAGTGCGGCTCCTCGATCTCTACGCCGGCTCGGGCGCAGTCGGGCTCGAAGCGTGGTCGCGGGGGGCGTCGCACGTGGTGCTCGTCGAGTCGGCCGCCGCTGCAGTGAAGGTGCTGCGGACCAACGTGACCAACCTGCGCGACGCCCGCGGTGCCGGCTCGCCCGTGGGCAAGATCGAGGTGCTGCCGGTCAAGGCCGAGAAGGCCGCGACGGAGCTTTCGGCGTCCGGCTTCGATGTCGTTTTTGCAGACCCGCCTTACGATCTGCCGGCAGTACAGGTCGCAGGCGTGCTGGCGACGTTGGCGCAACGTGGTGTGCCGCGAGCCGAGGCGGTCGTCGTGGTCGAGCGAGCGACGCGCGACCGTTGGGTCTGGCCCCTTGGCTACGCGGCGACGCATGACCGCAAGTACGGCGACGCGACGTTGCACTACGCCCGCTACCAACCTTCACTACTGTGACGGGAGTGGTGGTACGTTCGCCCGGCTGAGGGAGGTTCACGCGTGCACAAGGCCGTCTGCCCAGGCTCCTTCGACCCGGTGACCAACGGGCATCTCGACATCCTTTCCAGGGCGTCGAAGCTGTACGACCAGGTGTACGTCGCGGTTCTTGTGAACAAGTCCAAGCGCGGCATGTTCACGCTCGAGGAGCGCATGGACATGGTGCGCGAGACGACCGCCGACTACGGCAATGTTGTCGTCGAGTCGTTCGGCGGGCTCCTGGTCGACTTCTGCCGCGAGCGCGACATCCAGGTGATCGTCAAGGGGCTTCGAGCGGTCAGCGACTTCGACTACGAGCTCCAGATGGCCCAGATGAACCACAGTCTCGACGGCGTCGAGACGCTGTTCCTTTCGACCAACCCGCTGTACAGCTTCCTGTCGTCGAGCCTGGTGAAGGAAGTTGCGACGTACGGTGGTGATGTGTCCGGCCTCGTGCCGCCGACGGTGCTGAAGCGCCTGACCGAGCGGCTCCAAGGCCGGCCCGAGTAGCCCAACCGATCCGCGACCCCAGCTGGAGAGACCCGCACTGTGGAACTCAAGGACAAGCTCGACGAGGTCGTCGCCCACATCGAATCGGCGCGGGCGATGCCGATGTCGGCGTCCTGCATCATCAACCGCGGCCAGGTGCTGGCGATGCTCGACGAGGTCCGCGACCTCATTCCGGCCGAGGTCCAGCGTGCCGAGTCGCTGCTGCACGACCGCGACGACGTGGTCGAGGCGGGCCGGCGCGAGGCTGAGCAGATCATCGCCGACGCGCACCTCGAACAGCAGCGGCTGGTGACCGAGACCGAGGTGCAGCGGGAGGCGGTCGCCGAGGCCGAGCGGTTGCTCAGCGAGGCCGACGATGAGGTCCGCCAGATGCGGCGCGAGGTCGACGACTACGTCGACACCAAGCTCGCCAACTTCGAGATCGTGCTGAACAAGACGCTCACGGCGGTGCTGCGCGGCCGCGAGAAGCTCCAGGGTCGCAACGAGATGGAGCAGCTCGGCGACGCCCGCGAGGACGAGCCACCCCTTCCCGGCGGCTGAGCTCGCGCGCCCGACCCTCGCCGACGCCGGTCGGCGTCCCTCGAATCGCGTTGATCGCGCTGGCGGGGTATTCTTCAAGACGGTTTCGTCTGGAAGCAATCCGACAGATCAGTTTGACGCGGTTTCGTCGTGCCCGAAAGGAGCAGGAGACCTGACGCGACTTGACCCTCGAGCCCCGCTCGTCGTGGACACCCGCGACCTGCCGAGGCGACCGGGATCGATGCGCACGGTCACCCGCACAGTTCCGGCACCGGCTGACATCCGCGGCGAAATGATCGGCGCGCTTCCTGGCAGCGATCTCGTTCTCGACCTGCGACTTGAGTCGGTGAGCGAGGGCGTCTTGGTGTCTGGCACGACTCGGGTCACGCTGACCGGCGAGTGCGCGCGGTGCCTGGATCCGTTGACCGAAGAGCTTGAGGTCGACATCCAGCAGCTGTACGTCTATCCCGGCAACGAGATCGACGCGGACGACGAAGATGACGAGATCGGGCGCTTGGTCGACGACTACATCGATCTCGAGCCGCTTTTACGTGACGCGGTGGTGCTCGCGCTACCGCTCGCGCCGGTGTGCCGGGACGACTGCCCGGGTTTGTGTCCCGACTGTGGGGCGCGGCTCGCGGACGTCGAGCCAGGGCACGGGCACGACCAGGTCGACCCGAGATGGGCCGCTCTGCGAGCAGTAGGTACCACCGAAAGTCAACGCATCAACGACGAGCAGGAGAGCTAGCCGTGCCGGTTCCGAAGCGGAGAATGTCGCGCAGCAATACGCGCAGCCGCCGCGCCATGTGGAAGACCGCCGCCCCGACCCTGGTGCGTTGCAACAATCCCGCCTGCCGCGAGCCCAAGCTGCCGCACGTCGCATGTCCCAACTGCGGCACCTACAACCGGCGTCCGGTCGCATCGAGCTGACGGCTAAGGCAGCTCACTGTGTCGCGGGGGCGCAGATGACGGAGACCGGCGATCCACTCGAGCAGCTCGAGAGTCTCGCCCAGATACACCTCGACCATGACCTGCTCGAACGTGCGTTGACGCATCGTTCGTACGCGTACGAAAACGGCGGGCTGCCCACGAACGAGCGCCTCGAATTCCTCGGCGACTCGGTGCTCGGGGTCATCGTCACCGAGACCCTGTATCGGGCGTATCCCGATCTGGCCGAGGGCCAGCTTGCGAAGCTGCGCGCCGCCGTCGTCAACATGCGGGCCCTCGCCGACGTGAGCCGCGCGCTCGGTCTCGGTGAGTTCATCAAGTTGGGCCGCGGCGAAGAGTCAACCGGTGGCCGCGACAAGTCCTCGATCCTCGCCGACGGTCTCGAAGCGTTGATCGGCGCCGTCTACGTCGACGGCGGCCTGGCCGCCGCAACCGACCTCGTGCACCGGCTCTTCGACGAACTTATCGATGACGCCGCGCGCCTCGGCGCAGGCCTTGACTGGAAGACCTCGCTTCAGGAATTGACTGCAAGCCAGCTGCTCGGCGTCCCGTATTACGAAGTGACAGAGAGCGGGCCCGACCACGAGAAGACGTTCGAAGCGGCCGTTCGTCTTGGCGGCTCGGTCTTCGGCACTGGTTCAGGCCGCAGCAAGAAAGAGGCGGAGCAGCAGGCCGCCGAAGAGGCGTGGACCCGCATCAGGGAGGCGGTCGAGGCAACCCTGACCGTCGAATACCCCGGCGATGAATCCGCGTCCGTTGCCGACTGACTGACGCGCGTGCCCGAACTTCCTGAGGTCGAGACGGTCAGACGCGGGCTGGAACAGCACGTGGTCGGCCGGCGCATCAGTGCGGTCGAGGTGCACCACCCCCGCGCGATCCGGCGTCACGTGGCGGGCGCCAAGGACTTCACAGCTGCCTTGACCGGACGCCGCATTGTGGCCGCCCGTCGCAGGGGCAAGTACTTGTGGCTCCCGTTGGACTCCGGCGATGCCGTGCTGGCCCACCTCGGTATGAGCGGCCAACTCCTCATGCTCGACGCCACACAGGCACCTGGTCCGCACCTTCGTGTGCGGGTCGCGTTCGACGACGGCGGGCCCGAGCTTCGGTTCGTCGACCAGCGCACCTTCGGCGGCCTCGCGGTCTCGATCGACGGTGCTGACCTGCCGCCCGAGATCGCCCACATCGCTCGTGACGTATTCGACCCCGCCTTCGACGACGACGACTTCCATACGCGGCTGCGAGTGCGCCGCACAGGCTTGAAGCGGGCGCTCCTCGACCAGCGCCTTATCTCCGGCGTCGGCAACATCTACGCCGACGAGGCGCTGTGGCGAGCAAAGCTGCACTACGCCCGGGCCACCGAGACGATGCGCCGGCCTGACACCGCACGACTGCTCGCCGCCGTCCGCGACGTGATGGGCAATGCACTCGAACAAGGCGGGACGTCGTTCGACAGCCTCTATGTGAATGTGAATGGTGAGAGCGGCTACTTCGATCGATCGCTGGCCGTCTACGGTCGGGCGGGCGAGCCGTGCCCTAGATGCGGGACGCCGATTCGCCGGGAGCCGTTCATGAATCGGTCGTCCTACTTCTGCCCGCATTGCCAGCCCCGCCCCCGGAATCCGCACTGGTGATCAGCCGTGACAGCTGACGAGCAGGTCCGGCTGACCGCGTGGATGCGCGGTCGGGTGCAGGGTGTCGGCATGCGCTGGTGGGTGCGGTCGCGGGCGCTCGAGCTCGGACTCGTCGGCTCGGCTTCGAACCTCGACGACGGCCGGGTGTCGGTGGTCGCCGAGGGAAGCCGGGAAATGTGCGAACAGCTGCTCGCGTCGCTTCGCAGTGGCGCGACACCCGGGCACGTGACCGGGGTGGTTGAGCGATGGGATTCGCCGCGGGGAGACCTGGTCGGCTTCACCGAGCGTTGAGCCGCATTTAGGAGCGCCATGAGCTCGGTGAGATCTGGGTGAGACCCTAGTGAGCCGGATCACGTCGGTAGCGTGCCCGATTTGGGCGTTTCTTGGGCGTTAATCGCCCGGTTTAGGGCTATTTGGCGTCGTAACCGGATCGTAACGCGGGGCTTGACCCGCAGGCGACCGGATGCGACCCTAGAGGTAACCACGAACGCACACCGCTGAAGCGGCATCCAGGCGGAAATGCGCCTGGAGACCGTAGCCGGCATCCAGTGGAGGATCTCCATGGCAAAGGCAATTCTCGGTCATCTCGGTGGTCCGGATCCCCGCATGTTGTCGGAAATGCGCCGACTTCAGCAGCGTGTCCGCGACCTCGAGACCGAGTGTTTGCGTCTTCAGGCGGCCAACGACGCTCTTAGCGCCGAGGTCTCCGGCGATGAGCTGCTGACGCTTTCGTTGTCCGGGTCGGTGTCCGACCAGGAGCACGTCTACAGCTGATCTTGCTGACGTCTACACAAGCCCGTACACAAACCAGGGGACGCCACTTAGTGTGGCGTCCCTCTTTCATGCACCGCCGGCAACTCGTGCGCTCGCCGAGTGTGCACAAACGGTCCGAAATGGCGCCTCAGGACAGCCGTTTGCGCACACTCGGCGAAGCGTGACGACCACTGGATAGGCTGCGGCCCGTGTACCTGAAGAGCCTCACGCTTCGCGGCTTCAAGTCTTTCGCGTCGTCGACGACGCTGCGCCTCGAGCCTGGCATCACCTGCGTGGTCGGGCCGAATGGTTCGGGCAAGTCGAACGTGGTCGACGCGCTCGCGTGGGTGATGGGCGAGCAGGGAGCCAAGAGCCTGCGCGGCGGCAAGATGGAAGACGTCATCTTCGCGGGCACCGCCGGCCGCCCACCGCTGGGCCGGGCGGAAGTCTCCCTGACGATCGACAACACCGACGGTGCCCTGCCGATCGAATACTCAGAAGTCACGATCAGTCGGATCATGTTCCGCAACGGCGGCTCCGAGTATGCGATCAATGGCCAAAGTTGCCGGCTCCTCGACGTCCAGGAATTGCTCTCGGACTCGGGCATCGGGCGCGAGATGCATGTGATCGTCGGGCAGGGCCAGCTCGAGGCTGTGTTGCACGCGACTCCCGAAGAGCGGCGCGGTTTCATCGAAGAGGCCGCGGGCGTACTGAAACACCGCAAGCGCAAGGAAAAAGCGCTGCGCAAGCTTGAGGCGATGCAGGCGAACATGACCCGCGTGCAAGACCTGACGACCGAACTTCGTCGCCAGCTCGGCCCTCTCGGCAAGCAGGCCGAAGTAGCTCGCCGCGCCGCCGTCGTACAAGCGGATCTGCGCGATTCGAAGCTGCGGTTGCTGGCCGATGACGTGCTGCGGTTGCGCGGCACTTTGCAGCAGGAAGTCGCAGACGAGACCGCGTTGCGTGAGCGGCGGGCGCAGCTCGATGCCGAGCTGCATGAGGCGAAAACGCGTGAGGCGCACCTCGAGTCGGCGATGGGTAGCGAGGCGCGTGATCTCACTCGCGCGCAGGAGACCTGGTACCGGCTTTCGTCAGTAAGAGAACGACTTCGCGGGACGGCGAGCATTGCCGCCGAGCGGCAGCGTCACGTGCGAGCCACTGAGGAAGAAACCCGCGAGGGCCGCGATCCTGAAGAGTTGGCGAACGACGCGGCGGCCGCACGGGCGCAGCAGGTCGAAATCGCGGCCGAACTTGAGAGTTCTCGAGCTGCGTTGGCTGAGGTCGTGACCGCGCGGGTCGCCGCCGAGACGGCATACGAGGACGAGCAGCGCCGGCTCACCGCAGCGCTGCGAGCGGCCGCCGATCGACGCGAAGGGCTTGCGCAGCTCGCCGGCCAGGTTGCGGCCCAGCGCAGCCGGGTGAGCGCGAGCGACGACGAGATCGGCCGGCTCACGAAGGCGGTCGATGAAGCGCGGGCGCGGTCCGAGCACGCGCAGGGTGAGTTCCACGCGCTCGAGTCGCGCATCGCCGGGCTCGACGAGGGTGAGCTGAACCTCGACAACGATTACGAGGTTGCGGCCGAGGCGCTGGCCACCGCCGAGACGACGTTGAACAAGTTGCGCGACGAAGACCGCGAGATCGAGCGCGAGCGGGCGTCGCTGTTGGCTCGCGCCGAGGCGCTGGAGTTGGGCCTTGCTCGCAAGGACGGCACCGGCGCGCTGCTCGCGGCGTCGCTGCGCATCTCGGGGTTGCTCGGGTCGGTCGCTGCGGTTGTCGAGGTCGAACGCGGTTACGAGCAGGCCGTTGCGGCCGCACTCGGCACGGCCGCAGATGCTGTGGCTGTCTCCTCTGTCGACGACGCGGTCGCTGCGCTGGGCGTGTTGAAGGCGGACGACGCCGGGCGAGCGGGTGTGGTGATCGGGTCGGTCGATGCGGCGTCGGCCTCTGCACCGCGGCCGCCGCTGCCTCCAGGAGCGCGGTGGGTGAGCGATCTGGTTCATGGCCCACGAGCACTCGACCCGGCGTTGGCGGCGCTGACATACCGGGTAGCAGTCGTGGAGAATCTCGACGCCGCGCTTGCGCTCGTGCGTGCGCTACCCGACGTCCGCGCTGTGACGCGTGACGGTGACGTGCTTGGCCGTGACTGGGCCTACGGCGGTTCGGCGAGCGCGCCGAGTTTGCTCGAGGTTCAAGCGGCGCTCGACGAGGCGCGGCGCGGACTCACTGACGCCACCCATCGTGGCGAGCGCTTGCGATTCCGGATCCTGGGCGTCGAGGCAGAGCTCGCCGATGCGTCAGCGCGAGCCGATGCCGCACTAGCCCAACTGCATGAGTCGGACGCCGCGATGGCCGCGGTTGCTGAACAGCTTGGGCAACTCGGGTCGGCGGCCCGATCTGCGCTCGCCGAGGCCGACCGGATGTCGGGGTCGATCGCACAAGCTCAACAGTCGGGTGACCGCGATCGCGAGACGCTCCGCGAACTCGAGGCGCGCCTTGCGGCCGCTCAAGGCTCTCCGGACGAAGAGCCTTCGGCAGCGGAGCGCGACCGTCTTTCGGTGCTTGCCGCAGCGGCGCGCGATGCAGAGACCGAGGCCAGGCTCGCTGTCGGCACGGCGGAAGAGCGAGTGCGGGCGATCGGTACGCGAGCCGCGCAACTCGAAGCCGCCGCCGCGGCCGAAAGGGAAGCGCGTGAGCGCGCGGCTGTGCGACGGGTGCGCCGCGAACGCGAAGCCGTGGTCGCAGCAGCCGTTTCAATCGGTGCAGCGGCTGTGTTGCGCCGTCTTGACGTGTCGTTGGCCGCCGCGACCAGTGAACGCGAAGCAGCCGAACACACGCGCACCGTTCGCGAAGGCGAACTCCTCGCGTTACGCGCGCGCGAGCGCGAACTGACGGCCGATATCGAACAACTCACCGACGTCGTGCATCGCGACGAACTCGCTCGCGCCGAGCAACGATTGCGAATCGAGCAACTCGAGCAACGTGCGATGGAAGAGTTCGGCGTCGAGAGCGACGCGCTGAGTGCAGAGTACGGCCCGGATTCGTTGGTGCCGGTGTTTCCAGAACCCGATGCTGCGGCCGATGCACCGTTGCCCGACCCGATGCCGTTCGTGCGCGCGGAACAGGAAAAGCGCGCGCGTTCAGCTGAACGCGCGTTGGCATTGCTCGGTCGGGTGAATCCGTTGGCACTCGAGGAGTATTCGGCGTTGGAAGAAAGGCACCGGTTCCTCAGTGAACAACTCGAGGATCTGAAGCGCACGCGCAAGGACTTGATGGAAATCATCCGCGAGGTAGACGAGCGCGTGCAGCAGGTATTCACCGCGGCTTACGTCGATACGGCGCGGGAATTCGAGGGCATCTTCGCGCGCCTGTTCCCCGGCGGCGAAGGCCGGCTGGTGCTGACCGATCCATCAGACATGTTGAACACCGGCATCGACGTCGAGGCGCGGCCGCCTGGCAAGAAGGTCAAGAGATTGTCGTTGTTGTCGGGCGGCGAGCGGTCGCTGACGGCGCTTGCTTTGCTGGTCGCGATCTTCAAGGCCCGACCGAGCCCGTTCTACGTAATGGACGAGGTTGAGGCAGCACTCGACGACACCAACTTGCGGCGGATGCTCGGCATCTTCGAAGAACTGCGCGATGCGAGCCAGCTCATCATCATCACGCACCAGAAGCCGACCATGGAGATCGCCGACGCGTTGTACGGCGTCTCCATGCGAGGGGACGGCGTCACGACGGTTATCAGTCAACGCCTACGCGAACCGACGCCGGCATAGATATTGCTCAACTCGTGACGAGGACGCCGTGCGCTTCATGAATCGCGAGCACGAAGGGAGTGCTGGCGCGCGGGATTGCACCGCCTGGAATGACGATGGGCGGGCCACCGGCCATTGAGAACGTGCCGGTCCAGTTCGTCGTGAGATTGATGGTGTCCTGACCTGCGGTCAGGTAGGTGTGGCTCAACGATGTGATCGGATAGGCGCCACCGGGATCCGTAGTCGTCAACGTTGTGCCGTCGCCGAAGTCCCACGTCCACGACGCGTCGACGTTCAGCGTGACTTGCACGCCGAGCAGTGTTTCGTTGAACGTCTGCGTCGGCGGAGTGTTGGTCGCGAATAGCGTCGGCAGATTCACGATGCCGCCGTTCACCGGCTGCTGCGTCGGATGTGCTGTCGTCAGCAGTTGCGAGAATGCATCGAACGCGGCCCGCTGCACCTGAGCTGGTGTTGCACCGCTCGCTGATCGGCACTGCGTCGCGCCAACGATTGATGCTGGAAGCGCGGGGTTTGTGATGACGAGCGACTCCAACGTGAAGCCAGCCGGGCACGCATTCGCGCACCCGCTGTTCCCGAGCGCGGGATCGCACACGCTGACCCAGCGGTACGTGCAACCGTTGCAGTTGTCAGTCGACGAGACGCCTTGACCGCCGGATGAGGGGTCGCTGTCTTGGCTTCCCGTACCGTCGACGCTCCCATTGCCGTCGCCGTTCCCGGTTACGCCCACGCCGCGTAAGGGGTAGGCGCACCGGGTTGACTCACGTATCGAGCCGGGGTGGTGCCGTTGAGGGCGCGCGCTAGGGCGATCGCGCTCCGGCGATACAGCAGTGCGGCCACGAACCGCGCGAGTGGCCTCATTGCTTCGCTCATTGAGGCAGTGTGTTTTGCTCGACGATCCACTGTCGTGCGCCAACTTGCATGATGAACATTGCGGAGTGCGCTGACGGGAGCGGCCAGGCTGTATTTACCTGTGCGCCCGATGCGTCGAGAATCGCCCGGCCGAGATCGTGAAATGGATGTCAGCGGTCGCGCCGGACGCAATGAAACTCACGACTTCGAAGTGATGTGACAGTCGCAACAACGCCGACGAATCGTTGATGCAAGGCATAGGTGTCATGGATGGTCTTTGACGATCGACCTGCATCCGCAGGTTGGCGATGTAAGCGCAGTGATCGTCGTGACGTCGCCAGTTGCGAAGGCGATGTTGAGATCCGCGAAGAAGGCTTGCGCTGTGGCACGGACGTTCGCAGCAATGTCGTTCGACGAGAGGGCGGCCGGTGGCGAGTCGGGGGCACTGGTCGGCGTCCCGGCTGTTGAGGCACTTTCGCTTGAAGCATTAGCGCCCGCTGACGTCTGCGGGCTTGCGGCTGCCGATGCGGACGGCGTAATGGACGCGACGGAAGGCGCGATCGCAACGGTGGAGGAGGCTGCTGGACCGAGCGCGCTGGGGTGGCTTGCAGCCGTGCAGCCCGAGAGCAGAGCGAGGCTGATCATCGCCGCAGCGAAGGCCGTCCGGCGAAGCCCCACGCGAGCGACAGTACGGGAGCCGAGCGCGGCGTTCTGAGTTATCCACAAGGTGAACCCGCATGGCCGCAGGGGCCCAATGCGAGACTTGGGCCCGTGCAGCCGTGGATCGAGATCATTCTGGCCGTCGTCGTCCTCGCGGGCGCCGGCGGCGCATTCTTCGTGCGGGGTAGTCGACGAAGGCCGGAACCGCCGCCGCCGGAGCGGATTAGGCGGCCACCTCAGGCGCCAATCGCCGCGGCAGAGCCCGACGACACGCGCGTCGACACCGAGCCGGACACCGGCGAGGCCGTAACAGAAGCGATCACCGAGGCGCCGGAGCCCGCCGCCGGCCGGCTCATCCGGCTACGCACGCGACTCGCGCGATCGGAGTCAACGCTTGGCCGCGGACTCCTCGCGTTGCTCTCCCGCGACACTCTCGACGACGCGACCTGGCAGGAGGTCGAAGACCTCCTGATCACCGCCGACGTGGGCGTCGCCGCGAGCAGCGAACTCGTCGCGTCGTTGAAAGCGAAAGCACGGGTGCTCGGCACGAGGTCTGCGGGCGACGCGCGCGTGCTCCTGAAAGAAGGGCTGCTCGAGCTCGTCGATCCCGACCTCGACCGCTCGTTGGCGACGAAACGCGAACCGGGGGAAGGGCCCGCAGTGCTCCTCGTGGTCGGCGTCAACGGAACCGGGAAGACCACGACGTGCGGGAAGATCGCTCGACTCCTGGTCGCCGAGGGCCGCACTGTTGTGCTCGGTGCCGCTGACACGTTTCGCGCAGCGGCAGCCGACCAGCTCGAAACATGGGGACGCCGGGTGGGCGCGCAGACGGTCCGCGGACCCGAAGGCGGCGACCCGGCCTCGGTTGCGTTCGAGGCCGTGAAGAAGGCGATCGACCTCGACGCTGACACCGTGCTGATCGACACGGCTGGCCGCCTCCACACCAAGGCGGGCCTCATGGACGAGCTCGGCAAGGTGAAGCGGGTCGTCGAGAAACAGAGCGAGGTCGACGAGGTGCTGCTCGTGCTCGATGCGACGACGGGCCAGAACGGGCTGGTGCAGGCCCGTGTTTTCGCCGAAGTGGTCGACATCACCGGCGTCGTCTTGACCAAGCTAGACGGGACGGCGAAGGGTGGCATCGTTATCTCGGTGCAGCGCGAACTCGGCGTCCCGGTCAAGCTCATCGGTCTAGGAGAAGGTGCCGACGACCTTGCACCGTTCGAACCGGAGGCCTTCGTCGACGCGCTTCTCGGCTCCTGACCTCAGAATGGTTTACATGCACGTAACGTCAAGGCCGGTGATTTCACCGCTGTGAAACAGCTGAGTCCCCTCAGGGAAATCGGTGTCGGCAAGTTTGCTCCCCGCGTAGTGAGACGACGTTCCATTTATCCGCATGCGGTTCATGCCGACGCAACTGAGAAGGTGAGTTCATGAAATTGATCACTGCGGTCGTCAAGCCGTTCAAGCTCGACGATGTGAAGGCGGCACTGGAGACCTTTGGCGTCACGGGCATGACCGTCAGCGAGGCGAACGGTTACGGCCGCCAGCGCGGGCACACCGAGGTCTATCGCGGCGCGGAGTACGAGGTCGACCTCGTCCCCAAGGTCCGGATAGAGGTGCTCGTCGACGAAGGCGACGCCGAGGACGTGATTGACGTCATCGTGAAGTCCGCGCAGACGGGCAAGATCGGTGACGGCAAAGTGTGGGCGGTCCCCGTCGACGACGTGGTGAGGGTGCGCACGGGCGAGCGCGGAAACAGCGCTCTCTGAAGCCTATGAAATCGCTGGACGGAGCGGAGGCGGCGGGTGCCCAACCCGCCGCCTCCGCCGCTCCCATCGTGATCAGCGATTCGCCGCACGACCCGACGCGCGACCTGGCGGCGCTGCGTGCCGAGCGGACCGCGCAGGCCGACGCGTGGCTGCGCGACTTGCTCGGAGGTGCGGACGGCGTCGCATTGGTTGCTGTCGGCGGATACGGACGTAGCGAGTTAGGCCCCGGCAGCGATCTCGACGTGATGATGCTGCATGACGGCCGCTCTGATGTCGTGCAGATCGCTGACCAGGTCTGGTACCCGATCTGGGACGCCGGGTGGCAACTCGACCACTCGGTACGCACGGTGGCTGACGCGGTATCGGTGGCCAACGCCGACATGAAGGCGGCGCTCGGCATGCTGCACGCTCGGCATATCGCGGGCGTGCCCGACCTCACCGCACGCTTGCGCGAACACGCCTTCGGCCAATGGCGCTCACGCGCGTCGAAGCGGCTGCCCGAGCTGCACGAGATGGTGCGCGACCGGGCCGAGCGCCTTGGCGAAGTGGCGTTCTTGCTCGAACCTGACCTGAAGGAGGCCCGCGGCGGGCTGCGCGACGTGCACGCACTCGAGGCGATCGCGGCGGCGTGGGTTGCCGCCGGCCCCGGACCGGCGGTACGTGCCGCATATCGCCGGCTGATCGACGTCCGCGACACGTTGCAGGAAGTGGCGGGCAGACCGACGACTCGCATGGTCGCCCAGGAGCAGGAAGCGATCGCGGCTCGCCTTGGCATGGCGGACGCCGACGAGTTGCTGCGCGCCGTCAGTGAGGCCGCGCGCACGGTGTCGTACGCCAGCGACGTGACGTGGCGCTCTGTCGAGGGCAGCTTGCGGCGGCGTCCGAAGGCTGAACGTAAGCCCGTTGCTGAGGGTGTCGTCGAGCAGGACGGCGAAGTCGTGCTGGCGCGCGGTGTCGATCCGACGCCCGACCCGACCCTTGTGGTGCGGGCTGCCGCTGCGGCGGCGCAGGTCGGCTTGCCGCTGTCGCCCCCGACCATTGACCTGCTAGCGACAAAATGCCCGCCGATGCCGACCCCGTGGCCGGCATCAGCACGCGACGCGTTCGTTGCCTTGCTCGGAGCTGGCCGCCCAGCGCTGGTGGTGTTCGAAGCACTTGATCAGGCAGGACTGATGGCTCGGCTGATTCCGGAATGGGAGAGCGTTCGCTACCGCCGGCAACACAACCCGCTGCATCGCTACACAGTCGACCGGCATCTCGTCGAGGCGGCCATTGAGGCGGCGGCGTTGACGCGTCGGGTCGCCCGCCCTGACCTGCTGTTGCTCGGCGCGCTGTTCCACGACATTGGCAAGGGCAGCGACGGCGACCACTCAATCGCGGGTGCCGCGTTGATGCCAGACATCGCAGCGCGCATTGGGCTGAACGATCGCGACAGCGCGGTACTTGTCACGTTAGTGCGTTACCACCTGCTGCTTTCGCAGACTGCAACTCGACGAGATCTCGATGACCCTGCAACCGTCGCGGCCGTCGCGAAAGCCGTCGGGTCACCGCTGGTGCTCGAGTTGCTGCACGCCCTCACCGAGGCTGACGCTAAGGCGACCGGCACGCCGATGTGGGACGACTGGCGTGCGCGTCTCGTTGCCGACCTGGTGCGCCGCACGCAGTTAGTGCTTGCCGGTGAGACCGTTCCGTTGCCGGGTGCGCCCGGTGCCGACCTACCGGCTGCGATCGTCAAACTCGCCGAGCTCGGCCAGCTCGCCGTGATCTCCGAAAGCACGTCAGAGCACAGCCGCATCACGGTCGTGGCCCCCGACCAACCCGGGTTGCTGTGGCGCTCGGCCGGGGTGCTCGCGCTGCATCGGCTCGGCGTCCGAGCTGCGTCGGCGACGTCGATCGGCCCAACGGCCGTGACCGTGTTCGATGTCGAGCCGACGTACTTCTCCGAAGTAGATCCGGCGCGCATCCAAGACGACATGCGGCGAGCGATCGAAGGTGGCCTCGACGTCGCGCAGAAGCTGGCCCGTCGCGAAGCGACGGCGGCGACCCGCAAGTCGATCGCGCTGCCGCCGGCGACCGTACTGCTACCCGGTGGCGCATCGGATCTGGCGACAGTCCTCGAGGTGCGTGCTCACGACCGTCCTGGGTTGCTGTTCACGGTCACCCGGGTGCTCGCGGCAGAAGGCCTCGACGTGCGATCCGCACGGGTCGAGACGCTCGGCGCCGAAGTCGTCGACGCCTTCTACGTCACAGACCGCGCTGGCCGGCCGCTGTCGACCGAGCGCGCGGAGGCCGTACGCCATGGGGTCGAAGAAGCGTTGCGAGGCAGCGGCCCGCGGCCGTGACGGCACGTCGCACGTGCAGTCGGTAGGCTGGCGCGCGTGTTCGACACCCTCTCTGACCGGCTCGAGTCGGTCTTCAAGACCCTGCGCGGCAAGGGACGGCTGTCGGACGCCGACATCGACGCGACGACTCGCGAGATCCGGGTAGCCCTGCTCGAGGCCGACGTCGCGCTGCCGGTCGTCAGGGAATTCATCGATGCTGTCAAAGAGCGCTCACGCGGGGCGGCCGTCTCAGCTGCGCTGAACCCGGCCCAGCAGGTCATCTCGATCGTCAACGAGGAACTGGTCCACATCCTCGGCGGCGAGACGCGGCGCCTTCGGTACGCGAAGAACCCACCCACGGTCATCATGCTCGCCGGCCTTCAGGGCTCGGGTAAGACCACCCTTGCAGGCAAGCTCGCAAAGTGGTTGTCGTCGCAAGGGCACGCTCCGCTGCTCGTCGCGGCCGACTTGCAGCGGCCGAACGCGGTCGAGCAGCTGCAAGTGCTCGGCAAGCAGGCCGGCGTCCCGGTGTTCGCACCCGAACCTGGCAGTGGCGTCGGGAATCCGGTCGTCGTGGCGCAGGCCGCGATCGAACACGCCAAGCGCCTGAACCACGACATCGTCGTCGTCGACACGGCGGGTCGCCTCGGTGTCGACGCCGAGATGATGCAGCAGGCCATCAACATTCGCGATGCCGTCGACCCTGACGAGATCCTGTTCGTCGTCGACGCGATGGTCGGCCAGGACGCCGTCAACACGGCGCAGGCGTTTCTCGACGGCGTCGGATTCGACGGCGTGGTGCTGACCAAGCTCGACGGCGATGCACGTGGTGGCGCGGCCCTGTCGGTGGCTTCGCTGACCGGTCGGCAGATCATGTTCGCGAGCACCGGCGAAAAACTCGACGACTTCGACATCTTCCATCCCGAGCGCATGGCGTCGCGCATCCTCGGCATGGGCGACATCTTGACTTTGATCGAGCAGACCCAAGGCGCCTACGACGCGGGCGAAGCCGAAGAGACCGCGCGCAAGCTCAGTGAAGGCGAACTGACGCTCGAGGACTTCCTCGAGCAGATGATGATGATTCGCAAGATGGGCCCGATCGGAAACCTGCTCGGCATGCTGCCTGGCATGGGTCAGATGAAGGAACAGATCGCGCAGGTCGACGACAAAGACATCGACCGCATCGCCGCCATCATCAGGTCGATGACGCCGATCGAGCGTGAAGACCCGAAGATCATCAACGGCTCACGTCGCGTGCGCATCGCGAACGGTTCTGGTGTGACCGTCGCCGAGGTGAACAGTTTGGTCGACCGCTTCTTCGAAGCTCGCAAGATGATGAAGCAGATGGCCGGCATGGGCGGCCTTCCGGGTATGGGCGCGCGTCGCGCGACGAAGGCTGTGAAGAAGGGCAAGAAGGGTAAGGGTGGCAGACCAGGAGGCCGACCCGGTGGCATCCCTGCGGGGCTTGCTCGAACGCTTCCAGGTGGCGACGGCCCGGCCGGAATCGGCGGCGGCATGGGAACGCCAGGCCAGCTACCCGGTCAGCTGCCTGGGCAACTTCCGCCCGGCATGAAGATGCCTGACCTGTCGAAGCTTCGGTTCCCGCCGACCGGCGGCAAGGGCGGTAACCAAGGACCGGCCGGCCCGAGGCCGCGTTGACCAGTACGAGCGGGGCACTCGCCGTTCGTACTGTCGTCGTACCGGACGCCGAGCAGCGCAACTTCTTCGTCGTCGACGGCCGCATCACGTTCGAAAAGCCGAACAATCTCGATATCGAGACATTGGCCGACCGCGGTTACGCGTTACCAGGCCTGGTCGACGCGCATTGCCATGTCGGTCTGGCGGCACAGGGTGGCACGCCAATCGACGTCGCTCGCGAGCACGCGATCGCTGATCGAGATGCCGGCGCATTGCTGTTGCGCGATGCCGGCGTGCCAGAGACCTACTACGCGCTCGACGACGAACCTGACCTTCCGCGCATCGTGCACGCTGGCCGCCACCTCGCTCGCACCCGCCGTTACATCCGTGGGTATGCGCTCGAGCTCGAACCTGGCCAGTTGCCCGATGCCGCTGCGGCACAGGCGGTTCGACCCGGCGGCGCGAGCACACCGTGGGTGAAGATCGTCGGCGACTGGATCGATCGTGAAGTCGGCGACATTACCCCGCTGTGGCAAACCGATGAACTTGCCGAAGCAGTTCGTCGCGCACACGAGGCTGGCGCGCGCGTCGGCGTCCACGTGTTTGGTGAAGAGGCGCTGCCCGACATCATCGCGGCCGGTGTCGACTCGATCGAGCACGGCACCGGACTCGACACATCGATGCTCGACGAAGTGGCACGGCGCGGCATCGCAGTGGTTCCGACGATGGTGATGGTGTCGCAGTTCGACGGCTTTGCCGACCAGGCGACGAAGTATCCGGTGTACGCGGCCCGCATGCGGCGGCTTAAGCAGAGTGCGGGCGCGCGAATGATGGCGACGTTCGATGCCGGCGTGCCGATTTACGTCGGCACCGATGCGGGCGGGCATCTGCCGCACGGTCTCGCCGTCGAGGAGATGCTTTTGATGCACGGCGCCGGCATGCCGAACATCGACGTACTCGCCGCTGGTTCGTGGAAAGCCCGTCAGTGGTTGGGATTGCCCGGCATCGTCGAGGGCGCTCCGGCCGACTTCGTCGTCTACGACGACGACCCCCGGATCGACCTGAACGCATTGAGAAATCCCCGGCACATCGTCGTCCGCGGCCGTGTTGTTCTTTAAAGCTGGAGTCGTTCTTTAAAGCTTGAGCTTCAGAGCCTTCGGTTGCTGCGAACACCGGTATCGGCGCGTCGCTGCATGACGCGACGATCGCGTCGAGCTCGTCATCGGTGCGGTCGGGTGCGTGATGGAACAGCGCGACGGATCGCGAACCGGCGGCAACACCGAGGCCGACCGCGTATTCGATCGCCGCATGCCCGAGATAGGTCACGCCAGGAAACTGGCTGGCGTGGAATTGCGCGTCGTGTACGAGGACGTCGACATCGCGGGCGAGCGCCATAGCGGCCTCGTGGTAGGCACCGAGTCCGTCGGGTCCTGCGCCTGCTGACAGCGGTACGTGGTCGCTGAGGTAGGCGATCGTGCCGGTGCCGTCGGTAACGCGGAATCCGAAGGTGCGGCCGCCTTTGTGCGGGATCTCACGTACCTCGATGTTGAAGCCCTCGCGTTGTTGGATGCCTTCTTCGAGTGAGGTGAATGTCCAGCCGACACCGAGTTGGGTCGGGCCGATAGGGAAGTGGGGCGGCGACAAGCCGCGGGCGAGAGTGCCTACCGGATCGTCGTCGATTGCGGGCAACAAGACATCGACGCGATGGCCTTCGCCCGCGCCGCCCTTGAAGAACGGCAGGCCGTGCACGTGATCCCAGTGCAAATGGCCGAGCATGATCGTGCCTTGGAACGGCTCATCGTCGAGCAGCTCTGTGACGCGGCGCAGCCCGGTTCCGGCATCGAGCACGAGGGTCGGTACCGCGCCGTCGTGGGCGAGCGCAACGCTCGATGTGTGGCCGCCGTAGCGGACGAACTCGGGTCCGGGTGCGGGCGTCGAGCCACGCACGCCGCAGAAGTGAACGCGCATTACTCGCCTTGCTCCTGGACGTTACGTGCGCGGCCCGGGGTGCGGGCGAGCCGAACGCCCGCGAGCGTCTTCAGCGAGACACTGGGCGGTGCCGCCTCGAGTGCGTTGAGGAATTCCGTGCCGTCGATGCGCAGCAAGGTCGAAGCCTGCTTGGTGGTGACCGTGGCGCTGCGGGGTGCGTTGTGCAGCAGTCCCAGTTCGCCGACGTACGACGGCGCGTTCACGTCCGGCAATTCCACCGTGCTGTCGTTCGGACCGACCGCCTCGATGGCGAGCGCTCCGTCGACGAGGATCCATAGCGCGTCGGCCTCGTCGCCCTCGCGGATGATGACGGTGCCGGCAGGCACTTCCTGTTCGAGAGCGGCACCGGCCAGGCGTTCGAGCACGGAGTTGCTCGCGCCGGTGAACAGATCGAGGGCACCGAGGAGGCTGACGCGCGGTGCGAGTCGCGCAACCGCAGCAGCCGACTCGCGGTCGGCTTTGAGCAATGCCGGCAGACCAACCAACGCCATCAGCGGGAAAGCGAATCCGATCGTCAGCAGCGTCGTGTGCAGGCCAGTCGACGTCAGTAACGCAGCGCCGATGAAGCTCGCAGCGACAATGAAGCCGAGCACGATGGCGTCGAACACGCCCAGCACCCGGCCGAGAACCTCGCGCGGCAGATCGCGTTGCAGTGCTGTGTACGCGAGAACATCGACGATGATCATGCCGGCGCCCGAGATCACCTGAAGGATGAACGCCAAGACAGGAGCGTGCACGGTCGCCGTCACGGCGAACGGCGATGCCTGAAGCACAATGCTGCCGAGAATCACCGGAGCGAGGCGGCTGGAGCTGCCGAGTTTGTTCGCGAGCCCCGCAGCGATGACACCGCCGAGCGCGGCACCCGCAAGCAGGTAGCTGTACCCGTTGGCACCAGTACCCAGGTGCTCTGACAGCGGTACGTAGATGACGCTGCTGGCGCCGTACACCGCTGAGTCGAGCCCGCAGAACAGCACGAGCACCAGCGCGACGCGTTCGTGACCAAGCGCCCTGATCCCGACCAGCCACTGCTTGAAAGCGTTCTCTCCGCGTGCGGCGTCGCCGGTCGCACGAACCCGCAGCCGCGCGACAATACCCGCCGCTATGACGAAGCTCACCGCATTGACGACGACGCCGATCACGGGCTCGCCGGTGAGCAGCAGCAGACCTCCGGCGGCGGGGCCTAGCACGACGGTCAAGCTCTCCAGCGTCGAGAAGAGCCCGTTCGCGGCGGCGAGATCTTTCTCGCCGACGATCTCGGGAGTCAGTGCTCCCGACGCGGGTCGGTAGGGCGACGCAGCGACGGCAGCGACGACCCGGAGCGAGAGGAGCAGCACCAGCGGACCGTCGGTACCGACGACCACGGCGATGACGCACATAACGGCTGCCGACGACAACGCGGAGGCGATCATCAGGCGCGTGCGCTCGTAGCGGTCGGCCAGCACGCCGGCATAGCCACCGACGAGCAGGCTCGTCAGCCACCCAGCCGAGGCCATCGCGGCAAGCCATTGGGTCGAATGCGTGCGATCCCACACGTAGACCGCGAGAACCACGGAGTACGCCCAGCTGCCGAGAGCGTCGACGACGTACGCGACGACCATCAGTCGGAAGTCACGCTGCCGCAGTGCATCGCGGTACCGACCGCCGCCGCTGGAGCCGGTCATGCTCTTCTCCTCGCCGTTCCCACGCGTCCGCGCCTGATGGCCTGTTTGCTGCCGCGAAGCGTCGCATATCGGAGGGCGAAGTGGTGAGGGCCTCCTTCTGTCAGCCGGTGCAGGCGCCCGACAGACTCAGAGACTCCAGCGAGCCGTCGCTGGCCGCGTACGCATGTCCACGCACCGAGGCGACCGGACCTTGGACGACGTCCCAGTGCTCGAGCAGCGCGCCGGATTGCGGGTCGACGCAGGCTAGGGCTTCGCTGCCCCCGGACCGCACCCACAGCACCGATGCGCCCGGCCACACAACTGCACCTGGCCCCATGTCACCAGGACTACCCGCGCCGAAGCCGGTCGTCTGAAGAGGTTGCAGCGATGACCCGTCGAGGTGGTACAGGCGGGGCGTGGAACCCGACGCGTAGCCACCAACCCAGATCTGGTCGCCGACAACCGCGATCGACTCCTTACCAATCGGGAGCGGGGTCCCGACTCCGATCACGGCGTGCGTGGTTGGGTCGATCTCGTGGACGGCGATGCCGTACCCGGAGTCTGCGCCACCCGCTATGCGCGCCGCAGCGCCGTAGAGGATTCGGTCACGCACGGCGTCGCCGGCGATAGAAAACACCGTGCCGCTGACGAGTTTCGTCACGGCCCACGATCCATGCTCGAGTGCTACGACATACAGGCCCTCGGCCGTCCCCAACCACAGCTCACCGTCTAATGCCACCGCCGAGAAGGTGTAGGCAGGAAGGGTCGCAGGGGCCGCGATCGTCACCGTCCCTGGCAACGTGGCGTAGGCGTAAATGCTGGTCGAGTCGGTCGCGGCCGGGTCCGCGCTGGCGGTTCCCACGGTGGGTGCCTGGCTTGTCGACCAGGTCCAGACGATGCCCGCTGCTGCATCAGCAGCCGTGCCGTCACTGCCGTCGGGCGCTGCAGGTGTCGGGGTGCTCTTGATGAGCGACGCGTTTCCGATCGACAGCTGGAGGAGCTGCGCCGGCTGCGTGCGCGCGACGAAAACTGACGATGGAGTGACGGCGAACGAGGTTGTGCTGCCGTCACCGAGGTTGAGCGGCGTCGCTTGGCCGGTCTGCGGCGACGACGTGATCGGCGAGGGCGCCGCGACCTTGGTGTGGTTCTGCGTTCCAATACCGATCGCAGTTGCGACGCCGACGATCAGCACGATCACCGTGGTCGCGCTGGCGAGCCGCACGACCCGTTGGCGTCGTTGGCGCGCGCGATCGCGCACGGTCTCGAACATTCCCGGCACCGGGCCAAGACGCCGTCGCGGGTCGTTCAATGTCTCATGCAGCAACTCCTCGACGTCCATCATGGTGATGCGTCCTCCTTTTGCACGATCCGCCGCAGATGCAGCAATCCTTTGGCGGCCTGGCTTTTCACGGTTCCGCGACTACAACCGAGCACATCGGCGATGTCGGATTCGGAGAGGTCTTCGTAGTACCGGAGCACCAGGACGGCCCGCTGCCGCGGCGGCAGTTCGGCGAGTGCGTGCCACATGGCGTCGCGATCGTCGAGCTCGCCCTCACGTCGGCGCGCCTCGGCGTCCTCGGGGAGGTACTCGCGCGGTTGTTCACGCCATGGCTTGCGACGCACCGCGTTCAGGTGGGTGTTGACGATCGCGCGGCGGACGTATCCCTCCGGGTTGTCCTTCCGCCGCACCCGTGACCAGCCCAGGGCAGTTTTCGCGAGGGCGGTCTGGACGACGTCCTCAGCGGCGTTGCGATCGCCGGTCAGAACGTGGGCGAACCAGAGCAGAGCTGCCGAGCGCGCGGCGACGAAAGCCCTGAAGTCGTCTTCGTCGGCGCGATTCACCGGCTCGCTCCCATCGGGGTCTTGCTCACGCAGCTAAAGGACACGGTCCCGCGTATACGGGTTGCCCGCGAGCCACTTCACATCTGGTGTGGTCGTAAATCGGGCTGAATCTCGCAGATTCACAACCACACCGGGTGTGAAGACGGGCAGGCCGAGACGCAGCGACGGGGACGGCGAGACGCGAGCGGGGGGACGGCGGGGTGGTGGGCGTCTCGCGGAAATGTCGCCGATGTGCGTCTGCGGCGGTCGGTCTGGCAGAATGGCGGGTCGAACACCTTCCGGTGCGGGCCCTCTACCCTGCGCTGGTCGTGTCCTCGAGGCGTCGCGACCGGGTCCCCACCACGTCGACCGACGGCTCACCTGTCGAACCTGAGTTGGAGCACCGAAGTCCCGTGGCAGTCAAGATCAAGCTCATGCGCCTTGGCAAGATGCGCGCGCCGTACTACCGGATCGTCGTCGCCGACTCGCGCACCAAGCGCGACGGCCGGGCGATCGAGGAGATCGGCAAGTACCACCCCAAGGAGGACCCCTCCTTCATCGAGGTCAAGGGCGATCGCGCCGCGTATTGGCTCAGTGTCGGCGCTCAGCCGACTGAGGCGGTCACCGCGATCCTCAAGGTCAGTGGCGATTGGCAGAAGTTCAAGGGCCTGCCGGCGCCGCCGCCGATGCTGGTCGCGAAGCCCAAGGCCGACAAGAAGATCGCCTTCGAAGCTGCCGCCAAGGAAGGCGTCGGCACCCCGACGACCGATGCCACGACGCCGAAGTCGCGCAAGGCGCCAGCCAAGAAGACCGCCGACCCGAGCTCGCCTGAGTCGTCAGACGCGGTGGCTGTAGCGGTCGAAGCCGAAGAAGCGGCAGCCGGTGGAGTCGAGGCAATCACCGCCGTGCAAAGCGGCGGCGAGGACGCACCCCGGGCAGAAGCTCCACTAGCCGAGGAAATCGCCGACGCCGCAGCTCCAGAAGAAGCCGAAGCACCCGCAGCAGACGCAGTCGAGAGCTGATCGTGCCGACCGCTGACACCGAGGTTCTCGAAGAGGCGCTGGAGCACCTCGTCAAGGGCATCGTGGCTCACCCCGACGATGTCGAGGTGCGGGCGCGCGAGCAACGCCGCGGCAAGGTCCTCGAGGTGCGGGTGCACCCCGAGGACCTCGGCAAGGTCATCGGTCGGATGGGACGCACCGCGAGGGCGCTGCGCACGGTGATGTCGGCGCTCGGCGGATCGTCGGTCCGCGTCGACCTGGTCGACGTCGACGGCGGTCGCTGACAAAGCCGTTCCCCGGCGCATGCAACTCGTCATCGGAAGAGTCGGCCGGGCTCATGGCGTCCGGGGCGACGTCGGCGTCGAGGTGCGCACCGACGATCCCGATCTGCGGTTCGCGATCGGCACGACGATCGCCACCGACCCGCCCGAGCGCGGACCCCTCACCGTCGTCAACTCGCGCTGGCATTCGGGTCGGCTGCTCGTGAAGTTCGCGCAGTCTGATGATCGCAGCGCCGCCGAAGACCTCCGCGGCACCGTGCTCGTCGTCGACGTCGACGAGGCCGAGCGAGCCAGTGAGCCCGACGAGTTCTACGACCACCACCTCATCGGACTTCGCGTGATCACACCGGACGGCGCGGAGGTGGGCGCTGTGACGGAAGTGCTGCACCTGCCCGCTCAGGACGTACTGGCCATTACCCGCACCGATGGCGTCGAAGTTCTGGTGCCGTTCGTCACCGAACTGGTACCGGTCGTCGACCTCGACGCTGGAACGGTGACCGTCGAGCCGCTGCCTGGCTTGCTCGACCCTGACGCAGCGGAGATCGCCGGTACAGAACGAGGGTTGGCGTAGCCCGATGCGTGTTGACGTCGTCACAATCTTCCCCGACTACCTGACGCCCCTCACGTTGTCGCTCGTCGGCAAGGCGCGCGAACGCGGACTGCTCGACGTCCGGGTCCACGACCTCCGCGACTTCACCGACGACGTCCATCGCAGCGTCGACGACACGCCTTATGGTGGCGGGCCCGGCATGGTGATGCGGCCCGAGCCTTGGGGTAGTGCGTTAGACGCCATCACGGCGGACGCCGATCAGCTCCCCTTGCTGCCACTGCTGATCGTGCCGACGCCGGCCGGGGTGCCGTTCACGCAAGCCCGCGCCGAGGAGTACGCCAAGGAACCGTGGCTGGCGTTCGCGTGTGGCCGGTATGAAGGCATCGACCACCGGGTCGTCGACGATGCGCGCCGGCGGATGCGGGTCGAGGAGCTTTCGATTGGCGACTATGTGCTCGGCGGGGGGAAGCGGCTGCCCTCGTCGTCCTCGAAGCGGTTGTCAGGCTGTTGCCCGGTGTCGTGGGCAACGCCGAATCGCTGGTCGAGGAGTCGCACGCGGCAGGGCTTCTCGAGGGTCCGGCGTACACCAAGCCGCCGACCTGGCGCGGGCTCGACGTCCCGGCCGTCCTGACCTCGGGAAACCACGCCGCGATCGCGCGGTGGCGGCGCGAGCAAGGGCTCCAGCGGACGGCGGAGCGGCGCCCGGAGTTGATCGGAGCGCTCGAACCGGACACCCTGTCAGAGACCGAGCGGGCGATCGTCGAGGAGACGATTCGGTCGCACCAGGGACCTGTGGCAGACTAGGGCGGTTGTCCGCCGAGCGGACACACCGCTATTTCCCGATTTTGCAAACTCAGCAACCGGCACCTCATCAGGCAGGACGACACCGCCATGCACACCCTGGACGCACTCGACGCCGCATCGCTGCGCTCCGACATTCCTGACTTCCGGCCGGGCGACACCTTGAAGGTGCATGTCCGCGTCGTTGAGGGCACCAGGTCGCGTGTCCAGGTCTTCCAGGGCGTGGTGATCCGCCGTCAGGGCAATGGCGTGCGTGAGACGTTCACCGTGCGGAAGGTCAGTTTCGGCGTCGGCGTCGAGCGCACCTTCCCGGTGCACACGCCGGTGCTCGACAAGATCGAGATCGTGACCCGCGGTGACGTCCGCCGGGCCAAGCTTTACTACCTTCGCGAACTGCGTGGCAAGAAGGCCAAGATTCGCGAGAAGCGCGACACGACTCCGGCGCGCTGACGCCGCGCCTCGCCGAATAACGTGGTCGACGAGCCGGTCGCAAGCGACGTTTCCGCCCCTCTGATGGCGGGCGCTGAGTCG
Organism: uncultured Actinomycetes bacterium; assembly: GCA_963809135.1. GTDB lineage: Bacteria > Actinomycetota > Actinomycetes > Acidothermales > Acidothermaceae > PALSA-607. Next base: position 432,219 of record CAWEIG010000008.1, read on the forward strand.
ATCGTGCCGGCCACCCCAGACCCGTCACCGGAGAGACGAGCGGGCGGCGCCCACCGCAAGCCGAAGCCCGGAAAGGCACCGAAAGCTCCGAAGGAACCGAAGCCGCCCAAGCCTCCTCGTGGCTCGAAGGGCGGTGCGCCGGCTCCGGGCACTGACCCACTTGACTACCCGCCCGGGGTCGCGCCCCAAGAGCCGGCTGCGATCGCCCCCGCTACGACGGGCGGCCCAAGATATGCAACCCCGGCAACGCAAGCGACGCACACGGTCGAGACCACTGTGACGACCGAAACCGTCGGGGCGGGCAAGACGACAAACTCGATAACGCCGTCTGCTGCGAAGAAATCACGCCCGTTCTGGGTCGAGGCCGTGGTGCTGCTGGCGATCGCGGCAGTCATCGCCGTCGGCGTCCACAGCTTCTTGTTTCAAGCGTTCTTCATTCCGACCGGGTCGATGGAAAACACGCTGATGCCCCACGATCGGGTCATCGTGAACCGGTTGTCGTACAAGGTCGGCCACGTACAACGCGGCCAGATCGTCGTATTCAGCGGTGTCGACTCGTGGTCGCCCGAGGGCAGCGTCACCATGCCCCACAACCCGGTGCTGCACGCATTGAGCAAGGCGGGAGGCTATCTGGGGTTTGCGCCGTCCGGTGAGCAAGACTTCATCAAACGCGTGATTGGCCTGCCCGGCGATCACGTCGTCTGTTGCGACGCCCAGGGCCGTATCACGGTCAACGATCACCCGCTCGTCGAGAACTACCTGTATCCCGGCAGCGACAACCGCACCCTGCCCTTCAACATCACCGTGCCCGCCGGGCACTTGTGGGTCGAGGGAGACCATCGCAACGACTCGGCGGACTCGCGCTCTCACACCGGCTTGCCTGGAGGGGGATCGATCCCGATCAGCAAGGTGATCGGCCGGGCGTTCGTGATCGTGTGGCCGTTGTCGCGGTTCCACAGCCTCTCGACTCCCAGCGGTTTTAGTGCGCTATCGAGCGCATCCGCGTCGGCGTTGCCGTCGTCGATCGGCGTGGCCGCCGTGCTCCCGATCGCCTTCGTGCGCCTGCGGAGCAGGCGCAAGCAGCGGCACCGCGAGAACACCCGACCTCGAACGACGTAGGGTTCCACCGATGGGGAACCTGTACGCCTTCGAGCGAAGTCTCGCCAAAGCGGGCCTCGAACCTGTCGCGGGGGCTGACGAGGCCGGCCGCGGCGCGTGTGCTGGCCCGCTCGTGGTCGGCGCTGTTGTGCTCGCGCCGGGCCGCCGCGGTCAGGTGCCGGGTCTCGCCGATTCGAAGCTGTTGACCCCGCTGGCTCGCGATCGCGTGTACGCCCAGGTGGTCGCGCGGGCGGCCGCGTGGGCGGTGGTCGTGATCCCGGCCGCTGAAGTGGATCGGATCGGTCTTCACAAGGCAAACATCGAGGGCATGCGACGGGCGGTGGCCGGCCTCGGCGTCCGGCCCGCTTATGTCTTGACCGACGGTTTTGCTGTGGCAGGGGTCGGTGCGCCAGGGCTTGGGGTGTGGAAGGGCGATCGGGTCGCAGCCTGCATCGCGGCCGCATCGGTCGTTGCGAAGGTCACGCGCGACCGGCTGATGGTGGCGATGCACGACGACTTTCCGACGTACGGCTTCGCGGGGCACAAGGGGTACATCACGCCTGAGCATCAGGTCGCCCTCGCCGAGCACGGGCCGTGCGCTCAGCATCGGCGGTCGTTCATCAACGTCATCAGGGCGGACGCCGGGATGCCGGGGCAGGTGCAGATCGTGATCCCCGACATGGGGCCGGACGACGAATCGGGCCGCGAGGGCGACCAAGACCTCGATCTGGGCGACAATGTCATCGTGGCGATTCGATGAGCGCTGAGGATCTCGAGAACTACGAGACCGACATGGAGCTCCAGCTCTATCGCGAGTACCGCGACGTCGTCGGTCTCTTCAAGTACGTCATCGAAACCGAACGCCGTTTCTACCTCACCAACGAGTACGTGCTCGACGTGCGCAACGCCGGCGGCGAGGTGTTCTTCGAAGTCACCATGTCTGATGCGTGGGTGTGGGACATGTACCGCCCCGCGCGGTTCGTGAAGAACGTCAAGGTCGTCACGTTCAAGGACGTCAATGTCGAAGAACTCGCGAAGAGCGAGCTGCAGGTGCCCGAGACGTAAGACCTGCGCTTCTCGTCGTCCACAGCTTCGCTGATTCGCTTTCTGGCGCACATATTGCTTGTGCGGGCCCTCGCGTGCCTGCCTCCTCGGCCAGTGTGATGGCCGGAGGTGGTGCGGGTGGTGGGGCATTTCGAGGCGGACGCCGCGGTGTTCGGTTCTGGTGCACGCGCAGCACTTGGCCGGTACGGCGAAATCGTCGCGGCTGATCATCTGGTCGCGTCAGGTATGACCGTGCTGACACGCAACTGGCGCTGCCGCGAAGGCGAGGTCGACATCGTCGCGCTCGACGGCGACGTGCTCGTGATGTGTGAGGTGAAGACGCGCCGGGGTGTCGGTTTCGGCACGCCGCTCGACGCGATCACTCCGGCGAAGGCGGCCCGATTGCGCCGGCTCGCGCTTCGGTGGCTTGCCGATCAACGCGCGGCGTCGGGTGGCGTGCAGTTCGACCGCTACGCCGAGGTCCGGTTCGACGTTGTTTCTGTATTGCGGCCGCTGTCGGGTCCGACGGTCGTCGAGCATCTGCGCGGGGCGTTCTGATGGCGCTTGCTCGTGCGTGGTCGGTGGCTTTAGCCGGGGTGCAAGGCACCGTCGTCGAGGTCGAGGCCGATCTCGCGCCCGGCCTACCCGGCCTGACGATCGTCGGGTTGCCCGACGCTGCGTTGTCGGAGTCGCGCGATCGGGTGCGCGCGGCCGTGCTGAACTCGGCGGAGCCGTGGCCCCAGAAGCGGATCACGCTCGGGCTCTCGCCCGCGACGCTGCCCAAGCACGGCAGCGGTTTCGACATCTCGATGGCCGTGGCGGTGCTCTGCGCGGCAGGCGGCTTGCGCGCACGCTCGTTAGAAGGGGTCGTGTTCTTCGGCGAACTCGGTCTCGACGGCCGGGTGCGGCCGATACGCGGAGTCTTGCCGGCCACGATGGCGGCCGCAGCGGCGGGGTTCGGCAGGGTCGTGGTCCCGCGAGCCAACGCAGCCGAGGCCGCGCTGGTGCCCGACGTCGAGGTCTGGCCGGTCGGCTCACTGCGTGAGCTCATGTCGGCGCTGCGCAGTGGCCAGCCGCCCGACTTTCTTCCCGACGATGCTGCGGTTGCCGACCCCGGGCCAGACCATGACGAGCTCTTCGACATCGGGCTCGATCTCGCCGACGTACTCGGCCAGCCTTCGGGGCGTCGGGCCGTCGAGGTCGCAGCGGCGGGCGGCCACCACACGTTGCTGCTCGGCGATCCCGGGACCGGCAAGACGATGCTCGCCGCTCGGTTGCCCGGCTTGTTGCCCGAGCTCGATCGCGCGGCCGCACTTGAAGTGACCGCGGTGCATTCGATCGCCGGGGTGCTGCCCGGCGATTGCCCTCTCGTGCTGCGGCCACCGTTTCGAGATCCGCACCACACGACGTCCGTTGCGGCGCTTGTGGGCGGCGGCAGTGGCATGGCGCGGCCCGGCGTCGCGTCGCTTGCGCACCATGGGGTGCTGTTCCTCGACGAGGCGCCGGAATTCGCCGCGGGCGTGCTCGACGCGTTGCGTCAACCGCTCGAGTCGGGGCACGTGACGATCGCACGGGCGGGTGGTGTTGCCCGTTACCCGGCGCGGTTCCTCCTCGTGCTGGCTGCGAATCCGTGCGGCTGTTCGACGTCGAGTGCCGCCGCCGGGTCATGCACGTGTTCGTCATTGACGAGACGGCGTTACCTCAGCCGCATCTCTGGCCCGTTGCTCGACCGGGTCGACCTTCAGGTGCGGATGGATCCCGTGAGTCGTGCCGAGTTGCTCGCCGATCGCCAGCATGTCGAGCACACCGCGACCGTCGCCGCTCGGGTCCTGGAGGCGAGATCCAGAGCCGCGGCGCGTCTTGCCGGGAGTCCGTGGCGGACCAATAGCGACGTGCCTGGTCGGGAGTTGCGTGATCGGTGGGCGCCCGCGCGCACGGCACTCGCCGCCGCCGAACGCGCGCTTGACGCTGGCCGGCTGTCAGCCCGAGGTCTCGATCGGGTGTTGCGGGTCGCGTGGACTTTGGCTGACCTCGCCGATCGGCCTCGGCCGACCGCTGACGACGTCGACGAAGCGCTCTACCTGCGTACGGGGGTCGCGGCGTGACGAGGCACGAGTCGGAGCAAGGTGGCCTCGCGAATGAGCCACGTGGCCTCGCGAATGAGCCACGTGGCCTCGCGAATGACAGGGTCGCGCGATTGCTGCTCGGCCGGATCGGCGAGCCGGGCGACGTCGCGCTCACGAAAGTGATCTCCAAGGTCGGAGCGCCGGCCGCCCTTGAGCAGGTCCGCACCGGATCAATGCAGCACGCCGGTGTGGCGAACCTTCGCGCTCGCCTCGACATTGCCGACCCCGAACACGATCTGGCAGCTGGTGCTCTGGTCGGCGCCCGATTCGTGATCCCTGGTGACGCCGAGTGGCCAGAGCAGGTCGACGATCTCGTCCGTCTCGGTCGCCGTGATGCCGGCGTTCCGCTCGGCCTATGGGTTCGCGGCCCTCTTGATCTGCGAGCTGCGTGCAGGCGTTCGGTCGCCGTCGTCGGTGCTCGGGCTTCCACCGCCTACGGCGAGTTCGTGGCGGGCGAACTCGGGCTCGGCCTTGCCGAGCGGTTGTGGACCGTCGTGTCGGGCGGTGCTTACGGCATCGACGGCGCAGCGCATCGAGGTGCGATCGCGGGCGGCGGTGCCACCGTTGCGGTGCTCGCGTGCGGAGTCGACGTGGCGTATCCACGCGGGCATGCCGCGCTCATCGATCGGATCGCGGAGACCGGGCTCATCGTGAGTGAGTGGCCGCCAGGTTGCGCACCGATGCGATTCCGGTTCCTTGTCCGCAACCGGGTGATCGCCGCGCTGACTGCTGGCACGGTTGTCGTCGAAGCAGATCTGCGCAGTGGCGCATTGAGCACGGCGAACAGGGCGCGCGAACTCGATCGACACCTGATGGCCGTGCCAGGGCCGATCACGTCGTCGATGTCGCGAGGTACCAACCAGTTGCTGCGCGAGCCAGACGTCATGTGCGTAACAGGCGTAGCCGACGTGGTCGAGCAGGTGGGGTCGATGGGCACCGACCTGGGTCCGCAGCGCATGACACCGATCGATCCGCGTGACGAACTCGATGACGTGTCGAGGCGAGTGCTGGAGTCAGTGCCGTTGCGGCGAGCGGTCGGTCCAGCGAGCATCGCGGTGACGGCGGGGATCGCGCCGCAGCAGGTGCTCCGTTGCCTGGGCGGCCTGGCAGCGCGCGGCTTCGTCGAGCGCGTCGAGGCAGGGTGGCGGCTGCGGCGTTCACAATGATGGTGTGGCTCTTGTGGCAAGGCCAGACAACGCGCTCGATGTCGATGCTCTCGATCTGTTCGTCGAACATCTGCGGCATGAGCGTGCCTTGTCTGAGCACACGGTCCGCGCGTACGTCACCGATGTTCGCGGGTTGCTCGATCATGCGGTGCGCATGGGCCGACCCGACGTTGCCGACCTCGACATCGGGGTGCTCCGCAGCTGGTTGGCACGGCTCACCGCGACCGGTAAGGCGCGGACGACGATCGCCAGGCACGCGGCGTCCGCTCGCGTCTTCACCGCGTTCTGCACGCGCCGAGGGTGGCTCGCCGCCGACCCTGGCCTGAAGCTGGCCACGCCGAAGGCGCACCGGTTGCTGCCAGGAGTGCTGTCGCAGGCTCAAGCGGTCGCGATGCTGGAACCGCAAGCCGACGCCGCCATCGACGTTGCGGCCGAGCCCGAAGACGCGGGTCCCGTTGCCCGCGCGCAACGGTTACGCGACGACGCGGTGCTCGAGTTGCTCTACGCGACCGGCATAAGAGTTGGGGAGCTGGTCGGCCTCGACATCGACGATCTCGACGATGCGCGGCACGTTGTGCGAGTACTCGGGAAGGGCAACAAGGAGCGGACCGTGCCACTCGGCATCCCGGCCCTTAAGGCCGTCACTGGCTGGAAGCGATCCGGGCGACCCAAGCTGGCGACGTCCAGCAGCGGTTCTGCCTTGTTTTTGGGGGCACGTGGAGGACGCCTCGACCAGCGTGCTGTCCGCCGAATGGTCCACGTTCGGCTCGCGTCGGTGCCGGGTGCACCGGACCTTGGTCCCCACGGCCTCCGGCACAGCGCGGCAACCCACCTTCTTGAGGGTGGCGCTGACCTAAGAACCGTCCAGGAGATACTTGGTCACGCTACGCTCGCAACGACACAGATCTATACACACGTTTCCGTTGAGCGACTAAGGGCCACCTATGACCGCGCGCACCCCAGAGCCTGAAAGCTCCGGCGTGCTAGCCGCAACACCTGAGGACGACCCGGCGATCGCGAAGATGAACGCCGAGGCCGCGTTGCGCGACCTGTGGCGCGAGTTCAAGGAATCGGGCGAAAGCCGCCTCCGTGAGCGGCTGATCCTGCACTACTCACCACTCGTCAAGTACGTCGCCGGCCGGGTCGGGGTGGGCTTGCCCCCGAACATCGAACAGGCCGACCTCGTCTCGTACGGCATCTTCGGCCTGATCGACGCCATCGAGAAGTTCGACCTCGAGCGGGCGATCAAGTTCGAGACCTATGCGATCAGCCGCATCAAGGGCGCGATCATCGACGAGCTTCGCGCGATCGACTGGATCCCGCGCTCGGTTCGCTACAAGGCACGTGAGGTCGAGAAGGCGTACGCCGCTCTCGAAGCCAAGCTGCACCGCACCCCGACCGAATCCGAAGTCGCAGGCGAACTCGGCATCACCCTCGACGAGTTGCACACGATCTTCAGCCAGGTCTCCTTCGTCAACGTCATCGCTCTCGATGAGTTGCTCAATGTGGGCGGCGAGCGGGGCGACAAGCTCTCACTCGTCGACACGCTCGAAGACACCCGTGCCGAAGACCCGGTCGAGGTCTTCGAGACTGAGGAGACCAAGTACCTCCTGTCGCGCGCGATCAACACGTTGCCCGAGCGCGAGAAGATTGTCGTGACGCTCTACTACTACGAGGGCCTCACTCTCGCCGAGATCGGGCAGGTGCTCGGCGTCACTGAGAGCCGCATCTGTCAGATGCACACCAAGGCGGTTCTCCAGCTAAGGGCCAAACTCGCCGAGCAGTCGGCCTAGCCCGAACTGCCTGTTCCAGATCGGCAGCAACCGGATCGCCGGTGCGCGTAGCAGACCCATCGGGTCGATGTACACATTCGAGCGCAACGCACCCCAGTGCAGGCAACTGCCTGGTGGCCCGCAGCTATCGGCCCGGTCAGACACGTACCCAATCACCTCAGCCTCGGCGACGACGTCGCCCGCATGCACCACAGGGTTGACGGGCTCGTACGTCGTTCGCAATGTCCCGGCCCGGATCGAGATCACCCCTCGCCCGGCGAGCTCCCCGGCGTACAGGACGACGCCCGCGGTGGTCGCGTAGACAGGCTCACCGGCGTGGGCGGCGAGGTCGACCCCTCGATTGCCCGGTTCCCACGGCAGGCCGGGTGGCGCGAACCGGCGCGTCACCTCCAGCGGGCCCTGAAGCGGCGCAGCGAACCCACGGCCAGGGTTTGCAGACGCGGTCGCGGGAGCCGCGACGCCCGGCGTGAATCCGGCGAGCATGACGGTGGTGGTCAGGAGCCCGACAAGCCAGGACCAGCGAGAGGTAGTCATGGGTGGAGCTTGCGGGACGCCGGCCCAGCAGGGCAGTGCCGCGCCTCGTTCGGTGCATAGCGCGACCACGCGTCGGCTGTTGTGGACAACCACCGCTTACGGCCACTGACGGCGTTGATTGGTCACGCTCGGCGACGCTCGCGTAGACTCGTGACCGAGGTCGGGTTCGCCCGGCCTACATCGCACGCCCTACCACCGGCCCGCTCCTTTCCAGATGAGCAGGGTCGGCTGCCACTCGGTGCCTTCGGCCTAGGTCTCCTAGATCGAGGTGTCACGGCGATCAGGGCGTCAGGCGTGGCCGCCGACCGGCGTCCGCGAAGAACCGAGGATCGGCGCCCGGCGACGTCAACCCGCGACAGCGCGGCAAGACGTGGGGTGCCAGAAGGAGTGCGCGGCCATGGCCGTCGTCACCATGAAGGAGCTGCTTTCGAGCGGCGTCCATTTCGGGCATCAGACCCGGCGCTGGAACCCGAAGATGAAGCGATTCATCTTCACCGAGCGCAACGGCATCTACATCATCGACCTCCAGCAGTCGCTGACCTACATCGACCGCGCGTACGAGTTCGTCAAGGACACCGTCGCGCACGGCGGCTCGGTGCTGTTCGTCGGTACCAAGAAGCAGGCCCAAGAAGCGGTCGCTGAGCAGGCGACTCGCGTCGGCATGCCCTACGTCAACCAGCGTTGGCTCGGCGGCATGCTCACCAACTTCCAGACCGTGTACAAGCGACTGCAGCGCCTCAAGGAGCTCGAGATCCTCGAGCAGGGCGGCGCCAGCTACGGCCAGCGCACGAAGAAGGAAGCCCTCGTTCTTCAGCGCGAGAAGGACAAGTTGCTCAAGACCCTCGGTGGCATCCGCGAGATGTCGCGAGTGCCGAGCGCGGTCTGGATCGTCGATACCAAGAAAGAGCACATCGCCGTTGGCGAAGCTCGCAAGCTCGGCATCCCGGTCGTCGCGATCCTCGACACCAACTGCGACCCCGATGAGGTCGACTACAAGATCCCGGGCAACGACGACGCGATCCGCTCCGTGAGCCTGCTCACGAGGGTCGTCGCCGATGCAGTCGCCGAAGGCCTCATGGCCCGCGTCGCCGCTCGGGTGGGCGATGCGAAGCCTGATGTCGACGCTGGTAGTGAGCTTGGCGGCGGTGAGCCGCTCGCCGACTGGGAGCGCGAGCTTCTGGTGCGGAATACCGCAGCGGCTGACGCAGCTGCGGACGCCGCAACCGAGGCAGCGACCGCCGCACCCGCTGACGTCGCCGTCGAAACACCTGCGGTCGTCGAACCGGCTGCGGCCGTCGAACCCGAAGCACCTGCGGCTGACGCCGAACTCTGAGTCGCCGCTACTACCGAACCACCAACCTCGCCCCTACTAGCGAACTACCAACACCTAAGGACGAGAAAGCGATCATGGCGAACTACACCACGGCCGACGTCAAGCGGCTCCGTGAGCTGACCGCTGCCGGCATGATGGACGTCAAGAAGGCGCTCGACGAGACCGACGGCGACTTCGACAAGGCCGTCGAGCTGCTGCGCATCAAGGGCGCGAAGGACGTCGGCAAGCGGGCCGAGCGCACGACCGTCAACGGGCTGATCGGCGCGCAGTCGACCGGCAGTTCCGGCGTCCTGCTCGAGTTGAAGAGCGAGACCGACTTCGTCGCCAAGGGTGACCGGTTCCAGCAGCTCGGCGCGACGCTGGTGAAGACGTTCGCCGAGTCAGACGCGACCGATGCGGAAGCGTTGCTCGGTACCGAGGTCGATGGCCGGAAGGTCAGCGAGCTGATCGACGAGAACAGTGCCGCCCTGGGCGAGAAGATCGAGCTCGGCCGGCTCGTCAAGTACACCGGCGGCGGTCATGTCGTGGCCTACCTGCACAAGACGAGCCCTGACTTGCCGCCACAACTCGGCGTCCTGATCGAGCTCGACCGCGAGCACCCGGAGGTCGGCAAGGACGTCGCTCAGCACATCGCGGCCTTCTCGCCGTCCTACCTGCACCGAGAGCACGTGCCGGCCGATGTCGTCGAGAACGAGCGGCGCATCGCCGAGGCGACGGCTCGCGAAGAGGGCAAGCCCGATGCGGCGCTGCCCAAGATCGTCGAGGGTCGGGTGACCGGTTTCTACAAGGACGCCGTGTTGGTCGAGCAGGCGTTCGCCAAGGACAGCAAGAAGTCGGTGCAGCAGGTACTCGACGAGGCGGGCGTCAAGGCGGTTCGCTTTGCGAGGTTCCGCGTGGGGCAATCCTGAGGCAGACTGCAGGCGGCCAACCACTGATGAGGGGGCTCGTTGACCAGTTCTGGTGAAGTCGAGTTCGGCGGCGTGGTCGCGCGAGGGGACGGCGTCATGCCCTACCAGGGCTACCAGCGGGTCGTGCTCAAGTTGTCCGGGGAAGCGTTCGCCGGCGACGGGATGCTCGGCGTCGATCCTGATGTGGTCGTGTCGATCGCCCGCCAGATCGGCGTCGTTGTCGCAGAGGGCGTGCAGGTCGCCGTCGTCATCGGCGGCGGCAACTTCTTCCGTGGCGCCGAGCTATCGGTGCGGGGCATGGACCGTGCCCGCTCCGACTACATGGGCATGCTGGGCACGGTGATGAACTGCTTGGCACTGCAGGACTTCCTGGAGAAGCAGCACGTCGAGACCCGGGTGCAGACCGCGATCACGATGGGCCAGGTCGCCGAGCCATACGTCCCGCGCCGGGCAATCCGCCACTTGCAGAAGGGTCGCGTCGTCATCTTTGGCGCTGGCCTCGGTGCACCGTTCTTCTCCACCGACACGACGGCGGCCCAGCGGGCTTTGGAGATCGGTGCGCAGGTCGTGCTGATGGCGAAGAGCGTCGACGGCGTCTACGACAGCGACCCCAAGACCAACCCGGACGCCGTGCGGTTCGACACGTTGGATTACGACGAGGTTCTTGCCCGTGACCTGAAGTTCGCCGACGCCACCGCGATCAGCCTGTGCCGCGACAACGCCATGCCGGTCGTGGTCTTCAACCTGCTCGAGGACGGCAACATCCGCAGGGCTGTCCACGGTGAGAAGATCGGAACGATGGTGTCCGCCGGCGCCCACTGATCGGCGTCCGGTATTGATCGTTTGTCGGGAGTACTAACGGCCGCAAGGAGTTCAGGTGATCGACGACACTCTCTTCGAGGCTGAAGAGAAGATGGACAAGGCGGTCAGCGTCGCGAAGGACAGCTTCGCCGCGATCCGCACCGGTCGTGCGCATCCGGGGATGTTCGCGCGGGTCGTCGTCGAGTACTACGGAACCGTCACGCCGCTGAACCAGCTCGCTGGCTTCACGGTTGCCGACGCGCGGATGATCGTGATCAACCCCTATGACAAGGGTTCGCTCCGTGCGATCGAGAAGGCGATCCGCGATTCCGATCTCGGTGTGAATCCCACGGACGACGGCACCGTGATCCGGGTCAGCGTCCCGCAGCTCACCGAGGAACGCCGCCGCGACTACATCAAGCTCGCGCGCAGCGAAGCGGAAGAAGCGAAGGTCTCGATCCGCAACATCCGCAGGCACGCGAAGGAAGCGCTCGACAAACTCGGCAAGGACGGCGAGGCGGGCGAGGACGACGTGCATCGCGCGGAGAAAGAACTCGACGACCTCACGCATCGCTATGTGGCGCAGATCGATGAGGTGCTGCGGCACAAGGAAGTCGAACTTCTCGAGGTCTGATGTGAACCCCGAGCGCGTACCGAGCGGTGTGACGGCATGACCGCGGACGCCGACCCATTGCCCATCGTCGTATCGATCACGTCTAATCCTGTTCCGCCCGTTCCACCTGAACCCGCTACTCCAGGACCCGTTGTGGCGGGGCCTCGAGCCGGTCGGGATCTGCGCGCGGCGATCGGTATCGGCCTGCTGCTGGCAGCTGCGGCCTCGGCATCGCTGTTCATCGTGAAGTGGATCTTCGTTGGCTTCACGATTCTCATCATGATGGCGGCCGTTCGGGAGCTGAGTCGTGCACTGCGCGGACGCGCTGTATCGGTGCCGCAGATTCCTCTCGTTGTGGGCGTCGCGGCCGTGCTGGTTGCGACCTATGCAGGCGGCACCGAGAAACTGGTTGTGGCAAGCCTTTTGCTGATCATCGCGGCGGTCGCGTGGGGTGCCGCCACTGACGGGCTCGACACACTCGCGGGTATGGCGGCGAGTGTTTTCGTCGCGTGCTACGTCGCATTGCTCGGCGGATTTGCGGTGCTGATGGTCGTGCCTGGCGACGGACCGCGTCGGGTCGCCGCGTTCATAGCAACGGTGGTGTGCAGCGACACAGGCGGTTACGCGGTCGGAGTTTTCCTTGGCAAGCACCCGATGGCGCCGAGTGTGAGCCCGAAGAAATCGTGGGAAGGCTTCGGTGGCTCGGTCGCCGCATGCGCGTTGTGCGGCGGTCTGCTGTTTCCGCTCACGTTGCACGCCACGTGGTGGCAGGGCGTCATATTCGGCCTCGCGATCGTCGTCGCGTCGACGGTCGGCGACCTGAGCGAGTCATTGATCAAACGCGATCTCGGCATCAAGGACATGGGCAACCTGTTGCCCGGCCACGGTGGCGTGATGGATCGCTTCGATTCGCTCTTACTCGCGGCACCGGTCGCTTGGGCGCTGCTAACCGTTTTCGTCCCTTGGCCGAACTGACGGCCCCCGTCCATCGCAGGTCATTTGAGCTGATCTGAAGCTCGGATTTCTGGTGGCGACGCTGCCTAGTTCGACCGAGCGAATGCACGGAACGGAGTAGGACGCACGGTGATGCCGCGATGACGCACTTCGGTCTGTCGGAATGTGAGCGAAAGAGATCTTCACCGCTCGGCGGGTTACGTGGTGGCGCCGGAGCCTGCGGGATGGGTAGACAGGATGCAGAATTCGTTGCCTTCAGGGTCGGCCAGCGTGATCCAGCCGCTGCCGTCGGGCCTTCGATGGTCGGCGAGTTTGGATGCTCCTAGCGCTACCACCCTTGCCACCTCCTGCTCGCGGCTGCCCTCCACTGCGCGCAGGTCGAAATGGACCCGGTTCTTCACCTGCTTGGTGTCTGGAACGGTGATGAAGAGCAGCAGCTGACTCCCGTCGCGCGAGGCGATCAAGCATTCCTCGTGTCCGGGCATGTTCGGATCATCGGGATCTTCGACGAAGTCCAATACCTGCGACCAGAAGACCGATTGTGAGTAAGCGTCGGCGGCGTCGATGGAGGTGTGCGAGATGCGACTAACCATGGCGACAGCGTTGACCGCGCCGCGGGAGCAGTCAACCGGTTTCTACGCAGCCGAACTGCGCGGAATCAGCCGCCTCTCAGCACTGCGCTCGGCGCGATGACGGTCGATGGTTGCGCCAGACGGCCCACTTCAGAACCTGCTACGGGCCGACGTAGCAGCTTCCGCCTGAGTTGTCCGTCACAAGGTCCACGTGCCCTACGAAAGTGTTCGCCTGTCCGAGTACGAAGTCACCTTCCATGCCAGGCGTAAGACGTTGCGGGGAGGATCCGTCGGCGGGCCAAGGGTTCAGTGTCAGGAAGTACTGGTCGCCTTTTGGCAAGGTCCGCGTGACTCCGTCGAGGAAGGCTGCCCCCGTCGCGTCGGCGGTCCCCTGCGCCCAAGTCAGGTCATGCGGCGAGCTCGTTTGGCAGTCGCCGCCTATGAGGCGGTACTGGATCCCGGGTGTTGCACCGGTGATGCGCGCGGTGATCCGGATTTGACCTTGCGGCGCAACGGCGCCTTGCAAGGAGGCGGTGGTCAGGTAGACGGTCGTCTGGACTCGGCCTGTGTCGAGGACGTAGCTCTGCGAGGTCAACGGCGCCGTCAGGTCGCCGGCCGCGGTTGCGTCGACAGTTGATTGTGTCGGCTGGGGTACGGCCGACGCGATCGGCGCTGGCGACGGTGCTGGCGACACAGGCAGGGCGCGGCTTCGGAGCCGAACGACTTCATGGTGGTAGTGGACAGCTTCCAAAGTTGCGGCTGTCGTACTCGCCCCGAGGATCAGGAGCATCGCAAAGACCAGCCACTTAGCGCGAATGAGGGACCGATGAGCCGGCTCCCGGCTCGCGATCATGTCTGGCTCTGTGATTCGTGGCTCCACGTAGGCATTGAGCGGGTCGGCGAACAGAGGTGTCAAGACCCCAGGAGCGGCGTGGCGCAACGGGACAACGCGGCGGTAACCAACGCCAACGTGGCCGAGTACGCTGACGAAGTTCGCGGCGCGGTCAGGGTTCTTGGTCAACTTTGAGGCGTCCAACGGTGGGGGGACGGGGAATCGTGCGTCGACAGCTGGCCTCGTTGCGGTTGAGCGTCATCCTGGTTGTCGTTGTCGGCTACGTCGCGACGGGCAGAACCGCGATGGCGGGCGAGCCCGTTGGTCCAGCCGGATGGTCACCGGTTATCCAGGCGACCGATGCGCCGCGCGATGCGGGCATAACTGTTTCCCCGGTCTTCGACGATGCAACGGGCCAGCTCCTGCTCGCCGAAGGTCCCGACACATGGACCTGGGACGGCGCAACGTGGGCGCACCGGCCCGCAGCTGGAAGTCCGCAGGTTGCAGACCCGGTCAGCGCATACGACCCGTCGACGAAACAAGTCGTCATGGTCGGCGGTCCAGTGACGGCGTCCCCTGTCACGGCGCTTCCTCCGGGGACCCAAACGTGGACGTGGAACGGGAACGCCTGGACGCAGCAGCACCCTGCGACGTCACCCGCGATGGCCCCGGCGTGTGCCGCATTCGACAATGCGACCGGGCAACTGTTGATGTTCGGTGGACTCTTCTCGCAGAGCCCGGCAACCTGGCGATGGACGGGATCGAACTGGGTTCGACTGTCTCCGGTAGCTACTCCGCCGAACGGCCAATGCTCCATGGCGTACGACCCGGCTCTAGACACGATGGTGCTGGCAACGGTCGGTGCGACCTTCGGAGGTCCCCGAGGCGCGGTTCAACTGTGGACTTGGGATGGCACGAACTGGCACCAGTTGCCACCGACGGTTCTGCCCGCTGATGCGGGCACTCCGTCGATCGTCTACGACCCCGACGCCGGCGAGATGGTCGTGCTCGTCGATGCGAGCAACGTCGACACGGACATCAACCGCTTCATTTGGGGCGGGGCTGAGGAAGAAACATGGACGTGGAACGGGAGTTCGTGGGCGATGCTCTACGCCACGACTCCGGCGAACCGAATCCCGTGGGACATGGTGGTCGCCTATGACAAGAGCACTCACCAACTGGTGCGGTGGTACGAGAACGCCCTCGGTGCAGCACAAGGTGGAAGTAGCGTGTCTCCGACCCGCATAGCCGGGCAAGACCGCGGAGCTACCGCGGTTGCCGCGTCCGTGTCCGCGTTCCCCGTATCCCA
Organism: uncultured Actinomycetes bacterium; assembly: GCA_963809135.1. Lineage (GTDB taxonomy): Bacteria > Actinomycetota > Actinomycetes > Acidothermales > Acidothermaceae > PALSA-607. The sequence continues at coordinate 447,302 of CAWEIG010000008.1, forward strand.
CGTAGCGTCAGCCGTTGTCCTTGCCAGATCGGATCAATTCGCGGACGCGCTGGCTGGCGGCCCGCTTGCGGCGGCGAATCATGGTCCACTACTGCTAACGTCGCCCGCCACGTTGGATCAGGCAACTGTAACCGAGATCAGCCGCGTACTTAACCCTGGTGGAACCGTCTACCTAGTTGGTGGAACGGCAGCGCTGGGGCCTTCGGTCGCATCGGCAATATCAGCGCTGGGTTTCGCCGCAGTGCGAATCTCCGGAGCGGATCGTTTCGGCACTGCGCTCGCGATCGCGGCCAAACTCGGTAATCCTTCAACGATTTTCGAGGCCAACGGGGCGGGGTTCGCGGACGCGTTGTCGGCCGTTCCGGCCGCAATCGTCACGCATGGCGCGATCCTTCTCACGGGTGGCTCGAGCCTAACCCCGGCGACCGAGGCGTACGTGCGCGCGCACCCAGGCCTGCATTACGCGGTGGGTGGCCCAGCGGCAACAGCTGATCCGTCTGCGATAGCTCTGGTCGGCGCGGATCGTTATGCCACGTCGGCGGCAGTTGCGCTCGCGATTTTCCCTGATGTCACTGGAGTTTCGGTGGCGAGTGGTGAGAGCTTCCCCGATGCACTTGCCGCGGGCCCGATCGCCGGAGCCACGGGCGACCCGCTCCTACTCGTCGCACCGACAGACCCCCTGCCGGAACCTACATCTGCGTACCTCAGCACGCGCGGCAGTGCGGTATCAACGGCGCAGGTTTTCGGCGGCACCGCGGCCATAAGTGACACCGTCGTGTCGCAGGTCGCGAGCGCGCTTCACGGGCCATGACCGCGTGGTCTGAAGGCCTACTTGATGCATGCCATGTAACGGTCGGCCGCTGGGAACCCACGGTGGGGTGATGAGGATCGTCGTGCGGGTGCATCCGGGAAGCCGCCAGCCGGGCGTCGGCGGCTCACATGACGGCATGCTCGTTGTCCGGGTCGCGGAGCGAGCAGTAGACGGCAAGGCGACGGCCGCAGTGGTGGACGCCGTCGCGGTAGCTTTCGGGATCGCGAAGCGGGACGTCGTCGTGGTCAGCGGCGCGGCCAGCCGGACGAAGACCCTCGAGATTCCAGACGCCGCCGGCGAGGCGTTGCATGCTCTGCTTGCGCGCTGATCAACGAGCCCACATCCGCTTCCGCCGCCAAGCGCGTTCAGCTGAACGCGCTGCTTCGCCGCAATGATGCGCGCTCGTCCTTGTGCCGACAGGCGGTGGCGTGGAGTGACCTTTGACTAAGCTCGCGCCCATGCTGACATTCGGCGTGGTGGTGCTCGGGGTCACCGACGTGCAGCGGGCGGCGGAGTTTTGGTCAGCAGCGCTGGGC